>NZ_BBPP01000008.1:235425-264672 GCF_000787835.1 Streptacidiphilus melanogenes
CGTGCTCGGCAGGGGACAGGCGGTCCGTGCGGGCGACACCGTGCCGTTCGCCCTCTGGTCGGCGGCGCAGCACCTGGACGACCTTCCCGGCGCGCTGTGGTCGACAGCGGCGGGGCTCGGGGATGTCGACACGACCTGCGCGATCACGGGTGGGGTGGTCGCCGCGCGGACCGGTCTGGGCGCGGTCCCGGCGGAGTGGATGTCACGCCGTGAGCCGCTGCCGGAGTGGGTGGGTGAGGCCGCCCCGGCGGCAGTCCGGGATCAACCGTCAAGCTGAGCTTCAGCGTGAGGGTTCGTCTCCCCGCACGCCCAGCCGCTCAGGCTGCCGAGCTGAAGGGTGTCGCGCGAGCCCAGAGCCGGTCGAAGTTCTCCTCCAGCTCGGCCACGGTGTGCACGTCGTCGACCATCAGCACCGGCCCGGGCAGGGCGCTCGGGTCCGGGTCGGCCGAAGGCAGCGTCAGCAGCGCGCGCTCGCGGTCGGTGAGGATCATGCGGGTCTCCACCGCCGCCGTCACGCGTGCCTCCTCGCCGGCCGCCGCGAACCGCGCCGCCCGCGCCACCAGCTGAGGGTTGCTCAGCAGGTCGGCGTGGTAGACACAGCGCACGGTGCCGCCGCCGCGGGTGATGGTCTGGACGCGGTGGACCCAGCCCTCGTCGCCCAGGCCGTCGAACGGCGGACGGGCCGTGGCCAGCACCGAGTGCTGGGCGTACTCGCGCCAGTGGTCCATGCGCGCGACGCCGCTGCGCTCGAGGCGGCGGGTGCACGGCCGGTGCCCGTTGCGGGCGGTGAGCCAGTCGGTGCGCAGCTCGGCGACCAGGTCGGTCGCGACGACCTCCAGCCGGGCCAGGCTGTCGCGGTGGAGGCGCATCAGGGCGGCCGCGGCGTTGGCCGGGTCGATCGCCCGGTACGCGGCGGGTTTGCCGGGGGTCTTCGCGACGAGCCCCTGGTCGATCAGCGAGCCCAGAACGTCGTAGATGCGCTGGCGCGGAACGCGGGTGGCGTCGGCCAGATCGGGGGCCGTCGCCTGCGGGAGCCGGGCCAGAGCGACATAGGCGCGCGAGGAGTACGACGTCAGTCCCAGGGTTTCGAGCGCCCGTTCGCTAAAACATGCTGCCGGTGTCATGCACCACTCATATCAGAGGGATGGCCCCGGTTGCGAGCAGTGATGCTTCAACTACTGATCGCGCAAGTGGCCTGTCCCCACCCTGGAAGACGGGCCACTTGCGCGGAGACGTCCGCCAGATGACGATCATGCATCATCCGGTGGCCGCGGCCCAGTGGTTCTTGAGTCACGCTCGAACGCCTCCGGGTCGGGGTCCGGAATCGGCCGATCCGGACCCGGTCCGGACGCCGACCCGGACCTCGGTCTGGACGCCTTTGCACGCTGCGGACTACGCCGGGGCGAACCCCGCCGGACGGGCGGTGAACGTGCCCCGTCCCTGTGTCCGGCTGCGCAGTCGTGTCGCGTAGCCGAACAGCTCCGCGAGCGGCACCGTCGCGGAGACGGTGCTGGTCGCGCCGCGTGTCGTCTGGTCGGAGATCCGACCGCGACGCGCCGCCAGATCGCCGAGAACCGCGCCCACGGCCTCCTCGGGCACCGTCACCGCGACCTCCGCCACCGGCTCCAGCAGCACCATCGTGCAGGAGCGCAGCGCCTGACGCAGCGCCAGCCGGCCCGCCGTCCGGAAGGCCAGATCCGAGGAGTCCTTCACGTGCGTGGCCCCGTCCGTGAGGGTGACCTTCACGCCGGTCACCCGGTGCCCGCCGAGGGGGCCCTCGGCCAGCGCCTCCCGGCAGCCGACCTCGACCGCACGGATCCACTCCTGCGGCACCCGGCCGCCGGTGACAGTGGAGGCGAACACGAAGTCATCGCCTGCGCCGTGCCTGCCGGGCTGCGTCGTCAGCGGCTCGACGTCGAGGACGACCTGGGCGAACTGGCCCGAGCCGCCGTCCTGCTTGACGTGCCGGAACACCACACCGGACACCCCGCGCAGCACCGTCTCGCGGTAGCCGACCTGGGGACGGCCGACCCGCAGCTCCAACGCGTCGACGCGGCGCAGCTTCTCCACGGCCACCTCCAGATGCAGCTCGCCCATGCCGGACAGCACGGTCTGACCCGTCTCCGGATCGGTCCGCACCGAGAGCGACGGGTCCTCCTCGGCCAGCCGGGCCAGCAGGCCCGTCAGACGCTCGGAGTCCGAACCGCGCACGGGCTCGACCGCGACCGACACCACCGGTTCCGCCGTCCCCGGCGGTTCCAGCAGCAGCGGCGCGCCCGGCGCGCACAACGTCGCGCCCGCACGGGCGGCCTTCGGGCCGATCACGGCGACGATGTCGCCGGCCACGGCCGTCTCGACGTCCGCGTGCCGGTCCGCCTGCACCCGCAGGATGCGGCCCACCCGCTCGGTGCGGCCGGTCCCGGCGTCCAGGACCGAGTCGCCCTTGCGGAGCGTCCCCGCGTACAGGCGCAGGAAGGTCAGCCGCCCGGTCGGCGACTGGGCGACCTTGAAGACCAGGGCCGCCAGCGGCGCGCCGGGGTCGGCGGCGCGCTCGACGACGCCGTCGTCCTCGCCCGCGTCACCCGACGCACCGTCACCCGACGCACCGTCACCCGACGCGCCGTCACGAGACGTCCGGGCCGACATCGCCCTCGCCGGAGGGACGTCCAACGGCGAAGGCAGGTACGAGACCACCGCGTCCAGCAGTGGCTCGATCCCACGATTGCGATAGGCGGATCCACATAGCACCACCACCCCCTCTCCGGTGCAGGTCAGGTCTCGGAGCGCCGCGGCAAGCGACTGGTCGCCCAGTCGGCCGTCGGCGCAGAACTCGTCCAGCGCTCGCGGATGCAGCTCCGCGACCGCTTCTTCCAGCAGTCGGCGCCTGCGCAGCGCCTCATCCCGCAACTCGTGCGGAATCTCCTCCACGTGCAGGCCCGACACCGGGTCGGGCCAGGTCAGCGCGCGCAGCGCGACCAGGTCCACGACGCCGGCGAAGTGCTCCTCCGCGCCGATCGGCAGTTGCACGACGAGCGGAACGGTGTGCAGCCGGGCCCGGATCGAGTCCACGGCCGCGTCCAGGTCCGCCCCGGCGCGGTCGAGCTTGTTGACGAAGGCGAGACGCGGCACGCCGTGCCGGTCCGCCTGGCGCCACACCGCCTCGCTCTGCGGCTCGACGCCCGCGACCGCGTCGAAGACGGCGACCGCTCCGTCGAGCACGCGCAGCGCACGCTCGACCTCGTCGGCGAAGTCGACGTGGCCAGGGGTGTCGATCAGGTTGATCCGGTGCCCGTCCCACGCGCAGCTCACGGCCGCGGCGAAGATCGTGATGCCGCGGTCGCGTTCCTGCGGGTCGAAGTCGGTGACGGTGGTGCCGTCGTGGACCTCGCCGCGCTTGTGGGTGGCGCCGGTGGCGAAGAGGATCCGCTCGGTGGCGGTCGTCTTCCCGGCGTCGACATGCGCGAGGATGCCCAGGTTCCGGACACGCGACAGGGCGGTGTCCACGACAGCGGGCAGGGCAGGGTTGTTGAAGGGAAGGGTGGTACGCACGGCCGAAGGCCTTTCAGGGTGATCCCGGCAAGGAAGGCGCGATTACCCCGCGGCGGCGCGAAAGAGTCTGTGTCGAACGAGGGAGCCGAAAGACTCCGCGACGTCAGGCGCGCACCGCGGCTTTCCGGTTCCGGCCGCGCAGCCGGCACCGGAGGGCCCGGGACACCAGGATCACCTCGAACCGCGAAAGGGGGCCCGCGACAGCGGCGTTGTGGTCACGCATGGCCCGGCTCCCCTCGGTTCGTCGAACAGTCGAATGGTCAGTTGGTCGGTCAGTCGCCCGGTGCGCTCCCGTTACTGGTGGGGCGCTCGGTACGAGACGAGTCTGGCAGCAGCCGGACTCGTCCCGCACCTCAATTTCCGTGCAATTTCCGTGCTCAGACCTTGAGTTCGTCCGGGACGGCGGCCAGCGCCTCCTGGATCGCGGCGACCAGTGCCCGCGCCGACTCCGCGGTCAGCTCCAGGGCGACCCGGCGGGCCGGGTCACCGTCCGGGTCGGTGAGGTCGATATTGAGGGTGTGCTCCGCCATGGCGTGCACGGGGTGGTCGAAGTACACGGTCGCGCGGCCCGCGTGGAACCAGGCGCTGCCCGGCCCCTTCGCGCTGCCGTCCATGTCGGCGTGCACCGTCGTGTAGGTGCACATGCTCAGGCTCCCAGGTAGGCGCCGAAGAAGCGCTCGATGCGCTCCCAACCGTCGTTCGCCGCGGCCACGTTGTAGCTCGGACGCTCATTGGCGAAGAACGCGTGCCCGGCGCCCTCGTAGCGGTGGAACTCGAACGGCTTGCCCTCGGCGGTCAGGATCCGCTCGAGCTCGTCCACCTGCTCCGGGCTCGGATAGCGGTCCTCGGCGCCGAACAGGCCGAGCAGCGGTGCGCCCAGGTTCGGCAGCTGGTCGACCAGGTTCGTGATCTTGAGCGGGAACTCCGTCGGCACCTCCCCGGTGACGAACGCGCCGTAGCAGTCCACGGCGGCGTCGACGTCGGTGTTGCAGGCCGCGAGCACGGACTGGCGTCCGCCCGAGCAGTAGCCGATCACGCCGACCTTGCCGTTCGACGTGGGCAGCGCCCGCAGGTACGCGGCCGCGGCCGCGACGTCGCCGATCAGCCGGTCGTCCGGCACGCCGCCCTGGGCGCGCGCGACCGCGGCCGCGTCGTCCGGGGACGCGCCCGGGGCCTCACGCGTGTACAGGTTCGGGCAGACGGCGTCGTAGCCCAGCTCGGCGAACCGGCGGGTGATCTCCTTCGAGCCGCGGTCCCAGCCGGGCATGTGGTGGATGACGACGACCCCGCCGCGGCGGAACTCCGCCTCGGGACGGGCCACGTAGGCCTCGATCTCGTCACCGGCGTGGCCCGGGATGCGGACCAGCGTTGCGATCATGGATTCGTACATGTCGCCAGCTATATCACGCACCGCTGAGCGTCCGATCCGCCGAAAGCGCGCACCCCGGAACGCCGCCGTTTCCCGCCCCCGATCGAGTGTCAGGCGCCGCCCGCCGGTGTCGCGCCGCCCGGCGTCGGGCCGGGCTGGCAGCGCGGGCACCAGTACACGACGCGGTCCTGCGGGGGCTCGCCGAGGCGGGCCTGGCGCACGGGCGCGCCGCAGCGGCGGCAGGGCCGGTGGACGCGGCCGTAGACCCAGTGCCTGCGGTCCTGCCGGGCGTCGCCCGTCGTCACGTGGCCGTGGCGCAGCTTGTTCGCGAGCAGCAGGTGGTGGGCGGCGCGCAGCACGCGCGGCAGCTCACCGACCTCCGCGACCGGCGTCCACGGGGAGACCCCGGCCATGAAGCACAGCTCGTTCGCGTACACGTTGCCGATCCCGGCGAGGTTGCGCTGGTCCAGCAGCGCCTCCCCGATGCCGCGGCCGGGAACCGCCGCGAGGCGGCGCAGCGCCTCCGACTCGTCCCAGTCCGGGCCCAGCAGATCCGGCCCCAGATGCCCGACCACGCGCGCCTCGGCGGGCGTCGGCAGCAGCTCCACCACCCCGAGGCGGTAACCGACCGCCGTCCGCTCGGCGTTCCCGAGCACCGCCCGGATCTGGTGCTGCGCCCCGCCGCTCCACGGCTCTCCGGCCCGGAACACCTGCCAGCGGCCCTCCATCCGCAGATGCGTGTGGAGCGTCAGCCCGCCCTCGATCCGCGT
This sequence comes from Streptacidiphilus melanogenes, assembly GCF_000787835.1. Classification (GTDB taxonomy): domain Bacteria; phylum Actinomycetota; class Actinomycetes; order Streptomycetales; family Streptomycetaceae; genus Streptacidiphilus; species Streptacidiphilus melanogenes. Next base: position 241,114 of record NZ_BBPP01000008.1, read on the forward strand.
CAGCAGATGCTTGCCGCGCGGCGTCACGTCCAGGACCTCGCGCCCCACAAGATCCGCGGTCGCATGCGCCGGCACCCGCAGCTCGCCGACCGTCAGCACCTCCCCGGCCAGCGCCCGCCTGAGCTCCCACGCCGTCCGATACACCGAATCACCCTCGGGCACCGGGCTCCTCTCCCCTGTCGTCCCAACTGCGCCCATCCTCGCACCGGGGTCCGACACACGCCGTGGCCAGGGCCCGGCGGAGGGCTCGAACCGGAGACCACGTCTGAAGACGAGTGCGGGAGCCTGGCGTCGAGACTCGCTGAGTTCATCGAGCGGGTGCGGCGCGGAGTGTCGGCGTTCGGCATCGAGCCGGATCTCGTTCCGGGCGACTGAACACTCTCAGCCGCGGACCGGCGTGACGCGCAGTTCCTCCCATGCCGCACCGGCGTCCGCCGCGGCCGAGACCCTGTCCGTGCCGGCCGCCCACAGGGCCACCCAGAAGCGGCCGGCCACGGTGCGCGGGGCCGGGCCGGAAGGGGTGGCGGCCTCGGGGGCGCGGCCGAAGCGGACCAGGGGAGCCGTGCCGTTCGGGGGGAGCAGGCCCCAGGCCAGGACGGAGGAGCCGGCGGGCGCGCGGCGGGCGCCGCGCAGGAGCTCGCTGGTCAGCGCACTCTCGACCACGACGTCGAGCAGCGTCTCGTCGGCGTAGACCTCGAGTGCCAGGCGCCCCCGCGAGCCCTGGGCGAGCCGTACCGCCCAGCCGTCCCCGAGCTCCAGCGCCCCGTCGACCCGCCCGATGCCCGACACCGCGCCGTCCTCGCGCTCCAGCACAGTCATGGCCTCTCCCGTTCACGTTCGGTTGTTCTGCCCGCACGCTAGGCACCGATCTTGTGGTTTCCCTGGGAGTCCCCGGTCACCCGCCCGGCGGCGGGTCCTGGCGGGGTGCGCGGGGGCGAGCGAAGGTGGAGCTACCGGCGGCGCGGAGGAGGTGAGCGGGGGTCGTGGCCGACCACGAGCAGCACCACCGCAAGCCCTGGACCACGCACGCCTACTGGGGCGCGTACTTCCGCCGCCTGTGGGACCACGGCCGCCACGTCGAGATCATGCAGCGCTCCCTCGCCTTCGCGGCGCTCTTCTTCGTCACGCTCGTCCCGCTGCTGGTCGTGATCGCCGCGGCGGAAGGCTCACGCAGCAGCGGCATCGCGCAGTGGGTCACCGACGCGCTCGGCCTCAACGGCCAGGGCGCCGAGTCGGTCAAAGGGCTGTTCGTCACGCGCCGCCAGACGCTCAGCACGACCACGGGCGTCAGCCTCGCCGCCCTCGCCGTCTTCGGGATCTCGCTGATGGCCTCCGTGCAGGCGGCCTACGAGCGGATCTGGAACCTGCCGCGCGGCCCCTGGCACACCACCTGGCGGCAGACCGTCGGCCTGGCCGGCCTCATCGGCTACATCCTGCTCGCCGAGTGGAGCGGCACGCCCGGCCAGCACACCCCGGCGCAGCCGGCGCTGCGCGTCGCCGCGACGGTGCTCGGCGGTGTCGCGCTGTTCTGGTGGCTCCAGTGGCTGCTGCTCGGCTCGCGCATTCCGTGGTCGCGACTGCTGCCGGGCGCGGTGGCGACCGTGGCCGCCCTCGCCGGGCTGCGGCTCTTCTCGCGATTCATCCTGGCGCCGCTGCTGGTCATGAACGCCGTCTCGTACGGCACCGTCGGTACCGTTCTGATCGTGCAGTCGTTCCTCATCGGCGTCGGTTACACCCTCTACGCCGGGTGCCTCGCCGGTCAGGCGCTGACTCCGCCGGAGGTCGCCCCGACGACCGACACCCCGCCCTCGGACGTGCCGCCCTCCGGCCTGCCGCCGCCGACCTCGCCGCCGGCGTCCTGACCGTCGGCGGCGGAACGAGAACGGGCCGGGCCCGCGCGAGGCGTCGCGCGGGCCCGGCCCGGTGATGCGGAGGGGCTTTCGATCAGCCCGCGTTCGCGCAGCCGTTGCCGAAGGCCGGGTTCAGCGCACCGACGACGTTCACGGTGTTGCCGCAGACGTTGACCGGAACGTGGAGCGGAACCTGGACCAGGTTGCCGGAGATGGCGCCGGGGGAGTTGCTGGCCTCGCCCTGCGCCGTGCTGCTGGCGGAGGCCATGCCGGCGGCCGCCGCGACAAGACCGGCCGCCGCCGCGGTCACCGCGAGGGCGCGCTGGGTGCTGCTCATGTGAGGTAGTCCCTTCGGGAACTGAGAATCGATCAGGTGCTGTCGGCGCCGCTGGCCGCCGCGTCGACTTCTTGCCAACGCGCGGCCCCGGCCGAAGGACATGCTGATCGGTTCCGTTTCACCCGGTCGGCGGACGTCGGTGGGCGTACCGACGTCAGTGGGTGTAGGGCTCCCAGGCGTGGCTGAAGTACCAGGTCGACTGGCTGACACCGGAGCAGGAGTCGGACCCGCCCGTGCCCGGGCAGCCGCCGTTGTCGCGCTCGGAGGCCCACATGGAGATCTCGTTGACGCCCTTGCCCAGCGCCCAGGTGTAGACCGTCTTGGCGTCGGCGGTGGTGAACGTCTCGGGCTTGCCGTAGTCGTCGATGCCGGGCATCTCGGTGACCCCGACCATGGCCCAGCGCTGCGCGGAGGACTTGGTCGGGTAGAGCGTGCCGAGCTCGTCGACCAGCCCCTGCGCGGCCGTCTCGGTCGCCGTGGCCATCTCGTGGGAGGAGCCGGTGTAGTAGTCGAAGGTCATGATGTTCACGACGTCGATGCGGGTGTGGTTTGCCACCGCGTTCTTCAGCACGGCGGTGCCGCCGGAGTCGAGGCCGTTGTCGTTGGTCGGCAGCGTGTAGGAGAACTGCACGTGCCGCCCGTTGCTCGCGGCCCAGGACTCGACCGCGGTGATGGCCTTGTTGCGGCGGTCGATGCCGGCGCTGTTGGTGAGCGAGTTCTGCTCGACGTCGAAGTCCACCCGGGAGAGGTTGTAGGTGGTGATCAGCTTCTCCAGCTGCGAGGTTATCGAGCTGACGCTGGTGCAGCTGTCGGCCAGTTCGGTGTTGGTGGTGTCCGCGGTGTAACCGCCGAGCGAGGGGATGGCGTCGCCGCCGGCGGCGCGCAGCTTGGTGAAGGACGAGCCGTAGACGGAGGACGAGATCGGCTGCGAGCTGCTGCCGTTCCAGTCCAGGGTGCAGGAGCCCTTCTTCGCGGTCTGCAGGAACGCCAGCGACACCCACTTGGCGCCGGACCTGGCCGCGACGGTGGCCGGGTCGTCGCCGGTGTAGGTCTCGACGTAGGGCGCGAAGACGTGCGTGGGGACGGTCGTCGCGGCGTGGACGGTCGCGGGGGGGACCGTGGCCGGGTGGGCCGAGGACGCGGTCGACGCGCCGGCGGGGGCGGCGGTGACCGCGAGCGCGGCGAGGAGCGCCAGCGAGGTGGCGGCGGTGGCACACAGGGGAGCGGTGGGGCGCACGTGAAGCCTCCGAGATCCGAATAGTTAGGAAACTTTACTTCCTGACATGTGCCCGTAGAGATATAGCGGGCAGCCGACGGGGCGTCAACAGTCGGAACAAACCGGGACGTCCGGCGCGTGCTCGGAGCGGGGGCGCGCGCTGCGGCTGTGCGCTCCGTCGAATCCGCGAAAGCCTGGAACGCATCTACATCTACGCGTAGGTTGACGAACCGCCGGGCCCCCTCCCGGCCCCGTACGGACCGATCGAAGGACCGTCAGATGTCCCAACCCGTATACAGCCCCTTGGAAGCCTCCACGTCAGACCCGTTCCCCGCCCAGGCACTGCACGCCTGCCAGGTGCTCGCCCATCTGCTCCAGCGCGTCCCACGCCCCGAGAGCGTGCAGCTGTTCACCGCCGAGCACTGGTCGGCGCCCTGGCTGCAGATCCACCTGTATCCCGATCCCGACGACGCCCAGCTCTCCGCCTACCAGCAGGCCTTCGGCGGGCTGGTCACCCGCAGCCGCCGCGAGGGCGACGCCAAGGGCGTCGTCTACAGCGAGCTCGCCACCGAGGTCGAGCGCGTCCGCGTCCAGGTCTGGAACGTGAACGAGTCACCGCCGGCGATGCCCGCGCCGCGGATGCCGGAGCCGATTGCCGACCCCCCGGCCGTGGCCGTCGAGTCCGCTGACGTCTCCGACACCGCTGACGTCTCCCACACCGCCGACGTCTCCGACATGGCTGACGGCTCCAGCGCCGCTGACCGCTCGGCCGAGGTGTCCGAGCCTGCCGACGCCTCCGAGCCCGCCGAAGGCGCCCAGCCCACCACACAGACCGACTCCGACCAGCGGACCGCCTCCGACGAGCGGTCCGAGCCCACCGACCCAGGGGACACGCCATGAACGAGTTGCTCGCCCGGCTGCTCGTCGTCCTCACGGGGCTCTCCGTGCTCGGCTGGCTCACCTGGGCCTTGTCCGCCTGGCACCTCTGCCGGATCCGGTCCCGCCGCTTCGCCCGCGACGTCGAGCTGCTGCGTCCCGTCGCGGCCGCGCGCGACCGCGACTGGTTCGCCACCTGCCTGGAGGAGCTGCACGCCTCCGTGGAACGGGACCTCGCCACCTCAGCCGGCATCCGCGTGAGCGGCGATTTCCGGTGGCAGGACGACCGGTTCGCCGCAGAAGCAGCGGAAGCCCGCCCAGGTGCGCCGCGCCCCGAGATCCCCGAGGACGGCCGCGACCTGAGCCAGCGCCAGCGAGTGGTCAGGGCCGTCGCGCACCAGCACGCAGACCTCCAGTGGGTCCCAGGCGACGGCATGGGTCGCGAGATCCACCACGCGAATCCGGATACACATGCGGGGGCTCCTCACGAGGAGCAGGACACGCGGACAGGACGCGATGGCGCCGGGTGCCGCGTCCCGGGGGACGGAACCGGGGGAAAGACGCTACTCCCACCTGAGTGATCTGTGAGGGATCCGTGAAGGGCGTGGCGGGACAATCGGGAGCGAACGCCGCGCCCGCGCGCCCCGCCCCGCCCTCCCGCGTGGCCGTCCGACTTCTCCGGGCCCGGAGCGCCGTCCCGGGCCGCTCCGTGCGCCCGGGCTATCCGGCGCGCCGTGCCCGGGGGAGCTTGGCGAGCGCCCGGGCCATCTCCACCAGGGCGCGTTGCTGGTCGGTGTCCAGGTCGCGGTAGATCTCCAGCAGCCGCGCCTCCCGTTCGGAGTCCAGGTCCGCGGGGGTGCGGCGTCCCGCCGCGGCGAAGACCCGGGCGGGCGGGTAGCCGGCGGGCAGCGCGTCCGCGAGCGCGCGCAGGTCGTCCGTGGCTATTCGTCCGCCGGAGCCGCGTCGGCCCGTCACCCAGGCGTTGAGCGTGGCGTAGGGGATGCCGGCCCGCTCGGCGATCCGCTTCTGCGTCAGCCCCGGGTTCTCGGCCAGGACATGGCGCAGCAGTGCGCCCAAGTCCTCGCCCGCCCGTCCCGCCGGGGTCTGCATCGGTTCCACGCCGTCATTATCGAGGCAGCGCCGATGCGATTCCTATGGTCGGTACACGTCGGGCGAATCTGTCAGGAGCACGGCGCGGCGCGCGCCCCCGGTGCCGCGCCCTGAGCAGGCACCTCTCCCGCGCCCCGACGGCGCCACCGCACCGGCTTCGCCGATCCGGCAGCGCCAGGCGGGAGTTGATGCTAGGGTGCCGCGCTGTCCGAGGCCCTGACGGCGGATCGGCCCACGGGCGTCACCTGCTGCACGGCGACGTCGCCGCGGAGTAAGGCGCGCAGCCGTAGCGAGGCCAGCACCAGCAGCAGGACCTCGACGGCGATGGAGACGAGCCCGAGCGGTTCGGTCCAGTTGCCGCGGTCGTCGTCGTAACCAGGCAGGCCGGGCCCGCGCGAGAGCACGTAGCCGAGCAGCGGGCCGAGGGCGACTCCGGCCGCGGTCAGCCAGACCAGCGCGCGCTCGCCCAGGTCGCTGCGCGAGGCGAGGACCACGGCGCTGAGGATGCCGGCCGCTTCCAACAGGTAGTATCCGACGCCGACGTAGTCGGGCGTCTTGCTGCCGGGGAAGCCGCCCTGGTCCTGGACGTGGATCCAGGCGACGGCCAGGCACAGCACCGCGGCCCAGGCCCGGACCCAGGACTGCGCCGTCGATCTGTCGTTCATGACGTCCTCCTCTTGCGTGTGAGCACGTGGACATAGGCACCCCATCGAGTGGTGTCGCCTCCCTCCACTCTGGTTGATGACGCCATGTCATGCACGCGTTCGGGCACGACCCTGAGGCAACCGATAGCCCGTACAGAACGAATTCGGAAACTCCCCGCCCGTGCGGGCCCCGCTCGACGCGGTCGGTTTCGCGCGGCCGCTCAGGGGCGAGGATCACCCACATGGTGAATACCGTGCCGCAGCCGTCCGCCGAGGTGCGCGAGGCGTTGGAGCAGGGCAGGCCCGTCGTCGCCCTGGAGTCCACGATCATCAGCCACGGGCTTCCCCGGCCCGACAACCTGCGCCTCGCCTTCGAGCTCGAGGAGATCGTCCGCGACGGCGGAGCCGTCCCCGCCACCGTGGCCGTGCTCGACGGCGTTGCCCGCGTCGGGCTCGACAAGGAGGAGCTGGAGCGGCTCGGCACCCAGGACGGCCTGCGCAAGCTGGGGGTGCGCGACCTCGCCCCCGCCGTCGCGCTCGGAGCCAGCGGCGCGACGACCGTCTCCGCCACCGCGCACCTCGCCGCCCGGGCCGGCGTGCGGGTCTTCGCAACCGGGGGCCTCGGCGGCGTGCACCGCGACTGGGTCAGCGAGCAGGACGAGTCCGCCGACCTCGGCCTGCTGGCCCGCACTCACATCACGGTCGTCTGCGCAGGCGTCAAGTCGATCCTGGACGTGCCCGCGACGCTCCAGCGGCTGGAGACGCTGAGCGTGGCCGTCGTCGGCTACCGCACCGCCGAGTTCCCCGGCTTCTACCTCACCGGCTCCGGCCTGCCGGTCGACTGGACCGTGGAGACCCCGGAGCAGGCGGCGCGGCTGATGCGCGCTCAGGAGGCGCTCGGCACGGACCGCTCGGCGCTGATCGTCGCCAACCCGGTGCCGCCGGAGCAGCAGCTCGACCCGGCCCTGCACCACCGCGTTCTCGCGGACGCCCTCGCCGACGCCCGCCGCGAGGGCGTCACCGGACAGGCCGTCACCCCGTTCCTCCTCGCCCATCTCGTCGAACACACCGGCGGCGCCTCCCTCCAGGCCAACCTCGCCGCCGTCCGCGGCAACGCGGCCCTCGCCGCCCACATCGCCGCCGCCTACGCGGCGGACGCCGCATGAGCGGCCGAGGCGCGGGCGCGCCGGGCGAGGGGCAGCGGGGCGGGAGCCGGCCCGGCGTGGGCAGCGCGGGTGAGAGCCGGTCGAGCGAGCGCCGGCCGGACGTGGAGACACACCGCGAGCGCCGACCGGTTCCAGGGGCGCCGGGCGAGGGCCCGCTGTCGGGCGGCGGGCGGTTGCTGGTTGTCGGGGATCTGGCCACCGACGTCGTGGCCGTGCACGACCGGCCGCTCGCGGTGGCGACCGACACCGCGGCCCACGTCGTGCTCCGTCCGGGCGGCGCGGCCGCCAACGTCGCCGCGTGGGCGGCCGCCCAGGGCGCTGAGGTGACCCTGCTCGCCCGGGTCGGCGCTGCGACCGCCGAGCAGCACCGCGCGGAACTGCGGCGCGCCGGAGTCTGCCCGGTCCTGCGTGAGGACCCCGACCGGCCCACCGCCACCATCGTCTGCCTGGTCGACTCGACGGGGGAGCGGACGATGCTCAACGACCGCGGCGCGGGCGCGGCCCTCGGCCCCGCCGACTGGGACGAGAGCCTGCTGGACGACGCGGCCCGCGTCCATCTCTCCGGCTACCTGCTCTTCTCCGCGCCCGGCCGCGACCTCGCCGCCCTGATCCTCGCCCGCTGCCGGGCCCGATCCGTCCCCGTCAGCGTCGACCCGGCCTCGGCGGGCCCCCTCGCCCGACTCGGCCCGCAGACCTTCCTCGACCTGGTGAACGGCGTGGATCTGCTGCTCCCCAACCAGGACGAGGTCCGCCTGCTCGGCGGCCACCGCGACGCCGAGACCGCGGGGCTGCGGCTCGCCGAGCGGACCGGCGCCCTCGTCGTGGTCAAGCGCGGGGCGGACGGCGTCGTCCTGTGCCGACCCGACGGCACGCTTCTTGGGCGTGTTCCCACGCCCGAGGCGAAGGTCGTCGACACCACCGGCGCAGGCGACTCCTTCGCGGGCGCCTTCCTCGCCGCCCGCCTGACCGGCGCGTCCCCGCTCACCGCCGCAGCGGCCGGCTGCGCCGCTGCCGCACGCTGCGTCACCCACCCTGGCGCGCGGCCCGCTGAAGACCTCTGACCGGATCGGGCTGGAACGGTCCGCCGTCAGCGGTAGACCTGCACGCTCGAGATCTTGGTGGTGATCGGGGTCAGGGCCACCGGCGTGCGGCCCTCCTGGTTCGAGACGCTGAGGTTGACGACCAGATAGGCCCGCCAGTGGGCCGGGACGCCCCGGCCGTCGCTGAAGACGGCCCGCATGTGGGACGGGGAGCTGCCGAGGTACCAGGTGACGGTGCCCGTGCCGATGCGGGCGCCGACGTAGACCCATTTGCTGTAGTCGAGGAGACGGCTCTGGACGAAGGAGTAGGCGTCGTCGCGCACGTGGTTGACGCACTCCGCGACATCCGGAGTCTCGCCGTGCCACTCCAGGATGTCGATCTCGCTCTCGCCGCCCTTCCACGTCCACACGCCGGGCCAGGCGCCGTGGCCGCCGCCGGCGCCGCGGGACGGAAGACGCAGGTGAACCACCACGTAGTCGCCGGGCCGCAGGGTGAATCCGTTGCCCCCGCAGGATCCGCCGTCCCACGGCTCCGTGGTGAGCAGACCGGTGTCCCACCGACCGCCGGGCCGCCTGCCGGCGGGTGTGGCGCGCAGCTCGACCCCGCCCCCCTTGGCGAGGGAGACCGCGCTGGAGGTGATCCTGTCGAGCTTCGAGTCGTCGGGATTGGTGTGCCCGTTCGGGTACGCCGAGGAGTACGGGCACCACACTGCGCCCGGTTTGCCCCAGTCGCGCGTCGTGAACGAATCGCTGAAGACCAGCTTCGCGTTCGGCCCGGGCACGGACCGGAAGGTCTCCGCAGCGTGCGGCGGCGTCACCGGGACCGTCCCGAGGGCCGTCACCAGGGCCGTGGGCAGGGACAGTACGCAGCCGCCGAGGCGGATCCTGAGTCGGCGGGGTATTCGGTAGCGAGGCACAGGCGTTTCCCCCTCGGGGCGTCGGCGCGTGACGGCCCCTGCCGATGGCCGTCATGCAGCCAGCAGACGCCCTCGCTGCTTCGCCCGCACGCGTCGCTGGGCCGTTCGGATCCCGGCGTGACCGTGGGTCACCAGATGTCGGTGACCGGCGCGCGCTGCGCGGCGACGCCGAGCGGCGGGAGGCCGTAGGAGGCCTCGAGCGTGCGCAGGAGCCGGTAGTGGTCCAGCGGTTCGCCGTACCGGCCCGGCCTCGCACCCGCACCGACGACCAGGGTCGGGATGTGGTTGGCCGGGCCGTTGTCGTCCTCGTCCCAGGTGACCACGAGCAGGCTGTCGTGGGTGCGCGCCCAGGCCGCGTACCCGGACAGGTGCGCGCGCAGCCAGTCGTCGCCCTGGCGCACGGTGCCGTCGTGCATGTCGTGCTGGACGTTGGGCACGACGAACGACACGGTGGGCAGCTTGGCGTAGCCCGCAGTGTCCGTGGGGAAGGCGTCGAAGGTTCGGTTGTCGGCGGCGGGGACGTCGGGGAAGTCCACCCAGGGGTTGTGCCGGCGCGCGTAGTCGCCGCTGATGCAGCCCGTGAAACCGGTCTGCGGCATCGACTCGGAGAAGCCGGCGAAGCCGAGCCCCGCGCCGAGCAGCTCGGAGCCGAGGGACGGGCCGGTGAAGGTGTGCGGGCAGGAATCGTCGGTCAGGCCCTGCGTCGAGCCGGAGAAGAGCGCGAGGTAGTTCGGCTCGCTCGGGTGCGCCACCGCGTAGGACGCGGTGAACGAGGCCCCCTGGGCGGCCAGCGCGTTGAGGTACGGGGCGTCCGGACTGCCGATGATCTCGTCGTAGGCGTGGTTCTCCTCCATCACCACCACGACATGCGCCGGCCTCGGCACGGCCGCGGCCCCGGCGACCGGCGAGGCGCCGCTCGGCGCAGCCGACGCCGACGCCGAGGACCCCACCCCGGTCGGCTCCGCCGGTCCTCCCGAGGAGCACGCGCTCAGCGCCACCAGCGCGGCGACGGCGAGCGCCGCGGCAGACGCGGCAGGCGTGATGCGGATACGCATGCCCCCATTCTGTCGCGGGCCCCGCCGGGACGGCGCCTGACAGCTCCGGCCCCGTTGCGCGCCGTGCGGGCGAGCGACCGGGGGCCCGGCCGGAGAGCGGGGTGATCGACGCGCTCGCACGTGCCCGGTTCGCTGGGCTGTCCCAGGACGTGAGGGGGCGGCACGCGCCGTCCGTGGAACGGCTCGCCGCGCCCGCGCGCCGGCGTCAGCGGCGGAAGCGGCGGGCGGAGGCGATGAGCTCGGGGACTGTGGCCAGCTTGACCCGGGGGCGGCCCGACGCTTCGCCGCGGGCGCGTTCCGCGCGGTCCACGGCGCGCCATTGGCGCAGGCCGAGGGCGTTCGGCTGGCGGTGTCGGACCAGGGATGCGAAGTCCTGGATGCGGTGGGCTGGCGGGTGGAGCCGTCCGGCGGCCGCGTCGTCGAGGAGGGCGTCGACGGTCTCCCGGGCGCAGTCGCGGTTCGCGCCGATGCCGCCGGAGGGGCCGCGCTTGGCCCAGCCCACCACGTAGGTCGCGGGCAGCGCCCGGCCCGTCGCCGGGTCGACGACGCGGCCGCCCTCGTGCGGGATCGTGCCGGCGCCGTCGTCGAACGGCAGCCCCTGGACGGTCACACCCCGGTAGCCGATGGAGCGCACGACCAGGCCGGCCGCGATGGTCGCCTCACGGCCGTCCGGCTCGGCGACGCGCAGCCCCTCGATCCGCGCGTCGCCGAGCAGCTCGATGGGCGTGACGCCGAAGCGCAGCACGATCCGCCGCCGCCCGACGGGCGGCGCGGCGGCCCAGTCGACCGGCTCGACGGGCAGCCCGGCCAGCAGCGCCGCCTTCGCCTCCGCGCCCGTCGCCGCCCCTGTCGCCGTCGCCGAGGTCGCCGCCATCGCGATGGCCTCGCGGACGCCGGGGGCGTCCGCCACCACCACGTCCACGCCCGCCAGGTGCGTCAGCGCCAGGAACTCCGGGCGCGTCCACGCGGCGTGCTCCGGACCGCGGCGGGCGAGCAGGACCACCTCGCGGACGCGGCTGTCGCGCAGTGCGGCCAGGGCGTGGTCGGAGATGTCGGTGCGGGCGAGCTCGTCCGGGTCGGTGAGGAGGATCCGGGCGATGTCGACGGCCACGTTGCCGTTGCCGACCACGACGACGCGCTCCGCGGAGAGGTCCACGGCGTCGGCCGGGACCGTCGGATGCGCGTTGTACCAGCCGACGAGGGTCGTGGCGGGCAGGCTGCCGGGGAGGTCCTCGCCGGGCAGACCGAGCCTGCGGTCGCCCGCCGCGCCCACGGCGTAGACGACGGCGTGGTGATAGGCGGTCAGGTCCTCGTGGGTGAGGTCCTCGCCGATCGTGACGCCCAGGTGCATGCGCAGCGCGGGGTGGTGGAACGTCGTGGCGAAGGACTCGCCGATGCGTTTGGTCGACTGGTGGTCCGGCGCCACGCCGTGGCGCAGCAGCCCGCCCGCGACGGGGAGGCGGTCGATCATCGTCACCTGCGCGCCCGCGGTGCGCAGCAGCAGCTGCGCGGTGTACCCGGCCGACGGGCCGGTGCCGACGACCGCGACGCTGAGGTCGCCGAAGCCGTCGGGCAGGCTGCGCGGGAACTCCGGTTCGCCCCAGGCGTGGTCGGTCGGGTTCTCCTCGTACCAGCGGCGGTTGAGCTCCGCGTACGGCAGGTCGGGTCCGGCCAGGCGGTCGACGGGGAAGATCGCGTCGACGGGGCAGGCGTCCGCGCAGGCCCCGCAGTCGATGCAGGCGGCCGGGTCGACGTAGAGCATGTCCGTGGTGCCGAAGCCCGGCTCGCCGGGGGTGGGGTGGATGCAGTTGACCGGGCAGACCGACACGCAGGAGGCGTCGTTGCAGCAGGTCCGGGTGATCGCGTAAGCCATGGCAGGTCGTGGGGTCCTCGCGGTGCGGCGGGGTGGGGGTGGGGGAGAGGCGCTGCGGTCGGACGCGCCGGACGGACCGTCAGAGCATGTCGAGCTGCCGGTAGATCCCGGCGGCGGGGCGGGTCAGCAGACCCGACTCGGCGAGGAACGCCATCAGGTGGCGCGAGCTGGTGCGCATCATCGACTTGCGGTGCTGGTTGGCCCGCACCTCCGCCAGCGCGCGCTCGGTGTCGAGGCCCGCCGCGGCGTAGACGCCCTTGTTGACCATGCTGCTGACGATGACGAACGCGGCGGCGGCCACGCCGAAGGCGTTGACGCGGCGACGCGCCGTCCCGGCACCGCGCAGGCGCTCGCGGATCTCCTGGCGGGCGAACTTCATGTGCCGGGACTCCTCGACGACGTGGATCCGCGAGGTGCCGCGCACGATCTCGAGCACGTTCTCGCCGCGCATCCAGTCGCGCTGCATCACGTCCAGGACCTCCTCGGCGACGAGGATGCCGCCGTAGGCGAGCTCGGCGCGGGCCAACGCCTTGAAGCCGCGCCCGGCCTCGGCCCAGGCGCGGAGCGGCTTGTACTGCGGCACGCCCATCTTCTCGCAGGCCCGCGCGAACATGATGGAGTGCCGGCACTCGTCGGCGATCTCGGTCAGGGCGAAGCGGAACTCGGCGTTGGCCGGGTCCTTCAGGTACTGATCGCGCAGCACCATCTGCTGCAGGATCATCTCGAACCAGATGCCCGTCATCATGATCGAGCCGACCTCGTGCCGGGTGAGGGTCACCCGCTGCTGCTCGGTCATCTCCTCCCACAGGCGCGTGCCGTAGAGCGTGCTCCACTCCGGGTTGAGCCCGTACTGGTCCTCCGGGAGCGGTGCGTCCCAGTCGATCTCGACGGAAGGGTCGAAGGAGAGCGTCGCGGCGGAGTCGAGGAGCCGCTTCGAGACGTCGTCGTCGGCGGAGGTGTGTGTTCTGCCGTGGACGTGCGCTGCGGTGGTGAGCTGTGCCATCGATGCCTCCGGGTGACGCTCGGCGCGGGCCCCGCTGCCCTTATTGACAGAAATTACAACAAGACCCGGACGGGAGGAAGACCCCCGGCGAAGGTCGTCGGAGCACGGCCGACAGGGCGCGCCTTCGGAAAGTGAAGACAACGGCTCGTCAGCAAGCATCACGTGCACAAGACTTGACGCCGATGCGAGAAGGGCGGGAACATGCCAACGGCCGCCGGGAGAACGCTCTCCGGCCGCTCCGCCCGTCCCCCACCCGGAGGAGCCGCATGCAGCCCGACCCAGCCCGTTCGCGCCGACCCAGCCTGGTCAGACGCGTCCTCGCGACCCTCGCGACGATCGCCACCGTGGTGGCCGTCATGATCACCGCCCCGTTCGGAGCCGCCCACGCCGACACCGTGCCCGGACCGCCCGCCGGATGGCAGACCGTCTTCAGCGACAACTTCGCCGGCGGCTCCGGAGCGGCCCCCTCGGGCAACTGGATGTACGACACCGGCCCCGGCTCCAACTTCGGCACCGGCGAGATCGAGACGATGACCAACTCGTCCGCCAACGTCCACCTCGACGGCAACGGCCACCTCGACATCACTGCCCTGCGGGACGGCAACGGCAACTGGACCTCCGGCCGGATCCAGACCACCAGTGCCAACGTCGGCGCGCCCGCCGGCGGCAAGCTGGAGGTCTCCGCGGAGATCCAGCAGCCCAACCCCGCCTCCGGGCTCGGCTACTGGCCGGCCTTCTGGATGCTCGGCCCCGGCCAGTGGCCCGAGAACGGCGAGATCGACATCATGGAGGACGTCAACGCCCGCTCCCAGGTGGCTGGGACGATCCACTGCGGCACCTACCCCGGCGGCCCGTGCAACGAGGGCAACGGCATCGGCAGCGGCCTGACCGCCTGCAACGGCTGCCAGACCGGCTACCACACGTACTCGATGATCCTCGACCGCACCAACACGGCCGCGGAGAACATCACCTTCTACCTCGACGGCAACCAGTACTTCCAGGTGACCGAGGCCCAGGTCGGCACCAGCACCTGGCAGGCGGCCTTCGACCACAACCTGTCGATCATCTTCGACCTCGCGATGGGCGGCGGCTTCCCCAACGGCGTCTGCAACTGCACCACGCCGACCTCCGCCACCAGCTCCGGCGCGACGATGAGCGTCGGCTACGTCGCCGCGTACACCACGACCGGAAGCGGCGGCGGTGGCGGGGGCGGCGGCACGGGTGGCGGTGGCGCGGTCACCGGCTACCAGGGGCTCTGCCTCGACGACCGCTCCGCCAGCACCGCGAACTTCAACCCGATCCAGGTCTACACCTGCAACGGCACCCCGGCTCAGCAGTGGACCTTCGTCCAGGCCGGCACCACGTTGCACGTGCTGGGCAAGTGCCTGGACATCAACGGCGGCGGCACCGCCGACGGGACGACGGTCGACCTGTACGACTGCAACAACACCGGAGCCCAGGTGTGGATCCCGCAGTCCAACGGCGAGCTGTACAACCCCCAGTCCAACAAGTGCCTGGACGACACGGGCTACGGCGGCTCCGGCACCCAGGTCCAGATCTGGGACTGCGCCGACACCGCCAACCAGCAGTGGAAGCTGCCGTGACCTGAGCCCATCGGGCCTCCGCGCGCCGGGTACCTTCGAGGTGCCACCCGGTGCGCGGAGGCAAGGTCATGCACGAGGACCCCCACTGGCGTGGGCTCTCCTCCTGCGGCCCCGAGGACCCGTGCGTTCGGCTCGGAGCGCCATGCGGCGGGCGGGACGATGCCCGGCCCGACGAGCGCCAGGCCCTCGGCGAGGCGGGCGAACCCCTCGCGGGTGCGCGGCCGGATGCCGACGCCGCCGCGGCACGCCGAGCCCGCGCGGCCGACCTGGTTCGGGCTGGCATCCGCGGTCGCGTGACTGAGGACCAGCGGGCTGCCCGACGGCACGGCGTCCAGCAGGGTCCGCACCTCGCCCTCCCGCTCGTCATCCCAGGTCAACTGCCCATATCTGGGCGGAACGTGGCACATGGCGGCCCCGCGGGTCGATCACGTCGACGGTGGTCCGGCGGCCAGGTGGCCACACGGGCCGTGCGGCCGCACACAGCAGACAACGGGTGTGCCGTTCGGGTGGTCTCCCCGGGGGCGGGCATGAACCTGCTCATGGGCCCGGGTAGCAGTCTGCGGAGCCCTCGACGAGGGATCCAGCGTCGATCTGCATTCCGGAGGCACCTGCGTGCGATTCGCGAGCGACAAGACGTCCCGGCCGCTGCTGCGCCGCACGGCCCTCGCCCTGGCCGCCGTGCTCGTGGCCGTGGCCGGCGGGACAGGTGCCGGGTCCGCGGTCGCGGCGTCCCAGCCGGTGCCGACGACGGCCGAGCAGGAGAAGGGGATGACGGCCGGGGGGCCCCTGCGGGATCCCGTGGACGCGGACGCATCCGGGCGTCACCGGGTGAGGATCACGCTCGACGCGCACCGGACGCGCTTCGACATCTCCGGCCGGGGGGTGGTCGGGCAGTCGTACGACGGGCGGTACATCGCGCCGACCCTGCGGATGGAGCCGGGCTCGACCGTGGTCATCCAGTTGGTGAACCACCTCGGCGTCGCGACCAACCTGCACGTCCACGGCATGCACGTGTACCCGGCCGGTCAGGCGGACGATCCCTTCCGCTGCGTTCCCGCCGGAGCGACGGCGACGTACCTGCTGCGGATTCCACGGGGCCAGCAGCAGGGGACCTACTGGTACCACAGTCACGCCATGGGCAGGACCTGCCCGTTCAGGTCGGCGGGCGGACCGGACATGACGCCGCCCATGGTCGGCGACGTCGAGAACCAGATCTTCGCCGGGCTCAGCGGCGCGATCGTCGTCGGCGACGACCGCAGCCTGCTCCCCGCGACGCTTCGTCACATCACCGCCCACACGCTGGTCCTCAAGGACATGCAGATCGACCGGAAGGGCCACATCGTCCAGAACACCGCCACGACGGCGATCAACTCGGACAGCCCGACCGTCCGGCTGGTCGACGGTCAACTGCGCCCGGTGCTCTCGATGCGCCCGGACGAAACACAGCTGTGGCGCATCGTCAACGCCGGGGCCGACATCTTCTACCAACTCCGGCTCGACGGGTACCGGTTCACTGTCGTCGGCGAGGACGGCGCGCCGGTGGCCAGGGTGACAACTGCAACGAACCTGCTGATGCCGCCGGGAAAGCGCTTCGACGTCCTGGTGACCGCCTGCCCCCGACCGGGCCGCGCCTGGCTCCGCACCCTGGCCTACAGCACCGGGCCGCAAGGTGACTCCTACCCGCAGAGCCGCCTGCTGCGCCTGGACGTCCGCGGCCCCAGGGCCGCCCGACTGCCCAGGGTCACGGGCCGGATTCCCACGGCCGCCCCGGACCTGCGCGGTGCGCCGATCGCGCGGCACCGGACGGTGGTGCTGTCGGAGAGCGCCGACGGGAACACCTTCTACATCAACGGGCGGCAGTTCTCCGGGGACGACCCCTCGGTGTTCGCCACTCCCGCGAGACTCGGCACGGTGGAGGAGTGGACCGTCGTGAACGCCAGCCGCGAGATCCATCCGTTCCACCTGCACGTGTCCTACTTCCAGGTGATGTCCGTCAACGGTCGTCCGCAGCCCTACGCACACGTCCAGGACACCGTCCCGATCCCCTACGCGTCCCACGGAAGGCCGGGCGTGGTGGTGGTCCGGATCGCCTTCACCGACTTCCCCGGCCGTTACCTGTTCCACTGCCACATCGGCGCGCACGAGGACAACGGGATGATGAGCTTCGTCAACGTCGTGCGGTGAGCCGCGCGGGCTTCGGCGGAGCGACACCAGGGTGCCCGCTGGTCAGAGGTGGCTGGGCTGATCGCGTGCTCGTCTGTCGGCTGTCGTACTGGTCCTGGGCGGCGAGGAGTTCGTCTCCGTGGCGGCCGAACCACTGGATGAGTTCGGTCAGCGGACCGGCCAGGCTGCCACCGAGTTCCGTCAGGGTGTAGGTGACCTGGGGCGGATTGGTGGGCGCGACGTCGCGGTCGACGAGCCCGGCCCGGGCCAGTGCCTTGAGGTTCTGAGACAGCATCTTCTGACTGATGCCACCGACTCGTTGGTGCAGCTGCGCGAAGCGGTGCGGGCCGGAGATGAGCGCGGAGATGATCAGCGTCGCCCAGCGACTTGTCGTCTGGTCCATGATCGGCCTGAGCGCGCACTTGCTGTCGAAGGTGTCGTGGGCCAGGAGCCGGTTCGCCGTCGCCACCTGCTGAGTTTCCATCACAGGAGGAGCTTACAAAAAAGTAGGTACTTCCCAGCGGTAACCGGCTTTCCTACGGTGACTTCGTCAACGCGAAACGTTCGAGGAGTCATGGTGAGCACCAGCAACGCACGTACGGCGATCGTCACGGGCGCATCGAAGGGTCTCGGGGCGGGGATCGCCAAAGCGCTGGCGGCGAGCGGCGCAGCCGTCGTGGTGAACTACCGGGAGGACGCGACGGGGGCGGAGCGGGTCGTCGCGGGCATCACCGCCCAAGGCGGCCGGGCGATCGCGGTCCGGGCCGACGTGGCCCGCGGCGATGATGTGCGCCGGCTGTTCGCTCGGACGCGCGAGGAGTACGGACCGGTCGACGTGCTCGTGAACAACGCGGCCGTCGCCGCCTTCGCGCCGCTGTCGGGCATCACCGAAGAGGAGTTCCAGCGCGAGATGACCACGAACCTCCTGGGCACGATCCTCACCACGCAGGCCCTGGCCGCGCAGGACGACATCAGTGCCGCGTCGATCATCAACGTGTCCACGGCCGGCACGCTGACCCACCCGCCCTACGCCTCGCTCTATGTCGCGTCCAAGAGCGCTGTCAACGCCTTCACGATCGTCGCGGCCAAGGAGCTGGGGCCGCGCGGCATCCGGGTCAACGCGATCATGCCCGGGCCGTCGGACACCGAGGGCACCCGAGCCATGGGATTCCCCGGCTCGGCCCAGGAAGCACGCGCGATCGCCGACACCCCGCTCGGCCGCACGGGCACCCCGGACGACTACGGTCCGCTGGTGACCTTCCTGGCTTCCGACGACGCGCGCTGGATCACCGGGGATGTCATCCTCGCGTCCGGCGGCATGCGCTGACGGGCGCGGCCGGGGCTACTCCGGCGGTCGCAGGGAGACGACCTCGAAGGCGGAGCCGTAGCGGACGCCGAGGCGTGAGCCGGTCATGCGGCCGAAGCCCTCGAGGAACTCCGCCGGGTCGGACATGGCGCCGTCGCCGAGGCCGGCCAGGTAGGCCTTGTGCTCGGCCAGTGACGCGACGCCGAGGGCGAAGGTCCCGGTGACGTCGACGCCGTGGCGGGCTTCGGGGGAGCCGCCCGCGAGCAGCATCCGGACGCCGTCCCAGGGCTCCAGTCCCTCGTCCAGCAGCTCCCGGAAGACCCAGCGGTTCCCCGCGTCGCGGACGGCGTCGAGCGTGGCGCGCCCGGCGGCGATGTGGTCGGCCTGGTTGGGGAAGACGCCGCCGTAGGTGTCGCGGTAGTTGGTGGTGACGACGACGTCCGGTCGGTGCCTGCGCACCAGCCGGGCGATGTCGCGCCGCAGCGGCAGCCCGTACTCCAGGACGCCGTCCCGGTGGTGCAGGAACTCCACGGTGTCCACGCCGACGACGGCCGCCGACGCGATCTGCTCCGCCTCGCGCAGCGGCCCGCACTGCTCGGGGTCCATCCCGTCGATGCCGGCCTCGCCGCTGGTGACCATCGCGTACACGACGCGCTTGCCCTGCCCCGTCCAGCGCGCCACGGCCGCGGCGGCGCCGTACTCCATGTCGTCGGGGTGTGCCACGACCGCGAGCGCGGTCTGCCAGTCCTCGTCCACCGGCATCAGCGGCGGGGGTGCCTGTTCGCTCATGACTGCCTCCACGGATCACGGATCACACGGCGCTCATCCCGACGCTACCCAGGTCGCGTCGATCCCGCCGCGCGAGGGAGGCGTGGGGGAGCCGCGCTCACCAGCGCGGCTGGACCAGCCGGTAGGCCGGGTCGACCCGGCGCATGTAGCCGGTGTCGTCGCGGTTGCGCAACCCGCAGTCGAGGTACTGCCGGTGCAGGCGGGCCAGGGCGTCGCGGTCCAGCTCGACGCCGAGGCCGGGGGCGGTGGGGACGGCGACGGAGCCGCCTTCGAAGGTGAGGGCGCCGGGGCGGACCACGTCCTCGTCCTCGCGCTTCCACGGCCAGTGGGTGTCGCAGGCGTAGCCGAGGTTCGGGGTGGCGGCCGCGAGGTGGACCATGGCGGCGAGGCTGACGCCCAGGTGGGAGTTGGAGTGCATGGACAGGCCCAGCCCGAAGGTCTCGCAGATCCCGGCGAGCAGCCGGGAGCGCTGCAGGCCGCCCCAGTAGTGGTGGTCGGAGAGGATCACGCCGACCGATCCCGCCCGCACGGCGGCGGGCAGGTCGTCGAAGCCGACGACGCACATGTTGGTCGCCAGCGGCATGGGCACCTGTGCGGCGACCTCGGCCATGCCCGGGATGCCGGGGGTCGGGTCCTCCAGGTACTCGAGCACGCCCGCCAGCTCCTTGCCGACCTCGACCGAAGTTGCGGTGCTCCAGGCCGCGTTGGGGTCGAGACGCAGCGGCAGGGTGGGGAACTCCTCGCGCAGGGCCCGGATCGCGGCGATCTCCTGCTCGGGCGGGAAGACGCCGCCCTTCAGCTTGACGGCGGTGAAGCCGTAGCGGTCGACCATGGTGCGGGCCTGGGCGACGATGCCGGCCGGGTCCAGGGCCTCGCCGAAGGCGTCGGGCTCGCCGCCGGGGTGGGCGGCCCACTTGTAGAAGAGGTAGGCGCTGAACGGGACGCGCGCGCGGACCGCCCCGCCGAGCAGGTCGCTGACGGGGCGTCCGAGGAGCTTGCCCTGGATGTCCAGGCAGGCGACCTCGATGGGGGAGAAGAGCCGGTCGACGGTGCCGCTGGTGGTGATCGCGCCGGTCAGGCCGTGGCCGTCGCTGCCGGTCGCCCCGGCGAGCGCCTGCGCGGCGCGGGCGTGGATCCCGTTCAGGGCGAACGCGTCCTGGCCGGTGACGGCCTTCGCCACGGTGCGCAGCCGGGCCAGGTGGCCCTCGTCTGCGTAGGTCTCGCCGAGGCCGGTGACGCCGTCGTCGGTGGTGACCTCCACGATCGCGCGCAGCGCGTAGGGCTCGTGCACGCCGACGGCGTTGAGCAGCGGCGGGTCCTGGAACGCGACGGGAGTGACGGTGACGGCGGCGATCCGGCTCATGCAGGCTGCTCCTGGTTCCTGTATGTGAACGCGGGACATCTATGCGAACACCCTCGGGAACCGTATGACCGCCTCCGCGAACGCGTCAATCCCGGCCGCCGACGGCGGCCGGGATCGCACGGGCGAGCAGCAGGGAACGTCAGGACTTGGTGGCCTGGATCCGCACCATGTTGCCGGAGGGGTCGCGGAACGCGCAGTCGCGCGGGCCCCACGGCTGGTCGATCGGCTCCTGGAGCACCTCGGCGCCGGAGGCGCGCACCCGCTCGAAGGTCGCGTCGACGTCGTCGGTGCTGAAGATGGTCGACGGCAGGACGCCCTTGGTGAGCAGCTCTTGCAGGACGTCGCCGTCCGCCTGGGACCGGCCTGCGTGCGGCTCGGACAGGACCACGGCCACCTCCGGCTGGTCCGGGCTGCCGAGGGTGACCCAGCGGAAGCCGCCGGAGGCGACGTCGTTCTTGAGGTCCAGCCCGAGCGCGTCGCGGTAGAAGGCGACCGACTCGTCGACGTCGTTGACGGTGATGTGGCAGTACTGGAGAGCGATGGTCATGCCGCTCACGTTAGGCGGCCGTTCCGCCGCCTGCTTCTCGAATCCTGCTCGATGCCCGACGCGCCTCGCCGGAGGCCGGCTCGCGGGTGGGACGGGTGCGCACCTTGGCCTCGCAGGCGGGCATCGCGACCACCGCGCTGTGGTCGCGGTCGCGGTACGCGCTCGGACTCTCCCCGACGATCTCGGTGAACTTCGAGCTGAAGGAACCCAGCGAGGTACAGCCGACGGCCATGCACGCGTCCGTCACGCTCATGCCCCCGCGCAGCAGCGTCATCGCCCGTTCGATGCGGCGGGTCATGAGGTAGCTGTACGGGGTCTCGCCGTACGCCGCCCGGAAGCGCCGCGAGAAGTGGGCGGGCGACATCAGCGCGCGCTGCGCCATCGTCGGCACGTCGAGCGGCCGGGCGTACTCCCGGTCGATCAGATCGCGCGCCCGGCGCAGATGGGCGAGGTTGGCCAGCTCCTCCGGCGTCATGTCTTCGAAGCTACCACCGGGCACCGACAGGTCCGTCCGATCCGGTCGGGGCGACCGTCCCGCCTCAGTTCGCCGGATTGCCGGTGACCCCCGGCCCGAACGGCGTCACCTCGAAGGTGCCCAGGCAGACCGTGACCTGGCCGGGGAAGACCAGCGACGCGCGGCTGCCCGGCGGGTAGATCCGCAGCGAGGTCGACGGCGGCAGGCACTCCGACGGGTTGTTCGTCTGGCGGTTCACGGTGTGGATGGTGTCGCTCGCCGAAGCCCCGGGAGCCAGCACCACCGGCGCGTCGGCCAGTTGCACGTAGGTCGCCGGCACGCCGATCTGACGGCCCGAGGCGTCCAGCAGCGACAGCCCGGGGTAGCCCTTCACATGGCACGCAGTGGAGCTGCGGTTGGTGACGACCAGGTAGGTGTAGATCTGTCCGGCGCCCGCATCGCCCCCGGCCAGGCGCGGCGCCAGCTGGGCTGCGGAGCACAGCGGCGTTCCGCCGGTCCCTCCCGTCCCCGCCGTCGGCGTGCCGCCGGTGCCCGCGGGCGTGCTCGGGGTCGCCGTGCCGCCCGTCCCCGGGGTCGGGGTGTTCGTCGTCGGGTCCGGTGTCGGCGTCGGGGTGGGGGAGTGGGCGCTGCTCGGACCGGTGGCGGTCCGCAGCGGCAGGGGGGTCTGCAGCCCGCGGCCCGCGCTCGCGGGCGGGGTGACGACCTCGCCGGGGCCCTGCGGGGTGAACACCCCGGTGAAGTAGACCGCCACCGCGAGCACGCCGGCGCCCGCCGTCGCGCTCAGCGCGGCCCGGCGACGTCTACGGCGCACCGCGCGGCGCCGCAGCTCCCCGAAGGCGCCCTCCGGGATGGGCAGCGACTCGACGGGCCCGCGGACCAGCCGCACGAAAGGGTCGGCCTCGGCGTCCGGACCGCCCGGTTCGTCCAGGGCATCCCGGTCGTCCCGGTCGTCCGCGTCGCCGTCCGGGCCGAAGCGGTCAGCGGATCGGGTCATGGAAGCCCCCAAGGGTCGCACGGAGCAGTTCGCGGGCGGTGCGCAGATCGGACTTGACGGTGCCTTCGGGGCGGCCGAGGCGCGCTGCGACCTCGCGCACCGGCAGGTCCGCGAAGTAGTACAGCAGCACCGGGTCGCGCAGCCGCTCGGGGAGCGACTGGACCAGCAGCCGCACCGAAGGCTCGTCGCCCTCCGTCGCCTGCCGCACCGACTCCTCCTGACCCGCCCGGCGCAGCGCGCGCCGTTCGCGCTCCATTCTGCGCCAGTGGTCGCGCACCAGGTTGGCGGCGGTGACGTAGAGGAAACCGGTCGGCTCGTCGACCTTGGTCCAGCGCGCCCACAGCCGGGTGAACGCCTCGGAGGCGATCTCGTGGGCGGTGCCGTCGTCGTCGACCAGACGGCGGCACCAGCCCGCCAGGCGCGGGTAGAGGCTGCGGAAGAGCTCGGCCGCGTCCTCCTCCGACGCCGCGCGGCGTTCCTTCCGCTCCCTGCGCCCCGCGCGCTCCGCGCGTTCCGCGCGTTCCGTGCGATCCGCGGTGACCGCCCCCCTCATGACCTCGGGCCCGGTATCCGCGGCCCACTCCCGGTTCCGGACCCCGACGTTCAGGGCGCGGTCCCGGTCAGCGAGGCGTAGACGATCACGTTGTCCGGATAACCGCCGCCGCTCAGGTGCGGGCCGCCGCACGTGATGAGACGCAGCGCGGGGTGGTCGACGTTCCCGTAGACGGCCGAGGTCGGGAAGGCGGACTTGCCGACGGTCTGCACCCGGTCGACGGTGAACACCGCCGTCGAGCCGTCCTGCCGCTCGACCTCGATCCGGTCGCCCGGCCGTATCCGCGACAGGTGCAGGAAGACCCCGTCGCCGAACTGCCCGACGGTGACGTGCCCGAGGATCACCGACGGACCGGTCTGGCCCGGCGTCGGCGTCCCGTCGTACCAGGCGGCGGGCGCGTTCGCCTCGATCGGCGGCACGCCGACCGTGCCGTCGGGGTTGAGCCCGACGGACATCACGGAGGCGTGCACCCCGATCGAGGGGATCGTCAGCCCCACCGGCACCGACCGGCCCAGCGGCGCGGCCGATGCGCCGGACTGCGCCGGGGCGGACGCGGACCCGCCGACCGACCCCGGGGCCGCCGGCGGGGACGTGTCCGCGTGCGCGGCGCAGCCCGCGAGCAGCAGCCCGCAGGCCGCGAGCGCGACGCCGATCCGGGCCGGCCGCGCCGACCATGCC
>NZ_BBPP01000007.1:0-26060 GCF_000787835.1 Streptacidiphilus melanogenes
CCCCTGTCCTGCGGGGTCCTCCTGCCCGGTGACGCGCACGTAGGGGCGGACCAGGGCCGGGTCGCCGTCGACCGGCGGCAGGACCGTGGTCTCGTCGTCGCCGATGTCGCCGTCGCCGCCGAAGTGGCCGCCTCCGACGGCTCTGCCGTCCCCGTCACCTGGCGGAAACGCCATCATTCCCCCTGCTCGGGTCGCCTGCGCGAACGCTGTCGCTCGATCGACTCGTGCGTCGATCGGGGCGATTATGCAGCATCCGTGCGACGGGGCGAGCAGGCGACCGTCAGTCGGTGAACACCCGGCCCGGTGCTTCGAGCGAGTCGTCGGCCAACGTGCGCAACATGGCCAGCAGTTCGGCGTGCTGCTCGGGGGAGTAGCCCTCCAGCTTCTCGCTCAGCTGCTCAAGCCGCGCCTCGGACAGCCGGTCGATGACGTCCCTGCCCGCCGGAGTCAGCGTCAGCACGCCCTGCGCGTCCCGCTGGACGCGTCCGGAAGCGACCATTGCGTCCAGCTTCGGGCGGATCTCGACCGGGGTGACCTTCAGCCGTCGGCAGATCTCGCCCTCGGTGATCGGCCCCGCGTGGTGGAGCCGGAAGAGGCCGTATGCCTGCGGGATCGAGATGTCGACGCCGCTGCGGTCGATGGCGCGACCGTAGCGCTCCCAGATGTTCTGGCGGCTGGACAGCCGGGTGATCATGCCCTCGATCTCCTCCGCGGAACTGCGGAAGGCGGGCGGCCCGGCCCCCTCGACCTGGTTCGTGCGTGTGGCCGTGCGCAGCGGGACCTCGCGCAGGAACAGCGACAGGACGAAGGCCAGCACCGCGATCCCGGCCGCGACCAGATAGACCGTCTGCAGCGAGACCGCGAAGATGTGCAGGAACGGGTCCAGCAGCGGTTTCAGCGCCGGTGGCGCCCTGTGCACGCTGGTCGGGTCGGCCAGCACCTGCTGCGTCGGGAACCGCGGCGACAGCGTCCCGTCCTTCTCGGCTGCGGTGATCTTCGACTTCAGTTGGTTGTTCAGCACCGTGCCGAAGATCGACGCGCCGAACGAGCCGCCGATGGACCGGAAGTAGGTGACGCCGGAGGTGGCCGTGCCCAGGTCCGCGAAGTCGGTCGAGTTCTGCACCGCGATGATCAGTACCTGCATCACCAGGCCCAGCCCGAGGCCGAGGATCAGCATGTAGAAGCCCATGACGGTGGCGCTGGTCTTCTCGTCGACCTGTGCCAGCAGCACCAGTCCGAGACTGGTCAGCGCGGTGCCGATGATCGGGTAGATCTTGTACTTGCCGGTGCGGGAGATCAGCTGGCCGGTGCCGATCGAGGTGATCAGCACGCCCGCCATCAGCGGCAGCAGCCGAAGCCCGGACTCGGTCGGCGAGTTGCCGTTGACCACCTGCATGTAGAGCGGGATGTAGGACAGCGCCCCGAACATGCACAGGCCGATGATGAAGCCCATCCCGGAGCAGACCGTGAAGATCCGGTTGCGGAACAGCCGCAGCGGCAGGACGGGCTCCGGGGCGCGCTGCTCCCAGAAGACGAAACCGGCGATCAGCAGCACGGCGCCGATCGCGCAGCCCCAGACCTCGGCCGAGTTCCACTGCCACGTCGTCCCGCCGAGGCTGGCGATCAGCACCAGGCAGGTGGAGGCCGCGGCCAGCAGCAGGGTGCCGAGGTAGTCGATCTTCGGTCGGGTCTCCGGGCTCTTGGCGTGCAGCGCGGTCGCGATGACGGCGAGTGCGACGGCGCCGACCGGCAGGTTGACGTAGAAGACCCAGCGCCAGTTGAGGTTGTCCACCAGGAAGCCGCCCAGCAGCGGGCCGACGACCGAGGAGACCCCGAAGACGGCGCCGATCACGCCCTGGTACCGCCCGCGCTCGCGCGGCGGCACGACATCGGCGATGACCGCCATCGCCAGCACCATCAGCCCGCCGCCGCCCAGGCCCTGGAGCGCGCGGAAGCCGATCAGCTCGGTCATGTTCCGCGACTGGCCGCACAGGGCAGAGCCGATCAGGAAGATGACGATGCAGATCAGGAAGACGTGCTTGCGCCCGAAGAGGTCGCCGAGCTTGCCCCACAGCGGGGTCGTCGCGGTGGCGGCCAGCATGTACGCGGTGACCACCCACGACAGGTGGTTGGCCCCGCCGAGGTCGCCGACGATCGTCGGCAGCGCGGTGGACACGATCGTCTGGTCCAGCGCCGCGAGGAACATGCCGAGCATGACGCCCAGGAACACCAGCCGCACCCGGCCCGCGCTCTCCGGCACGGGAGGCTGCTCCTCAGAACGCGCGTCAACCGCCTGCTGCTGGGCCATGCCCCCAGCAAACCCCGCACCTGCCCCTCAGGCGTCCCGGCGAGTCCGAACGAGTGAGCCACCCCGCCCGCGCCCACGCGGCTCATGCGTACGCGACCTCCAACTGCTTGATGCCGTTCAGCCACGGGGAGCGCAGGCGCTTGGGTTCGCCGCGGAGGTGGATGCCCGGCATGGCGTCGGCGATGGCGTTGAAGATGAGGTCGATCTCGAGGCGGGCGAGGTTCGCGCCGAGGCAGAAGTGGGGGCCGCCGCCGCCGAAGCCGAGGTGGGGGTTGGGGTCACGGAGGATGTCGAAGCGGTCGGGGTGGTCGAAGACGTCCTCGTCGTTGTTGGCGGAGGCGTAGAAGATGCCCACGCGCTGGCCGGCCCTGATCTCCGCGCCGCCCAGTTCGACGTCGTGCGTCGCGGTGCGCTGGAAGGAGATGACGGGCGTGGCCCAGCGGACGATCTCGTCGGCCGCCGTCTGGGGGCGGCGCTGCTTGTAGAGCTCCCACTGCTCGGGGTGCGTCAGCATCGCGTGCATGCCGTGGCTGGTGGCGTTGCGGGTGGTCTCGTTGCCGGCCACCGCCAGCACCAGGACGAAGAAGCCGAACTCGTCGCTGCTGAGGTTGCCCTGCCCGGAGGCGTTGACCAGCTTGGTGACGATGTCCTCGGCCGGGCAGGCCTTCCGCTCCTCGGCCATGCCCATGGCGTAGCTCATCAGCTCGATCGCCGACTGCATCCCCGTCTCCTGGCTGAGCGCCAGCTCGGGGTCCTCGTAGCCGACCATGGTGTTGGTCCAGTGGAAGATCTTGCTGCGGTCGCTCTGCGGGATGCCGATCAGTTCGGCGATGGCCTGCAGCGGCAGTTCGCAGGCGACGTCGGTGACGAAGTCGCCGGTGCCCTCCTTGGCCGCCGCGTGGACGATCCGCTCGGCGCGGTCGCGCAGGGTGTCCTGGAGCGCGTGGATGGCACGCGGGGTGAAGCCGCGCTGGACGATGGAGCGGAGTCTGGTGTGCTCCGGAGGGTCCATGTTCAGCATGATCAGCTTCTGGCCGTCGATGCCGGACGGGTCGATCGAGGGGTGGAACCGGATGATCGCGGTGTTGGTGTGCGAGGAGAAGGTCTCGGGGTGGGTGGAGACCTCGCGGACGTCCGCGTGCCGGGTGACCGCCCAGTAGCCGCCGTCGTCGAAGCCGGTCGTCCCGTGGGCCTGGGGTATCCAGCAGGCGGGCGCGGTGCGGCGCATCGTGGCGAACTCCGGAAGCGGCACGCGCTGCAGGTTGAGCTCCGGATCGGTCGGGTCGAATCCGTGGGGCAGGGCCGGACAGGACATCACGGGCCTCCTGAGGGGCTCCTGGGGCTGGGCTGGCGCTGATGGAACTCTGAGTAGCCCTGACGAGGCGTCAGATTTTCACTCGACGGTAGTAACACGTTCTAGTGGATGCAAGGGCCTTGCGCGGGGGGTCTGCGGACGCATACAAAGGTCCGCAGAACTAGAACGAGTATCAGTTATGGGCCACTCGGGAGGGACCGCTCATGGCCGCTGAGCCCGTCATCGTCGAGGCAGTGCGCACCCCCATCGGCAAGCGGGGCGGCGCGCTGGCCAATCTGCATCCCGCCTACCTGCTCGGCGAGACCTTCCGTGAACTGCTGGCCCGCACCGCCGTCCAACCGGACGTGGTGGAGCAGGTCGTCAGCGGCACGGTGACCCACGCCGGCGAGCAGTCCATGAACCCCGCCCGCAACGCGTGGCTGGCCATGGGCCTGCCCTACGAGGTCCCCGCCACCACCGTCGACTGCCAGTGCGGCTCCTCGCAGCAGGCCAACCACATGGTCCACAACATGGTCGCGGCGGGCGCGATCGACGTGGGCGTGGCCTGCGGCGTGGAGTCCATGTCCCGCGTCCCGCTGGGCGCGGGCTCCGCGGGCGGCCACGGCCGTCCGTTCCCCGAGGAGTGGAACGTCGACCTGCCCAACCAGTTCGAGGCCGCCGAGCGGATCGCCCGGCGGCGCGGACTGACCCGCGCGGACGTGGACCACCTCGGCCTCGTCTCCCAGCAGCGCGCCCAGCAGGCGTGGGCGGAGGAGCGGTTCAAGCGCGAGACCTACGCCGTGCAGGTGCCGACCACGGAGGCCGAGCAGCACGCGGGCCAGGGCATGTGGCGCCTTTTCGACCGCGACGAGGGCCTGCGGGACACCTCGGCCGAGGCGCTGGCCGGCCTGAAGCCGGTGATGCCGACCGCGGTCCACACCGCTGGCAACTCCTCCCAGATCTCCGACGGTGCCGCCGCCGTCATGTGGGCCTCCCGCCGCGCCGCCCGCGCTCTCGGCCTCACCCCGCGCGCCCGCATCGTCGCCCAGGCGCTGGTGGGCTCCGACCCGCACTACCACCTCGACGGCCCGATCGACGCGACCCGGGCGGTGCTGGGCAAGGCGGGGATGTCGCTGAAGGACATCGACATCGTCGAGATCAACGAGGCCTTCGCCTCGGTGGTGCTGTCCTGGGCGCAGGTGATGAAGGCCGACATGGAGAAGGTCAACGTCAACGGCGGCGCGATCGCCCTCGGCCACCCGGTCGGCTCCACCGGCGCCCGCCTGATCACCACCGCCCTGCACGAACTGGAGCGCAGCGGCAAGGAGTTCGCCCTCATCACGATGTGCGCGGGCGGCGCGCTGGCGACGGGCACGATCATCCAGCGGATCTGAGGCGGGCCCGTAGTCGGGCGAGGAGGGGCGCGGTCGCGGACCGCGCCCTTGCTTCGCGCAATAAATCAAGCAAGCATGCTTGATTGTTTCTGGGGCTGCTGCCAGGCTGGGCGCATCGCGTCGGGTGGGCTTGCCGGAAGGGGCAGAGGTGTCCGAATCGATCCTGCGGGTCGGGAACGCGTCCGGGTTCTACGGGGACCGGTTCGACGCCGTGCGGGAGATGCTGACCGGCGGCCCGTTGGACGTGCTGACCGGGGACTATCTCGCCGAGCTGACCATGCTGATCCTCGGCCGTGACCGGATCGGCGATCCGGCCCTCGGATACGCCAGGACGTTCCTGCGGCAGATGGAGGAGTGCCTCGGGCTCGCGCTCGACCGCGGGGTGCGGATCGTCGTCAACGCGGGCGGGCTCAACCCCGCCGGGCTGGCCGAGAAGCTGCGGGAGCTGGCCGCGACGCTGGGGCTCGGGCAGGCACGGATCGCGCAGGTCGAAGGGGACGACGTGCTCGCCGCCGTCCAGGCGACGCGGGCCGGTGTGCTCGCGGCCAACGCGTACCTGGGCGGGTGGGGCATCAGCGCCTGCCTGGACGCCGGGGCGGACGTGGTCGTCACCGGACGCGTCACCGACGCCGCCCTGGTCAGCGGGGCAGCCGCCGCGCACTTCGGGTGGGCGCGGGACGACTGGGACCGGCTGGCCGGGGCCGTCGCCGTCGGGCACGTGCTGGAGTGCGGGACGCAGGCGACCGGCGGCAACTACTCCTTCTTCCACGAGCTGCGCCCCGCCGCGCGGCTGCGCCCCGGCTTCCCGCTCGCCGAGATCCACGCCGACGGCAGCGCCGTCGTCACCAAGCACTCCGGCACCGGCGGCGCGGTCACGGTGGAGACGGTCACCGCCCAACTCCTCTACGAGACCGGGCCCGCCCGCTACCCGGGCCCCGACGTCACCACCCGCCTGGACACCGTCCGCCTCGAGCCGGACGGTCCGGACCGCGTCCGGATGAGCGGGGTGCGCGGCGAGGCGCCGCCGCCGACGCTCAAGGTGGGCGTGAACCGGCTCGGCGGCTGGCTCGGCGAGACCGTGTTCGTCCTCACCGGTCTGGACATCGACGCCAAGGCCGAACTGATGAAGGATCAGCTCGCGGCTGAGCTCGGGGAGAAGCAACCCGCCGAGCTCCACTGGACGCTGGCCCGCACCGACCACGCCGACGCGGCGAGCGAGGAGGAGGCCAGCGCGCTGCTTCGCCTCGTCGTGCGCGACCAGGATCCGAAGCTGGTCCGCCACGCCACCGCGACCGTTCCGGTGGAGTCGGCACTCGCCGGGTATCCCGGCTTCCACGTCGCGGGGCTGCCCCAGAAGCCCAGCCCCTACGGCATCTTCGAGGCGCTGACGGCCGACCCCGCCGAGGTCCGGCACACGGCGCTGCTCCCGGACGGCCGCCGCGTCGAGATCGGGCCCGCGCCCGCCGGCCGAGCGCTGGAGCCGGTGCCCGAGCCCGGACTCCCGGAACCGCTCGACGCGACCGGGCTCGGGGCGGTCCGGCGCGCGCCACTGGGCGCCGTCGTCGGAGCGCGCAGCGGCGACAAGGGCGGCAGCGCCAACATCGGCCTCTGGGCCCGCTCCGAGGACGGCTGGCGCTGGCTGGCGCACACCCTCACCGTGGCCCGCCTCAAGGAACTCCTGCCCGAGGCAGCCGAGTTGGTCGTCACCCGGACCGTCCTGCCGAACCTGCGCGCGCTCAACTTCACCGTCGAGGGGATCCTCGGCGACGGCGTGGCCTCCCGGGCCCGGTTCGACCCGCAGGCCAAGGCGCTCGGGGAGTGGCTGCGCTCCCGCCATCTCGACATCCCGGAGGCACTGCTGTGACCGTCCTGACCACCGACGTCGACCCGCGCGGCGCCGAGTTCGCCGAGCGGCGCGAGGCCATGCTCGCCAAGCTGGCGGAGCTGGACGCCGAGCACGCCAAGGCGGTGGCGGGCGGCGGTCCCAAATACGTGGACCGCCACCGCGCCCGCGGCAAGCTGCTGGCGCGCGAGCGGATCGAGCTGCTGATCGACCCGGACACGCCGTTCCTGGAGCTGTCCACCCTCGCCGCCTGGGGCAGCGAGTACCCCGTCGGGGCGGGCCTGGTGACCGGCATCGGGCGGATCTCCGGCACGGAGTGCCTGATCACCGCGAACGACCCGACCGTGCGCGGCGGCGCCAGCAACCCGTGGACGCTGAAGAAGGCGCTGCGCTGCCACCAGATCGCGCTCGAGAACCGGCTGCCGCTGGTCAGCCTGGTCGAGTCGGGCGGTGCGGACCTGCCCAGCCAGAAGGAGATCTTCATCCCCGGCGGCGCCATGTTCCGCGACCTGACCCGGCTCTCCGCCGCCGGCATCCCGACCGTCGCCGTCGTCTTCGGCAACTCCACCGCCGGAGGCGCCTACGTCCCCGGCATGTCCGACCACGTCGTGATGATCGACGAGCGGTCCAAGGTCTTCCTCGGCGGACCGCCGCTGGTGAAGATGGCGACGGGGGAGGAGAGCGACGACGAGTCCCTCGGCGGCGCCCGGATGCACGCCCGCGTCTCCGGCCTCGCCGACCACTTCGCCGCCGACGAGGTCGACGCGCTCCACCGGGCCCGCCGCATCGTCGCCCGCCTGGAGTGGCGCAAGCAGGGCCCGGGACCGGCGGCCGGCCCGGTCGAGCCGCCGAAGTACGACGAGGAGGAGCTGCTCGGCGTCGTCCCCGCCGACCTGCGGCAGCCCTTCGACCCGCGCGAGGTCATCGCCCGCGTCGTGGACGGCTCGGAGTTCGACGAGGTCAAGCCGCTGTACGGGCCGAGCCTGGTGACGGGCTGGGCGCGGATCCACGGCTACCCCGTCGGCATCCTCGCCAACGCGCAGGGCGTCCTGTTCAGCCAGGAGGCGCAGAAGGCGGCCCAGTTCATCCAGTGGGCCAACCAGCGCGACATCCCGCTGCTCTTCCTGCACAACACCACCGGCTACATGGTCGGCAAGGAGTACGAGCAGGGCGGCATCATCAAGCACGGGGCGATGATGATCAACGCGGTCTCCAACTCCAAGGTCCCGCACCTGTCCCTGCTCGTCGGCGCGTCCTACGGCGCGGGCCACTACGGGATGTGCGGCCGGGCCTACGACCCGCGCTTCCTCTTCGCCTGGCCCAGCGCCAAGTCGGCCGTCATGGGCCCGCAGCAGCTCGCCGGGGTGCTCTCGATCGTCGCCCGCGCCTCCGCGCAGGCGCGCGGCCAGGCCTACGACGAGGAGGCGGACGCCGGTCTGCGGGCGATGGTGGAGCAGCAGATCGAGGCCGAGTCGCTGCCGATGTTCCTCTCCGGCCGCCTCTACGACGACGGCGTGATCGACCCGCGCGACACCCGCACCGTGCTGGGCCTCAGCCTCTCCGCGATCCACTCCGCGCCGGTCGAGGGCGCGCGCGGCTACGGAATCTTCCGGATGTGAGGGGACGGCCATGACCACTGACCTTGGAGCCAAGACCGTGATCGGATCCGTGCTGGTGGCCAACCGCGGCGAGATCGCCCGGCGGGTCTTCCGCACCTGCCGCGAACTCGGCGTCGCCGCCGTCGCCGTCTTCGCCGACCCGGACGCGGACGCGCCGTTCGTGCGCGAGGCCGACGCCGCCGTGCGCCTGCCGGGAGCCGCGCCCGCCGACACCTACCTGCGCGGCGACCTCGTCATCGCGGCGGCCCGCGCCGCGGGCGCGGACGCCGTCCACCCGGGCTACGGATTCCTGTCCGAGAACGCCGAGTTCGCGCAGGCCGTGCTCGACGCCGGACTCGTCTGGATCGGCCCGCCGCCGAGCGCCATCGCCGCGATGGGCGTCAAGACGCGCGCCAAGGAGCTGATGGCCGACGCAGGCGTGCCGGTGCTCACCGTCGCGGGCGAGCCGACCCACGGGGACCTGCCGCTGCTGGTCAAGGCCGCTGCGGGCGGCGGCGGACGCGGCATGCGCGTGGTGCGCGAACTCGCACAGCTGGACGCCGAGCTGGCGACGGCCCGGCAGGAGGCGCTGGCCGCCTTCGGCAGCGACGAGGTCTTCGTCGAGCCCTACGTCGAGACCGGCCGCCATGTCGAGGTGCAACTGCTCGCCGACGCGCACGGCATCGTCTGGGCGGTAGGCGAACGCGACTGCTCGATCCAGCGGCGGCACCAGAAGGTCGTCGAGGAGGCTCCCGCGCCGCTGCTCGCCGACGACGCCCGGGCCCGCCTGCACGAGGCCGCCCGGGCGGCAGCCCGGGCGATCGGCTACGTCGGCGCCGGGACCGCCGAGTTCCTGCTCGCGCCCGACGGCCGGTTCTTCTTCCTGGAGATGAACACCCGCCTCCAGGTCGAGCACCCCGTCACCGAGTGCGTCACCGGACTGGACCTCGTTGCGCTCCAACTCCTCGTCGCCGAGGGTGGATCGCTGCCCTCGGCGGAGCCGCCCGCACCGCGCGGCCACGCGATCGAGGTCCGCCTCTACGCGGAGGACCCGGCCCGCGACTGGCAGCCGCAGACCGGCACCGTCGAGCGCCTCGACATCCCGGGCGTCACCGCCGAGTTCTCCCCGCCGCGCGCGGGCGAGCAGGCCGGGCTGCGCCTCGACGCGGGCGCCCTGGCCGGCAGCGGGGTCGGCGTCCACTACGACGCCATGCTGGCCAAGGTCATCGCCTGGGCGCCCACCCGCGCCGAGGCCGCCCGCCGCCTCGCGGGTGCGCTGGAACGCGCCCGCGTCCACGGCCTGACCACCAACCGCGACCTGCTCGTCCGGGTGCTGCGCCATCCCGAGTTCCTGGCCGGACGCGTCGACACCGCCTTCCTGACCCGGCACCCCGGCGAGGGCGCCCCCGAGAAGGAAGCCGTCGCACTCGCCGCACTGGCCGCGGCCCTCGGCGACGCCGCCGCCAACCGGACGCTGATCGGCGGCGGTTGGCGCAACGTCCCGGCGCACCCGCAGGTCAAGCGGTACGCCCACGACGGCGTCGAGCACGAGGTTCGCTACCGCCTCACCCGTGACGGCCTGTGCGCCGAGAGCCACCCCGACGTGGCGCTGGTGGCCGCCGCACCGGACCGCGTCGTCCTCGAAGTCGAGGGCGTGCGGCGGACGTTCGACCTCGCCCGGTACGACGCCCGTGGGGGCGCGCCGCTCGTCCACGTCGACTCCCCGCTCGGCGCGCTCGCGTTGACGGTTCTGCCGCGCTTCCCCGAGCCGGAGCGGGAGACGGCCGCGGGGTCGCTGCTGGCGCCCATGCCGGGCACGGTCGCCCGGGTCGAGGCGGCTGTGGGCGATGTGGTGACGGCCGGTCAGCCGCTGCTGTGGCTGGAGGCGATGAAGATGCAGCACCGCATCACCGCGCCGACCGACGGCGTGGTCACCGAACTTCGCGCGGCCGTCGGCCAGCAGGTCGACACCGGCGCGCTCCTCGCCGTCATCGGCGAGTCCACCGAGTCGTCAGCGAACCAGGAGGGGACCTCGCAGCCATGACCGCGACGTACGAGAGCACCTTCGTCGAATCCGAGGAACGCCGCGACCTGCGCGCCGCCGTGCGGGCGTTGGGCAGCCGTTACGGCCTCGACTATCTGATCGCCTGCGGAAAGGAGCACCGCCCCGCCGACGAACTGTGGCGCGAGGCGGGCAAGCTGGGCTTCCTCGGCGTCAACCTGCCGGAGGCGTACGGGGGCGGCGGTGCCGGCATCCAGGAGCTGGCCATCGTCCTGGAGGAGCTCGGCACGGCCGGCTGCCCGCTGCTGATGCTGGTGGTCACCCCGGCGATCTGCGGCAGCATCCTCGCCCGCTTCGGCACCGACGCGCAGAAGCAGGAGTGGCTGCCCGGCTTCGCCGACGGCACCCGCCGGATGGCCTTCGGCATCACCGAGCCCGACGCCGGCTCCAACTCGCACCGGATCACCACCACCGCGCGCCGCGACGGTTCCGACTGGGTCCTGAGCGGCCAGAAGGTCTTCATCTCGGGCGTCGACGCGGCGGACGCCACCCTCGTCGTGGGCCGTACCGAGGACGCGAAGACCGGCAAGCTGAAGCCGGCCCTGTTCATCGTCCCCCGGGAGACCCCGGGCTTCGAGTACCAGCCGATCGAGATGGAACTGCACCTGCCCGAGCGGCAGTTCCAGCTCTTCCTGGACGAGGTGCGGCTCCCCGCCGACGCCCTGGTCGGCGACGAGGACGCGGGCCTGCTGCAGCTGTTCGCGGGCCTCAACCCCGAGCGCATCATGGCCGCGGCCTACTCGGCCGGCATGGCCCGCCTCGCGCTCGACCGCGCCGTCGACTACGCCAAGGAGCGCACGGTCTGGAAGGACCCGATCGGCGCGCACCAGGGCATCTCCCACCCGCTGGCCCAGGTCCGCATCGAGCTGGAGCTGGCCCGGCTGATGACCCAGAAGGCCGCGTTCCTCTACGACGCGGGCGACGACTTGGGCGCGGGCGAGGCCGCGAACATGGCCAAGTACGCGGCGGCGGAGGCGGCCGTGCGGGCCGTCGACCAGGCCGTGCAGACGCTCGGCGGCAACGGACTGGCGTCCGAGTACGGCCTCGCCTCGCTGATCGCGGGCGTCAGGGTCGGCCGGATCGCGCCAGTCAGCCGCGAGATGATCCTCAACTTCGTCGCCCAGCACACCCTGGGGCTGCCCAAGTCCTACTGAGTCCCGTCCCGGTGGACGGATCCGCTGGTGCCCGCGGGGGCGACGTAGAGTTCCTCACGGAAAGGAAACACCGTGTCGACAGCAACCGCCGCCTCCGCGCGAGCCCCCAAGCAGGACCGCAGCAGAGCCACCCGCCAGCGGCTCCTGGAGGCGGCCGTCGACTGCCTGGCCGAGGCGGGCTGGTCCGGCAGCACCGTCGCCGTCGTCGCGGAGAGGGCCGGCGTCTCCCGGGGCGCCGCCCAGCACCACTTCCCGACCCGCGAGGACCTCTTCACCGCGGCGGTCGAACACGTCGCGGTCCAGCGCCGCGCGGAACTCGACGCCCGCGCCGCGGCGCTCCCGGCCTCCGGCCCGCGCCGCAACGAGGCCGTCGTCCGGATGCTCGTCGGCCTCTACACCACCCCGCTGTTCCGCGCCGCCCTGCAGCTGTGGGTGGCGGTCAGCACCGACGACCAGCTCCGTCCCCGGGTCACCGAACTCGAGTCCCGCATCGGCCGTGAGACCCACCGCACCGCCGTCACCCTCCTCGGCGCGGACGAGTCCCGCCCCGGCGTCCGGGAGACGGTCCAGGCCACCCTCGACATGGCCCGCGGCCTCGGCCTCGCCGACGTCCTCAGCGACGACAGCGAGCGGCGGGAACGCATCGTGCGCCAGTGGGCGCGCATCCTCGACACGCAGCTGTGATCCGACTCGTTCGGGTGAAGGCGTCCTGACTCTCTGGCGTGCCTCGCCGACGCTCCGTGAAGCTGGTCCCGAACGCGGAGGGGGTGCACCATGAGTGCTATGACGCAAGAGGCGATTCCTGCGGAGTCCGACCTCCTGGAGAGCTTTCTCGCTCTGGAGACCCCAAGGGGTTTCCGGGCCGAGCTCATCGAGGGGAGGATCTTGGTGTCACCTCCGCCGGACGGAGATCACCAGGACATCATCGAGCTCATCACGCATCAGGTGTATCGCCGTGCGTTGGTCTCGATGCAGCAGTCTGGGAACACCGGACTGAAGCTGCCGGGCAGTCCGAAGAACCACGTGATTCCCGACATCACGTTCGCGCCCCGAGAGCTGCGTCTCTTTCGCGGAGCGCCACCGTGGATGGCGAGCGACGGCGTCGCGATGGTGGTCGAGGTCACCAGCACCCGGCCGTCCGACGACCGCACGGTGAAGCGCCACTGCTATGCGCAAGCAGCCATCCCGCTCTACCTGATCGTCGATCGGACCGAGGGCCAGGTGGTCCTTTACAGCGGGCCCTCGGGTGACGACTACCTGCACGGCACGACGGTCGCGTTCGGGGAGTCGTTGCCGCTGCCCGAACCGTTCGGGTTCGCGCTGGAAACCTCCGACTTCCTCTGACGGTCAGGACTGCCGGCGACGGCGGGCGCGGGTCCAGCTGATGAAGAGGCCGCCGCCGACGCCCGCGACCACCAGCGCGACGAAGCCGACGATCTTCGTCTCGTTGCTGCCCTTCTTGGGCGCCGGAGTGGTGCTCGGGGCGGGTGAGGGCGCGTTGCCGCCCTCCTGCCCCACGACCATGTTCGGGAGCGCGACCGTGGACGTCGAGGCCGAGTGGGGCGCGTCGGCGAACGCGGGGGCGGTGACGCCCAGGAGAGCGGACGCGCAGAGCGCCACGACGGCCACCTGCGCGGCGGGTCGACGGATGGCGGAAAGCATGGCAAAAAGCCCTTTCGATGATCAACTGTACACACACCCTAACCTGTTCCGGGGACCGCTCCCGCACGTGGTCGTCCGGGTCAGCGTGCGTGGTAGAGCACGGGCTCCTCGTCGGTGACGGCCTCCGCCAGGCCTGTCTTCACGAGTCGGCGCAGATGTGCCGCCGCCTCCGAGACGGCGAGATGGCGGGCCAGGAAGCCGAGTTCGGCCCAGGGGCGGTTCCAGTGCATGCCCTGGGCGGCCTCCCACAGCGTCATGGGTCTGGCGCGCAGCTGTCTGTGCAGGTCCGCGAGGCGCGCCGCGTGGTGGTCCAGCAACTCCCGTACCCGGCCCGGTGCGTCCGTGAAGCGGTACTGGTGCGCGGGTAGGATCTCCTCCGGTCCGAGTGCGGCGATGCGCTCCAGGGAGTCGAGGAAGTCGCCCAGCGGATCGGTCGGTTCGTCCTGGGGGTTCTCCGGATACAGCGACACCACAGGGCTGATGGTCGGCAGCAGGTGGTCGCCGCTCAGCAGCCGGGTCCGTGGCTTCTCGTCGAGGAACAGGCAGACGTGGCCGGGGGTGTGGCCGGGCGTCCACATGACGCGCAGTGCGCGGCCGGGGACGCCGGCGCTCTCGCCGTGGACGAGTTCGCGGTCGGGGACGAGTGCGCCGAGCGTGGCGGGGCCGGCCTCGGAGTCGCCGCCCCAGGAGCGCAGCGCGGCGAGGTGCTCCTCGGGGAGGCCTGCCGCGCGCATCGAGCGGGCCATCCGGTCGATCCACCTCTCCGCGGGGACGTCCCGGATC
Organism: Streptacidiphilus melanogenes; assembly: GCF_000787835.1. Taxonomy (GTDB): domain Bacteria; phylum Actinomycetota; class Actinomycetes; order Streptomycetales; family Streptomycetaceae; genus Streptacidiphilus; species Streptacidiphilus melanogenes. The sequence continues at coordinate 14,099 of NZ_BBPP01000007.1, forward strand.
GCCCGCACGACCGCCGCTTCGGCCGCGTGCATGCCGACCCAGGCGCCCGAGGCGGCCTGGACGTGCGCCGAGAGCCCGTGATGGTCGGGATGGTGATGGGTGATCAGGACGCCGTGGACGTCCTCCAGGGCGAAACCCGCCGCGGCGACGCCGGCGCGCAACTGCTCGCGGCCGGTCGGGTCGTCCCAGCCGGTGTCCACGAGGACCGGTCCGCGGTCACTTTCCAGCAGGTGGACGAGGGTGTAGCGCAGGGGGTTGTCCGGGATCGGCACGGGGATGCTCCACACACCGCCGCCGAGGTCCTGGACGGGCGGAAGCACGCGGTCACGCCACGCCTCCCGGTCGGGCTGCTCGTCCTGCGGGTCCGGTGCGGACACGGGCACGGCCACGGGCTGCCTCCTCGGAACTGCAACGCGTTCTTTGCGCAATGCACCTGTCGCGGCAGCGTACTGCATGGCCATTGCCGCCTATAACTAGAACTGGTATCAGTTCTCATGCAGGGGGACGGGAGACCGGTTCGGGAGGAGAGACCGATGGTCGACGGCGTGACCGAGTACGGCGAGCTCTACATCGGCGGATCGCTCGTGGCGCCGGCCGGCGCCGAGGTGATCGAGGTGATCTCCCCGCACACGGAGGAGGTCATCGGGCGCGTGCCGCACGCCTCCCGCGAGGACGTGGACCGCGCCGTCGCCGTCGCGCGCAAGGCCTTCGACGAGGGGCCGTGGCCGCGGATGAGCATCGAGGAGCGGATCGAGGTCTGCACCCGGATCAAGGACGGCATCGCCGCCCGCGCGGACGAGATCGCCCGCGTGATCAGCTCCGAGAACGGCTCCCCGTACTCGTGGAGCATCCTGGCCCAGGCCTTCGGGCCGGTGATGATCTGGGACTCGGCGATCACGATCGCGAGGAACTTCCGCTACGAGGAGTACCGCAGCGGCGTCCTCAGCCCGATCCTGGTCCGGCGTGAGCCCGTCGGCGTGGTCGCGGCCGTGGTCCCGTGGAACGTCCCGCAGTTCGTCGCGGCCGCGAAGCTCGCTCCCGCGCTGCTGGCCGGCTGCACCGTCGTGCTCAAGCCCTCGCCGGAGACGCCGCTCGACTCCTACGTCCTCGCCGAGATCGCCACCGAGGCCGGGCTGCCCGAGGGCGTTCTCAGCATCCTCCCGGCCGACCGCGAGGTCAGCGAGTACCTGGTCGGCCACCCCGGCATCGACAAGATCTCCTTCACCGGCTCGGTTCCGGCCGGCAAGCGGATCATGGAGGTCGCCTCCCGCAACCTGACCCGCGTCACGCTGGAGCTCGGCGGCAAGTCCGCCGCCATCCTGCTCCCCGACGCGGACCTGGACGCGGCCGTCGCCAACCTCATGGGTTCCTCCTACATGAACAACGGTCAGGCCTGCGTCGCCCTGACCCGCGTCCTCGCGCCGCGCTCGCGCTACGACGAGATCGCCGACAGGATGGCCGCCGCCGTCGGGTCCCTCGTGGTCGGCGATCCGCTGGACGGCGCCACCCAGGTCGGTCCGCTGGTCGCCCGGCGCCAGCAGCAGCGCAACCTCGACTACATCCGCATCGGCCAGGAGGAGGGCGCGAAGGTCCTCGCCGGCGGCGGCGTCCCCGCGTCCCAGCCTCGCGGCTGGTACGTCGAACCGACGCTGCTCGGGTCCGTCGACAACCGGATGCGCGTCGCGCGCGAGGAGATCTTCGGCCCCGTGGTCTGCCTGCTGCCCTACGACGACGAGGCGGACGCGATCCGGATCGCCAACGACTCCGAGTACGGCCTCTCCGGCAGCGTCTGGGCGGGCGACGCCGCCCACGGCGTCGACGTGGCCCGGCAGGTGCGCACCGGCACCTTCTCGGTCAACAGCTTCAGCCTCGACTTCAACGGCCCCTTCGGCGGCTTCAAGAACTCCGGGCTGGGCCGCGAGTTCGGCCCCGAGGGCCTGGCCGGCTTCCTGGAGGACAAGACCATCAACCTCCCCCAGGGCTACCCCGTCCCGGAGGGTGAGTGAGCATGGGCGACCGCTGGCGAGTGGAGGTCGACCGGGGCGTCTGCATCAGCAGCGGCTTCTGCGCGAGCAACGCGCCGGACGCCTTCAAGCTGGACGCCGCCCGGCAGTCCCACCCGGTCGAGGACGAGATTGACGCGTCCGAGGTGGTTCTGGCTGCGGCGGAGACGTGCCCGGTGGAGGCGATCCTGATCCAGATGGCGGAGTCCGGGGATCCAGTCTTTCCCGACTAGGGACGTCCCGCCCCTGGTGGCTGCAACTACAGCGTCAGCAGCTTGCAGGCCGTTTCGAGGTCGATGCGGACCTGGGCGATCGAGGCGCGGCCGGAGAGCCAGGTGACCAGGGCCGAGTGCCAGGTGTGCTCGATGACCCGGACCGCGGCCAGCTGCTCGCGGGTCGGGGGTTCCGTCAGGCCCATGGCGTCGAGGATGAGTTGCCCGGTGATCCGGCTGACCTGGTCGACCTCGGCGCTCACCGAGCGGTCGGCGAAGGTGAGGGCGCGGACCATCGCCTCCGCGAGCTGTGGCTCGCGCTGAAGGCCGCGGAAGGTGCGCATCAGGGTGTCGGCCACCCGCGCGCCGGGGTCCTCGCCCTCGACGGGGTGCTTGCGGGTCTGCTCCTGGAAGATCTGCAGCTGGTCCTGCATCGTCGCGACCAGCAGATGCACCTTGGAGGGGAAGTACCGGTAGAGGGTCCCGAGGGCGACGCCCGCCAGCTCCGCGACCTCGCGCATCTGGACCGCCTCGAAGCCGCCGCGGGACGCCAGCTGCGCGGCGGTGTGCAGGATGCGGCGTCGACGCGCCTCCTGTCGCTCCGTGAGCGGTGGCGCTGCCGGGCGCGGGCTGGTCGTCATCGGGTGCTCCTACGTGCCTGCCACTGGACCTCACGCATGATGGCGTACAGCGCGGGCGTGGCGCGAATCACCCGCCCCGGCCGATTTCGTCAAGCTACGGACCGGTAATCTTCAAGCTCTCTCGCTGCCGCCACGCTGGAACGTGTTCTAGATTACCCTGGCCGGGACTGCCCCGGGAGGCCGCGCGCCAACCGGGAAGCGGATCGGGAGACCAGCAAGAGACCCAGGAGAGGGGTCGAGTTGACCGTGAGCCACGACGACGCGCCTCTGCGTATCGCGCTGCTCTCGTACAAGGGCAACCCGTTCTGCGGCGGGCAGGGTGTCTACGTCAGACACCTGTCGCGCGAACTCGCCCGGCTCGGGCACGACGTGCGCGTGCTCGGCGGCCAGCCGTACCCCGTCCTCGACCACCACGCCGTCGATCCGGACGGCCCGGGCAGGCTCGCCTTCACCGAGATCGCCAGCCTCGACCTCTACCGCGATCCGGACCCGTTCCGGACGCCGGGGCTGTCGGAGTACCGCGGGCCGGTCGACGTGCTGGAGACCGCGATCATGCGCACCGGCGGCTTCCCCGAGCCGCTCACCTTCAGCCTCCGCGCCCGGCGTCACCTGGCCCTGCACCGCGGCCGCTACGACGTCGTGCACGACAACCAGACCCTCGGCTACGGCCTGCTCGGCCTGGACCGGATCGGCTTCCCGCTGGTCACCACGATCCACCACCCGATCACCGTGGACCGCAAGCTGGACCTGGACGCGGCCGAGGGCCGCCTGCGGAAGCTCTCCGTTCGCCGCTGGTACGCGTTCACGCGGATGCAGCGCCGCGTGGCCGCCCGGCTCGACTCCGTGCTGACCGTCTCCGAGAGCTCCGCCCGCGAGATCGTCGAACACCTCGACGTCGCCCCCGGCCGCGTCCACGTCGTGCCGATCGGCGCGGACGTGGAGCTGTGGTCGCCGGACCCGTCCGTCGCCGAGGTGCCGGGCCGGATCGTCACCACCTCCAGCGCCAACGTGCCGCTCAAGGGCCTGGTGTTCCTGGTCGAGGCGCTCGCCAAGGTCCGCACCGAGCGCGACGCGCACCTCGTCGTGGTCGGCAGGCGGCCCCAGGGTGGACCGGTCGCGGAGGCGATCAGGCGGCTCGGGCTGGAGGATGCCGTCGAGTTCCGCGGCGGCATCGACGACGCCGCCTTCGTGGACCTGGTCCGCAGCGCCGAGGTCGCCTGCGTCCCGTCGCTCTACGAGGGGTTCTCGCTTCCGGCCGCCGAGGCGATGGCCACCGGCACCCCGCTCGTGGCCACGACCGGCGGGGCGATCCCGGAGGTCGCCGGCCCGGACGGGGAGACCTGCCTGGCCGTCCCGCCGGGCGACCCCGGAGCGCTGGCCGCAGCGCTCGGCCGGCTGCTGGACGAGCCCGAACTGCGCGCCCGCATCGGTGCGGCGGGCCGGGCCCGGGTGCTGGACCGCTTCACCTGGCGCCGCGCCGCCGAGCTCACCGTCGAGCGCTACCGCGAGGCGATCGCCACCGGCGTCGGGCGGCACGCCCGCGCGGGCCGCGGCTGGCGCTACGTCTGACCGCCCTTCCTCTCCTTTCTCTTCGAGCCCGTCATCGTTAGGAGCCCCCGGCCGTGCTGACCGTCGACTTCTCCCGCTTTCCGATCGCCCCCGGCGACCGGGTGCTCGACCTCGGCTGCGGCGGCGGACGCCACGCCTTCGAGGTGTACCGGCGCGGTGGCCGCGTGGTCGCCCTGGACCAGAACGCGGACGAGATCCGCGAGGTGCGCAAGTGGTTCGCCGCGATGGAGCTGGAGGGCGAGGCCCCGGCCGGCGCCTCCGCGATCGCGGTCGAGGGCGACGCGCTCAACCTGCCGTTCCCGGACGACAGTTTCGACAAGATCATCATCTCCGAGGTGATGGAGCACATCCCGGACGACAAGGGCGTGCTCGCGGAGATGGTCCGCGTCCTGCGGCCCGGCGGCTCGATCGCCATCACCGTCCCGCGCTGGCTGCCCGAGCAGATCTGCTGGGCGCTCTCGGACGCCTACCACGAGGTCGAGGGCGGCCACATCCGCATCTACCGCGGCGACGAGCTGCTGGAGAAGATGAGCGAGGCCGGTCTCGTCCCGCACGGCACCCACCACGCCCACGCGCTGCACTCGCCGTACTGGTGGATCAAGTGCGCGGTCGGCGTCGACAACGACAAGGCGCTGCCGGTCCGCGCGTACCATCAGCTCCTGGTCTGGGACATCGTCGGAGCGCCCGTCATCGGCAAGCTCACCCGCCTGACCGAGAAGGCGCTCAACCCCGTCATCGGCAAGAGCTTCGTCGCCTACGCGACCAAGCCGCGCACCGGCGAGGCCGCCTCCTTCGAAGGCGCGGCCTTCGAGGGCGCCGCGTTCGGGGCGGGCGAGTGAGGACGCTGATCCTGGACGGGGTGCTCACCGCCGAGCAGGCCGCGGCCACCGTCCGCAGCATCCTCGCCGAGCAGCGCGCCGACGGCGCGATCCCGTGGTTCACCGGCGGCCACCTCGACCCCTGGGACCACGTCGAGGCCGCCATGGCCCTCGACGTGGCCGGCGAGCACGCGGCCGCGGAGGCCGCCTACCGATGGCTGATGGACCGTCAGAACCCGGACGGCTCCTGGTACGCGGCCTACCGGGAGGGGGTGGCGAGCGAACTGAACCGCGAGTCCAACTTCTGCGCCTACGTCGCCGTCGGAGCCTGGCACCACTACCTCTCCACCGGCGACGACGCGTTCCTGGAGGAGATCTGGCCCACCGTCAGCCGGGCCGTCGCCTTCGTGCTCGGGCTCGGCCGCGCGGACGGGACCGTCTCCTGGCGTCGCGAGGAGGACGGCTCCGCCCCCGACGAGGCCCTGCTCACCGGCTGCTCCAGCATCCACCACGCGCTGCGCTGCGCCCTGGCCGTCGCCGAGCACCTGGAGGAACCCCAGCCCGACTGGGAGCTGGCCGCGGGCCGCCTCGGCCACGCCGTGGCGCACCACCCGGAGCGCTTCCTCGACAAGGACCGCTACTCCATGGACTGGTACTACCCGGTCCTCGGCACCGCGTTGCGCGGCGCCGCCGCGAAGGAGCGCATCGAGCGCGACTGGGACCGCTTCGTCGTCCCGGGCCTCGGCGTCCGCTGCGTCTCCGACCGCCCCTGGGTCACCGGCGGCGAGAGCGCGGAGCTGGCGCTGGCGCTGTGGGCGATCGGGGAGTCCACCCGCGCGGTGGAGATCCTCAAGTCCATCCAGCACCTGCGCCACACCGACGGCGGCTACTGGACGGGCTACGTCTTCGAGGACGACGCGATCTGGCCCGAGGAGCGCACCACCTGGACCGCGGGCGCGTTGCTGCTCGCCGTGGCCGCCCTCGGCGGCGACGAGGCGACGGTGTCCGTCTTCGGCGGCGAGCCGCTTCCCGTGGGCCTGACGGAGGAGTGCTGCGCGGCGGTCATCTGAGCGGGACGCCGCAGCATCCCGGGTCGGCACAGGAGCCACAAGTCGGCCGAGCCGAGCACTCCGGGGTGCTAGCGTCCGCCCCATGGCTATGGACTGGCTTTCACACGAGCAGTACCTCGACCACGCCGCCGAGCACGCGCGCCGGACCGCCGAGCTCGCGCAGGGCGCCGACATGAGCGCGCCCGTGCCGAGCTGTCCGGACTGGTTGATGCGGGACCTGCTGTTCCACCAGGGCATGGTGTTCCGCTGGATCGGGGAGGTCGTCGCCCGCAAGGCGACCGAGCGGGTGCCGTTCCGCGAGGTGCCGGACGCGGCGATGCCGGAGGGCGGCGAAGCCGCGTGGCTGCAGGCGGGCGCGGACCGCACGGTCGCCCTGCTCCGGGAGACCGGACCGGACCTCGCGGTGTGGGGCTGGGCCCACGGCGGCGGGACACGCTGGTGGGCGCGGAGGATCGCGCACGAGTCCCTGGTGCACCGGATCGACGCCGAACTGACCGTCGGTGCGCGGCCGGAGGCCGACGCCGCGCTGGCCGCCGACAACGTCGACGAGCTGCTGACCAACGCGTCGGACTTCGACGCCCGCGCCTTCGCGGGCCGGTCCGGACTCGCCGGCGAGGGCGACAGCCTGCACCTGCACTGCACCGACGTGCCCGGCGAGTGGCAACTGCGGCGCACCGCCGAGGCGTTCACCCTCGAGTACGGTCACGCCAAGGCGGACGCCGCCGTGCGCGGCAGCGCGCGGGACGTGATGCTGTGGCTCAACGGCCGTCTGCCGCAGGGCGAGGCGGGCCCGGAGCGGTTCGGCGAGGAGCGGGTGCCGCAGCTGTGGCGGGCCGGGCTCTCGCTGGGCTGACCCGGACCGCGTTTACAGGACCAGCTCGGCCAGCGTCCGCAGCGTCTCCGGATCGCGTGAGGTGACCAGAAGGTCGGTGACGGGTGTGTCCCGCCACGCCGTCAGCCGGTCGGCGATGCGTTCACGCGGGCCGACCAGGCTGATCTCGTCGGCGAACGCCGCGGGGACCGCGGCGACGGCCTCCTCGCGGCGGCCGGCCAGGAAGAGCTCCTGGATGCGCCGCGCCTCGGCCTCGTAGCCCATCCTGGCCATCAGGTCGGCATGGAAGTTGCGGGCCTGCGCGCCCATGCCGCCGACGTAGAAGCCGAGCATGGCCCGGATCGGCGCGAGCCCCTCGTCCACGTCCGCGCAGACGCGGGCGTGGACGAGCGGGGCGACCATGAAACCGGGCCGGGCGCCCGCCAGTGGCTCGGCGTAGAGCTCGCGCCAGCGTTCGGGGGAGAAGTAGAGCGGCAGCCAGCCGTCGGCGATCCGCGTGGTCTGCGCGATGTTCTTCGGGCCCTCGGCGCCCAGCAGGATCGGGATGTCCGGGCGCAGCGGGTGGACGATCGGCTTGAGCGGCTTGCCGAGGCCGGTGCCGTCGGGGCCCGGATACGGGAGCGGGTGGTAGCGGCCCTCCAGGGCGACCGGCTTCTCGCGGCGCAGGGCCTGGTGGATCACGTCCACGTACTCGCGCACGGCGGTCAGCGGGGAGCGCGGAAACGGGCGCCCGTACCAGCCCTCCACCACCTGCGGCCCGGACAGGCCGAGGCCCAGCAGCAGCCGTCCGTCGCTGAGGTGGTCGAGCGTCATCGCGTGCATGGCGGTGGCGGTCGGGGTGCGGGCGGCCATCTGCGCGATGCCGGTGCCGAGGCGGATCCGCCTGGTGTGGGCGGCGATCCAGGTCAGCGGGGTGAACACGTCCGAACCCCAGGACTCGGCGGTCCACACCGAGTCGTAGCCGAGGCGCTCGGCCTCCTGGGCGAGTTCGACGAAACCGGGGGTCGGCGCCGCGCCCCAGTATCCGAGGACCAGACCGAGCCGCATGACGGAACCCCCTCGCTTGGCTGACGGTGTGTCAGATTAGCGAGGGGGTCCGTAAGGGACAACAGCGCGCTCAGCCGCGCTGGATGCCCGTTGTGTCGACGAGCAGCCCGCTCTTGCCCTCCTGCGTCCGCGCGAGCAGCGCCTCGCCGCGCTGGGCGATGGCCAGGTACCAGGTGCCGGGGACGAGTTCGCCGACCGGCGCGCCCTTCGGGTCGTTCTCGGGCGCGAGCGGCCGGGCGGCCGGGACGGCGAACCAGAACGGCGCGAAGGCGGCCGCGGGCTTCTCCGGCTCGGCGGCGGCCGCCGGTGCGGCAGGTGACTGCGCGGCCAGCGGGGAGGGCGTGCCCAGACGCACCGTCGAGGCCGCGCCGGGCGGGGTGTCCTGCGGGGTGTGGCGCGACAGCCGCGCGGTCGCGGCGTCCGAGGCCTCCCTGGAACCCGATCCCGAGCCCAGGCCCGCACCGGCAGCCGCGCCGGCCGCCGACTGCTCCGCCGGGGTCGACAGCGGCAGCGTCGTCGCCTGCTTCTCCGGACCCTGGAACGGCTGGCCCGGCTGGGACTGCTGGACCGGCTGCGGGTGGAAGTGGCCGACGTGCGACTGCTGCTGGCCCACCGGCGCGCCGAAACCGGGCACGCCCGGCTGCTCCTCGGCGCCCTGCGGCGCGTACGGGGAGGGCGGGGCCTGCGGCGTGGACTGCGGCAGCAGCGGCGCGGCGAGGAACGGCAGGACAGGTCCGGCCACCGCCAGCACCACGTCGGCCGCGCAGAACACGAATGCCAGGAACGCGCCGAGCTGCGGGCTCGAGGAGACCTCGGGGTGCCCGAAGAGGTCACCGGTCGGGCCGCCGAACAGCGTCCACAGCGCGGACCACGCCGCGGCCACCGTCAGCACGACGCCCCAGGGGCGCAGGCCGATGCCGAGCGCGGACGGCTCCTGCGGCAGCAGCCGACCCAGCAGCACCAGGACCGGACCGATCACGCCGAGCAGAACGACGCCGGGCAGCAGCGGGAAGAGCGAGGCGCTCCACGCGTTGGTGGAGCAGGCGGAGGCCGTCCCGGTGCACTCGTCCGCGCCCGCTTGGAAGAACGTGAAGAAGGAGGAGACGAGGAGCAGCAGCGCCGAAGCCGCCAGTGCGGCGTCCCCTCGGGTGACGGTTCGCAGATTCACCGCTTAAGCCTCTCGTGTGTCGTGGACCGTTGGCGCACGGAACCGCTGGGACCGGTTGTGACCGTACCAGCCGGATCAGTTCCCCTCGTGGAGGACGAACTGGCTGAGGCCGTTGGCGATGCCCTGGGCCGCCTCCTGACGCCAGGCGGCGGAGGTCAGCCGCTCCGCGTCACCGGAGTTGCGCATGTTGGCGCACTCGATGAAGACCTTCGGCACCGTGGACAGGTTCAGCCCGCCCAGGTCGCTGCGGATGTCGTAGCCCACGCCGCCGTTGATGTAGTTGGCGAACGGCTCGCCCGTCGCCGCGGCGAAGGCGGACCGCACGTCCAGACCCAGCGTGTGCGACGGAGCGACGATCGCGCTGTTGTTCACACCTCCGGCGATCACCGTCTGAGGCATGATCACATGGAAGCCGTGGTCGGTCGCACCCGCCCCGTCGGCGTGGATGGAGATCGCCGCGTCCGCGTGGGCGCGGTTGCCGATCTCCGCGCGCTGGGTCACGCACGGACCCCACGGCGTGTCGCCGTTCTGGGTGAGCACGACGGTGGCGCCCTCGGCCTGGAGCAGCGCGCGCACCCGGCGCGACACGTCGAGGGTGAACTGCGCCTCCGGGTATCCGGCGTTGGTCGAGGCGCCCGTGGTGTCGCACGCCTTGCTGCTGTTGCCGACGAACACCAGGCTGTTGATCTGGCTCGGGTGGTCGACGTTGTTCGGGTTGTGCCCGGGGTCGATCACGATCACCTTGCCCGCGAGCGGCTTCCCTGCGGAGCCCGAGCCCGGTGCGGTGGCCGACGCGGACCCGGACGGGGAGGCGCTGCCGCCGGGTGTGCCGGAGGGGTGCGCGCTCGGGAGGGCCTCCTGGCTCGATCCGTCGGCGGCCGCGGGGTGGTTGCCCGATCCCTTGCCCGGCTCGCCGGCTATCGCCCGCCAGCCCAGCCAGCCGGCGAAGCAGAGGGGCACCAGCGCGGCCAGGACCAGCACGAGCGTGGTGGTCCTGGTGCGATGCGGCCGCTTTGGCCCGAAGTCGTCAGAAGTCATTTTTCGTCCACGAAGGCAGTCCGTACTGTCCGGCGATCTGGTCCCATTCCACCACGAAGGCGTTCTTGTCATTCGTGGCCTTGGTGTTGGCGGCCGTCACGGACTGGGGGAGCGGGGCGTTCGGAGTGCAGCTGCCGGAGGCGAGCGAGCCCGCGTACGTCGCGTAGGCGTTGTCGGCGTTGGCCGAGTCCTGCTCGGCCTGCGCGAGCTGCTGCATGAGCGCCCCGCCGTTCGGCAGCTGCGAGACGTTCAGGGTGCTCGCCTGGTTCGCCAGGCTCTGGCGGGTGTTCGCCGCGCTCTGGAACGCGCCCTGCGCGTCGGCCAGGTTGGTGCAGCCCGACACGTCCGTGGCGGCCGAGCCGATGGACTGGCGCACGCTCTTGCTCTGCGACAGCAGGCTGTCGACGGCCTGGGCCTGCGTCTGCGCGCTCGCTCCGGCACTCCCGGAGGCGGAGGGGGACGCCCCGTCGCTGGGCGAGCCGCTCGGCGCCGCCGAGCTCCCGGTGGAGCCGGACGGGCCGCCACCACTCGCCACGGGCGAGGCCTTCGGCCCGGCGCTGCCGCTCGACCGCCCCAGGCCGAGCCCCCACACCGCGCCGACACCGAGCAGCGCGGCGACCACGATCACGATCGCGACCAGTGCCCCGGTCGACAGCCGCTTCGGCGGCTCGTCGCCGCGGTAGGCCGCGGGCGGCGGCTGAGGGCTCCCGAAGTCCGGCCGCTGGAACGGCGCCGGTCCGGTCGGCGGGTAGCCGGCGCCCTGCGCCGGAGTCTGGAAGTCCGGTGCCTGGAAGTCCGGCGCCTGGCTGGGCGGGGTGAAGGCGGGCGGAGCGAACGGAGCCGGGCCGCCGAAGGAGTCACCGCGCAGCGGCGCTTCCGCGCCGGCCTGGCCCGGCTGGGCGCCGGGCGGCCCGAAGGGCGGGGTGCCGAATCCTGAGGCGTGCGGTGGCTGCGCGCCCCGGGCGGTGACGGTGGGGACCTCGGCTCCGGTCTGGCCAGGCTGGGGCGCGGTCGGCCGGACGCCGGGTTGCCCGAAGGTGGAGGGGCCGCCGGTCGGCGTGCCGAACCTGCCGGCTGCCTGTGGCTGCGCGCCGGTGGCGGTCGTGGTCGGCGCTTCCGCGCCGGCCTGGCCCGGCCGGGCGCCGGGCGGCCCGAAGGGCGCCGTGCCGGGCGGGGTGCCGAATCCTGCGGCGTGCGGCGGCTGCGCGCCGGGCGCGGTGACGGTGGGCACCTCCGCCCCGGCCTGGCCCGGCGTGAACGGAGGTGGGCCGCCCGGTGAGGTGGGGCGGGTGTCCATGCCCGGGCCGGGTGTCCGGCCCGGCACGCTGCCGAAGTAGGGGCGTGCCACGGGCTGGTCGAACCGGGTGGGCACCGGCGCCTCGGTGTCGGCACCGGCCTGCGGGGTGGGCTGGGGCGGGACCGTGCCGGGGACCGGCGGCAGGACCGCCGTCTCCTCCGCGTCGCCCGGCCGGGGCGGACCGGCCTGGCCCGCGCGCGGGTCCTGCGGCGGGGTGGCGGCGGGGCGCGCCCCCGCGGGCCCAGCCGCCCGCGCCGCCGGTGGCCG
>NZ_BBPP01000007.1:26411-79079 GCF_000787835.1 Streptacidiphilus melanogenes
CCTGCGGACCCAGCCGCCGGCGCCGCCGTTGGCCGTCGGATCCCACACTGCGGGGCTCGTGCCGTCCCGATCGCTCATCGCCCACCTCGCCGCGTACCGCAGGTACCCCGAAACCGATGGGCGCCACCGTATCGAACCCCTGCAGCCCGCAGGCGGCTTTGTACGATCAAGAACGCCCGCGTTCAGCCCCGACCGAACAGAGCACTACTGGCGGCGCAGCACCCGCAGCGAGCCGGTGACCGAGACCTCGCGGAAGCCCTCGTCGAGCGCGCGCAGGTAGACCCGGTACGGCGCCTGGCCGCCGTCCGCCGGGTCGGGGAAGACGTCGTGCACGACCAGCAGGCCCTCCGGTGCGAGGTGCGGAACCCAGCCCTCGTAGTCGCCGGTGGCGTGCTCGTCGGTGTGGCCGCCGTCGACGAAGACGAGGCCGACCTGCGTACCCCACAGCGACGCGAGCTGCGGGGAGCGCCCGACGAGTGCGACGACGTGCGGCTCCAGCCCGGCGGCGTGCAGCGTGCGGCGGAAGCGGGGGAGGGTGTCCATCAGGCCGACCTCAGGGTCGACCAGGCTGGTGTCGTGGTACTCCCAGCCGGGCTGCTGCTCCTCCGAGCCCCGGTGGTGGTCGACGGTGATCGCGACGGTGCCGGCCAGCCGGGCCGCCTCGGCGAGCAGGATCGTGGAGCGGCCGCAGTACGTGCCGATCTCCAGCACCGGCAGGCCCGTCCGGGCGGCCGCCTCGGCCGCCGCCGCGTAGAGGGCCAGGCCCTCGTCCACCGGCATGAACCCCGTCGCCGCCTCGAAGGCGGCCAGCACCCGCGCCTGCGGCCGGGCGGGGGTGGTCTCTCGCGTCGCGTCCATAGCGCGTCACCCTACCGGCCGGTCACATGCGCACCGAGGCCGCATGCGTCCGGCCGGTCAGCCGGGCGTGGAGGTCACACCCCGAGCAGGTCGTCGGCGATCGGGCGGGCGAGGAGCCGCAGCTCGGCGTCGATCGCGGCGGAGGCCTCCGGGCTCAGCAGCACCGCCGGCTCTGCCGCCTCGTCGCGGCGGCGCACGAAGGCCAGGCGCAGGTGGGACGGCGGGTGGGTGCCGTCGAAGTCGCTGTGGGTCAGCTCGGCCGCGAGGATGCGCCGGGTGCGCTCGGCGGCCGGGATGCTCCGCACGTACTCCTGGATCTGCGTCCACAGGTCCGTCTTCGGCGCCTCCGCCACCGTTGCGGGCTCGTCGGCCGCCCCGGCTCCCCGCCGCCACCGGCCGGGCACCCGCTGGCCCGCGACCTTGCGCTGGTGGACGACGCTCTCGTAAGCCGTCCCCAGGCGCAGCGCCTCGACCAGCCCGACCGCGCCCTCGGTCCCGGCGAGCCGGGTGGTGAAGGAGTCGGCCAGGTACTCGGCGCGACGGCTGCCCATCCGGGTGAGCCAGTGCAGCAGCCGCGCGTAGAGCAGGACAAGCTGGGCGATGCCGGCGGTCAGCCAGCTGACGACCAGGGCGACGACGGCCTCCATGCCGCGGCGCCGACTGCGCATGCTGGAGTTGGCCCGCAGGCCCTGCACCCACTCCACCAGCGCCTCCAGCGCGGCCCCGAGCCAGATCCCGCGCCGCGCGTCGCCGTTGGCGCCGTGGCCGAACTCGTGGGCCAGCAGCGCCACGCGCTCCTGCTCGCGCAGGGACGCCCACATCGGCATGCCGATGCGCAGCACGACCCGGCGCCGCAGACCGACGCGCGTGTAGCCCGCGTTGTAGCGGCCGTCGATGAGAATGGCGTCGGCACGACGGGTGCCGATCCCGTCGGCGACGGAGTCCGCCAGGTCCCACAGTGCCGGGGCGTTCTGGCGGGTGACCGCGGTGCTGCGCTTGAGGAAACGCCGGTAGGAGCCGAGGCGCGGCCGGCCGGCGTAGGCGACGGCGAAGAGGGCCAGGGCCCCGATCCAGGCGGGCCAGGCCCCGTAGGCGATCAGCAGGCAGCCGGAGACGAGGGCGGCCAGGGTGACGAGGTGCACCGGCAGGGCCAGCGCGACGGCCGCGTAGTGGGCCGCGTCCCGGCGCGGGCCGAGGTCCTTGCCGGAGACGGCCTCGTCGAAGAGCCGCTCCTCCAGGGCCCGGTCCAGTCGCTGGCGCAGGCCGTTCCCCTCTTTCTTCCCCTTCTTCTCCGCAGCCTTGAGCTGCGATTCCGGCAACACGTTCCAATGGCATGAAGGGCACCAGACGGCGAATCTCGGGTCGCTGGTGAGCGAACCGGAGCATTCCGGGCAAACGGCGTTCAGGCTCGTCAGGGAGGTGGTCACGGCCGGAGATCATGCCCGATCCGATTCTCCCGACGGAAGCCGACCGCGGCGCCGGGCTTCCCAATTTCTGTAACGGGTTCTAGTCTGACGCCACGTCAGCTTCAGAAGGGGGCGTCCATGGCGGTCGGCATCAGCGAGGAGCACCGGGAGTTGCGGGGCTCGGTGCGGCGCCTGCTGGAGCGGGAGGTCCCCGGACCGGTGGTCCGGGCGGCGCTGGCGGAGGAGCCGGGTGTCGTGGGGACCGCCCGGCCCTCGTGGTGGAAGGGGCTGGCCGAGCAGGGGCTGCTCGGCCTGCACCTGCCCGAGCGGGCGGGCGGGGGCGGCGGCGGACTGCTGGATCTGGGCGTGGTGGTCGAGGAGACCGGCCGGGCGCTGCTGCCCGGCGGCTACCTGCCGACGGTCCTGGCCGCCGCACTGCTCGCCCGTTCCGACCCCGACGACCCGCGGCTCGCCGCTCTCGCCGACGGCGCACTGACCGCCGCCGTGGCCTGGTGCGGAGCGGTGACGGCGACGCCGGACGGACACCTGGACGGGGTGGCCGGCGTCGTGCCCGGTGCGGCGGAGGCGGAACTGCTCGTGGTCCGGGCCGTCGGTGGGGGCGGCCCGGTCTGGTACGCGGTCCCCGCCTCCGCCGCGCGGATCACCGCGCTGACGGCGCTCGACCCGACCCGTGGCCTCGGCTGTGTCGCGTTCGACGACGCCCCTGCCGAACAACTCGCGGGCCCCGCCTCCGATGCCGCGTCCGATGCCGCGTCCGACGCCGCGTCCGACGCCGACGCCGCCTACGACGCGATCGTGCGGACCCTGCTCGCCGCCGAGGCGTCCGGCATCGCCCGCTGGGCGCTGGAGACCGCCGCCGAACACGCCAGGGTCCGTGAGCAGTTCGGGCGGCCCATCGGCCAGTTCCAGGCCGTCAAGCACCTCTGCGCCGGGCTGCTGGTCCGCGCCGAGAAGGCCGCCGCCGCGACCTGGGCCGCCGCACGTGAGACCACGCCGCTGACCGCCGCCGTCGCCGCGGCCCTCGCCGTCGACGCCGCCTGCGCCAACGCCGAGGACTGCATCCAGATTCTCGGCGGCATCGGCTTCACCTGGGAGCACGACGCCCACCTGCGTCTGCGCCGGGCTCTCTCGCTGCGCCAACTCCTCGGCGGCGAAGGAGCGCTGTGGCGCGCGGTCGCCGAGGCGGCCGCAGTCGCCGAGCCGTGGCGCCCGCAGCTGGAACTGCCGCCCGAGGCCGCGGAGTTCCGCGCCGACGCCCGAGCGGCGGCGGCCTCCGTCGCCGGGCTCGACCCGGCCGAGCAGCGCCGCCGCCTCGCGCCCGACGGCTGGGCCGCGCCGCACCTCCCGCCCCCCTACGGGCTCGGCGCCGGACCGCTGCGTCAGCTCGTCGTCGAGCAGGAGCTGCGCGCTGCAGGGGTGCGGCTGCCGGACCTGACCATCGGCAACTGGGTCGTCCCCTCCCTCGTCGCCCACGGCACCGACGCCCAGCGCGAGAGGTTGCTGATGCCGACCCTGCGCGGCGAACTGACCTGGTGCCAGCTCTTCTCCGAGCCGGAGGCCGGCTCCGACCTCGCCTCGCTGCGCACCCGCGCGGTCCGGCAGGAGGACGGCAGCTGGCGTGTCGACGGCCAGAAGGTGTGGACCTCCAGCGCCCGGACCGCCGACTTCGGCATCCTGCTCGCCCGCACCTCGCCCGAGAAGCCCAAGCACCAGGGCCTCACCTACTTCGTCGTCGACATGCACGGCACCCCCGGCATCGACATCCGCCCGCTGCGCGAACTGACCGGCGACGCGGTCTTCAACGAGGTCTTCCTCGACGACGTGCGGCTGCCCGCCGACGCCGTGGTGGGCGCCGTCGACGACGGCTGGCGGGTGGCCCGGCACACGCTCGGCAACGAGCGCGTCCACATGGCCGACGCCAGCCCCACCGGTCCCGCCGTCCAGCGCCTGCTGCACGCCCCCGGCGGCGACCCGGCCGTCCTAGGCCGCCTCGTCGCCGACGAGCACGTGCTCGCCTGCATCGACCTGCGCACCACGCTCAGCGCCCTCGACGGCCTGGACCCCGGCGCGGGCGGCAGCGTCCGCAAGCTCGTCTCCGCCCCGCACGCGCAGCGCGTCGCCGCGTACGCGCTGGAGCTGTGCGGGGAGACGGGCGCGGTGTACGAGGGCCTCGGCCGCGAGATCGGGCACGCGGTGCTGATGTCGCGCTGCCTGACCATCGCCGGCGGCACCACGCAGGTCCAGCTCAACGTCGTCGCCGAGCGCATCCTCGGCCTCCCGCGCGATCCGCAGCCGTAGCAGCAGAGTCGGAGTAGAGATGACCGAGAAGGTGTTCCTCGTCGGCGTCGGCATGACGAGGTTCGAGAAGCCGGAGACGCGCGACTGGCAGTACTGGGACATGGCGAAGGAGGCGGGCGAGGCCGCCCTCGCCGACGCCGGGATCGCCTACGGCCTCGTCGAGCAGGCCGCCGTCGGCTACTGCCACCAGCAGTCGACCGCCGGGCAGCGCGCCCTCTACACCGTCGGCCTGACCGGCGTCCCGGTCTACAACGTCAACAACAACTGCGCCACCGGCTCGACCGCGCTGATGATGGCACGTCAGTTCGTCGCGGGCGGTCTGAACGACTGCGTGCTGGCGTTGGGCTTCGAGCAGATGAGCAGGGGCGCGCTCGGCGGCGGCGCGGGCGCGGGAGGCTTCGCGGCCAGCCCCGTCGCCCGCCACTACGGCGTGATGGCCGCCCGGCACGGTTTCGAGGCCACCCCGCCGACCGCGCAGATCTTCGGCAACGCCGCCCGCGAGCACATGGAGCGGTACGGCACCACCGCCGAGCAGCTCGCCCTCGTCGGCGTGAAGAACCACCGGCACTCGGCGGCCAACCCGCGCGCCCAGTTCCGCGACGAGTACTCCCTTCAGGAGGTGCTGGCGGCGCGGACCATCCACGCGCCGCTGACCAAGCTCCAGTGCTCGCCCACCTCCGACGGGGCCGCCGCGGCCGTCGTGGCGAGCGAGCGCTTCGTGCGCGAGCACGCGCTGCAGGACCGCGCGGTCGAGATCGTCGCCCAGGCGATGACGACGGACACCGAGGAAAGCTTCGCCTCCGGCTCCTGCATCGACGTCGTCGGCAAGCCGATGTCGCGCGAGGCCGGGCGGGCCGTGTTCGAGCAGTCCGGCCTCGGCATCGAGGACGTCGACGTCGTCGAGCTCCACGACTGCTTCTCCGTCAACGAGCTGCTCACCTACGAGGCGCTCGGGATGTGCCCGGACGGCGCGGGCGGCAAGCTCGTCGCCGAGGGCGCGACCACCTACGGCGGCCGCTGGGTGGTCAACCCCTCCGGCGGGCTGATCTCCAAGGGGCACCCGCTGGGCGCCACCGGCCTCGCGCAGTGCGCCGAGCTCGTCTGGCAGCTGCGCGGCGAGGCGGAGGGCCGCCAGGTGCCGAACGCCCGCGTCGGTCTCGCCCACAACATCGGCCTCGGTGGCGCGGCGGTGGTGACCATGCTGCGCAGGTGACCGCGGGCTCGGACCGCGGACGCCGACCGGGCCCTCAAGCGCCCTGTGCGGCTCTCCGTGACTGACCCGTGTCAGGGCGTTCTCAACTGAAGCGCTTTGCGCTAGAACTTGTTCTAGCTCAGCCCTCAGCCCGCGGGACCGGCCGGACCAGGAGCAGTCGGCACCCGCGTCGAAGCGACCCCGGCGCGGCCGACGGTGCGGACGGCCGCGTCGGGGTCCACCAATGCTGAGACCAGGCCCCCGAGAATCCTGAGTGAGCGAACCCGAAAGACGAGAGAGGCTCTCCATGCCCATCAACCCCGCCGAAGCCCTCGCCGCCCCCGCCCGCATCACCGAACTCGCCTGGGACCACAAGGACGTGATCCTCTACCACCTGGGCATCGGCGCGGGCGCGCAGCGACCGGCCACCGACCCCGACGAACTGCGCTGGACCTACGAGAAGGACCTCCAGGTGCTGCCCAGCTTCGTCACCGTCGCGGGCGGCGGCCTGGCCAAGGCAGGAGCCTTCAACCTGCCCGGCCTCGAGATCAACCTCGCCCAGGTGCTGCACGGAGGCCAGCGCATCGAGCTGCACCGCCCGATCCCCGCCGCCGGCCGCGCCCAGCTGACCAGCTCCCTCGCCGCCGTCCACGACAAGGGCAAGGCCGCCGTCCTCGTCATGCGCAGCGAGGCCGCCGACGCCGACGGCCCCCTCTACACCTGCGACACCGAGATCTTCGTCCGCGGCGAGGGCGGCTTCGGCGGCGAGCGCGGCGAGAGCGTCCGCATCGAAGTGCCCGACCGCGAGCCGGACGCCGTGCGCGAGATCCCGGTCCGTCACGACCAGGCGCTGCTCTATCGCCTCTCCGGGGACTGGAACCCGCTCCACGCCGACCCCGACTTCGCCAAGCTGGCCGGCTTCGACCGCCCGATCCTGCACGGCCTGTGCTCCTACGGCGTCACCCTCAAGGCCGTCGTGGACGCCGTCCTCGGCGGCGACGCCTCCCGGGTGCGCGAGTACCGCACCCGCTTCGCCGGGATCTTCTTCCCCGGCGAGACGCTGCGCGTCCGGATCTGGCGCGACGGCGGGCAGCGGCTGCTCGTCACCGCGACCAGCGTGGAGCGCGACGACGCGCCCGTCCTCGCCGACACCGTCGTCACCCACCAGCCCTGACCCGCCCCCTTCGATCCGCACCCCCCGCACCCCACGTCCGCAACCCACATCCGCACCGCCACGACCGAGGAGCGAAGAAGATGCGCGCAGCGGTTCTGCACGAGACCGGCCAGGAGAAACTGGAGGTCCACGACGGCGTCGAGACCCCGGCGACCGGGCCCGGCCAGGTCCGGATCAGGATGAAGGCCGCCAGCCTCTGCCACTCCGACCTGTCCGCCATGAGCGGTGTGCTGCCGCAGCCCGCCCCGTTCGTCCCCGGCCACGAGGGCGCGGGCGAGGTCGTCGAGGTGGGCGCGGGCGTGACGAGCCTGGCCGTCGGCGACCGCGTCATCGTCTGCTGGATGCCGCCCTGCGGCGCCTGCCCCTCCTGCCTGCGCGGCGAGGGCAACCTGTGCCTGGCCGCGTTCGCCAACATGGGCACGCCCAACTACCGGCACGACGGCAAGGACATCTTCGGCTTCTCCGCCACCGGCACCTTCGCCGAGGAGAGCGTCGTCGCGGCCGGCTGTGCGGTGAAGATCCCCGACGACGTCCCCTACGAGGTCGCCGCCCTGATCGGCTGCGGCGTCACCACCGGCGTCGGCGCGGCCGTCAACACCGCCAAGGTGCTGCCCGGTTCGAAGGTCGCCGTGATCGGCTGCGGCGGCGTCGGCATCGCCGCCATCCAGGGCGCGAAGGTCTGCGGCGCGGCCCAGATCCTCGCGGTCGACCCCGTCGCCGCCCGCCGCGAGTGGGCGCTGCGCTTCGGCGCGACCGAGGCGGTCCACCCCGACGAGCTGAACGACGCCAAGGCCCGGATCACCGGCGGCGAGGGCTTCGACTACGCCTTCGAGGTCGTCGGCCGCTCGGCGACCGTGCGCACCGCCTACGACGCGGTCCGGCGCGGCGGCGCCCTCGTCGTGGTCGGCGCGGGCGCGATGGACGACAACGCGCAGTTCAACATGTTCGAGCTGTTCTTCAACGAGAAGCGCGTCCTGCCCTCCCTCTACGGCGGCGCGGACGTGCCCGCGACCTACCGCAAGGTCATCGAGCTGTGGCGGGCCGGCCGCCTCGACCTCGAGGGCATGGTCACCCACCACGTGCCGCTCGGCCACGTCAACGACGCCATCGAGCAGATGCGCACCGGCGAGGCGCTGCGCACCGTCATCACCATGGGGACGGACGCGTGACCACCACGTCGCTGGCGGGCCTCACCGCGATCGTCACCGGTGCGGGCCGCGGCCTGGGCCGCGCCGAGGCGCTGGAACTCGCCCGCGCGGGCGCGAACGTCGTCGTCAACGACTTCGGTGCGCCGGGCCGCGACGGCAGCGGCGCCGCGTCGGCGGCGCCCGCCGACGAAACGGTCGCCGAGATCGCAGCGGCGGGCGGCCACGCCGTCGCGCACTACGGCGACATCGCCGACATCGGCACCGCCCAGGAACTGGTCGACCTCGCGGTCGCGACCTACGGGCAGCTGGACATCCTGGTCAACAACGCCGGCATCCTGCGCGACCGGATGGTCTTCTCCATGACGGAGGAGGAGTGGGACTCCGTCGTCCGCGTCCACCTGCGCGGCCACTTCGCCACGACCCGTGCGGCCGCCGCGTACTGGCGTGACCGGAGCAAGGCGGCCGGGGCGCCGGTGTACGGGCGGATCGTCAACACCTCGTCCGAGGCGTTCGTCGCGGGCTCCGCCGGACAGCCCAACTACGCGGCCGCGAAGGGCGGCATCGTCGGCCTCACCACCAGCAGCGCGAACGCGCTGGCCCGCTACGGCGTCACCGCCAACGTCATCTGCCCGCGTGCCCGGACGCGCATGACCGAGGACGTCTTCGTCGGATCCATGAGCGCACCGGAGACAGGCATCGACCCGCTCGCCCCCGAGCACGTCTCCCCGCTCGTCGCCTACCTGGCCTCTCCGGCGGCGGCCTCGGTGAACGGCCAGTGCTTCGTCGTCCACGGCGGTATGGTCGCGATCCTCGGCGCCCCGCCGGTCCTGGCCAAGTTCGACACGGCGAAGGAGGTCTTCACGCCGGGTGAGCTGGACGAGCTGATGACCCCGTTCTACGCCGAACGCAAGCCGGGCGACGGCTTCGCCAACATGTCGGTTCTCGGCCTGAAGCACGGATGAGCTGCCACACCTGGGGGCGCGGTTCCCCGCGCCCCCAGGGTGCTACTCCGCGCGGCGGTGGCGACCGTGGGGGTTCGCCTCCTGCGCCTCCTCCTCGGCGATGTGGCCGCGGTGGCGGCCGTGCGGGTCCTCCTCCGCGGCGTTCTCAGTGGTGATGTCGGTGAGGGCATCAGACATGAGAGTCGTCTTCTCCGTGTTTGTTCTGTCTTCCGGCATTCGTGCTGGTGGTCCACCCTAGTGGCCTCGTAGGGACCTTCCCACCCGTTCACACCGTTCGCACACTTCTCAAAAAGCTCGCCAACAACTCCTGCAGAAGAGGCGCACCCTCCTCCGCGAGCACCTCGTGGCCCGCACGCGCGGCCTCCACGTACTGGAAGTCGACCCCCTCGACCCGGCCGATCCGCAGCAACTCCTGGCGCAGCAGCCGGGATTGCGTGACGGGCACGATCTCGTCCCGATCGCCGTGGACGACCAGCACCTCCGCCGTCAGCCGGTGGCACAGCAGCAGGACGTCCCGCGGGCCGTCCGGCAGGTCCGTCGCCGCGCCCATCCGCTCCGTGAGACCCCGAACGGCCGGACCCGCCTCGGCGGCCAGGCGCGCGCCGGAGAGGAACGGGGAGACCGCCGCCACCCGGGCGACCAGATCAGGGGCGGTGCCCGCCGCCAGCAGCGCGAGGAACGCGCCGTAGCTGACGCCGAACAGGGCCACCCGGCCCAGGCCCAGCGACTCGCGCTGGCCGCCGATGCTGTGCAGCAGCGCCAGCACGTCCTCCAGATCCGGGCCGCCCCAGGCGTGCTGGACGGCCTGTGCGTGCTCGACGCCGTAGCCCGTGCTGCCGCGCTGGTTCGGGGCGACGACGGCCATGCCCTCCGCCGCCAGGCGCTGCAGGGTCGGCTCGAACTCCAGATGCCAGGCGTCGGCGGGCCCGCCGTGCAGGGCCATCACCAGGTGCTCGGCGCTGAGCCACGCGTCGCCCCCGTAGACGACGCCCTCCACCGGACCCGTGGCTCCCGGCAGGGTGACCGTCTGCGCGCTCTCCCAGGGGCGGCCGTCGCCGCGCCGGGTGCTGCCGTCCAGCCGCCAGCCGGTCTCCACGGGCTGGGGTATCACCTGCACCACGCTCGCCAGGCCCGCGCGCCCGCCCTGGACCGGCGCCAGCCGGGGCCGCTCCGGCTGCGGCAGCGGCCGCGTCTCGCCGCTCAACAGCAGGTCGACGTCGATCGAGGCCATCGCTGCCGGGTGGTCCGGCGCCGAGTAGGGCATCCGCAGGCCTGCCGCCGACCAGTGCGCCACCCCGCCGAACCGGCCGGGCGGGATGGGCAGCGGGTCCAGCCGCGTGGCGCCCGGCTCCCACAGCGCCAGCGTCGTACCGGCGCCCCAGTCCGCCTGGACGGCCACCCGGCCGCGGCCCGGCTCGATCGCGACGGGGCGCAGGAAGTGCTGCCCGCCGCGCAGGCACTCAGGGAAGTGCAGCGGCTCGCCGGAGCCGAGGCGGCCCCAGCCGAGACGGTCCTCGCCCGGCGCGTCGCTGCGCACCAGGATCAGACCGCTGCCCGGATCACAGGCCGCGAGGCGGTCGTTGCTGTGCTCGGTGAGCTCCAGCAGCGGCGAGAGCCTGACGGAGACGAGGTCCAGCACGACCGTCTTGACCCGGCCCGTGCCGTCGGCCAGGCGCTGCAACCGGTCCAGGCCGAGCATCCGCCCGCCCCGGTCCAGCCAGACGCCGCCGCCGTACAGACCGGGCAGCTCGGCGACCTGCTGCGGGGCGGAGACGCCGTCCGCGCTGACCAGCCAGACCGAGGTGGACGTCTCGCCGTCCGTGCCCAGCGCCAGCGCGACCGGCGCGCCCGCCGCCGGGGCGGGCAGCGGCAGCAGCCGCAGGCCGGCCTGATGGAGCCGGCCCGCGGCCAGGTCCGCCTGCCCGTCCGTGCCGCGCACGATCAGCTGCTGCTGCGTGCCCTCGTGACGGCAGATCAGCACACGGCCGTCGGTCAGCGCGACGAGCTGCGCGTGCACGTCCTCCGAGCGCCGCTCGCGTGCGCCCGCGCCGGGGCGCAGCGGCTGCGGCGCGCAGACCTCGCCCGGCTCCGCGCCCAGCAGCCAGCTCTCGACGAACCAGCGGCCGTCGGCCTCCGCCGCCAGGCAGGCGGCGTGCGAGCCGTCGGAGGCGAAGCTGAAGCTGACCCGCCGCAGCGCGGCGGAGACCGGCGCCCCCGGCCCAGAGGCGGAGCCGGAGCGCGGAGGGACGGTGAGGGGGATCGTGGTCATGGAGGCACCACCGCAGCTCGGTCGGGACGACACACGTCGCCGGAACGGAAGGGAGAGGAAGCAATGATGTGCAAGAAAGACGTGCAAGAAAGACGTGCGAGAAGGTGCGCAGCGTTCGGAAGAGCTCACGAGAGCCGCTCGCGTCGTTCGGGCTCGCCTTGTTCTTCGAGCTCACCGTGTTCAGGGCGGGCCCTCCGCGGTGGGGCCCGTCCGCACCACCGAAGCTACTGACGGACGTGCGCCGCTCGCACGGGATCGCGGACACATCACTCGTAAGGGTGGAGCTCCTTCCTGGCCCGTAACCTTGCGCGCTGTCCGACGCGGCCACCGCGCCGCGATACCCTCGGACACGTGCCGAAACTCTCCGACGTCCGCCGCGCGCTCGACGAGCTCTACCCGCCCGCGTGGGCCGAGTCCTGGGACGCCGTCGGTCTGGTCTGCGGCGACCCGGAGGACGAGGTCAGCCGGGTGCTGTTCGCCGTCGACCCGCTGCAGGCCGTCGTCGACGAGGCCGTCGCCTTCGGCGCGCAGCTCGTCGTCACGCACCACCCGCTCTACCTGCGCGGCACCACGACCGTCGCGGCCGACACCTTCAAGGGCAAGGTCGTGCACACCCTGGTCCGCCACGGCATCGGGCTGATGGTCGCGCACACCAACGCCGACGTCGCCGACCCCGGCGTCTCCGACGCCCTCGCCGAGGCCGTCGGCCTGCGCGTGACCGGACCGTTGGTCCCGGACCCGACCGACCCGACGGGACGCCGCGGCACCGGCCGCATCGGCGAGCTCCCGGCGCCCGAGCCGCTGGCCGCCTTCGCCGCCCGCGTCGCCGCCGGACTGCCGGCCACCGCCCAGGGCGTGCGCGCCGCGGGCGACCCGGACCGTCCTGTCCGCCGTGTCGCCGTCTGCGGCGGCTCCGGCGACAGCTTCTTCGCGGAGGTCCGCGCGGCCGGCGTCGACGCCTACGTCACGGCCGACCTGCGCCACCACCCGGCCTCGGAGGCCCGCGAGAACGCGGACATCGCCCTGGTCGACGCCGCCCACTGGGCCACCGAGTGGCCCTGGCTGCGCAGCGCGGAGAGCGCGCTGCTCGCCGTCTCCGAAAAGCACGGCTGGGGCCTCGGGACGCGGGTGTCCACCCACGTCACCGACCCCTGGACCGCGCACGCCCCGATGACTTTCGCACCGACCACCGCCTCAAGGAGCTCCAACTGAACGCCGCGCCCGCCGACCAGATCCGCCTGCTGGACCTGCAGGCACTCGACTCCCGCCTCGACCAGCTCGCCCACCGTCGGCGCACGCTGCCCGAGCACGCCGAGATCGAGCAGCGTTCCACCGACCTCGCCCAGCTGCGCTCGCTCACCGTCGCCGCCGAGACCCAGCTGAGCGACACCCAGCGTGAGCTCACCAAGGCCGAGCAGGACGTCGACCAGGTGCGCCAGCGCGCCGCCCGCAACCAGAAGCTGCTCGACTCCGGTTCGGTCGGCTCCGCCAAGGACCTCACCAACCTCCAGCACGAGGTCGGCTCGCTGGCCAAGCGCCAGAGCGACCTGGAGGACGTGGTCCTGGAGATCATGGAGCGGCTCGAGTCGGGTCAGACCCGCGTCAGCGAGATGACGGCCCGCCGCGACGAGGCCGAGCGCTCCGTCAAGGAGGCCGAGGAGCGCCGCGACACCTCCTACGGCTCGATCGACGCCGAGGTGGAGAAGGTCACCCGCGACCGCGAGACCCTGTCCGCCGCCATCCCGGCCGACCTGATGAAGCTCTACACCCGCCTGCGCACCCAGAACGCCGGCATCGGCGCGGCGCGCCTCTTCCAGCGCCGCTGCGAGGGCTGCCGGGTGGAGCTGTCCATCACCGACCTCGGCGCCGTGCGCGCCGCCGCCGCGGACGAGGTCGTGCGCTGCGAGAACTGCGGACGGATTCTGGTCCGCACCTCGGAGTCCGGTCTGTGACGGAAGGCGGGCAAGCTCGCCGGTTCGTCGTCGAGGCCGACGGCGGGTCGCGGGGCAACCCCGGGCCCGCCGGATACGGCGCGGTCGTGCGCGACGGCGACACCGGCGAGGTGCTGGCGGAGGCGGCCGAGTACCTCGGCCGCGTCACCAACAACGTGGCCGAGTACCGGGGTCTGATCGCGGGCCTGCGCGCCGCCGCCGCGATCGACCCGGCCGCCGCGGTCGAGGTGCGGATGGACTCCAAGCTCGTCGTGGAGCAGATGTCCGGCCGCTGGCAGGTCAAGCACCCGGACATGAAGCCGCTCGCGGCCGAGGCCCGTACGGCCTTCCCGGCCGGGCGGGTCCAGTACCGCTGGGTGCCGCGCAAGGAGAACAAGAACGCGGACCGGCTCGCCAACGAGGCGATGGACGCGGGCCAGGCGGGCCGTGCGTGGGAGCCGAAGCTGCCGCCGCAGCCGACGCCGGTCACCGCCGCGCCGGTCTCCGACGCCACCGCCGAACCGATCGCCCGGCGGATCGCCCAGCCCGTCGCCGATCAGGGCGGCGAGCCGAAGGTCACCGCCCCGGCGGGCTGGGCCGCGCCCGCGGACATGGGCAAGCCCACCACCTTCGTGATGCTGCGCCACGGCGAGACCGCGCTGACGCCGCAGAAGCGGTTCTCCGGCAGCGGCGGCGGCGACCCGGCGCTCTCCGAGCGAGGCCGCTGGCAGGCCGAGCGCGCCGCCGCGGCCTTCGCCGCGCGCGGCACCATCGAGGCGATCGTCAGCTCGCCGCTGCGGCGCTGCCGGGAGACCGCACAGGCCGTCGCCGACGTGCTGGGCCTGGACGTCCGCGTCGAGGAGGCCCTGCGCGAGGCTGACTTCGGCTCCTTCGAGGGGCTCACCTTCGCCGAGGTGAAGGAGCGTCAGCCGGAGGCGCTGGACGCCTGGTTGGCCTCGCCGAGGACGGCCCCGCCGGACGGCGAGAGCTTCGTCGCCGTCGGCCGCCGGGTGGCCGCCGCCCGGGACCGCCTGCTGGCCCGCTATGCCGGGCGCACCGTCCTGGTCGTCTCGCACGTGACGCCGATCAAGACGCTCGTCCGGCTCGCCCTGGGTGCTCCGACGGAGGCGCTGTACCGCATGGAACTGAGTGCGGCGGCCGTCTCCGCCGTCCAGTTCTACGCGGACGGCAACGCGTCGCTCAGGCTTTTCAACGACACCTCACATCTACGCTGACCAGCGGGGTTTCTGAAGCGTGCGGACAGGGAGGCCCTGCACAGGGCCTCCCTGTCCGCGTTGGATGCTGGTCATGCACATTTAACCGCGGACAGCTTTCTGTCCTGTCTACGCGCGTGGTGTCCTGATGGACGGTCGGCCGACCACTCCGGGCAAGGTCACTGGCTCTCCGTCAACTCCCCCTAGGAGCACGCATGTCCCGCAAGGGCAGAAGCCGCGCCACCGCCACCGCCACCGTCGCGCTCGCCGCCGGTGCCGCGCTGTTCGCCACCGCCCTCCCGGCCCACGCCGCGAGCTACACGGCGTTCACCTTCACCCTCGGCAGCAGCGAGCCGACCATCTACAACTTCATCAACTCGGCCACCAAGACGCTCGACATGACGATGTACGAGCTCAGCGACACCACGGCCGTGAACGACCTGATCGCCCGCAAGAAGGCCGGCGTCACCGTCCGGGTCATCCTCGACGAGAAGGAGACCTCGACCAACAGCTCGGCCTACAGCGCCCTCAAGAACGCCGGCGTGGGCGTCGTGTACTCGTCCACCTCCTATGTGTACACGCACCAGAAGACCATCACGGTCGACGGCGCCACCTCGCTGGTCCTCACCGGCAACCTCACCTCGAAGTACTACTCGACCAGCCGCGACTACGGCGTCTTCGACAACGACGCCAACGACGTCGCCGCGATCGAGAAGGTCTTCAACGCGGACTACGCCCACACCTCGGTCACCCCCGGCGACGGCGACAACCTGCTCTGGTCGCCCACCGACGCGCAGACCCGGCTGCTGAGCGTCATCAACGGCGCGACCAAAACCCTGGACGTCGAGGAGGAGGAGTTCAGCGACTCGGCCGTCGTGAACGCCATCGCCGCCCGCGCCAAGGCGGGCGTGAAGGTGCGGGTGGTCCTGGAGACCCCCGGCAGCTACTCCAGCGAGGTCTCCCAGATCAAGAGCGCGGGCGGCACGGTGGTGGGCTACTCCTCCAGCACCGGCTTCTACATCCACGCCAAGGCGATCGTCGCCGACTACGGCCTGTCGACCCAGAAGGTCGAGGCCGGGTCGATGAACATCACGTCCAACTCCCTGGGCAACAACCGCGAGCTGGGCATCATCCTGACCGACAGCGGTGTGGCGGGCACGATCGAGACCGCCTTCAACAGCGACTACGCGGGCGGCACCCCCGCGTAGTCCCCCGCGCGGCCCCCGCGTGGACCGGGGTTCAGAGCTCGGCGACGACCACGTCCAGCGCCCACGGCCTGCCGGCCGTGGGCGGCTGCGCCTCCACGGTGAACTTCGCCTCGCGCAGTGCGTCCACCAGCTCCGCCGGGGTGGCCGGCTCCGCACCCGACTCCAGCAGCTGCCGCAGCAGGCGGCCCTTGGTCGCCTTGTTGAAGTGGCTGACGACGGAGCGCCTGGTGACGCCGCCCACGACCCGCTCGTGCAGCACGCGCACCGTGGCCGTGCGCGCGGCGACCTCGCCGGTCGGCTTCCACAGCGCGGCGTAGGCGGACGAGCGCAGGTCCAGCACCAGCCCGTCCCCGGCGAGCTCCGGCATCGCGGCGGCCATCGGCTTGCGCCAGTGCGCGCCGAGACCGCCGAGCGGCGGCAGCTTCGTCCCCCCGGAGCAGCGGTACGGCGGGATCCGGTCGGTGATCCGCACGACGCCCCACAGGCCCGAGAACACCACGAGGCCCTCCTCGGCACGGGCACGCGCCTCGGGCGCGAGGTCGGCCAGGCCGAGGTTGTCGTAGAGCACGCCGGTGTACAGCTCACCCGCGGGCAGCGCGGCCGCCGTGCGGAGGTCGGCGTTACGGGCGAGCTCGCCGCGCAGGCCCTCGCCGATGCCGAGCACCTCCAGGGCGGTCCCCTCGTCCCCCCGGCAGATCGCGACCAGCGCGTCCAGCACGGCCTCCCGCGTCCCGGTCAGACCGGGCAGCACGAGCGACCCGAGCTCGAGCGGCGCCCCCTCCCCGGTCGCGGCCTTGCCCTCCGACGGCGGCAACAGCACCAGCACTGCACGACTCCTCAAGACACGGTCTTCCCGCCGACCACTCTAGGGGGTCCGCGACGGCCGCCCTGCGGCCCCGGCCTGCGGTGGGCGCACGGGGGCGGAGCGCCGACCCGGCGGCGCTCCGCGCTCCTGGAGGGTGCGTCGAGAGACGGTGCAGTCACCTGTCCGGGTGGCGGGACGGGCGTTCGGGTGCGAGGGCGCACTGGGTAGCCTTGGAGGCACCATGAACGCTAAGACTGCCGCCACCGCAGCCAGCCTCGATCCGGACACGCCGACCCTTCTCGTCAAGGTGTTCGGTAAGGACCGCCCCGGCCTGACGTCCGGGCTCTTCGCCACGCTCGCCGACTACGGCGTCGACGTCGTCGACTTCGAGCAGGTCGTGACCCGGGGGCGGATAGTCCTCTGCGCGCTCGTGACGGCACCGCCCAACGACGGCGAGCTGCGGGCCCAGGTCCACCAGTGGGCCGAGGGCAGCCACCTCGACGCCGAGGTGATCTCCGGCCGGGGCGACAACCGGCCCCGCGGCGAGGGGCGTTCCCACGTCACGATCCTCGGCAACCCGCTTCCGGCGAGCGCCATCGCCGCGCTCAGCACGCACATCACCGAGACCGGCGGCAACATCGACCGCGTGTTCCGTCTCGCGAAGTACCCGGTGACCGCCGTCGAGCTGGCCGTGTCCGGCGTGCCGACGGAGATCCTGCGGGCGGCGCTCGCGCCGGAGGCGGCCGCACAGCGCGTGGACGTGGCCGTGGTGGCGTCCGGGCTGCAGCGCAAGGCCAAGCGGCTGGTGGTCATGGACGTCGACTCGACGCTGATCCAGGACGAGGTGATCGAGCTCTTCGCCGCACACGCCGGCTGCGAGGAGAAGGTCGCCGAGGTCACCGCCGCCGCGATGCGCGGCGAGCTGGACTTCGCCGAGTCGCTGCGCGCCCGCGTGGCCCTGCTCGCCGGGCTGGACGCGAACGTCGTGGACAAGGTCCGCTCCGAGGTCCGGCTGACGCCGGGGGCGCGCACGCTGATCCGGACGCTGAAGCGCCTCGGTTACCAGGTCGGCATCGTGTCCGGCGGGTTCACCCAGGTCACTGACGACCTGGCCGACCGCCTCGGGTTGGACTTCGCTGCCGCGAACACCCTCGAGGTCGAGGACGGCTGCTTCACCGGCCGCGTCGTCGGCGACATCGTGGACCGGGCCGGCAAGGCCGCCATGCTGCGCCGCTTCGCCGCCGAGGCGGGCGTGCCGCTGGAGCAGACCGTCGCGATCGGCGACGGCGCCAACGATCTCGACATGCTGAACACGGCCGGGCTCGGGGTCGCGTTCAACGCCAAGCCGGTCGTCCGCGAGGCCGCGCACACCGCGGTGAACGTCCCGTTCCTCGACACCGTGCTCTACCTGCTCGGCATCTCCCGCGAGGAGGTCGAGGAGGTGGCGGAGAACGCCGAGGAGACCGAGTTCGACGAGGTCGGCGCGCCGTAGCCGACCCGGCCGGGGGCGTCCGGTCACCATCGAGGGATGCAACTGCCGCTGCATTTCGGAACCGGACGCACCGCCCTGCTCTTCATGCTGGTGGCCTTCGTCGCCACCTTCACGCTCACCCGCCTGATCGTGCGCATGATCCGCTCCGGTCGCGGACCCTTCGGGAACGTCGCGGTCGGCGAGGTCCACGTCCATCACCTGGTGCCTGGGATCTTCCTGCTGCTGCTCTCCGGGGTGGTGGTGTTCCTCGCCGTCCCGCACGGCCTCTTCCGCGACTGCGTGGCGGCCGCCTTCGGCGTGGGCGCGGCACTGACCCTGGACGAGTACGCGCTGTGGCTGCACCTGTCCGACGTCTACTGGGCAGACGAGGGCCGCAAGTCCGTCGACACCGTCGTCGGCGTCGCCGCCCTCGGCGGGATCGGGCTGCTGGTCTCCAACCCGTTCTCGCGGCAGCCGGGGGAGGGGACCTGGTTCTTCGTCACCTTCATCCTGATCAACTGCGCTCTGTCGGTGATCTCCGTCCTCAAGGGGCGGTTCTTCCTGGGCGTCGCTGGTGTGCTGTTCCCCTTCCTCGCGCTGTGGGGGGCGCTGCGGCTCGGCTACCCGGGCTCGCCGTGGGGCCGGCGCTTCTACCGCGAGGGCGGGAACAAGCGCGCCCGCGCCGAGCGCCGCGCCTCCAAGCGGCGGCTCTCGGAACGGCTGAAGGCCTTGGTCAGCGGCCTGCCCGAGCGTCGCTGAGCCGTACCCGTGCTCCGGCCCGCACCTGTGCCTGTGCCCGTTCTCAGCCGAAGTCGTTGCCGATCACGTTCTCGATGTTCCGCTCCGCCAGTGCGGTGATCGTCACGAACGGGTTCACGCCGGTGCTGCCGGGGATCAGCGAACCGTCGGTGACGTAGAGGCCGGGGTAGCCGTGCAGCCGCCCGTACAGGTCGGTGGCCTGGCCCAGGACGCAGCCGCCGAGCGGGTGGTAGACGAAGTCGTCGCCCCAGGTCTTGTAGACGCCGAAGAGATCGGTGCGGTAGATCGTCCCCTCGGCCCTGTTGATCCGGTCGAAGACGTTCGCGGCGGCCGTGATCGACGGCTGCGTCCACGAGGCCTGCCAGCTCAGGTCCACGCCGCCGGTCCCGGGGTTGTAGGTGAACGTGGCCCGGTTCGGGTTCTTGGTGATCGCCAGGTAGAGGCTGATCCACAGCTCGGTGCCGGCCGGGAACGGGGAGATCTCCGCGAAGCAGGGGTAGGTCGGGTCGTCCCAGTTGTCGATGCCGCGCACCGGCATGCACGCCTGCAGCGAACCGGTCGGCGCCCACAGGTAGTTGGCGCGGCCCACCATCACGTTTCCGTTGTTGCCCCAGCCCTGGCCGACCGCGGCGGGCAGGTCCGGCAGCAGACCGGTGTCGCGCAGGGCGACCAGCAGCTTGCTGGTGCCCACACTGCCGGCGCCGAAGAAGACCTTGTCGGCGGTGACCGTCTTGACCGCCACCACGTTGCCGCCGGTGTCCAGCTGCTGCATCGACACCGTGTAGCCGGAGCCCACGGCGGCGGGGGAGACCGAGGTGACCTTGTGCAGCGGACTGATCGACAGCCGCCCGGTCGCGGCGGCCGCCGCGAGGTAGGTCTTGTCGAGCGACTGCTTGCCGTAGTTGTTCCCGTAGATGACCTCGCTCGCCAGCGCCGAGCGCGGCGCGCTCCCGGCCAGCTCCCGCTGCATGTAGGGGAAGCTGTAGACGTTCGGGACGAACACGGTGCTGAAGCCGGCGTCGCCCGCCTGGCTGGAGCCGACGCGCGCGTACTGGTAGCAGCTCGCCGAGGAGTACCAGGACGGGTCGACGCTGTTGGCCCCCAACCCGGCGTTCGCGCGCGGGTAGTAGACGTCGTACATCGCGTCCGGGTCGACCTGCGGCAGGATCTCCTCGAAGTACCAGCGCTTGGGCACCACGGCCATGCCGCCGTTGACCAGCGACCCGCCGCCCACCCCGCGGCCCTGGTACACACGGGTGTTGGCGAAGTGCTCGGAGTCGAGCACGCCGGTGTAGCTGGGGATGGACTTGTTGTACGGCGCCCCGAGGAAGTAGCTCACCGGCTGGTCCGTCTGGGTGCGCAGCCAGTACGCGCGTCCGTCCGGGTTGAGCATGTTGCAGAAGATCTTCCCGTCGCTGCCGGGGGTGGTCCAGCTCCGGCCCATCTCCACCATCGCGACGGGGATCCCGGCCTGGGTCAGCCGCAGCGCGGTGACGGACCCGCCGTACCCCGTGCCGATCACCAGCACCGGTACGTGGTCCCCGTTGCCCAGCGCCCTGGCGGGCGTGGCCGCGGCGGCCGTGAGCAGGGCCGGCGCCGCCAGCGTCCCGGCCGTCACCGCCGCTCGGGACAGGAACTGACGTCTCGACAGGTCTCTTCTGCTGTGAACCCTTTCAGGCATGACTCGACCACCACCGATCGTCGACGGAACCCGGCTGAGCTGACCCATGGCGCGGACACGCCGCCCGGATCAACGGAGGTGGTGCTCGGTCCGGTCACGCAGCGGCGGGATCTGGAATCTCGCCCCGGGAGGTGGAGAAGTCAAGAGCGAACGCCGGTTCGGCGCCGTCGGCCCGGGTGGGTCAGTCCTGCCGGGGCGGCAGCCCGATCGGGTTCGCCCGCGGCGGGACCCCGGCGGCGCGCAACCGCGCCACCGGCTCGGCGAGCCCGTCGAGCAGTCGGTCCGTCGCCTCGGCGGTCACCGGACGAAGCAGCCGTGCGGCCAGGCGGTCCGTCGCGTCCTCTACGGCCTGTCGCAGCTCACGCCCACCGACCGTGGCCTGGGCGTCGGCGTCCACCAGGCCGCGTGCGCGCAGCCGTTCGGCGGCCGCGGCCCACTCGTCCTCGGTCCAGCCACGGTCCGTGCGCATCGTCTCGGCCGGCACCCGACCCGTCGCGGCGGCGAGCACCAGTGACTCCAGACCGTCCAGCTCCCGGTCGGCGAGCGCGGCAAGGTGCGCGTCGCCGCGGAACTCCCGCAGACCGGTGGTCAGTTGCCACAGCCGCTCGACCGGGTCCGCGATCCGCTCGGCGAGCGGCTGGTTGGCGGCGAACAGCGGCCGGGCCAAGGTGGGCGCGTCCGCGACCATGGCCGCCATCGGCGCCGCCAACTCCCCGGCCAGCGCGTCGATCCCCGGCACCGCACGGCGGAGCGCCGCGGCGGCTCCCCGGGCCCGCTCCGCCAGAGCCCGTTCCGGTGTCACCGCCTCCCAGGCCGCCGGCAGCGACCGTTCGACGCTGCGTGGCGCGAACGCCCCGAGCACCGATCCGGCGATCGCCGCGCCGACCGGACCCAACGGGCCGACCCGCATCGCGAAGTAGCCCATCCAGAAGCCCTTGAGGCCCATCGCCCGGCCGAGGCCCCGGCACTCGGGGTCGAAGTAGACGACGGCGTGCAGGGGTTCGGTCCGCAGCCACAGTGCGCGTGCGAGGGTCGAGGTCATGCGCACGACGCTACCCGGCCCGAACCCCGCCGGGTGGGCGAAGATCGACGCATGACCGAGCTCACACCTGCCTACCGGGTCCGCCGCATCGAGCCGGGGGAGTGGCGCGAGCTGCGCGCCCTGCGCCTGGAGGCGCTCCGGGACGCGCCGACGGCGTTCAGCATCACCTACGCCGCCAGTGAGGCGCTGCCGGACGACGCCTGGCGCGCCCAGGCCGCCGAGGCGGCCACCGGCGCGTCCACGGCCCTCTTCGTCGCGGTCGGCCCCGACGGCTCCTGGCTCGGCACGGCCGGAGCCGCGCCCATCCCGGACGTCCCGGACCACGCGCACGTCCACGGCGTCTACGTCACCCCCGCCCACCGGGGCCGCTCCGGACCGGCGGCCGACCTGGTGGCGGCAGCCGTCGCGTTCGCCCGCACCCACATCGACGTCGGCCACCTCACGCTGGGCGTCCACGAGTCCAACGCCCGCGCGCAGGCCTTCTACCTCCGCGTCGGGTTCGTCCCGACCGGTCTGGAGGTCCCCTACCCGCTCGACCCGGCCGAGCGCCTGCGCATCCTCGGCTATCCGGGCTTCCGTGACCGGGCGGCGGCTAGGCCCACCGACACTAGTTGACAGAGGACTAGTCTCAATGCAACTATAGAGCCATCGAAAGGAACGGCCCCGCACCGACGGAGCACCGAACAACCACAGTCCTCGCACGCACGGAAGGGTCCACTGACATGGCCGAGTACACGTTCACCCCGACCAGGCACGTCGAGCGCTTCAACGTCGACCACACGGTCGTCAAGCGGCTGGGCCACTGGACCACCGCCGACTCCTTCGAGATCCGCGCCCGCGGCGGCGCCGTGGTCCTCGACCTCCGCTCGCCCGAGCTGCCCGCCGACCTCGAGATCCACGTCGACCTGCGCCGCGCCTCGGTCAAGCTGCTGCTGCCGGAGGAGACCGAGGTGGACCACTGGGACGTGCAGTGGACCGGCCGCGGCAAGGTGAAGGACGCCGAGAAGGGCACCGCACTCCCCGCCACCCGCCGGGTCCGCCTCGTCGGCGCCGCCGACAACAGCGAGATCCGCGTGCTGCGGGCCGGCGTCGCCGCCGTCGCCGCGATCTTCACCCGGGAGTGGCTCGACGATGCCCGCCGCGCCCGCAAGGAGGGCCGCCTCCCCACCCTCGACGACCCGACCCGCAACCCCTACGGTGACCCGCACCGCGCGGCCTGAGACCCGCGACCGATCGAAGCCCGAGCGGGGCGACCGGACACCGGCCGCCCCGCTCGGGCTTTCTGCCTTCCCTCGGACCTCTCGATAGGATGCGTGCCGCCACGTTCCGTGACCAGCATGGGGGATTGCCTTGGCGGTGGACGACCTGCCGGGTCCGGTGGTGACCTTCCTCAACGTGATCGGCGTCCCCTGGCCTTACCTCAACGAGGACGACGTCCGTCAGTTCGCGACGATGGTCCGCGAGTTCGGACAGGCCGTCGAGCAGACCCACCAGGACGCGACCGCGGCGATCGCCGGCTTCGCCCAGGCCTACCAGGGCGCGGCCACCCAGCGGATGCAGTCGGGCTGGGCACAGCTCTCCGAGCGGCACGTCCACGAGCTGGTCGAGGGCTGCGGCATCCTTGCGGACGCGTTGGACCTCGGCGCGGAGGTGATCGTCGCGCAGAAGGTCGAGGCGATCGCTGAACTGGTCGCCATGGCGGCCGCGTTCGTCGCCGACCAGGCGGCCGCCGTGGCCACCGCAGGGCTCGCCGAGGCGGCGGTCCCGGTGATCGTCGAGGCGGGCAGGAAGCTGCTGGAGACCCTCAAGCAGCAGATCATCCAGTACGTCACCGGCGAGATCGTCGAGGCCGCGGCCAAGCCGCTGTTCGCGAGGATCGAGGCCGCCGTGTCCGGTCTCGACTGGTCGCAGACCTCCACCGCCACCGACGGCGGCGCCGTCGAGGGCTTCTCGATCGACCACGAGGCCGCCCGCGCCCACCTGGACGTCCTGCGCGGACACGCGGAGACCTTCCGCGGCCACGCGCAAAGGCTGCACGGCGGTCTCGAGGGGCTGGCCTTCTGATGGCCGCGGGCGGCGAGGAGAAGGCTGTCTTCCACGCACTGAGGCGCGACGCCCAGGACGCACTGCCGAAGATCGCCGAGAGGAACGCGCACGTCGTCGACTCGGCGGTGGAGAAGGGCTCGAAGAACCTCGCCGACCACGCGGAGAACGAGGCGCGGACCGCGGAGGACTTCCGGTCCAGGCTGCCGAAGGACAAGCCGCCGCTGCCGTCCCCGCGGACGACTTCCTCCGGGGCCTCGGCGGACGCCCCGGGACCGGTCCCCGAAGTCCCGGTCCACGCCAACAGGATCGAGCAGGCCCTCGTCCAGGACGACGGCACGGCCGCCGCCGACCTCTCCCGGCCGCGGTTCGGCAACGACGCACTGCGCGACTCGCCGAACTTCGACGACGAGATCGACAAGGCCCTGGAGGGCACCGGCCTCGGCCGCGAGGAGTACGACCGGCTGCGCCTGCGCCCCACAAGCGACCTGACGCCGGAACAGATCCGCCAGGTGGGCGAGGTCCGCAACCGGATCCGGATCGGCGACGGGCAGATCGTCACCAAGGTCGTCAACAGGAGGCTGGTCGACGGCTACCTGGACAACGACCACGACCTGTTCGGCCCCGACACGTTCGACCCGACCACCTTCGGGAACTCCATCGCCCGCGGCACCGACACGGCCGACCTGACCACCCCGGCCCACCTGCGCGACGGCCTCGCCCTGGACGACAAGGGCCAGGGCTGGACACCTGTCCCGGAGGGCGCCCCCGAGGCCTACCAACTGCGATTCCCGGCCCCCAAGGGCCTCGGCGACCGCGCCGCGCCCAGCTACGGCGCGGTCGGCGACCCGAAGACCGACCCCAAAACCGACCCCTCGCCACAGCAACGGGCGAATGCGGTCGCCACGATCGCCTCCGGGCACGACGCGACCGGCTCGGTGATGGAGGATCCCTTCACCGGCACCGGCTACACCGCGGGCGGCGTTCCGGAGTGGCTGGCCCCGAGAGGGACGAACTTCGGTGCGCGCGCGGAGATCTGGAGGATGACCCCGGACGGCGGGGAGTCGATGGTGGGCTACTACTACAAGGGCGTCTGGAACAGGGTCGATGGCTGAGAGACGGCGGTACCGGGCCGGGGAGTTCGCGGTCCACCAGGGGAACCTCTACGCCGTCTTCGGCGACGGCGACTCCTCCCGGGTCTCCCTCGCACTCATCGAGGAGGGCGATCCCGTCCCGGCGGATCTCACGCCGGATCCGAACGCCCCCACCCGGGTCTTCTTCGCCGCGCCCGAGCAGCTCGAGGCCTGGTATCGCACCCGGTGGACCTTCCGGTGGCACGGCCAGCCGTTCGACGCCGTGGGCTCCGCGGGGGGACAGATCACGGGCTGGTACGCGGGGCAGGAACTGTGGCGGGTCGCGGACCACCTGCGCCGTATCGAAGCCGACGCGTACCTGGGTACCTTCCCCCTCGACGAGATCAGAGGCCTCACCGAGCACCGGACGGACCTGCTGGCGGAATGGAAGGAAGAGCACCACCGATGACCACCACCCCGGGCCTCACCCCGCGGACGATCATGCAGCTGCCGATCACCCGCGCCCTCGCGCGGCAGTACGTCGGCAACGCGGTCGTACCGGGGCTGTTCGAGCCCTTCCGGATGTGGGGGCTGTGCTCCCGGATGGTCGACGTGGCGCGCGTCGACTCCGGCGCGCAGGCGCGCGCGGTCCACGGCCTGACCGAGGCGGGTGCCGACTTCCCGGCGGGCGACGGGCTGTTCGTGATCCGGTTCCTGGCGGGCTGGCCCGGCCTCTTCCGCGCGTCCTTCGGCGGGCGGACGACCGAGAGTGCGGCCCGGCTGGGCTCCACCCTCGTCCTCCCGGACCCGTTCCTCGGCACGGGGTACACCAGGTACGCCCCGGCGGCCGTGCCCGAGTACTGGATGGAACTCGCGGAGGCGCCGATCGGCGCCGAGATCTGGCACATGGCCGAGGAGGGCGGCGAGGGTTACGAGGTCGGCCTGGCCGCCTACGCGGGCCGCTACGCCGGCTGGCGCTCCTACCCCGCCGCCGAGCGGCGCGGCCTCACCCCCGGCGGCGCCGCACAGGTGCCCGCCGGCAGCGTGGACCGCGGCCTGACCGCTGTCCACCAGGGCGCCCCGTACCCGTCCGACTTCGGGCCGGACGCGGGCGAGCTGACCTCCTACCGCACCGCGGACGACGGCTCGGTGATGTCCCGCCGCCTCGCCGAGGGCCAGTGCGACGAGGTCCTCTACCGGCGCCTGCTCACCATCTGGCGCGAGGCCCCCTTCGAGGTCCTGGCCCTCGACGCGGACACCGCCACGCTCGCGCTCACCACCGGCAACGCGGAACAGGCCGCCGACCTGGGCCTCACCCCGGCAGGCCGCCACGCCTGGCGAACCCGGGCCCCGAGGTCGGAACTGGGCGAGCTGACCGAGGAAACCCGCCGGATCGGCGTCCAGCCACAGCTCGGCTGAGCCGGAGACGTCAGCGCAGAGCCGTCAGCGCAAAGCCGTCCGGTCGGCCGTCTGGCGTCTTCCGTCACCGGTCACCGGTCAGCCGGCGGCTTCGGCCGGGACGCCGATCGCCGGGGAGCTGAGCTTCCGTGCTCGACGCTGCCGCAGCGCGTGGAGGGCGAGCACGCCGAGGAAGGCGACGCCGACGAGGGTGTACAGCTCCCCCTGCAGGATCTGCGACCCGTGCCAGCCGAACTCGGCGTGGTTGTCGTAGGGGACCCACCAGATGATGCCCGAGGGCAGGGTGCCCGCCTGGGCGCCCTGGTAGCGGGGCCAGGCCGCGAAGAGCAGCAGCGCCGTGAGCGGCACGAGCCACCGAGGGTTCAGGACGCCACGGGCGCTCCGCGCGGCCCAGTCGGCGGCGACGATCAGCGCGGGCAGGATCCACACCCAGTGGTGGGACCAGGAGATGGGCGAGGCCAGCAGCCCGACGACGCCGGTGACCAGGATCGCGGGCATCTCCTCGCCGCGCCGGTGCAGGCGTGCGGCGAGCAGGAGCCCGACCACGGCGACCGTGCCGGCGACCACGAACCACACCGCCTGGACGGCCGCGCCGCCGTGCAGAGCCCGGTCGATCATGCCGTGGAGCGACTGGTTGCCGACGTACTCGACCCCACCCATCCGCGCGGAGTCGAAGAACAGCCCGCCCCAGTACTGCCGCGCCTCCGTGGGGAACAGCGCGAACGAACCGACGACGGTCAGCACGAACGTCCCGGTCGCGACCGCGGCGGCCCGCCAGCGGCGGGTGAGCAACAGGTAGGGGATGAAGACCGCCGGGACGAGCTTGAAGCCCGCCGCCAGACCGACGCCGACGCCCTTGCCGCGGAACCGGTCGGGCAGGCACAGGTCGGCGACCACGACCACCATGAGCCAGGCGTTGACCTGCCCGAAGGACAGCGTCTGCTGCACCGGCTCGGTCCCCAGCGCGATCCCACCCGCCAGCAGCGTCGCGCCGACGCGCCCCAGTGAGGCCCGGTGGCCCAGGCGCCCCAGGCACAGCCAGGCCGTCGTGAACAGCGCGAGGACCGTGCCGGCGGCCATCAGGACCTGGACGTGGACGAACTTGAGGAAGGAGGCGGCGGCGAACACCATCGCCGAGAACGGGGGATAGGTGAAGGGCAGCCGCACCCACGTGTAGCTGCCGGTGTACAGGTGGTCGCTGCTGCGCAGCGCCTTGCCGCCGTCGTAGTACACCTGCAGGTCCAGCGTGGACCCCATGCCGCTCCGGTGGCTGTCCATCCACGCCAGCCAGGCCCACAGCGCCGCGGTGGCGACGACCACACCGGGGACGATCAGCCAGGAGGGCAGGCCCCTCCGCCCGCTCTGTACACGAACGCGTTCCCGACTGACTGGCGGCTCTATGCCGGCCTCGGCGGCCATGGTCCATCCTCCTGCGTAACCGGCACCGCGCGGGGCCGTCGGCGTTCACCGGGCACTGCCGCGCCCTTGGCAGCCGCTACTGCGGGCATGTCGAAAACCGGTAGGGCTTCGGGAGGCTACCACGCCCAGTTGTGACCACCGGGTGGTTCGAATGCAACCCGGAACGGGCGAATTGCGATAAGACCGAGCGGGTTGCACACCTGGACCTTTGTCGTCCGCTTCCGCGCCGACTACTGGCATGGATCAGCGACCAGGTGCCGGTCGCGGCCCGACGGTCGGTGTTCGGGTTCGGCGACGTCATGGGAGCGATGCTCCTGCGCGGCGGCCAGGGCGACCCACCGGCGCCCACCATCGACGTTCCGCTGTTCGACCTCGACGGTTAGCCGCATCGAAGCCCGGCCCCGGCGGTCCGGGACCGGCGTCGCCGACGCGTAGTGGGCGACTTTCGGAACACTCGACCGGATCTCCGCTCAACGTCGAGGTTGGCTCGCTTGGCAGTTTGTCGTCGGCCGGTACGGCGAAGAGCACGGCCCCAGATCGACGGGGCAGTCCTGAGGGGAAACTCGCGCTTGCACCAGTCGCAGGAGAGTTGGGCTCGCACGCCGACAGCGTTGAGGCGCCTTGCTGCGGCTGTTGCCCGCTCGAACCAGGTCACCTCCAGGATCGTGGTTGGCGCGGAGCCGAGCAGTTGCTTGCTCCGCCACGCGCTCAGGCCGGTCACCGCCCGAACCGCTTGAACGGCGTCCAGCTCCTGGGGTCCGTCCTCGCCGAGCCCGACGCGGAACCCGGGATCTTCCACTGCATCCTCCAAGGATGATCTCCGGAGACCGCCACCAGGCAGTCCGGGGCCAGGCCGCGCGGACCGGGGGCGGCCAGGGATGGTCAGGATTCGCCGGCGAACCGCCAGGCCTCGATGTCGCGGTAGCGAATCACACCGGGGCCGCGGCCTATGTTGCTGCCGACCAGGTGGAGGCGTGCGGCCTGCCACCTGCGGCCGGTGAAGTCGGCGAGGCCCGCGGATGCGGACAGGATGCCGGCCTCCTGGCCGCGCTTGGCCCGGGCCAACGTCAGGTGTGGGCGCAGCGGGCGCTCCTGGAAGGAGATGCCGCAGGCTCGCACCGAGTCGCGAACTTCATCAGCGAGGCTGTGGAGGCCGTCGAGCTCCCCCTCGATCCCGGCCCACAACAGCCGTTCGTCGAAGTGGCCGCCGCCGTTCAGACGCAGGGCCAGGGAGGGGCGATCGGCGGCCAGCTGAGCGAGGGCCGGTCGCAGGAGCGGGACGGTCGTGACTGAGAGCTCGCCGAGGAACGCCAGCGTGATGTGCCAGTCCTCGATCCGGTTCCACCGGAGGTGGGAGTACTTCTCGTAGGCGGGCTGCAGGGCGGCCGCCAGCTCTTCCTTGGCGTCGTCGGGCGGGGCCAGGGCAACGAACAGGCGCACGGTCGAGGACTGGTGGGGATGATCGGTCACCAGGGCTTTCTAGCATCCCTGCTGTTCCCGCCCCGCCTGCGCCTGCGGGTCGGTCCGGGGGCGGGACGAC
Organism: Streptacidiphilus melanogenes; assembly: GCF_000787835.1. Lineage (GTDB taxonomy): Bacteria > Actinomycetota > Actinomycetes > Streptomycetales > Streptomycetaceae > Streptacidiphilus > Streptacidiphilus melanogenes. The sequence continues at coordinate 55,345 of NZ_BBPP01000007.1, forward strand.
CGATCCGGCCGTCCGACCGGTGTGCGCGCGTCGCTGCCTGGCGGAGCGGATGCCGTGCAGGACACGGTCGGCCCTGTGCAGGGGCCGCAAGACCACGGCCGACACCCCGCTGCGATTGTGGGACTGGGGCGGACCGTGGCTGGTAGGCGTGCCCGGCCTGCTTTAGCCCTGATGGAACGTCGTGACCAGCCGGTAGCGGTCGCCGCTGTGCCGGACGGTCGACAGGACGCTGGGCCATCGGCCGCGTCGGCGGCGTAGCTGGATCCACGTGGCCTTCGACAGCATGCTTGAATCGGCGGGTGATCGACTGGTCGACTCTGCAGGACGTCTACGGCGTGGCGGCTGAGATTCCCGAACTGCTGGAACGGGCGGCCGATGGTGATCAGGACGGGCGTGATGTTGGGTATTCCGCCGTTTTCGTGCACCTTACGTGACGCCCGGGGCCGCTCTCAGAGATCGCTTTCAGCGCGCGATCCGTACACGGTCGCGAGGGATGTCCAGGGAAGTCGCCGCGGGAGAGACCGCAGGCCGGCGGCATGAACAGCGGACGAGTCGGCCTGTACGCCGGGTTCTTCCGCCCCACCTTTCCGACCTGCACCGACGGGGTAGCGAACCGGTCGTGACCTGCGGGAATGGCAGTCAGAGGCAGTCAGAGGGCGTCACAGGCAGTCATGCTGCTTGGCCCCCGATTGGCCCCGCTGGCCCCCGCTTGGCCCCGGGCTGATGCTGCGAGCGCAGGCCTGCCTCCGAGCAGTGCCGGACGTACGAATGCCCCCAGGAGTGGAGTCCTGGAGGCTTCGCTGGCACCGATTGGAGGTCGGTTCCGGGCACCACCCGCGGTTTTGACGGGCCTCGGTGGTGGTGTCCACGTCCTTGCGAGACACGACCAGGATGCCATCTCCTGTCTTCCCTCGGCAGCGGTCCGAGGAAGCGGTTTCGACCCAACCCGGCGCGGGACGCCCGGGTAGCTCCGCGGCACTCGGTTTGGCGGGTCTGCCGCACGCGGCAGCGGATCTAATCCTGCTGGGTGATCTCGGTGGCCGGTACGCGACCGGCGCCTACTCCCGGCTCGCTGGCGACGGGGCGGTCCGGCCGCGGGAGCGGCGGCAGGCGGAGTCCGAGCACGGCCACCGGATCACCGCGGCGATCGCCTGCCACGTGGCCCGCGCCGGCGGGACGGTCGAGCAGCTGACCCGGCTGCTGTTGCACCCGGAACACGAGGGCGGCCGCCACGCGCAGGTGATCGCGCTGCGGTCCGGGCACGCCCGCGCCCAGGGATATGTCGAGCGCGTCTGGTCCAGCGCCACCGCCCTGGTCGAGAGCACCACGGACGTCGCATCCCGCGAGGGAGTGCACGAGGACCTGGCGCGGCTGCGGGAGTGCATCGAGACCACCGCGTGGCGCGGTGAGCGGGGCCGGACCGCGCTGCGGGTGCTGCGAGCGCACCTGAACTTCGCCCAGGCCGCCGGGGGCCGCCTGCACTTCGCGAGTGAGCGGCAGGCGGCGGAGGAGGCCGGGATCTCCCGGCAGACCCTGCGGCAGGCTTACGAGCTGGTCCTCAAGCCGGGCGGCTGGCTGCGTCGGCTTCGCGTCGGCTACGGCACCGAGGGCTCGACCTGGTACCTCGCCGACGGCCCCGCCGACCCTCAACCCGCCGCTGTGTCTCATGATCAGCCCAGTCAGTGCCCCCCCGACGGGGAGCTTGGGGAGTGGACCACCCCTGAGACGGACACCGGGGCTGACGTCGATTCCCGGGTCATCGGCCTGCTCATGGGGCACGACGCGTTCGCCCACAACGCGCTGGGTTCCTCTGCGTTGATGGTCATCGGCGCTCTGCATGCTCGCCCCGGCCAGACTCCCGGCGAGCTCACGGTCTCCGCGTCGCTGTCGCGGGCGACCGCCTACCGCACCATCGCCCGCTTGGAAGGCCACGGCCTGGTCCAGCGGTCCGGCGAGGGCTGGTCACTCACCACCCAGGCGCTGCGGGGGATCGGTAACAGCGTCCCCGAGGCTGTTACCGCCCTTGCGGTCGAGCCCGAGCCCGCCGTTGTCGGGTGGGACGTCCTCGCGGCCGCCTGCGGCACCGCCGGCATCGGGGCTGCCCGGCACGCTCTGCACGCGGCGGAACGTGCTGCCTACCGCGCCACCCTCGCGGCCCTGGAGGAGCGGCGCAGCCCCGCACGGACGGCCGTGGTCGACGGCCGAACCGTGTTGGTGCCCGGTCCTCGCGCTGACGAGATCCCCACCGGCTGGCGTGGCCCCGGCGGCACCGTTTTGGACCCGATCACCGGGCGGCCCGTGTCGGGCTGGCAGGTCGCCACCGACGGACGCCTGATCCTCCTCAGCCCTGGCGACGACCGCAGCTACGACGAACTCGTCGCCGCCCACACCACCGCCCTGCACGAATGGGAGACCGCAGCATGACCACACCCGCCCGCCCCTCCGGCTGGGGTCCTGCCCGCCAGCGACAGGCACTCGACATGGCCGCCCGCTACCGCCACGGGGCAACTGTGCGCGAGCTCGCCACCGCCACCGGCCTGTCCCCGTCCACAGTCCTGAACCGGTTGCGGATGGTCGACACCCCCATGCGCACCCAGCAGCAGACCCTAGCACTTCGCCAGGGCCCCGACCGCGCCCGCCTAGCCAACCGGCTGCGCACCACCTACCAGGGCGGCGCCACGGTCACGGCCCTCGCCGAACGGCACGGCCTGTCGGCGCGGACGGTGCGCCGGCTGCTTCGCGAGGCCGGAACCGTCCTGCGCTCCAGCGCCGAGACCCGAACACTGAACCGCGCAGGGCACGAGGCCGAGCGCCAGCAGCAGATGGATGAGCTGCGGCGCTGGTACGAGGCGGGGGTCAGCGTGCCCGCGCTGGCCGCCGTGCACGAGTGCTCACCGTCGACCGTCTACCGGCTGCTGCACCGCGCAGGCACCGTCCTGCGCCCCCACGGCCGAACCATCACCGGCCCCGCCACAGCACCACCGTGACGGGGAGTCCGATGCGGCCAATGAGCGCCGCACGCCGAACCCGCCGACAACTTCTCGCACTCAACGGAAGGACCACACCATGATCATTGCTCACATCAGCCCGCGCACCGGCGGGAAGACCACCTCCGTCGGCTGGCACAGCCACGCGCTGCAGGAGCGCGGCTACCCGGTGGCGGCGTTCGAGGCCGACTACAGCCGTCAGCTCGCCGAGTGGGATGCCTGCGCTGGCGGGTTCCCCTTCCCGGTGCTGCAGCTGGCCTCACCGCTGTTCTACAAGAACGCTCCGCAGGCCCTGCGCCCTGGTCAGATCGGCGTCGTGGACTGCGGCCACGCCGAGGACCACCGGACCATCGTCCAGTCCGTCCTGCGCATCGCCGACCTGGCCATCCTCAACACCGCGCCCACCATCGCCGACATCGACCGCATCGAGCGCTTGCCGATGGACCAACTCATCGACGACGTCGCCGTCCTACGGCCCGACGGGAAGCCGCCCGCGACGTGGGTGCTGCTCAACCGCACCGTCGCCGGGGCCAAGGCCACCAACGACCACCGCACCTACCTTCGCGACCGCGGCTGGAACGTGTTCACCACCACCATCCCCAACGCCCAGCTCTACGCCCAGTCCATGCTGCGGCCCGTCACCGCGCGCGGCTCCGCCTACGACGAACTCGTCACCGAGATGACCACCCTCGGCCTGCTGCCCCCGATCGGAGACCAGTTGTGACCCCCACCGACCGCAGCGCACCCCTGCGCGCCCGCACTACCGACGCGGCCGTCGCCGGCCAGAGCACGGCGCTGCCGATGGCGGCCACGGCCCGGCCGGCGGACCTGGTGATCACCGGCGAACTGATCCCCGCACCGGGTGACGGGCAGGGGAGCGGACCGCTCAGCGAGGTGGAACTCCACGACCTGGGCACGTGCGAGCGGGCCGTGGAGAACCTGGCCACCGCGACCTGGCTGGCGGGTAAGGCCCTGCAGACCATCCGCGATGGCAAGCTCTACCGGCAGACCCACCGCACGTTTGAGGAGTACGTCACCGAGCGCTGGGAGATCGGCGAGCGCACTGCGTACCAGATGATCGAGGAATGGCCCCTGGCCGAACGCCTCAACCAGGCCTACGGCAAGCCCGTCACTGCCTCCCACATCCGCGCCCTGCTCCCCGTCACCACCCGCTTCGGCCTGGACGACGCCGTCGAGCTCTACCAGCAACTCCGAGCCCGCGCCCAAGCGGACGGCGTGCGGCTGACAGCACAGATCACCGGCCAGATCGCCAAGGCGGTCCTCAAGCGCGCCGGCCAGCAAGCCGGAGGGATCGAATTCACACATGCAGCCCGGCAGCTGATCACCGCTCAGCCATCGCTGGCCGAAGCGGGAGCGGCGCGATCGCGGTCAGCCGTGCCGCGTGATCGGCCGGTCGTGGCACCCGCCGAACCGGACCTGCGAAATTTCGCAGGAAATCACGGGGAGGTAACGGCACTGGCGAAGGGAGGGCAGCCGGGGCCCTTGACCGTGGACGGGATCGCGACCGTTCCAGTCAGGGCGGAGACGGGGAGCCCGGTGGCGATGGATGTCGGCATGTGGACCGCAGAGCTCGGTGAAGCGCAAGGAGGGGTGCTGAGCTCGGGGATGGCCAGGACTGCGGTCGGGCTCTACCGGGACATCGTCAGCCACATCCAGGCCATCGAGCGGCTTGCAAGCTCGCCGTGTCTCGTGCCGAACGGACCGGACGAGGAGGCCGAGTTCGACCACCTCCACGTGCAGATCACCAACCGGCTCACCCAGATCCTGGACTCGCTCACCGCCGAGGGCTGAGCTCACGTTGCCGTGGTCCGCCAATCTGCGGACCACGGCGACCTTCGTTCACCAGCCTGCATCTACTCGGAGCAAGGTCATGTCGAACAAGCCCGCACTGCCAACGTCGCCCCCGGTCGGCACGAGGGCTGAGCAGTTGTCTCTGCTCTGCCCCAGGGACCCCGGCCCCGGGGCAGTTGGCGCTGTCCAACTCTCGTTGCTGGGGCAGCCAGCCGCTGTCCGGCTGCCTGCGGAGCTCTGGCGGTCCTGGCTCGACAGTCCCATCGTGGTCGCACGCTTTGAGGCCAAGCGCTACGTCCGTCGGGACAGCCGCTGCTGGCCGTGGCTCGGCGCGGTCAGCGACACCGGACACGGAAGCTTCAGAGCGGCGAGTCTCCCGGGAGTGTCCCGGCGTGGAACCGTCCCGGCGCACCTCTTCGCCTACCAACTGATCCATGGCGTCATACCGCGACTGGGCTGGTCGGAATCGGAGGACCCGGTCGTGTGCCACCGCTGCGACTCCCACGGCTGCGTCAACCCGCACCACCTACGCCTCGGCACCGCCGCCGAGAACCGAGCCGAGTGGGCACGCCGCCACCGCGACCCGTCCGGGCCACTGGCGGACGTGCGCGGCCCAGTTGGCCGAACTCGCGCCATCGCCCAAGTGGTGAGGACCGGTCTCTCGCTCGGGGAGAGCCCGGCGCTCATCGACGCGCGAATCCTGACCGTCGAACGTGAAGGTCTCCCACTCACGTTGTGGTGACCATGCGTCCATTCGGTTCCTTACGTGGAACCGGGCGAGCTGTTTCCTTCGGGCTGTCCCTGGCTCTCGGCAAGTTCCGCCAGCCCGTTTAGGGCAGCCGCGGTGAGGTCGAGAATCTGGATGAACTGCTGGTCCGGCCGGAGGTTTTCGAGGCCGGCACGGACCAGGGTGGCGTTCCAGTTCTTGCCACGCGCGTGAGCCGATCCGGTTGACCGCAGTCCTTGGAGGAGCCGCAGCGGTCCGATGAGGTTCTCGTTGTCCGAGCTGCTGGCGGTCACCCAGGCGTCCAGGCAGTTGATGCTCGCAGCCTTGGGATCCGACACGCCGGGTAGTTGCCGCAGGGCCTTGACATCGAGGTAGTCGACCACGCCCTTCGTAAGGCGCAGGATGAGGTTGTCGGCCTCACCTTGTTCGCTGGTGGTGGGCACGTGCAGGCCCTCGAAGGCGATCTGGTCCTCGGGGTTCCAGGAGTTATAGACGGGTTTGCCCAGCAGGCTGGTCATGGATGTACTGAAGCGCTCTCGGGCGGCGAAGAGTTCACGCAGCGGGTCGGGTGGGCCGTCGAACCACTCGCCGAGAATGTCGCGGCGGTACCGGACATCGTCGCGTCCTCCGCCGGGCGGGGCGTTGAAGCTGACCCAGTGGTCACGCTCTTCCGTCGGCAGGTCACGGCCGAGGTCTCCGAGATACACCTCGACCATCCCTTCAGGGTTGGTGCCGATCGCGATGCTCCAGAACCCGAGGCAGGAGAGCCGATCGTCGCTGATGCGGTACCGGGACGGCTGGGAGGTGTAGCGGTTCAGGACGGTGCGTCGGAAGTACACCCGAGTCAGGTAGTGCGGGGTTCCGCGATCAGTGAAATAGTCGCTCAGCTGGTCGGGGTCGCAGGTCGACGTGATCGGCTGACCGGAGCCCGGGTCGACTCCGATCGTGAACTCAGGGAACCGTTGCACTGACGGATGCGGGCGCGTGAGGGTCTCGGGCGCCGCGTCCAGGGGGAGGACGACTTGCTTGCCGAGAAGTCTGACGAAGCCGGGCCGGTCGGCTGAGTGGATGTCTCCGCTGTGGAAGGAGAAGTGTCGCAAGTCGGTGTGCTCGGTGGCCTCGATCTTAGGGGAGGGGACCCGGTCGAGCCGGGTGATGCGGTTCAGCTGCACCACGAGCAGCCGCTGCCGGGCGGCAAGGTAGCGGCGCAGGGGAAGAGACGCGATGTCGATCCGCAGCTCTCCGGCAGTCCGGCGTACTCGTACGAGCTCGTGATCCCGGCCAGCATCGTCGAGGTAGTACCAGGACCCGTCGCTGCGGGGGATCGCGTCGAAGTACCACAGGAACGACGGTCGGAATTCCGTCGTGGGCTCCGCCCGGCCGTGGTGATGGCGACGCTGAACGAAGAACTCCGCCCGGCTGTCGGAGTCTTCCAGTCCTTCTTCGAAGATTGCCCGCTGCTCGGGATAGGTGATGCTGATTCCGGCACTGCCGCCTGCACCGAATACGCCGGAGTAGTCCGCAAGTGCGCGCTGCCTCGCTGCGGGGGGAATCAGATAGCTGGCGATTCCCCAGTCGAGCCCCTCGGCGAGGGCTGCACCCAAGACGGTGACCCACTCGGTGGGCGTCGGGATGAGCGTCGCCAGCTCGGAGTCAGGCTTTGCTTCGTCAGGCAGTCCATCGCTGCTGCCACTGCTGTAGTTCAGCGCCACGTCCAAAGTGTAGGGAATCAAGGAAGTTCCACTTCGGCCTGTTCGGGATCACCACGTGCGCACCGCTGTGATTCCACGGGTGCGTCGACCCCGACCACCGACGTCTCGGCACCGGCGAGACCGAGCAGATCGGTCCCGCTGCCGCCGCGACGGTACTGGCCCCTTGGAGGCGCGAGCCCGCGCGAACTTCGGTGCCGACGGGACCGGCACGGGGTTCGGCGCATCGTCACTCACCTACACCGATCGAGTCTGGCCGTGCGGCCCAACTCGAAGGCCTGGCAACCACGTTGCGCGGAGTCCCATCCGGGTGAGGGCATATGGCTGTCGGCCGAAGGGCGGCCTCGGTCACGCAGGCGACCCGCCGAACATCGTGCCGCGCCGCTTCGCGAGGACCTGCTCACACTGGCTGCAGAGATCTTGAAGGGCGTTGCGCCAGAGAATCGTCCTGGTTACGAGGGAGCTGGCCCGTTGCTGCCAGTCCCCGTCGTCTGCCCACCCTCCAGGTGCACGCCAGAGGACCGGTCGTACATCCCTTTCCAACTGGCAGCCGTCCGGTGAGGCGATCTCCTCAAAGGTCACGCGCCGGGCCGTGACGTAGTCGGTGACGTCAACCTGGTTGTACATGGAAGTGAAGGCACGCACCGTTGACTGGCGTTTGACGATCTCGAACTCCAGTCGCACGAGCGGGAAGGGGTCACTGTCCGGCCAGAGGCGGTACTCGGCGGTCAGGGGCAGGACCATGGTGCTGCCCGTGTGCTCGTTGGGCTTCCAACCCAGAGCCTCCAAGGGCTCAAGTTGATCGGCGATTCTGCGAAGGGCGAGTTCCTGGTCAGCCTTCTGCGACATCTTCGCGGCGACGCGCTTCTGCGCGCGTTGTGCCGAGCCAGCGGGGACGGGCGCCGAATGCGTCGGGCCCGGTTCGTGAGGCGTCGATGCGAGGAGTGCCCGTCGAAGGGTTGGATTCCCGACGAGATCCCAGATGCCGATCTTGAGGTCGTAGCGTGCCTGGAGAAGGGAGCGGGCGGCTTCCAGGTCGGACGGGTCGCTCCATTGGCCGTCCCGGATGAGACCGGTGACGCCGAACCGTGCCTCGATCGGTACTGGACACGTGTAGCGGATCGGGTCAGGAGGTGCGGCGGGATCCCAGGGCAGTGCAGGTGTGGGCATTTCCGTGGTGTCAGGGCGGCCGGCGCGCAGCCATGCCAGATAGCCGCGGAGCAGGGATTCCGTGTGGTGGGTGTGCGGCATCACGAGGACGGTGTCTGGGGAGTAGAGGCGTCGCTCCTCGAAGGCCGTGAACACGGCGGAGGAGAGGCGGTCGCTGCCGGTGACGGTCTCGCTCGTGTCGATGACGACCGAGGCACCGATGACCTTCCCCGCTGCGGAGAGGTAGAACTCGTTGCCCTTCAGGAAGCGCCATCGGCTGCCCGGGTCACCGGGCTTGAAGCCGATAGTGCCCATGACCTCGTTGTTCCAGTTCTGGAGCCTGTGGGCGAAGGTGTACCCGTCCGGTAGAGCCTCATCCATGGAGGTGCGGATCAGCTCCAGTTCGGATGAGCCGCCTTGCAGCACCGAACGAAGCCCCGTCCTGCGCAGCGTGTCATCGGGTTGGAGCTCAACCACAGTGCGGTTGCCGAGCAGAAGGGCGAAGGCGTTGTCCCCGGCGGAGTCGAGGAGGCGACCGACTAGCGAGGACGCCGTGAGCCACCACAGTTGGGAGGTCGCGAGACTGGAGTGGGTCACGTGGGAGGCGGGATCCCCGGTCACGGGCTGGCGGGAGTCCAGAGAGGATCCGTCGTCGACGGTCATCGGGCCGCCGACCAAGATGATCGTCGGGGTGATTACGGCCGACGCCTGGTGATCGTTCATCAGCCCTCCTCGCGAAGCGAGAGGAGAGCTTCGAGCAACTCCGGTGCGTCGCCCGCCGCCAGTGCCAGGGATTCAGGGTCAGTGCCCGTCAAGCCCTCGCGTTCGATGAAGAGGCGGGCACAGGCGATCAGGACGGCGTGCGCTTCACGGCCCTGGGTGTCGAACGCGCCGCCCTGCTTGCCGACGGTACCGAGTGTTTCGAAGGAGCCCCTCGCTTCCCCGCTCCCGTCCTCGCCGCCGATCCGCAGGGCGCGTTCGCCGTCGGTGATGATGACCATCGGAGGTGGAAGCAGGTCTGCGTTCTCGGTGATGCGCCGGGCCATGTCGAGCAGGCTGGGGTCCGCCGGGATGTAGACGCGTCCGTGGTCGTCGACGTTGGCGGGGTCGGTGCGGACCACGCGGCCGACGATCTGGCGGAACGAGAGCAGGGTCAGGCGGTTGGTCAGGTAGATGACGGCGCGCAGCCGGGGGATGTCCACGCCTTCGGAGACCATGTTCACCGCCACGATCCACGGATCGTGCGCGGCGCGAAAGAGCCGGATCGCGTTCGCCGGGTCGGGGTCGTTCTCGTCGAAGAGCCTGGAGCAGGCGACGACCGGCCGGAACCCCAAGACGCGGGAGGCCATGTGGTCGGCGACGCGGGCAGCGTGGTCGCAGTCGATGCAAACGACCAGTCCGGCCGCGTCCGTGTCACCGCGGGCGCGCAGGCCGAGAAGGTACTGGTTCGCATCCTGCAGCATCTGTTCAGCGATGGATCCCTCGCCGATCCACTCGATCGCTGCGCGCAGCCGCCCCCGCTCTCGGGTCTGGGGGACCTCGGTGTCGTCGAACGTGACCGAGTGGACCTCGTTGTCGGCGGTCCGGAATGTCGTCTCGCCGCGGGCTTCAACGAACTGGACCGGTCGGCAGGCGCTGTCGGTGATGGCCCGGTCGTAGGAGTAGCGGTAGTGCGGGCGGGCGTTCCCGTGCTCGGAGGGGACGAAGGCGATGGGGTCACGGCCGGTCCGAAAGGGCGTTCCCGAGAGCGACAGGATTCCCCACGCGCCGGCAGCGAAGGCCTCCTGCGCGGATATGCCCCAGGCTGCGTTGGCTCCGGCGTGGTGGACCTCGTCGAAGATGACGAGCGTGCGGTGGCCGGGATCGGTCGCATGGGCCAGGAACATCTCCGTCACTGCGAACAGCGACTGGTAGGTGATGATTGCGCCCAGCCAGTCGTCTCCAATGGGATCCACGGGCCGCCACTCGCGCTGGGTTCGCAGAGGCAGGGTCGGCGAACTCGGCGTCGCCGACGACGCGGACCGCGACCAGCCGTCCGCAATCGCCAGCGACGGGACGACCACCAAGACGCGTGACACCTCGCCGCGGGCCACCAACTGGTAGGCCACCTCCAGGCCGAACCGCGTCTTACCCGCACCGGGACACGCTTCGACCAGGACCGGCTCGTGCCCCAGGTGGGACATCACGATCGGCATGGCCTCCGCCTGCCAAGGCCGCAACCCCGCGATCGTCGGATGGATCCGGTCAATGGCGAAGCGTGCGCTGGTGACCTGCTGCGGCGTGCTGCCCTTCCGTAGATTGCATGACCCACAGATCGCCTGAAGGTTCTCAACGCTCGTGCGCCCGCCCCGGCTCCACGGAATGATGTGGTCGCCCTGCATCAGGTCGAACGGAATCGCGCGCCGACAGATATTGCAGACGTATCCCTGCAACTGCCATGTACGCCAAGTCTCTTGACGTGTGAACGTCCTGCGCAGGTCGAGAGTCACGAACGAAGGGTAACGGGAATTTCAGCGGCGCTCGCACAGCTCCGGCCCAGACTTGTCTCGGCTCCCCGTGAACAGCCAACAGATGAACTCGGGCGCACAACGGGACCAGCCGCCCGGCTCCTCACGCCGTGGATGACCCGAAGCATCCCAGCACACACTGCTGACCAAGATCAGGGCTTCGGGGATGCCGGCCCGGAACTCCCGGACTTTAGCCAGCGGGCCTCGGAGTGGTGGCCGAGGAGTGCCTGCGCGACCGCGAGGCAGACGAGTCCGGACTCGCTGAGCAGGGGCGGGCAGCCCATCCATCGCGTCCCCCGATCTCGTCGTGGATCTTCACGTAGAGTGCGATCAAGAGGGTGTTCAGGTCGGTCGTCACAAACTGATCTTGGACACCCTCGACCCTTTCCCAGGGCGTAACTTCGGATCTACTCGTCTAGGCTCCTCACCATGGACAAGGCCGTGGTGTGTGCCGCTCTCGCTGCCTTGGCCGACGGCCCACGTCACACAGCGAAGGAAGCCCTTGAGGTGGTGCCGAACGAGGCAGGCCTCTATGCGGTCTATGGTGACCTGCTGGCGGTCGGGGAACTCGCAGCAGGAACGGTTGGCCATCCCCTCTACGTGGGTAAGGCAGAGCGCAGCTTGGTAGGACGCGACCTGCACACGCACTTTGCAACGGGCAAGACGGGCTCCTCTACCCTTCGTCGGACGCTCGCGGCGCTCCTGCGGGAGCCGCTCGAACTACGAGCAGTACCCCGCAACCTTGCTCTGCCTGACGGCAGCGCCAACTATTCCCTGGAGAACAGCGGCGACGAGCGGCTGACGGATTGGATGCACGCGAGGTTGCGGCTCGCGGTGTGGGTAAGGCCTGGGGGTATGGCCCTCGATGAGGTTGAGACTGCCGTGCTCAATGCGCTACGGCCACCCCTCAACTTGGCGAAGATGGGTGGCCTGGGTGACCGCCGAGTCAAGGCGGCTCGCGCAACGATGGCAGCGGAAGCACGGGCCTGGCGAGAGGCGTGACGGGCTGATTGGCCGGACCCGAGTTCGGCGTGGATGGTATCGAGGGATGCAGTGATCATGGGCTGGAAGACACCAGATGGCATGGATCACTCCCCGGCACAGTCTTGGAGTGCGTGGAGGCCACCGATAGCCATTCGAGCTCTGGCGCGTTCTCCGGGCACATGGCGCGGAACGTGCCGGGAGCAAGCACGGGCTGGTGGTCGGGGGTCAGGGCTGCCCGATACCGCCCATCTCCGCCGCGAATGCCACGGGATTGCTGTCGAACCCCCGGATCATCTCGTGCAGCTCCCACCCGCCGGAATCATCCCGGGTGAACTCCGCCACTGTCGCGGCGGTGGATCCAGCGACTGTCGTGAAATCGTCCGTCAGCAACTCCCTGGACTTCTCAGCGATCACCACGCCGGTATTGGGGATGTCACGGAAGACGAGAGGGCCGTCAGCTTGATGGATGGCCACTCCCACGACCACTCGCGCGTAGGAGGGGGCCAGGCGGTCGAGCTCCAGGACCATCACCTCGTCGAAGCCGAGCCCCTGGCCGGTCTTGCTGTGCCGGTTCATGTTGATGGTGCCGTCTGGCGACCGACTGTCGTAGTGAGCGACGTACACCGGCCGACCGTGGGAGGCAGTCACCGAGTAGGTCGCGGCGATGATGTCCAGATGGTGGGGAGGCTCACCCCAGGGTGCAGGGTCCCAACGGAGCTTTACTTCGACCTTCGTGAGTTCCTTGTGGACACTGCTCATCGAACCCTGTCTCCCCGAATCAGGCGAGTGCGGGAATCTCCGCATGCTCAAGTATGGTCGCTTAACAGCCTGTTGATCCCTTCATAGCGTGCTTGATCACTGTGGTGCAAGCCATGGGGTAGGCGGCCCCAGCGGCGGTCATCGCAGGTCAGCTGCTCGGCTCGGGCGGTCTCGGCCAGGTTGGAGCCCTTCCGATCTCGACAGCGGTCATGTGGGATGTGTCGCGCGGCGACGCCTTCCGCGAACGCCGACGACGGTTCGCCCGTACACGGCAACTCGTCCGCACTACTGAGGCGTCCCTGCGGCCGCGCCGGAGCCCGGCTGGGCTGGACACAAGGGAGGTGCAGCATGCCCTTCCCCTGCACTGGGCAACGTCAGGTGCCGCCGGCCAGGTTGATGGCGTGCCGGGAGTGCGACAGCACCAGCGTGACGAGGGTCGTCAGCACGAACCCGGCGACCAGGCCGGTGATCGGGCGCCCGGTCGGATTCAGGCGCCCCTCCCAGGTGGTGTCCGCGCCGGAACGGGCGCGACAACGACGAGGTGTACGTGCTGCCGGGCGACAATAGCCAGATCGCCGGCCCGGAGCTCTCCTTGGCCCGTCCGCGTGCCGACGGGTCGCGTTGGTCCATGGGCAATCGTCACCTTCACAGAGCTCTGTTCGTGGCGTCAGGAGCTGGTTACAGGAACGGGCCGCGACTTCGTCGTCCGGGGTAACACGTCCTCCCTAGCTTGCGGTCACCGGTCGGCGTCGGGCTGCCGGGTGGAGGGAGGACCCCCATGGCGACAGAGATCACCGCGGCCACGCCGGGACCGGCGGCGCTACAGGCATCCGAGGACGAGCTTCTGCAGCGTCGGCCGCACCGGTGGATCGACCGGTGGCAGCCGGAGGACGAGCAGTTCTGGGAGACCGTCGGCGCCCGGACCGCGCGCCGCAACCTGGTCTTCTCGATCCTGTCCGAGCACATCGGATTCTCGGTGTGGACCATCTGGTCGGTCCTGGTGCTCTTCATGCCCGCAACCAAGTACGGATTCAGCGTCAGCGACAAGTTCCTGCTCACCACCACGCCGGCGGCGCTGGGCTCGCTGGTGCGCGTGCCCTACACCTTCGCAATCGCGAAGTTCGGGGGCCGCAACTGGACTGTGATCTCGGCGCTGCTCCTGCTGATCCCCTCCGTGCTGGCGCTGGTCGTGCTGAAGCCCGGGGTGTCGCTGAGCACCCTGCTCGTGGTCACCGGGCTCGCGGGCGTCGGCGGCGGCAACTTCGCCTCCTCGATGGCCAACATCAACAACTTCTACCCGCAGCGACTCAAGGGGCGCGCCCTGGGGTTGAACGCGGGAGGCGGCAACATCGGCGTCGCCACCGTGCAGATCGTGGGCGCGGTGATCATCGCGGCCTTCGGCGCGGCGACCGATCCGCGCGTGCTGCTGGCCATCTACATCCCGCTGGTCGTCGTGGTCGCGGCGACGGCCTGGACCCGCATGGACAACCTCACCGAGGCGACCAACGACTCCGGCGCGCTGCGCGAGGTCGCCCGCTACCGGCACACCTGGATCATCTCCTTCCTCTACATCGGTACCTTCGGGTCGTTCATCGGGTTCGGGTTCGCGTTCGGCCAGGTGCTGGCGGCCTCCCATGTCGCGCACCCGGTCTACGTGGTGTGGTTGGGCGCCTTCGTGGGCTCGCTGATCCGCCCGCTCGGCGGCATGCTGGCCGACCGCTTCCGCGGCTCGACGGTGAGCCTGTGGAACTTCGTCGCCATGACGCTGACGTCCGGCGTCGTGCTGGCGGCCTCGCACTCGGGTTCGGTGGCTCTGTACGTGGCCGCGTTCACCGTTCTGTTCGCGCTGACGGGTGTGGGGAACGGGTCGGTGTACAAGATGATCCCGGCGATCTTCCACGCCCGCAGTGCCGTACGGATCGCGGCGGGCGCGGATCTGGAGCAGGAGGCCTTCCAGGCCCGCAGGCTCTCCAGCGCCCTGGTCGGCCTCGCCGGAGCCGTCGGCGCGTTCGGCGGCGTGCTGGTGCAGATCGCGTTCCGCCAGTCGTTCCTGACCCTGGGCAATGGCGACGCTGCCTACCTGGCCTTCATCGCCTTCTACGCCCTGTGCGCCGCGGTGACCTGGGCCGTGTACGTCCGCCCGTCTCGGCGTGGTCTTGACGGAGTCTGAGCAGCAGCCGAGAGGCCGCGGCCGATCGGTGAGGTCAGCATTGCCGGGCTCGACGGGCAGAGAGGTGCGAGCGGGATTCGCTCGCAGGTCCACGAATTGACGGCGGCGCGTTCGGCGGCCCGTGGTGCGCTGCACCGCGTGCCGCCTCACGTCGTACCCCCGGTGGATGCCTGGGATGGGAGTGGGCCTTCCGCCCGCCGCGGGAACCCCGGCACCCGGGCCGCGGCTCAGGCTGTGGCCGCCGACGGGGTTGCCGCGCCGGGCGGCGGAGCCGACGGGGACTCGGCAAAGCGCCTGCGGGCGAGCCGGCCCGCGGTCCGCGTGCCGCATTGTGGGCACTCGACCGCGCCTTCGGCGCTGAACGGTGGCAGGGCTGGCAGGTCGTTCCACCAGTAGTAGTCGCGGGTGTCCCCGTCGGGTTCCTCGCAGTACCTCACCCCATACTCGCGGAACCAGCGGGCGGAGCAGCTTGGGCAGATGAATTCCACCAGGTCAGAGCCGGTTTTGATGTTCATCACCGTCACGCCTTTCTCCACCCCTTCCACCATTATTGCACTGGGCAAAGGTTTCGGTCGATGGTGGATTTCAACCGCCGCCCCGGTGGGCGAGGCGCGCGAGGTAGGCGTTGTAGGCGGTGAGTTCGGCGTCGTTGTCCCGGTCGGCCTGGCGGTCTTTGCGGGCCGCGGTGCGCCGGTCGGAGGCGGACCACTGCGCGAGCAGGGCGAGGAGCACGAGCACGGTGGGGATCTCGCTGAAGCCCCAAGCGATGCTGCCCGCCGTGCTCTGGTCGCCGAGCGCGGTCAGGTGCCAGTTGGCGGGCGGGTCGGCGAAGTAGCGGACGATGAGGCCGTGGGACATCATCACGGCGATGCCGAAGAAGGCGTGGAAAGGCATGCCGATGAAGAGCTCCAGCATCCGCAGGACGTGGGAGGGGCGGCGCGGGGCGGGGTCGACGCCCATGATGGGCCAGAAGAAGAGCAGGCCGACGCCGAGGAAGTGCGCGAGCATCCATTCGTGGCCGAGCCAGGAGCCCATGGCGAGGTCGAACAGGGGGGTGAAGTAGAGCGCGTAAAGGCTCGCGATGAACAGCGGGAGTGTGTAGAACGGCGAGGAGACGATGCGGGTGAAGCGGCTGTGGAGCAGCCAGGTGAGCAGTTCCCGCGGTCCGGTCCTGCCGCGGGCGGCGGTGGGCAGGGCGCGGAGGGCCAGGGTGATCGGGGCGCCGAGCAGCAGCAGGATCGGCGAGAGCATGGACAGCACCATGTGCTGGACCATGTGGACGCTGAGCAGCTCCATGCCGTAGCCGCCGATGCCGGTGCAGGTGACCAGGGCAACGGTGGCGACGCCGGTGGTGAACGCGACCACGCGATGCCAGGGCCAGCCGTCGCCGCGGCGGTGCAGCCGCCACACGGCGCCCCAGTACAGTGCGAGGACGAGCAGGCAGGCGAGCGGTTCGACGGGCAGTGGCTGGGGGTGCCAGTCAAGTAGTCGGGCCAGGCTGGGCGGGTCGATGGGCGTCCACATGGGGCCGCTCATGGCGGGATGCGTGCCGTGGCCCATGCCTGGCATGCCCGGCATGGCGTTCATAGCGAGCATCGAGGGCGTCGGGATGGTGGGAGTGAGGGCGGTCAAGGTGCGGATTTCCTCTTGAGGGGGAGCGGGGTGGGTGGTCGGCTCTCCGGGCCCGTCCGGCGCGTTCCTCTTGGGCGGCTGCCAGGGAACGAGAAACCGGATGCCGGGCTCACGGGGCGGTGCTCGGGTCGGCCCCGCGGGCGTTGAGGAGCCGTCCGTTGTTCTGGCTGCCGTCGCGATCAAGGATCCGGCGGTGCCACATCGCGCTGCCTGGCGCGGGTTGGTTCCGGCGCATGCTCCGGCCTGCGCAGTCGTGGCCCGGATGGCGTGTCTTGCGTCGGGGCAGATGGCGAGGGAGAGGGCATGTCGGTGCGGGCCCTCGTTGGCCCGCACCGACATGACGGCCAGTCAGAGCAGGGTGCTCCAGTAGTACCAGAAGCGGTTGAGGACCAGGAGCGCGATGGTCAGGTAGCAGGCGAAGGGGACGAGCCAGTACCAGCCCGCCACCGCTTCCAGGCGGTCCCGCGCGTGTTCGGGGAGCGGGATGGCGCGCGTGCGCAGGTTGTGCACGGTGGTGTACCAGAACAGCAGGATCGTGGTGGCCCACACGACCATGCACCAGGGGCAGACCGCGCCTATGCGGTACAGGGTCTGGTCGATCAGCCAGGAGATCATTCCGACCCCGAACAGGGTGCCGGTGTTCAGGCCGAGCCAGAACCAGCGCGGGAGGCGCGCTCCGGTCAGGGTGATCACGCCGACCGTGACGACGACGGCGAAGGCAGCGAGTCCGATGAGCGGGTTCGGGAAGCCGAACGCGGAAGCCTGCCAACTGTGCATGACCGAGCCGCAGCTGATGACGGGGTTGATGTTGCAGCTCGGGACGTAGTTCGGGTTCTCCAGGATCTTGATCTTGTCCAGGGTGAGCTGGATCGCGGCGCCCAAGGCGATCGCGCCGGCGATCACGAGCAGCCAGGCGTAGCCCCGGCCCGCTCCCACACGGGAGTCCGGCTCGGCCGAGGGCGCCCCGGCGGCGCGGGCCTTGGCTGCGAGGTCGGTGGTCGTCGAGGGATTGGTTCCGTCCATGAGGGCGCGGCTCACTTTCCTGCGACGGTCTGCTGGACCAGGGCGGCGTACTGGGTGGGCGTGATGGCGTTGCCCTGCGCGTCGAAGACGTTCAGCTGCGTGCCGTCGAGTTTGAGTGTCGGGGTGCCCTGGATGCCGCTGGCGTTGAAGGCGTCGGAGACCTTGCCCGCCCAGGGGGCGTAGACGCGGTCCTGCACGTCCTTGGTGAACTTCGGGGTGACCAGGCCGGGCACCTTCTTCGCCAGGTCGAGCAGGGTGTTCAGGTTGCCGAAGCCGTCGGTCTGCTCGGAGGGCTGGTTGGCGTACAGGACGTCGTGGAACGCCTTGAACTTGGCCGTGCCGCCGTCTGCCAGCGCGGCGCCGGCGACCTGCAGGGCGTCCATGGAGCCGGTGCCGCCCAGGTTCCGGTCAAGGAAGGTCGCCAGGTGGTACTGGATCTTGTAGGTGCCGCTGTCGGCGAGCTGCTGGATGGTGGGGCCGTCGGCCTTCTCCAGCTTGTCGCAGATCGGGCAGCGGAAGTCCTCCCACACGTCCAGGGTGTGCTTGGCGTTCGGGTTCCCGTACACGATGACCGTGCCGTTGGTGCCGCTCGCGTTCGCCGGGACGACCAGCGGTCCGCTCGCCGCGCCCGGGGTGCTCGTGCTCGCGGTGCCGATCGCCACGGCTATGCCCGCCGTGACGGCGAGGACCGCGGCGACGGCCGCGCCGATCTTCGCTGTGCGGCGTCGCGCCTGGATCTGCTTCTGGCGGGCGCGCTGCTGGGCGAGCCGCTCACGCGCCGAGGCGCGGGCTTCCCGCTTCGTGGGCCGGGCGGACGTGCCGGCGCTGTTAGCGGCGCCCGGGATGGTGTTCTTGCTCAAGGCTGTCCTCACGGAGGTGAAAAGAGGCAGGAAGGTGAGGAGAAGAGCCCGCGAACGGCATGCCTGCACGCCTTGCGGCGCACGGGAGTACCCCGCAGCCAGGCGTGATCAGGAAGAAGGAGGGTGCTGCCGGTCAGCGGGCCCCGGCGAGAACCGGAGGGCCGCGGCGCGAAACGGCGTCCAGCAGCGCATCCTGTGGGCCGCGAAGCGGCTCGGGCGCCGCGGGCGGTGCCCACGAAGGCGCGACCGGGAGCGCGACCGGGGTCATAAGCCACACCAGCAGCACGCTCACACCCGGCCACGAGACCACGGCGGCGATGCGCAGCACCGCGAACAAGGCCGCCTCGCCGCGCCGCAGCCACCAGGCCGCGACGAGCGCCAGCGCGAGGTGCACGGCGAGGAGCAGCAGCGCCGCGCCGCCCGTCAGCGAGACCAGCGCATGCGGCGCCCGCTCGGTCAGCCCCAACAGCCCGGGGCGGATCGAGCCCCCGCCACAGGCCAGCACGCTCCACCCCGACACGGCACCCGCCCCGCCGGAGCCGGTCGGGCAACTGTTCTGGCCCACGTTGAACAACGCGTTGAGCGCCACCTGGAGCGGGACCATCACGGCCACGATCGCCCAGTACCGGCGCTCCGCAGCGAAAAGGATCAAAGCGACGCCGAGGCTGAAACCAAAGGCCAGACCCGCGATGTCCAGCGGCACCGGCTGTCCTGTCACCACCAAACGGGCGCTGGTGGACAGCAGGACGGACAGCGCGGCGAACACCGCCGCGCGCACGAGCCGTATGCCCAAGCCGTCCATCGCCCGGAGTATCGCAGGCGCGCCAGAGGGGTCGGCAGGGGCCGAAGGTCCCCGACCGGGCTGGTTCTCGGGGCGGCTCATGCGGTAGCCGTGATCAGCTCGACATCGGCGAGCAGGGAGGCCGCAGGCAGCGGTTCGACGCTGCCGACGCGCAGCCCGCAATGGCCGAGCGCCCCCAGCAATGGATCTTTGTCTGCTGATCGCCGCTGCCATCGGGCCTCGGCGATCAGCAGCACCGCGCCAGGCGCCGCGACGCGTGCGATCTCGGTCGCCGCGCGCGCAGGGTCGCTCCAGTGGTGGGCCGACAGCGTGCTGAGGACGAGGTCGAAGGCCCCGTTGTGGAAGGGCAGTTGCTCCGCACAGCTCACCGCGACGAAGGCGGGCGCCGCAGATCCGCGCGGCGTCGGCAGTGCTTCGCGGGTCCACACCGCCATGGAGAAGGAGGGATCGACGCCGACAAGGCCCGCATGGGGCAAGACCGTGGCGATCTGGCGGAGCAACAGCCCGGTTCCGCAGCCGATGTCGAGGACCCAGCGGGCGTGCGGGGCCACACGGCGGGCCTGCCGCACCACCGCGGCGTGCGCCGGACGGTAGAGCACGTCCTGGAGCTGGCTGCGGTCGTAGAACGCGGCCCAGCGATCGAACACGCCCCTTGCGGCATCGGACGGCGCCGGCTGCCAGGCGAGGTGGTGCCGGTGGGAAGCCACGGGTTCCTCCTCCTTCCGGCAGCTGGGCCTGTTCAGGACTTCGGGCGCGGCAGGCCCGTCCGCGAAGCGTTGCGCACGGCAGTGCCACGACACCAAGGTATTGCACCATGCAAAGATTGCATAGTCTCGATAGTGCGGGCTGCTGATGACCGCCGGTGGAGCTGGTGGTTTACAGTCTGGATTGCATCCTGCAAAGATTGCACTGTCTCAAGAGTTCGACGATGCGTGCGGAGGGTGGATGGCCAGCAGGGTCCGTCCGTCGGCGGGGCCGACGGGGTGGCGGCGTGCGCTGTTCCGGGCACCGGTGAAGCTGTACCGGTGGCACCTGGGCTGGCTGCTCGGGTCCCGGTTCTGCCTGCTCACGCACACCGGCCGCAGCAGCGGGCTGCCACGACAGACGGTGCTGGAGGTGGCCGGGCGCGATCCGGAGACGGGGGCGATCCTCGTCGCCTCGGGATTCGGGCAGGCGTCACAGTGGTACCGCAACATCTGCCACGACGCCCGCGTCCACGTGCGGGTCGGCCGCCGCAGCAGTGAGGCCCTGGCCCGGCCGTTCACGCCGGACGAGTCGGGGCGGGCGATGGCCCTGTACGCGTCGCGCCACCCGCGCGCCGCGCTGCAGCTGCTGCGCTTGTGCGGCCTGGAGGCACAGGCGACCGCGGAGGAGTTCTATCAGGTCGGCCACGACTTCATCCCCTTCGTGGCGCTGACGCCGACTGGATCGTCGCTGGTATGAGACGGCGGCGGCCTGCGGGCCGCCGCGCAAGTGAGCCGCCTGCGGCGGTGCGGCGGCTCGCGGCCGCGCGTGGTTCGGCCGTCCACCCGAAAGGCGGCCGGCCACCCGCGGCCCGGGGCCGCGCGGGCCATCCCGACCTGCGCGGCCCCGCGCTGTTCCCGGGACGCTCTGGCCCCATCGCTCGGGCACGGGAATCGTCCAGGGTGATCGCGACCCCGCATGCGAAGACCGCCCTCGGCGTGAAGTGGCGCCGTCGCGACACGCCGCCCGCTCGGCGGTTCGCCACCATGCGGGGCCGGGAGCTGGGGTGATGCCCAGTCGGCGGAATTCACCCTGCCAAATTCATTGCACCGTGCAAACCTTGCATGAGGATGGCGTTGTGTGGCAGCGCGGGCGGACCGGCCGACGGCGTGTCATGCCCGAACGCCGGTATCGAAGTCAGGAGCATCATGGCCCATTTCTCCCGCCGGGGCGTGGTGGCCGCAGCTGCTGCCGCAGCCTCGGCCCTGGTCTCCGGATGTGGTGGCACGACTGTGACGCCCCCTCCGGTGCGGCGCGGTACCCCCGGCGTCGACGCTCAAGGCAGGAGGCCCGCCCGACCGCTGACGTTGATCGGTGACGGTTCGATGGCGGACACGGGTCCCCAGCCGTTCCAGCCGGTGCCGCAGAGGCTGGAGCCGGGCCGGCGGCCGCCGCAGTTCGTGGTCTTCTCCTGGGACGGGGCCGGCGAGGACAGCAAGAAGCTGTTCTCGCACTTCCGCGCCGTCGCACAGGAGGTCAAGGCGACGATGTCGTTCTTCCTCTCCGGCATCTACGTCCTGCCCGAGGGCAAGAAGGACCTCTATCTGCCGCCGGGCCACCGACCGGGCGCCTCGGACATCGGCTACCTCGCCGACGACCATGTGCGGGCGACGCTGGAGCAGGTGCGCCTGGCCTGGCTGGAGGGCCACGAGATCGGCACGCACTTCAACGGCCACTTCTGCAGCCCCAGCACCGGGGTGGGGACCTGGACGTCCGCGCAGTGGCGTAGCGAACTGGAGCAGGCGATCGGCTTCGTGGAGAAGTGGAAGACCAACACCGGCTACACCGATCTCGCCCCGGTGCCGTTCGACTACCGCAAGGAGCTGATCGGCGGCCGCACGCCCTGCCTGCTCGGCCAGGACCAACTGCTGCCGACCGCGGCTGCAATGGGGTGGAAGTACGACGCCAGCTCCCCGGGCGGCCTGCAGATGTGGCCGGGCAAGAAGCTCGGCCTGTGGGACTTCCCCCTGCAGTCCATCCCCTTCCCCGGACACAGCTTCCAGGTGCTCTCGATGGACTACAACATGCTCGCCAACCAGACCGGCGGCACCCCGCACGGCGACCCGGCCAAGCGCCCCTACTGGCAGCAGCAGTCCTACCTGTCCTACATGGCGGGCTTCAACCGCGCCTACACCACCAACCGGGCCCCGTTC
Organism: Streptacidiphilus melanogenes; assembly: GCF_000787835.1. Taxonomy (GTDB): domain Bacteria; phylum Actinomycetota; class Actinomycetes; order Streptomycetales; family Streptomycetaceae; genus Streptacidiphilus; species Streptacidiphilus melanogenes. The sequence continues at coordinate 77,363 of NZ_BBPP01000007.1, forward strand.
TTCATCGGCAACCACTTCGAGTCCTGGAACGGCGGCATCTACATGAAGTCCGTCGAACAAGCCCTACGCGACATCGCCGCCAAGCCCGACGTCCGCCTGGTCTCCTTCCGCCAGCTCGTCGCCTGGCTGGAGGCCCAGGACCCAGCCGTCCTCGCGAAGCTGCGCACGCTGGCCCCCGGCCAGGCGCCGGGAGACTGGCGGGACTACACCGGCGGCGCGCCGACGACTCCCACCTCCGCCGTGGCGCCCGCGCGAACGTGAACTTCCGGCCCGTCGCCGCCAGTCCTACCAGCCGAGCAGATCGAGCTGGCGCTGGACCGCGTCCGGCTCCTGGCTCGCCTCGGTGAAGGCGCGCAGGGCGTAGACCAGGCCGGTTCGCTGCTCGGCCGGCATCTGGCCGATGATCGCTGCGATGTCGGCGCGACGGCGCTCGGTGGCCTCGATCACGGTGTCGGCGCCCTTGTCGGTCAGCTCGATGGCGACTTCGCGCCGGTCCTGCGCGTTGGTCTCGCGCACGATCATGCCGGCGGCGATGAGGCGGTCGATCATCCGCATGGCGGTGGACGGGTTGACCGCGAGCTGCTCCGCGAGCCGGGACAGGTTCATCGCGCCGCGGGAGTGGAGCAGCACGAGCATGCGGAACTGAGGCAGGGTCAGCGTCTCGGCGACCGTCCCCAGGGAGCGTGCGGAGATCGACACCAGGACCCGGGAGGCGGTCAGGACGGCGGTCACCAGGTCCTCCTCCTCGATGGTGGGAGCGGGGACCTTGGCGCGTGGGGAGCGGCGATCGTCGGGCATACGTCCTTTCTACCTTCTTCGCGCTCGTTCGTGGGGTCAGGGGGTGGGGATGACGGCGACCGGGCAGCGGGCGTTCAGGATGACGCCCTGGCTGACCGAGCCGAGCCGGCCCAGCGGACCGGTGGGATGACCGTGCCGTCCGACCACGACGAGGCGGGCCTGCCGCGACAGGCGCACCAGGGCTCGGATGGCGCCCGAGTGGACGGTCTCGGGGTGCAGGTCCACCTCTGGGTAGCGGGCCTTCCAGGAAGCGAGGATCCGGTACAGGCGCATGTCCTGCTCGGCCGTGACGCGGCCCTCGTCCGGGAGCCTGAAGGCGCCGTCGGAGCCGCCGGTCGGCGACTGGTGCCAGGCGTGCACGACCCCCAGCGGGGCGTCCTCGCGCACGGCCGACTCGAATGCGAAGGCCACCAGGTCACGGGCTGGCTCGCGGCCGTCGATGCCGAGTACTACCGGCCCGTCCCCGCGCACCGAGAGGCCCGCGTAGGGGTCCTCGGGGACCACCACGACCGGGCAGCCGGCCGTCGCGGCCACGTGCAGGCTGGCCGAGCCGAGCACGCGCTCCGGGAAACGGTGCGCGCGCGTAGCGCCGACGACAAGAAGCTGCACGCCGTCCCACGGCCGCTCCAAGGCCTGGCGGGCGTCGGCGTCCACCACCTCGCAGGTCACCGCCAGGCCGGGGTGTGACAACTCGGTGAGCTGCGCGGCCTCCTCCAGCAGCTTGCGGGCACTCGCCTTCAGGAAACCGTCCCGCAGCAGGTCGGGATCGTGGTGCGCGGCCCCCGTCCAGCCAGTGACCAGCCGCAGGGGCGCGCTGCGCGCCAATGCCTCCTGGGCTGCCCAGTCCAGGGCTCGGCTCGGCCCGGCCGGGTAGTCGACGCCGACCGCAACGGCGGGAACGGCAATGGTCATGGCGAGC
>NZ_BBPP01000007.1:79099-86998 GCF_000787835.1 Streptacidiphilus melanogenes
CCCAGTCCGGGGCTCGGCTGGGCCCGGCCGGGTTAGTCGCCCCCGCCCGAACGGCGGGAACGGCAATGGTCATGGCGAGCTCCTCTTTCACCGCCACAGGGGCCGGGCGACAGACGGCCCGGAGCCTGGCGGTGCAGGTCCGCGATCCGGCTCGGCGGGCGGGCACTGCGTCTCGGTGGGCGAACCCCCTCTTTTTAGTATGGTGCAAGCATTGCATAATGCAAAGTATGAAACCGCAGCTCGCCGCAGCCCCGCCATCCTCCGTGGTCGATCGGGCGACGACATTCCTCCGCTCGTCCAAGGGGGGACTGGCCGTCCTCGCGCTCGTGATCGGGGCGGGCTCGGGCCTCGGGGCCGTGGTGTTCCGCTGGCTGATCAAGACCTTCACGCAGCTGTTGTCCGGTCACGCGGATTACTCCGCGGCCGGGCACGTCGCCAACCCGCACGTGCCGTTCCTCGGCCCGTACTTCGTGATCCTCGCCCCGGTCGTCGCAGGACTGCTGTACGGGCCGCTGGTGCAGCGCTTCGCCCGCGAGGCCCGCGGCCACGGCGTTCCGGAGGTCATGTACGCCGTCGCCCGCCGCGGCGGGCGGATCGCCCCTCAGGTCGCGGGTGTCAAGGCGCTCGCGTCCGCGCTGTGCATCGGCGGCGGCGGATCGGTCGGCCGTGAGGGCCCGATCGTGCAGATCGGCTCCGCGCTGGGTTCCACGCTCGGCCAGATCGCGAAGCTGTCCGAGTCGCGGATCAAGATGCTGGTCGCCTGCGGCGCCGCCGGTGGCATCGCCGCGACCTTCAACGCACCGCTGGCCGGGGTCTTCTTCGCGATGGAGCTGATCCTGCGCGACTTCGCCGCCGAGTCCTTTGGCATGGTCGTGCTCTCCTCCGTCACCGCCTCCGTCATCGGCCGCTCGATCCTGGGCAACACCGCCTTCATCACCCTGCCGGCGTTCCACGTCCAGCACCTCGCCCAGTACGCCCTGTTCGCCCTGCTGGGCCTGCTCGCGGGCTTCGTCGGCGTCGGCTTCAACAAGGTCCTCTATCGGATCGAGGACGCCTGCGACGCCGTCTGGCGCGGCCCCGAATGGGCCCGCCCCGCCGTCGGCGGTCTCCTGCTCGGTCTGCTCCTGCTGGCCCTGCCCGAGATGTACGGCGTCGGCTACCCCGTGCTGGAGCACGCCCTCGGCGGCGGTTACGCGCTGCTGTTCCTGCTCGCTCTGCTCGCCGGCAAGATGATCGCGACATCCCTGACCATCGGTATCGGCGGCTCCGGCGGCGTGTTCGCGCCCAGCCTGTTCATCGGCGCGATGCTCGGCTCCGCCTTCGGCCAGGGCGCCCACCAGCTCATGCCGTCCATCGCCGGGTCGGCGGCGGCGTACGGGATCGTCGGCATGGGCGCCGTCTTCGCCGGTGCCGCGCGCGCTCCCATCACCGCCGTCGTCATCCTGTTCGAGCTGACCGGCGAGTACAGCATCATCCTGCCGCTCATGGCCGCGATCGTGATCGCCACCATGGTCAGCCGCCGCTTGAGCTACGAGAACATCTACACCGCCAAGTTGATGCGCCGCGGCATCGACCTCGACGCGCCCGTCGACCCCGCCGACGCCCTCACCGTCGCCCAGGCCATGACGACCGCAACCCCTACGCTCGGTGACACCACCCCCCTCGCGCAGGCGCCAAGGGCCCTTGCGCACCATCACCACGGCGTCGTCCCGCTCACTGGCGCCGACGGCACCTACCGTGGCACGGTCCACGCCCACGACCTCATCCGGGCGCTCGCGGACGATGTCGAGCTGCACGTGCCGGTCGGCAAGTTCACCGACGACACCTACCCCACCACCACGCCCGACACCACCCTCGCCGCCGCGCGGGACCTGCTCAGCTCCTCGAACGCAGAAGGGCTTCCCGTCCTCGATCAATCGAGTGGTGTCCTGGCCGGCTGGATCGACCACCGCGCCATCCTCCACGCGCTCCACCACGCGCCGCACCTCGGGAGCACCGTGCACGAGGACGGTGAGCCGCGCCCGCAGGTGAGCGACCACTGAACCCGCTCCAAGACCACCCGGTGCGCACTCCTTACCGATCCCCTGACGGCCGCCAGCCACCCGGCGCGTCGATCGCAGCGCCCGCAGGGCTCGGCCCTCTCGTTCTGCTGACAGGTCTGGCCGTCCTCGCAAGCGGTGGCCAGGCCGAGTGCCACAGCCGAAGGATGCGCGAACGACCCCTGCGCATCACCAGGCCCACCCCGCACGCCCCGGACGGCCAAGCACCCTGCCGGGCCGCCGCGTCGACGACAGGAGCACGGCATGACCCACGCACTGACACCGGCTCAGGTCACCGCGGCCCTGCGCGCTGCGCTGGAGGGAGACGACCTGCACGCCCTGCTGGACCTTCTCGCCCCGCACACGCGGTGGGCCCCCACGCCGGAAGCCGTACCAGCGAACGCCCCGCGCGCCACCATCCTCAACTGGTACGCACAACTGCATGCCAGCGGCACCCGGGCCCGTATCGAGGAGAGCTTCACCTACCCCGACGCCGTCGTCCTCGGGCTCGCCCAGGCCCGATCCGGCAGCCCGGCGCTCTACCAGGTCTTCCAAATCGGCGACGGGAGGATCACCAGCGTGCAGGGGCACGCCGACCGCTACGAAGCTCTCGGCGACGCCTACCGCACGCCCTGAACCTGGGGAACCGATCCGAACCATGGCTTTGGACCGCGGTGCGGAGCCAAGCCAAGCGGGACGGGGAAGCGACGTGCCGGGCGCCCGCCTCGGTCGGGGCGGGAGACCGACTGTCGAAGCAGATTGCATCGTGCAAAGATTGCATGGCGTCCTTACCGCGCTGGGCGGCAGAGGCAGGCCGGTCATGGTCCGCCGCTGCCGACAGGATGATCTACGAGTCCGCACCGCCGGCTGCGATCCGGTCTCCGGGCGCATCATCCCAACCCGGCCGCGTCGCGATATGGCCGAGAGGCACCGGGAAGGCAAAATCGGCACAGAACGACCAAGGAGCCCGATCGATGACTGGGTTCAAGCAGAACCTTTTGTACCAGTCGACGTTCTACGCCAACGGGCGGCGTCTGCTCAGGCTCAGCGGGCCCAGGATCGACACGATGATCCAGGCCGGGGCGACCGCTCACCTTGAGGGATCGGACGTCACGATCACCGCGCCAGGAATGGACGATTTCTGCGCGGTCGATGTGCTCACCAGACGCACGGCCGCCACGTGGGTGAAGAAGTTCAACGACCGAGCCCGGCACTACCGCGGCGGCAACGACGCTTCGGCCTGAGCCGGCCCTGGGCCAAGGCCGGCGCCGCACCGGCCCTGGCACCGATGCGCCATCCGGCCCTCTGCCCCGCGGGACCCTTGTTTCCCCCACCTCTTCGCTGGCGCGGTAACGCAGCATCAAGAACAGGCCTGGCCCCATCAATGTGCCGTCAAGATCTCCAGTCTGTGCTGGCGGGGAAGTCGTCGTGGCTCCACATTCTCCAGTCGGCGGTAGAACCGCTCGCGCGCCCGCACGGCGCAGGCGCGTGCGTGCGGGCACCGGACCGGGGCTCGCCGGGAGGAGTGGGGCGCGGCGATGGCGACGGTGGGCGAAGAACTCGCACCGCAGACGACGACCGAGGACCCTGCGAGGGTCCGTCCGCAGGGTCGGCGCGGCTCCCACGAGCCCAGTCGCCGAAGCGGGCCCCGGACGCTGTGGCCACGCCGCCGGCCCAGATGGGCGCGTTCAACACCAGCCCGGCTGCGGTGGCTCACCGCCGCATGCCTGCTCTTGGCAGCCGTGCTGGGAGCCTTCGGCCTGTCCACGGCCGCCGGCGCCCAGTCCATCTGGTCGACCGTCGGTGACCGGCAGGCTCCGCAGGTGCTGGATGCCACCGGCCTTTATCAGGCGCTGACCGACCTGGACGCGCAGAGCGCGAACCTGATCATGTTCGGTTCGGACAGTTCTCTGTCGAGCCAGCGTTCCGCGGCACTGTCCGCGTACACGGCGGACCGCACCACGGCGGACCGGGATCTGCAACGGGCGACCCTGGACGCAGCAGGCAACGCGGCGGTGCAGCGCGCCTTGGCGGACGTGCTCGATGGCATGGGCCGCTACCAGGACCTGGACGGGCGCGCGCTGGCGCTCAACGATGCCGCCCACCGCCCGGCCGGCCACTCCGATGCTGCGGCCGTCGCGGAGTATCGGCAGGCCACCGACTTGATGCGCACCACACTGCTGCCCGCTGCCGACCGGCTCGTGCAGGCGAACAACGACGCCTTCGACAGCACGTACGACGCTGAGCGTTCGCTGCTCGGGTCGGCCGTGTGGTGGACCGTCGCGATGGGCATCGCCCTACTGGCTGCTCTGGTCGGGTTGCAGGTCTGGCTGGCTGCTCGGTTCCGCCGCGTGATCAACCCGGCCCTCGCGGCGGCGACGCTGCTGGTCGTGGTGTTCACAGGCCTGGCCGGCAGCTTGTGGGCGGACGAGCGGGAGCATCTGCGCTACGCGCGCCGCGACGCGTTCGACTCGGTGGTGGCGTTGTCCCGGGCGCGAGCGGTGGCCTACGACGCGAACGCGGACGAGAGCCGCTACCTGCTGGACCCCGGCCGCGCCGCGCAGTACCGGGACGCCTTCGAGGCCAAGAGCCAGCAGATCCTCGCCCTGCCCGGGGCTTCGATCACCACCTACGACTCGGCCCTCACCACCGCCGTCACGGCCTACCAGGCGAACCACTCCGATGTGCGCTTCGGCGGCTTCTACGGCACGGAGTTCCGCAACATCACCTTCCCCGGCGAGCGGGCGGCGGCCGAACAGACCCTGGCCGCCTACCAGGTCTACGAGCGCGACGACCGTACGATCCGCGCCCTCGCCGACAGCGGCAAACTCGACCAGGCCATCGCCTACTGCACCAGCTACGCTCCCGGCGCCTCCAACGCCGCGTTCACCGCCCACGACACCGCGCTGCAGAAGGTGATCGCGATCAACACCACCGCGTTCGACCAGGGCGTCAGAGACGGCCGCAACGAGCTCTCCGCGCGGATCCCTTTGCTGGCCGCGAGCATCGGCCTGGCCCTGCTGCTGTGCCTGCTCGGGGTCCGTCCCCGGCTGGCCGAGTTCCGCCGCTGACAGCGCCTGAATCGCCGAGCGCCGGGGGAGCGTCGGAGCCCGTGCCGGATCACGGACCGGTCTCGGCGGCGCGGAGGGGCGGTAAAGGGCGCTAAGAGAGCGCGAAGGTTCGCTATGCGGGCGCATGGGTGCCGTTAAGGACGTCGTTAACGGGGCTGTCGGGCCTGTTTCCTTAGCGGTGCCGCTACGGCGGCACCGACACGGGCCTTCCGTGGCGGGTCAGACGTCCCTACCACTCCTGGGGTGCCTCCCTCATGCTCGACGTGCTCTTCGTCGGGGTCACGGTCGCGGTCTTCGTGGTCCTCGCCCTGATCGTCAAGGGGGTGGAGAAGCTGTGACCGCCTTCCAGCGCTCCACCGCCGCCTCCACCTCTGTCCTGATCGCGGGGGTGGCCTGGTGAGTGCGGACAACATCGTCGGGCTGATCGTCGCGATAGCCCTGACCGCGTACCTGGTCGCCGCTCTGATCCGCCCGGAGAAGTTCTGATGAACCCTGCTCTCGCGGGCTCGCTGCAAGCCCTTGCCCTGGTTGCGGCGCTGGCCCTGTCGTACCGGCCGCTGGGCGACTACATGGCCCACCTGCTTACCACCAGGAAACACTGGAAGGTCGAGCGCGGCATCTACAAGCTGATCGGCGTCAACGGGGACGCGGAGCAGACCTGGGCGTCCTACCTGCGCTCCGTCCTGGCGTTCTCCTTCGTCTCAGTGCTGTTCCTCTACGCCTTCCAGCGGCTGCAGAACGACCTGTGGCTCTCGCTGGGCTTCCCTGCCGTCACCCCGGCGACGGCGTGGAACACCGCCGCGTCGTTCGTCACCAACACCAACTGGCAGTCGTACTCTGGTGAGTCGACGATGGGCCACCTGGTGCAGATGGCCGGCCTGGCTGTGCAGAACTTCGTCTCCGCGGCCGTCGGCGTCGCGGTGGTCGCCACGCTGATCCGCGGCTTCGTGCGGAGCAAGACCGACAAGCTCGGCAACTTCTGGGTCGACCTGACCCGCATCGTGCTGCGCGTGCTGCTGCCCATGTCGATCGTCTTCGCTCTCGTGCTCGTCGCGGGCGGCGCGATCCAGAATCTGCAGGCCGACCACGTCATCCACACCCTGACCGGCGGCACGCAGACCATCACCGGCGGCCCGGTGGCCTCGCAGGAAGCCATCAAGGAGCTGGGCACCAACGGCGGCGGCTTCTACAATGCCAACTCGGCCCACCCGTTCGAGAACCCGAACCCGTTCACCGACTGGCTGGAGATCTACCTCCTGCTGGTGATCTCGTTCTCGCTGTGCCGCACCTTCGGCAAGATGGTCGGCTCGAACAAGCAGGGCTACGCGATCGTCTCGGTCATGGGCCTGTACTGGGCCGCGTCCGCCGCGCTGATCACCTTCTTCGAGCACCAGCACTCCGGCGCCGCCGCCCAGATCGCGGGCGCCGCCATGGAGGGCAAGGAAGTGCGCTTCGGCATCCCCGCCTCCGCGCTCTTCTCCGCCTCGACGACCCTCACCTCGACCGGTGCGGTGAACTCGATGCACGACTCGTTCACCCCGCTCGGCGGCGGCATGGACATCCTCAACATGATGTTCGGCGAGATCGCACCCGGCGGCACCGGATCGGGCCTGTACGGCATCCTCGTCCTCGCGATCGTCACCGTGTTCGTCGCGGGCCTGATGGTCGGCCGCACGCCGGAGTACCTGGGCAAGAAGCTCGGTGCGCGGGAGATGAAGTTCGCCTCCCTGTACATCCTCACCACCCCGGCGATCGTCCTCGCGGGCACGGGACTTGCGATGTCGCTGAAGGCCGGCCACGGCGGCGGCATGGCGAACACGGGCCCGCACGGCTTCTCCGAGGTGCTGTACGCGTTCACCTCAGCCGGGAACAACAACGGGTCCGCCTTCGCGGGCATCGGCGTGACCAGCACCCACTGGGAGCTGGCACTGGGCCTGGCGATGCTGTTCGGCCGGTTCCTGCCGATGGTGTTCGTGCTCGCGCTGGCCGGTTCGCTGGCCAGGCAGCAGCACACGCCGGAGTCGACCGGCACCCTCAAGACTCACAGCCCGCTGTTCGTCGGCATGCTCTCCGGCGTGATCCTCATCGTCGTCGGGCTCACCTACTTCCCCGCCCTCGCGCTGGGTCCGCTCGCGGAAGGTCTCCACTGATGTCCACCCCTGTCCTCAACGACCCGGCCACCGAGCCGGACGCCGTCCTCGCCGAGGCCGGCGAGCGCCGGATAGGCGGCGGCCTGCTGGACCCCAAGCAGCTGCTCAAGTCCCTGCCCGACGCGGTCAAGAAGCTCGACCCCCGGGTCATGGTCAAGAACCCCGTCATGTTCGTGGTCGAGGTCGGCTCAGTGCTGACCACGATCTCGGCCATCGAGAAGCCCTCGGTGTTCGCCTGGGTCATCACCGTCTGGCTCTGGCTGACCACCGTGTTCGCCAACCTGGCCGAGGCCGTGGCCGAGGGCCGCGGCAAGGCGCAGGCCGACACCCTGCGCAAGACCAAGACCGACACCGCCGCCCGCCGCGTGGTGGGCGACTGGAAGCCGGGCACCCCGGCCGACCAGGTCCGCGAGGAGGACATCCCCGCGACCCAGCTCCGGCTCGGCGACCACGTGATCGTGGAGGCCGGCCAGGTCATCCCCGGCGACGGCGACGTCGTCGAGGGCGTCGCGTCCGTGGACGAGTCGGCGATCACCGGCGAGTCCGCACCCGTGATCCGCGAGTCCGGCGGCGACCGATCCGCCGTGACCGGCGGCACCAAGGTGCTGTCGGACCGCGTGGTCGTGAAGATCACGTCCG
>NZ_BBPP01000007.1:87291-266089 GCF_000787835.1 Streptacidiphilus melanogenes
CCCTCACGATTGTCTTCCTGCTCGCGGTCGTGACCCTGCAGCCGATGGCGAAGTACGCGGGCGCCGAGCAGACGATCATCGTCCTGGTCTCCCTGCTGGTCGCGCTGATCCCGACCACGATCGGCGCGCTGCTCTCGGCGATCGGCATCGCCGGCATGGACCGGCTGGTGCAGCGCAACGTGCTGGCGATGTCCGGCCGCGCCGTCGAAGCCGCGGGCGACGTCTCCACCCTGCTGCTCGACAAGACCGGCACCATCACCTTCGGCAACCGCCAGGCCGCCGAGTTCCTGACGGTCGGCCAGGTCACCGAGGCGGACCTCGCGAACGCCGCCCAGCTGTCCTCGCTCGCGGACGAGACCCCGGAGGGCCGCTCCATCGTGGTCCTCGCGAAGGAGAAGTACGACCTGCGCGAGCGCGCCCAGGGCGAGCTCACCCACGCCACCTGGATCGAGTTCACCGCCCAGACCCGCATGTCCGGTGTCGACCTGGACGAGAAGGACGGCGTCCACTCCACCCGCAAGGGCGCGGCCGCGGCCGTGGCCAACTGGGTCAAGGAGAACGGCGGCGAGACCGACAACGAGCTCGACGTCGCGGTCGAGCGGATCTCCAACCTCGGCGGCACCCCGCTCGTCGTGGCGGAGAAGAAGGGCAGCGCCCCGGCGCGCGTCCTCGGCGTCATCTACCTCAAGGACGTCGTCAAGCCGGGCATCCGTGAGCGCTTCGCGGAGATGCGCGCCATGGGCATCAAGACCGTCATGATCACGGGCGACAACCCACTGACGGCCGCCGCCATCGCCGAGGAGGCCGGCGTCGACGACTACCTCGCGGAGGCCACTCCCGAGGACAAGATGGCGCTGATCAAGAAGGAGCAGGAGGGCGGCCGCCTGGTCGCCATGACCGGCGACGGCACCAACGACGCCCCCGCGCTCGCGCAGGCCGACGTCGGCGTGGCGATGAACACCGGTACCTCGGCCGCCAAGGAGGCCGGGAACATGGTGGACCTGGACTCCAACCCCACCAAGCTCATCGAGATCGTCGAGATCGGCAAGCAGCTCCTGATCACCCGAGGCGCGCTGACCACGTTCTCGATCGCCAACGACGTTGCGAAGTACTTCGCGATCATCCCCGCGATGTTCGCGGTCGTGTACCCGGGCCTGGGCAAGCTCAACATCATGCACCTGCACAGCCCGATGTCGGCGATCACCTCGGCGATCATCTTCAACGCCCTGATCATCATCGGCCTGATCCCGCTGGCTCTGCGCGGTGTGCAGTACAAGCCGTCCTCGTCGCAGTCGCTGCTGCGCCGCAACCTGGGGATCTACGGCGTCGGCGGTCTGATCCTGCCGTTCGTCGGCATCAAGGCGATCGACCTGATCGTCCAGTTCATCCCCGGCCTGCACTGAGACAAGAAGAGAGTGATTCAGATGTCCAAGCCTCTTCCGACCGCGGTGCGCAACCACCTGACGGGTCTGCGGATCCTGCTGCTGTTCACGGTGATCTGCGGCCTCGCGTACCCGCTGCTGATCACCGGCGTCTCGCAGGTCGCGTTCCACAGCCAGGCCAACGGCTCGCTGGTCAAGAACGCCTCCGGTCAGGTCGTCGGGTCCTCGCTGCTCGGGCAGAACTTCACGATCGTCTCCAAGGACGGCAAGTCCCAGACGCCCGACCCGAAGTTCTTCCAGTCCCGCCCCTCCGCCGCCGGCGCCCTGGGCTACGACCCGACCGCGTCGGGCGGCACCAACAAGGGCACCAACGACGCCGGTCTGGTGACCACCTACACCCAGCTCAAGTCCGACATCGCCAAGTTCAACGGCGTCCCGGAGAGCCAGGTGCCCGCGGACGCGATCACCTCGTCCGCGTCGGGCCTCGACCCGGACATCAGCCCCGCCTACGCCGCCATCCAGGTGAACCGTGTCGCCAAGGCGCGCGGCCTGAGTGTCGACAAGGTCCAGGCGCTGGTGAAGCAGTACACCCAGGACCGCACCCTCGGCTTCCTCGGCGAGCCCCGGGTCAACGTCCTCCAGCTCAACCTGGCCCTGTCCAAGCTGGGCTGACTGGCTCCCAGACAGGCATACCCGGTCCGGCCGCGCACCGTGCGCGGCCGGACCTCGGCGACAGTCCGCCCCACGAGCGGGGCGGGGACATGGAGATCAGGTCGTGGCAGCGCAAGCCCCCCAACCCCCGCCGCCCGCACGCGGCTACGGCCGGGGCACGCTCAAGGTCTTCCTCGGCTCCGCGCCGGGTGTCGGCAAGACCTTCAAGATGCTGGACGAGGCCCACCGCCGTGCCGAGCGCGGCACGGACGTAGTCGTCGCCTACGTTGAGTGCCACGGCCGCCCCCGCACGGAGCAAATCCTTGCGGGGCTGGAGGTCGTGCCCCGGCTCTCCCGGGAGTACCGGGGTACCTCGTTCACGGAACTGGACACGGACGCGGTGATCGCACGGCGCCCGGAAGTCGCCGTGGTGGACGAGCTCGCCCACACCAACATCCCCGGCGGCCGCCACGCCAAGCGCTGGCAGGACATCGACGACATCCTCGACGCCGGCATCGACGTGCTGACCACCGTCAACGTGCAGCACCTCGAATCGCTCAACGACGTCGTCCAGAAGATCACCGGCGTCCCGCAGCGCGAGACCGTCCCCGACGAGGTCGTCCGCCGCGCCGACCAGATCGAACTGGTCGACATGGCCCCCGAGGGCCTGCGCCGCCGGATGGCCCACGGCAACGTCTACGCCGCCGAGAAGGTCGACGCGGCGCTGTCCAACTACTTCCGCGTCGGCAACCTCACCGCCCTGCGCGAACTCGCCCTGCTCTGGCTCGCCGGGCGCGTGGACGAGGGCCTCAAGCGGTACCGCGCCGCCCACGACATCAGCAAAGTCTGGGAGACCCGCGAACGCGTCGTCGTCGCCCTGACCGGCGGCCCCGAGGGCGAGACACTGATCCGCCGCGCCGCCCGCATCGCCGACCGCGCCGGCAGCGGCGCCCTCCTCGCCGTGCACGTCGCCCGAAGCGACGGCCTCGCCGACGCCGACCCCGCCGCACTGGCCGAGCAACGGCACCTGGTCGAGTCCATCGGCGGCACCTACCACTCGGTGGTCGGCGACAACGTCCCCCAGGCGCTGCTCGACTTCGCCCGCGCCGAGAACGCCACCCAGCTCGTGCTGGGCACCAGCCGCCGCAGCACCGTGCGCCGGGCCCTGTCCGCAGGCCGGGGCATCGGCGAGACAACGATCGAGCTCTCCGGTGACATCGACGTCCACATGGTCACCCACGAGCGCTCCGGGCGTGGACGCCCCCGGGCGAGGGGGCGACTGAGCCCGACCGGACGCCTGATCACCGGCCTCGCCGCCGGCCTCGTGCTGCCGACGCTCCTCACGCTCGTGCTCACGCACTCCCGCCACACCATCAACCTGACCAGCGACGCCCTGCTGTTCCTGGCCCTGGTCGTCGGCATCTCGCTGCTCGGTGGCATCACCTCGGCGCTGGTCGCCTCGCTGGTGGCGTCCCTGCTGCTGAACTACTACTTCATCCCGCCGCTGCACAAGTTCACCATCGCCGAGCCCAACAACGTGCTCGCGCTCTTCGTGTTCGCGATCGTCGCGATCGTCGTCGCCTGGATCGTCGACACCGCACGGCAACTCTCAGGGCGCGCTGCCCGCGCCACCGCAGAGGCCGAGACGCTGTCGGCGCTCGCGGGCAGCGTGCTACGAGGTGATCAGGCTGTTCCCGCCCTGCTCGCCCGGCTGCGCGAGACCTTCACCATGGACAGCGTCCAACTCGTCGACGGAATCCCCCAGCCCGAGCCGGGGGAGGAGGTCGTCCCGGTCGGCGACAACGCCGCCCTCGTCCTGTGCGGCCGGCCCCTGCCCGCCTCCGACCGCAGGGTGCTGGCCGCGTTCGCCGCCCACGTCCAGGTCGCCCTCGAACGTGCCCGACTGGCCGAGGTCGCCGCCGAGATCGAGCCGGTCAAGGCCGCCGACCGCCTGCGCACCGCGCTCCTGGCCGCCGTCAGCCACGACCTGCGCACCCCCCTTGCCGTGGCGCTTGCCTCCGTCAGTTCCCTGCGCAGCGACGACGTCCAGTTCACCCCCGAGGACCAGGCCGACCTGCTCGCGACCGCCGAGGAATCGCTCGGCAAACTCTCCCGCCTGGTGGAGAACCTCCTCGACATGAGCCGCCTCCAAGCCGGCGCGCTCACCTTGGATCTTCAACCCACCGCCGTCGAGGACGTGTGGGCCAGCGCGGTCGGCTCGCTGACCACCCCGGCCGACGACGTCGAAGTCCACGGCATGAATGCGGCACCACCCGTCCTGGCCGATGCCCCGTTGCTGGAGCGGGTCCTGGCGAACCTGGTCACCAACGCCCTGCGGCACGCAGCCGGCTCCCCGGTCCTCGTCTCGGTGAGCGCCCTCGCGGACGCGGTGCAGATCCGCGTCGTCGACCGCGGCCCCGGGCTGCCCGAGGCCGACCGGGACCGGGTCTTCCAGCCCTTCCAGCGACTCGGCGACACCGACAACACCAGCGGTGTCGGACTGGGCCTGGCCCTGTCCCGCGGTCTGACCGAGGCCATGGGCGGCACCCTCACCCCCGAGGACACCCCCGGCGGTGGCCTCACCATGGTGCTCACCCTGCCCGCCCACACCCTCGACGAGGAGACGGACGGGCCCGACGGCTCGGCCGCGCCTCACCCCATCCGTCCCTCCTCGTCCGGAGAATCACTGACGTGACCAAGATCCTGGTCGTCGACGACGAGCCCCAGATGCTGCGGGCCCTGAAGATCAACCTCCAGGCCCGCCAATACGAGATCACAACGGCCGCGGACGGCGCCGAGGCCATCCGCGAGACCGCGCGCATCGCACCCGACGCGGTCATCCTCGACCTCGGCCTGCCCGACATGGACGGCCTCAAGGTCATCCAGGCTGTCCGCGGCTGGAGCAGCGTCCCCATCATCGTGCTCTCCGGCCGGGCCGACGCCGCCGAGAAAGTCGCGGCCCTGGACGCGGGCGCGGACGACTACGTCACCAAGCCGTTCGCCATGAACGAGCTCCTCGCCCGCCTGCGCGCCGCCCTGCGCCGCCCGACCGCCGAGGGAACAGGGAGCGTCACCGCCGTCATCGGAGGGTGGACCATCGACCTCGCCTCCCACACCATCCGCCCCACCGACGACGCCGACTCCCTGGCGCCACTGCGGCTCACGCCGACCGAGTGGAAGATCCTCACCGTGATGCTCCAGCACCCCGGTCGCCTGGTGACGGCCGGTCACCTGCTCAACAGCGTCTGGGGCCCCGGACACGAGCACAACACCAACTACCTGCGCGTCTACTTCACCGGCCTGCGCCGCAAACTCGAACCCGACCCGTCCCGCCCCCGCCACCTGATCACCGAACCCGGCATGGGCTACCGCTACCAGCCCTGACGAGCCGAACGGCACCGGGGGGCGTGACGGGTCTCGCGGCCCTGTCAGCCCTTCCTCACCGGCCTGGCCCAGGTCACCGCCCCGCAGGAAGGGCAGCGCAGCAGCTTCTGCCCCATGCGGTGGTGCGCCAACGCGGCGAGAAGAGGCGAGATGCCGAATGATTCGCCGCAGTGCGTGCACTGGTAGTGGTACAGACTTGTCCGACCTCGCTGCACGAGAAACAGCGCGAGGAAGCCGGCCATGACGACGATCAGCGGCAGCAGGTCCTTCCGCACGGCGCCTCCCCCAAGTTCTGCAGCACCACGCGAGGGCATGGCCGGTCGGTCCGGTGCCCTTTGCGTGCCTGGTGCCGACAGGATCGGTGTTGTGCCCAGGGTTCGGCCAGGGCCGTCTGGCTCTCCTTGTGCAGGACGGCGAGGTCGGTGTGGGCCGGATTCTTCGCGAGCAAGGCCGGCGTGCGGAGCTTACGTGCCGTCACCTGCGCCAGGAGATGAACCTCGCGTCCGGCCCCGGCGCTCAAGGAGGCCGAGGACCGGCGAGGCTACTGGACGTGGGCCGGTGGCCTGACGAGTTCGCCGTTCATGGCGGCGTCGACGGTGTCGGCGAGCTCGGCCCAGCCGGCCACGGCCGCCGCCAGACTTCGTCGTGCCAGGGTCTCGGCCACCGCCTCCACGTCGAGCCCGAGCGCGGCGGCCTCGTCCATCACCTCGCGGGCTGCCGGAAACCGGCCGAGCAGCACGTGGTCCGCGCCAGGTCCGTGTGAGGCGAGCGCCCGCAAGGTGGCCTCGGGCAACAAGGTGATCGTGCCGGGCAGGGACAGGCTCTCGGCGCGCCGCGCGTCGTCGTGAGCGGGATTGCGGGGATGAGCGGGGTCGCGGCGGGGGACGGTGAAAACGTGCCAGAGCAAACGCTCCGCGCGCAGGCCGGTGTGAGCGAGTGACTGCCAGCGTTCGTGGGCCAGCCGGGCGGTGGCGATTGCGATCTGGCCGCGAAGACGCTCGGCCCGTGCGGTGCCCACGCGTGCCAGGAAGACGTCGGCAGCCTGGTCGAGGTGACCGACCGCGAACGAGGCGAAGGCCGCTGCGCTCGCGGGACCGCGCCCTGCCCGGACCGCCTGTTCCAGCCCGGCCTGGAAGGCTTCATGGACCCGAAGCAACCGGCTGGGGGAGAAGACCCGGGTAGCGTGCACGCCGATCCCTTCGGCGAGACAGGTGCGCATGGCCTGCAGTCCCGCGTTCGTTGCCGGGATCTCGACGACGAGGTTGGGGCGGCCCACGAGCTGCCGCACAGCGTGCGCCTCGGCCACGGTGTGCAGGGCGTCGTGGGCGGGACGGGGGTCCATGCCGACCGAGACCCAGCCGTCCATGCCGGCGGATGCCTGGTGCAGTGGGCGCAGGACGTCGCAGGCCCACCGGGCGTTGCAGGCGATGAGCGAGCGCAGCGCGTCCTCGGCGGTGACGCCGGAGGCCGCGCACTGCGCGAGCTCACGGTCGTACTGCTGGGTCGAGTTGATCGGCCACGCAAGGCACGCGGGTCCGGTGACCGCTCCGCTGACGCCGTAGAGCGCCGCCATGCGGGCGAAGGTGCCGCCGCGGAGCAGATCCCGTCCGACGCCGTCCAGCCACACGGAAGTGTCGGCTCTGGTCAGTCTGCCGAGGGGAACGGTCATCGGCTGCCCCTTCTGAGGGCTCCGGGCTACTCCAGCGGCAGTCCTTTGCTCAGAGCAATCCTTGTTCGACGCCGTAGACGCGGCAACAGCTCAGGCGACGCGCAGGCGCACGGCGGGAAGCCGAACCAAGGGGTCACCACTGAGTGGGGCGCCGAGGTCGGGCGGGGCGCGCTCGCTGCCGTGGTCACTGTCCCGACTCGGCTTCGGCTGCGACGTCGCGGATGCCACGTGGGCGTCCGGCCTTGACCCACATCCGGTACAGCACGCCCGCGATGATGACGGCGGCGGCCAGGGAGGCGATGGGCTCGCCCCGGGACAGGTTGACGACGAGGACGAAGGCGACGGCGACGGCTCCGACGAGGTTCACGATGGCGTGGCCGAACTGGCGGTCGCGCAGGGAGAAGCGGGCCATGGCGATCAGGCCGGCGAGGAAGGCCATGAAGACGGAGACGGCGTAGAAGAGGACCAGGCGCTGGTCGTCGCCGCCCGCGGCGACGATGACCAGGGCGGAGACGGCGAGGAAGAGGACGACGCCCCAGTAGGGGGTGTGGTGCTTGTTGGTGCGGCCCCACAGGGCGGGCAGGATGCCGGCGTCGCCGCCGTCGGCGCGGTGGTGGCGGGCGAGGGCCTTGAGCAGGCCGGGGCCGGCGGCGAAGGAGGAGGACGCGGCCGAGAGCAGCAGCAGTGCGGTGAGCAGCTGGAACAGCGCGTAGAGGGGGCCGGAGGCCGCGGCGTGGGCGAGGTCGGCGATCTGGGTGCTGTCGGGGGCGGGGATACCGATGCGCAGATGCACGGCCTCGGCGGTCAGGCCCATGGTGATGCCGCCGACCAGGAGCAGCGTGAGCCAGAGGGTGACGCGTCCGAAGCGGCGGCGTCCCGCGTCGTCGAGCTGGCCCAGCTGGGCGATGGCGGAGGAGGGGGCCTCGACGCCGGTGGCCAGCGCCATCGCGACGGGGAAGGCCACCGCCACGGCGATCGGAGCCCAGTGGCCGGCGCTGTGGGTGATGGTGCCGCTCGGGTGCACGGGGGCGGTCAGCCCGCCCCACAGCACGGCGACCGTGACGGCGATGAAGACCAGCGTCATCAGCGCGAACACCGCACGCCCGAGGTGGCCGAACCAGGTCAGTCCCGCCACCAGCGCGGTCAGGACGAGCGCGAGCGGGATCCGCCACGGCGCGGCGGCGGGCAGGTAGGCGATGATCGCGGACGCTCCGGCCGCGGAGGAGATCGCGATGGTCAGCACAAAGTCGACAATCAGGGCCCCGATCGGCACGAACGCGGCGGCCTCACCGAAGGCGTCCCCGGCGGCGGCAGCAGCGCCGCCGCCCTGCGGGTAGCGGGCGACGAGCTGGTGGTAGTTGACGATGACCAGCGCGATCAGGCCGACGACCAGGCCCATCGTCGGCAGCAGCAGATCCAGGTCCCCGTGCAGGGCCCGCAGGGCGGCCTCGATGGCGTAGGCGACGGAGGAGACCGGGTCGGCCATCACCGCGAACGCGAACGCGATCAGCAGCACCGGCCGGGCATGCAACGCGGCCCGCCAGCGCCCGGGGTGTTCGGCGGTGGGCTGAGACGTGGGTCGGCTGGTCACGGGGCGGACTGCTTTCGCTGGCAGGGGCAACAGGGGTACTGCATCGCCGACCAGACTTCCCGGCACACCAGACCGGGAGCCTAGCTAAGAATCCGCTAGGCAGCCGTCAAGAACGCGTCAAAATCCGCAATCCTGGCGACTGGTCGCCGGGCCCCGGACCGCCCGCCCGCGCAGCCACAGGACCTGTTCGCCCGAGCGACCGTGTCAAGGCGTGGTTAAGGTGAACGGGTAAGGCACGTGCGGAAGGGCCGTGGGGAGGCGGGCGATGGCGCGGTGGATCAGCCGTCCGGAGCGGGTTCTTCGCCGCGCCGGGGCCGGGATCGCGGTGCTCGCCCTGGCCGAGCTGGCCACGCTCCTGGCCGTGTCCGGGCGAGAGCGGCTGATCATGGCCGGCGCCCTGGTGGGAGCCTGCCTGTCGCTGGCGGTCGTCGCCTTCGGCATCCTGCGGCTGCGCCACGTAGTGGGCGCCGCCGAGGTTCCGCATCCGCAGGCCGGCGTGGCGCGGTCGTGGGTGCCGGCGGCGATGCTCGAAGGCTTCCCCATGGACCAGCTGCGTCCGGCTTTGCTGGCCGACCCGGACCGGCTCGACCTGGACCTGCTCTACACGGCCTGGACCAGTGCGGTCCTAGGCCGGGACGCGGCATGGATCCAGGAGCGGTTCCGGTTGGATCCGTGGGTCGCCGACCTGCTGGTGCGGGCGGCGCGAGCGTCCGCCGACTCCTGACCGCCTGCCCGGCTCCGCGCCACGACGTCAGCTTCCGCCCAGGCCCGTTTCCTCCAGGTCGAGTTCGTGCTGGAGGCGGCGCCGGGTGGTGTCACTGATCTCGTGGTCCTCGTAGAGGCGGCGTAGCTCCGCACGCTGCACGGTGATCACCTCGCGGCGCAGCTCGCGGTAGGCGTCGAGCACGCTGCGACCTCCGGGCGCGCCCGTGTCGTCCGGGTCGGTGCCGTGGTCGAGCTGGGCGTCGAGGCGGCGGCGGACCCGGTCGAGCGCCGCGGTGGGCATGGTCTCCAGGTCGGTGATCTCGTCGAGATGGACCAAGGCGGTGCGGGTGAGGGTGTCGCGGGTGTCCGTTTCCTCGCGGGCGGTGTGCTCGGGTTCCAGAGCCAGGCCGGAGCGGTTGACGACGGCGGCGAGGGACAGGCCCTGGACGACGAGGGTGAAGATGACGACAGCGGTGGTCAGGGTGAGGACCAGGGCGCGTCCCTGCAGCGGCTGGTGGTCGGCGGTAGTGAGCGGGATGGACAGGGCGGCGGCCAGCGGCATGACGCCGCGGGTGCCGGCCCAGGAGGCGACGGCGGCCAGCCGCCAGGAGGGGCGGCGGGTGGTGGGCTTGAGTGCGGCCGACAGGGGCAGCATCCACGCCAGTCTCAGTGCGATCAGAGCCAGGGCGATGACCAGGGCCTGGAGCGGCCAGGCGCCGGTGCCGGCCGGGAGGTCGCGGACCAGGGTCGGCAGTTCCAGGCCCACGATGGCGAAGACGACGCTTTCCAGCAGGAAGATCACGACGGCGTAGACGGCCTGGAGCTGGAGCCGGATACGAGCGTCGGTGAGCCGGTGACTGGAGCGGCCGAGCAGAACTCCGGCGATGACCACGCAGGTGACGCCCGAGGTGTGCAGTTCCTCGGCGAGGACGTAGGCGGCGTACGGGGTGACCAGGGCGATGACGGTCTCCAGCACCGGGTCGGTGGTGCGGCGCCGGATCAGGGCGACGATGCCGGCCACCGCCGCGCCGACGAGGGTGCCGCCGCCGGCCAGCAGGAAGAACTCGCCCCCGGCGCGGGTCCAGCTGACCGCGGTGGTGGACACGGCCACCGCGACGGCGACCTTGAACATCACCAGCGAGGTGGCGTCGTTGAACAGGCTCTCGCCCTGCACCAGGACCTGCACGCGGCCGGGCAGAGCCAGGCGGCGGCCCAGCGCGGTCACCGCGACCGGGTCGGTACTGGCCAGCACCGTGCCCAGCACGAACGCCATAGCGCCGCTGAGCGGGGTGAGCCAGGCCCCGAGCAGGCCGATCACCGCCGCCGAGGCGAGAACCAGGCCGAAGGCGAGGACGATCACCGGCTTCCACACGGTGCGCAAGTCCCGGACCGACAACTCCTCCGCCGAGGCGTACAGCAGCGGCGGCAGCACCACGAGGCCGATGGTCTGCGGGGCGATGTGCAGGGCGGGAGTGCCGGGTATCAGCGCGACGGCGAGGCCGACCAGCACCAGCAGCGAGGGCGCGGGGATGCGCCACCGTTTGGCGCCCGTGGCCACCGCGGTGGCCAGGACGACGAGGAGGAGGACGGTGCCCACGGCGCGCATTGAAGAGGGTGCTCCCAGGTCTCACCGGAGGACGCCAGCCGCGCGTTCGCGACCGGTCACTGCCCCCGCGCCGACCAGACTTCCCGGCACACCATGACGGGACTTTATCAACGCTTTAACCAGTTCTCGGGGTCGGGAGCGTTGCCGATGCGTTTCGCGGCCCCGCAGGGTCGCCGCCGGTCCCGCTGGAAGCGGGACAGCCGCCGTTGGGGCCCCGTGCGTGGGGATCACGGCGGGGGCACGACGGCCACCGGGCAGTGGGCGTATTGGACGACGGTCTGGCCGACCGAGCCCAGGCGGCCGAGCGGTCCGGTGGGGTGGCCGTGGCGGCCGACGACGACCAGGCGGGCCTGCTGCGAGAGGGCGACCAGGTACTTGGCCGGAGTGGAGTGGACCGTCTCGGGACGCAGCTGCACCTGCGGGTAGCGCTCGATCCACGGGTCGAGCAGACGGTTGAGGACGCGGTCCTGCTCGGCGGGGATCCGGGCCTCGTCCGCCAGCGGGCCGACGTGGTCGGAGCCGCCGGTGAGGGTGTGGTGCCAGGCGTGCACGACACGGAGCCGGGCGGGCTCGCGCTGGGCGGTCTCGAAGGAGAACGCCAGGCAGGCGTCCGCACGGTCGGGTCCGTCGACGCCCACCACCACCTGCCCGTCCCCTCTGTCAGGGGGCTCCGACCCGCTGCCGGGCACGACCACGACGGGACAGTCCGCCGTGGCGGCGATGCGCAGCGCGGTCGAACCGACCAGAAGACCCGGGAAGCCACCCGTCCCACGCGCCCCGACGACCAGCAGCCGCGCGTCGGCGCTGCGCCGCTGCAGCGCCTCGTGCGCGTCCGCATCGTCGGCCGTGGTGGTGACTTTCAGCCCGGGGTTCCAGTGCCCCAGCTCCCCGGCGAGCGCGTCGAGGCCGCGCCGCACGCCGTCCTGGAGGAATCCCTCGCGCAGCAGGTGCGAGTCTCCGTGGGCGGCGCCGATCCAGCCGGTGACCAGGAGCAGGGGAGCGTCGCGCAGGACGGCCTCCTGCGCGGCCCAGGCGACCGCCGGGGTGTGCTGGGCGGGGTAGTCGACACCGGCGACCACGGCGGAGGACGGCGGACTGGACATGGCGCTCCTTCACGCGCCGCCCGCGCCCGACAAGGCCCGCGCGGTGCCGATGCCGGCGGCGCTTGGGACGTTCGCTCGGGCAGCTGTCCCCCTCATCGTGGGGCACCGCACCGAGCCCCGCCCGCCGCGCGGACGGGGACGGCGTCCGTTCGAGGTGCCTCACCCGCTGAACCGCCACCGCTTCCGCCGACTCGGCCGCAGCCCCTCTGGACGTTGACTGAACAAGTGTTTAGCATGCTGTACATGCGTTCAGTCAAGGACGATCGGACCGCCCGTGCGGTCATCCGGGACGAGGCCTTGCGGCTGTTCGGCGCGCACGGCCCCGACGGGGTGTCGGTGCGGCAGATCGCTGCCGCGGCCGGGGTGTCGCCGGCGCTGGTCGTCCATCACTTCGGTTCGAAGGAGGGCTTGCGCGAAGTGGTCGACCAACACGTGCTCGACACGTTCGACGAGGCGCTGGCCGAAATGACCCAGCCGGGCGCCCCGGACCTGTACGACCCGGCCGCCACCGGCTCGCTGGCGGAGGCGGTCCTACGCCACTTGCCGTCGGACTCGCCGCTGCCCGGCTATCTGCGGCGCCTGCTGCTCGACGACAGCGAGGCGGGCCGCATCCTGTTCAGGCGCCTGTTCACCGTGAGCCAGGGCGTCCTGTCCACCCTGTCGCAGGCGGGACTGGCCAGTGAGGGCAACGACCCGGCCGTGCGCGCCGCCTTCCTGATGGCCAACGACCTGGCCGTGCTGCTCCTTCGCGACCGCCTCACCGAAGTGCTCGGAGTGGACCCCTTCTCGCCGGACGGGATGCGGCGGTGGGCGTCCGAGGTGCTCGCCGTCTACGGATCCGGCCTGCTGGCCGCCGCACCGCGCCAGGAGGAGCCGTGACCGCGATCCTCGTCGCCGAGGGCCTGCACAAGTCCTACGGCCGCCACCGAGTCCTCAGCGGTACGGACCTGAGCGTGGACCGGGGCCAACTGGTCGCCGTGGTCGGCGAGAACGGCGCGGGCAAGTCGACCCTGCTTAAGGCGCTCGCCGGAACACTCAAGACCGACGCCGGAACCGTGCGACTGTCGGGCACGCTGGGCTACTGCCCCCAGGAAGCCGTCCTCTCTGACAACCTGACCGTGGGCCAGCACCTGCGCTACTTCGCCGCCGCGTACCGCCTGGCCGACCTCGGCCGCGGAGAGGAGCTGATGCAGCGGCTCGGCCTGGCCAAGTTCCGCGACACCAGCGCCGGGGCCCTGTCCGGCGGCACCCGGCAGAAACTCAACCTCGTCCTCTCCCTGCTGCACGACCCCGACGTGCTCCTGCTCGACGAGCCCTACCAGGGCTTCGACTGGGAGACCTATCTCCGGTTCTGGGACCTGGTCGGCGACCTGCGCGCCCGGGGCAAGGCCATCGTGCTCATCACCCACCTGGTGTTCGAGCAGGACCGGTTCGACGTCCTGGCCGACCTCGTCGACGGTCGGCTGCACCTGCGCGGCACCACCACGGTCGCCACGAACACGCCGGGAGCCGACGATGACCGTCTCTGACCTCGCCGCCGTTCCCTCCGGCCGATCGAGCGCTCCGGCCGTCCGGCAGTTCGGCGCCGCCCTGCGTTTCGCCCTGCGCAACCAGACCCGCAACCGGCTGGCCGCGCTGCTGCTGGTCGGCTTCGTGCCCACCTGGTACGGCCTGATGCAGGCGATGGCCGGCCACCAGCAGCTCAGCTTCAAGCTGTTCGCCACCGGCCGCACGCTGACCGTCGACGGCGGAGAGCTCACCTTGATCAGCGCGGGCCTCAACGCACTGTCACTGATCGTCGGCTTCGCCGTCTTCGACGCGATCCGCAGAACCCTGGCCTTCGACCGACGCCTGGTGTTCGCGGGATTCCGCCAGCCCACCCTGATCGGCGCGAAGACACTGTCGATCACGGTGATCTCCGCCGCGGTCGCCCTCTACGCCGCACTCGTCCTGCTCGGCTTCTGGCGCCCGAGCCCCGCGGGATGGTTCGCGATCCTGGCCGGCTACGCCGTGATCGCCCTCACCTACGGCGCCTTCGGCCTGCTGCTCGGCGTCCTCGTCAAGGGCGATCTGGAAGGCTTCTTCCTGATCATCATGGGCGGGCTGATGGACACGTTCCTGCAGAACCCGCTCGGCAACCCGCTGGCCAACAAGCCGGTCCTGCAGTGGTTTCCCTCCTTCGGGCCGATGCAGTTCGCCGTCGCCGGCTCCTTCGGCCACACGGCGTTGTGGGGGCACCTCGCCCTCGGGCTCGCGTGGGCCGCCGGGTTCGCCGCCTGCGGACTGATCGTCTTCCAGATCAAGACCCGCACCCGCCGACACGAGCCCCACCGCGGCAACGTTTCGGGGCCCGTGGGATAGGTCGGTCTTCGTCTCGTGCGCGGATGGCCGGGGCAGGTGGGGTGAGGTCACCGGTGGTTGCGGTAGGCGCGCATGGTGAGCGGCGCGAAGATGGCGGTCAGGGCAGCGGAGGCGGCCAGGACGATGCCGACCTGTCCCGGTGTCACCGTTCCGTCCATGGCGGCCCGAGTGGTGGTGACCAGACCGGTGACCGGGTTGACGCGGACGAAGGCGCGCAGCCAGCCGGGCATGGTGTGCGGGTCGACGAAGGCGTTGCTGGCCAAGGTGAGCGGGAAGAGCACCACCACGGCCAGGCTCATGATGGCGTTGGAGGAGCGCACAACAAGGCCCAGAAGGGTGAAGACCCAGGAGAAGGCCAGCGCGAACACGACGACGAGCGCGATGGCCAGCAGCATCCCTGGCGCGCCACCGCCCGGCCGATAGCCCAGCAGCAGACCGAGACCACCGACGAGGGCGGAAGCGAGCAGGTACCGCAAGGCGTCTCCGACCAGCGCGCCGACGATCGGGGCGGGCTGCCAGATCCGAAGTGTGCGGAAGCGGTCGTAGACGCCCTTGCCGAGGTCGGCGTTGAGGTTCACCCCCGTGTACATGGTGGCCAGCAGGACAGCCATGACCAGGGTGCCGGGCAGCAGGAACTGCAGGTAGCCGTGCGGGGATCCGGCCAGCGCGCCGCCGAACAGGTATGTGAACAGCAGGGTGAAGACGATGGGGACGGCGATCACGTCGGACATCTGCTCGGGGATCCGGCGGATCTTCAGCAGCGCCCGCCAGGCGAAGGTGAGCGAGGCGGACACGCGTCCCGGCGGCGCGGGACGCGGCTTCCGCGCGAGCACCGAGCCGGGGTCGTGCAGCGCGGCCGCGGGCTGCGTCGTGATGTCAGGTCCGCCGGCGGGGCTGGGGATCGGGGCCGTGGTCATGCCGCGTGCTCCTTCGAAGAGTCCTGGATGCGGGCGGTGAGGGCCAGGAAGACCTCGTCGAGGCTCGGCCGGGCCAGTGCGAACGCAGCGACCGGGATGCCGTTGCATTCCAGGTGAGCGACGGCCAACGCGGCCTGGTCGGCTGCCGGCCCGGCCACCGAAAGGCTGCCCGGCTCCGTATCGGGGTGGACCGGCAGGTCCAGTAGGTGGGCCAGTGCCGCCTGGGCCTGCTCGCCCTGGCCGGGTGAGGCAAGCTGGATGTGAAGGTGTCCGGCGCCGGTTTCGGCCTTGAGCTCGCCGGGCGTGCCCTCGGCGATCACTCGGCCGTGGTCGATGACGGCGATCCGGGAGGCAAGCCGGTCGGCTTCGTCGAGGTATTGGGTGGTCAGCAGCACGGTCGTGCCGGCGTCGGCGAGGGCCTGAACCGTGTCCCAGACCTGGAGGCGGCTGGCTGGGTCGAGACCGGTGCTGGGCTCGTCGAGGAACAGCAGGTCGGGGGTGGTGATCAGGCTCGCGGCCAGGTCCAGGCGCCTGCGCATGCCGCCCGACCAGGTCTTGACGGGACGATCAGTTACGTCGGCGAGGTTGAAGGCGTCGAGCAGTTCCTGCGCACGGGCATGCGCGGCCCGTCCACGGTTGCCGACGAGGCGGGCGAGGATGCGCAGGTTCTCGCGTGCCGTCAGATCCTCGTCCAAGCAAGCGAACTGGCCCGTGAGGCTGATCCGCGCGCGTACCGCCTCCGGCTCGCGGACCACGTCATGGCCCAGGACGCGGGCGGTGCCGGCGTCCGGGCGCAGCAAGGTGGCCAGGATACGCAGGGTGGTGGTCTTGCCGGCCCCATTGGGGCCGAGGAACCCGTAGACCGTCCCGGCGGGAACGGCCAGGTCGAGTCCGTCCAGGGCCAGGGTCGATCCGAAGCGCTTGGTCAGTCCGGTGGCATGGACGGCGAGGTCGGAGATCGCTTCCACAGCAGGTCTTCTCTCATGAGGTGTTGCGAAGACATCGCGGGACTCACGCCGTCGTCAGGGCATGCAGTGACGCACTGAGCGGCGCTAACTCTGACAGTAATGTCCAAGTTACGCGCGCCCGCTATGATTGACAACCGTGTCAGAGCTAAGGTCCGGTCAGTCCTCCCGCCCGCGCCGTGCGGACGCGCGGCGCAGTATCGCCACGATCCTGGACGCCGCCTCCCGCGTCCTGGCCCGCAGGCCGGACGCGTCGATGGACGAGATCGCCAAGGAAGCCGGGACCGCCCGCCAGACCATCTACGCGCACTTCCCGTCCCGCGACGCCCTGATCAGCGCGCTCGTCGACCGCGCCACGGAGCGCGTCCTTGCCGCGATCGACGCTGCCGACCTTGACAGCGGACCTGCCGACGCGGCCCTGGTCCGCCTGTTGGAGGCCGGCTGGGAGGCTTTCGACACCGATCCGTTCCTGCTCCACCTCGCCCAACCCGATGTCACGCCCGAGCGGGACCGGGAACGGCACGAGCCCGTGATGGCGCGTCTGGAGCGTGTCATCGTGCGCGGGCAACGCGACGGTGACCTCGACCCAGACCTGCCGGTCTCCTGGATCCTCGCCGCCGTGCTCGGCCTGGCCCATGCCGCGGGCGAGGAGGTCCGCGTCGGACGCATGACCTCAGACCAGGCCGTCCGGATCCTGCGCGTCAGCATTCCCCGCCTGGTCCAGCCCGGCCAAGTCGACTGAGGCCCGGCAGACCAGCTCCCGTCGCCTCATCCGAGTGTCAGCGACTGCGGCCGCGTGTGCGGAAGGTCCGGACGGCTATCGAGCTCCGGGGCGCAGACGGATCGATTGACCTCCCCGCGCGGTTGACGGCCGGCGATGTTGACGTGGAGGCTCTCGGCGAACGTCCACGGGTTGCGATGGCGGGCAGGTACTGATCGAGTGAGGCGGTGGTGTCGGCCCTCGCGGGAGCTGTGGAAGTCGATGGCCCGCGTCTTCCTCAACCTGCGCAACCTCGAACCAGATGGAAGGAGGGCAGATTCAATGAAAGCGATCGTGGTAACCGACCAGGCCGCGGGAACAGCTGGGATGACGCTCACGGAGCGACCTGAGCCGCTCGCAGCGATCAACGACGTGATCGTTCAGATTCATGCGTCGGGCTTCGTATCGACTGAGATGGACTGGCCATCGACCTGGACCGATCGCGCCGGCCACGACAAGACACCGTCGATCCCCGGCCACGAACTGGCCGGAGTGGTCACCGCCCTCGGCTACGGCACGACGGGGCTGTCGCTCGGGCAGCGAGTGTTCGGCCTCGCCGACTGGCACCGCGACGGCACCCTGGCCGAGTACGTGGCGATCGAGGCACGCAACCTCGCACCGCTGCCCGGGGACGTCGACTTCACTGTAGGCGCGTCCCTGCCGATCTCAGGCCTGACCGCGTGGCAGGGGCTGTTCCAGCACGGCCGCCTTCAGGCCGGCCAGACCGTCCTCGCCCATGGCGCGGCCGGGGCGGTCGGGACGATGGTGACCCAGCTCGCACGTGAGGCCGGCGCCTACGTCATCGGCACCGGTCGCGCCGCCGACCGTGAGATGGCACTCGACTTCGGCGCGCATGAGTTCGTCGACCTCGACAACGACGCCCTGAAAGACGTCGGCGACGTCGACCTGGTCTTCGACGTCATCGGCGGCGACGTTCAAAAGCAGTCCGCTGCCCTGATCAGGCCCGGAGGAACGCTGGTGTCCATCGTCGGCCCGGCTGAGGCGCAGCCCACTGACGGCCTGGCGGTGGATTTCGTCGTCGAGGCCAATCGCGCGGAACTGGGTGAGATCGTGCAGCGGGTGCGGGACGGACGACTGCGGACAAACATCGGTCACATCGCGAGCCTCGACGACGCCGTCGGTGCCCTTAACCCGACCATGCGACGCCGCGGGAAGACAGTCATCCGCGTACGACCCTAGAGGGGTATGGCCCGCTGTCCGGCTGGCGGGTCATCCTCAGGGTGTACGAGACGAAGCGACCCGGCCGTGGTGCCGCCGAACTCATCGCGCTCGCAGACGTCTTGATCAAGCGGGCGGACCCACCCATCGAGGGCTTGGTCTTCGAGTTGATCGACTCCTGCGGCTTCCCGCAGAGCACTCCGGACAATCCCCAAGAGGGCTCCAGCTGAGGACGGTGACTCCAGAGAGGACTCGACGCCCCAGCCGTACTCGCTGGACGGGGCGCCGGTTGAGCCCAAGTCCGTTGCTCGTTGTTAAGCGACGTCGACGCACCTGGGCAGGGGTGGGAGCGCGTGTTCAACCGCCGGTCGTATGAGCCGTTGTCCTGTCAGTTCAGTCCACTTCGTCCGTGTGCTCTATGACTCTCCCTAGGTACGCATGCGCGAATGGGCGCGGCGGCTCTTTGACCTGGGGTGATTAAAGAGCGCCGAGCGCTTCGATCGCTCGCGCGTCCAAGGCGGACTCGGAGCAGTTGGGCGATGCTTGATCGGCTACGGGGCGGCTTGTTGGCCCCGAATTGGCCCCGAGGTGTTCCCTGTTCGCTCAGATAGCTGTCTGACCTGCGGCGTTGCAGGGCGGCGGACGAGTCGGCCATATACGCCGGGTTCTTCCGCCCTACCTTTCCGACCTGCACCGATGGGGTAGCGAACCGGTCGTGACCTGCGGGAAGGGCAGTCAGAGGCAGTCAGAGGGCGTCACAGGCAGTCAGTCTGCTTGGCCCCCGATTGGCCCCGCTGGCCCCCGATTGGCCCCGGGCTGATGCTGTGAGCGCAGGCCTGCCTCCGAGCAGTGCCGGACATACGAATGCCCCCAGGAGTGGAGTCCTGGAGGCTTCGCTGGCACCGATTGGAGGTCGGTTCCGGGCACCACCCGCGGTTTTGACGGGCCTCGGTGGTGGTGTCCACGTCCTTGCGAGACACGACCAGGATGCCATCTCCTGTCTTCCCTCGGCAGCGGTCCGAGGAAGAGCCCGCAACCCAGTCTCATCGCCTGCAGGTGGGCGCACCCGACGGGCTCGGGCTGGGCAGCCTGCCGCCGGCGGCGGCTGATCTGATCCTGCTGGGTGATCTCGGCGGCCGGTACGCGACCGGCGCCTATTCCCGGCTCGGCGGCGACGGGGCGGTCCGGCCGCGGGAGCGGCGGCAGGCGGAGTCCGAGCAGGGTCACCGGATCACGGCGGCGATCGCCTGCCACGTGGCCCGCGCCGGCGGGACGGTCGAGCAGCTGACCCGGCTGCTGATGCATCCGGAGCACGAGGGCGGCCGACA
Source organism: Streptacidiphilus melanogenes (assembly GCF_000787835.1). Taxonomy (GTDB): domain Bacteria; phylum Actinomycetota; class Actinomycetes; order Streptomycetales; family Streptomycetaceae; genus Streptacidiphilus; species Streptacidiphilus melanogenes. The sequence goes on from NZ_BBPP01000007.1 coordinate 106,893, forward strand.
CGCGCAGGTGATCGCGCTGCGGTCCGGGCACGCCCGCGCCCAGGGGTACGTCGAACGTGTCTGGGCCAGCGCCACAGCCCTGGTCGAGGGCACCACGGATGTCGGATCCCGCGAGGGAGCGCATGAGGGTCTCGCGCGGCTGCGGGAGCGGATCGAGACCACCGCGTGGCGTGGTGAGCGCGGCCGGACCGCGCTGCGGGTCCTGCGGGCGCACCTGAACTTCGCCCAGGCCGCCGGTGGCCGTCTGCACTTCGCGAGCGAGCGGCAGGCGGCGGAGGAGGCCGGGATCTCCCGGCAGACCCTTCGGCAGGCCTATGAGCTGGTGCTGAAGCCGGGCGGCTGGCTGCGCCGGCTCCGCGTCGGGTACGGCACGGAGGGTTCGACCTGGTACCTCGCGGACGGACCTGCAGACCTGCAGCGCGCTGGTGTGTCTCGTGATCAGCCCAGTCAGTGCCCCCCCGACGGGGAGCTTGGGGAGTGGACCACCCCTGAGACGGACACCGGGGCTGACGTCGATTCCCGGGTCATCGGCCTGCTCATGGGGCACGACGCCTTCGCCCACCACGCCCTCGGGTCTTCCGCACTGATGGTCATCGGTGCCCTGCACGCCCGCCCCGGCCAGACACCCGCCGAGCTCACCATCTCCGCGTCGCTGTCGCGGGCGACCGCCTACCGCACCATCGCCCGCCTGCAAGGCCACGGCCTCCTCCAGCGGTCCGGCGCGGGCTGGGCACTCACCACCCAGGCGCTGCGGGGGATCGGTAACAGCGTCCCGGAGGCTGCTACCGCCCCTGCGCCCGAGCCCGAGCCCGCCGTTGTCGGGTGGGACGTCCTCGCGACCGCCTACGGCACCGCGGGCGTCGCGGCTGCCCGGCGGGCCCTGCACGCGGCGGAGCGCGCCGCCTACCGCGCCGCCCTCGCGGCCCTGGACGAACGACGCAGCCCCGCCCTGACGGCCGTGGTCGACGGCCGAACCGTGTTGGTGCCTGGTCCTCGCGCCGACGAGATCCCCACCGGCTGGCACGGCCCGGATGGAACGGTCCTGGACCCGGTCACCGGACGGGCCGTGTCGGGCTGGCAGGTCGCCACCGACGGCCGCCTCATCCTCCTCAGCCCCGACGACGACCGCAGCTACGACGAACTCGTCGCCGCCCACACCACCGCCCTGCACGCATGGGAGACCGCAGCATGACCACCACACCCGCCCGCCCCACCGGCTGGAGCCCGGCCCGCCAGCGCCAGGCACTCGACCTGGCCGCCCGCTACCGCCACGGAGAGACCGTGCGCGAGCTCGCCACCGCCACCGGCCTGTCCCGCGCGACCATCTTGAACCGGCTGCGGATGGTCGACACCCCCATGCGCACCGCACAGCAGACCCGCGCACGTCGCCAGGGCCCCGACCGTGCCCGCCTGGCCAACCAGCTGCGCACCGCCTACGAGGCCGGGTCCACGGTCACCGCCCTCGCCGAAGCCCACGGACTGTCAGCGCGCACGGTCCGGCGGCTCCTGGGCGAGGCCGGAACCGTCCTGCGCTCCAGCGCCGAGACCCGCCGGCTCACCCGCGCCGGGCACGAGGCCGAGCGCCGGCGGCAGATGGACGAGCTGCGCCGCTGGTACGAGGCGGGGGTCAGCGTGCCCGCCCTGGCCGCCGTGCACGAGTGCTCACCGTCGACCGTCTACCGGCTGCTGCACCGCGCAGGTACCACCCTGCGCCCACGTGGCCGAACCATCGCCGGCCCCGCCACGGCACCCCCATGACCGGGAAACCGATGCGGCCACTCAGCGCCGCCCGCCGACAACCCCTCGCACCCAACCAAGGGAACCAACTCGTGATCATTGCTCACATCAGCCCGCGAACCGGCGGCAAGACCACCTCCGTCGGATGGCACAGCCACGCGCTGCACGAACGCGGCCATCAGGTGGCGGCGTTCGAGGCCGACTACAGCCGTCAGCTCGCCGAATGGGACGCCTGCGCGGGCGGGTTCCCCTTCCCGGTGCTGCAGCTGGCCTCCCCGCTGTTCTACAAGAACGCCCCACACGTGATGCGGCCCGGCCAGATCGGCGTCGTGGACTGCGGCCACGCCGAGGACCACCGCACCATCGTCCAGTCCGTCCTGCGCGTCGCCGACCTGGCCATCCTCAACACCGCGCCCACCATCGCCGACATCGACCGGATCGAGCGCCTGCCGATGGACCAGCTCATCGACGACGTCGCCGTCCTTCGCCCAGACGGGAAGCCGCCCGCGACATGGGTGCTCCTCAACCGGACTTCCGCCGGGGCCAAGCCACCAACGACCACCGCAACTATCTGCGCGACCGCGGCTGGAACGTGTTCACCACCACCATCCCCAACCCCAGCTCTACGCCCAGTCCATGCTGCGACCCGTCACGGCCCGCGGCTCCGCCTACGACGAACTCGTCACCGAGATGACCCACCTCGGCCTGCTGCCCCCGATCGGAGACCTGTCGTGACCCCCACCGACCGCAGCGCGCCCCTGCGCGCCCGCACCACCGACGCGGCGGCCGTCCGTTCCGACGCGACGATCCCCATGGCGCCCACGGCCAGGCCGGCGGATCTGGTGATCACCAGCGAGCTGATCCCCACGCCGGTGGACGGGCGGGCGAGCGGCCTGCTGAGCGAGGTCGAGCTCCACGACCTCGGCGTGTGCGAGCGCGCGGTGGAGAACCTCGCGACCGCCACCTGGCTCGCGGGCAAGGCCCTGCAGTCCATCCGCGACGGGAAGCTCTACCGCCACACCCACGCCCGCTTCGAGGACTACGTCACCGAGCGCTGGGAGATCAGCGAGCGCGCCGCCTACCAGATGATCGAGGAATGGCCGCTCGCCGAACGCCTCAACCAGGCCTACGGCAAGCCCGTCACCGCCTCCCACATCCGCGCCCTGCTCCCCGTCACCACCCGCTTCGGCCTCGACGCCGCCACCGAGCTCTACCAGCAGCTCCGCACCCGCGCCCAGGCGGATGGAGTGCGCCTCACGGCACAGATCACCGGTCAGATCGCCAAGGCGGTCCTCAGGCGCGCCGGCCAGCAAGCCGAGCACATCGAGTTCACCCAGGCAGCACGGCAGTTGATCACAGCTCAGCCCTCACTGGCCGAAACGCGAGCGGAACGCCCTCGGTCGGGTGTCACAGGTGACCGGCTGGCCGTGGCTGCTGCCGACCCAGACCTGCAAAATTTCGCAGGACATCACGCGGAGATAACGGCGGTGCGGCCCGCTGCGCAGCCGGGACCACTGATCGCGGACAACTCCGGAGCCGCGCAAGCCGGTCCGGCGGCGGCGAGCTCCGCGCCCACGGATGACAGGGCGTCCAGCGGAGAGCTCGGTGCAGCCCCCGTCACGGATCCGAACTTGGGCACGGCGAGGACCGCGGTCGGGCTGTACCGGGACATCGTCAGCCACATCTTGGCCATCGAGCAGCTCGCAATCTCGCCGTGCCTCGTACCGAGCGGACCTGACGAGGAGGCCGAGTTCGACCACCTCCACGTGCAGATCACCACCAGGCTCACCCAAATCCTGGACTCGCTTACCGCCGAGGGTTGAACTCACGTTGCCGTGGTCCTGCCAATGCCAATCTGCGGACCACGGCAACCCTCGTTCACCAGCCTGCATCTACTCGGAGCAAGGTCATGTCGAACAAGCCCCCACCGCCAACCGACCCGCCAACGTCGCCCTCGGTCGGCACGAGGGCTGAGCAGTTGTCTCTGCTCGGCCCCAGGGACCCCGGCCCCGGGGCGGTTGGCGCTGTCCAACTCTCGTTGCTGGGGCGGCCAGTCGCTGTCCGGCTGCCAGCGGAGCTCTGGCGGTCCTGGCTCGACAGTCCCATCGTGGTCGCACGCTTCGAGGCCAAGCGCTACGTCCGTCGGGACAGCGACTGCTGGCCGTGGCTTGGCGCGGTCAGCGACACCGGACACGGCAGCTTCCGAGCGGCGAGTCTCCCGGGAGTGTCCCGGCGTGGAACCGTCCCGACGCACCTCTTCGCCTACCAGCTGGTCCATGGCGTCATACCGCGACTGGGCTGGTCGGAATCGGAGGACTCGGTCGTGTGCCACCGCTGCGATTCCCACGGCTGCGTCAACCCGTACCACCTACGCCTCGGCACCGCCGCCGAGAACCGAGCCGAGTGGGCACGCCGCCACCGCGACCCTGGCGGGCCACTGGCGGACGTGCGCGGCCCAGCCGGCCGAACCCGTGCCATCGCTCGCGCCGTCCGGACCGGCTTAGCGCTCGCTGAAGGTCGCGACCTCGTAGATGAGCGGATCCGCGCTGCTGAGCTCGAAGGCCTCCCACTCACCTTGTGGTGATGGTTGCTGCCGGTGGATTCGGGTGGTGCTCGGCGCAGCCAGCACCGGTTCGTTAGAGATCTTGATCGTCCCCACCCGGAAGGATACGATCACGGCCTTCACCGAGTGTCGCGCAGCGAGTACTTACGGCTTCTGTACGGCCGATGGGTGGGCGGCACTTCTGGGCCGACGTGTGGGGGTGGCCATGCCGGAGAGCGCTGTAGCCGTGGCGGCTGGGGTGCCCCCAATCAACTTCGTGGCGCACCAGCTGCGTACGGGCGGCATGGGTGGAGCGCGGGACGACTTCGAGGCGATGATCAGCGAGCTGGCTGCCTCCACAACGCCGAACGTCCGCATGATCTCTGCGAACCCTGGGGACTGGGGCATCGATGCCTTTGCCGGGGACCTCGGTGGGGCCATCACGGTCTGGCAGTCCAAATACTTCCACCCGGCCACAACCGCCGCCCATCAGCAGAGCATTCGCGACTCCTTCGCTTCCGCCTTGAAGGCAGCGGAAGCCAACGGGCACAAGGTCGAGATCTGGATTCTGTGCATCCCGTCCAGCATGGATGGGCCGACCGCGAAGTGGTGGGACGGCTGGAAGAAACGGCAAGAGAGAGACCACGGACTTGTCGTCAGACTGTGGGATGAGACGGAGCTCAGGAAGGCCCTGCACAGTCCCGAAGGCGACCACGTGCGCCGCGCCTACTACGAGCCCTTCACGCCTGCCCCGGTGCAGGAGCAGACGCGTGCGGTTGTCGAAGTTGATGACCAGCGGGCCGCGGAGTTCGACTCGGCTTTGTTCGTGCGGCAACTGATCGAGGCCGGCCATGTCGAGTTGGACTCTGCGAAGCAGCAGTTCTTCAACGCTGATCTCGTAGCCCGGGAGATCGCGCACAAGGCCGTTCTCACCGAAGTCGCCGCACTGACCAGCGCCGACGCGACGCTGCACGGCCTGTGGGAGATGAACTTCAACGAGTGCTGTGCGGAAGACGCTCTCCCCGCCCTGCACGGACGGGTCTGGCGCGAGGTCCGCAATGAGCACCCGAACCTGCCAAAGGTGCTCCGCCTGGAACTGGCCCACTCATGGGGCCTTGTCCACCGGCTGGTCGACAACCGCAAAGCTGGGTGGGTCAAACACTGGCGGCAGATCGCTATAGACCACGCCGAACCTTGAGCTGCGCCGCCGACGACAACCTGACGACCTTCGAGGGGGACCAGAGTGCAAGCCAACCGACCGGTAGCCATGCCGGAGGATGAGGTGCCCTTCCGGCTTGCTCAGCTCCTTCTGTTGCTGGATGCCGTCGCCGATCAGTCCCCAGGCGGAGTCAGTCTGGAGCGGATCGGCTACTACGACTTCCTCTCCGCCAACCCCTTTCTCGTAGTCCCGTCTGACAGTCGTGAAGCCAGCCTTCTACGGCTGGCAGGCTTCGACCCGCAGGTCTTGTCGTACGCCTCCTCGTCCCAACGGTTCACCAGTCGTCGCGAACGCCTTCAACACGACCTGGCACTCCTCGTCGCGTATGGGTGCTGCCAAGTCAACAACCAGAGTGGTTCCTTGACGTATGCCATCAGCCCAGAGGGCAGGACGCTGGGCGCACAGTTCACCGCCACGTACGCAACCTCCTTCAGCACGGCAGCCGCCATCGTGGTTCGTCAGTTGCGCAGGCTCAGCGACAAGGCACTGCGAGACCAGACCGCCCAGTGGCTGCGCCCGGCCGGACACGCCGGACCCGCCGCGGTACTGCTGAGCGTTCTCGGTGCCGGTCCGCACCACTCCGACGTGTCCTGGGAAGGTTGATCACATGCAGGCGCCACAAGGCATCAGGGTGCGCCGGCTGCGCCTGGCTGGCATCGACCGCAGCTACGACGTCGACTTCACAGTCGACGGGCGCGTAAGAGGTCTATCCGTCGTCGCAGGGGCGTTCAGCTCCGGCAAGACCGCCGTCCTTGAGTTCATCGCCTATGGCTTGGGCGCCCGCAGGCACCCCCGCCATCAAGAAGTGCTCCGGAAGGTCCGGTCCTGCCTCCTTGAGGTCGAGCTCTCCGGACAGTCGCATGTCATCGAGCGTTCCGTGGGCGAGCCATCGAAACTTGCATACGTGCGTCGCGGCACCCTGGCGCAGCCGGCCTCCACCATGGCCGAACCACGTACGCTGGAGCCCGCCGGAGCAGCGGACAGCCTCTCCACTTTGCTGTTGAGTCACTGCAAACTCGAAGGCGTTCAGCTGCGTGAAGCGCCCACCAACCGTGAGTCGCGCACGGACCCGCTCAGCATCCGTGACCTCATGTGGCTCGCCTTCCTGCCGAACGAACGCGTCGCCGACAAGAACTTCCTCTTCGAGAACGACCGCGCCCGCAAGCACAAGCTCCGGCAGGTCGTCGACGTTGTGTTTGGCGTGCATGACGATCGAGCCATCGAACTCGGCAACCGCATCCAGGAACTCGACCGGCGTCTGGCTCAGGCCCGCGGCGAGCTGGCAGCGGCCCGAGCGTTCGTCGCGGAGCAGGACCCCTCCGCGCTTGACGACACACCCGTGCAGGGAGAGTCGGAGCAAGAACTGGCTGAGATAACAGAGCAGTTGGCCGTCCTGGATTTGCAAGCTCAGTCGGCCACAGACTTCGCTGCCCGATTGCGCCGGGAACATCAGGAGGCTGCGAAGGCGGCACGAACCGCGGCGGCGGTCCTACGTGACCACGAAACCCAGATCGCGCGACTTCTCCCCTTGCGCGCCCAATATGCTGATGATCTCCTCAAGCTCGGCATGCTGGCCCAAGCCAGGCAACTCTTCGATCCGCTACGGGTGACGACCTGCCCGGCCTGCCTGCACCGGCTGGCCCAGACGCCTACCGCAATGAACGGGCAGTGCAGTCTGTGCCATCACGAACTGGGTGCCCCCGAAGGCGATGCGCCGGCTGGCTCCATGGATGACCGACACGGAGCCGAGGATGGACAACTCGATGTTGCGGCGGAGATCAGGTCCACCAGGGCCCGCCTCAAGGAGATCACCACTTACATCGAAGATCTCGACTCCTCCATGGAGACGCTGAAGCTCCGAGCCGAGGAGGCCAGCCTGGACGAGCAACGGGCCGCCGCGATCCTCGACCAAGCCACGTCGCCAGCGGTCTCCACCTTCCTCGTGGCCCGCGACGACCTCTATCGCCGCCGGGAGCAGGCCCTACACCGACTCGAACTGACCCAAAACACCGTCAAGCTGCAGGAAGGCCTCGCCAAGCGAGCCAGCGCTGTTGACCGCCAGCAAGCCCAGGTGGCGCGCCTGCGCGAGGAGCTCGCCGACCTCGGCGACGCCACACGGGACCGCGACGCCATCATCGCTCAGATCAGCAGCCGATACGCCGCGCTGCTAAGCGATTGGCGCTACCCGAAACTCAGCAACCCCTACATCGACACCGCCCTCACACCATTCGTCAGGGGAGAGCGCTACCAGGAGGCATCCTCAGGTGCCCGCACACTGATCACCCTCGCCTGGCAGCTGGCCGTCTTCGAAGTCGCCACCGAACTGGGCGCTGCACACCCAGGTTTCCTCATGATCGACAGCCCTCAGAAGAACCTCGGTCACGGCGGCACGCTCGACGTCACGATCGCGGATGCCGTCACCATCGACGACTTCTACCATCACCTGTCCACCTGGCTTGCCGAACGAGGCTCGGGGGCGCAGCTCATCATCGCCGACAACAGCCCACCGCTCATCGCTGAAGGCGACGTCGTGGTCCGATACAGCCGGAGCGAAGACCGGCCGCCGTACGGCCTGATCGATGATGAGACCAGCTCGGAGGAGGCACCCGCCACTTCTCACGGGTGATTGAAGCGCGAGACTATTGCCCCGGGTTGGGTTCTGCCGCGCCTGCTAGCGTGCCGGGCATGCCCTACCGTGCTACCCCGCGCCGCGTAGACGGCGTCTTGTCCTTGGCAGGCGCGGACGCCTTGTGGGCTGAGCTGATGGCCAGCAGCGCAGTCCCGGTCACTCTGGGAGCATTCACCCGCCCCCCTGCCGATCCGCGTACCGGCTACGTACTGCTCGGCGCACGCGTTGTTCAGGTGACGGAGCGGGCCGACGGTGCGTGGAACGTCCGTGAGGCTGACGTACGCCGGGCGGCGGTGGAACTGAGCGCGTTCCAGGTCAACACGAGTGGTCTGGTCCGTGTTGCTCCGTTCCACGGTTCACTGAGAGCGGGACAGGATGACGCGCGGGCGCTGCGGTGGCGTCAGCGCCTTGGCCAGGAATGGGTCCGCGAACGTACTGGCGTTGCTCCTGGGCCGCCAGCTGGCGTTGGCGACCATCTGCCGCACCTGGCGGGGGTGGACTGGCGCCGGGCTCTCGTCACGCGGAGGGGAGCGGGCACAGGCGACATGTGGTGGCTGCCCCGCGCGCTGGTGAAATTGCTGGACACGGCTGAGCATGCTGAGGCGCAGTGGTCGCTGGCCGTGCGGACCTGCCAGAGGTGCGGGGCCGTGGCGGACCAGCCCGACCAGTGGCGCGTCCGAACCGACAACGGCCAGCAGACGGTCTGCCCCAGCTGCCGCACCACCACGCTGCGCCAGTACAAGGGGGAGCTGAATGGGCACCGATACTCGGTGCTCAGCAAGAAGCGCGCCGCGCTGGAGGTCTCCGGGTGGATCTGCGCCGTCTGCCGGGACGCACCAGCCGCCGTGCTGGACCACTGCCACGAGCACGGCTACGTCCGCGCTCCCGCGTGCCAACCCTGTAACACGCGAGAACGGCCCAACTACCTCTACAGCAACGACGTCTACGTGACAGGCCGCTATGTGCCACTGTTCCGCACCCAAGTCCAGGACTGGCTGCGGCACTGGCACCGCTGCGACGGCTGCCGCGCCCGTACCACGCTGCCACTGCCGCACTTGGCCGCACTGACCGCCATCCTGGTCGGCGAACCACTGCGCCCGACCCACCGCGACGCTGGCAGCTCTCGTGGGCGAAGGCCCTGCGGTGAACTGCGCGCCTCCTGGACCGGCAGCCATCACGCTCCAGGCTCGTGCATGATCAAGCTGAGCGTGGACTACTGCCCCAGTGGAGAGCACCGCACCTTGGCCCAGGTCATGTACCGAGAGGCCGTCGACCGGTTTGGCACTTGGCTGGCCGAGACCGCGCCCGCAGTGGCTGCAGCGGCCGGCGCGGGAAGACATGAGGCGATCCCTGCCCAGTTCCGACCCGTTATTCCGGACGCCAGCGGCGAGGGACAGGGCCTGTTCTGAGCTGCCCATCTGGGCAGCCGATGCATGTCTTGGATTCGACGCGACGCCGGCGTCGGCGACTGCACAATCCGCACCGCCGATGGCGCGCTCAGCCCGCACGCGTGGGTGCCGCCGGCCGACGATTGCCTCTGCGGGCGGCGCACTGGCGGAGGTGCGCGGCCCGGCTGGCCGAGCCCGCGCCATCGCTCGTGCCGTCCGGAACGGCTAATCGCTCGCTGACCCGTCGCCGCCCCGTCCGCGGGAGCAGTGGCCGTAGCGCGGATGTACGAAACCCACCCCGCGTGTGACCGTCAATCACCCGGCGACTGCGAACACCACGGCTCTGACCTGGGGCTTACCAGCTGTACCGGCACTGTCAAACCCGGTGGCTCCGCTCGGCGCCCGCCCACGCGGCCTGCAGTGACCTGGCGAGCCGCTCGGGTTCGATCCGGTGGGGCGGGTCGAAGTGGTGCCGGTCTTCGAAGGTCTCCAGTTGGAACTCCGGGAAGACCTTCGACAGCCGCATGGCCACTTCCCCGTAGTCGTCGGGGTTGCTCAGGCCGCCGAGTGCGAAGTACACGGGCTTGTCGAAGGCGGCGAGTCGGTTGCGGTCCAGGTCGTAGGTCTTGAACGTCTTCAGGAACGCCCGGATCCCGGCCGGCCGCTTGGCCATCCAGGGCGGCGGGGGACCGGGAGGCGGCGGAGGCAGGACCACCTCGGGTTTGACTCCCAGCCGCATGAACCCGGCCATGAACTCCTGCGGCGGCAGCCCCTCCAACTCGTCGTACTGCGCCCACAGTGCCGTGTGCTCCGGGCTCCAGTCCCAGCTCCCGGCCCAGGCGGGTTCCAGCAGCGCCAGGCTTGCCAGTCGCTCGGGGTGCCGTTGGGCGAAGGCCAGCGCCGCGGCGCCCCCGCCCGAATAGCCCACGAGATGGAACGTGTCCCACCCACGTGCGTCGGCTTCGCGCAGCACACCCGTGACCTCGGTGTCCAGGCTGTAGTCGGCCGGCGGCTCGTCCGCCTCGTACAGCTCCAGGCCCTTGGCCACCGCGTCGGTGTCAGGGCCCAGAGCGGTGATCAGGGCACCGTAGGCGAGGTCCGCCGGGAGCACGCTGCCGGGGAGCAGGATGACTCGGTGGAGCTTCAAGACTTCCTCCTTGGCATGGGCCGGCACGCTGCCACCAGCGTCGAGGCGCCCGCGCGTCGGCTGGTCGCGGCAACTCCGGACGGGCTGCGTCGTGCCGAGGGCGCGCCGATGGACGTAGCCGACCGGCTAGTCGGTCACCACGTTGAACGCCTGGTAGACGGCCGGTTCACCCATGGGCATTCCGGCCTTCTCCATCAGTGGCGCGAGCTTCTTCCCGAACTTCGCAAACGCGTCTTCGGACTCCCAGACGTCCGTCACGAACCATCCCGTGGGGCTGGGTCCGGCCGCGTGGGAGATCAGGCCGGGGACCGGCCAGTCCTTCCGGTTCCGCACCAGGCCGCGTCCGCCTGTCATCTCATTGGTGACCTGCTCGTACTGGGCCTGTGTCCCGCCAGGGATGTCGAAGACGGTGATGATCGCCATGTTGGACCCGCTCTCGTCGGAGTGCCGTGACTGACGGTTCTCAGTGGAGCAGGGCAGGGAGCGGGCCGCGCGGGCGATGCGGCCATTCGGGCCCATCGTTTCAGGCGCGGGGGCGAGGGCAGGGGCGACGCCGACCACATCGGCGCCCATGGCACCAGGTGCTGTTCTCGCAGCGCCATTCGGGTACCAGCGGGACGCCGGCGCTGCTTGCTTCCCTTGCGGCCAAGATGCGCCCCCGGATCGTGCGGAGCCGACCGGTACGGCGATCGGGTCACGACCGCACGGTCATCCGTGTCAGGGTCCGCGAGGCGACGCGCACGACGCCCGAGTCTGGCGGACGCTGGAGGAAGCAGCCAGCTGCCGTGCCGCTGAGTCAAGGAGGAGGCGAGCGATGAAGTTCGTTCAGATCATCGAGTGCAAGACCAGTCGCATTGACGAGTTCAATGCCCTGCTGGACGCCTGGGTCGAAAAGAACGCGGGCAACCGTATGGCGTCGCGGGCCCTGCAGGCCCGCGACCGTGACAAGGAGAACGTGTACCTGAACATCGTGGAGTTCCCGTCGTACGAGCAGGCGATGGACAACTCCAACCGCCCGGAGACGACAGAGTTCGCGGCACAGCTCGCGGCGCTGTGCGACGGCCCCCCGGCGTTCCGCAACCTGGACCTGCTGAACGAACGGAACTTCCAGGACTGAGCCGGGGCGGACACCGGGGCGGACCCCGGAGCGGCCCCCGGAGCGGGCCAGCCTGCCGACTCGCCCAGGGGCACCGCCCGTGTGGGACCGCCTCTTCCGCTCACGCCTCCGCGCGCATCCCCGCCCGGCTTCCAGTCTCTCCGACAACCTGTATCCCCTGCGGTCAGGTACCGAGCCGGAATCCCGTGACGATCTCGGGGTGGATGCGGATGGTGCGGTCCATCGTGTGGTCGGTCCAAGGGCGCAGCAAGGTGGCGTAGTCGGCCAGTTCCTCGGGGTCGGTGACCAGGGTCGCGTAGCCGGTGACGACGACGCTCCAGCCGGTGCGGCTGGTGGGGTCGATCTCGTCGGCTTCGTAGGCGACCACCACGCCCACGGAGCCGGAGGCGTTCGCGGCGTTGACCAGGTCTGCGCCGTCGTGGCTGCGGATGATGATGTCGCCCTGGTGGACGATGTGGTTGACCGGGCGGATCGCTGGCAGGGCGTGCTGGGTGAACACCACGCGGCCGATCGGTGTGCCGGCGAGTAGCCGAAGTGCCTGCCCGGGCGGCAGGGCCTGCATGTGTCGGGCGCTTCCGCCATCCACGGCTGTGGCCACAGTTGCCCTGTCTTGTGGGCCGATGGTGGTCATGGCGCCTCCTGCCGCCGGGGTACAGTCACGCCGATCATGTGGCTTCCGGTGCCGTCCGCGATAGGGCCGACCGGCCCCAGCCGCTGGGGGCGGTGCGGCGGAGAGTTGGCAATCAACCCGGCTGCGTCGAGTGCGGGCCGCGCCGCCCGGCGCCAGGGGCCAGCTTGACCGCACCAGGACTGGCGCTCGCTGGCTGCCATCGGTGCGAGGATCGTGCAGATCGCCTCATCGGTGGGACTGAGGCGGTGGACCCGGCGGCCGAGGGCCGGGCGCTGTGGAGACTCGTACCGCGTCGAGTGTGATCCTTGACAAAGCTTAGGACAGCTGTCCTAGGATCGAGTTAGGACCGTCGTCCTAAATCTGGCTGGGTTGACGGCAGGGACGCGGGCGAGGAGGAGCATGAACGTGCGAGGCGGGGCGACCCGGGCCCAGATCGTCGACGCGGCGGACCGGCTCTTCTACCGGCAGGGATACGAGCACACGTCCTTCGCGGCGATCGCCGAGGCCGTGCGCATCTCGCGGGGCAACTTCTACCACCACTTCAAGTCGAAGGACCTCATCCTCGACGCCGTGATCGAGGCTCGGCTCGCCGACGCCAGACGGATGCTGGAGCAGTGGGAGACCGAGCACGCCGACCCCGGTGACCGCGTCCGCCGGTTCGTCGAGATCCTGCTCGCCAACCGGGCCGACATCCAAAGCTACGGCTGCCCCGTCGGCACCCTGACCAGCGAACTGGCCAAGCTCGACCACGCCGCGCTCGGCGAGGCGAACAGCCTGTTCACACTCTTCCGCGCATGGCTCCGAGACCAGTTCACGCTCCTGGGGCACGCGGAGGAGGCCGACGCGCTGGCGATGCACGTCCTCGCCATGACCCAGGGCGTCGCCACGCTCGCGAACGCCTTCAAGGACGAGGACTTCATCCGGCGCGAGGTCCGCCGGATCAACGACTGGCTGGACACCTACACAACCACCTGAAGGGGAACCCATGTTCGTCGTGCTGCTGCGCTTCTCCGCCAACAAGGCCGCCGCCGGCCAGTACATGGACGGCCACCAGCAGTGGATCCAGCAAGGCCTCGACAACGGCGTCTTCCTGCTCGTCGGCAGCATCCAGCCCGGCCTCGGCGGCGCCGTCCTCGCCCACGGCATCGACAAGGAGGAACTGGAGCGGCGCGTGCAGGCCGACCCGTTCGTCGCTCAGGACGTCGTCAGCGCCGAGATCATCGAGATAGCCCCGGGCATGGCCGATGACCGCCTGAAGTTCCTGCTCCCCTGACCGAGGACCACGATCCGATGACCAGCATGACGCCCGACCTCGACCTGCCCCGCTGCCCGTGGAGCTACGCCGCACCGGAGTTCCTGGCCTACCACGACACCGAGTGGGGCTTCCCCGTCGCCGACGACCGGCGCCTGTTCGAGAAGCTCAGCCTGGAAGGCTTCCAGTCCGGCCTCAGCTGGCGCACCATCCTGGCCAAGCGCGACAACTTCCGCGCCGCGTTCGCCGGCTTCGACATCGCCCGGGTCGCCCGCTACGGCGAACGCGACGTCGAGCGCCTGCTTCAGAACTCCGGCATCGTCCGTCATCGGGGCAAGATCGAGGCGGTCATCAACAACGCCCAGCGCGCCGAGACGTTGGTGGAGCGCGACGGATCACTGGCCAACTTCGTTTGGCGCTACGAGCCTGATCCGGCAGAGGTGCCCGAACCGCAGACGATGTCGACCTCGCCCACCTCCGTCATCCTTTCCAAGGAGCTGCGCAAGCTAGGCTGGAAGTTCGTCGGGCCGACCACTGTCTTCGCCTTCATGCAGGCCATGGGACTGATCAACGACCACACCAACACCTGCGCGATCCGGCCCGAGGCCCAGCGTCAGCGGTCGAGGTTCACGCGCCCTGGCCGGTGACGGTCTCGTCCGAACGAAAACCGGTCGCGCGCAGCGCGCGAGGCCCGGGACGGCCGCTACATCGACCGCGGCCGTGCTGGTGGCGACGTGAAGGCAAGCGACGGACAGCAGCTCGCGATCAAGAACGGGCGAGCCGATCCACGCCGGTCAGCGGCGGGAGAAGGTGGTCTGTGGATGCTCTTGGAGGATTCCGTCGACGTAGATGTCGACGAACTCGTTGTAGAAGGCCACCCGGTCACGTATCGGCTCGACAGCCGGAAGCGGCTCGGGGTAGCTCCAGACCACGCTCCTGCGCTCCGCGTCCGTGCCCCGGAAGGACCAGTACTGCGCAACGCCCTTGTAGGGGCAGCGCGTCGTCAGGTTCACGCGGTGGAGCAGGTCCCAGTCCACATCGTCGCGGGGAATGTAGTACCGGGTCGGGAGCCTGGTCTCGAACAGCAGCACCGGATCCGAGGTCTCGGCCAGGACCTGCCCGTCCGCCTCGACGCGCACCCGGCGGGTGCTGTGCAGCGCGTCGACTCTCTTGTAGGGGTCTCGTGGATGGACGAAGATCTCTTCCTCCTCCTCGAACCAGCGATCGAGGGAACGCGGTGCCCGACCCTCCAAGCCGAACCACTCGAAGCCGATGTGGCCTCCGAGCTCGTCACCCGGGTAGGACCACGCGGCCCTCGGCAGAACCTCGTCGTCGACCGTCAGGTCGTAAAAGACCGTGGAGCCGGCGTGGACGCTGCCGCTGGGGACGGCGGCCGGGGTGAGCAGATCGGTGCGCACATCCCCGGCCGGAAAGACATAGAGAGGGACCGGCATTCCGGGCTCCCACACCAGACGCGGCTTCCTGCTGTCGACCACGAGGGTGTCTCCCCTGAAGCCGCGCACCCACCGCTCACTCGGCTCCCAGGTGAGCTCGTCGTCCGGCAGCTGCCCACGCCGCGACACGCGAGGCATCGCAGTGCCCCTGCGGCCCGAGGGCGCGGTGTCATGCCGCGGTTCTTCCGCTCGGCTCAAGGTGGGCTCTCCTTGGCTTGACCCCGCGGAACCTGCTCGCAGGCGCGGTGGCAATTCTGGGGTAAACGCCAACGATCAGCGCGTCCGTGAGAAGCGGCTCCCATCACTCCCACACTACGCCGACGGCCGGGAGGCGTCGGGGTGCCGCCGATCGCTCCCGCGGGGCTTCACCTGTCGAGTGGTTCGCGTCCCTGTCTGTGGCGGGTCCAGGCGACGGTCGCTATCACGGTCCACCACGCGGCAGCGGAAAACAGGACCACCGCGGACAAGAGGAGCAGATCGGCATTGCGAAGCCCGAGCGCTACCGCAAGCAGGGCAATTCCCACGAGCGACATCCACCATGACATGCGCCGACCGACTCGTGGTGGTGCGGCCTGTTGGCTGAACCGGGTCAGTAGCAGTTCGAGGTCCGGCGCCTGCTCACGCAGTTGCTCCTCGATCGAGGCCAGATTCCGTCGATCGTGCTCCGAGAGCATCACGGTCCACCTATCCCTCCTCTTGAGGCATGCCCGCTCGCGCCGTGCACCCCACGGACCCGGGAGCTTTTGGCAGCGGCTCTCGTCGCGGACGGGACAGCCGGCGGGTTGAGTTCTGTTGCCGGGTCAACTTCTTGGGGCCGGGCGCGGTCGTGCCGCTGGCGTCGCTCGGGGCCGTCGTGTGCAATGTTGACGAGCCGCGATGGGCAGCGCGCGGAAGCTGCTGAGACGATCAAGGCATGTTGCTTGATCTAACCCCGTGTCGCCGTCAGTCGCCGCGTTCGAGGATCTCCTTCAACCGCTGCTCGTTCCGAGGCAGTTCCTTGCGCACGCTCGGGCGGACGACCAGGGGCGTGAGCACCTTGCCCGTGCCGTGGCTCTCGAAGTCGAGCGAGATGGTGACGCGCGAGCGCGCGCCTTCGTCGAGCGGCTCGACGGTGGTGGTGACCGTCGGCCGGACGGGACCGTCGATACAGTGCGACCGGAAGCTCCGTGGCGGGTCCATCTGGTCGATCTGGGTGGTCATGGTCATCTCGCGCCGGTGGACGTGACGCGTCACCACGGTCCTGGAGCCGACGTGGGCTGGGGTGTCGTCGTCGGGCCGGACGGAGACCACGCTTTCCTGCCACTCGCCCATGTGGGCCGGGTCGGTCATGTAGGCGTAGACGTCCTCGGGACGACGCGCTATCTCGACAGTTCCTTTGATCGCGGACATCGCTGCCCCCTTAGGAATGGGTGAGATCAAACAAATGATCTCACCGCGGGGTGAAGCATGCAGCCCCCGAAGTCGTCACCCCCGCGTGGTCGGCGGGGCAAGCCAGCCGGTGCCGGGGCGAGCGCGAGGGTGCCACGCAGCTGACGTGTCAGGTCGATGGCGGGGGTGTTCATCGGTGCCTAGGCTGGTGGGTGAGGTTCGGGTGCCTACCGCTCGCATCCACCGTGAGGTTTCGTGCGTGCCTCCACGGGCGGGTGCTCCTCAGCCCACGACAAGCGCGGGCGGCCCCGCTCCGGCGCTCGGGACCTCCGAGGAGGCCGGTATGACCACGACCCCGGTGAGCCGCGCCGAGGTGGAAGCGGACATCAAGGAGACCCTGGGCCTGGTGCCGCACTTCTTCCAGTCCATCCCGACCGAGTTGCTCGGCCCGGAGTGGGAGATCTTCAAGCGGATCGAGCTCGGCGAGACCTTGATCCCGAACAAGTACAAGGAACTGATCGGCGTCGGGCTGCACGCCGAGACGAAGTGCCGCTACTGCAGCCTGTTCCACACCGAGGCCGCGAAGCTGTTCGGCGCGACCGACGAGGAGATCCAGGAGGCCGTCCACTACGCGAAGGCCAGCCTGGGCTGGAGCGCGTACATCAACGGCATGCAGGAGGACTACGACCAGTTCGCCGCCGAACTCGCCCAGGTCGCGGACTACGTTCGCTCCAAGGCCGGCTGAT
Source organism: Streptacidiphilus melanogenes (assembly GCF_000787835.1). Lineage (GTDB taxonomy): Bacteria > Actinomycetota > Actinomycetes > Streptomycetales > Streptomycetaceae > Streptacidiphilus > Streptacidiphilus melanogenes. The sequence continues at coordinate 124,123 of NZ_BBPP01000007.1, forward strand.
GGAACTCGAACGGGTCCGACCATTGGTGCTCCGGGGCACCTTCCATGCCTACGAGCTCGCCGCGTTGGTTGCGGCGGCCCGCTACGTGGTGGATTCCGCGCCCGCCGAGGTCCCCCAGGAGGGACTCGACCAGCTCTCCCGCTTGCTGGCCGACTACGACCAGCAGGTCCGCGAACTGGCCACACCGTAGCGCCCTGGGAGTGCCCGGGGCGCTGCACTGCCATGTGCGGACCGCGCCGACCCTGCGGATCGCACATGCCACGTGACAGCTGACCGCGGACGGTGTGGATCAAGGTCGAGTACGAGTTCCGTGCCGTTCTGGCGTGGCACGTCGTTCCCGAGGGCAGTCGCCGGAGCCTGTGCGGGCGCCCGCTGGCGCCGGCGGCGACGACCCGACCGATCGGTGACCCCGGGCTGGTGGCGCACCACTGCTACGCGTGTGAAGCCATTTATTCGCTGCGCGCCGTCCTCACGTAGGAACGCGTCCGGATGTCGTACCGGCCCCCCGGCTGGCGCGGGCCGGTACGACAAGGATCATTCGCCCAGGACTCAGCTGGCAGCGCCCGACACGCCGGGGGCGATGAAGCGGCGGTGCAGGGGCCTGAAGGTGGTCTTTGGCTCACCCTCGATGCCGGCCTCCTTGATCGCGGCTGCGAGCCGGTCGTTGAAGAAGCGCTCGAAGTCTGCCTCGGACTGCCACACGTCGGTCACGTGCAACGCACCGGCCTCGAAGGAGCACACGTGCAGCTGTGCGCCGTCCGGTGTGTTCTCCTCCCAGCGGACCATGTCGCGCACCTGGTCGTACTGCTGCGGCGTCACGCCGTCCCAACGCATCGTCATCACAACAGACATGTTCAATCATCACCTTTCGAGTTGACCGGCCCCATCGACAGCAGATACCGACCCGCCGAGCACCGCACTCTGAAGGGGTCCGTTCGCGCGCACCCCGGATCGGTGGGTCACGCCCGCCCTGCGGCCGCCCGGCTGTTGCTGCGGTGGCACTGCGGCCGGTGACCTTGTTCCCTTCGGGCGGCTCGCCCGCGTAGTCGCTTGGCCGCGCCGTGATCCGGCTACAGGCGCCCGTGGCGGGCCTGGTCCAATGCGCGCTCAAGGCGGAGGTGAGCATCGTGGTGATCTGGACGCAGCAGGGGCCCCGTCACTCGTCCCATGCCTCGATCATGATCTGCTTGGAGATCTTGCCGTCGCGCAGCGTGATCATCGATTCGGACAGGACGCGCAGCCCGTCCGGGTACTCGCACGATTCGCTGTAGGCGACGGTGTCGCCCTGGACCACGCACTGTTCCAGCTTGTGCGTCATGTTGCGGCTGTAGACATCGGTGAGCATCGCGCCGATCGCGTCCCGGCCGGTCAGGACCTTGGGGTGGCTCGGCGTGGCGTCCCGGTTGACCAGCCGGATTTCGGCGTCGTCCTGGTAGAGGGACAAGAGCGTCTCCGGAGTGTGCCCTTCGATGCCTCGACGCAGTGTGTCGCCGTCGAAGGTGGGATGTGCCGCAGTGCCCATAGTGGCCTCCTTCGTCACCTTCGAGACTCCTCTGCCCCAGCGACCTCAGCAAGCGCGGGAGCCTTCGTACGTCCAGTCTGGAGTCGACGGCATCATTGGCGAGTTCACCGTCAGCCCCGACGGCACCCTGACCCAGTTCGGCGTCGTGAACATCCCGGGCGGTGGCAGCGAGGGCATCTCCGCCACTTGACCCGGTGCGCGTCGTGCCCTGCGAATCGGCGTGTGTGTCCGATCCGCGCAGATCAGCGGTGTTCGGGGTTTTCGGAATCGAATCGGCAGCCGGCGTCCCACTCGGAGCGTTGGTTGCCGTGGGCGGGGATGCCGCCGGCGTCCTTGAGGATGCGCGCCAGGTGGAGCTGGTTCCAGGTCATGAAGGTCGTGTTGCGGTTGGTGAAGTCGTTCTGCGGTCCGCCCGAGCCCTCGTCGAGGTAGGAGGGGCCAGGACCGGCCTCGCCGACCCAACCTGCGTCGGCCTGCGGCGGGATGGTGTACCCGAGGTGCTGCAGGCTGTAGAGGACATTCATCGCGCAGTGCTTGGCGCCGTCCTCGTTGCCGGTGATCAGGCAGCCGCCCACCCGGCCGTAGTAGGCGTACTGGCCGTGCTCGTTGAGCAACGAAGAGCAGGCGTAGAGACGCTCGATGACCCGCTTCATCACCGAGGAGTTGTCGCCGAGCCAGACCGGTCCGGCCAGGGTGAGGATGTCGGCGGCCATCACCTTCTCGTACACGCCCGGCCACGCGTCGGACTGCCAGCCGTGCTCGGTCATGTCCGGCCACACCCCGGTCGCGATGTCGAGGTCCACCGCGCGCAGCACCTCCACCTGGACGCCCTGTCGTTCCAAGATGGTGCGGCTGAGGTCGATCAGCCCCTGAGTGTGGCTGCGCTCCGGGGAACGCTTCAGCGTGCAGTTGACGACCAGCGCGCGCAGGTCGGCGTAGGAGGTGGCGGGGACCGTCATAGGTGGGCCTTCCCTTGGAATGGGCAAGCTCGATCTCACGTCCACTCCACCAGGTCGGCCTCCCGTGTGCTGACGGAGTCGGGGAGACACGACCGTGCGTAGCCCGAAGCGCGTAGCGCGCCGCTCAGCGGTCCAAGCGGCCCAGTCCCGGGAGCCGGTGTCCAACCCGCTGGCGCGAGTGCACGGCGCACACCGGTATTCGCTTCGGCGGGCATCCGGGTCGGCTGAAGTCGAGGCCGGTCCCTTCCAGCCCAAATGGCGCCGGAAGTGGCATCAGATGGGGTTGTGTCGTCCCCCTGCTGTTCGTCGAACGTCAGCCAGGAGACACGGCGATGCCGAGAGAGTCGGCACCCAGGGGCTTCGGGGCGCCCTTCTCGTAGAAAACATCTAGGTCGGTGATGACGAAGCCCGCTGTGGTCAGCATGTCGACGATCGGCCGGGTCAGATGGCATCCGTCGAAGAGCCGCTGCTCCATGGGGTCGAGCCGCTGCTGCCAGCGGCGCACGCTCTCGTCCCCGGCCGGGGCCAGGCCGTGTTCGACAAAGTGCAGCGTCCCGCCCGGCTTGAGCACACGCCGCACCTCATGCAGAGCGGCATCGGCGTCCGGAATGGTGCACAGAGTCCAGGTCGACAAGGCGGCGTCGAAACTGTGGTCGGCGAACGGCAGTACCTGGCCGTCCAGGCCGGTGCGCTCCACACGGACCGGCGTCGCCGCGAGGCGCTTGCCTGCGAGCTTCCATCCGACGTCGGAGGGCTCGACCGCGTCCACCCGCGTGACGGCCTCCGGATAGAACGGCACGTTCAGCCCCGAGCCGAACCCGATCTCCAGGACATCGCCCTCAAGGCCTTCGCAGACCCGGCGCCGAAGATTCTCGGCTTCCTTCATTCCGCAGGCGACGTTGATGATCCGCGGGACGACCTGCTTGGCATAGAAGCCCATGGCAACCGACCTCCGTCCTTCGTGACAAGTCTCGCATCGAGTCCGGCCCGACGCCCGGCGCGCGGGCCGTACCCGCCAACCGGCAGGTCGGGAGGGACAGGGGCGTGGGTGGATGGTCGTTGGTCTGCTGAGGTCGGAACCGTCGGCGCGGATCCTGGCCACACCGCCCTACCTCCCACCCAGCGCTTGCTTCGCGTCTGAAGCGCACGCACGACACGCTCATTGGCCGGGCGCAGCTGCCGACGGCCGGCCATGATCGCTATTCACGGCCTGCGGATGGCCCTGTGGATAAGAGAGATCGGCGCACTCGCACAGGGTGGGAATCCGTGTTCGCCGACCGGTCGTATGAGCCGTCGCCCCGTCGGTTCTGTCCTCTTCGGCCGTGCTGCCCTCGCGACCGCGGCTTGAGCAAGCGGAGTGCGGGGTGGCGGCCACTTGACCTGCATCTATGTAGAGAGCGGCGCACTCGTGGGGCTCGGGCGCCCTCGGCAGTTGGGGCTGACAAGCCCTGCTTGATCGGCAGAGGGGGTGGTCCGTTGGCCCCGGATTGGCCCCACAGCGTTCCCTGTGTACTCAGGCAACTGCCTGAACTGCGGGGATGCTGAGCGGCGGACGAGTCGGCCATATACGCCGGGTTCTTCCGCCCTACCTTTCCGACCTGCACCGATGGGGTAGCGAACCGGTCGTGACCTGCGGGAAAGGCAGTCAGAGGCAGTCAGAGGGATTCACAGGCAGTCACCCTGCTTGGCCCCCGATTGGCCCCCAGATTGTTGGCCCCCGTTTGGCCCCGGGCTGATGCTGTGAGCGCAGGCCTGCCTCCGAGCAGTGCCGGACGTACGAATGCCCCCAGGAGTGGAGTCCTGGAGGCTTCGCTGGCACCGATTGGAGGTCGGTTCCGGGCACCACCCGCGGTTTTGACGGGCCTCGGTGGTGGTGTCCACGTCCTTGCGAGACACGACCAGGATGCCATCTCCTGTCTTCCCTCGGCAGCGGTCCGAGGAATGCGCCCCCAACCCAGTCCCGCCGTTCACAGACCTTCGGGTCCGACGGTCTCGGGCTGGGTGGCCTCCCGCCGGCGGCGGCTGATCTGATCCTGCTGGGTGATCTCGGTGGCCGGTACGCGACCGGTGCCTACTCCCGGCTCGGCGGCGACGGTGTGGTTCGGCCGCGGGAGCGGCGGCAGGCGGAGTCCGAGCACGGTCACCGGATCACCGCGGCGATCGCGTGCCACGTGGCCCGCGCCGGCGGGACGGTCGAGCACCTGAACCGGCTGCTGTTCCATCCGGAGCACGAGGGCGGCCGCCACGCGCAGGTGATCGCGTTGCGGTCCGGGCACGCCCGCGCCCAGGGGTATGTCGAGCGCGTCTGGTCTAGCGCCACCGCCCTGGTCGAGAGCACCACGGATGTCGCATCCCGCGAGGGAGCGCACGAGGATCTCGCCCGATTGCGGGAGCGCATCGAGACCACGCCGTGGCGCGGCGAGCGCGGCCGGACCGCGCTGCGGGTGCTGCGCGCGCACCTGAACTTCGCCCAGGCCGCCGGGGGCCGCCTGCACTTCGCGAGCGAGCGGCAGGCGGCGGAGGAGGCCGGAATCTCCCGGCAGACCCTGCGGCAGGCCTACGAGCTGGTCCTCAAGCCGGGGGGTTGGCTGCGTCGGCTGCGGGTCGGTTACGGCACGGAGGGTTCGACCTGGTACCTCGCCGACGGCCCCGCCGACCTTCACACCGCTGGTGTGTCTCGTGATCAGCCCAGTCAGTGCCCCCCCGACGGGGAGCTTGGGGAGTGGACCACCCCTGAGACGGACACGGGGGCGGACGTCGATTCGCGGGTGATCGGCCTGCTGATGGGGCACGACGCCTTCGCCCACCATGCGCTGGGTTCCTCCGCGTTGATGGTCATCGGAGCGCTGCATGCCCGCCCCGGCCAGACCCCGGCCGAGCTGACCGTCTCCGCGTCGCTGTCGCGGGCGACCGCCTACCGCACCATCGCCCGCCTGGAAGGCCACGGTCTCGTCCAGCGATCCAGCGTGGGCTGGGCTCTCACCGCCGAGGCGCTGGGAGGCGTCGGTAACAGCCTCCCGCAGGCTGTTACCGCCCCCGCGCCGCCCGCTGCTGATCACCATCTGGCGGTCAGCGGTTGGGACGTGCTCGCGAAGGCCTACGGCACTGCTGGTGTCGCGGCGGCCCGACGGGCCCTGCACGCGGCGGAGCGTGCCGCGTACCGGGCGGTTCTCGCGGCCCTCGATGGGCGGCGCAGCCCTGCCCTGACGGCCGTGGTCGACGGCCGGACCGTGCCGGTGCCTGGCCAGCGCGCCGACGAGATCCCCTCCGGCTGGCGGGGCCCCGCCGGGAGCGTCCTGGACCCGGTCACCGGACGGGCCGTGTCGGGCTGGCAGGTCGCCACCGACGGCCGCCTCATCCTCCTCACTCCGGCCGACGAGCTCACCTACGACGAACTGGTCGCCGCCCACACCTCGGCCCTGCACGAATGGGAGTCAGCAGCATGACCACCACACCCGCCCGACCCACCGGCTGGAGTCCGGCCCGCCAGCGCCAGGCCCTGGACCTGGCAGCCCGCTACCGCCACGGAGCGACTGTGCGCGAGCTCGCCACCGCCACCGGCCTGTCCCGCACGACGGTCCTGAACCGGCTGCGGATGGTGGACACCCCGATGCGCACCCAGCAGCAGACCCGCGCACTGCGCCAGGGCCCGGGCCGCGCCCGCCTGGCGAACCAGCTGCGCACCACCTACGAGAGCGGGGCCACGGTCACGGCCCTCGCCGACCGGCACGGTCTGTCGGCGCGGACGGTGCGCCGGCTGCTGCGCGCGGCCGGAACCGTTCTGCGCTCCAGCGCCGAGACCCGAAGGCTGACCCGCGCCCAGGACGAGACCGACCGCGAGCACCAGCGGATGCACGAGCTGCGCCGCTGGTACGAGGCCGGCGTCAGCGTGCCCGCCCTGGCCGCCGTGCACGACTGCTCACCGTCGACCGTCTACCGGCTGCTGCACCGCGCAGGCACCCCCCTGCGCCCTCGCGGCCGAACCATCAGCGGCCCCGCCACCGCACCCCCATGACCGGGAGACCGGTGCGGCCACTGAACGCCGCCCCGCCGCCCCCGCCGACAACTCCTCGCACCCAGCAGCGAAAGGACCACACCATGATCATTGCTCACATCAGTCCGCGCACCGGCGGCAAGACCACCTCCGTCGGCTGGCACAGCCACGCGCTGCACGAGCGCGGCCACCAGGTGGCGGCGTTCGAGGCGGACTACAGCCGCCAGCTCGCCGAGTGGGATGCCTGCTCCGGCGGGTTCCCCTTCCCGGTGCTGCAGCAGGCGTCCCCGCTGTTCTACAAGAACGCTCCGCAGGCCCTGCGCCCTGGGCAGATCGGCGTCGTGGACTGCGGTCACGCCGAGGACCACCGCACCATCGTCCAGTCCGTCCTGCGCGTCGCCGATCTGGCCATCCTCAACACCGCGCCCACCATCGCCGACATCGACCGCATCGAGCGCTTGCCGATGGACCAGCTCATCGACGACGTCGCCGTCCTGCGGCCCGACGGGAAGCCGCCCGCGACATGGGTGCTCCTCAACCGGACTTCCGCCGGGGCCAAGGCCACCAACGACCACCGCAACTATCTGCGCGACCGCGGCTGGAACGTGTTCACCACCACCATCCCCAACGCCCAGCTCTACGCCCAGTCCATGCTGCGACCCGTCACGGCCCGCGGCTCCGCCTACGACGAACTCGTCACCGAGATGGCCCACCTCGGCCTGCTGCCCCCGATCGGAGACCAGCCGTGACCCCCACCGACCGCAGCGGACCGCTGCGCGCCCGCATCAATGACGGGGCCGTCGCCCGCCAAAGTGCGGCAGTGCCGATGGCCGCGACGGCCCGGCCGGCGGACCTGGTGATCACCGCCGAGCTGATCCCTGCTCCGGCTGACGGGCTGGGGAGCGGACCGCTGAGCACGGTCGAGCTCCATGACCTCGGCGTGTGCGAGCGGGCGGTCGACAACCTCGCGACCGCCACCTGGCTGGCGGGTAAGGCCCTCCAGTCCATCCGCGACGGCAAGCTCTACCGGGAGACCCACCGGACATTCGAGGAGTACGTCACCGAGCGCTGGGAGATCGGTGAGCGCACCGCGTACCAGATGATCGAGGAGTGGCCGCTCGCTGAGCGCCTGAACCAGGCCCTGGGTAAGCCGGCCACTGCCTCCCATACCCGGGCCCTGCTGCCGGTGGTCGCACGGTTTGGCGCGGACGGATTGGATGCGGCCGCCGGCTTGTACGAGGAACTGCGAGACCGTGCGCAGGCCGAGGGAGTGCGGGTGACAGCTGCCTTGACCGGACAGATCGTCAAGGCGGTGCTGAAGGGCGCGGCCCGGCACACGGAGGCCACCGAGTTCCGGGCCGCCGCGCGACAGCTGATGGCAGCTGACTCCCTGCCACCGGCCATCGGGCGGGGAACGGCCTCGGCTCCGGCGACGGTCGTTCGCTCCGGCGAGGAGACACTCCCGCTCTCGGGCCAGCCGGATCCGGACCTGCGAAATTCCGCAGGAAATGGAGAAGCGGCGCCAGCCGCAGCAGCCCTCCTAGCCGCCCTGCCGGATGCCCCGCTCGCCCGAGGCGCGGGGGAGGAGCGTCCCGTGGTGACCGCCCTGCCGCAGTCGGGCACCGTGAGTACGCCCGAGAAGAGCCTGCGAAATTTCGCAGAAGATCACCGAGCGGTCTCGGCATCGGTCGACGGCGTCGTGCGTGAAGCGTCGGCCCCGCAGCCAGCGGCCGAGGCGGGACCTCCGCGCGCCGTCGACGTCCTGCGCGACGTCCTGCAGCGCGTCCACGACCTCCGACAGATGCTCAGCTCGCAGTCAGTGGTGGCCGCGCCCTCGACACCAGCCGAAGCCGATCAGTACTGCCGACTCGTGGACGAGATCGTGCAGCAGCTCCGCACCACAGCCGACGGCGCACCACCGTGCCGCACGGCCGACCACCCCGACCGCCTCAGCCGCTCGTGAAACCACTGGGGCCTGGTGGCTGTGCACTTCAGCCACCAGCCCCCCGGAACCCCGAGGCAGTACAGGCTCCGGGGTGTTCAGCCGGCTGAGGCTGTTGGGGCAAGGCCCCGAAGTTAAGGGGGAACGGTGCACGTCAAGTGGGTTGTAGGATCCGCGTCCTGGTGCCACACGTCCGCGCTGTGAACTTGGCATCCTTGCGAGTCCACGTTCCATGTCATCTTGATCGTTCCAGGTTTCGTGTCATTCCCCTGGGGCGGTGCCTTGAGCGGGGTGCTTCTCCTTCCGTGCGGGCCGCCAGTTCCTCGCGGAGCTCCTTCGGCGCTTCTTGCAGTTGATCGCGTTCGTTCTCGATCTCGTGCAGCCGGACGACGTCGTTACGGGCCACGGCTATGGGTGCACCGTGGACGGCCAACACCGTAGCCAAGGCGCAACGCCGCCTCAGCGCCCCGGCTACACTCCGACTTCATGACGACGATCTACACGACCCAGGAGTGGAAAGGCCACGGGAAGCAGAACTACTACTGGAACGAGTACAGGCTCGAAGGCGACACCGTCGTCAAGTACAAGTGCCACCGGCAGAAGTTCTTCGACGGGGATGAGAACACCTGGCAGGAGGACGAATCGTTCCAGGAGTCCTGGGGACTTGACGAGCCGAGCATGCCCGACTGGCTGAGGCGGTATCTCTGATCGCGCCCCTAGGGCTCTACCGGGACATCGTCAGCCACATCCAGGCCATCGAGCGGCTCGCCAGCTCGCCGTGTCTCCTACCGAACGGACCTGACGAGGAAGCGCAGTTCGACCAGCTCCACGTGCAGATCACCACCCGGCTCACCCAGATCCTGCACTCGCTCACGGCCGAGGCCTGAGCTCACGTTGCCGTGGTCCGCCAACCTGCGGACCGCGGCTACCCCCGACCATTGGTGCAGGGCAGCAGTGCGGTGCGCCAGCTGCTGGCTTGTTGGGCGCTGCGGTGATTGCGAGCGGACGCCAACCTTGTGTCGCCGCAGGTCGGACCATGGGTCAAGCACTGGGCTACGGCTGCTTGTGCGGTCGGTCGATGACAAGCACCATGGCCTGCACGTGGATTGATAGTAGCCCGGCCAGGGTCGCGGCCTGGATCTGCAGCTTCTCTCGCAAGGACTCAGCCGAGTGCACCTTCGCCTTGGCCTTTCGGTCGTCGGATGCGGTCCACTGGTCGAGTGGGTACCAACCGACCAGGTAGACCCCAGCGTCGGTCGGGACTTCGGGGAGGTAGGTGCGCGCCAATTGTGTCTCCTGAGCAGTGAGAAGATCCTTGTTCCATGGGCCCTTCACTTCGATGACTAGCCGCAGTGTGTCGGGCGTTGGTGACACGCTGCCGCTGCGCGCGATGGACGTGGCCTGGACGAGGATGTCGACGCGTTCGCCTGCACCGTAGGCATCAGTGGGCTGGATAAGCACTTCCCGGTTCACCAAGACACCGTGCCCGCCGAGCCGTAGCTGCAGCACGTGCGCGAGATACGCGGACAGAGCCGCCTCGGGTTTGGGTCGCCAAACGTCTGGAATCGCGACCGCGCCTCCCAGCTTTGCCTTCGCTCTGGGCGACTTGCCTGGCGTCCTGTCCCACAGCAGTTCCCCGTGGGGTGCGACGTCGGCAGCGATCGCGTTGAGAGTGTCGACGACGACGTCCAGGAGACCACTGGTGGTGTTGATGAGGCGCCGCCGTGGATCGGTGAGGACTTGAACCAGGTCAGCCACGTCTGCCCGGACCCGGCTGGAGGCGTAGAACTGGGTTCTGGCACTGATGAGCGCCGCGCTCAGGGACAACTTGCCGGGATGCTGCTTCGTCAGGTTCAACAGCTGCAGAACGCTTTCCGCGGTGCCTCTACGGCTCAGTTCCCCAAGCACGGCGTTGCGCCACTGACGCCCCTGTTCGCGTGAGTCGACCGCTCGGACGCCAGGCATCCACACGTCCTGGTCCTGCGACCCGTACAGGCCGCTCAGCCACTGGTACATCTCTGCGAGGGCGGCTTCGTCCAGGGGCTGCGTCGGGACTTCGACGGTCGGCTGGGCGCAGGCTTCGGCCAGCCGCCGGCTGAAGTCGTCGCTGGTCTGTGTGAGGGGCTCGATGCGGGGCCAGAAGTGGGCCACGTCCTGGATCAGGAGCGCTCTGGCCGCACGAACCGAGATTTCCGGCGCGTCTTCGGCCCCAGCAGTCACCAAGGTCAGCGCCGCTTCGGCCAAGGTGAGGGCGCGCTGGCTCTGGGCTGCCAGCAGGTTGCTGACGATCGTGTCGCAGGTGCTCATTGCGGCTTGCTGGAATCCGTCCTCCTCAGGCAACTCCATCGGCCGCCCGTCGAGGTTTTCGAGTTCATCGGCGATGTCGTCAAGGTCCGTGGGAGGGTTGCCCGGTGCGGCACGGTGGAGTTGGCGGAACAGACTGACCGCGAGGTTCTCCAGCGTGTCCTGGATGCGGGATGACCAAAGCGGGTCGATATCTCTGGCCCGGTAAGCGGGGAAACCGCTGGCGATGTTCCGGCGAAAGAGCAGGTCGATGCAGCTGGCGAGGTGCTCAGGGGCGTGTTCAGCCGCCAGGTGCAACAGGTCGGCTCGGGTGTGCTGGGTGGCGGCATCCGGCCGGAGGTCGGTGTCGAGGATGGCTGCCGTCCAGGAACTCCATGCGGATGTGGGCACCTGGTCCAACCGGCCCCGTAGATGGAGATGTGTCAGGGCTACGTAGCCTGCCCAGGCCCGGTAGTCGATCCGGCTCTGCCCGAGCCATTCCTCCCCATGGTCATGGGCCGTGGCGAGGTAGTGCAGCGCAAGGTCGGAGAAGTCCGTGAAGCCGGGCCCGAGCACTGCGCTCCCAGGCCAGGTCTCGACGTCTGGGGTCAGTTTGCCGGGTTGGAGGGAGTACGGGTCCGCTCGCAGGGCCCAGAGCAGTTGCCAGAAACCGTCGTTGTCGCCGGCGCGGGCGCGCGTAAGGCGATCTCGCTGCGCGGCTACGAAGGCTCCCGATTCGGGCCGTACCTGAGGGCTCCGCGCGTGGTAGTCCTCGCGCAGAGCCTGGGCGAGGGGACTGTCCAAGGCCATGGGCTCGTAGAGGTGCTTGAGGTGCGGCCATGCCGGGTGGTCGGGGTCGTAGGCCAGTTCGACAGCTTCAGCATCGTCGGGGCTGAAGAGCCATGCGCTCAGCTGGCCATACAGCTCAATAGAGGTCCTGTCCTGCTCCAGCGATGCAGCCTGTGTCCGCTCCAGGGCCCAGGCGAAGTCAGTGCTATCGAGGAGTCGGCGGCGTTCGTGTTGGGGTGGAATGAATCTCGTGCGGCGGCGCAGCAGGGTGGGTGCCTGCCAGTCGTGGATCACCATCCACAGGGAGTGGGTCGAACGGGCCGAGGACGCAGAGATCTCGTTGATCAGCGCTTCGGCCAGGGCGCGGCGCAATTTGGTGGTCTCGGGTGCTTCGTTGCCGTGTTCGTCGGGCTGGAGGGCGTCCGGGAAGTAGGTCGGGAGGTTGGCGTCGATGCGGGCGATGAGGATCGAGGCGAGTGCAGGGAGCCCTTCGGCGGCTTGTTCACTGTGCAGTGTTCGGTCCACCAGCGTGTTGATCATGGCGCTGTCCGGGAGGAAGCGGTTGGGGCGTGTCCGGACGGAGGGGGCCACGACGTGTCCGGTTGCCGGGTCGGCCTGGAAGTCGGGGAGGTCGTCAGTGGGCGAGGGCTGGACGTGCCAGGCTCTTGCTGCCCAGGCCAGGACCTCAGTCAGTTGATCTTCGTTGCAGTGGCGGGGCATAGCGTTCAGGAACGCGCCGTAGATGGCGAAGTCGTAGGGTCGCAGGGGCTGGCGCAGCGCCGCGATCATGGTTTCGGTTTCTAGATGGGCTGGCCACAGGAGGCCAAGGACAGTACCGCGCAGGCTGTCATCGGGGTCGACGCGCGCTGCGTGTTCGGGGTCGCTGAGAGAGTCCAGGATGGTCCGCAGCGCGGGTACGGCGGTGGCGGGGTCGCACGTGTGGGCCGCGGTGGCGGCGATGCGGCGCTCAGTGTGGAGCCACTTCTCGTCCAGGGCCACGGCCAGCAGCGATGCTGCCAGGGCAGGATCGGGCGCGGCGGCGTCACGAGCTAGGCGCACGGCCAGGCGCACGCGGGCCTGGGTGGGCCAGTCCTGGGCGGCGCTTGCGGGCGCGGTGTCGAGGGCCTGGATGATCTGGGCGGCCAGGTCAGGGTGGTGGAGGTCCCAGTGGGACATCTGCCAGCGGATGTCGCTGAGTTCAACCTGCGCAGCGCGGTCCAGGAGTCGTTCGACGATAAGTTTGCGAATGGGGTCCGAGCGCACCAGGGCGCTGTGGGCAGCCAGACTCTCCGGGTCTGCTGTGGCCAGCCAGGCGGTGTGATCGGGCTCCAGGGCCACCAGCCAGGCGCCGGTCTCGCGCAGGTGGCCGGGGAGGCTGGCCGTGTCGTCGGCAGGATCACCGACGAGGAACAGGTCGCGCAGCTGTCGCGGGGGGACTTTGCGATCGGTCAGGTATGACGCGGCGAGGTAGGCGGCCAGGGACGAGTGCCTGAACGCGATTCTGTTGTCGCCCTGCTCTGTGAACAGGGCCGTCGCTAGCGTCTCGCGCACGCAGGCGGTACTTACCTGGAACTGTCCGGCCGCGGTGTGCTCGACGCCGTCGACAAGGGAGCCGACCGGCAGGTCCAGGTCGGCGATCTGCAGGCCCTTGCCGCTCCACAGGGTGCGGCGCCCGTTCAGGAGCATCCAGGCGGCGATCCGACCTGCCACCACCAGGCGCTGGGCGGGCGTGGTCGATACGTCGACGGAGGTGACCCGATCGGCATCGTGCTCTTCGACCAGGAGCTCCACGCCGCGGCGAAAGAGGTCGCGCGGCGCACCGGTCAGGCTGCCATCTGTCCGGTAGGTGAGAACCAGCAGTTCAAGGGTTAGCGGCACGCAGGCCAGCGCCTGTGCGCGTGCCTGCTCGGCAGCGGCTACTACGGCAGTGCCAGGTAGGCCGAGGCTGTCGACCAGGTTGACCGCGTCGCTTCGGCGCAGCGGGACGAGGTCGACGCGGTGGCAGACCTTGAACGCATCGCTCAGGACGCGGGTCATTCGCCCCGGGTAGTCCGCGGATCTGCACGCGATGAGCATTCTGACTTGCGATACGTCCTGGCCTCGGAGCGAGCCGGCCAGGCGCGCGGGAAGCTGCTGGAGCATTCCGCTCTCGTCGGCTTGGTCCACCACGATGGTGAGCGTCCCGACGCCGCCCGACGCTTGGTTCAGATCGGTGAGGAGATGGCCGAGTTGGGCGTGGTAGGTGTGCTCGGTCAGGTCTGCTCCGGTTACCCATGCACAGGCGTCGGCTTCACCTGTCCAGGTACCGGCGAGCTGGGGGATGTCTGCGGTGAGTGCAGCGAGAACCGATGTCTTACCGCCTCCTGGCTCACCGAGCAGAACCATCGCCCCGGCGGCGGCCACCGTTTCGGGGAGGGCAAGATCGCCCTCCTTGAGAGCGGCGGAGTCGGTCTGCAGTGCAGGGGCTTCATCGCCGAAGCCGTCCGCTCCCAGACCGTTGGCGTCGCCCGCGGGATCGCCGGTGCCCAGTACGCGGCAGAAGCGCGGGACATGCTGGTGGAACACCCCGGAACTCATCCTGGAATCCTTCCACGCGCCTGGCCGGCATCGACGCTGTTCCAGCGTGCCGCGACGTCAGGCTGTGCCCGTGATCCGGCTCCTGGGCGTCGCTGCACTGCCCATCTGATGTCGCTGCCCAAAGAAACCCAGCAACCCCTACATCGACACGCCCTCACGCCATTCGTCAGGGGAGAGCGCTACCAAGAGGCGTCTTCAGGTGCGCTCGGACACTGATCATCCTCGCCTGGCAGTTCGCCGTCTTCGAAGTCGCCACCGAACTGGGCGCTGCACACCCTGACTTCCTCGTGATCGACAGCTCGCAGAAGGACCTCGGCCAAGGGGGCACCCTCGACGCCACGATCGCGGATGCCGTCACCATCGACGACTTCTACCATCACCTGTCCACCTGGCTTGCCGAGCGCGGCTTGGGGGCGCAGGTCATCATCGCCGACAACAGCCCGCCGCTCATCGTTGAAGACGACGTCGTGGTCCGATGCAGCAGGAGCGAAGACCGGCCGCCATACGGCTTGATCGACGACGAGACCAGTTCGGAGAAGGCGCCCAGGACGTCAGCTGTGTAACGGCTAGGGGAGCGCAAGTCCGACTCGGTAGCATCGGGGCATGCCCACGGGACGTTTGCACGACCGCGCCGTCAACAGCATCGTCAACGGTGAACTCACCCAGGAGATCTTCCCCTGCCGGTGCGTGATCGGCGAGGATCACATCGAGGGTCCGGACTCGGTTGACCACGAGGAAGAGTCTGAGGACAACTCGTTCGCTGGAGCCGAGGAAATTTGGCTCTCCAGTGGCATGGATGAGGACTACGACTTCCGCTAACGACCGCAGGGCGACCCACCGCAGGCCCAGTACCGAGCTCGTGCTCGCCCGACAGGCCGCCTGCTCATCACCCAACAGTCGATCCGCCAGGCCAGCACGCCCCTAACTCAATCACTCCCGAGGGCGTAAAGAGCGCGTCGACGCCGAGCGGCAGGCTGAGACCTGGGGTGGCGTTATGGCCCTGCTAGCGTGCCGAGCATGGCACACCGCGCTCAACCGCTCCGCGCAGACGCCCTGTTGCCCATGACCGCCGTGGACACGCTGTGGGCCGAGTTGACGGCCAACAGTGCAGTCCCGGCCGCTCCCGGAGCGTTCACCCGTGCACCGTCTGATCCGCGTCTGGGGTACGTGCTGCTCGGCGCACGTGCGGTGTCGACGGCGAAGGGGGCCGGCGGCCGATGGACCGTTCAGGAGGTCGATGTCCGCCGGGCGGCCGAGGAGCTGCGGGCGGGCGGGGCCAACATGGATGGTCTGGTCTGCGTCGCTCCATTCCGCAGCTCGACGAGCGCGGGGAACAGCGACGTGTCGACGCTGCGGTGGCGACAGCGCCTTGGGCAGGAATGGGATCGCGTCCGCGCTACCGCTGGCCGTGAGCAGCACTCGGCCTACGACGGTGACCATCTGCCGCACTTGGCAGGGATCGACTGGCGTCGGACCCTGGTGGTGCGGCCCGGGGCAGGGCCCGTTCACACGTGGTGGCTGCCCCGCGCCCTGGTGAGAGTGCTGGACGCAGCTGAGCACGCTGAGGCGCAGTGGTTGCAGGCCGCGCGGACCTGCCACGTATGCGGGGCCGTGGCAGAACAGGCTGAACAGTGGCGTGTCCAGACAAGCACCGGTTGGCAGACGAGGTGCCCAGACTGCCGTGTGACCGCACGACGCCCCTACCGAGGCGAGTTGGATGACCACGTGTACGCGGTGCTCAGCAGGAAGCGTTCGCTGCAGGTGTCCGAGTGGCAGTGCGCCGTGTGCCAGGAAGCCCCCGCCTCCGTGATCGACCACTGCCACGAACACGGCTACGTTCGAGCCCCGGTCTGCGCCTCCTGCAACACGCGGGAACGGCCGAACTACGTCTACAGCAACGATGTCTACGTGACCAACCGCTACGCCAGCCTGTTCCAGCTGCGGGCTGAGGCCTGGCTCACGCACTGGCACCGGTGTTCTGGATGCCGCGCCCGCACTACGTTGCCACTCGCGCACCTGGCCGCGCTGACCGCTCTCCTGGCTGGCGAGCCGCGACGGTCGACTCACCGCGACCCCACCAGCTCACGCCGGCGCAGGCCCTGCGGGGAGTTGCGCGCGTCCTGGAAGGGCAGTGCCGCTGCCCCCGGCTCCTGCGTGATCACTGTCGGCGTGGACTTCTGTCCCAGCGGGGAGCACCGCGTTCTCGCGCAGGTCTCATATCGCGACGCTGTCAATATGTTCCGTGATTGGCTGACCGAGACTGCCCCGGGCCTGGCTGCGGTGGCCGGTCCCGGCCGCCACGACAGGGTCCCCAGGCAGTTTCGTCCCGTCATCGCGGAAACCAGCGGCGAGGGCCCGGCGCTGTTCTAAAAACGAAGGCCAGTGGCCGTGACGACCGGTCCATCGTCGGTGACGGGCCGCTCTCTCCGTCATGCAGGGAGGAAGAGCGGTCTGGCGATAGTTCTCCGTCGTTGATCAGACGTCAGCTGAGGTGCACGCGGCGGACGTAGCGGCGACGTGCTCTCAGGGCTGCCCATTGTGCAGAAGTCGTGTGTGGCGGGCGACGGTCCGGTAGTTTGCTGACCCGATCAATCGGGATGAGCGGGGAGTGCGCACGTGACGCGTGGCCCAGTAGTACCAGCGGGTGAAGCGGGCGGGGGCGAAGAGCCTGAGGTCGTCGGCACAACAGAAGAGGCTCTGGCATCCAAAGCCAAGCGCGTCAAGAACCTTCTCATCGGCGGACTCAGCTTCGCCCTCGTGGGCAGCACCGCAGCTGCTGTGGTGTTCGCGAAGCGATACAACGAGATGAAGGCCCAGAACGGCGAGCTGGAGTCCGAGCTTGGCGAGCTGCGGACTGAGAACAACGACCTGACCGCTCTGGCGGGCAGTCTCGTGGCTGAGGTGCTCGAAAAGATGGTGCAGATCGAATGGCTGCAGTCGCCCAGCGGCGCCGGGAAGACACTCAACGGCTACCGGGGACAGGCGGACGGAACACAAGAAGCGTAGTCCGCGGGGCGGGGGCCTCCTCGGGGCGGCACGCCAGGAGAAAGACGTCGAACGGCCACTAGGGGCTGGACATTACCCGAGGTCCATGGATCACAATGCGCGAAGCGGACTTTGACAGACCGAGGCGCCAAGCGTCTCCATCGCATGAGGTCCGCTCGGCTGTGGGGCGGGGGGGAGTCGATGAACGGCAAGCTCTGCGACGGCTGGGTCCGATCGCTCGCCGGTGAGACGCTTTGCTTCACCGGCAAGGTGCTGATCGACGGCGTGTGGACGCTCCGGAAGGACTGCGTCGCGCGGGCGCACCACCGCGGTGCGAGTTGCAAGCCGGACTTCTCGCGCAAGATCACGATCTTCGTTCACGGCGATCTCGCCAGCCAGGTGGTGACCGATGAGCAGCGAGGTTACAGCCAGAAGTTGGTGGGTGCGGAGCGGGAGCGCCACCTGGGGCATCACGTCTGTGTGGTGGATGGGGACGGCTTCGCGGACCTGCTTGTAGGGCAGCCCGCGCGGTGCCGGGAGTTGCGTCGAGCCGCCGGTGGCAGTGACCAGGTGCTTGTGCTGCCGCAGGTGGGTGACGGAATCTTGGGCGGCCCCCTCCAGCGGCATCGGACTGTCCACCATGAGCTGTCCGCGCTGTCGCTCGACCTTGACAAGCTCGACAAGGGCACGGAGGCGCATGAAGCCACCGTTGCGGCTCTCATCAAGCATCTGGCAGCACGGCAGGTCGAGGTTCGGGGCCCCGGCCGCAACGCACCTCGATTCGATGCCGGCTGGTCGCGAGGCGACGAGGTGTTCATCGCCGAGGTCAAGAGCCTGACCGGAGCTGGCGAGGACCAGCAGATCCGCCTCGGCGTCGGACAGGTGATCGACTATGCCCATCAGCTTCGTAGCCTGAAGACCCACGGCCAGGTCCGCCCCGTCCTGGTTCTGGAAAAGCAGCCGGCCGACTCGCGGTGGACGGCGATGGCCCGGGACAACGGGATCATCCTGACCTGGGGCCCAGGCTTCGAAGGGTGCTGACGTGGGCCAGTCGCGAGGGCTCCGGTAGCTCTGCGCGGTTGAGCTTCGCGGTCCGCGGATGAACGACGGCGGCGTCCGTGCCTGCCCGTGTAGCCCCTCGGCCGATGCAAGCTCCCTGGATTGCGTTCTTCACGCATCCGCCGCGCCATGTCCATGGGATGATCACTGCTGGCGGGCCAGGACGGCGTGGGGTGGCCGCGAGCAAAGCTGGAGGAGAGGGACCAGGGTGGATCTTGACCGGGTCGCCGGCCGCTTCAAGGTGACCGGGCCGCTGGGCCGGGGCAACATGGGCGAGGTCTACCTCGCCGTCGATGAGAGCCTCCCGTCGGGCAGCCGCGATCAGCAGGTCGCAGTCAAGATCATCAGCCGTACCCGGTCCGGCGCCGCGGTCTCCGCCGCTGAAGCCGCCAAGGTAGCCGCGCGATTTGCCCGCGAGGTGCGGATCATGCGCCGGCTCCACCACCCGAACCTGCCCCGGATCATCGACGGCGGACTGGACGCCAGCATCGGCGACCTGCCCTTCCTGGTCATGGAGTATCTGGACGGGCAACCGCTGTCCTGGATGCTTCAGTCGTGCCGCGACACCCGGACAAACGTGCCGGTCTCGTGGGCGGCTGCCATCAGCGCGCAGATCGCCGCGGGCTTGCACGCTGCCCACCTGGCCGGCGTCGTGCACCGCGACCTCAAGCCGGGCAACGCGATGCTGCTGCGGGGTGGGGTGGTCAAGGTCCTCGACTTCGGGATGGGCCTGATCGTCGACGACCCGGACACGACCCGCTTGACCAGCACCGACGCGACGGTCGGCACCGCAATGTACATGGCCCCGGAGCAGGCACTGGGTCGCCCGGCGACGCCCGCGACCGACTTGTACGCGCTCGGCTGCGTGCTGTACGAGCTTCTCGCGAACGTTGCGCCCTTCACCGGCGGCTCGGGTTTCGAGCTGATGCGCAAGCACGTCGATCAGCCGCCGACACCGGTGCGGACCCTGCGCGGCGCGGTCCCCGCGGGGCTCGACGCGCTGGTCATGCGACTACTGGCGAAGGACCCCGCAGATCGACCGGCCGGCGCTGACGAGGTCCATCGCGAGCTGCTGGAGCTCGCCCTCGCAACACCAGCCGAGGCGCCTCCGGCAAGCCTGGAAGGCAGCGACCCCGTGGCGGCACTGCGCGCAGATGCGGATGCGGCGCGGAGCCCTGCGGAATTGTCAGCGCCGGGGTCTACCTTCCAGAGCACAGCTACTTCTTACGGTTCGAGCGAGCGAGGGCGGCACGCGGCGATGGACGTGTTCACGGTTCACCAGCGTCTGATCGGCGACTACCGGGCGTTCACCGAGGGCGGCACGGTGATCCGCGATGGGCGCATCGAGAAGTTCGTGGAGGAGGACCTCGATGCCAAGTCGCAGTGGCCGGACCCGTGGCTCTCCCTCAACCCGTCCTTCGCGTCCGGCGGTGCGATCGGCGACCTGGTACGCGAGGGCGTGTTGCACCCGGAGTGCGAGCGGATCTTCCAGGTCGGCAAGAGCGAAGGCGGCCGGGTCTGCGACGGCCGTCCGCTGACGCTGCACCGTCACCAGCGCGACGCGGTCGAGGTCGCCCGGACCGGCGCGTCGTACGTCCTGACCACGGGCACGGGCTCGGGCAAGTCGCTCGCCTACATCGTCCCCATCGTCGACCGAGTGCTGCGCGCACGGGAGGCCGACACGTCCAAGCGTGTCCGGGCGATCATTGTCTATCCCATGAACGCGCTCGCCAACAGCCAGCTCAACGAGCTGGGCAAGTTCCTGCGCGACGGCTACGGCGAGGGACACGAACCGGTGACCTTCGCCCGCTACACCGGGCAGGAGACGCAGGAGCAGCGCGAGGCGATCCGCAAGAATCCGCCGGACATCTTGCTGACGAACTACGTGATGCTGGAGCTGATGCTCACCCGGCCCGACGACCGGCGGTCGCTGATCCGGATGGCGCGTGGGCTGGAGTTCCTGGTCTTCGACGAGCTGCACACCTACCGGGGCCGGCAGGGCGCGGACGTTGCGATGCTGATCCGCCGGGTGCGTGACGCCTGCGCGGCGCCCTCGGTGCAGTGCGTGGGCACCTCGGCGACGATGGCGAGCGAAGATGTTGCCGCCGACCCGCGCTCCGTGGTCGCGGAGGTCGCGTCCGAGCTGTTCGGTACGACGGTGCCGCCGGAGCGGGTGATCGGGGAGACCCTGGTCCGCGCGACGCAGGATGTGCCGGGTCCGGTGCCCGCGACCCGGATCACGGCCCCGGACGCGCCCCGCGACTTCGCGGACCTGGTGCGTGACCCGCTGGCGTCATGGATCGAGTCCACGGTGGGACTGCGCCACGACGAGGCCACGGGCCGCCTGGTGCGGCAGCACCCCCGCACGCTGGAGCAGGTCGCCGACCAGCTCAAGGCCGAGACCGGGATGCCGTTCCCGCAGTGCACGGCAGCGATCCAGCACACCCTGGAGGCCGGCGCCCAGGCCCAAGACCCGCAGACCGGTCGCCCGCTGTTCGCGTTCCGGCTGCACCAGTTCCTGTCCAAGGGCGACACCGTCTACGTCACCCTGGAAAACGAGTCGACCCGCCACCTGACCCGTGACTACCAGCTGGAGCAGCCCGATTCGGGCGGCAAGATCCTGCTGCCGCTGGCGTTCTGCCGCGAGTGCGGCCAGGAGTACCTGACGGTGTGGCGCACCGAGCGTAGCGGCGACATCGTCTACCAGCCGCGCCGCGATGCCACCGCCACCGGAGGCAAGGCCACCGACGGCTACCTTTACGTCTCCTCCGACCTGCCGTGGCCGCACGACCCGCAGACGGCGGTGGCCGAGCGGCGGCTCCCGGACTCGTGGTTGGAGATCGACGAGCACGGGCAGGAGGCCGTGCGCCCTACGCTGCGGGACAAGCTGCCCCGCCCGGTCACGGTCGACGTCTACGGCACCGAGGGCCGAGGCGAACTGGAGGCCACCTACCTCCCCTCGCCGTTCCGGTTCTGCCTGCGCTGCGGCGTCTCCTACGAGCAGACCCGCGGCCGGGACTTCGCCAAGCTGGCCACCCTCGACCAGGAGGGCCGTTCCTCCGCCACGTCGCTGATCTCCTCCTCGATCCTGCGCGCGTTGCGGGACATCCCCGCCGACGCACTGTCGGCGAAGGCCCGCAAACTGCTCACGTTCGTCGACAACCGGCAGGACGCGTCACTGCAGGCCGGCCACTTCAACGACTTCGTCCAGGTCACGCTGCTGCGCGGGGCCCTGTACCGGGCGCTGGCCCAGACCGGACAGGAGGGACTGCGGCACGAGGAGCTGGCCGCGCGGGTCGTCGACGCGCTCGCTCTCGCCCCGCGCGACTACGCCAGGGAGCCGGACCAGGCCCCGGCGCTGGCCCGGCGTGCCGCCGCCGCGCTGCGCGATGTGATCGCCTTCCGTCTCTACCTGGACCTGGAGCGCGGCTGGCGCGTCACCATGCCGAACCTGGAGCAGACCGGCCTGCTGAAGATCGACTACGAGGACCTCGACTGGCTCGCGGCCGAGGAAGCCAAGTGGGCCGGCTGCCACGCAGCGCTGCGCGACGCCGAACCGGGCAAGCGCGCGGAGATCATGCGCGCGCTGCTGGACGAGCTGCGCCGCGCTCTGGCGATCGAGGTGGAGTGCTTCGGCGAGCAGGAGTTCGACTCGTTGCGCCTGGGCAGCGAGCAGCGGCTGATCGACGCCTGGGTGCTGTCCAAGAGCGACCGGCCGGAGGCCGGCACCGCCTACCCGCACTCGGCGGGGCGCGGGTCACGCCGTGCGGACCTTTACATGTCCGGGCGCGGAAAGGTCGGCCGATACCTGCGCCGCAAGGGCCAGTTCCCTGGCCACCCGCACCCAGTCAGTTTGGACGAGGCCCAGCAGCTGATCTCGGAAATGCTGGAGGTGCTGACCGGCGCCGGGCTGCTCGTCAAGATCATGCCGACCGCTGTCGAGGACCGGTTCCGCCGCGGCTCGGCCAGCCGCCGCTGGCAGACGGAGACCAGGCCCGGCTACCGCATCCCCGCCTCGGTGCTCGTCTGGCGAGCGGGCGACGGCACGGTCGGCGCCCTGGACCCGCTCTCGCGCACCTACAACGCCGACGACGCGCCCCGGGTGAACCCCTTCTTCCGCACCCTGTATCGCGACGCCGCGAGCGGCCTGGCCGGACTTTCCGCGCGCGAACACACCGCGCAGGTCCCCTCCGAGGTGCGCCAGGAACGCGAACGCGACTTCCGTGAGGCGAAGCTGAAGATGCTGTACTGCTCGCCCACCATGGAACTGGGCGTGGACATCTCCGACCTCAACGCGGTGTCCATGCGCAACGTCCCGCCCACCCCGGCGAACTACGCGCAGCGCTCCGGCCGCGCCGGACGCTCCGGCCAGCCCGCCCTGGTCACCACCTACTGCGCGACCGGCAACAGCCATGACCAGTACTACTTCCGCCGCTCGGACCGCATGGTGGCGGGGTCGGTCGCCCCTCCGCGCCTGGACCTCAGCAACGAGGACCTGATCCGCTCCCACGTGCACGCCATCTGGCTGGCCGAGACCGGCGTCAAGCTCGGCAGCGCCATGGGCGACGTCATCGAGATTGACGTCCCCGACGAGACCGTGCGCCGCCCCAACCCCGCGCTGCGCCTGCACGACCACGTCCGCGCCGCGCTCGCCGACCAGGACGCCCAGCGCCGGGCCGCCGCGCACGCCCACTCGATCCTGGACAGCCTGCAGCAGGAGCTGTCGGCCACTTCGTGGTGGGAGCCGGACTGGATCGAGCGGACGGTTCGTCAGGCCCCGGAGTACTTCGAGCGTTCCTGCGACCGCTGGCGCACCTTGTACCGGGTGGCCCTGGTGGACCAGGCCGAACAGAACCGCCGCCGCCTGGACCACACCCTCACCCAGCGAGCCCGCGACGCCGCCGCGAGCCGCCGCCGCGAGGCCGAGACGCAGCTCGCGCTGCTCACCAACGAAGGCGCAGACGGCAACTCGATGCTGTCCGACTTCAACCCCTACCGCTACCTGGCCAGCGAAGGGTTCCTGCCCGGCTACTCCTTCCCGCGGCTGCCGCTGGCCGCCTACATCTCGGCTGCCGGCCGCTACCGGGACGGCGACTACCTGCAGCGCCCCCGCTTCCTGGCCATCCGCGAGTTCGGACCGAGCGCGCTGATCTACCACGAGGGCGCCCGCTACCAGGTCACCCGCATCCAGCTCCCGCCGGATCTCACCGGTGACGTGGTCACCGGCACCGCCAAGCGCTGCCAGCACTGCGGCTACCACCACGCCGCCGAGGACAACGCGGACGTGTGCCAGATGTGCAACGAACTTCTCGGCGAGCCCACCACCGGCCTGCTGGAGCTGCACACCGTCTACACCACGCTGCGCGAGCGGATCTCCTCCGACGAGGAAGAGCGCCGTCGCGCCGGCTTCAAGCTGATCACCTCCTACCGGTTCCACGACCACGGAAACCGGCCCGGCCGGGTGGACGCCGCCGTCACCGACCAGGCGGGAACGCCGGTGGCCCGGCTCGCCTACGGGGACTCGGCGACCGTCCGCATCACCAACACCGGCCGCGCCCGCGCCAAGGAGGACGAGCAGCCCGGTTTCTGGCTGGACCCGGTCGAGGGGCGCTGGCTGACGGAGAAGCAGGCCCAGGAAGCTTCCGGCGACTCCAGCGAGATGCCCGCACTGGAGGACTCCGGGCAGCGCCGCAAGGTCCGCGTCCAGCCCTATGTGCAGGACCGCCGCAACATCCTGGTCCTCCAGCTCGCCGAACCGGTCGCGAAGGAGACCGCGCTGTCGCTGATGTACGCGCTGGAGCGCGGCATCGAGGCCGAGTTCGAGCTGGAGGACTCCGAGCTCACCAGCGAACTGCTGCCCCCGGACGACGGACCACGCGACCGCATCCTGTTCGCCGAGTCGGCCGAAGGAGGCGCCGGGGTCCTGCGCCGTCTGCAGGCCGAACCCGACGCCCTCGCCCGCGCTGCCCGCGAAGCCCTGCGCATCGCCCACTTCAACGAGGAAGGCGGGGACCTGGGCGGTATCAACGGCCGCAAGTGCGCCCGCGGCTGCTACGACTGCCTGCTCACCTACGCCAACCAGCTCGACCACCAGGCCGTCGACCGCCACCTCATCCCCGGACTGCTGCTGCGCTTCGCGAACGGCACCGCGCTCGCCAGCGGCGGCGGTGAGACCCGCAGCGAGCAGCACCGCCGCCTCGCGGATCTAGCCGAATCCAGCCTCGAAGGCGAGTTCATCGACTTCCTCAAGGCTGGCGGCTACCGGCTCCCCGACGAGGCCCAGACCTACATCGAGGCCGCACAGGCACGCCCCGACTTCGTCTACCGCCTCCCTGGCGCCGACGTGGCTGTCTTCGTCGACGGCCCCGTCCATGACCACGACGTCGTCGCGGTCCGGGACGCAGCCGCCGAGGAGCGCCTATTCGACCAGGGCTGGGATGTGATCCGGTTCCCCGTGGGCGCGGACTGGACCGCCATCGCCGCCCGCAAGGCCCGCTACTTCGGCACCGGCACCGGAGGCACCAGGTGACCACGACGCCTGTCACCGCACCACCTCCACGGCCTGACGACGAGACCCGAGAAGCACGGAAAGAAGCCCGATGACGATCACGTACACCCCCGGATCTCTGGTCTCCACGCGCGGCCGGGAGTGGGTGGTGCTCCCCGACACCACCGACGACATGCTGGTGCTGCGCCCGCTCGGCGGCTCCGACGACGACATCGCCGCCGTCTTCCCCGCCTTCGAGCACGTCGAGGCCGCCCAGTTCGTCCGCCCCGAACCCGACGACATCGGTGACGCGCGCGCCGCCGGACTGCTGCGCGCCGCGCTGCGCATCGGCTTCCGCTCCGGTGCCGGCCCCTTCCGCTCCCTCGCCGGCATCGCTGTCGAACCGCGCGCCTACCAGCTCGTCCCGCTGCTCATGGCCTTGCGCCAGGACGTCGTGCGGCTGCTGATTGCCGACGACGTCGGCATCGGCAAGACCGTGGAGGCAGCGCTGATCGCCAGCGAACTCCTGGCCCAGGGTGAGGCGTCCGGGCTGGCCGTGCTGTGCTCCCCGGCGCTGGCCGAGCAGTGGCAGGACGAACTGCGCACCAAGTTCGGCATCGACGCCGAACTCGTGCTCTCCTCCACCGTGCCGCGCCTGGAGCGCGGCCTGAACCTGGGCCAGTCCCTGTTCGACCGCTATCCGAACGTCATCGTCTCCCTCGACTTCATCAAGTCCGCCCGTCACCGCGAGGACTTCCTGCGGCATTGCCCCGACCTGGTCATCGTTGATGAGGCCCACACCTGTGTTGCGGCCGACCCGACCACCGCGGGCAAGCAGAGCCAGCTGCGCTACGAGCTGCTGCGCCGCCTCGCCGAGGACACCGACCGGCACCTGCTGCTGGTCACCGCCACCCCGCACTCGGGCAAGGTGGACGCCTTCCACAACCTCCTCGGCCTGCTCAAGCCGGAACTGGCGCACTCCGACATGAACCGGGAAGCCAGCCGCGTCGAGCTGGCCAAGCACTTCGTCCAGCGTCGCCGCGCCGACATCCGCCGTTTCCTCGACCAGGACACCGAGTTCCCGTCCGACCGCTTCTTCAAGGACGAGACCTACCGCCTCACCCCCGCCTACCGCGCGCTGCTCGACGACGCCATCGCCTACGCCGGAGAGCGCGTCACCGACGCGAACGGCGTCGGCAAGCGCGAGGCCCGCATCGCCTGGTGGTCCGCGATCGCGCTGCTGCGCTCGCTCGTCTCCTCCCCGCGCGCCGCCGCCCAAACGCTGCGGACCCGCTCCGCCTCCGCTGTCGCCGCCACCGCCGAAGAGGCCGACGAGCTCGGCCGCCCGCTCACCCACGACCTCGCCGACGACGAGAACCTGGAAGGCCTCGACGCCGCCCCCGGCGCCGACGCCGGTGCCGCACAGCACCGCCTCGCCGAACTCGCCGACCGAGCCGATCAGTTGGAAGGCGCCGAGCACGACAAGAAGCTCGCCGCCCTCATCAAGCACCTCAAGGCCCTGCTCGCCGACGGCTACAACCCCATCGTCTTCTGCCGCTACATCCCCACCGCCGAGTACGTCGCCGATCACCTGGGCGGCGCCCTCGGCCGCAAGACCGTCGTCCGCGCCGTCACCGGCAGCATCTCCCCACAGCAGCGCATCGCCCGCATCGAGGAGCTGGCCGACGCCACCTCCGAGGACCCCGCCGCCCGCCGCGTCCTGGTCGCCACCGACTGCCTGTCCGAAGGCGTCAACCTCCAGCACCACTTCGACGCCGTCGTCCACTACGACCTCGCCTGGAACCCCACCCGCCACGACCAGCGCGAAGGCCGCGTGGACCGGTTCGGGCAGCAGCGCGACGAAGTCCGCGTCATCACCCTCTACGGCAGCGACAACGGCATCGACGGCAAGGTCCTGGAGGTGCTGATCAAGAAGCACCGCCAGATCCGCAAGGACCTCGGCATCTCCGTTTCCGTTCCCGACGAGACCGCCAGCGGCGTCACCGACGCCATCATCGAGTGGCTGCTCATGCGAGACCAGCAGCTGGAGCAACTCCCGCTGTTCGAGGCGACGATCGACCGGCACGCCGAGGCGCTGGAGGCCGACTGGAAGTCCACCGTCGAGCGCGAGCGCGCCTCCCGGTCCCGCTTCGCCCAACAGGCCATCCACCCCGAGGAAGTCGCCCGCGAAGTCTCCTCAATCCGTGCCGCGCTCGGCGCAACCGGCGAGGTCCGCACCTTCGTCCGCGACTCGCTGCGCGCGCTCGGCGCCGACCTGCGCGGCGGCACCCCCACCGACGGCGACTTCACCGCCGCCGTCGACGGCACCCCCGCAGGCCTGCGCGACGCCTTCGCCCCCTACGTAGGCGGCCTCGCGATCACGAGCGGCCGGCCCATCCCCTTCCGCACCACGCCGGCCATCGCCCGCGGCGAAGCGGCCCTCGTCCGCACCGACCCCGTTGTCGGCGCACTCGCCGGATACGTCCTCAACGCGGCCCTCGACCGCCAGTTGCCGGAGCCTCACCGCCCCGCCCGCCGCTGCGGCGTCATCCGCACCCACGCGGTCACCACCCGGACCACCCTGCTCCTGGTCCGCTACCGCTTCCACCTCACCCTGCCCTCCCGCAGCGGCGACAAGCAGCTCGTCGCCGAAGACGCCCGCCTGCTCGCCCTCCAGGGCTCACCCGCCGACGCCACCTGGCTCACCCCCGACCAGGCCACCGCGCTCCTCGACCTCACCGCCGACGAGAACACCGCCCCCGCCTTCGCCGAATCCACCATCGAACGCGTCCTCGACGGCCTGCCCGACCTCGTGGAGGAGCTGGAGCGCCAAGGCGACGCGCTCGCCGCCGAACTGCGCGACTCGCACCTGCGCGTCCGCGAACAGACCCAGGAACTGCGCCGCGGCCTGAAGGTCATCGCCCAAAAGCCCGCCGACATCCTCGGCGTCTACGTCTACCTGCCCGCCACCACCACGCCTGCGAACGCCACCACCACCACCGCCGCCGCAGGGGGAGCCCGCTGATGTCCGCAACCGCCAGGAACCAGGTCTTCACCGCCGTCCACACCATCGGCGCCCTGCTCCCCGCCGACATGCTGCTGCGCATCTCCGAGGGCAAGGACGTCTCCGGCTCCACCCCCGCCGACTACCACCTCGTCGGCAGCCGCAACGTCCAAGACGAAGCCGAACGCCACTGGGACTACCTCAAGGGCATCTGGCGCGACCTGCGCGCCAAGCTCCCCTACGCCCCCGACGCGGCAGCCCCCGCCGACCCGACCGGCCTGGGCCAGACCCAGTGGCTCGAACCCCTCTTCGCCGAACTCGGCTTCGGCCGCCTCACCCGCACCGCGACCGGCATCCCCAGTGATGACGGCACGAAGACCTTCCCCATCAGCCACCGCTGGCAGCACGTCCCCATCCACCTCACCGCCTGGAACACCGACCTCGACAAGCGCCCGGCCCCGGGCACCGTCCCGCCGCAGTCCCTCGTCCAGGAGTGCCTCAACCGCACCGACGCCCACCTGTGGGCACTCCTGTCCAACGGCCGCCAACTCCGCCTGCTCCGCGACTCCACCGCCATGACCGGAGC
Organism: Streptacidiphilus melanogenes; assembly: GCF_000787835.1. Classification (GTDB taxonomy): domain Bacteria; phylum Actinomycetota; class Actinomycetes; order Streptomycetales; family Streptomycetaceae; genus Streptacidiphilus; species Streptacidiphilus melanogenes. The sequence continues at coordinate 152,310 of NZ_BBPP01000007.1, forward strand.
CGCGTACGTCGAGTTCGACCTCGAAGCCATCCTCGACGGAGAGCTGTTCAGCGAATTCGTCCTGCTCTACCGGCTGTTGCATGTCTCCCGCTTCGAAGTAGCCGAGGGCGCTGCGGCGTCCGTCTGCCGGCTGGAGAAGTGGCGCACCGAGGCCATCGAGTCCGGTGTCCGCGCGCTCGACCAGCTCCGCGAAGGCGTCCGTACCGCCATCACCACCCTCGGCACCGGCTTCCTGCGCCACCCCGCCAACACCGAGTTGCGCGAGACCGTCGATGTCCGGGCCCTTCACTACGCGCTGCTCCGACTGGTTTATCGACTCTTGTTCCTCTTCGTCGCCGAGGACCGCGGCGCCCTCCTGCATCCCGACGCCGACGAGACCGCCCAGCGCCGCTACCGCGACTACTTCTCCTCCGCGCGACTGCGTCGGCACGCCGAACGCCGCCGGGGTACCGCCCACGGTGACCTCTATCAGGCCTTGAACGTTGTTCTGACGGGCCTGGGTTCCGAAGACGGCCGCCCCGAGCTGGGCCTGCCTGGCCTCGGCGGCATCTTCGACGATGCGGACGCCGACAAGCTGCTGCACGGCCTGAACCTCGCCAACGAGGACCTGCTCACCGCCATCCGGGCCCTCGCCATCGTCTACGACACGCAGGCGAAGCGGAACCGCACTGTGGACTACCAGCACCTCGGCGCGGAGGAACTCGGCTCCGTCTACGAGTCACTCCTCGAACTCGTCCCCAAGCACGACGCCGCGGTGCCCAGCTTCGAACTCGTCGAGTTCGCCGGCAACACCCGCAAGACCACCGGCTCCTACTACACCCCGACCTCGCTGATTGAATGCTTGCTCGATTCAGCTCTCGACCCGGTCATCAACGACGCGGTCAAGCGCGGCGAAGACAAGGCCGCGCGAGCAAGTCAGGCCGACCCGCGCGACGCGATCGTTCAGGAGCTGCTGTCCCTCACCGTCTGCGACCCTGCCTGCGGATCCGGCCATTTCCTCGTCGCCTCAGCGCGCCGCATCGCCAAGCAGGTCGCCGCCGTCCGAGAACAGAACCCCGAACCCACCGTCGGCGCGCTCCGCGCCGCGCTACGCGACGTCGTCGCCCGCTGCATCTACGGCGTCGACCTCAACCCCATGGCAGTCGAACTCGCCAAGGTGTCGCTCTGGTTGGAGGCGCTGGAGCCCGGAAAGGCACTCGGCTTCCTCGACGCCCACATCAAGCGTGGCAACGCGCTCATCGGCACCACGCCCGGGCTGCTCCAGAACGGCATCCCGGACGACGCGTTCAAGCCCATCGAGGGCGACGACAAGAAGCACGCGACGGCGCTGAAGAAGCTCAACGCCAAGCAGGCCCCCGGGCAGGAGCAGCTCTTCGAGACCGAACTGGAAGTCAAGGTCGCCAACCTGGTCTTCGCGACATCCCTGCACCAGATCTCGACCGCAAAGGCCGACGACCTCCGAGACGTGCGCAAGCAGGCCGAGGCATACCGCGAGTGGGAAAAAGACACTGCCTACCTGCATGCCCGGCACGTCGCGGACGCATGGTGCGCCGCCTTCGTCTGGCCCAAGCGTGCGGACGCGCCACAGGCCCCCACCAACGCCGTCTTCCGCGCCATCCAGAACCCCTCAGCGGCGGGCGCAACGGCGGCGGCAAACGCGGAGATTGTCCGTCTCGCCAAGCAGTACGATTTCTTTCACTGGCACCTGGAGTTCCCCGAAGTATTCCGCGTCTCGCAGACGGGGGAGGGAGTCGAGCCCGCCGGGTGGAGCGGCGGCTTCAGCTTCATCGGCGGCAATCCACCATGGGAGCACATTGAACTCAAGGAACAAGAGTTCTTCGCCGCACGCGATGCCGCGATCGCAGAAGCAGCTGGTGCCAAGCGGAAGAAGCTCATCGATCAACTCCCGATCATGAACCCCGACTTGGCCAAGGAGTTCGAGCAGACCAAGCGCCAGATCGATGGACTGCGACATTTTGCGAGCAACTCCGACATGTACCCGTTGTGTGGGCGAGGGCGAATCAAGACCGATCCCGTCTTCGCGGAGCAGGGACGGCGCCTGGTCGATCCGAGGGGTCGCTTCGGGATGATCCTGCCGACCGGCATCGCCACAGATGCCACCACGCAGCACTTCTTCAAGGACATTGTCAATCAAGGTTCACTCGTCGCGCTCTACGACTTCGAGAACCGCAGCGGCCTATTCCCAGCCGTCGACTCGCGTATGAAGTTCAGCCTGCTGTCCCTCGCCGGGCGTGCCACCCGCGAACCGTCTGCCACCTTCGCTTTCTTCCTCCAAGACCCCACCGAGCTCGACGCCCCCGACAAGCGCTTCACGCTCACGCCCGAGGAGATCACGCTCCTCAACCCCAACACCGGCACTTGCCCGATCTTCCGAGCCCGGCGCGAGGCCGAGATCACCCTAGGCATTTACCGCCGCGTCCCGATTCTCATCCAGGAACGCGATGAGCAGCACCCTCGGGGCAGTAACCCCTGGGGCGTGTCGTTCACGCAGGGCTTGTTCAACATGACCAGTGACTCGCACCTCTTCCATACCCGGGAGGAGTTGGAACGCGACGGCTGGTCCCTCGTCGGGAACGTCTTCGGGCGCGGCAACTCCCGCATGCTGCCGCTCTACGAAGCGAAGATGGCTCATCACTTCGACCACCGCTGGGCCACCTACAATCCCGACGGCACGACGCGCGACCTCTTCCTCCATGAGAAGGAGGACCCGACAACCGTCGTTGCGCCGCGCTACTGGGTCGCAGAGCACGAGGTTGACGTCAAGCTGGCCTCCAAGCATTGGGACCGCGACTGGCTCCTTGGCTGGCGTGATATCTGTCGAGCCACCGATGAACGGACTGCGATCTCCTTCGCGTTCCCCAAGTCCGGTGTGGGTAACAAGATTCCACTCATGTACGTTAGTCAGCCGCCGTGGCTTGCGGCCGCGCTAGTAGCTTGCCAGAGCTCCATCGTCCACGACTTCGCGAGCCGCCAGAAGATGGGTGGCGTCACCATGAACTTCTTTATTTGGCAGCAATTGCCGGTCCTCACGCCAGAACGTCTTCGCCCGTTTCAGAGGTTCATCCTTCCTCGAATCGTTGAGCTCACATACACCGCATATGACATGACGCCATTTGGTCGAGACCTCGGCGACTCCAGCGGTCCCTTCCACTGGGACGAGGAGCGCCGCACGGTCATCCGTGCCGAGCTGGACGCGCTGTTCTTCCTCCTCTATGGCATTGCCCGCGACGACGTGGACTACATCATGGAGAGTTTCCCGATCGTCAAGCGCAAGGACGTTGCCAAGCATGGCTCCTACCGCACCAAGGAGCTGGTACTTGACCTGTACGACCGCATGACCGCCGCCGGGCCGACCGTGGAGAACCGGCTCGCCGACCCGGATGGATTCAGCAGTCTGACCCCGCCCCCAGGCCAGGGCGAGCGGTATCCAGATGCTGGAGTCAGCTGAGCACTGCCAGTAGTCCAGGGCGAAGACCGGTCTGGAGTTACTCCCCCGACATGATCTAACGCAGAAGATCAGGAGCCGTATCCATGGCAGCCGTGACGAAGCAACGCGCCGCCGAGCTCGTACTCGGGCTCTTCACCGTGCTCGCGTCCCGCCCAGAGGGCATGCGTTCAGTCGAGGCGATCGCGGAGACCCAGCGGCTGCTGCCCCCAACTGACCAGGAATTGGCGCGCGATGGCAAGAACACCTGGAACAGGTACGAGAGCACCGTCGGATGGCAGACCTCTGGTCCGGTGAAGTACGGATGGCTGATCAAGAACAACGGCCACTGGACGCTGACGGAGGAAGGTCGGCAGGTCCTTCGGCGCTACCAGTCCGATCTGGATGGATACATGGCGGAGGACGACCGGCTCTACAAGGAGTACCTGGCGTCGCGCCCCGTCGCTGGCGGCCGCGCTTGGCTGGTTCGAGGGTCGAACGTGTCCGGCTTCGACCTCGTCCAGCGCCTCTGGCTGCCCGATGGGCTCGTATCTCTCCAGGCATCCCGACTGCGCAATGGCGCATCCGTTGAGACCAGCAAGAACTCACTGCGTGACTGGGTCGAGGAGGACTACGGGGCGGCCACCAGCTACAACCAGAAGCAAGAGCTGGTCGAGGCATTGCACACGTTCCTGTCGCGCATGCGGATCGGCGACACGGTGTGCGCGCTTTCGAGCGGGAACCTCTACTTGGGCGAAGTCGTGGGCGACGCCGTTCAGGCAGCCTCTCCGGACGGACGGTCCAACCTCCGCCGGCCCGTGCGCTGGCGGGACATCGCATATCCGTATGACGAGCTGCCCGAGGAGGTGCAGCAGAAGCTCTCCATGCAGCACGATGTCGTCGAACTGACAGCAGTGCTGGACCTGCTCAACGCCCTCGGCCTCAACCCTGAACAGATCGAGGAAGTCAAGGCAGAGGCAGTCGAGGACCCCAGCGTTGAGCTGCCAGCGCTCCCCACGCGAGAGCTGGATCTTCCGCAGCCCACCCAGGAGCTCGCCGACCGGCTGCTGATCCACAACCTCAACTGGCTTGGCGAGGTCCGCGACCTCCTCTGGGACGAGCGACAGATCGTCTTCTACGGACCACCTGGTACCGGCAAGACGTTCCTTGCGCAGGAGATCGCGGCCTTTCTCGGTGGCGGACCGGAGCAGGTGAAGCTGGTTCAGTTCCACCCGGCGTACGCATACGAGGACTTCTTCGAGGGCTTCCGACCGCGTGAGGACGCCGTGAGCGGGCAGGTCGGCTTCCGGCTTACCGCGGGTCCGCTGCGGGAACTCGCCGACTTGGCCTCTCGGGAGGGCAATCGGCACGTGCCGTACTTCCTGATCATCGACGAGCTGAACCGTGCCAACCTGGCGAAGGTCTTCGGTGAGCTGTACTTCCTCCTGGAGTACCGCAACCGGTCCGTCCGGCTGACCTATTCTGCTGAGGACTTCGCCCTCCCGCCCAACGTCTTCATCATCGGCACGATGAACACCGCCGACCGGTCCATCGCCCTCGTTGACGCGGCGATGCGCCGCCGGTTCGCGTTCGTCGAGCTTTCCCCGCGCGAGGAGCCGACCAGCGGGCTGCTGCGACGCTGGCTCGAAGACAAGAAGTACGGCAGCGAACCAGCCGACCTACTGGATGAGCTGAACCGCCGCATCGCCGACCCTGACTTCCGCATCGGCCCGTCCTACCTGATGAAAGCGAGCGTCTACCGCGACGCCGACGGGCTGGCCCGCACATGGCGCACGAAGATCATTCCGCTGCTGGAGGAACATCACTACGGAGAAGGTGTCGACATCGAAGCCCGCTACGGGCTCACCGCTCTCCGCCGCGGCCTCCATCGGGCCACTGCAAACGCCAATGCGGATTCCGCTGCGGACGGAACCACCGGACTGGCCGCGGGCGCCTTCACGGATGCGGTCCCGCCGACTCCCCAGGCGGATCCTGATGACGACGGTGCCGCGTGACACCTGGCCCCCCACTGATCGAGCTGCGTGAACACGCACGCTCGACGGCGTTTCTCCTCCCGGACGCGGTCGGACGCGCTCTCGCGGACTCCCGGATCGTGGAGGCCACGCCAGATCCTTACGAGCCGGGCTGGTGGCAGTTGAGGGCCGGCAGCACCGTGGGCGCGGCGACATTCACCGTGCCCGGGGGAGCATCGATCACACTGCGCATCACCCCGAAAGTGCGCATCGCCCGACTCTTCTTCCTCCTCGGCTACGCGCTCAACCCTAAGGGTTGGCGCGACGAGACCGTCGAAGTCGCCGAACACGCAGGGCTTGTCCCGGCACTCGCGCATGCCTACGAGCGCCAGCTCGAACGCGCCCTGCGCCAAGGCGTCCTCCAGGGCTACCGCACCACCGAGGAGGCCTCCCTGCTCGTGCGCGGACGCATTCGGCAGGCGGACCAGCTCGGCCGCCGCTACGGCCTCACGCTCCCCGTCGAGATCAGCTACGACGAGTACACCGTCGACATCCCAGAGAACCAACTCCTGCACACCGCCGCTGAGCGGCTGCTCGGCCTGCCAGGCATTCCGCGCCCGGTCCGCAGCCGACTGCTGCACCACCGTGCACGCCTCGTCGACGTCACCCCACCGGTCCGCGGTCACACGCTGCCCGAGTGGCAACCAACTCGCCTCAACGCTCGCTACCACTCCGCCCTGCACCTCGCGCGGGCCATCCTCCGCGATGCCTCCGCCGAGCACGCATCAGGCAGCCTCCGTATCGACGGCTTCCTGTTCGACATGAACAAGATCTTCGAGGACTTCGTCTGTACGGCACTACGCGAAGCCCTCCACAATCGCGGTGGCCGGACCGAACTTCAAGCCCGGGGCGTCTACCTCGACCAAGCCTCTGCCATCCGGGTGAAACCGGACTTCGTCTGGTATGAGGAGAGCGGGCGGCCACTGGCCGTCGTGGACGCCAAGTACAAGGCCGAGCGGCCGGAGGGCTTTCCCGACGCCGACCTCTATCAACTCCTGGCCTACTGCACCACGCTGGGCCTGCAGGCCGGCCACCTCGTCTACGCGAAGGGCAACGCCCCACACGCCGCGCATGACATCCGAAATGCCAACATCCGGATTCATCAGCACGTTCTTGATCTCGACCAGCCCCCGGAGCTTCTCCTCGCCGAAGTCTCCCGGATCGCCGCCGTGCTCGGGAGCCACCACGGCCCCGAACAGAGGCGGCCGCCGGACCAGTCGCATGCCTGACGAACGCGGCATCGCTCAAACGCACCCTCTTCATCCACGAGTCAAGGAGATCAAGTGCCGATCCCTCCGCAGGACTTCACAGTCCCGGATCTCGACACCGTGCTGAGCCAGGCGATCCCGTTCGACAAGGAGCGCTGGATGCCCCTGCTGCCTGACGCCACATGGTGGCCCGACGAACTGGACGCCTGCCCGGAGCACGGACGATGGCCCCGAGTCGACCGGCGAACCGTGTTCACCATCGCCCGGCGCGCCGGGACCGCCCAGGGCAACCGACACCTTCTCGTGGCCGCGCTGGTATGGGGAACAGGCACAAAGGCGCAGTCGGTGCACCGCCGCGGTCAGATTTTCGCCCACACGGCCGCGGCAGAGATCGACGCCCGACTCGGCGTCGCGCTCACGACACTCCGGGAGAAGGGAGCGGCGGAGGCGTACTGGGCGTTCAACAACGAACAGAAGATCCCGCATCTGGGACCGGCCTTCTTCACCAAGGTGCTCTACTTCGCTGGAGAAGCGGGCATTCCTGGCCCACACCATCCGCTCATCTTGGACAGCGTCGTCGCGGGAGCCCTCAAGAACCTCGGCCTTGTCCACACAGCCTGGCCTGACAACGGCTGGACAACGGCCCAGTACGGGGAGTATCTCGGCGCTCTCCACGGCCTTGCCACCGAGCGATCTGTCCAGCCGGACCAGATCGAGGCGGCCCTCTTCCACCACGGCAAGCAGGCACCCAGGGCCAGCGCCTGAAGGCGCGCTCGCCCTGCCGCTTCACGGAGGCGAGCGGCTGGGCTGGAACACCACCCTCACGCCGACACCCTCTGCGACCTGCCCCAAAGTCGCTATCGTGACGTCCATGGCCTCCACGCACCTGGTGATCATCAGCAACCGCGCCGCCCTCAGCTGGGTCGTGACTGAGCAACGCATGGCGTTCCCTGCCGGGCGCTCGAAACGGGCCCACAGACTGGAGCCTGGCGACCAGGTCCTCCTGTATGCGACCCGCGCCTGTTTCGGGAATCCAACTCGGGACGTTGGGCGGGTGATCGGGCAGGCTGCCGTGGCCAGCACCGCACAGGTGCTCACGGATCCGGTCCGGTTCGGCGAGCGGACCTTCACCGAGGGCTTCCGCCTGGACTTCCAGGGCCTAGCCCCGTTCCGTGAGGGAGTCGCGTTGCGCGACCTCGTCCCGCAGCTCGCTGTCTTCCCGGACCCGGCGACCTGGAGTGTGTGGATGCGCCGTACCGCCCTTGCCCTCCCGCCGGCGGACGCGGAACTGGTGACGGCGGAGCTGCGCCCGCTACTTCGCCCCTACGGCGAGGTGGCCGAGCAGTACCGATGGGAGCCTGCGGCGCATGCGCGATCGTGAAGCGTGCAGACTTGCCCGGAGAGCGTGAGCGAGCAGCGGGGCTGTCTACGTCAGCCTGAGATCCTGGGGTTGGCGCGTCGTGCCGGTCCAGGACAGCCCTTGGGCGTGGATCAAGACAAGGGAAGCGAGCGGGGGGCATGACCGCGGGTGAACACGCGAACGTCGTAGCGGCGAACGCGCCGATGGTGACGGTGGGGATCGACTTGGCGGGCGACACGGGAACGACGGGGGTCTGTCGCGTCACCTGGGCAGACGAGCCAGTCGTCGAGCTGCTCGCAGCGAGGAGCGACGACGACCTCCTGGCAGCGATGCGGAGCGCCGACAAGACTGGGCTGGATTCGCCGATCGGATGGCCGGTCGCGTTCACGGCCCTGCTCACCGCGCACCAGGCCGCCGACCAGCTGCCGCCCGCCCGCTCGCGCTACCTGCCCGACCATGGCGGGCGCGACGGGCTGAACAGGTTCACTCATCGCCTGACCGACGACGTGGCGTGGAAGCGCACCGGTGCGGGGAAGCAGCGCCCTCTCTCGGTCGCAGCCGACAAGCTCGGCGTCGTCGCCATCCGAGCGGTGCACCTCCTGGAACGCCTCGCCGACGCGGGCCCCGCCATTCCCCGAGACGGCTCCGGCCCGGTCGCCGAGGTCTACCCCGCGTTCGCCCTGATCCAATGGGGACTCGCGAGCAAGGACAGTTACAAGGGTCCCAAGCCCACCGCGTTCGCCGCGCGAGCAGAGATCCTCGCCGGCCTGACACAAGGACTGCGTCTCAGCCTCACTGACGACGTGCGTGACCGGTGCATTCGCAGCGACCACGATCTGGACGCTCTGATATCAGCAGTCGTTGCCCGCGCCGCAGCCTGCGGAATGACCCACCCGCCCGCGACCGAGCACGAGCACACTGTGGCCGCGGCGGAGGGCTGGATGCACCTACCCGTACGCGATCTTCCGCTCTCTGCAGTGCGGCACGGGACAGGCGCCTGAGCTGCATCGGTGCCCGCCCATCTGGGCACTCTTACGCGGCCATGCGAGAGCCCTGGCCTACGGCGAGGAGCTGCGTGGCGGCGCACGCAGGAGCGGGGGAGAGTCTGATCGACACGTCCTGCGGGCTCAACCGGGCCCATCGGCGGATCACCACTGGTCGCGCCTCGATCCGTCTCGGACAGGCCCAGATGCGGTAGAAGGACCGCGCAGGGAACGCCGCCCACCGCGTCGGCGCAGCGCGCTGGTGCTGCGCCTGGGACTATCGCCCCGGTCTCAGCGGCAAGATCGTTATGCACGGCTTGTGGATGACCCTGTGGATAAGCCGATTGGTTCGATTGTGCGAGTAGGGGTCCAACGTGCACGGATGTTGGCGACGCCGGACCAATAAGTAAGACGTTGTTCCGTCAGTTCAGTCCACTTCGTCCGCGTGCTCTTCAACTCTCCCCAGGCGCAAGTGCGCGAATGGGAGCGACGGCTCTTTGACCTGCGGTGATCCAAGATCGTCGAGCACCTCGTTCGCTCGCGCGTCCAGCGGGGTCTCGGAGTAGTGAGGCGATGCTTGATCGGCTACGGGACGGCTTGCTGGCCCCGAATTGGCCCCGAGGTGTTCCCTGCGTGCTCAGGCAGCCGCCTGACCTGCGACGTTGCATGGCGGCGGACGAGTCGGCCATGCACGCCGGGTTCTTCCGCCCCACCTTTCTGACCTGCACCGATGGGGTGGCAAACCGGTTATGACCTGCGGAGATGGCAGTCATCAGAGGCAATCAGAGGCAGTCACCCTGCTTGGCCCCCAGATTGCTGGCCCCGAAAGGGCCGTAGGTCTCGGCTGATGCTGTGAGCGCTTGCCTGCCTCCGAGCAGTGCCGGACATACGAATGCCCCCAGGAGTGGAGTCCTGGAGGCTTCGCTGGCACCGATTGGAGGTCGGTTCCGGACACCACCCGCGGTTTTGACGGGCCTCGGTGTTGGCGTCCTCGTCTTTGCGAGACAGCCCCAGAATGCCATATCCGACCCCCTCTCGGCACTCCCGAGAGCACGATTCTGCGCTCTCCGCGAGGCAGCCAGAGGCAGCCAGAGGCAGTCACCCAGAACCTTTCGGCATCCACCAGGTTTCCCAGTGCTGCTGCAGACTGTCGTCGACGGGTGAAACGAAACCGTCGCCGACACAGACCTGATCTTGCTGGGCGACCTCACCGGCCGGTATGCCGTCGGCGCCTACAGCCGGTCTGCAAGGGACGGCACGGTCGCCCTGCGAGACCATCGGCAGGGAGCTGCTGAGCACGGTCACCGGATCACCGCCGCCATCGCGTGCCACGTCGCTCGGGCCGGCGGCAGCGTCGACTCCTTTGCTCGGATGCTGCTGCACCCCGACCACGAGGGAGGTCGGCACGCTCGGACGATTTCTGCCCGCTCGGGCCACGCTCGACTGCAGGGGTACATCGAGCGGGTCTGGGCCAACGCCGTCGCCCTGGTCGGCAGCACCGGGCGACTGGGCCGGGACTCTCGTGCGAGCAACAGCGGTTGGCCGCTGTTCGCGATGTAGCCCGAATACGCCTGTCGGCCCCGACTGCCCCGAAAATTGGGACTGCCGGGGCCTCGACGGGGGCTATCTTGACTTCCATGCCCGTGCCTGCTCTGCACAACATCACCGCGCTCCACCTCTACGTGGACACGCACATCATCGACGCGACGGACGACGCCGCGACGGAGCTGCGGCGGCTGGGGGAGGAGGGATGGGTCAGCCTCAGCGTCACGGACGCGATGGACACAGAACTCGCGGACGCACCGCCCGAGAAGTGGGCCGCGCTCACCGGACTGAGCGCCCAGTACCCGGAGTCGTACGGCCCGGCCATCGTCGGTCACTCTCGACTCGACTCCTCCGTCGTCGCCAGTGAGGAGGACAAGGAGCGCTTCGACCGCGTCTTCGCCATCCTCTTCCCAGGCACCGCGGGCCCAGCAGCTGTACGGGATAACCACGTTCGTGACGCCATGCACGTCTCCACGGCCGTGCGCTACGGGGGCAACGCCTTCATCACCCGTGAGAAGAAGCTGCGGAACAAGAACGCTGTGATCGCGGAGCAGTTCGGGGGATTCCACATCTGGTCGCCAGAGGATGCTCTCGCTGAGGCAGCCGCGCGGATTCGTGGAGTCAGGGAACTTCGTCGCCGCGAGCCTTCGAGGGAGACCCTGCCTGCCTGGCCTGACGACGCGACTCTGGCTCGATGGACCAACGGGCCGTGAGGGGAGGGGAGCCTCGTGCCCGAACGGCATGATTCCCAGTCATCCCGTGGCCGCAGCAGCCCGCGCAGTCCCGGTCCAACCCCTCCCCCGTGGGGTCGGTCGGGGCCTTATCCCAGTCAGCCAAATGGCTGATCCTGCGCGCCGGTCTGCAACGCGTTCCCGCGCACTGATCGGCCTCCTCCCACCCTGGGCTTGATCTGACTGAAGGACACCGGAGGCTTCGCCTTGGTCTTCCACCTCGCAGGCTGCCCACTGAGTACAGCAGCTTGGCTTCGCCACGCCATCGCGGCAGCTGGTCGTCTCTCGGCCCCGGAGCCCGGCGAATGGGTAGAGGCTTCCGACAGAGTGTCCGCCACCAGCTTGACGGATTCACTCGCGCGCCTGGCGGAGCCGGACGACTGGGAGACGGTGACACTCCGAGTGGTCGCTGAAGACGCGGTGATCGAGAACGAGAGCCTGAAATACATGTGCACCTGTGGTGCCTATGAGGCCGACTCAGGCGCGGGTCACTAGCAGCGCTTCGCCGTGCGCCAGGCGCTCGGCGAAGTCTGTCGCCTCCGGGAAGGTAGAGGAGGAGAGGCGCAAGCCGGCCGCACTCAGCGTGGCGACCACCTTGGCCGCCAGCACGGGCCGCTCGGGCTTGTTCTCCTCCATGAGTCGGATCGACACCCACACCCTGTTGTCGTTGCCAGGGGAGACGAGTATGGGCCCGCCCGGCGCTCCGTAAGGGATCTGTGCTGTGGTGAGCGCCGCGACCGTCGCAGTGCGCGTCTCCATCGCGGTGCGGGCATCCACAGCACGCGCGGCCGTGTAGATCGCCTGGCATAGTTCACGCGCGGCGTCACGCGCTGCTGGTACGGAGATTGTGTATGGGCCGAACCTCACGGTCTCAGCCGCTGGGTCATAGCCGAAGCCCCAGAATTCACGAGCAATGTCGCGCGGGAGCTGTCCCTTGTCTCGTGCCTTCTTCTGAGGCCCGAACTTCCCCATGCCCCGTGACCACTCATCGAAGTGTTGCAGGCCATCCCGGACGTGCTTGATGCCAGGGAGGCTTGTCTCGAAGCGCTGCTCCGCCTTGTCCAGAGCCTCGATGACGCCCGGGTCCATGGAGAGGTCCGCGAGGGCCCACCGTTCCAGCGCCACGGCTGTCATGAGCTGCCGGAGGGCGTGGACAAGGAAGCGTGCGTCCATCTGCTGCGAACTGAAGAAGCCGAGCCGCGTCGGTTCCTTCATCCGCTGAGCGGTCAGTAGCACCATGTTCTTCCACCACTGCGACTCAGAGACGGCGATGGCGTACGGGGCGTCTGCTGGCGACCAGTCGGTCGGCGGCGTGCTGTTCATTGGCTAAGGATGGACCGGCCCGCCGCCTGGCGTTTGGGATTTTCGGTGTGTGTGCCGACGAGCCAGGTCGGTGTATTGCGGGCGAGCGGTTGCGGCGAGGCCCCCGAACTGCGCGGAAGGGGTGTCGTACTAGCGGAACCCGACCCGCAATGGGCGCCCCGCGTGCGGCACGGGGCAGACCAGGTCCTTCGGGAGCGCGCTCAGCGGCAGGCGGCTACCTCTGGCCCCGGCTCCTCAGGGCCGTGGCCATTGGCGGCTGGGTGAGGGTTGCCCCTTCCCGGCAATCGATCATGGAATGCCGTCGGTCTGCACGCTAGGTCGTCGGGCGCCTTTCTTCTTGCTTCGCGGCGAACAAAGCCGCCTTCCTCCCCAGCGTTCCGCCCGCCGGCCCTCCAAGCTCTCCTTTGCCGGGAGGGGGCCGGGGCGATCAGCCTCCAGGCCTGCCGGGGCGTGCGCCCGTGCGCGCAGTGCGGTCCGTAGGCGGGAAGAGCGCCGCAGGGGGCGCGTCCGCTTCGCGGACTCGGCGTATCGGCGCAGGTGGGACTGGGTTCTCCGTTGACACCCCTCCCCATATTCGATAGATTTACCTATGTCGAAAGGGGGCAGGGCAAGCCCCCGAAACTCCACCACCACACTCTGAGGGGAACCTCTGCATGAGCATCGTTGTGCCTCTATCCACCCTGGCGGCCGAGTTGCGGCCCTATCTCGACGCCAGCCTCGACGGCGCCGGCCGCCTGGTCATCGTGCTGCCCAGCAGTCGGGACCGCCTGGTCATCAAGCCGAGCGCGATCCGCACCCCGCACCCCCAACTGCTGTGGGAGGTGCGCACCTTCCTGGACACGGCGACCGGCGCGCGGGGATACCTGGACTGGCCGGACGAGCTCCCGCCCCTGGTCGCCTTCGTCCATCGGCGGGCCTTCTCCCTTGAGGAGGTCGGCCCGCAGTACCAGCTCGTCATTGACACGCTCGCTCTCCACGGCCTGAAGGCCGAGGTCATCGCCGCTGACGGCGGGGGCTACCAGATCCGGGTAGAGGTCCCCCGGCGCTGGTACCAGGCCATGGGGCTGCGGCCCGCTACCCACCTCCTGATCGGCGCGCCGGAGGTGCTGCCCGCACGGTCCCAGGAGGTTGATGGCTGGCACGTGGAGCACCACGCGCCGGGCCACTTCATCGCCGTCGTCTACGACACGATCCCGGACGGCCGCGCGGAGACGACGTGGCGTAACGCCTCGCCGACGCTGCTGGCCGAGTACCTCGCGGAGTACATCAGCACAGCGCGCTGAGCGCGCCCTGGTTCCGCTGCCTTCGCGCAGTGCGACGGCCGGACCCGGAGGGCAACCGGGTCCGGCCCTTCTCTACCGGCTCACCGACTCCGAGGATTCGCCTTGATCACCTTTACGGACCTCTTCTGTGGCGCAGGCGGCGCTTCCACCGGCCTGGTTCACGCCGGTTGGAAGCTCATTCTCGCTATGAACCACTGGTGGACCGCCATCGAGACCCACATGGCGAACCACCCGGACGCCGAGCACGCCTGCGAAAACGTGTCGACCTACGACCTACGCCGCATCCCGAAGACCGACGTTCTGTGGGCAAGCCCGATCTGCACCGAGATCTCGCCCGCCGGTGGCCGAGCCCGCGCGAAGCGCAAGCGGAAGCTCACCGTCGAGCAGATGCGGCACCTCACCGAGGAGGAGATCCGCCAGCTCAAGGAAGAGTTGGAGTCGATCCCGGATGCAGCGTTCGAGCGCACCCGGGTCACCGCCTTCGACGTGATCCGCGCGATGGAACTCCACGACTACAAGGCAGTGCTGGTGGAGAACGTCGTCGAGTTCGCGCTCGACTGGAAGCTGTTCGACCTGTGGCTCGCCATGGCGGCCCGGCTCGGCTACAACTACCAGATCGTCTCGGTCAGTTCGGCGCACGTTGGCGATGACACGAACCTGGCTGCACCGCAGTGGCGCGACCGCCTCTACATCGTCTTCACGAAGGAGGGCATCCGACTGCCGGACGTCGCCCCTCGCCCCCTGGCCCACTGCCACGAGTGCGACGAGGACGTGTACTCCGTCCAGGCGTGGCGCCCCGAGCACACCGAGACCCGGATCGGCAAGTACGGCCAGCAGTACGACTACGCCTGCCCGAACCACGACAGGCCCGTGATCGTCGAGCCGTACACCCGACCGGCAGCCGCCATCATCGACTGGACCAACCTGGGCACCCGGATCGGCGACCGCAAGCGTCCGCTGGTGCCCAGCACCATGGCCCGCATCCGCAAGGGCCTGGAACTGTACCCGGCTGACCCGTCGCTGATCACCCTCAACCACTCCGGGCACGACGGCCGCGCCTTCCGCGCCGACCAGGCTCCGCTGCCGACGCGCGCCACGAAGATCGGCGAAGGGCTACTCGTCCCCACCAGCTACTACGACCGCGCCCTGTCGAGGGCAGACCTGGCTGCGCCGCCCTTTGTGATCACCTACCGCAACCACGGTGGCGCGGCGGGCGTGGACAGGCCGCTGACCGGCATCAACGCGAAGGGCAATCACCATGGGCTGGTCATTCCCTACCGCAAGGGTTGCATCCCGAAGCCCGTCGAACAGCCCATTCACACGATGTCCACCCGCGACTCTGCAGGACTCCTGCTCACCGCCGCCGACGTCGATGACTGCTACTTCCGCATGATCCAGTGGCGCGAGCAGATGAGCGCCCAGCGCTTCCCCGCGGACTACATCGTCATGGGCGACACCCAGGAGGAGAAGACGATGCAGGCGGGCAACGCCGTGTCGTGCAACGTCGCCCAGTGGCTCGGCAATGCCCTGAGTGCGGTCCTCTAACGCCTCGCGCCGGGTCGGGTCCGTCACCCTGACGGGCCCGGCCCAGCCTGAGGCCCAGCACGTCCGACAATCACCGAAGGAAGGCGCCATGCCCACCTACAACCCCTACCCTGCCCTGACTCAGGCCCTGCGCGTCGTCGGCGCTCAGCCCGTCGTCGACTGGGGGCTGAGCGACTACATCGTCACCGTCGCCCTGCCCGACGGCCGCGAGATCGTCATCTCGCCCCCGCAGGAGCCGAGCGAACCGCACCCGCCGCGCGCCTGGACCGCCGACCTGCACGACCGTCAGGCCGACAGCGCCGAAGTCATCTACGACTCCACCGATTCCGGCCCCGATGCGGAGCATGCGGGCAGCCTCGACCCGCTGTTGAGCGCGGTCCGCAGCCACCTTCCGTCCAACTAGCCGATCCCGGCGACCACCCCGTCGGCGTCAGGAACCGTCCAACTCTGGCGCGATGCCGCCGAGGCGACTGCTCGGGCTGTCGAGGAGCCGCCGACACCGCCGAACAGCGTTGACGCCCTTCCCTATGATCGATAGATTTACCTATGTCATTGGGGGGTGTGGTGAACCCTCCGGACCCCACCTGGTGCGCGGCAGGGCAAGCCCCGCACCAGGGCCTCCACTGCCACGCGGGCGGACTGCGGGCTGCGCTCCAAGCCGCCCCGACCGAAGGGGACTTCATGGCCCACTATGTACAGACGCCGCACGGCGATCCCGGATTCGACCGCTGGGTGGCGCAGGCGATCGCCCTCACCAGGCGGCTGCGCCTCGTCGCGCCGAGCGACCGGCCGCATCCCGCGCCCCTCGCGAGCGATGCCGACGCCGACATCGAGGCGCTCGCCACCATGCTGGGCCTGCTGGCCCCGGCGCCCACGGGAAGCGGTGGGCAGTAACGGCCTGCACTTGCAGGATGGCCATCCGGCTCCATTGTGGCGACGGGACCGCGAACCGCCGCCGGTGCGGCTCGCCGCCTGGGGAGAAGTGGGGGCGGCGCGGCAATCAGCCGCGCCGCCCCCGAAGACTGGGTGGGGCCGACGATACGAACACAGGGTTCGTGCCAGCGCCGCCGAAGGCCCGCTGACTCGGGCAAACCGCCGACCCCGTTCTCCATCACCTACCGAACAACTGGGCCGAAGCCCCGCTCTTCTGCAAGGGGTGCCCACAGTGTACGGCCCACAATGCGACAGGATGGACCCACCATGACGACGACCAAAGCGCAGTTCGAGCAGCGACTCGGGGCACTCACTGGAGACTGGGTCTCCCGCACGGACCTCAGGCACCTGGCGGGCATCTCCGAGAAGACCCTCAAGCTCTGGCTCGGCAGCGAGCCGTTCACCGAGGACCAGATCCAGATCGGCCCGCGCGGCGTCCTGCTCTACGCCCGCGACCCGGCCGCTACCTGGATCAAGGGGAAGCTGTTCGAGCAAGGCAAGGACGGGAGTGCTCCGTCGGGTCCGCGACTGTCGGCCGAGCCGACGCGCATGCCGCACGCTCCCGGCGACCGGTGGCGCTGGACCGACATCGCCCGACTCCGCGGTGTCACGCCAGGAGCGGTGAGCAACCTCGCGAAAGCGTACGAGGCGCACGCCGAGCACCCGTTCCCGCCGGCGGAGGCCGACCGCAAGCGGTCAGCCGAAGCCGTTGCCGCCTGGTTCCTCTGGTACGACGAGGAGCGACCCGGATACGCGGAGCGAGGCAAGCAGGCCACCCCCAGCGCTCCCGCGGGAAGAGTGGGCGAAGTCGTCGCGATCCTGGAGCATGCCGTCGCGGCACGGCAGTCCCTTTCCGCCGAAGCGCTCGCCCGCAGCTTGGACGTGACGCCCGCCGTCGCCGCTCGCTACCTGGCCCAGGCCGAGGACGTCGTCATGTCGAAGGCGGGCCTGATCGCGCGCAGTGCCATCGCCGCCATGCTGCCCGACGCGGCCCAGCTCACCCCCCGCCAGCGAACCGACAGGGTCAAGACCCTCCTGCGACGCAAGGGCGCCCCCAGGAGCGTCCTCAGCGTCGGGAGCGCCGACTACTTCGACCGCACCGAGGTGACGCGGCTCTTGACCGCGGCCGCGAGGTGACGGCTGGGCGGCGAAAGATCCACGGCCTGCGGTGGGCGGGTGGTGTGGTCCTGTTGTGGGGTGGGTGGCCCTTCCCGGCAATCGATCATGGAATGCCGTCGGGGTCTGCACGCTAGGTCGTCGGGCGCCTTTCTTCTTGCTTCGCGGCGAACAAAGCCGCCTTCCTCCCCAGCGTTCCGCCCGCCGGCCCTCCAAGCTCTCCTTTGCCGGGAGGGGGCCGGGGGCGATCAGCCTCCGGGCCTGCCATAGCGTGCGCCCGTGCGCGCAGTGCGGACCGTAGGCGGGAGGACGACAGCAGGGGGCACGTCCGCTTCGCAGGCTCGGCGTATCGGTGCAGGTGGGACTGGGTTCTCCGTTGACACCCCTCCCCAGATTCGATAGATTTACCTATGTCGAAAGGGGGTAGGGCAAGCCCCCGAAACTCCACCATCAACACCCCAGGAGGGGACTGTGGCCGAGGCACTCAACTTCATCGTCTGGAACGAGGTCGCCGACATGCTCGGCGAGTTCGACAACGCCGCCGACGCGGACGCCTGCGTCGAGCGCGAGCAGGCCGCCTGCGCGGAGATCTGCGGGACCGACGGTCGGGACACCAACGGGAACGGCGCATTCGCCTGCGGCGTCATGTCGCCCCACGGCATCCACGTGCAGGTCGAGGACGCCAACGGCGTCGACCGCACGAGCGACCCCGCGATCCGGCTCTGACCAGCACGCCAACCCGACTCGCGCCGCAGCTGACTGCAGCGCGCACAACGGCACGGAGACCACGATGGCATTCGGCACCCCTGTGAACATGGACGACCAGACCCAGCTCCGCCCCGTCTTCGACCCCCGGCTGTACTGCTACAGCATCCAGCTCTGGGTCGACGGGCAGCCGGGCGGCATCCACGGCCTGGTGGAGCAGTTCCCCCACCCGGACGACGTGATGGACACCCTCAACGCCTTCCTGGAGGAGAACCAGATCCGCCACATCACGAGCGAGGAGTACAGCGCGCTCTGCCGCTCGCTGATCGAGGCCAAGGACGGCCCCGAGTGGGCGTTGATCCAGGCGATTGAGCAGGACCCGGAGGTGGCTGCCCTGTTCGGCTTCCTGGAGGAGGACGAGGACGGGTGCGAGAGGGAGTACGACGAGGACGAAGGGGAGATCGCGGAGTAGCCCACCGGCGCAACCTGGTGGGCCGAGGCAGGCCCTCGGCCCACCACCCAGGCCACGCGAGACGGACGGACGGGCAGTGCCCCGATCGCAGGTTCGACCCCTGCCGTGGCCGCGCACAGGCAGCACGCGGGACAGGGCAAGTCCCCGTGCGACTCCATCACCCAACGGGAGTTCGTATGAGCGGCACCAACGTGCACCGACTCACCGTCCAGCGCCGTCAGAGTGAAATCGACCGCGACGTCCGGCGCCTCTACCGGCTGGCCTACGCGGCAACCCACCTCTCAACCAGGGTCCACCACCAGATCATGACCGCCGATCGGGTCCGGGCCATCGCCGTTCGCATCAGGGCGGCTAACACCGTTGCCGTGCGTATCACCGGCCGGCCCGGCGTTGCCGATCACGCCGAAACCGAATACGCGCTCCAACTGCTCAGCGACGCCGCCGAGAGCGTTCCCGAGGTGACCGTCGAGCTGCTGTCCATCGCCCACAGGGCGCGCTCAGCGGCGCGGCAGCCCGGCCTGAAGATCCCAACCCGCTTGAACCTGGGCGACATCGCCTACGAGGCCCGAGCCATGGCCCTCGACCTGCCCTTCATTGGCCTGCCCCTGCGCAGCCCGCGCGGCCGAGCCGCACTCGCCCGAATCAGGATGCGAGCCGCCGAGTACGGGCTGACCGAGGGATAGTCCGGGCCGCAGACAACGGCTGCGCCCACAAGTCGGCGCAGCGCCAGACCACGCAACACGGAAGAGCTGCAGTCAACCATCGCAGCGCGCAGGTTCGAATCCTGCCGTGGTCACGCAGTACCCGCAACATCCGCACGGCGAGGACAGGGCAAGTCTTCGCCGCTCCACCTACCGGTCCCGGAGAGACAACCATGGAAGCAGAGCAGAACCCCGCACCGACACCGGGCGCAGCCCTGGCGAAGGCCCTGACCCACTTCTTCACCGAGTGGCCGACAGGCGGCGACGACGCCAAGGCCAGGACGACCATCACCATCACCGACCCGGGCCACCCCGCGCACACCCTGTACCTCCGCGTCGAGGAGACCAACGCCCTCACGACGCTGGTGATGAACGAGGACGCCTCCTACCGCAACAGCCACCCGGACATCGACGGCCCGTGCGGGCACTGCGGCAGCACCCGCGAGCCCGCTGGAAACGGCCCCGCCGGCGAGCCTCGGCGCCGGGCAGCCCCAGACGGACCGGACTGCGCCGGGCGGCTCCAGGAGCCGGACACGACGGACAGCAGCGACTACGCGCTCGCCACCGTCCGCCACCTCGTCCCGTGCGCGGACCAGCGCATCATCAAGGCAGCCCGCGATGCTGTCAGCCACGTCCCGCAGCTCCATGACGGCGCAGCGCTGATCGGTCTGGAGACTGGGGCCATCAGCGCGGCATACCTGGGCGGCGACTGCGCCGGGATCCCGCTCTACTGGGACGCTCGGGCCACGACGCTGGTCTACGCGGACGGCTCGCGGTTCCCGGCCGACCTGGGCGACTCGGACTACGACCGGCTCCTCACCGCTCTGAGCGAGTCGGTCCCCGCTCAGAGCGGATCGCACTTCCTGCGCGTCACGCTCGTCCGGGAGCCAGTGGGGGAGCCGATGCTCGTCACGGTCGAGGCCACCATGCACGGCCCCTACCTCGGCTTGCCAGCCACGCTGCCCCAGGACCGATCCTCCACCTACCTGTTCACCCGCCAGACCGTCTACCAGATCATCGACGACCTGGACGCGGACACCCGCGAGGTGACCGCCGCCTGGGAGGGGGACGCCGTCCGGTTCACCTGGACCACCGCCCACGACGGCGACGGTGGAACCCTCCTGGTCTTCCCCGACGCCCACCAGCGTTACCCGATCGGCCACGGCATGTGGTGCTGGGAGCCCTGGGGCAGCCAGCTCTTCGCGTCCGAGCGGCAGTACGCATTCGTCCTCGGCTGCACCACCTACGACAGCGACATCCCGAGCCCGTCCGAACCGATGGACGGCAACGACTACCTCCGGCGCAACTTCGAGTACTACTACCTCCGAGGGCGCGCGGAGGCCCGCCGCCTGACGCTCCACCGCAGCGACTCCTAGCTCCACCCGCCGCAGCGCGAGGTCCCTTCCGGCCCTACGGGTGCTGGGAGGGACCTCGCCTTTTGCCAGCCCGCAGGGGCTGGGACGGAGGTAGTGTCGAGTCTCAGCGCCTGTCCGCAAGGCGCCCTCGGGAAAGGGGAGCCCGTGACTCAGCCCGCCATGGACGAGCAGCCCATCGAAGAACTCACTCCAGAGTGGATCGACGCGGCGGTGGAGGTCGTCACGCCGGACGGATCAACCGTCGGCTTTCGCCTGAGCCGGTACGAGAAGACCACCAGAGACGGAGAACCGCTCTGGATGCTGTTCAGCACCGAGCAGCCGTGGCGGATCGAGGTCGGCGCCGGCGCGGTACTGCGCCGCACACCAAAGCCCGCCGGAATGCCGGGCCCCGCTGGGGGCTTCGGTCCCGCCCCCGTCGTCTCGCCAGCGCCGGTAACAGCTCCCGCGGCACCCACGCCAGCACCGCTGAGCCCGCAGTCGTGGGTGATCGCTCCACCCGCCGAACAGCGCTGAACCACCGCTGCGCAGCCCCGCCCTGACTGGTAACAGTCAGGGCGGGGCTGCACGCGTTCTTCGTCCCGTGCGCGCCTCCTAAGGCGTCACGGAGCCGGCCTGAGAGGTAGGTGACGGCGCCGATGCAGCCGCCGCGTCGCCGGGCGTGCCGCTGGCCTTCCGTGTCGCCTTGATCTCCCGCACCTTCGCGACAGGGATACCCAGGCGGTCGGCGACGTCGGAGGCGTTGGCCAGCTCCAACATCTCCGCCGCAGCGTCCGTCAACCTCTGCTCAAGCTGCCCGACTTGCTGCACCAGCTCGCCCCTGATCCTCGCCGTGTACTGGTCGATCCGAGCCTGCGCTGCTTCGCGGAGACCCCCGATCTGATCGTCCACCTCGAACCACGTCGTCGCCAGGTCTTCCAGGCGCTGCTCCCGCTCGCGCGCCCCCGCTGTGCGTGCCCTTGCCTTCTCGCGTGCCGCGACCGCGCGCGAGCCCCTGCGTTCCGCCATCGTCTCGTCCTCCCCAGACTGGCCGGTGCCCCTCCCCTGACTGATCACTGCACCGCCATTGTCACCCGCCAACGGCCGGTCCGGAGCGGCCACGAGCAGCCCGATCTGCTGGCGCATCGTCAGCTGCCGCCAAACCGCCGCGGATCCATGATCGTCTTCCTGTGGACAAGCCGGACCTGCGGCCGTCCCCAGGTTGCGCTCAGGAGAGCGCAACCTGGGGACGGCCTATTGCGCTGCGCGGATCGTGAAGGCAGTTGAGGTGCGTCGGCTCGGCGGCTCGGCTCGTTCCTCGCCTTCTCCACCCTCCCCTTCCACACCTCAACTGCCTTCACGATCGAAGCTCTTGCATTCACAATGTCACAAGGTATGCTGAGCATATGATGACCATTCACAAGCTGTCCGCTGGTGATGGTTACCTGTACTACTCGCGCGAGATCGCGACCGGCGACGAACGCCGCACGGGCGAGAAGAAGATCAGCGACTACTACCACGCCGACGGCAACCCACCCGGCATCTGGGTAGGCTCGGGAATCACCGAACTCGGCGTGTCCGGCACCGTTTCCGAGAGCCAGATGGCCGCCCTCTACGGTGAGGGACTGCACCCCGATGCCGACCGCATCATCGAGCGGGCCGTCGCGGATGGACTGACGTCAGCGCAGGCCATGCGGCTGGCGCGACTTGGCCGGCGCTACTACCGCTACGACCAGACTGAAGGCCCCCTGGCGGCCCAAATCCAGGACGCCTTGGAGGCGTTCGAGGCCAGGAAGGGTGAGATCGCGACCGAGGAGGAGCGCAAGCAGCAGCGCGGCAAGGTCGGCGCCATCGCGTTCCGGGCAGACTTCGGCCGCTCGCCGAAGGACGCTGAGGAGCTGAGCCGCTACATCAGCGCGAACACGGCTTGCAGCCGCCAGGCGGTGGCCGGCTTCGATCTGGTCTTCCGCAACAAGTACGCCTCCGTCCTCTGGGCACTGTGCGACGAGGACACCCGGCTTGAAGTCGAGGCGGCCCACGAGCAGGCCATCGCGGAGACGCTCTCGTGGATCGAGGAACACGCCCTCGCCACCCGCACCGGTATCAACGGCGTCGCCCAGGAGGACGTCCGCGGGGGCATCATCGCGGCGCGCTACCGGCACTACGACAGCCGCCGCGGCGACCCGCTCCTGCACGACCACGTGGTCGTGGCCAACAAGGTTTTGGGCGTCGATGGCAAGTGGCGCACCATCGACGGCAAGCTCCTCTACGCGATGGAGGTAGCCGCCAGCGAGTTCTACAACCAGCGCGTCGTCGAGGAGATGTGCCGTCGCCTCGGTGTGCAGGCGGAAGAGCGGGAAGTGACGCCAGGCAAGCGGCCGGTGGTCGCGATCTCGGGCCTGGATGACGACCTGATCGAGACGTTCAGCAAGCGCGCCCAGGACATCCGGAAAGACCTGGCGGTCCTCTTGGCGGGCTACCGTCGTCGGTACGGCAAGGAGCCCGACACCGCCGCACGAATGGCCCTGATCCAGCAGGCCGCGCAGCAGACGCGACCCAAGAAGAAGGCGGCCCGGTCGCTGTTCGAATTGCGTGCCGCATGGCGCGCGGAGGCTATCGCTCTGTTCGGCGATTCCCGCATCAACGCGCTGCTTCAGCGCTGCCGACAGGCCGTCAGCCTTGCGGACGGCGGTCGCGATCCGGTGGCGTCCCTCGACCTGGACCAGCTCGCGGAAGGCGTGCTGGGGGTTGTCTCCGAAGAGCGGGCGGTCTGGGCTGAGCGGCACGTCCTGGCGGAGGCACGGCGGCACGTCGTCCGGGCCACCAAGGGGCGCGGTGACACCCGCGGACTGGCCGAGCGCATCACGCAACTGGTGCTCAGCAACGGATCCTTGGACATCACCCCGCCGGACATCAACCCGGCCTTCGCGCCCCTGCAGCGCGCCGACGGCGCCAGCATCTACCGCCGCAAGGAGTCGCGGCTGTTCACCTCCGCAGCGATCCTGGCCGCCGAGGCACGGATCCTGGACGCCGCGCTGTCCGCCGCCATCCCCGCCGTCTCGGCGGAGGCTTTTGCAACGGCATCGAGGGCGTTCGCCGGGCCGCAGCTGGATGCCGGGCAACGGCGTCTTGTCGAGAGCTTCGCCTGCTCGGAGCGGCTGGTGCAGGTCGGCATCGGCCCCGCCGGCTCGGGCAAAACCACCGCGCTGCAGCTCGTGCGCGACGCGGTCCAGGCATCGGGTGGACGGGTGATTCCGCTCGCTCCCTCCAGCCGCGCCGCCGCCGTGCTCAAGGCCGACCTCGACGTCGACGCCCACACCCTGCACAGCTGGATCGTGCAGCGGCAGCGCCTCGCTGAAGGCAGCCGCGTCCAATACGACTGCCAGCTGCGGCCCGGCGACGTCCTCGTCATTGACGAGGCCGGGATGGCAGGCACCCGCCGACTCGCGCGCATTGTGGATGACGCCATCGCCGCCGGCGCGATGGTCCGCCTCATCGGTGACCCCGCACAGCTCGGCGCGGTCGAGTCCGGCGGCGTCCTGCGGCTGATCGCCCGCGAGGTCGGCGCCGTAGAACTGGAGCAGCTGCACCGGTTCCGCGCCGAGGGCGAGAGCGCAGCTACCCTGGCGCTGCGCGACGGCGACGCGGCCGACGCGTGGACTTGGCACCTGGCGAACGGGCGGATCGTCGGCGGCAGCAGCGAGGACATGCTCGACGGCCTGTTCCAGGCTTGGCAGGCCGACACGGAGCAGGGCCTGCTCTCCCTGATGATGGCCGACGACGACGACAGCGTCCGCGAGCTGAACCTGCGCGCCCAGAGCTTCCAGGTCGCCTCCGGCCGACTCGACCTGTCCCGCTCGATCCCCCTGCGGGACGATGCGCAGGCCGCCGTCGGAGACCTGATCGTCACCCGCCGCAACCAGCGCCGACTGCTGACGCTGGGCGGAAAGGACTGGGTCAAGAACGGCGACCAGTGGCAGATCGAGGCCCTGGACGACAAGGGCAACGCGACGGTCCAGCACACGGGACACCGCGGACGCGTGATCCTGCCCGCCCGCTACCTGCGTCGGCACGGCCAGCTCGGCTACGCCTGCACCGTTCACCGCGCCCAAGGGCTGACGGTCGACACTTCCCACGGCCTGGTGACCGCCCGGACCAGCCGCGAGTCCGCGTACGTGATGGCCACCCGCGGACGACTGTCCAACCGCCTGGCGGTCGTCACCGACGAAGGCCGGAGCATGCGGGACGTGCTCGACTCCGTCGCCCGCAGCAACAGCGCGTCGGTCTCCGCCCACGAGGCCATCCAGGCAGAGCAGGAGCGGACCTACAGCATCGGCCAGCTGGCCGCCGAGTACACCGACGTCTACGCCCGCGCGCAGTCACACCGCCTCCGCGCCCTTGCCCGCCGGGTCCTTGGCACAGCAGCTGAGGAGTTCATCGCCCTCGACGCCTGGTCGGCCGTCGAGCGCGCCCTTGCCCGGGGCGAGAACAGCGGTTGGGACGCAGGTCGCCTGCTGCAAACCGCCCACGCACAGCGGGACTTCCGCAGCGCCGAGGACCTGTCCGCCGTGCTCTCCTGGCGGATCGACGCGGTCGTCGAGGAGGGCCGACGGGCCGCCGAGCGCGCTGCTGAGCGCGAAGCCGAGGCCGGCGGCAGCCGCCCACTGCGAGACCTGACCAACGAGCAGCTGGGTCGGCTGTTCGAGCGCGCACAGCAGCGTCGCGCCGACGCGCTGGAGGAACTGCAACGCGCGGAAGCGGCCGTGGCAGGTCAGCCCCGTCCGGTCGTGGTCGACGGCCTCCCGCACCCGGCCTGGCCGCACCGCACCTACGGCCACTTCACCCGCACCCAGCTGGCCGATGCCATCGCCGACGCTCGCCAACGGAGGCGGCGGGCCGAGCGTGAGGGTGACCAGCAGGGCGAGCGCTCCGCCGCCGCAGAGCACTCGCTCCTGCGCCGGGAGCAGCGGCTTCGGCGGACGATGCGGCCGCTGGACCGGATGCGCGAGGACTGGCAGCGCGAGCCCCGCACCGGTTCCAGTCGAACGGCACACCAGCCGCTGGAGACCACCGTCGCCGAACTGACGGAGAACCTCTACCGGCACGAGGCGGCGGCGGACCGCCTGCGCCTGGCCCAGGTGATCGCGGACCGCGTGGACGCGGAACGCCGTCTTCGGACGCGGTTGCCCGACGGGCCTGCTCCCACGCCGGACCACTCCGGGGTGCTGCCGGACTGGCTGGCGCCGTCGGCAGCCCTTCGCGACCAGGACACCCCGGCCGGGTGGCGTCAACACCTCGTGGAGCGGCGGATCATCCTGGCTGAGCGGCTGCAGCACCAAGGCCTGTCGCTGTCGGCAGAGCCGCCGGCGTGGAGCCGCCCCCTGGGACCGGTCCCGAGTGCTGACGGCGAGCTGCGCGCCCTGTGGGAGCGCACGGCCGCGCTGGTCGAGGTGTGGCGTCAGCGCTACGGCCTGGACGACAACGCCATGGGATTGGGCCCGCAACCAGAGGAGCCACGAGACGCGCACGCCTGGGCCGTGTTCCAAGAGCGGGTGGAACTGGTCGGTCGCCGCACGCGGGCGTGGGCAGCAGCGGTCGCCCGCCCCGATGACCCCTCCCAGGGGATGCGCATCGCCGCCCGCACGGCCGAGAACGTGTTGCTGCGGTTGCTGGAGACGCGGGTCGCCGACGAGCAGGACCGGGGCGCGGTCTCGGCCGCGGCCGCCGCGTTCGCGGACGTGGCCCTGTTCCGTGCGATGGCCTCCGAGGAACCGGCGGAGGAGTGGGTGCAGCAGATCCCGACGCCGGACCCTGAAGACCCGGGCCAGCAGCAGCAATGGCGAGACCTGGTAACGGCCTTGGCGACCTACCGGATGGTGCATCAGACTGATTCTGCTGACCCGCTGGGCGAATCCCCGGACGACGAGGAGCAGCGCCTGGTGTGGTCGGATCTCCAGGCCGCGATGACGCTCTTCCAGCGCGCCCGGATCCAGCAGCGACTGGCCGAGATCACGGCCCTGCGCGACGCCGAGCGCGCCCACCGCGGCCTGGCTGCGCATTCGGCTACCCGCCCGGACCCTGAGGCCGCCCCCGGGCGGCGAGCCCGCCAACGCGCCGAGGACGAGCAGCAGCGTCAGCAGCGCCCCGGACCGGCTTCTGGCCCCCGTCGGGGGCCAGGTATCTGAGAATCACAGAGGAGAACGGACATGGATGAGAGCACGAACCCGCTCAGCGCCGAGCAGCGCGGGGAGCTGGCCCGCTGGGCGGCCGAGCGCGAGGCGCGGCTGGCCGCCCGCGGGGTGAACGCCCCGGAGGGGACGCTGCAGGAACGTCTTGCGGCGCTGGACGCGGAGTTCGACAAGAACCCCGACAAGGAGAACCCGCTCGTTGCGGAGAACCACGAGCTGCGGCGGCTCGTGGCGATCTACGAAGACGCCACGCGCGACCTGCTGAGCGGCAGGCTCCTGGTGCCGGCCGAGGGGTGAGCCGCTACCTCCTCATGCCGACGCCGTACCCCGCCGCTGTCTCGGGTCGGTGCTGCTGCAGCTGCGCCTCCGCCTCGGCGTGACGTCGCGCACGCGCCGAGCCGGAGGCCTGTCCTTCCAACTGCTGTGCCGCTTGCACGTTCTGGGTCGCCGCGAGCAGCAGGGCATCGACCAGCGCACGACGGACAGCAGCCTCAGCCGCGCGTTGACGTTGGTCCATCCGGATCCGGCGCTGCAACTCCACGGTGACGCGCAGCAGCTCATCCGAGGTCTGCTGAACGAGCAGGCTCCGAGCAACCAGCGCATCGTCCACCGGGCGGTCCGCATCGCGGAGGTCCCGCACCCGGTTCAGCGCCCGCTGCGTCGCCACCACCTCAGCGGCGGCCTTCCCACGGGCCGCGCTCAACTGCGCGTCGGTCATCAGCACCAGCTGCCCGGCCCCAGCGAGGCGGATCACCGAGGCCCTGGCCAGCTCGCGCGCCAACTCCTCCAATCGACCATCCACAGGACCGCCACCAGGTGGGCTGCTCATCTCCGCTCCCTTCTCCAGCCGAACATGAAGACCTACGGGCTCACAGCCCGGCCACGCGTACCGGCGGCCCCGCCGGGAAGCGCGGGGCCACCGATCGGGTGCACTTACATGCGCGGACCGTGCGGAGTGGCGCGCTGCTGCTCTTGCCGCTGCTGCTGTTCCCGCTGCTGAGCCCTGCGCCCGTCCGTCTGCTGCTGGCCGCCCTTCCCGGCGGGAGCCGTCCCGGCGCCGGGCCCCCCAGCGCCAGGGCTGCTGCTCTTGGGCCCACCCGTGGCCTTGACCGCAGCCGCCCAGGCGCTCTGCACGACGTCCTCCGGCAGTGCAGCGCCGCTGGCCGCAGCCATCATCCGCAACGCCCGCAGGAACGGCTCTGCCATCAGCGCTCCCCGCTCGGGTGTCGCAGCGGCAGGCCCCTGCGCCATCAGGTCCGCCGTGTCCTTAGTCTTCGTTGCCAGTTTTTGAAGCGTGGCCGCAGCCGCCTGCTCTCGGGGATTGGACGCAGCCGAGACAGCGAAGGTGGCCTTGTCCGCCAGCCTCTTGGCCTGGGCGGTCAGCACCGCCTGCGTGGACGCCCCCGGGTCGGCGTCGGGCTGACGCTGCACTGCCGCCGGCCTCGGCTGGCCGGGGCCCGGCCTGGCAGCGGAACGCTGCCGCTGCGGCAATCCCGGTGCACTCACCTGGTCGCCCGGGATCGCCTCCGCGACGACCGCAGGTGCCTCGACCGGGTCGGCAGGGGCTGCGCTCGCCGGTGCCGGAGCCCGCTCTGCCGCCGGCGCAGCATCGGGCTGCCCGGCTTGCTGTGCCTGTGCGAGGATGCGCCGTGCCTCCTCGCGGTCGCGGACCAGCACGGGCCGAAGACGATCGCCTTCCTTCCGGCCGACGATCCCCAGCCCCTCCAGCCTCCCCATGACCCGGAGGGTCTGCTCCGAGTCGATCGAGAGCCGCCTCCTGACGAGCAGTTCAGCCGCGAACGGCGCTCCGACCACGAAGTCGACCGCTTCGCGCAGCTGCTCCCAGTTCTCGGGCCCCTGTGCTTCCTCCTGGGGGGTCGATGCGGCGGCGTTGCTTACCGGAGCGGTCGCGGCCGGGCGGTTCGCCTCTTCAGCCTGCGCGGTATCGGCGGTGGCGGCGGGCTCTGCGCCCAGGGCCGTAGCGGAGACGGCTGCCTCCTCGGCGGTGCCTCGTTCGGGTTCGTAGTAGGTGCCCAACGGGCTGTTGATGTGCTCGGGGACGAGACCGCGCAGGTGGGAGATGCCCTCTTCGGCGGCGTGGTGCAGCACCCGCAGAGCGTTCCACCGCAAGCCGTCACGGTGACCGCCGTGCTCCAGGCGGTCCAGCAGGCTCCGTGCGGAGTGCGCGATGATCTCCAGGGTCCGCACCCACAGTGTGCGGCCGGTGCCCAGGGTGGCGTGATCGGCGGCCAGCCGGTGAAGCCCCGCGTGAGCCCCGTCCAACGCCTGCCGGGCGGACTCGAAGACGGTGACGATCCGCCGCCACAGGGGATGCTGAGCCCAGTCCGCGATCCGGTCGGCGGCGGTCTGGTAGTTGCCCCTGACCGTCTCGAAGCTGCGGGCGATCAACGACAGTTGATGTCCCGAAGCGCCGTCGTCCGCTCGGTCGGGGAGGCGGCTGGCGATGCTGTCCGCGAGCCACTGCCAGGCGCTGCGGAGCTGAGTGGCCAGGTCGATCCGTTGCCCTGCGGGCAGCAGTCCGGTCAGCCGGTCGGCCCGGGTTGAGGCCGCGCGGTGCAGACGCCACACTGCGCGCCAGGCCGCCGAATCGCGCATGCCGCCGCTGTCCAGCCGCCGCGCCAGCAGGTAGGCGCTGTGCGATACCGCCCGCGCGGCCCACGCCTGGATGGTGCGGTCGAGCCCGTGGGTACGGACGTCCCGGACCAGTGCCTCCGCATGGGTCATCACCGCGTCGCGCACGGCTGACCGCAGCGCCTGGCTGGCCTGGTGAACGTCGCGGATGGACTGCCACTCCGGGGTGCCCCAGTACGCTCCGGCCTCCGCTTGAGCGGCGCCGATAGCGGCGTCGAGCTCAGCGGCGTCAGCCGCGTCCACCGACGGCTCCGTGCCCTGTGGCTGAACCGGCGCACTGTCGAGCGCTCCCAGCAGGTCGGCCAAGTGGCTGCGCAGGTCCGCGTACTGCAGCTCCAGACGCTGCTGGTCCTGGGGGCTGAGCCGTGCAGGAGACCTGAGCGCCTGCACGATGCTGGCGAAATGCCGGTCGAGCTCGTCCGGTTCGACGGCTCTGGGAACAGGCGGTTCGGCCACCACTTCCTCCAGGCTGGGCACGGTGGGCGCACTCTGCGTGGGTGCGCCCTGGTCAGAGGGGGCGGCGTCATCGGTCGCCGCCCCGCTCGGCGTGCTCGCGGGCGGTACCTCCGCCGCTGCGGGCCGGTCCGCCCGAGCTGGGTTCTCCGGGAGCTCCACCACGAAGTCGGGTTCGTTCACCAGCTCGGTGTCGCCGACGATTCCCTCTCCGATGACGTCGACCCAGGGTTCGGCCTCGACTCCCGGGTCGTCGTGCGAGAACTGAGCGAGCTCGTCGTCCGCCTCCACCGCGGGGTCCGGCACGGTGGGCGAGTGCGGCACCGCCCCGGGAGCGGAAGCTGCTGCGGCCTCATCCTCCGGTTCCCCCTCGTGCAGCGGCGCCGACGAAGCCTCCGGCTCCACCAGTGCGGATGCCGGCTCGGGGGTGGCCTCTGACTGGGGGACAGGTCCGGGCGCCACGGCGGGTGCGGCGACCTCCGGTACGGTCGTCACCTCTGCTTGCGACGCGGGCTCTGCCTCCGTCGACCGTGTGGGGGCCGCCTCCTGCTCGACGGGAACGGCCGTGTCCTGGGTTTCGGGCGGCGAGGCGGTGGCGCGCTGCCACTGCTCGTACAGCTTGGCCAGCTCGGTGCGGGGCATGTCCTTGGACGACTTGTGGCCCTGGTCGATGTACCACTCGCCGAACGCCCTGGCTTCCTTCGCGGTCGCGCCGAACTCACCCTCAGCGGCCTTGCGCACTCCCGTACGCCACGCTGCCTGCGCGAGCTTTGCGCTCCGGTCCGGCCTGTTGTCGGCCTGCTCCGAGGGCGCGAGGCTGCGCAGCCTCTCGGCGACCGCCTGCGTAGTTGCTTGGTCGGCGGCCGGTGGCTCTGGGGCGGCCTGCACCGGCTCCGGCCTTTGGGCTCCGAAGGCAGCCTCGATCTGGTCCGCGACCGCAATGGCGTTGCTGAACAGCGCGAGCAGCACGTGCCGGTCCACAGGCGAGGCGTACTGGCTGCTGGCGGTCAGTGTCCTGCCGACCTCGGCGACCGCCTCCGCTAGCTCACGAAGTCGTCCAGCCAGCAGAGGGGCGACGCTGGCGCGATCCTGCGTGACCTGCTCCAGCTGCTCCCACGCGGTCTGGATCCGGGCAGCGAGCTGTCCTCCGGCGGCGTTGGCAGGATGGGTCAAGCGGGCGGCCGTCATGGACGCCGCCCACGCCTGGTGCGTCTCGCGCAGGCGGGCGAGCTCCGCCCCAAACAGGGCCATACCATTCCAATCGGGCCGCTGCCCGTCCGCGACCGCTCCGGTGGTCTGGGGGGCGGCATCGCCGCTCGCGACAGCGGCGGCGGCTTCCGCGGCCCCTTCGGCAGCGACGCTGCCTGCCGCGTCGCTGTGGAGAGCGGCCGTGCCGAGCGATGCGGTCGCATCCATGCGGTCCGCAGCCCGTCGGGCACCCCCGATCGCCTTCTGGAGAGCCTGACGGTCAGCGACGTCGGCGAACGACTCCATGTCCCGCAGTGACCGCCCGGTCGCAGTCGCCACCTCGTCGAACCGCCGCAGCCTCTGGGCCGTCTCCTGCACGTCGATCTCGCGTGCGCCGAGGAGAGCCAGCATGAGGTCCAGCCACGGCTCCTGGATCTGCTGGGCCTCGTTGATGACTGGGCCATCCGTGAGACTGCGCATCTCCCGGGCATGCTCATTGAGTCGGCGCACAGTGGGCGAACCGCTCCAGGCGGTGAACGCCTGCCGAGTCTCGTCCAGGTCGGCAGTGAAGTCCTCCAACGTGGAGTACGGCTCAGCAGCGGGAACTGCCGGTTCGGTCGCTGGCGTGGCGTGGGCCACTGGGAAGCCCGCAGGCTGCACCGTCTGGCTCTCCTCGACCACGGCCCCAGGCTCCTCAGGCGCCGTCTCAGTCACCTCCGCCTCAGCTGCTGCAGTCGACTCCAGCCCCTGCTCCGGCAGTTCGGCGGCTTGCGTGGTGTTCTCGGCAGTCGCGTTGTCGGTGGACCAGCTGGCGGTGTCGGCGGCAACGTCCGTGAGTCCAGCGAGGGTCGTGGGCAGGAGCAGCCGCGGGACCAGCTGGGTCAGGTCGGTGTGGTCGTGCACCCAGGTGTAGGGGCGGGCTTGTCCGGAGGCCAGGCCCAGCACGCCCGCGATCATGGTGGTGCCGCCAGACACCTCGGCCGCCCCCTGGGCCACGAACGGCAGGCGCTGCGGGGAGATGCTCCAGAAGGCGTCACCGGCCGTGATCTCCGACAGCGGAACATGCTGGGTGTGGTGGTCCGGCAGTACGGCGCGGATCGTCCGCAGCCGCTCCAGGGTCTGCTCCCCGGCGGCGCGCTCGCGGGCCGTGTCGGGGTCCACGAGGCTTTCCAGGCTGATGAGTCCGTCGTCCGGTTCGTCGGCGTCGCGTCGGTTGCGGGCGATCAGGGTCTCTGCCTGCCCGGTCAGGTGGGCTTGGAGGGACTCATCGACCAACGTGCGAACCAGGTCGCCGCTTATCTTCTGGACCTCTTGCTGTACTGCGCGGAATCGGTCGTGCTCGCCGATCACGCGGAAGCCGTCCTCGGTCCTGGCCAACGCGTTGCCCGTCGTCCAGGCGGTGTTCAGGATCTCCTTGCGCTGTTCGGTCAGCGCCGGCCGGAGCCAGGCCAGGGCCTTCGCCCATGTGATCCGGCCGGTGCGGACCTCAGTGCCTCCGACGGAGACGGTGATGTCCAGGCCGCCGGTGCGGGACCACACGCTGCCTGTCTCAGCGTTCCCGTCCTCGCCGGGACGGGCGGGCATCCGGAAGAAGCCGTCGAACACTTGAGGCGTGTGCTTCCTCTCACCGTCGCTGTGGAAGATCCACTGGCCGAAGCTGTGGTCCGAGATCCGGCCCAGGGCGACGGCGATGTCGCGGTCCGTCAGCGGCTCGGCCTCGCTGACGGGGGTGCTGGCAGCTTCGGCCAGCTCAGCGAGGTGCGCTGCCTCTTCCGGCGCCGCAGCTTCGGCGGACTGCTTCGGGGCCTGGGCCTGCTGCTCGTGGTCGGCGATCAGTGTGCGGATGCGGCCGTAGGTCTCCAGCGCCGTGGCGTTGAGGCCGAGCTCCGCGATCAGTTCGCGGGCTGCGTCGAGCTGGACCTCTACGGGGGCGAGCGCCGCGTCCACCCCAGGGTTCGACTCGCCTCCCGGGTGCAGTCGGACTCCGGCGAGCCCCACCACCTGGTCGAGGGCGTCGCGCACAACGCTGCTGTTGATCTTGCGGCTGGCGGCGGTCTGCTCGGCGTCGTCCAGAGTCTGCAGGACCAGGATGAGCGCCTCACGCGCGAATGCGTTGCCGATCTCCGGGATCCGGTTGTCGGCCACCAACTGCTGGTCGAGCGCGTCGAGTGCGGCCGGATTCCCGGCGAGCGGCACGATCAGCCCGTTGTAGTGGGTCGACGCCCGGTCGGCGATCTGCTCGATCCTGCCCTGCAGCTCGGTCGCGATGTCCTCGACCAAGCTGGAGGCAGGCTCGTCATCTTGGAGGGCGGCCAGGACGTGACGCAGGTTCGCGTGGAACTGGGCCCACGGGTTGTCCTGTCGCCAGACATCCCCGATCTCCTGTCCGCGCCCCACAGCGTTCACGATCTCGGTGCGCAGGTTGGGGACCGGGCTCTTCTCCTCCCTTCGCAGCCCGGCGACACCACGCTGACGGATCTTCGCCGTGTCCCAGGGCAACGGTGCCGGCTCGGCAACGCCCTCGGCGCGGGCCAGTTCCTCGTTCTCGTTCGAGCTGTCGGCCCCTTGAGCTGGCGCCGTGGCGGCCGCCGGCTGTTCCTCCGCGACCGCAGCGGGGCTCTCTGAGGCGGCCTTCGCTCCCTGCGCGGAGACGGCGGTCGCCGCGGCCTCAGGTGTCTCGGCCTCCGCATCCAGCTCGGTGAGCGCATCCGTCACGGCCACCTCTTCAGCGGGGGCGACCTCCGTCGCGCGGCTCGCGGATGCTCGCGCCATCAGGTTTGGGTCCATCAGCCGGACCCAGTCGAGCGATCCGAGTTCGAGCCTCGCCTTGGCCCGGGTCACCGTGACGTAGGCCAGGCGAAGCTCCGAGGGCGGAGGCAGGATGACTTCCCCAGTGCTCGTGTCCTCTTTCGGCTGCGGGAAGTCAGGGCCGATGCGGACGTTGTCCCATTCCCTTCCCTTGGATTTGTGCGCGGTGCTGACGACCAGCTCCGGCTTGCTCTCCTCGTCGACCGCGTCCTCGGGAACGAGGCTCTCGATCATCCGCAGCAGGCCGTCAGGCCGGTAGCGGTCCACGAGCCGGACGAGGGTCTGCAGTGCCTTGGCGTCCTCGTCGGTGTCCGCGAACTCGCGAACCTCATTCCAGTTGGCGAAGGCCGAGAGCTCGGGGTGCTTGGTGCGGCGCCCGTTTTGCAGGTCCTGCGCGGCCTTCGCTATGGCCTCGATGTCGCCGCCGCCGCCGACGAGCGCGACGCGCTTGCCCTGGTCGAAGCCCTCGATGACCGCTCCGATGGCTCCGATGTTCGTCTTGGTGAGGATGGCGTCGGGCTCATCAACGTCTCCGATGCTGCTGTCGAGGCTCGGGTTCCCCTCCAGCACCAAGTCGGCGTCGAGGAGCCGGAGGTAGGCGTTGCCGACGGCCGCCACCTCGGGACCGAAGCGCCAGCTCTGCGTGAGCGGCAGGGATTCGTCGGCTGGCCAGTCCTTGAGAGCGTCGATCGCGCCCCGAAACTCGTAGATCGACTGGTGGCTGTCGCCGACGACGATCTTCTGCGCCTGCTGATCGGCGACGACCTTCTCCAGTACCGGATTGATGTCCTGCGCCTCGTCGAACATGATCAGGTCGAACGGGAGCCGCGGGCTACCCAGGGCCCAGACCTTGATGTAGTCGTCGGGCTCGAAGATGAACCTGTTGCTCTCCGGGTCGGCCTTGTCGTCCCAGATCTGCTGCGCGAACCGCAGGAGCCGGCCGGTCACCGGGCTGTCCGCCCAGCGTTCGCCGAGGTGCTGCGGGCCGAGCTCGGCGTCGGCGCTTTCGCGGTAGCGCCGTACGGCGGTCAGCGCGATCCGGGCGACCTCCTGCGGTTCGAGGCCCCCGTCCTGGAACTTCAGCGGCTTGGTCAGGCCGAGGAGCGGCGCGACGTCCTTGGGGAACCGCGCGCCACCGTTCCTGCCCGCTCGGGAGACTTTGTCCCACAGCGGCGTGTTGCGCAGCGCGGTCCGGGCGTAGGAGTGGCTGGTCCCCGAGGTCACCCGTCGGGGGAACTTCCGGCGGGCCTCGTCGGCGATGGCCCGGTTGAATGCGATGTAGGCGATGCGCTTCTTCGGGAGCCTCTCGGTGAGCATGAGCAGCGTCGAAGTCTTGCCGGTGCCGGCGAGCGCCTGAACGGCGACGTCCTTCCCCGCCAGGACAGAATCTATGATCCGCTGCTGCTGCGGCGTGGGGGGGTATCGGCCCGGCTTGGAAGCCTCGGCTGCAGCAGCCTCGGCGTCCTTCGTGCGGAGGTAGGCGCGGATCTCGGCGATGGCGCGTTCCCGGTTCGCTGGGCGGCCCGAGTAGCGCCAACGTCCTTCCCGGAAGGTGAAGTTCTGACCGCTCTTCTTGAGCTGCTTCCGCAGGTCTGCTTCCTGCGGGAAGTAGTCGCCGCCGGTTCCCGTGACGAACGTTGCGCCGCCTTCGGTCACGATCTTGATCCGGCTGGACCACGCACCCTCAGCCGCGGCTTCGGCAGTTTCCGGCATGTTCTCCTCCAGCGTGGACACTGCTGACTCACGGCTAGTCAGCTCTGTGGACTCCTCGGCGACTCCCGGGATGTCGGCGCCAGCGATCGCTTCGGCTGCTGGCTCGGCGAGCCGCCGGGCCTGCTCCTCGTAGGCCGGGGCTTCCGCAAGTTGCCGCGCGTGGCGGCGGATGCGCGGCATGACCTGCTCCACCGTGGCGACGGATGCCACCGACACGGTGTCGGTCTGGTGCTCAAAATCCGGCATGAACCGCACGGAGAAGTTCTGGCGGTCGAAGCCGGGCTGCCGGATGACGTACCGGCCGCCAGGGACCGCAACGTCATAGTCCCCGCCCCAGCGTCCCCGGTAGCCGAGGTACTGCTCCGAGGGCAGCAGCCCGAGCGCCTCCTCCAGCGTGCGCTGCCGCAGCGTGGGTTCGGTGCCGCCCGTCTGCTCCTGCGAGCCCGGCTGCCCGGGGCTCTCGGTAGCCGGCTGCACCAGCTGCGCGTCTTCCGACGGCGCAAGGTCTGCCGGTGCGGTGTCCGGACCCGCTTCCTGAACTTCCTGAGCGCTCGTCGTACCCACGGACTCGTGAGCCGTCTCGGCCTGGGCCTCCCCGGTTTCGGTGGGGGGCTCTGCGACGTTGTCCGCCTCGGCAGCCGCGCTCGTCTGGTCCGTCGGGAGGGCACGGAGCGCGGCTTCGTAGGTTCCGGCCGCCAACTCGCGAACGGTCGCCCAGGGGATCGGCTCTCGCAAGGGGAGGATGCGCGCCCCCTGCATGGACAGCAGGTCTCCGGCGAACCAACGCCCCTCCACGCTGGTGGACAGCAGGTTGGTCGGGGGGAGGATCTGGGCACCGCGCACGACAGGTTCGTCGTCCAGCTCGTCGCCGCTGTCCTCCACGGACTGCAGGAGCAGCAGTGCGTCGTCAACGGTCCCGTCAGGCAAGGACAGTGTGGCCATGACGGCGAGCCGGGCATCAGCGCTGGGCCCCACCTGCTCGTAGAGGGGCAGAGTGTCGATCCCGGAGATCAGCGCGTCGAGCCCGTGCGGCACCGCTGCGGGGCGAGGACTCGTCGCGGGGTCCTCGTCCGGGGCAGGCGCCGTGGAGTAGAGCGCGGCGAACGCGTCCGCTGTGATGTCCGTGCGGGCGCTGGGCCGGCTGCTCAACCCGATCCAGTCCTCGTATCGGGTTCCCGCGCCGGACACCGGATCGGTGACGACCAGGTAGCTCAGCCACTCGTCGAACCTGGCTCGGGCCTCTTCCTCGGTTCCGCTGTGCAGCCAGGAGAGGACGCTATCGGCGTCGGACGCCGCGCGGACCACCCAGTCGCGCGCCTCCTCGTGGATGCGCGCGTCGTGAGTGGCCGTGTCAGCTGCGCGTTCCCGGGCGCGCTGCGCACGAGCGGCTTCCTTGGCCTCCTGCTCCATGCGGTAGGTCAAGGAGAGACGAACGATGTGCGTCTCGGTCGCGCTGATGAGCTCGTTGGCCGGGGCGCGCAAGGCCGGAGAGATTCGGGCCCGTTCCTGCTCCATCGCACGGATAGCGATGCCCGTGGCGTCTATGGCCTTGCCGTAGGCGGCCAGGGCCGCGGCGAACTCTTCTTCCCCGCCCAGCGCGACGCGTCCGGCGGTGTCGGCAGTCTCCCAGGTCTCCTTGACGGTCTCGTGCAGGTCCGCGTCAGCGAGCGCCAGGATCTCTGTGCCGCGCAGGAGCTCAGCGACAAGGGAGTTGATCCGCTCGACCGCCACTGCCAGCTGGCCATCGCTGTAGGGGCCCGCCAGCAGCGGGTCCGCCGAGGTGGAGGTCGGTGCCACGGCGGCCTCGGACACGTCGTCGTCAGCAGGTGGTGCGGGTTCGGCCAATGCTGCAGCAGCATCGGGAGGCATTGCGCCTTCTCCGGCGGCCGCCGCAGGCTGAGCGGCAGACACCGGGGTGGCGAACAGCTCCTCCCATCGCCCATCGTCGGCGACCGTGGCGGAGATGCGCGACGCCAGTAGGGTCGCGTACTGCGTCATCGCGCGCAGGTGCGGGAGCGCCGCCGGCGCCCGGTACTTCTCCACAGCGAGGTGCTGGGAGATGGTCTGGGTCGCGCGGGCCAGCTCGACGGTCCGCAGCGCCACGGCGTCGCCCGGGTGGGCGAACGGATCCAGGTTGGATCCCACAGCGCCTTGACGCAGGTCTTCGAGCGCGGCGTGGACGGCGCGGCCGTCTGGACGACCGTCGCTGCCCATCAGGCGTCTGCCCGCCGGGGTGTCCCTGAGACTCCAGTAGGCGGAGAACGCAGCCCGGAAGTCTTCTTCAGCCTCGGCACGAGTGGCGTAGGGCTCGCCAGCCGGGATCCGGATCTCGACCGGTGGCTCCTGCGCCGCGGTCTCGATCATCTGGTGACTGCGGCCGAGCTTCGACAGTTCCTGCACGAGGCGGCGGATGCGCTCGTTGCGCTGGTGCATGTCGGCGAGCGCGCCGGAGCGGGGCAGGACCCAGTGGCTTTGCTTCCCCTTGTACTTGAAGCCGAGTCGGTCCAGCAGCCGCCGCACCTCGGTGTCGGCGGGCAGGTTGGTGGTGCCGCGCACGATCGTGGTGCGGTAATTGTGCTCGATCTCCAGCGGCGCCGCGCTGCTGACGGCCGGGACGGCGCTCTCGGGCAAGGCCTCAGGCACCTCCGGTGTGTTCCCCAAGGCCATCTGCCGCTGGGCAACGCCATGTCGGACTTGCGCTGCCGCGGCAGGCTGCAGCGACGCCGCCCGGCAGGCGGCGGCGTGTTCGTATGCCGTCCGCACCAGCCGGACAAGCACCTGCTGGTCACCCCGTTGGCGGAATGTTTCCTCCCGCAAGCTCAGAACGAGCGCGTAGGTGGTGTGCGCGAGCTTGGTGGTCTGCCGGGTGACCTCGTCCAGCGTGCCGTCCTCGGTCGAGGCCAGCTCCACTGAGCGCAGGGCTTCCTGGACCTCTTCCATGGCGGCGCGGGCAGCGGTGAAGGGGGCATCCTGCGGGCGGGAACCGTCGCCTTCGCCGAGCTCGCGAGCGGTGGCCGTGGCGAGCCAGGTCTCCCAGGCGCTGACAAGGCCCTCGGCCCCTTGGGTGAACGCCTCGCTGTCTTCGTAGGGACTGCTCTCGGCGGCTGCGAGCTGGTGGGCTGACAGGTGCTGGTGGTGCTGGAAGGCGCGCTGTGCGACATCGCGCAGGATGGCACGCGTCTCGCCCTCCGCTGCGTCGGCGGCCCCCATGGCGAGGGCGACGACCTGCAGCCACTCGGGCAGCCCGGCGGTCAAGCGGGTGTCGGGCATCTCGCGGCGCTCCCACATAGACCCGCGCAGAGCGGCTTCCGCCTTCCCTCCGCCGCCGGACACCAGCGGCCAGCGGTCGTACGCCTGGAAGAGGATGCTTCGGCTGTGGTTGAGGTGGGTGCTGTCGCTGTACGGGGTGGGGCGTTCCTTCGCGGGGTCGCCGCGGCCGAGGACCGCCAAAGACTCCGGGTCCAGCGCGGACGCGTCCATCAGCTCGTCGGTCAGATGGTTGCCGAGGGCCTGCATCCGGGCCAGGTGGCGTTCGGTCCGAAGCTGCAGCCGCTCGGCGAGCGCAGCCACTTCTCCCTCACCGCTGTCGACCAGGGCGGAGGCAGCCAGGGCCAAGCGGTCGTAGATGCCGAACGTTTCCTCCGGCGACAGCTGGGTGCTCTCGTGTGCCGCTGTGAGTGCAGTGGAGAGCTCCGCGGTGAACTCGTGCCCCAGCGACGCCGATTGCTGCCGAAGGATGCCCTCCAGCTGGCGCCCGGTGGCGGCGACGAGTTCCCGGCCGGCGACGAGCTCGGCCGCGTCGACGTAGTGCCCCAGCACGACCGAGGCCCACTCGATGTTCGGCAGCGAGGAACGGGGCGAGTCCGTGTCCGAGGCAGCGACTCGGGCCTGCACTTCCGCGTCGGCCCCGATCAGCGGCTCCGGTTCCTCGACGTCGAGCGCGGTGGGATCGACGACGTCGTACCGGGCCCCGTCAGCCAGGGCGAGAACGAGCCCGGTGGCGGTCTGCTCGACACGAGCCCCGTCGGCGATGAGCTGCGCCACGCCAGCGGCCAGGTCCGCGCCCAGGGTCGGTTCCGCACTCAGCCCACCGGGGCCGGTCACCGTGTACTGGCCCAGCGGGTCCAGGAGCGCTGCCGCGTCCTCGGCCGCCTGGTCATCGACGTTGACCGGCTCATCGGTGGAGGCCCAACGCCGGTACTCGGCGCTGCCTGGGTCGGCGACGGTGGCGCGGTACCGGGAGGCGTGATCCCGGATGGCTGTGGACAACTGCCAGGTGTCGCGGACCGCCTGCGGGTTTCGCTGCTGGCGGTCCCACTGCTCGGCGACGGCACGGATCTGGCGTGCGAGGTCGTCCACGACCAGCAGCCCGGTGAGGTGGTCGAATCCGAGCAGTCGACTCTGGCGCGCTCCCGTGCTCTCGGTCAGCAGCAGTTCCGCCGCTTGCGCGAGGCCGCGCTCCTCCGCAGATCCACGGTCAAGGTGCGCCCCGAGCTGCTCCGTCCACTGGCGGTAGGAGCTGGTCACGGACTCCTCAGCCGCCCAACTCGCCGCGCGATCGACGTACGGGGCAGTGGGCGGTGACCCGGGCCTGGCTGACGGTCCGCTGCTGTCGGCAGAGGCGGCCTCCGAGGACGAGGCAGCAGGAGCGACCGTGGTGCTGGCCGCAGGTTGGGATGGCGCGGCTGCCTCTGCCGGATCGTCCTCCGTGCGGGCCCGGCCTTCGGCCTGCGCCTGGATGTCCGAGTTGATCTGGGCTTGCTCGGAGCGGGCGCGCAGGAGCCGGTCCATCTTGCCGAACGGCTTGCCGACGAGCTTCTGCGCACGGTCGATCTCCTGCCGCAGCTCCTCCACCACGCCTTGCAGGGTGGTGTGCAGGCGATCGAGTTTGCCGATGTGGTTCTCGATGCGTGTGATCAGGCCGACGGGCGGCTTCCCCGGCGCGAGCGCGGCGTTGACGTCGTCCACGGTGAAGGTCGCCTGCGGAACCTCAGCCAGCCCTCGGATGGTGAACTCGATGAAGTCGTGGCCGTTGTTGACCCGAGCCATGATCATCTGGCCGGAGACCGTAGCCACGTGCTCGTACTGGCTGCGCCCCTCCCGGCCGGCGCGGCGCTGCATCAAGGACAGCTGCGTTCGCAGCGCGGTGGCCGCCTCCGTGCGCTTGGTGACCTCGGTGCCGCTCGGAAGCTCGGCGCGGAACTCCTCGGTGTGGTTGGCGGCACGGCGCTCAACGGCCTTGCCGACCAGGTCCGCGAAGCCCTGGGCAGCGGCGAGGGTCTCGTCGGCGGAGTCGACCACGTTGCGCAGGTGCTGCTCGGTGCGCTTCCAGTTGGTGTAGGCGGCCTCCAACTGGCGGACCTCTTCGTCTGCCGCCGCCTGCTTGAGCAGGAGCGGGTTGCCGGTCGCGATGGCCTTGATCTCCCCGAACTCCAGGTAATCCCGACCGAGATCGCCGTCAAGGGCCTGCTCCTGCTCAGCCCGGTCGCGGCCGGTACGGACCTGGTCGGTGAAGCGTGCCTTCCGCTCGACCGTCTGCCACATGAAGGAGTCGAACGAGCCCTCCTTGACCCAGCGGTAGACCTGCACGGGGATCTGCTGCAGGTAGTGCTGGTTGAACTGCCGCACGATGCGGCCTTCTCGCTGGGTGACGTCACTGGGCCGCCACGGGCAGTCGAGGTGGTGCAGCGCGATCGCGCGGTCCTGGACGTTGACCCCGACGCCCATGGTGTCGGTGGAGCCCACCAGGATCGCCACCTTGCCCAGGCGTGCGTCGCTGAACAGCTGAGCCTTCTCTTCCGCAGTGTTGGCGTCCTGCGCGAACCGGATCAGGTCCTGGGGCACGCCCCGGGCAACCAGCTCGTCGCGCAGGTAGTGGTAGGCGATGAACCGTCCCTCCTTGATGGCCTTGTCGGAGGGGGTGCCACGGTCGGAGAAGACCAGCTGCAGCGCGCCCGTCAGCGGGTTCGGCGCACCGTCGCGGTCGGTGTACTTGCGGCCCTTGTGCTCGTGGTAGATCGCGGCGATCCGCTCCACGGCGGCGTCGAGCTTGCCTTGGCCGTCCGCTTCCCAGCCGACCATCCGCAGGTCCAGGGCGGCAAGGCGGCCGTCGTTGCTGATCTTGAGGAGGTTATCGACGGAGGCATCGACCTCTCCCGCGCGGACGATCTCCGCTCGGTCGGCGATCTCCGCCATGAACGCCTTGTCCTGCGCGGTGGCGGGGACGACCACGGTCTCGGTGTACTTGTCGGGGACCGGGAGCTTGATGTCGTCTTTGGTCTTCACGTCGGCCATGGACTTCCACAGCCGGGAGAAGTTCATCGCGTTACGGAAGGCTCCGATGCGCTCCTTGATGCGCGGGATGCCCTCCGGAGAGATCTCCGGTGCCATCGTCTCCGTGAGGTACTGCGCCTGGAAGGAGGAGAAGGCGGAGAGGCCGGCCCGCTCCAGCAGATCCGGGCGGAAGTAGTTGAGCATCACGTATGCCTGCGGCATCGCGTTCGGGAACGGCGTCCCGGTCGAGCCGATGGCGACCCGGTTGTTCGGGTTGCGAAGCTTGACCATCAGGTCCCTGGACTGCGCCGAGACCGTGAGGGAGAGCTCGGAGTTGTTGGCGCCGATCTCGGCGTTCGCGAAGTCCTGGACTTCGTCGACGACAATCCCGTCGATGCCGGTCTGCTCCCAGGAGATGCCGGTCATCGTGTTCTTGACCAGGTTCTTTTGCGCGCGCTGGGTGTGCCGCTTGAGGTCTCCCTGGAGGCGCTTGATGGTGTCCTTGGTGCGGCTGCTGACGTGCCGCAGCTCGGTGCTGTTGGCGGCGGCCACGTCCAGGGATTCGGCTACGAGCGGGTCGCCGCCCGGGTTGAGCCCCGGGGCGAGCGCGTCGTCGCTGCCGGTGAGGATCTTGTGGATCCGGGCGCGGTACTCCGCGGTCTGGTCTGCGACGAACTGCTCCTGGCCGCGGCCCGAGACCGGGATCCGCTTGAAGAGACTCTGCGGAAGGATCACCGCGTCCCAGTCGCCGTTGGCGATCTGGGCGATGTAGGCCGCGGCCGTGTCCTTGGTGAAGTCCGCGCTGTCGATCGCGAGCACGCGCGCGGTCGGGTAGCACTTGAGGAAGTCGTTGCGGAAGTCGCCGACGGTCGGGTTCTTCACGACGACGCACGGCTTGCTGACCATGCCCAGGCGCTTCATCTCCATGAGCGTCATGGCGATGGTGTAGGTCTTGCCGAATCCGACCTCGTAGTCGAAGAAGCTGTGACCGCCCTCGTGCAAGGCACGGGCCACGCCGGCGCGCTGGTGCGGGCGCGGCACGACCTGGTCGGAGAGGCCGGGGAAGGTGAGGTGGTTGCCGTCGCCCTGGTAGGGCACCCAGGAGTTGAAGCGCCTGTTGTAGGCGTTCAGCACGTCGGTTGCGCGCTCGTGGTCCTGCCAGAGCCAGTCACCGAACAGCCTGTTCAGCTCCTCCGCCTTCGCGACGGCCTGCTCGGTCTGCTCCGCTGCTACACGCTTGGCGTTGGCGATGTCCTCCGGAGAGGCGTCCTCGTCCAGCTTGCCGGGGTGCACGACCAGCGAGTTACGTCGCAGCAGTCGCTGGAAGAGCTCGACGGCGTTTCGCTTCGCCGTGCCGTAGACGACCGTGGCCGCACGCGACTTGAGGACGCCGCGCGGAGCGGTGACCTCCCAGTCGGCCCCGGACTCGCACGCCACGTCGACGAACTGCGACTGCAGCAGCTGCCGGATGAAGTCCTGGTAGTGGCGGGGCGCGATCCAGGTCGCGCCGATCTGGATGTCCTCGATGTCGCCCGGCGTCTTGGGCGGCGGCATGGTCCGCCGCAGGGCTTCGGCGTTGGCCTGGAAGGGGTGCTGCTCGCGCCGCTCGGGTGAGACCATCCGCAGGACGGACTCCACCTGCTCCAGCTTCTCGCCCAGATCACCGCTCAGGTAGTCCGCGGCCAGCACGAGCTTCTGGGTGCCGGGCTCGTTGAAGACCAGGTCCCCGAGCGCCTGGCGGGCCTCGTCCAGCGACTCCAGCCCGAGCAGCTCGGCGATCTCGCCCAGGCGCACCTCGCGATAGCGGTTGAGGCTGATGGCCAGCGCGTCCTGCGGCGTTTCGGCGGTGTTCTGCTCCTGCTGGGGGTGGGTGACAGCCTTGGTGAAGATCGCGGACTTCTTCGCGGTCCCGGTGTCCTGGTCGTAGATTTCGAGCGCGTAGACGCCGGCGGCGTACGGGTCGGTGCGGAAGGTGCCGTGGGCGGTTCGCGGGTCGCGTCGGCTCTGCCGGACGTTGAGGAAGCCGTACTTCGCGGTGTGGGCGTCGTAGTGGTCGTTGAGCTGGGTGCGAAGGGCAGTCGCCCCGTCCTCTGCTCCGCTGGTGGACTCGGCGCTCAGCAGGGAGACATAGGTGTCGCGCAGCCGCAAGAGTGAGGTGAGCTCGTCGCCTGCGTTCTTGAAGACGGTCCTCTCGGTGAGCTCACCTCCTGCGATCTGCAGGAACGTTCCGTCGTGCTGGTCGATGACGGTGCCCTCGAAGCGGTCGAGGTCATTGCCGAACATCTCCTCGGCGAACCGCATCCGCTCGACCCGCCGCTCCACGGCGGCCCGCTGTTCGGCGGCCGGGGACGCGCTCATGGTGAGCCCGTCCTCGTGGGCCTTCCGGGTGACCCCCGCGAGCGCTCGGGTCAGCGCCTGACCCAGGTCCACGCCTTCGGCCGGGCGGACGGTGATGTCCTTGTCGGTGAACTGGCTGCTGGTGACGGCGTGCGTGCCGAGCACCATCTCCGGGTGCCGCT
The DNA here is from genome assembly GCF_000787835.1 of Streptacidiphilus melanogenes. GTDB lineage: Bacteria > Actinomycetota > Actinomycetes > Streptomycetales > Streptomycetaceae > Streptacidiphilus > Streptacidiphilus melanogenes. The sequence goes on from NZ_BBPP01000007.1 coordinate 196,839, forward strand.
GGAAGTGGGAGTTGACCAGGATGCTGGTCTCCTCGTCCAAGGCCACCCGGGACAGGCCGACCCAGTCGGGAGGCGTGACGGGCGGCTCGCCGTCGCGCCGCCGCAGGATCAGCAGGTCGGTGACGGCCTTGGTCCCCGCCGCCGCCCAGTGAGCGCCGGCGGGCAGGCGCACCGCGCCCACCAGGTCGGCCCGGTCGGCGATCTCCAGGCGGGCGGTGCGCCCGGTCGAGTCCAGCGTGTAGCGGCTGGTCAGCACCGCCACCAGTCCACCGGGACGCGTCAACTCCAGTGCCTTGACGATGAAATGATTGTGAGTTGCCAACCTGAGCGGGTTGTGGAGCGGGTCCGTCATCGCGATCTCGTCGAACGGGACATTGCCGATACTCGCGTCGAAGTAAGCCTCGGGGTAGCGGGTGGCGACGAAGGACTCGTTCCTGATCTCGGCGTCGGGGTACAGCGCTCGGGAGACTTCGGCCGTCACCGGGTCGAGCTCGACACCGGTCATCTGCGCCGAGTCGGGAGCGAAGGCGATGAAGTTCCCGCTGCCGCTGCCCGGCTCCAGGACGCGGCCGCCGGTGAAGCCAAGGTCGGCCAGGGCCTTCCATACGGGCTCGACCAGGGACGCATCGGTGAAGTGCGCGTTGCGGGTCGTGGCTTCCGCCGCGTGCCACTCGGCTTCCGTCAGCAGGCTTCTGAGCTGTCCTCGAAGGGCGGAGAAGTCGTGTTGGCGTGGGTCAAAGATCCCGGGGACTGCGCCCCAGGAGCTCCACCGGGCAAGAACAGCTTGCTCTTCCGGCGTCGCCGGGCGACGCTGCTCGCGCAGGTCGTGCAGGACACGGATGGCGGCGATGTTGGCGCGAACCCGGGCCATGCGCCCGGAGGGAGCCAGATCATGCTGCCCGGCCGGGCGGAAGCGTGACGGGGGCGCGGCCTTCTCTACGGTCGGCACGTGGTGGGAGACAATGCGGTCGACCGCGATCGGGAACGGTTCGTCGTCCTCGTCCACGTCCTGCACCAGGATGTCCCCGGTCACCGGGTCGGGGCGGGAGCGCACGATGGCCTCGATGAGGTCGACTGCCTCGATGAGGTCGTCAGGATCGAGGGCGTGCTCCTGATCGGTGCTGGGGTACAGCACGCGGACGCCGGGCGTCAGTTCCTCCGTGTGGCCCGAGGTGGCAGTCCAGACGACGTCTGCTTCCTCCGGCGGCCGCGGGGCGGGACCGACCGGCCGGGTGGGCTCGGGGTCCGGGCCGTTGACGATGTCCTCGGCCAAGGCCTCCTCGGCGTCGCCGTCGCCGCTGCCGGGAAGGGTTCCGTCCTCCAGCCCGTCCCACAGGCGGTCGAACAGGGTCTCCGCCCACTCCTGGTGCCGCAGGTCGATCGGCGCGGCCACCTCGTGCACCTTGCCGTCATCGCCGACGCGGACGATGAGGAAACGGCCCTGCTCGGACGGGTCTGCAGAGGGGTGGTCGGGGCCGATGACGTACAGGCGGTACTGGCAGGCCGCGTCCGGGACGCTGGTCACTGCGCGCAGCAGAATCGTTCCTGCGGCCGTCTCGGCGTCCAGCTCGGAGAGTCGACGGGGTGTCTGGTACACGGTCTTCCTCCACGTGCGTCGTTCGAGTGCTTGTCGGCGGGGCCGCGGCGGCTAGAGCTGCCGCCCTCGGGCGCGGAGGTCGTCGACTGAGGTCCCGAGCACGCGCAGCCAGGAGGGCGTCAGGTAGTCCAGGAGGGCGCGCAGTTGCTCGTCGTCGAGCTCGTCGAGGGTGGTTGTCCCGTCGATCAGGGCGTCGGCGGTGCTGGCCAGCCACTCGGTGTGATCGCGGGTGCGTTGGATGCGGGCCTCGAACTCGGCGTCGCTCTCCAGTCCTTCGTCATCGTTGTCAAGTCCGGCACCCGGCTCGGGGGGCAGGCGGACGAGCTCTGCCAGGACCTCGTACTCGGCGGTGGCCTTGAGTAGGCCCAGGCGACCGACCCGTTGCTCGTGGGTCTCGTCGGCGGGGACCTGGTCGGTAACGACCAGGGAGTCCCACAGGTCGCCAACCTGCTGCTCGACCTGTTCTCCGAGGTTGGTGAAGAAGGTGATGGGGTCGGGCAGGGCGGCGTAGCGCTGGGGCAGCCAACGACGCCAGTAGGCGCGGGCCTCGCGTCCGTATCGGTTCATCGTCATGAGGGGGTTCTCCTCGGTAGGTCAGCCCTGCTCGGGCCGGTCGTTGTCGCCCGCCTCGGAAGGCGGCGTCTGTGGGGTCTCAGTGGCCCCCTGCTGAGGGCCTTCGGTCGGCGGCCCGTAGGCCTGGAGGACTTCCTCCAGGTACGGCTCTTCTCCGATCCACGGCTGGCGGTGCCGCTCCTTGTGCTGGCCGTTGCGGCAGCTGCCGAGCCAAAGGCGGCCGATGCGCTCGATCGCGCGCGAGAGCGCGTCCTGCCACAGGTAGGGAGCGGAGCCAGCGTCCTCCTCGGCCGCGTAGGCAGATTGGTGCGAGGTCCACAGGGCGGTCAGCTCCTCGACCAGTGCCCCGTGCTTCCACCAGCACTGGCGCGGGATCTGGTCGTTGGTCACCTCGTAGCGGTCGGCCAGCCACAGAGTCCAAACGACGAACTGGGGCCACAACACGCTGCGCTGCTGCGGCGTGAGGTTGTGCCAGGAGACAGCGGCCCCCGGAACCCATGCCAGCTCTGCCGCCTCGCCCTGCTGCGTCGCTACCTCGGCCGGGGCAGAGCGCTCTTCGAGGATTCGCAGGCGCTCGTTGAACAGCACGTGCTCAGCGTCGTTGTTGGCCAGGTCCGCGACGATGCCGCGGATGTGCTCGAAGATCTCCTCGAATCCGCCGCCCCCGCTACTCATTCACGCCTGCCTTCTCCGACAGCGCCGCGCTGTCCGCCACGATCTGACGGGCGGCTCGGGTGGCGTCCTTGATCTCTTGGGCGCGCGGCCCCTCGTGGGCGCGGACGAAGCTGACGTGGACGGCGGGCGTGCGGCGGTGGATGACCAGGCCGCCGCGTTCGGGGATCATTCGGATGTCGGCGGGCTCCAGGACGGGGCGGCGGCGCAACGACGTGGAGACGGAGATCCGGTCGCCGTCATCGGAAATGGATTCCACGTCCTCGTCGAACTCGCCGGTCAGCGCGGAGTACGACTTGAGCTCTTCGGGGTCGGAGATGCCGCCGAGGAACAGCTTCACCGTGCCGGCCGCGTACATCTTCCTGACCCCGAGCGGTCCCCAGCGCTCTTCCGCTTGGGCGTAGGACTGGAGCACCGCGAGGATGAAGATGTTCTGCGAGCCGCTGACCGACATCAGGGACGGGATCTCTGGCAGTGGCGCCACGTTGGCGAGCTCGTCCAGGAAGCACCCGAACGGGATCGGGAGCCGGCCGTTCGGCGCCCGACCGGCGATGGCCTTGGCCCGGTCGAACAGAGCCTTCGCGAAGGCCGCGTTCAACGGCGCGAAGGCGGAACCTTCCTCTTCCTCTCCGATCAGGAACAAGGTGCCGGACTCGGTGAGGAACTTGTCGATGTCGAAGACCTCAGCGTCCAGCGGCGGGGCGAAGATCTCGGCCACGGCGTCGTCGTACAGGGCGATGAACGACTGCTGGGCGGTGCGCCAGGTGGCGCTCCGCTCCTCTTCCGCTGCTGTGTGCTGACCGGCCAGAGCCTGCGCCAGGCTGTGCTTGCCCTTCTCCGCCAGAAGGTCGACGGCCTCGCGGTTGTCCGGGTCTGCCGCCCAAGCCAGGACATCCGCCACCGGTCGTCCGTTGAGCGCGGCGGCATGCAACCAACAGGTGATCAGCGTCTTCGCGTTCAGCGCGAAGTAGCCACCGTTGGAGACACCCTCATCGCTTTTCGTGGTCGCGACCAGGGTCTCGGCCCGCTTGCGGGCAACCTGATAGCGCTCGCAGCCGGCGGTGAGCGGCCAGCGCAGTTGGTGGGGCCAGCCGGACAGCCCGGTGGGGTCCAACACCCATACCGGCCCGTGCTCCTTGCGGAGTTCGGCCGTGTTGTAGAGGACATCGGTCTTGGAGCTGGTGGCAAGGACTGTGCCCTTGAACTCCAGGATCTCCGGCAGGATGATCTGGCTGGTCTTGCCCTCGCGCGGCGGGGCGACCAGGATCACGGACTCCTCGATCGTGATCCACAGATGAATCTGCGAGGGGTCGGCGCAGCCGATGTAGACCGCTACGTCGCGGATTTGGATCGCTGTCGGGTTCTTCTCGTACAAGTCCGGCCGCAGGGACGCGGCGCGGGCCAGGGCCTGCTTCTCGCCCATCGCCTTCTCCAACTGAGCTGACGTGGCCTTGCCGTCCGCACCATCTGCTCCCCGGCGCTTCCACCACCAGTAGGTCTTCCACGCGCCGTAGACGGCGGCGACGAGCAGCACGGCGAAAGACACCCAGTAGGCGATGGGCCCACCGACCCCGTCCCGGCGGGGCCAAGCAGCGGCAGGGTCGCCGGGATGCACGAGGACGCCACGCAGCGCCGTACCCGCGACGTCCCAGCTCACTGCAGCGGGGCGACCGTGCGCCAAGAGACCGGATACGACGGCTGCGGCCCACAGCAGCACGGTGAGCAGCAACAGGGCGATCATCGGCACGATCCACACCGCGTCGCGGCCAAGCCGCAGTCGTGCCGCGGTCTTGGGGGTGGCCGCCTTCGGCATCATGCTGCGGCCCCCTTGCGCATGGGCACCATGGGGCCGTGGCTCTGGTCGCTGCTGGCCCTCTCGGTCATCCTGCGGTTGGTGTCGGTCAGTCGAATTTCCGCTTTCGTGCGGATATGTTCCACGAGATTGATTCGGGAGCCGACCTGCCATATCGCGCGCCCGGGGGCGCAGACGTTCGCGCCGTCGGCGAGTGCGTCACGGGCCCAAGAGGGAAGCCCCAGGTAGTCGGCAGTGACGTCGGCCTCGGCGCGGTCCAGGTGGTAGAGCACACGGACCGCGGTGAGTTTGAGGATGGCCGCGGCCTCGGGGGCGTCCGCCAGCACGAGGTCCGCCAGGTGGTGCATCACCGCGACGAAGCTCAAGCCGAGTCGGCGGCCGTAACGGACCAGCTCCTCGAACAATCGGGCCACGGGCCTGTGCGAGAGGATGTGCCACGCTTCCTCCACGATCAGTGTTCTCTTGATGCTGTCGCCGGACTTGATCCAGCCGAACCGGATCCACGGCCCGATGACCGCCATGAGCAGCGGCATCGCCTCCCCCTCACGGGGCAGACGGGTCAGGTCGAAGACGATCAGCCGTGCGTCGAGGTCGATGCCCTCACTGGTGGGACCGTCGAACAGGCCAGCCAAGTCGCGGTGCGGGTTGCACAGTTCGTCGAGAGCGAGCGCCGCCGGTTGCCCCCACTCGGTCAGCTCCTGCGGGGTGACCGGCTGCTGTCCCAGCAGCGCCGCGCTGGGCGCGGTCAGTGCGTCGAGGACGTCGGAGAGGATCACGACTCGTCGCTCCGAGGCCGCCTTGGCCACCGCCGCCCGGTGCGCCTCGGCGAGGGCGAACTTGCACTGCGACGTGATGACCGTTCCCGTGAGGATTTCGAACATCGAGACGAGGACCTTGAACTGGTGCTCCTGCGGAATTCGGCGGTCGAGCGGATTGATGCGGATCCCGTCGGTGGCGCCGACGTCCCCGTAGACCAGGCGGACCGGTGTGATGCCCAGTTCGCGCGCGATGCCGTCCCACTCGCCCGCGCCGTCCTCGCCCTGAGCGTCTAGGACGCAGAAACTCCGGTCGCGGAACCGCAGTTGCCGCAGAACGTAGGTCTTCTCCAGCGCAGACTTCCCGTGCCCCGACTTCCCGAGAATCAGGACGTGCCCGCTGGGCAGCCTGATCCGAGCCTTCGGGTCGTACAGGATGAACGGATCGAAGATGTAAGCGGCCCCGGAGTACGCCTCGCGGCCGATGATCACCCCCCGGGGATCCATGCTCGACGCACCGACAGCCGGATACAGGCCGCAGGCGTTGGTGGTTGTGGATCGGATGGCGCGTCGGCGGGTCTGCGTCTGCCGGCGGAGAGAGCCCAGGATCATGGTCAGCTCTCCTTGATGAGGCCGCCCGCGAAGGGCTGAGTGTTGGCGAATGCGCGATGGTGCTCGTGGTCCATCCACTCCAGGCGCAGTCCGCTGCGGGTGGCCGCGTTGCGCGTGGTGTCGGAGTCCCGGCGCAGCGCCTCGGCGTCGGGCGAGGTCACCGTCACCCAGCCGGTGAGCCGCACGCCCGCGGCGCCGTCCGCGATCTCGCGCATCGTGGCCACGGACGCGCTCTGGGCCTTGCGCTCACGCGGGTCCTCGATCTTGCCGGCGCGCTTGTCGGCTTGACCGAGCTCGGCCGTGGCGTCGGCCATGGCCTGGGTGATGGCCTGATCGGTGGGGACGAGATCCATCGTCACCGCCACCGAGAGGATCACATCCGAGACATACAGAAGGAGAGGCGCCATGAAGTTGACGCCGACCGGCATCACGGGCCACTGCTTGATCCAGGCTGTGCGCGAGTGCCAGGCCTTCGCGGAGCTGTCCCAGCTCCGGGAGACCATGCGCTCGGTGGGGCGGGCGTCGAGTTCGGCGGGCCATGCCGTGACACGGTCCATGCCTGTGGTGTCGTCGATCCAGTGGCTCGGGTCGAAGGTGTGGTGCAGGTAGGACGCGAGCAAGGACTCGTCGTAGTTCCGGATGTGTCTGAGCTGGCCGCGTCCCAGGCCCCGGATGAAGGACTCGACCTCCTTGCCGAGGGTGATGCCGTATCCCTCGTGCAGGCTGTTGTAGCGGCGCGCTTCCGCCACGAGGTCCGTGCTGTAGGGGATGCCCACGACCATGATCAGGCGGCGGTCTTCGGCCGTGACGGCGACCTGCCTGACCAGCTCGGAATAGGAGTCCTCCAGCCACTGCGGGGCGGCAGAGTCGCGCCGCGCTGCAGCGTCGCGTAGGTGGGCGTTCGGATCGGTGGGGATGATCCTCGTGATCCACTGCAGACGGCGGATCCGCCCGCCGCTGTCGGCCGTCGACCTGAGCAGGTACTCATAGGCCCTGATCAAGGCCTCCTTGTCGTCGGTGTCGAGGCTGCCGAAGTCCCGCATGGCTTCGACCTCCAGGGCGGCGGTGAACCACAGCTCGTGAGGTTGCAGCACGAAGGCGATCTCTCCGAACGCCGTGCGCGACGTGATCCACTCCATGTTCTGCGGCGCCCCGGGCGGCACGTCGATCGGCACGCGCCGACCGCTGCTGAGCCGCCCAGCCTCCGGGGCCCTGGAGCGGTAGAGCAGAGTGCCGTCGCGCAGCAGCCGCTTGTAGGTGCGGCGGATCTCGAACCAGCGCACCCAGGTCCGGCCCTTGTAGGGCGCGAGGGTGGCCCAGCTGCCCGATCCTGCGATGGCCGCGAAGACGAGAACCTTGAGGATGATGTCGGCGACGAGGTATCCCGCGATGAGGCCCGAGACGAAGGCGGCGCACAGGATGTACTGGTCGTCGGCTTCAAGTTTCCGGCCGAGGAGACCTCGCGGCCGGGGCCTGGGGAAGGTGAAGGTCCGTGGCATCGGGCGCTACCTTCCGGCCGTTCGGCTGGTGATCACGAGGACTCCGTCTCTGGGGGCTCCGGGGGAGTGTGCATTGGTGGTTCGTCTGGCGGCGGCGCGGGCGGCGGCTGGGCGCCACTGTGGGTGTCCGCATCCCAGGTCGGAGCGCTCGGCGAGTCAGCGCTGGAGCCTGTGGTCCTGCTGGGGACTGATGGGTCAGTGGCGGCGTCGGACCGGGACCCGCTTGCTTCCGGGTCGTCCACTGCAGCGCTGGTTGAGGTGTCCGCGGAAGTGGGCGGTTCGTCTGCCCCTCCCATCGCGTTGGAGGTGCTCTGCTCGGCGGTCTGCTTCGCTTCGTTCTTGGCGGTGTCGGCTGCTTCCTTCGCGGCCAACGCGTTCCCCGCGGGGGAGTCGCCTTCCTCGGAGCCGCCCTCGTCGTCGCCGTCGTCCCCCTCGTCGTCCCCGTCGCCGCTGCCGAGGCGGTTCCTGAGTTCGCCGAAGGTGTCGCCCACCTTGCCGCCGATGTTCTGGGCTCGGCCCTTGAAGTCGTCTCTGGCGGCGTACATGGCCTGGAGCTCGTCGCCCAGAACTGGCAGGAACTTCGCCAGCGTGAACGGCAGGTACAGCGCCAGCCACAGAACGCCGATGCCGGTGAAGACCGTGGCGAACGCCTGGCCGACGGAGGGTGGCCCGGTGCCGTTGGTGGATACCAGTCCTGTGCCGAGAGCGAGGGTTGTAAAGGTGACGTACCGGGACGCGATGATCCCGGCGATCACCCCGATCCACCTCTTGCAGTGACCCCAAAGGTTCCTGTCGACCAGCCCGCTGAACACGGTGGCCCCGAAGACGAGTCCGCACAGGATGAGTGCGGCTCGGATGATGAGTTCCATCCAGACCCCGGCAATGGCGGAGAGCATCGCCAGCGCCAGAAAGATCACGATGATCTGGCCGCCGGGGATCGCCATGAGTACCGCGAGCGCTGTCGACACGCTGCTGGCCATGCTCCCGATATCTGATGAGACCGGCGCGAACATCGCGGCGGCTGCCTGGTCACCGAGCTCCGTGGCGTAGGCGACTGCGGCAGGGGCCAGTGCAGTGACGAAGACGGAGAGCATCAGGAAGCCGATCGACTCCCCCGCGGCCTGCAGAGGCGGAACCCCCTGCAGCGCTCGCTTCAGAACCGCGATCAGCCAGAGGATCACGGTGAGGATCGTCGATGCTCCGAAAGCCATGCCGTAGGTCCGCAGGAAACCCGCGTTGCTCCAGTCGATGGTCGTCGACGACAGCAGTGCCTTGACCATCTCGTGGAACAAGCTGGCGACGGCGTTGTTGAAGAACTGCGCGATGTAGCCCAAAGGGTCGTTCATGAAGTCGACCGACTTGTTGACCGTCTGCACGATGCCGCAGAGCTTGTCGGCGAACGGGATGCCCTTGCAGATCCCGCCGCCTCCGTCGGCTCGGGCCCGGCCGGCGAAGAAGAAGAGCTGCATCACCGTGGCCATCACGGCTATCAGGCGCAGTCGCGCCGCCAGGCGCTTGATCGCTTCAGCCGACATAGGGCGGCGCATCGAATGAGGAGTTGGCGGTGCGGAAGTCGTCCACGGAGGTCGGGCTGCCCGACCCGGTGTCCAACGGCGTGGGGCCGGCGGCCGAGGTCACGGAGACCAGCTTCCAGTCGCTCGACTCCCATTGAAGGGTCAGTGTGTAGGTGGCCCACGAGGCTGAGACGGGGAGCGGCGCACTCTTCGAAGTCGTTCCGATCACCCCGGCCATCCACACCTCGACCGTGGCCACCTGGTTCGAGTAGCTGTCGGACTTGGTACCCAAAGCCGCAGCCCGCGCGACCAGCGTGTTCGCGTTGGAGCTGTTGATACCCAGCGAGACCAGCAGCTGCTTCATCGCCGCGTCCTCGTTGCTGATCATCTGCGGACGCGCCCCGGAGGCAGCCATCGCACCGATGACCTTGTGCCGAGCGGTGGGGTCGGTGAAGTAGCTCGCGGAGGACCGGGCGAGCTCGTAGTTGACCGCTGCCTGGACAGCACCGGTCTGCGTGTCGGGGTAGCCCACGGGGACGCCGGCCACGGTCCTCTGGGTCGAGGTGCTGGGGTTCCCGCCAGCGCCGGTCACTGGCTGGGGCAGGGAAGTCCCGGTACTCGAAGTGGGCGACGGCGTAGCTGCACCGGCAGGGATGGACGACCCGCCCTTCGTCAGATTGACCGCCAACGCCATGACGAGCAGCGCCGCCAACACCGATCCGGCAATCGCAAGTCCGCGCCACCACGGCGGTTGCTTCCGGGTAGACGGCGAAGGCTCCTCTGTCAGAACTCGCGTGCCGCCACGTTCCTCACGTCCTCGGGCTGCCATGTCAGATCCCCATCCCGTAGACGATGGTGAAGACAGTGCCGAGAGAGGCGACGACGAAGGCGCCGATCAAGGAGCCGGCCACCTCCTTCTTGCCCTTGCTGACCTGGGCAATGTCGTTCTGTCCTTCCCCGATCTTGATGTGGAAGGAGCCCAGTGCCGCCCTGCCCAGCAACGCGCTGATGACGGCGGCCATCACGATGTCGATCACGGTCTTCGCGGTGTTTCCGAGCGCCGAGAAGGGGCCCCAGTTCGGCGCGACGCCGTTGACGAGCCCCCCGATGTTGCCGTTCGCGGCGAGCTCCACGAGATGGTGCACAGCCGACATAACCCAACTCCCTCCCAGGCCTCACCGGATTCGTACATCTCGGCGAGGCAGTTCGGCACGACGCCAGAGGCCACATCATAAACACACGTTTACATAATGGCGAGAGGGATTGGAGTGTTCGGTGGAGGTGATCAGAGGGGGATCGTAAGCGGAACGTAGACTTCCACTCCTTGTCATTCCTGGGGCTGTCCGACAGGCTGGCGCTCGCCTGGGCTCTACATAATCCCAGGTGAGGAGTCAAAGGAGCGAGGGTGGCGGACTGTGGCTTTGGGATCGCCATCAGGTGTCCAGAGTGGCTCGACTCGATGGCCGGGGGGCGGATCCGGGGACCTGATCTTGTCAGTGCCAGGTCGGGCGCGAGGAGGGTGGGCCAGGTGAACCCTGGCTCTATGTGCGCCGCTGATGCTCTACTGAGGCCGTGCATAAACACTCGTTTACGGATGCGGAAGCATGAAGGGCGCCGTCGGCGGGCTCGCCGCAGCTCTCGTGGTCGTGTTCGCGGTCCTGGCACTGCCGCTCTTTGTTGTCGCGGAGGCGACGGGGACTGCGAACGCGCAGACCTGCACGTCCGGCCTTCAACCGGTCGGTACAGGACAGCAGGGAGCCGGGGCGGGCGGAGGCGGCACGGTCTTCGAGGGCACAACGCGACCGGGCGACGGACAGGTGATCGTGCCCCTCGATCCTCAGGGGCCCCAGGCCACAGCGACGTGGAGCCCGAGTCAACTGCGGAACGCGGCCACCATCACCAACGTGGCCCGCACCCGGTCGCTCTCTCCGCGTGCTGCCGTCATCGCCGTGGCCGTTGCGATGCAGGAGTCCAGCCTCAACAACATCGATTCCGGGAACCTCGACTCGGTCGGGCTCTTTCAGCAGCGCCCCAGCCAGGGCTGGGGAACTGTCGCCCAGCTGACCGACCCGGTGTACGCCTCGAACAAGTTCTACGATGCGCTCGTCAAGGTCCCCAGCTGGCAGACCGGCGCACTCAGCGTCGTCGCCCAGGCTGTGCAGCGAAGCGGCTTCCCGTACGCCTACGCCAAGTGGGAGCGGGCCGCCGGTGCCGTGGTCTCGATGACCTGGGGGACGTCGGCGGTGACGTCAATCTCGACCGGATGTGCGAGCACGGGCGCCAACGACCCTGTAGTCAACTTCAACGTCAAGAACCCGCGTACTGCAGCCCAGGCCATCGCGGCCGCCCGCAAGGAGGCGGGAACTACGGGCTGGTACCGGCGGTGCGACAACTTCGTTGCACAGTCCTACGGCTGGTTCTACTCCGGTTCCGATACCGCGAACGAGCACTGGCAGCGTCTCGTCGCCGCGGGCCTGGCCCACCCTGGGGACAGCAACCCGCCGGCCGGTGCGTTGTTGTTCTACGACTCCGGTGAGCCTGCTGGCCACGTAGCCCTCTACCTGGGCGGCGACATGGTCGCCAGCAACGATGTCCTGGACTCGTACAAGGGCGAAGGCATGATCGCCATCGTCCACCGGTCAGACATCACCAATGGGCACTGGAGGCTCCGCTATCGAGGCTGGGCGGCGCCGAGCTTCCCCAGCGCCGGCGGAGCAGCCACGTTCTGACACCACGTACGGAGAGGCAACAGGGCACATGGAATGCTCGGTGCACGTACGCATCGCCAATGACGGAAGCTGCTTCATCGATGACGAGTTCTTCCCGGTGCCGCCGGGGGCGTCTTTGAACGAGGCGGTCCTCCGGCACCTCGCCCTAGAAGCCGCCGCCCTTGAGGCGCCGGTTCGGGCTCAGATTCACGATGAACAGTCCGACTACACCGTCGAGATCGAAGTCCGCCCCGACGGCGCGAGCGCACCCGTGGTTCGCCCGGGAGGCGCTTCCGTCCTGTCGGGGTCCCTTGCCGAGACGCTGGGAGACGGGCAATCCGCCGGACCGTCGCGGGTCCGAGAGCGTGATACGCAGTCGCTGCCTGATCCCCCCACAATCAGGGAACCTGTGCCTCCGGACCGGCCATATGAACCACTCGTTGAACCTCACCGAAGTCGCCTTGCGACCGTACTGAGCCTGGCTCGCGCGGGGGACATCGCCACGGCCAGCCGCAGCGCTGACGCGCTCCTTCGCGAGCTATCCGCGATCCACGGATCCACCCATGTCTCCACGGTGGCAGTCCTGACCGTTCGGGGCGATCTGGCGCACCTCAGCGGCGACTTCCACTACGGGCTGCGGCTCTGGTCTTTCGTGGCCGAGCTGTGGGGGCAGCAGCTCGGCCCCGTGCACCCCAGCACAGTGCGGGCCGCTGGCAACGCGGTCGGGTGTTGGAGGCGACTTGCACCAGCCGACGCTGTGACAACGAGCCAGGCAGTCGTCGAGCTGCTCAGTCAGGTCCCGATCCCTCGGGCCGAGGTTGCACAGCGACTGATTGAGTCGCGAACGAAGCTATGGCACTAGATAGCTGATGTTCATTCAGGGAGAATGAAACCCATGAATCCCATACGTGTGGGCCGTCTCGTCCTCTTCCTCCTTCCCTACGTCCTGGTGATCACGGGCATCCTCGTTGCGGGCAAGGTGCACGGGCAGGTCGGCGGTGGTCACGTGGCGTTCGAAGCCCTCGCCGTCGCTGCGGTCGGAGTGACCTGGGCGAGCATTCGTGGCATGCGTACCCGCCGGGGCCCTCGGCGCTAGGGCGCCTATGGAGTCGTAATCCGCACTGAATCTGCGTCAGAGCGTTCGCCGAAGGCTCGCTGGAGCCTGTCTGAGCGCAGCCTAGAGGGCCGGGCTCAATACCCTCTTCCAGGCTGCCCGCCGCTACGGCACTCACGTGGAGCTGGAGATGAAGGCGGCCGCAGCCGACCACCGCGGCCCCGTCTTCACCGAGATCAGCAACGATCTCGCCGCGCTCGTGGTCAGGCACGCGGACCGCGGCCGGCCCCTCGGCGGGTCGTGGTCGAGTACGGCGGTACAGCTGGGTCTGCCCGCGTCGCCCGTTGCTTCCACAAGACGGCCAACAGCGCGGGAGATCGACCAACTGCCTTCCAATTCAGGCGAGTCGCGCCAGTCTCTCAGGGCTCTTGTGGCAGGGTCGTACCGTGCGTGAATTGGATTATGGGGTCGTCCGTAGCGACCCAGTTGCCACGTCCCTCCCGGGGTCGGGTCTTCGGCGACTCGCCTCAGTAAGAGCCGATGACCAGGGGGTGACCCTCGCGGTGGCGGTGCCACGCAGTGGTTTGCCTGGCGGCGCGGGGGTAGCCGATGACAATCAGTAATGCCGAAGTCTCGGACGCTCTGTCGTCGTACCTGGAGCGCTATCCCGACGAGGCAAATCGGCTGGCGGAACCGCTGAGGCTGCTGGCGTCCGGCCAGGACTCCACTTCACGGCGCAGCTTCCCCATGCACGTGACCGTCGGCGCGCTCCTCGTCCGCGACGGGCGCGAGATCCTGCTCATCGAGCACCTTGCCTACGGGATCATTCTGCAGCCTGGCGGCCATCTGGAGCCGAGCGACCCCACGCTGATCGCCGCGGCAAAACGCGAGCTGACAGAGGAGACTGGCGTTGATCCCGGCCATGTCTCTCCGGTCACCCTGACTCCCGCCTACATCGAATACGGACAAGTGCCGGCCAGGCCCGAGAAGGACGAACCCGAGCACCATCACCTGGACATCGGTTACGCCTTCACGACGGTGCGCGGCGAGATCGGGCTCATTCAGGAGTCCGAGGTGACCGGTGCCGGCTGGTATCCGCTGGACATCGCGGAGCGCCTTGTTGGTGAGCGCATCGCGCGGGCAGTCAGCGCGCCGGTCCGGTCCGGCTGACCGAGCGTCGACCAGGGGAGGCATCCATGGTGCTGCCTGCCCTGGTCGTGGCCGGGCGGCTTGGGCCGGAAGCGCGCTCCGGGCCCAAGGGTGGACTGCCGGGATGCGGCAACCGGGCGGTGTCTACCACCCCGGCCGTCGCGGGGCTGCTCACTCGAACGACGGTTTGATGCCGGTCCGGCTTCGCTTGATCTCGAAGAATCCATCCGTTCCGGCGACCAGTACCAGGCCGTCCCAGAGGCGTCCGGCCTCTTCGCCGCGGGGGGCTTGCTGGAGCACCGGGCCGAACAGCGTTGTGCCAGCGACGCGAAGGATGGGCGTCCCGACATCGAGGCCGACCTCGGTGAAGGCTTCGTTGTGCGAGTCCTTGATGAGCTGGTCGAACTCGGTGCTGGCGGCGGCTGAGGCGAGGGACGCGGGCAGGCTCGTCTCGGCAAGTGCCTCGGTGATGACGGTGGGGTCCTCACGGCGCCGCTGGTTGTGAAGGCGCGTGCCGATGGCCGTGTAGAGCGGGCCGAGGACACCGTGCCCGGCGTGTTCGGCGGCTGCTGCGCAGACCCGCACCGAGCCCCATGCCGTCTCCATCAGCGCGCGGTATTCGTCACTGAGTCCCTTGCCTTCGCGTTGTTCGAGGTTGAGGTAGGCCAGCGACATGATGCGCCAGTCCGGGCGCACGGGGCGGACCTTCTCGACTTCCAGGAGCCAGCGCGAGGTGACCCAGGCCCACGGGCAGAGCGGGTCGAACCAGAAGGGCACCTCGGTGAGCTGTTGTTCCTTGACCATGAGCCGTGCACCGTCCTTTCGAGCGGTCGTGCGGATGCCGGGCGGGATGCCGTCACACGTCAAATAGCCCCGCTTGGAGCGGCTGGTTGGCCTTGGCCGTGCGGCCCGCGGTTCTGACGAGCGCCGCGAGGTCGCCGAGCTGCCAGTCATCGTCGGCGGCGCGGACGAGCCGCTGGAAGAGCTGGGCGGTGACGTCGACGTCGGCGTAAGCCCGGTGCCGGTCGCGCGGTTGCGGGATGCCGAAGTGCGCCAGCAGCGTGTCGAGCTTGTAGTTCGGCAGCCCGGGGATCAGGTGCTTGGCCAGCGGGATCGTGTCGAGGAAGTCGATTCGGGCAAGCCTTGGGCAGTGCTCCGCCTGGTTGTGGATGATGCCCGCCTCGGTGGCCGCGTGCTGGGCCACCAGCAGGTATGGGCTGCCGGCGATGAGCCGCCGGTCCAGTGCCCCCAGTGCGTCGGTCGGCGTGGGGGCCTGCTGGAGCTGTGCGGCGGTCAGGCCGGTCTGGGCGGTGTCGGCCGGTGTCACCGGGGCGAACGCGGGCGGCCGGATCAGACTTGTGCTGCGGCCGGTCTCCTTCCACACGCCGTCTTCGCAGCGTAGCGCGAGCGCCGCGACCTCGATGGGCTGCGCCGGGTAGCCGGTGGGGGTCGTCGTCTCGAAGTCGATGACCACGTAGGTCGTCGCCCGGAAGGCGGGATCGGCCGTCAAGCCGCCCATCGGTTCACCGTCCTCGCAGAGTCCATCGCGCCGCAGCCACCGGCCGGGGAGCTCGTTGTGAAGAGCATGCCTTGCTGACGGCCGCCCCGATGGCCGGTCATCGGCAGATCACACTGGCGACAGTACGAGTGGCGGCCGTCAGAGGCGGGGCGTCCCAGTGACGCTCGCCCGTCCAGGTCTCGCTCAGGGACCGGTACAGGTCCGTCATCACTGGCAGGAAGTCGGACGGGAGCGAGGCTGGCTCGGGCCAGCGGTCCCTGGGCACGCCGTCGGCGATTAGCTGACCGGTCGGGATCTCGTGGCCGGACCGGACGTACCAGTCCCGCAGGACCTGCTTGCCGCAGTGGACGCCGTTCAGCATCAGGCGGCTCTCGTCCGGTGTGCCGGGGCTGTCGGCGACCAATAGCTGCTGACTGCCCGTCATCAGGCACTCGACTTTGCCGTCGCAGTGGCTCAGGCCGACCTTGGACGCGTGCCCAGTCAGCAGTTCGTTGACCTTGAAGGTGGTGTCGCGGAGCACCTGGAACTGCTCGTCGTCCAGTCCCGCGAGCTGCTGAGCCTCCTGGGGGGTGATGAAGCGGTTGACGACTTCTCGTGTTGTCGCGTACTCGATGAGCGGCCGCTTCAGCATTTCTCCGACCGGCGGGACGGTGTCGAGCCCGATCTCGGCCGGGGTCAGTTCGCCCGCAGCCAGGCGCCGGTGAATGGAGCTGCCCGGGGGGAGTTCGTTGCGGAAGAGGACCTGGAGAGGGAGGAGGTAGTTGCCGCGGACCGGAGCACCTGGCGGGGTTGCCGGGTCGGGGAGACGGGCGAGGGTGAACTCGATCTGGTTCGGGGCGATGAACCTGCGGAAGTGTGTCCGGATGCCAGCCTCCTCCAGCATGGTGAAGTTGAAGACGGCCATGCGACACACCGCTTCGCCCTTGCCGGGGATCGTGTCCGGCATACGACCGTAGTGAAAGACGGTGAAGTGGTCGGTGTAGTCGAAGATGCCGACGCCTTCGCGGGTCACGGTCGGCGGGTCGACGACGTGCAGGGTCTTGGTCGAGTTGAGGACGGGCATCTTGCTCCTTCGGCCGGCCGGGCAGGGATGACTATGGATGGGGACGTCAGGGCTACGGGTGGCTGCGTCGGGCCGGGTCGGGCTCCGCGCGGCTCTGCGTGTGCGCCACGGTGAACACGGCGGCCTCCGTCCCCGCCGCCTGGTCCGCGGTGGGAGTCAGGTGGCCGCCGATCACGGTCAACACCCGTATCCCGGCAGCACGGGCGGAGGTGATGCCGTCGGGAGCATCGTCGACCGCAAGACAGCGCCCCGGTGCGACGCCCAATCGGTGGGCGGCGACGAGGAACAGTTCAGGATCGGGCTTTCCGCGCGTGACGTCCTCGCGCGTGACGATCGCCGCGAAGGCGTCCCGCAAGTCCAACGCGTCGAGTCCCGGGTCGACGAGCAGCCGGCTGGCCCCCGACGCCACGGCGCAGGGCAACCCCGCACGGCGAGCCTGCCGCAGGAGTTCCGCAACGCAGGGGATTGGTGTGATCGTGTGCATCGCGGCCAGCAGATGGGCGCGGCTGTGCTGGACGATCTCCGCGTGGGGCAGCTCGCGTCCGCCGGGCAGCACGGCCAGGAGATCGTGGATGGACAGGCCAACATGGTCGCCGTACCAGTCGTGGTCCAGGACGACGCCGTACTGCTGCAGGGCCGCGCGTAGCGCGCACTCGTGTCCGAGCCTGGTGTCGGCGAGGGTTCCGTCGAAGTCGAGGAGCAGGGCCCCGACTTCCACGTTGAGCTCGGGCACGCAGGCCGCTGTCGGCCCGCCCGAGCAGACTGGCGGCTGGGCGGACGGGCTCATGCTGCCGCCGCGGTCATCCGGCGGCCACAGCACATGCAGGCCGCATCCGGGCCCTGCCACGGCTCCATCAGGCAGCCCAGGTCGTCACCCGCGCTCAGGATCCAGGCTCGGATCTGCGCGGCCGCCTCGTGCTCGTCGACATGGCGCCGGTCCACGACGCAGTAGCGGACCGGATCGGTGGCGGCGAGTCGCTCGAAGAGCGCGCAGGCCTCGCGCATGAAGTCGGCCTGCTCGGCGGTGAAGACGCACCGGTCGCGACGCTGTGCGCGCTCCAGGGCCTTCGAGGCGTCGTCGGTGACGAGGATCGTCAGGTCCGGCAGCGGCCGGTAGGAGGACGCGAGATCCAGCAGCGCGGTCGCTGTCTGGAGGGCGGCGTCCGGGTCGTCGGGGTGGAGCAGCAGCGCCTGGCACACGGCGGTGGTGTCCACACTGCGGCCTTCGACGACCGTGCGGCCGCCGGCCAGGTCGTGCAGCACGGTGTCCAGGTCGTGCCGTTTGATGGCCATG
The DNA here is from genome assembly GCF_000787835.1 of Streptacidiphilus melanogenes. GTDB lineage: Bacteria > Actinomycetota > Actinomycetes > Streptomycetales > Streptomycetaceae > Streptacidiphilus > Streptacidiphilus melanogenes. The sequence goes on from NZ_BBPP01000007.1 coordinate 214,661, forward strand.
AGGATCAGCGCCTCGGCCATCGGCGTACCGCCGCGCAGGAACGGATCCCCGGCGCTGGCCTCGCGGAGCGCGCGGAGCAGGTCCTCGCCCAGACCCGGGCGCCCGCTGGCCCGCTGGGAGAACTCGTCCAGCATCAGCGGCTTGGCTTCGAGGGATTCGACGGCGCGGTTGGTGAGGTAGGTCTTGCCGACTCCGTTGAGCCCCTCGGCGGAGATCAACGCGCCCCGGGGGCAGCGGTACTCCGGTGTGGTCGTCATGCTGCGGTCTCCGTTCGGGGGCGGCGGGCAGCCGGGGAGAGGATGCCGGCTGGGAAGGGGATCACGGTGTTGGTCAGCCGTGCCATGCGGTGGCCTCCCGGGTGATGACGGCGGCGTAGCGGTCGAGGACCACTTCGTCGTCTCGCTCACCGAGAACGATGGCGAGGGTGTGCTCCAGGATCTGGGCCGCGCCGCGGCACGGTGTCCGGTCGCCCCTGGCGAACATCGGCCGGGTGTCGCAGGGCACCAGGTGGAAGGTGCCGGTGGAGCTCGGCACGCCTAACTGGGAAAGGTGCTCGGCAAACGCCCGGGGCCTGGGCAGGCTGACGCTTAGCAGCGGGGCGTAGCCGTTCCACGTCTCGTCCCTCGCGGGCTGGAGGGCGATGAGACCGCGGGCGTTCTGCACCGCGCGCAGCAGGTGCGCGGTCTGGGCGCGCCGGCGCTCCAGGAGAGCCGGGTACCTGTGCAGGTTGGCGTGGGCGAGCGCGGCGAGCGGCTCCGCGAGGCGTCCATTGAGTGCGAGCCGCTCCTGAGGGCGGCTGCCCGGAGGCGGCGTCAGCCAGTGGCTCCGGAAGCCTCGGGCCTGGGCGGCGAGGCCTGAATCGTTGGTGAGGACGAAGCCACCCTCACCGCTCCAGAGGATCTTGCCGTCCTTCATGCTGAAGCACCCGGCTGCGCCGAGCGTCCCGGCGGTGACGCCGGCGCGTGAGGTCCCCGCTGCCTGGGCGGCGTCCTCGACGATGTCCAACCCTCGCCCAGTAGCGAAGGCCTGCAGCCTGGCTGGGTCGCCCATCCTGCCCCACAGGTGCACCGGCACGATGGCCTTGGTTCGGGCCGTGGTCTTCGCGGCGGCGTCGGCGTAGTCCAGGTCGAGGGTGTTGGGGTCGCTGTCGACGAACACGGGCTTGGCACCGAGCGCGACGATGGGTGCGACGGTCATGACGACGGTGAGGGCCGGGACCAGGACCTCGACGCCGGGGCCGACCCCGACTGCGTGCAGTGCGGCGTGCAGCGCCATCGTGCCCGAAGACACGGTGACCGCGTGCCGACTGGCGAACGTCTCGACGAGTGCGTGCTCGAACCCGGTTGTGAACGCGTCCCCGGCGGGCGAAGGCATGCCGGCTATGGCGGCCAGCATGCCCTCGCCGAGACCTTCCGTTGCGGGGAGCGGCAGGAGGCCGGTCACCGCGACTCCCAGGAGAGGAGGCGGGGCATATCGAGCACGAGCGGGCTCATGTTGACGCAGTCCCGGGAGAAGTGGGAGCAGTCCGTGCACGCCGGCCGGTCGGCGAACAAGGTCCGCGCATCGGCGCCCACGATCGTGCGCTGCTGGGAGGGGACGGTGGCGGCAATCCGCCGGTCGGACGGGCAGTCCCACAGCGAGCCGTCGGGTTGGATGAAGAACAACTGGGCCCCGCCGAAGCAGTCGGTGACGCGGCCGCTGTCCTGGGTGGCGATCGAGGCGACGAACTGCCGCATGTAGGCGGGGTCTGGGATTGTGAGCCCGCCGGGGTCCGCCTGGAGTTCGCGCAGCTGCCCTTCGACCGCGGGGACGTCAGCGGCGGTATGGCAGCGCTCAGCGAACAGCTTGTGGTCAGGGGTGAGGGAGATGGGCTGTGGGACGTAGTAGTCGACGCCGATCTCCGAGGCGAGCCGGGCGACGTCGGTGATCTCCTGGGGACGGTCGCGGATGACCACGGTGTAGATGCCGACCCTTGGCCCAGGCCCGGAACCTCGCTCGCCGAGTAGCGTGCGAATGCCTGCCAGGACCTCCCTGTGGCCAATCCCGGTTCGGGTGGGTCGCAGTCGGTCGTTGGTGACCGCGTCCGCGCTGTCGAGGGAAACTGAGACCCCGTCAACGCCGAGCTTGACGATTTGCCGGGCGATGCCGGGCCGGTTGAGCGGCACTCCGTTGGTCGCGACGACGACCTGGCATCCGGCCTGCTTGATTGTCTTGATCAGGCTGAGGGTGGGCAGCCAGTCCAGCGGCTCGCCGCCGGCGATGACGACCCGCTCGACCGGCGAGTCGGTCAGGGTCTGCGCGAACGCCTCCATGTCGGTGCGGTCGAGGTCGCGAACGGGGATGTGGGACAGCAGGCCCAGGCCTTCGGGCAGGACCCTCTTGTGCTCCTCCAGCTCACCGAAGTAGCAGTGCGGGCACCTGAAGTTCGCACAGGGCGAGCGGAGGGCCCAGAGCAGGGTGACGTCACGAGGCACGGAGAGCCTCCCGATGGTCCACGAGAGCACGGACGGCTGTCTCGACCGCCTTGCCTGTCTCCTCCGGGCCGTATCCGGTCACGTCGATGACGGTGAACCGGTCCGGCTCGGCGGCGGCGAGCTCCCGGTACAGCTGGTCGGTGCGCTCGATCACCTCCACCGCGCTCGCGGGCAGACTCCGGCCGATCCGAGCCGCGAAGCGGGCCAGGCATACATCGCGGTCGCCCGTGAGTAGCAGGGTCGCGTCCGGCATCGACCTCCAGCGGCGGACCGTGGCCAGGATCTGGTCAGCCACCATCCGGGCGGGCGTGGCCGGGTGCTCGGCGTGCAGGATCGCCCCTTGACACACCGCCACGCTGTCCACGCCGCGGTCCTCCAGAATCACCTCGACGCCGTCCAGCAGTTCCGGGGTGAGGTGCTCGACCTCACGGAACTTCAGCGCCAACAACGCCAGGGTTTCCACGATCGGGTGCCCGGTGCGGAGGCAGACGTCCCCACTGGAAGCGAGGGCGGCGATCACCCGGCCGGGCAGCGTGTCGGAGGCCTGGTCGGTCAGCTCGTCCAGCCGCAGGCACGGCGAGCGCAAAGCTGCGGCCGTCGCGCGCACGGAGGTGGTCTTCCCGACCCCGTTGATGCCCTCCACGCTCACCCAGAGCGGTCGGGCGTGCGCCTGGTCACCGCGGCGGGGCCCCGGCACCGTGATGGCGGTCATGCCGGCCTCCTGCACACGAACAGCAGCTCGGTTGCCCGGTTGGGGACGGCCACGGCCGACACCGTGTCCAGCAGTGCCTTCGGAACCCGGGCGGCGAGGGCGCGGTAGAAGTCGACCGCGCCGTCCCCGTACCGCTCGGCGAGTTCGGCGGCCACCCCCTCCGGCTCGGGCGGCAGCAGCCCCATCACCTCGTCCACGATCAGGCCGGCGGCCTCGACGGCTTGCACCACCTCCTCGCGAGACCACTCGTACACGTGGACCCGGTACTGCAGCGGCCGCGGCGGCGGTCCGAACGCCTGCGGCGTGGACAGGTACAGCACGCCCCCGGGGGCGAGCGCGGCCCCCGTGGCGGCCAGGCTCCGCACTCCGAGCTCGAACGGCAGATGTTCCAGGGCCGAGGTGTAGAGCGCGACGTCGAACGCCGGGAGCTGCGGCCACGCGCCGGATACGTCGCACTCGACGAAGTCGACGGGGAACGGGGTGCCGTACTCCTGGCGCAGGTCTGCGAGCCGTGTGTGGGCCTCGGCGAGGTTGTCCGTACTGATGTCGAGGCCGACGTAGCGGACGATCTTCGGCGCGTAGCGGTGCAGCAGCGGCAGTGCCAGCCCACGGCCGCAGCACACGTCGAGCACGTTCGCGCCGTCCGGGCACCGTTCGGCTGCGATGAGATGCTGCATCAGGTTCATCAGGCCGGACGACTTCGCCTCGCCGCGGCTGAGCGCGGCGTAGAAGTCGTCCATCTGGTTGGTGCTGTACGGGCCGATCATCGGTGTGCTCGGCCGGGTGCGGTACTGCTCATCCAGTTCAGCGCTCATGCTGTCCCTCCCAGGGGAAGACGATCCAGGTGTCCTGCAGCGATGCGATGTGGTCGATGGCGCGTGCGGGTTCGTCCTCTTGTGTCCAGTTGGCCCGGTTCACGGTGAGGACCGCGGTGCGCACTCGGGCGCCGAGATCCCGGAGCATGTCGGCGGTGTGGGCCAGCGTCTCGCCGCTGCCTGCGATGTCATCGACGAGGAGCACGTCGAGGGCGCTCAGGTCGCCGAGCGAGCCGGGGTTGCGGACGGTGGGGAGAGAGGTCTTGGGGGCCCCGATGCCGTCTTTGGTGGTGTGGGTGACCTCGATGCTCCGCACGTCGCGGATCCCGAGGCGGTGGGCGAGCCACACAGCTGGCACCATGCCGCCCCGCATGATGCCCACCACGGCCTGCGGCATCCCGCCAGCCGTCACCTGTTCGGCGAGGGCGCCCGTGGCGGCTTCGATGTCGTCCCACGTCAGGTACAGGCGGTCAGGTACGTCCGGGTCGTGCGCGGGTTTCGTCGGCGGTGTGGCCATCTGCTGAACTCCTTGCTCGACCGCGTCGGTCGGAGATCAGGCCGCGTTCCACTGGGCTGCGGCGAGGGTGAGGAACTGTTGGCTGAGCGCCGGGTCCGTCTTGAAGTGACCGCTGGCGTGCAGGGAGGTGGTGCGGGCGGCCTCCATCTGCACGCCGCGCATGCTCATGCACAGGTGCTCGCCGCGGACGGCGACGGCGATGTTGTCGTGTCCGATGACGTCGGTCAGGTGCTCGGCGACCTGGCGGGTGAAGCGCTCCTGGACCTGGAGACGGCCGGCGAACTGCCGGGCGATACGGCCGAATTTCGACAGGCCGACCACCTCGCCCTCAGGTACATATCCAGCCGTGACCTGGAGGTTCATGGGCAGCATGTGGTGTTCGCAGAGAGACCACACGCTCATGCCGCCCACGATGACCAGCTGGTCGCTCAGCTGAGCCTCGGGGAAACAGGTGACTGTCGCGTCGCTGTCCGGGGACAGAAAGGTGCTCCACCAAGCCGCGACGCGGGCCGGGGTGCCGATCAGCCCGTCACGGGAGGGGTCCTCGCCGAGCTCTACCAGGAGCTGGGCGATCAGGTCGGCGACCCGGTCCGTGTCGATGGGTGCGGCGGGCCAGCCTGACACGGTGTCGGTGTCTTGGGTCGGCATGGGGCCGGCCACAGAAGTCGTCATGGGCTTCTCTCGTTTCCGGAGGCTGAGTGACGGATGGGCAGGGCGTAAGTCAGCGGCCGCGCGTCTCCGCGAAGGCGAGCACATGGAGCCTGGTGGTGAAGTGCCAGTGCCGCTCCGCGACCGCGTCCGCGAGCATGCGAGTTGCCGCAGTGATCGCCTCCGCCGTCGTGCCTTCAGGCATCACCCACACCGGTCCGAGCCCATGGGCCTCGACGATCTCGGCGACCCGGTCGAGGTCGGAGACCGATCCGGCGACGAACTTGAAAACGGCCTGTCCCGTGGCCGCGAACGCCTCCAGGACCGCGGGCACGATGCTCCTTGCCTCTTCCTCCCCAAAGCTCCGCAGCTTCGGGGAGACGTTGAATCGGACGCCCTCAACCAGCAGGGCCGGTTCTGGCGCGATCGTTCCGTTGGTCTCGAACTCGACGCGTTTCCCGGCAGCCAGCAGCCCCGCGACGAGCGGCACCAGGCGGCGCTGCTGGAGCAGCGGCTCGCCGCCGGTGATCACGACCAGTTCGACCGGAGACGAAGCGGCCCAGGCTACGAGCTCCGCCACCGTCCGCTTTTCCGACTCCTCGTGCGGGTCGAACTGGGTCCAGTCCCACGTGAACTTCGTGTCGCACCGCTTGCACCGGAGGTTGCACCGGGACAGACGGATGAAGATGGCTGGGTGCCCGCAGCTGGGGCCCTCGCCCTGGAACGTCGGTGTCTCGACGCCGAAGCACTCCGCGACGAGCAGCCGGAACTGCGCGTCACCCGGCGGCAGCTCGTGCGTGGCCGACTGCCCCGCGGTCACACCGCCTCCGCTTCCACCTCGAACTTCGCCCAGCTGCTCCCGGTCTCACGGACGCGGACGCCCACCAGGCGAGCGGGAATGTTCGGCTGGAGGTGCTTGATGATCCAGCCCGCCAGGAATCGGGCGAGGAGCTCCGAGGTCGGCTCGAACGGGAGGTTCTCGTGCAGGTTGCTGTGGTCGAGCTCGGTGTCGAGAAACTTCCTGAAGGGGGCGAGTTCGCCGAAGTCCGTGACGAAGCCAGGCGCCTCCAGCTCGGAAGCGGTGAGGATGACCTCGACCTGGTAGCTGTGCCCATGCTGGCGGGAGCACTTGTGATCGGGCGGCAGGCCGGGTAGCCGGTGGCCAGCCTCGAAGCTGAAGGACTTGCCGATGGTGAAGGTGCCCGAGGGCAACGGGATCATCGCCCAGTCGGTCTCAGCCGACTGGGACTTGGTGTTGGGGGCCGACACGGGACGGTGCTCCTTCGATGGGGGGTGGCTTGGCGCGGCCTCCGTGCCACGGGAGAGGGACGCCGCGATGTCGTGCTTTGCAGTAGTGGTCACTGCAGGTGGGGAGTGAAAGAGGGTTAGCGGCCAGTTACGACGTCCAACGGCCCGTACAACGCCGCCTGGGCGCTGTTCATGAAGGCGTGATAGCGCTCGAACAGGGACCAGTGCCACCACTCGGTTGGGTAGTTGACCAGGCCGACAGTGGTGAGGGCCTGGGCGAGGGTGACGCGCCGGTCGCGTGCTTCCATAGGGACGTTGGCGGCCCACGTGTAGCAGGCGCCGGCGGACTCCTCGGGGCTTGCGTTGACTCGGGTTCCCAGGTCGAGTTCCCGGCCTTCCCAGTCCGCGAGTGTGAGGTCCACGGCTCCGCCGGTGGAGTGCGGAGCGAGTTCGGGCGGGGACACGTAGCGCGCAGCAGCGTGGTGGATCTGCTGCGGTGGCCAGGCCGGGTGCAACTCGGTGAGTTGACGTTGGTAGTCGGCCCAGTACCGCGCCTGAACCTCCAGCGGCCGGTAGCCCTCGACGACCAGGAGCTGGAGTCGCTGGCGGGCGAGTTGCTGGTTCGCCGATACCAGGCGTTCCAGCAACGAGCGGCGAAGATGCGCGTACCACCCCTCCGGGTCGACCTTGCGGCGGTCAACCACCAGGCGGCCGTCTTCTCGCAGGTCGACGAGGGGCTCTCGGCACTCCTCGACCTGTACGGCGGCGACACGCGGGTCGGACAGTAAGACGATCCCAGTCACAGTCGACAGCTCCAGTTGTCAGAAGAGCAGATCACCAGCGGATGCTGGTGATCAGGCACAGCAGCGCCCATACAAGGGGCACGAATCCGATAGCCAGGCCCAGCGGGTGGCAGCCGATCGTCTCTCGACGTTGCTGGTCGTCCTGCTGGCTCACGTGCTTGCGCTCCTGTCGATCGACCTGGGGCCGGCTTCTGCATTCGGGTCCTGAGGGTGGGTCTGCTCAGCCAGCGGCCGTGAGTAGCGGCGGGACCGGGGGTCTCGGGACGGCCATGCGGACTCGGCGGCGCAGCTCCCCGCGTACACGCTCCCCGAGCCCGGTCTGCACTGGGCGCGGGATCACCGCCCACACCCGCTTGCCCTTGTCAGTGGGTTCGACCCCCCACCTGGAGACGGTGTCCGACACGATCCGCAAGCCGCGGCCGTTCTCTGGCAGATTGTCGTTGCCCGAAGGGCGGAGGGTGGGGTGGTCGGCATGGCCGTCCTCGACCGCGATGAACAGCTCGTCCCGGTCGGGGGAAACGACCAGCGACACGCTCAGGACCGGGGTCTCGGAGTGAAGGATCGCGTTGGTGACCAGTTCTGAGACAACCAGGCGGACGCCGTAGTCGAGATCGCCGTCCAGGTCGATCTCCCAGGATGCGAGCTTGTTCTGGATGCGGCGCCGCATCATCGGCACGGTCTCCGGTGCGCTCGTCACGGACCACATGCGTGCCAGGGCAGTGGGCCGGTCGGTCATGACGCGGCCTCCTGTGGCGCGCGCTTCGGGGTGAACGCGGCTGCCCAAGGCTCGCCGGCCGACGGCGGCGTGCCGGGCTGGTGGCCGGACGCGCCGCGAGTGCGTTGGGGGAGCGTCGGGCCGGCGGGACGCTCCTGCTGCTCGATGCACGGGAAGCGGCCGCAGCCAGGACAGGCCAGCAGTTCCACAGGAACGTCCAGCACCTCGGGTGGCGCGATGCGCGCGGGGTAATACGGGGTTGGGAACACCGGGCTTCTCCTAGCGAGCGGGATGAGGGGTGGAGACCGCCAGTCGCATTTGCGCCTGCTGACTGTTACTCACAGTCGCGATTTGGCAGCTACATTGAGGGAACCGCTTCAGCTGACGCATGGGCACCCGGTCAAGGGGCTGCATGCGGGGAAAGCGGGGAAAGATCATCTATGGCTGAGGGGCGCTGTGGTTGCGAAAGCTGAACGCGGAACCAAGCTCTCCGCGCTGCTCGCCGAGGCCGGACTCTCAGACGCCGCTGCCGCGACAGCCTTACGCCGCCTGGCCTCGGAGAATGGGGTTGCTGAACTCGGCTCGGTGTCTCGCTCGCACGTTTCGTACTGGGCCCGCGGCACAGTCCCCTCCAACCCACGCATCGCAGTCCTGCTGGCTGAGCTGCTGACTCGGGCTCTGGGCCGCACTGTGACGGCGTACGACTTGGGAATGGATCGGCACTCGAAGAGCACCCCCGGCGACCTGTGGTCGGGCGATACGCTGAGCGCGCTGATCGACATCGGGAGACGCGACTTGAGCATGGACCGCCGCCGCGCGCTCGGCGTCATGGCCTTCCAGACGGCTGCGCTCACGATCCCCACCGGTTCGCGGTGGAGCGCGTCGGCGGCAGGCAGCTCCGTGCGCCAGACCACGGAGCGCCGCGTAGGCCGCGGCGACGTCGAGGCAGTCCGAGATACCGTCGCGGCCTTCAGCCAGATCGACCAGCGGCGGGGAGGCGGTCACGCCCGCACGGCCGTGGTTCAGTACCTGACCTCGGAAGTCGAACCGCTGCTCCACGGCCGCTTCGCCAGTGAAACCCTCCGCCAGCAGATGTTCTCGGCCGCCGGAGAGCTGGCCTACCTGTCCGGTTGGATGTCCTTCGACGCCGGAGAGCACCCCATCGCTCAGCGCTACCTCACCAGCGCTGTCAGGCTCGCAGCCGAGGCTGGCGACGAACCCCTCGCTGGCCACATCTTGCGCGCCTTGGCACACCAGGCCAACGACCTGGGTCACCATCGCGCCGCCCAGCGCGTCGCCGCCGCATCGATCGAAGGCGACCGCTGTCGACGCGCTAGCTACCGCGAACGGGCACTCCTGCGCGTCGTCTACGCCCGCACCCTCGCCACCACCAACGACTCCAGGGGCGCCGCTGCCGCGCTCAAAGCTGCCGAGGACGACCTCGGGCGCGCCGTCGGCCAGGACGAGCCACAGCGAGTGTGGTTCTTCACCGAAGCAAGCCTTGCCCACGAGACGGCCTGCACGCTCCGTGACCTTGGCGACCTGGACGGAGCTGTGCGAGAGTTCCGCCACAGCGCTCGTACGAGAGGCGCAGCCTTCCCCCGGACCCACGCCGTGACGCTGGGCTACCTCGGCGAGATCCAGGCCCGCCAGGGCAACATCGAGCAGGCGTGCTCGACATGGTCGCGTGCACTCGACCTCATGGAAGGCATCCGCTCCGGCCGGACGATCCACACCGCCCGCCAGATGCGAAGCGCTCTTTCGCCCTACCGTCCGCGCGGGGTGCGAGCCGTTCATGACGTTGATGCGCGAGCCGTGTCCTACCTCGAATACGCCGCCTGACCTATGAACCAGGAGGAGACCGGAATGCCGGAGCAGTACCAGATCGAAGCCGTCGCCCATGTGATCAACCAGCGGCCCAAAGTCAGCGACGACTACTGGGGCGGCGTACCCTCGATCATTCGCTTGCGCGATGACCTGCCGGAAGACACCCTCGCCGGCCTGAGCGATTTCAGCCACGTTCAGGTCGTCTTCAAGTTCCACCTCGCTTCCCCCGAGGACGTGCACCTCGGGGCGCGATCGCCGCGAAATGACCCGCGCTGGGAGCCGAGCGGTACCTTTGCCCACCGCAATCACCGCAGGCCGGCGCAGATCGGCACCTCGCACCCGCGCGTGGTCAAGGTCGAAGGTCGGGACCTGCACGTTCTCGACCTTGATGCTGTTGATGGCACTCCCGTGCTTGACATCGCACCTTGGTTCGCCGAGTTCGGGCCCCGAGGGGAAGTTCACCAGCCTGATTGGCCAGCGGAGATGCTGGCCGACTACTGGGCTGTGCACTCCTGATCGGCGCGTCCAGGTAGATCGCCTCGCTTGACGGATCATGATGATGGCTGCGGTCTGACAGTCGGGCGCTTGGCCGCGAGCTGCAGGTGCCCATCGAGCTGTCTGGCTCTGGTCCTGTTGGCCTGCCGTCTGCTGCGGTGCCACAGAGGCAGCCGATGCAGCGGCCGAGGGCCTCGGATTCGGCGAGTGCACGAGGAACCTCCCCAGCAAGGTACGGACAGTCGCGAGTGCAGCCCCTTCCGGCGAAAACGTCCCGGAGCTGTCCGCTTGATTGGCTGTCATGACCGTATGGCTGGCCAAAATCGGGTAGGACTGACTGGCAGTACGCATTAGGTCACGGCAAGTTCTTTGATCTCACGGGGACGCTATGGGTTCCGGCCTGCCTTCGCCGCGCCGCGCCGTCAGTGGCATCATCAGCGGATACGTGCTTCGCCTGGTGCGCGAGAGCACCGGCCGGACACAGATCGGGTTCGCCGAAGAAGTGGCGGTGGACCTCGCCACCGTCCAAGGTTGGGAGTCCGGCCGTCGGCCATTGGCCAACATGAAGGCCGGTTCCCTCCTGGACCTCCGCCGGCGCTTACCCCTGCTGGGTGCAGACCCGGCGCTGATGCAGCTGCTCGACCCCGCACTTGACGCGGATCGGATCATTACCGCGACCTTGGAACCCCCACCGCAGGCCGAGCGGCATCCACTGGCCGGATGGGTCCACACCCGCACAACCGCCCACATGATCGCGTGGGCCGTCAACGGCACCCCGCCGCCGCTGATTGCCGCCCGCCCGCAGCCCGTAAGGCGTGGCGCGGTGCCGACCGCACCGCTGCTGCCTGCCCAGCAGAAGGCCGACCTTTTCGGGCGACTCCGGGATGCCGCCGACAGCGCTCACCTGGCTGGTCAGGCCGCACCGTTGCTGCGCCGTCAGGCCCTCTATCTCACCAGCTACGACCGGTCACCCGGGGCGTCGTCTTGGACAGCACTGGCACTGCACCAGCGCCGCGGAGTTCTGTCCGTCCGGGGCTGGTCCCCCGCTTGGGCCGAAGCCCGGTCGGTCGCCACGGCACTCGCCCGGCAAGGCGACCATCAGCCGCTGTCCGACTTCATCACGCGCGCCTTGGTGGACGACGACCGGAGCGAGGCCGCGAACCTGAACTACTGGGCGTACTGGCTCGGGGCAGCCCAACAGCCGCAGGCGTCCGACGGCTTCATGGCGGACACCGACATGCCGGGCTGGGATCCCGTCACGCTCCTGCGGCTCCTCGCCCAGGGCCTGATCGAGGCGCCGACGTACGCCGAGCTCTACGCCCACACCCTGTGGGCGCTGCTGGCCGCGCACCCCTGGCTGCCCCTGGCAGCTCCCGTTCTGGCTGGAGAGCTGGCCGACGAGACCGCACGCATTCTCGACACCGAACCGATCTCCGCAAGGGCCAGGCGGGAGTTCGCGGACGTGAACTACCGTCTGAGCAACCGCACCACCTGATCACGGAGGGCACCACATGGCAGAGCACGACGACACGGCGCGAGGCACCGCGGGCTACCTGCTGGAGATGGGGATGCTCAAGCGGGCCAAGCGCAGCGGCTGGTGGATCGCCGGGGTGAAGGACCCGGAGACCATCGCCGAGCACTCGTTCCGGACCGGCATCATCGGCTCCGTGCTGGCAATGATGGAGGGGGCCGACCCGGCGAAGGTCGCGTTGCTGTGTCTGTTCCACGACACTCAGGAGACGCGGGTCAGCGACATCCCCCACATTGGGCGGCGCTACCTGGAGGCCACCAGCAACGAGAAGGTCACTGCCGACCAGCTCGCCGACGCCCACCCCGCCGTCCAGGCTGGCGTTCAGCGTGTCGTCGAGGAGTACGAGCATGGGGACTCGCTGGAAGTCATCTGCGCACATGACGCGGACAAGCTGGAGTGCCTGATTCAGGCCGTCGAGTACCGCGAGCAGGGCTGCTCCAATGTTCAGGGCTGGATTGACTCCAGCGTGGCGAAGCTCAAGACGGCATCCGCCCAGGTCCTTGCCGAAGCCGCGCTCAACATGACCTCGGTGGAGTGGCAGCAGACCTACCTTCGGTAATGATCACCCGTTGCCCCCTCCCAGCGATCGATCATGGAGGGCCACCGGGCTGCGCGCTAGGTCGGTCGGAGACTTTCTTCTTGCTTTGCTGCGAACAAAGTCTTCGTCCTCCCCAGCGCTTGGCCCGCTGGCCCTCCAAGACCTCTTTTCGCCGGGAGGGGCCGGGGGTGATCAGTCTCCAGGCCTGCCGTGGTGCCCGTCCGCGGGCGCAGTACAGACCCTGGGCGGCGAAGACACCCGGAAGAGCGCCAGGGGTCCGCGGCACTGCTGGCCGAATGCCCACGAATCGAGGTTTTCCGAGGGCCCCAGTGTGACGTTCGGGGCGGGTCAAAGGGCAGCCAGCGGTGGCCGGATGCGTCGCGGGGAGGTGTGGGTGGCGTGTTCGGCCAGGGTGAGCGTGTGCCCGGCGAGGGTGAGCGGGTGCGTGGTCGGTAGGAAGTGGCCGGCTCTGGGCAGGACATGGAGGTTGGCACTGGGGATCCGGCCTGCCAGGTGGCTGGCCGCCGACGGTGGAGTCCACAGGTCGCGGTCCCCCACCAGTACCTCCACGGGGATGTCGGCGAGAGCGGAGAGGTCTTCGACGGGGCGGTTGGCCAGCATCGCGGCGCAGTAGGCCGCAACGGTCTGGAGCGGCCGCCGGCGCAGCAGGCACTGGGCTGCGACGACGGCGGCCTTGCGGGTGGAGAACCCTTCCGCGCTGGAGGGAGCCGGGTCGCTGCCGCGCTGGCGGCTGGGGGCGGGGCCGCCCCCGGTGGTGGCCGCGAGCAGTAGCGCGGCGATGTGGGTGCCGATGAGGTCCGGGCGGGCGTCGGCCAGCGCCAGGGCGGACAGGCCGCCGAGTGAGTGAGCGACCACGACCACCGGTCCGGTCGTGGCGAGTCCGACGACGGCGGCGAGGTCCTCGCCGAGCAGGCGCAGGCTGACCGCCTCCCGGCCCAGGGTGGAGCTGCCGTGCCCGCGCTGGTCCGCGCGCACGATCCGCAGGTCCTCGTCCAGGGTGGTCAGGTGGGTCACGAGGGCGTCGAAGACGGTGTGGGTGCTGCCAGCACCGTGCACTAGGAGCGCGGTGACCTGCCCGTCGGGGTTGCCGTCGTCGTAGAGGGCGATGCGGGCGCCGTCGGGTCTCTCGATGTATCGGTCGGCGGTGCGCGGTGGCGTGCGGCGGGACTTGGGCATCAGCGTGCTCCGTCCAGGTGCACGTGGGTGTCGGCATCTGGGCCGCTGTAGTGCCAGTCGGTCGCGCCGAGCCGGTGCAGGATGGCGATCATCCTGCGGTTCGCGCGGCCCGTGCTCGCGGTGAGCCGGTGGCCGCCGAGGAGCCGGGCGTGCCCGAGGGCGATGCGGGCCAGGGCGGTGCCCAGTCCCTGGCCCTGGAAGCCGTCCTCGATGAGCAGACCGAGGTCGAGTGCGCCGCGGTCGCCGTGATGGGCGATCAGGTTCGTCATTGCGACGATGCGACCGGGGGCGACCTCGGGGCTGGTGAGCCACGTCGTCGCCCGCGCCGGATGGGTGAAGTGCCGCCATTCGGCTGGGGCCAGCTCCCGCTTGCCGACCATGTAGCGGGCCGCCCGCGAGACGAGCGAGCAGCGTGCATGCAGGTCCTGGACGGCATCGAGGTCCGCCACGGAGGCGAGACGGGTCACGGTGCCGAGCGGCGTCGGGATCCACACGCTCTCCCCGGCGGCGGGCAGGAGCCCGTGCGAGGAGCGCGGGGTGGGGATCGGATCCGCCATCGTGGTGCCCGTGGCGACGATCTGTCTGGACATGGGCCTGCCTCTCGTGGTCGGTGCGTGGACGGGGGCGCTGGGCGGTGCGACGGTGCTGGCCGACTGCGGGTGCTGGCAGCGGCTGGTGGTCAGCGGGGCAGGGGAACCCCGCCTTCGGGCGACGGCGGGAGCGGCCCGTCATCGGGAGGCTCTGCCTGGACGCGGCGGGGCAAGGGAACCCCGCCCTCGGGCGGAGGCGGTGGTGAGGTCTCGGGTGGCAGGACGGAGTACGAGACATCCCGAATTTCAAGATCCTCTCCGTCCTGGCAGTGCAGGCCGTAGTCGATCTGCTGCTCCCACGCTTCGCGGTGGTAGTCCAGCCAGTCGTAGAGCCGGGCGATGGCGGGGTGCCTTTCCGGGTCGAAGTCATCGGCTTCTGCGCCGTCGGCCAGGGCCTGCAGCAGGCTCTGGGCCAGGTCCGTGGGCAGCCGTAGCCGGGCGGGGACGAGGAGGGTCTGAGCTTCGGCGCAGTAGATCCGCACCAGCATCAGCTGTTCGTCGGGGCGGTCGTTGTCGTTGTCGGCGCGGGTGAGGTCCACGGTGGTCATCGGGGCCCCTTCTCGTGTGATGCGCGCGCCCAGGAGGTCGCGAGGTGGGTCAGGCGGGCGGGGACGAGAGCACCGGGGCAAGGCGCTGCGGCCCGGCGGCATCCGTGCGGCCGGGCCGCAGGTGCGCCGCGGCCGGTGCCCAGCGCGCTTCCAGGCGATCGTCGCCGGTGCGGATCCAACGGCACAGCAGCCGGGGCATCAGCTGACCGCGCGGAGCTTGGCGATCTGGGCGTTGAGCAGGTATGCGCTGGTGGTCGGCAGCTGGTCGGCGGAGCTGAGGTTGTTGGCCAGCTCGACGGCGTTGATGACGGTGCCGCCTACGCGGACGACGGTGACGGTGCTGACGTAGCGCTGGCCGCTCGTCCCGGTCAGGACTGCGTGCCAGGCCACGGCCTGGTCCCCGTACTGCGGGGCCGCGATGGGTGTGATGGCCTCGTGGATCGGGCCGGAGGGGTCGGGGAGCGTGTAGCTGCTGCAGGAGCCGGCCGCGGTGGCGATGGCGTTGAGCAGCTTCGTCGCGGTTGTGCCGTTGAAGCTGGCCAGGTGCATCAGGTGCGCCGTGCCGCTCTGGCCCGAGTTGCCCTCCATCACCTTGAGGTCGACCGCGCCGGTGGAGGGGTAGTCGGGGCCGCCGCCCTCCCAGGCGGACGCGAGGGCCTCGCAGGTCGAGGGCTGCACGCGGGTGTTGCTCTGCTCGATGGGTGAGTCCGTCATCGGCAGGACGCCCATCTGCTGGCCGGCGACGTCGGAGGTGGTCACCGCGGCGCTCTGCAGCTGCTGCTGGGTCAGCGCGGCCACGTTGGCAGCCAGGTGGGTGACCGGGGCGGTCGCGGCCGGAGGGCTGTGCGGGGCGGCGGCGCTGCCGGTGGTGTGCGCCGCGGCTCCGCAGGCGGCGACGCTGAGCGCGAGCGCGGTGATGCCGGCGGCGGTCAGGATGCGGCGGCGGGAACGGGTGCCGCGGATGTTCGTGGCGTGGTCAAGGGTGCTGCTGTGCACGGGTTTCGCCTTTCAGGAGGGCTGTGCCGGATCAGTGGGAGATGGAGCGGAGCTTGGTGACCTGGGCACCCAGGACGGCGGGGTCGGGCAGCGGGACGGGGGCGGCGCTGCTGGCATCGACCACGGCCGTGATGACGGTGGTGCCGACGCGGACGACCGCGACGGACATCCACAGGGCAGCGCCGTCGGCCGCCACCGACTCCTGCTGCCACGCCACGGAGTCGTCGCCGAGGTGAAGCTGCTGGGGGCGGATGCGCTGGCGAAGGACGAGGGTGCCGTTCGTCATCGGGTAGCTGCTGCAGGTCGTGAGGGACTGGGCCACAGCGTCGGTGAAGGCGCGGGCACCCTGCTCGGAGTAGGCGCCCAGGTGCACGCTGGTGACGGTGGCGTCGCCGGAGTGCGTCACCTCCACGTCGGTGACGGCGGAAGAGGGATAGAGCGGTGCCCCGGCCTGCCAGGCGGCGGCGATCGGAGCGCAGCCGCCCTTCGGCAGGGGGCCCGGCGCTTCGGGAGAGATCATCGCGGTGTGGGCCGCGGGCGAGCGCGCCGACATCGCCAGACCGTGCAGGTCCAGGCTGGTCAGCGTGGCAGTCTGCAGCTGCTTCTGGCTGAGCGCAGCCAGGGTGACGACCGGCTGGGCAGCAGGCGGGGACGCGGGATGCGTGACCGGGGCGGCGCTGCCGCCGGCGGGGCTGCTGGAGCCGCAGGCTGCCAGGCTGAGGGCCAGAGCGGTCACGGCCGGGGCGAGGAGCGGGCGGGCGAGCATACGCATGGTGGCAGTCCTTGAAGTCTCGGGTCGGTGCTCGGGCGGGTGGTCAGCGTCTTTGGCGTCGGCGCTGGCGGCGTGGGCCACGCAGCGTGCGGACCAGGGCCGCGCGCTCGGCCGCACGCCGCCGGTCCTCGATCAGGGAGTTGGCGACGGCGCGCTGAAGCTCGTGGTGCAAGGCAGGTCCTTGGGTGGGCGAGGGCGCCGGCCCCGCGACGGCAGGGCCGGCGGCCGATGGCGATGGTCTGGTTCGGGTGCCCGCGGCGGTGCGCTCAGGGGGCGTCCGAGCGGGCGCTACCAGCCCCAGGTGCAGTGCTTGAAGCTCTCGGGGGCCTGGATGCTCTCGGAGATGCAGGCCCTGGCCCGGTCGTTGCCGTCGTTGTCCCAGTACCAGCCGGTGTAGGTGTTTCCGATGAGGCTGTCGATGTTGGTCGTGACGTTGAGCCAGTGCAGGCCGGAGACGCGGGAGTAGGAGGCGCCGCCGTTGGTGGACTTCTCCAGCCACATGACGCAGTTGTAGGCACCGTCGAGTACCTGGCCGGTGCCCTGCGCGTAGTTGGCGTTGGTGTACTCGGCGCGCAGGTACGCGCGGCAGTGCGTGGTGCTGACGCTGGTGAAGGTCCAGCTGGTGGCGGCCTGGGCGGTTCCCGGCAAGACGGCGATGCCGAGCAGGGCGGAGGTGGCGAGGGCGGTGGCTGTCAGTCCGCGGCGGATTCTGGTACGCATGTAGCTCTCCTTGGGCCTGTGTCGGTGCGCGAGACGGTGTCGATGGAGTGCGCGCGGAGCGGGGGTCGGATCCCGTGCCGCGCGGCCCGGTCCCCTCCGTCGCTGGGAGGGGACCGGTGCTATTTCGGGGCCTCGATCGGGCGAGGTGGCGCTGTGTCAGCGCGGGCCGAGCGGGCTGGGCTTCGGGGCGGCTACCAGGCGGGGGTGCAGCGCTGGTCGGAGTCGTAGCCCTGCCAGCCACTGCTCGGGGTCCACCACTGGTACCACTCCTCGACGCAGGCCTTGCTGACCAGGGAGGAGTCGTTGTACGTGCCGGACGCCGTGTGCTTGTGCGGGCCGTACAGGTAGTTGACGGCCTCCGCCGAGCTCCAGTGGCGGCCGCCGTCGTTGGAGAACTTGAGGAAGCCGACGCACGTGTACTCGCTGATGTGCGACTGGTAGGCGGTGTAGCTGTTCAGCGTGTACGAGGCGCCGAACCAGGTTCCGCTGTGATGGGCCCACAGGGTGGCCTTGCAGTGCCAGGTCGAGATCGAGCTCCAGGGCACAGCCCCGTTGGCCGACGCGGACGCGGGGGCCACGGCTCCGGCGAGGGCCGCGCCGGCGAGGGTGAACGTGGCCGCCGTGGTGACGGCGCGGCGCATGAGGGTGCGCATGCTGCTTCTCCTTCGAGGTGGGTCGGATCGGTGCGCGAGACGGTGCTGGTGGTGGGCGGGGGGTCGGGGTCGGATCCGGGTCCGCACTGCCGGTCGTGAAGGGCGGATCGGCGGGGCTAGTCGCCCCAGTGGGTGTCCGCCGGGGCGGCGGCGCTGGCGTGCTCCCACCGCGTGTCCGCGTGGGCGGCGGCCGGGAGGGTCGCGCCCAGAAGCGCCGTCAGGAGCGCGGCGCCGGCGACGGTTCGGCGGAGCAGGGTCAGGGTGCGCATGTGGGACCTCCGTGGGCTGGGGGTGCGGGTCAGGTAGCTGGTGCGGGTGGGTGCGGTGGCGGGTGCCCTCGCGCTGGCCGGTCCCCCTCGCACAGGCGGGGGGACCGGCGCCGGGGAGGCGTTGGCCGTGCTCGCGGCCAAGGCGTGGTCCAGGGGGCGGCGCGGTCAGACCTTCGCGAGGGCCAGGGCGATGTCGAGCGCGAGTACGGCCAGGAGTTCTTCCACATCGGCCAGCACGGTGCCCGGGTCGGTCGCGCGGGGGCGGATGAGGATCCGGCCGCCGCCGGGCATGCTGCCGAAGCCGCGCGGGACCGGCTGGCCGATGGTCAGGGTGAGGTCGACGTCGACCACGGCGGGCAGGGCGCGCAGATCGTCCGCGGAGGTGAAGTGCCGCACGATGCCGGGGGCGGGGGCCAGAGCCAGGGTGGTCAGGGCTGGATAGTGCGGGGTGAGCTGGTCGATGTCGGGACGCACACCGAGGGCGAGCTGGGCCAGAACGTGCGGGACATCCATGGCGTACTGGAGCCCGTAGGCCTGGTAGATCCCGCCACCGGTCCGGGCCGCGGCCTCGCCCAGCCACAGCTTCCCGGAGCGGTCGCGCAGCACCTCGACGTGGTGCACGCCGGTGTGGCTGCCCAGGGCGGTCACGGCGCGGTGCACGAGGTCGACGACGGCGATCGTCTCCGGCAGGTCGGGGCTGAGCACGGTCCAGTGCCGGTGACCGCCGCCCATGCTCAGCATGATCGGCTTGTGGTAGCGGCCGGGGGCGGCCAGCAGGCGCTCACCCTCGAAGAGGTACAGGTCGACGAAGCACTCCTCGACGACGTCGATGCAGGCCTGCACGAGGTAGCCGCCGCGGGCGCCGTTGAGCGCGCCGAGCAGGTCCGAGGCGCCGAACCGGTGCGCGGTGTCCTCGACCGGCGTCTCGAAGACGCCGGTGGCGCGCAGCTGGGCCAGCTCCTGCGGGTTGCCCACCCGGTAGGTGTGCACGGTGGCCATGCCGCTGCGCGGCTTGACGACGACGGGCCAGCCGATCGCCTCGGCCGCGGCGGCGATCTCGGACTCGTGGTGGACGACCCGGTGAGGCGCGACCGGGATGCCCGCCTGGGCCAGCCGCGTGAGCATCAGGTGCTTGTCGGTGAAGCACCGGGCGTCGGCGACGGACAGGCCCGGCAGACCGCGCAGCTCACGCAGGTGCGCGGCCGCGACCACGCACTGCTCGTCGTTGGTGGCCACCGCGTCCACCTCGGGGAGGTGGTAGTTGAGCGCGGTCAGCTCGGCGAGGTCGTCCCAGCTGTGGACACCGAAGACGGACAGCTCGGGGTAGCGCTGGCGGTAGGTCGGCACCGCGTTGGCGGGGACGATCAGGGTGACGGTGTGTCCGTCGTTGAGGAGGCCGTCCTCAAGGATCGGGTTTCCGGTGGTGGGGACCAGGACGTGGGCCATGGGGTGTGCTCCTAGCGGTCGAGGGTGGGGTGCGCGGCGGAGCGCACGGGGAGGGCGATGTAGGCGGTGCCGGCCAGCAGCGCGGCGATGACGAGCATCGGCAGCTGGGGGCCGACCGCCGTGGCGAGGGGGCCGACGCCCAGGCAAGCCAGGGACGCGACGGCGGTCATGGAGCGCTGGGTGCCGAGGATCTGGCCGTGCTGTACGGCGGGCACGATGTGCAGGAGCCGGACCCGGGTGGCCGGGGCCAACAGCTGCACTCCCGCACCGAATGCGACCTGACCGATGGTGGAGATGAGCGCGCTGTGGGTGGCGAAGACCATGACCTCGCCGCCGGCGACGGCCAGGACGCCGCACGTCATGGCCCGCGGGCCGGACACCACGTGCTGCAGGCGGGTGAAGACGAAGCCGGTGGCGACGGCCGCCACGCCGAAGACGCCTTGGCAGATGGCGAGCCAGCCGGCCGGGGCGTGCACGACCTGCGCCAGGTAGATCGGCTGCAGCGGCTCCAGGGCGGCATAGGAGATCAGCGTCACCATCAGGACGACGACCGCGCGCCGAAGCGCAGGATCGCGGCGGACCTGAAGCGGTTGGACCGGACCGGCAGCGTCGGGGCGAAGGGTGGGGGTACCCAGCAGGATCACGGTCCCCGCAAGGATGAGCACCGACCAGGCGGCGAAGGCCGCTCGGACGCCGCACGTGACGGTCAACGTGGTGGCCAGTGAGGCGCCGACAACCAGCGGAGCCCCCTGAGCTATCCCGATCCACACGCTCGACTTGGAGGCCTTGGGACGGGAGGGCAGCCACGACGGCAGGGTGTCCGCGCAGGCCTGGGAGGCGGCCCGGGCGATCGACACGAGCGCGAGCAGGATGAGCAGGGAGATGGGGCCAGACGCCGTGAAGGCGCCGACCGCGGCGGCCAGGGAGCCTGCGAGGGTGGCGGTGAGCCCGACCGGGCGCGGGCCAACTGCGTCGGCGAGCCGCCCCAGTAGACGGCTGACAAGCAGCGGCCCGCCAGCCACGGCGGTCAGCGCCGCCACGAACAGCCCACCCTGGTGCAGGTGGTAGACGGCCCAGGTCTGGCAGGCGACCATCATCGACCACTGGCCGAGGGAGGTGACGGCCTGCACGAGGATGCTGCGCGCCAGCTGCTCGCGCGGGCTCATCTCCTCGTCGGTGGTGTCGTCCGGGGCGGTGGGACGGTGCAGAAGCTGGACCATGACCGGTGCCGCCCGTCAGGCGTGCGCGGGCACGGTCGGCGCCTGCACCGTCTGGGTCTGCCACGCGGCAGCGGCCGCCGCGGC
Source organism: Streptacidiphilus melanogenes (assembly GCF_000787835.1). Taxonomy (GTDB): domain Bacteria; phylum Actinomycetota; class Actinomycetes; order Streptomycetales; family Streptomycetaceae; genus Streptacidiphilus; species Streptacidiphilus melanogenes. The sequence goes on from NZ_BBPP01000007.1 coordinate 235,479, forward strand.
CCGCGCCATGGCGACTTCGGCGTTCGGGCCGGTCGCGTACACGTGGCCGCCGGTGATCGCGGTGCCCACTTGTCCGGTGCTCACGTCACCGACGGCCAGGGTCTCCTCCGCGCCGATGACGCCGGGCATGGCCAGGATGTCAGCAAGGGGGGTCACGCCCGTCACCAGACCGGGGGGAGCGAAGGGGCTGGCCCAGGCGATCGGGTCGTGTTCGGGGCGCAAGCGCACCAACGGACGGCGGTCCATCGCGAGGTCGGCCTGCAGCGCGAACGGATCCACGCCGTGCTGGAGCTCCACCAGGTGCTGGAGCCGGCCGCCGCCGGGGCGCAGACCGATCTCGCCGAGGACGAAGTCGCCGTCCGCAGTGAGCATCACCTCGGCGTGCGCGAAGCCGGTGGTCAGGCCGAGCGCGTCGGCGGCGGCTCGGGCCAGGGCGGCGACCTCGCGAGCCTCATCGCTGGCGGTGGGCAGGAGCACCGAGCCGACGATGTGGGTGTCCAGCAGCGGCGCGGTGTAGCGGCCCGGCAGGACGTAGACCTCCTGGCCCCGCCAGCGCAGCACCTCAACGTGCCATTCCGCTACGACCGTCAGCGCTTGTTCGACCATCAGCCCACCGGGAGCGTGGGTCAGCCCCAGGTCGAGGTGGGCGGCGTCCCAGCCGGTCGGCACCGCGAAGGGCCCGAAGCGGTTGTTGCTGCGGGCGAGCCAGAACTCCTGCTCGCTGTCCAGGCGGGTCGTGCCGAGCATGGACGCGCCGGTGCGCAACTTCACCACGACCGGCCAGCCGAGCGAGTCGGCGGCGGTCGGGACCTGGCTGAGGGTGGCCACCGGCAGGTGCCGGGCGACCGGGATCTGAGCTCGGGCCAGCTTCTGCTTCATGATGTGCTTGTCGGTGCCGGCCACGCTCTGCTCCCACGACATGCCCGGCAGGCCGAGCATCGAGCGGAGCCAGGCCGCAGGGCGCAGGCACCGCTCGTCGGTCGTAGTGAGAGACGCCACCGGCTCGTCGACCAGGTCGAGCGCCAGCCGCGCGAGTTCGCCGTAGGCGTCCCAGGCGCTGACCCTCCACACGGGGAAGTCGCGGTGGCCGACCGAGGCGCTGCCCGGAACGACCAGCATGACCTCCTGGCCCCGCTCGTGCAGGATCTCGGCGTGCGGGGCGGTGCTTGATGTCAGGACCACATGCATGAGGGATCACCCTTCGAGAAAGAGGGCGTCCGGCCGACCACGGCGTCTGCCTGGTGATCAACAGGGCGCCGGCAGTCGGCAGGCGGACGACCGTGAGCGATTCGCAGCAGTGAGCGAGTAGTCAGCCGCTTCACCGACGCCTCTCCTCTCGCCCGGCGGCTCTGATGGATCCGGGCTTCGCCGCGGGGGGGTGTGCGGCGAAGCCCGGAGCTCCTGAGGTGGCGCGTGAGCCCGCACGTGCCGACAGCGGCAGCAGGGCAAAGGCGCCTGTCGTAAACAAATGTTTACGACAGGCAGCACAGTAGACGAGCTCCCTGGCTTGTGCGAGCCCAAGTTGGAAAACGGTGATGATTTGGCCCTGTATGTCCTAAACATTTGTGAACGGGCGCGGCCTGAGATGCCCGCTCTCGTGCAGGTGCGCGGATGCCCGCGTGATCGCGAAGGGGCCGAGTGGCGATCGGGGGCCTGGGGGCAGGGCTCTCGTGTGAGCCGACTTGTCTCCGGCGGAGGTCGAAGCCGCCTGCTTGCCGTACCTCGACTAATGCGAGGCGCCGACCGGCCGCGTCTCGCGCAGTCGGGGTTGGCGGGTCACCATGGCGATACCTCTCCGCCCGGCCCAAGCTGGGCGTCGGCGTGGATGAGTCCGTCCATCTGAGCGGGGCCACCTCGACCTTCATGGGGCCGCACGCTAAGAATGCCAATCTGTCAAGACCGCCAAGGTCGATACCGACTTGTAATCGCACTCGTGCTCGATTTGAGGCGCCGGGCATGCATTGCCTTTGGCAAATGCCGCGAGATCGAGCGGGCTGAAGATGACCGAGTTGTGATAGTTTTTCCGTAAACGTTAGTTAACGCTAGGGCGCGCTCGCAGGGCCTACGCGGCAGTAGTCAAGGGCCAGTGCGGACTGCGTGGCTCCAGGAGACGTCTAAGGTCGCACTGCGGAAATCTGGACCGCCGGGCCGACAGTTATCTACGGCCGTGAATGGCGATAAGGTGCGCGGAGCTCTAGGTAAGAGAACCCCTTGGGGGAGGGAAGGAGTCAGGGCCGAACATGCCCGAGGTACTTGAGGGCGGCGCACGCCGGCGAACTCTCGCTGAGAAGCTGGAGTGGCTTCGTGCACTAAAGACTCCGCACGGGCAGGAGCCGTTGTCCTACAAGGCGCTGGCGGCGGACATCGCCACCGTCACTGGAGTGGACATCTCGGGACCCTACGTCTGGGAGCTGTGCACCGGGAAGACGACCAACCCGAAGCTCCATCACCTGGAAGCCATCGCACGATATTTCAAGGTCCCGACGGCCTACTTCACCGATGACCAGGTGTACCAGGAGCTCGATCCTCAGCTCCAGCTGCTCAAGCGGCTAAAGGACGCTGGCGTCAAACAGCTATCGCTACGGGACTTCGCCGACGAGGCGGCCACGCCTGACGATGTTCAAGGCCTGCTCGCGCGCCTGGGGGCACTGGACGCCTACGCCGACGAACGTGTACGAGACCTCGCCGTGAGGCTGAGCTGGCTCGCCCCTGAGCGCCAGCAGGTCGTTGAGTCCCTGCTCGGAGACGACGAGGCGCTTGACGCCCTCAGGGAGCCCGCGGTGCGGCGTCTGGCCGCGGCTGCATCCGCTTGTGACCCTGAACTCCTGGCCACCGCGACGGAGCTCGTGCGCGATCCAACAATCTTGGAAGCACTTCAGGACAAGGGCGCGCGCGACATCGCCCGCATGTGTCCGGGGCTGTCGGAGGCAAGTCAGCGAGCCGTCATCACCATGATCGAGCAGCTCCGCGCCGTGGAGCAGGCACGTAAATGACGCACGGCCAGCACCGTGGCCCGGCCTCCTTCACGATGGAGCCGGGTCGCTGTCCCGGTGAGAGAGCCGCCCGCGACGCCTCCTCGCACCCTCCAGAGTTGGTGCGAGGTCCGGCCGATCCCGCGCCGGATCTCAGGTGGAGTCCGAGCCGAGGCGGTAGCGAATCCCCGAAGCCAACCACTGCGCCTGCCCCAACTCGATCGCACACGAGTGCCAGGCGCCGTCGGTGCGCATGAACGGGTCCAGCCGTCGCAGTTGGTCCAGCAGGCCGGGGACCGGCTGAGACGGCGTCGCGCCCATGACGGTCAGCTCGATACCCCCGGAGCACGGCTTGATGACGTAGCCCAGGCCTGCCGCGTCAAGAGCATCGGCCAGTAGGGCGGCCGGGCCGTTCTGCAGTGAGGGCGCCAATTCCCGTAGCTGATCGAATTGCTCCACAGCCTCAAACTACCGTCCCGGTCCGGCGTCACCCACCGCGCTGCCGGGCCTCGTGTCAGGCGACCCAAGTCGGCCCCGAGGCTCATCAGTCCGGTGCGCTCGTCGGCGGGAGGCCCAGTACCTCGGCGATCAGCTCCGGCGAGAGTCCGGGCATCAATCTGGTCCCCGCTGCCAGAGAAGCGATCGTCGCTTGGTCGTCTGAACCTGTGGTGCTGTCCTGCTGCGCTGGCGCGCCGGCGTCCAAACTGATGAACACCCTCACGGTTCCCGGTGCCCCGCCGAGCCAGACCCCCCGACGCTGATTCGGGGCCGGTCCGGCGTCGCGGTGCGGACCTCGTGGCCCGCCACCGCCCCCGGTCGGGTTCCCGTCCGCGCCCAAGCCCTCAGCGGGCAAGCCCACAGCTATCGCCCCCACTCCATCCTCCTGGGCGCCATGCCCAGGAGTTCCTCGCCAGTCGACTCGCCGCCGAACGCAGGACCCCACCCAGCGCTCGATACCTTCACCCGAGCCTGAGCCCGAGGACTTCGGCGATCAACTCGCGCGGGAGCCCCGGCATCAGGAGGCAGGCGGCGTCCAGGCCTTCCTGAATCCCCGTTGACTGTGCTTCCAGCGATCCTGGCGACTCCGTGCGACGGCCGTGATTCACACGGGGGTGCTCAAGGCCCCCGGCCTCACCGTCCGCCCAGGGCTCCGGCCCCGCGCCCCCTGGATAGTTTGAACCGCAGACCCGCCGCGACGTCGCGCTGGGCAGGGTTGTGCTCGGCAGGTCCGCGCGGCTGCACGTCCCGGCAGTCCGCTCTTTCAGTTGCGGCCGGCTTCCCCCCGGCATACTCATTCGCCTCATCCCCGTGCCTGCTCGAACTGCGAATGCACCCTGGCGAACCCACCCCCGTGGGCTCGCCGGTCAGCTCAAGCAGACTTTTCAGCCCCCGTTCCAGGAGCTGTCCTGGGGAGCAGCCGTGCTGGGAGTTCCGGTGCCCGTGACGACGAGAGCGTTCCAGCTGGAGTCCGCGACCGTGGTCACCGGCGGGGTCTGCGGCGTTCCGTTCCACCAGGAATCGGCCACGGCGTCCCCGCCGACTCCGGCCGCCAGCGAAGCGGCCACCCCGAAGGCTGCGGCGGCGATGGCGCAAGAGGTGCGAATGCGACGAATGCTGATCATGATCCCCCTTCATCTCATCCTGGCAGAGCGAAGGTTGACCACCCGCTCATATGCCCTTGCCAGAGGTTGGTAACGGTGTGATGCTGCCAGTCCGCATCGGGAGGCCGGATTCCGGACAGTATCGTGATCCAACTCTCTGTGAACGACGTGTTCGGATCAAGGAAGGGCTGGGTGCACGATCGTATGGTGTCCGAAAGTGCAGGTGCATACCAGCCCGATTCGGACACCGGGGCTGGTGACGAGTCAACTCTCCTGCCGAGATTCGCACGTGACACCTATGAGGCCATAGGTCGAGGGCAGCCCATCTCAGACAATGATCTCGGCCTTGCGCTCCTGATGCAGCGAGGTCTGGTCGAGCCGGCCCGAACGCTGGAGGGCCCGGGGTACTACTCGCAGGTCGCCCTGGAGGTCGTCGAGCGCAAGGAGCGCCACGACGCACAGGAGCGACTGACCCAGGTTCTGGCCGACCTGCAAGGATTGCCCCGGCTGCTCGACGAACTCCGGAAGGCCGGAGGCGGCTCCTTCATGGACGGGAGCCTGACCTATCTCACGACCGAGCCCGCCATCAACGTGAAGATCCAAGCAGCGGCGACAGCGGCACAACGAAGGTTGCTGACCTGCCAGCCGGGCGGAACGCGATCTCCCGAAGTGTTGAAGATGTCCAGCGACCGCGACCAGGAGTCACTTCGGCGTGGCGTGACCTTGCGCACGATCTATCACAAGAGCGCCCAGGCCAACACACCCGACGGCATCGCCACCAAGGAGTGGGTCGAAGGCGTCACCGCCCTAGGGGCGCACGTGCGGACAGCGGCGTTCCCCATGCTGCGGATGATCGTGGCGGATGACGTCGCCTTCATCGCGGACTATGTGGACACCTCCCCGGACGAGGTTCGATGCTGGCAGGTCACCCATCCTGCGATGTCGGCGTTCATCGCCGAGGTGTTCGAACTCATGTGGGCCTTCAGCACCCCTTGGGAAGTTGCTCGCCGCACAGCCGCCGCTGCGACGATCACAACGCAGGCGCAGCGCTCGATCCTGCGAGGCCTCTCCGGCGGCCAGAGCTTCGCGTCCATCGCCCGCGAGCTCAACCTGAGCGAAAGCAGCGTCAAGCAGCAATTCGCCGAGCTGCGCGCCCGCCTCGGAGACCTGCTCAAGGAAGACCGTCGGACAGCCTCGCGACCCGTCAACACCAACCAGGCCATCTTCTGGTGGGCAACCTCCGACGAACAGGATCTCCCCTAGTCGGCACCCTCGGATCTGAGCCGAGGCCGGCGACCTGCCTGCTCCCACCTTGGCTCCTGCCAGGAGGGGCGTAAACAACTGTGAATGACTGGCCCGAATGTTGGTGCTACTGTGCAGCCAGTCATAAACGTCTGTTGACGGGCATCCAGTGCCAGGCTCGCCCTGCACTTGGGTGGAAATGCCCGTCTACGTCCGCCAGGGGGATAGATGTCCGGTTCTTCGGTCGTGGGCCGATCTTGGCGTGCTGCGCACGCAGAATGCGTCTCGCTCGCGTGGGCGGTGGCGTAATGCCGAGGCCCAGGAAAACTCAGGATTCCGGCGCCGTAATTGCCGGGGACAGCTATATCATTCCCTTTGAGGTCGAATCCCGTTTGGGGATTTCGGCCTCGACGCGGCGAAGGTGGACGAGGCGAGGATTGCTGCGCGCATATCCCCTCGGGCCGAACTACCAGCCCGGTGCAAGCAGTAATCGCGAGGGGAATGGCAACGGTTCTCGCGTGCGCTACAGCGAGGCTGAGGTGGTCGACCTGATGGGGCGCATCAAGCGCGGTGAGTTGGCTCGTTCGCCGAAGCCGGCGGACCTGTAACCAACTCAACGGCCGAACCTGCGCGGGGCGGCCCATGATGAGCGGGAGGGGGCTCATGGGCGAGTCGACGAAACCATTCGACCGCTGGCACATCACCAGAAATCCGAGGCCGGGGGCCGTTCCGTGCCGGTGCGGCGCAAAGAGCGCCAAGCTGTACCCGTCGGGCGAACACGGCCGGGGGCAGCGCTGGCAGGCCCGATACACCGACCCCGAGGGCAACCGACACAAGCCCGGTTTCGACTCGTACGCCGAAGCACAAAGCCACCTGGACGAGGTCGCCTTGGCGATTCGCGCGAACACCTGGGTGGACCCGGAAGTCGGGAAGAAATCCGTATCCTTCTACGCCGACGAGATGATCGAGCGGCGGCGCGCGAGAAAGAAGGACGAGAGCACAACAAGCACGTACGAATCCCACCTGCGAAACCACATTCTGCCGTTCGCGGGAAGGCGCGAGTCGCAGACACTCAAGCGCCGGGATACCGCGGCGTTCGTTGACCACCTCATCAAGAAGCTCGATTCCTCCGCCTACGTCGTCCAGGTCTTCAAGACGTGGCGGATCCTCATGCACTACATGATCGACGAGGATGTCCCTCTCGCGGCGAACATCTGCGCTCGGATTGAGCTGCCGGAGGTCGCGGACCGGGTGGAGGTGGCCTACTCGCCCGAGCAGGTGGTTGCGCTGGCCGAGGCGATGCGCCAGGTCGAGCCGCGCTACGAGATCCTGATCTGGATCGCCGCCTGCGCCGGCCTGCGCCTCGGCGAAGCGTTCGGGCTTCGCTGGGGAGACGTCGACTGGGAGGACAGCCTCCTGTTCATCGTCGAGCAGCGACAGCGCGGCAAGGCGAAGAAGCTCAAGACCGAGTCCAGCAGGGTGACCCTGCCCGTCGACCACTTCCTGATGGACCGGCTTTCCGAGCATGTCGCGAGGCACCCGCGCAACGGGACGGTGACCGACCGGAGCCTGCGCCGGCGTCGGCAGACCGGATTCACGCCGCCGCCGGACGAGGGCCTGATCACCACCAACCGCTACGGGCGGCCCGTGCAGCGCAGTGACTTCAACAAGAAGTGGAATGCGGCCAAGGACATCGCGTGGGCCGACACCTCCCTGGGGTGGCCCGACAAGGAGGAGGCGCGTTACCACGACCTCAAGCGCTTCTACTCCTCCCGGCTGGGCGCGTCCGGGCATCACGACCCCAAGACGACCCAGGCCCTGTCCCGCCACTCCTCCTTCTCGGAGACCTGGGACACCTACGCGCGGCCTCCGCGCGCGGTGGAGAACGTGGTCGTGCGCACCTTCTCCGAATCCTTCGCGCCGCTGACGGAACTTCAGCGGCGGCAGGAGCCCGAGCAGGCAGACCCGGAGGCGTGGGACGAAGCCAGCTGAGGTCCGGTACTTGACCCCAACTGCCCCCGCTGTGCAAGACTCAACGAAGAAGTGAGGCCAGCGCCTCACAGCAGTGACGGTGGTCCTGCCCGTGGAACGGCAGAATCATCGGCTTGGCCCCCGATTGGCCCCCTGAGGTACCGGAAAGAGCGACACCCGCTCTGACCAGGGCCGGAGCGGGTGGGGCGGACGAGTCGGCCTGTACGCCGGGTTCTGTCTCCGCGGTCCGTTGCCGGGCCGCGGGAGGCGGTCATCCATCTAGGGCGACCGTTGCCGGCCGCCTCAAGCGGTCTACCCGCTGACTCGGGCGAGCAGCCCTCAGGCGTCAGCGCAGGGGGTCCGAGGACCCCCATCTTGACCTTGCTCCAGGTGGGGTTTACCGAGCCGTCCAGGTCACCCTGGACGCTGGTGGTCTCTTACACCACCGTTTCACCCTTACCGGGCGCCGAAGCGCCCGGCGGTCTGCTTTCTGTGGCACTGTCCCGCGGGTCACCCCGGGTGGCCGTTAGCCACCACCCTGCCCTGTGGAGCCCGGACGTTCCTCGGCGGATCCCCTGAGGGACCCGTCGCGACCGCCCGGCCGGCTCGTCCGCCGTGGTGACCATGGTAGCGGGCTCCACGGTGTCGTCCGTCCGGGTGACTCGGGCGGGGATGAGTCGTTGGGCAGTACAGTCGGATCGGATGGCCACCCAGACCGCCGCAACCGGCTCGACCGGGGAGGGGCAGACTCGTATGACGCTTCAGCACGACGTGTTCACCTACGAGGAGCTGCTCGGCGTTTTGGAGCGGCTGGAGACTCCCCCCGGCTTCAAGTCGGAGCTGCTGCACGGGGAGATCATCTTGTCACCGCAGCAGGGAGAAGAGCACAGCGACATCATTCAGGCGGCGCAGGAGGCTGCCCGAGCCGCGGGGCTCCCACGGTGGCGGTCGGCTTCCGACGTCCTGACGCCGTTCCCGGAAAACGGCAGCGGCTTCTGCCCCGACGTGTCCCTGTTGCGCCGTTCCGCGCAGCGCGGCGTGAAGCCGCGTCCCGCGGCCGACATCGCCGCCGTGGTCGAGGTGGTCTCGGGCGATCGGGGAGCGAACGACTACGGAGTGAAGGTCGACGAGTACGCGCGGGCCGGCATCGACGCCTACCTGATCGCCGACCCCCTGAAGGGCGCCTGCAAGCTCTACCGACGCCCCGTCGACGGAGCGTACGAGACGTGCGAGGACTTCGTGTTCGGCGACGTCGTCCGGTTCACCGCCGACGACACCGAGTTCGTGCTGGACACCTCCGACTGGCCGCGGCTCACCTGACCGGCTTACCCGTACGTGCGGGCTGCCGGCCCGCCGGCCGGCTCACGCCGTGGCGAAGCGGACCGCCGGGAGGGAGAGGTCGACCTCGGTCAGGCGCACCCGGATCTCCTCGCCGAGCGGCAGCGGGCCGCCGCCGTTGGTGAGCGGGGCGCGGACCGCCGGGTCGGCGAGCTGGACGGTGCCGCGCGCCGGGCGGCGTTCGTCCACGTCGATGACGATGCCCTCGAAGAGCTCGCCCTCACGACCCGTCAGCAGTGCGGCCTCCACCAGGTCGACGCAGGCGTGCTCGACCTCGTGGGCGCGGCGGTCGCCGCCCGCCATGAGGGCGGGAAGGCTGGGCAGCGCGTCACGGGCCCAGTCCGGGACCTCGGTCCCGGCGGCCAGGGCCAGGCAGACCTCGCCCGCGAAGCGGTCGACCAGTCGGCGCAGCGGCGCGGTGCAGTGCGTGTAGGGGGCGGCGACGGCCGCGTGGCCCGGGTTGGGCGGGACGACGCCGTCGAAGGCGGTGTAGGCGGCGCCGCGCAGCAGGCCCGTGCACTCGTTGAGGAATGCGGCGTGCGTCGGCAGTTTCGGGTCGAGCGAGCGGATCAGCTGGGCGTAGGGCAGGTCCTCCGGCCAGTCGACGCGCAGAGCCCGCGCCACGCGGTGCAGTTTGGCGACGGCGGACGGCGGGGCGCCCGGCAGGGTGCGCAGCACGCCCACCCCGCCCGTGATCATCAGCTGGGCCGCCGCCATGCCCGTCAGCAGGGAGATCTGCGCGTTCCAGCTGTCCGCGGGCAGCGGCGCGCGGTAGGCGAGCGTGTAGCCGTCGCCGGGGACCTCCTCGACCTCCTGCTCCGGGATCGGCAGGCTGATGCCGCCCCGCGCTGCCTCGCGCTCCTCGCGCAGCGGGCCGATGACGCCGAGCAGTGCGAGCGCCTCCTGGGCCGTGCCGGTGTCCAGTGCGCGCTGGACACCCGTGTAGTCGAGCTTGGCGCGGCTGCGGACCAGGGCGCGGCGCAGCCGCGTGGTGCGCAGTTCGCCGTCCGCGTCGAGGTCGAGCTGCCACAGCAGGGCCGGGACGTCCTGGCCCGGCAGAAGGCTGGCTGCGCCCTCGGACAGCTGCTGCGGGTGGAGCGGGACGCGGATGTCGGGGAAGTACAGCGTCTCGACGCGCCGCCGCGCCTCGGCGTCGATCGCGCCACCCGGGCGCACCCACGCGGCGACGTCGGCGATGGCGTAGTGGACGCGGTAGCCGCCGCCAGGGAGGCGCTCCAGGTGCATCGCCTGGTCGAGGTCGCGCGAGTCCGGCGGGTCGATGGTGAAGAGCGGCAGGTCGGTCGCGTCCACGCGCTCGCCGGGCGTCGCTGGCGGCGTGGCCGAGACGGCCTCGACCTCGGCCAGGACGGCGGGCGAGAACCCGTCCGCCAGCCCCAGCCGGGCACGGAGGGCGGCCAGCTCGGAGTCGATCCGGGCTGCTCCGGTGGTCCTGACGCTCACAAGTCGACGCGGCACGCGCCCCAGCCTAACCAGCGACCCGGCCCGACCACGGACCCGGCCCGACCACGGATCCGGCCCGACCGGTCCCGCGAGTGATCAGCGGTTCAGCGGTAGGGGTTGTCGTCCGGACGCCCGTCGGGGTTCGTCGGCGGCTGCGGCAGCCCGCCGTACGGGTTCGGGCCCCCGTACGGGTTCGGCTGCCCCTGCGGGTTCGGGTGCGGGGGAGCAGGCGGTCCGCCGTAGGGGTTGGGCGCCGGAGGCTGCCCCGGCCGCCCGCCGGGAGCGGGCGGCGTCGACGGCGGCCCATAGGGCCCTTGCGGGTGCGGGTGCGGGTGTGGGGGAGTGGGCGGCGCGGCCGGACCGGGCCGATCGGACGGCGTGTCGCCGTACTGCCCGCCGCCGCCGCCCTGCCCGCCGCCGTACGGCCCGCCGCCCTGCCCGCCGGGCATCCCGCCCGGCATCTCGCCGGGCCACGGCGCCGGACCCGGCTCCGCCGGGCCGACGCGCTTGGCCTCCGCGAAGCGCCGGACCAGCAGCGCGCCCAGCGCGCCCATGACCGCGCCCTCGACCAGGCCGAGGACCAGCGCCAGCGCCACGTTCCCGGTGACGCTCAGCCCTGCGCCCACCGCGTCGAAACCGAAGACCGACAGGTTCGCGTTCACCGTCACGTCCGCGAGCGCCAGCAGCACCGGCGTGACGATCATCAGGGCGACGCCGAGGCGCACCGCCGCGCCGCCGACCTCCGTGCCGAGCGACTCGGCGGCCGCGGCCCTGCGCGGCGTGCGGACCGCCGCGAACACGCCCGTCGCCAGCAACATCAGCACCACGGCGACCGGCAGCAGCCAGACCCTGCTGTCCTGCGCGGCCAGCGACGAGACCGTGATCGTCTTGCCCTGCCCGCCCGCCAGGAAGGTGTTGACCGGCGAGGGGAGGAAGTGGGTGAGCGGGCCCGACGCCTTGCCTGCGAGGCTCACGCCCATGCCGAGCGGGATCGCCAGGAAGACGCCGTTCGGGGTGCCGAGCAGCACGCCGCCGATGGTCTTCGCGCCGCCGTTGCCGGTCAGCCCGACCACGATGCCCGCCAGGGCGCCGACGACGCACGCGCCCACGTACACGGTGGTGATCGCCGAGGCCACCGGACGCACCGTGCGTGCGAGCCCCTGCCAGCCGACCGGCAGTGGCGCGCGGCGGGCCGCGACGACGGCGAAGGCGAGCACGACCACGACCCACAGCAGTCCGATGCCGAGCGTGGGCGCGACGTCGACCTTGAAGCCGACCGTCGGCTTGGTGTTGCCGCCGACCACGCCCCCGATCAGGCCGCTCAGCCCGCCGAAGGGGTCGTCCCCGCCACCGGAGCTGCCGGAACCGCCGCCCCCTCCACCCGATCCGGTCAGCGAGGAGACGTCGATGGACACGGTCCCGTTGCCGGACCACGCCACGATCGCCAGCAGCACCAGGAAGGCGACGACCGCCCCGGCCGCCCGCACGGCCAGGTCGGCGACGGTCAGCGCGGTCACCCTGCGGAGCGAACGGGTGAACAGCCAGCCGAGCACCACCGCGCCGACCAGGGTCAAGCCCAGCGGCATGATGTCGATCGAGCCCTGGGCTGCCGCGGCGTCAATTCCGAACACCGAGACATCACCTGTGGGACTGATCCTTCCGCCGACGGCCATCGCCACCAGGGCCGCGGTCACCGGGCCGAGGTTCGCGTGCGTGTCCAGACCGAGCAGGTGCACGCCGAGGGCGCCGACGGCGGCCATCGCCACGAAGGCCCAACTCGCCGACATGGCAGCAGAGACGACACCTGCCAGGAGGCTCGCACCGCCCGCCCGCGGACCGCCCGCGGCGGGTCGGCCGTGCTGGTACACCGTCATCTCGTCCACCATTCCCGCGCGTCACGCGAACGACCGGCAGCGTCCGCCCCCAGGCGTCAGGTTGCCACACGGTCACGGTCCGGCGTCAGCAGGACGGTTCCGGTTCTGCGTTCGGTGACCGAGCTGGAATGATTCCCCCAGTCGTTCGGCATCCCTACACTGCCCTGGCAAGGGCGGGGCAACCTCGGGGGAACTACATCGTGGGGCAGGCAACAGTGCCGCAGCTGGTACTTGAACTCAACGGACAGCGGTCCACGCTGGAGCCGGGGCGTACGTACAGTGTGGGTCGCAACCCGCAGTGTGATTTCACGATCAACGACGCCCGGGTGTCGTGGCAGCACGCGACGATCTCCTTCGCGGGCAACGCGTGGCTCTTCCAGGACCTGGGCAGCACCAACGGCACCTTCCAGGACGGCCGTCGCACCAACCAGGCCTACCTGGGCGACGGCGCGGTGATCACGCTCGGCAACGCGGAGAACGGACCGCGGCTCAGCTTCGCGGGGGTGCCCAGCCAGGTGCCGTCCGCCCAGCCGGGACAGGCGCCCGGCGCCGACTGGCACGACCAGCGGACCGCGCGCGTCCAGCCCGGACAGGTGCCGCAGCAGGCGGCTCCCCAGCAGGCCGGGTACAACCAGCAGCCCCCACAGGCCCAGCCGTACCAGCAGCAGGGCGGGTACGCCCAGCAGCCGCAGCAGCCGTACCAGCAGCAGCCCGCGCAGCAGCAGGCGTTCCCGCAGCAGCAGAGCGCGGCCGCCGGCTACCCCGGCGCCGGCCAGGGCTACCAGACGCCGTCCCAGGTCCCGTCCCAGCAGAGCGCCGTCGACCCCCTGTACGGCGCGCGCAACCCCACCATGGTGCGCAACCTGACGGCCGGTCTGAAGACCATCCGCATCGGCCGCGGTCTCGACAACGACCTGGTCGTGTCCGACCTGCAGGTCTCCCGCCACCACGCCGAGCTGCGCCAGCTCGCCGACGGCCGCTACGAGATCGTCGACCTCGAGAGCCACAACGGCACCTACCTCAACGGCCAGCCGATCTCCCGTCAGGTGCTGACGGCGCAGGACATCGTCGGCGTCGGCCACTCGACGTTCCGCCTGGTCGGCGACCGGCTCGAGGAGTTCGTCGACACCGGTGAGGTCTCCTTCTCCGCCCGCCACCTGACCGTCGAGGTCGAGCACAAGGGTCAGAAGAAGATCCTGCTCAACGACGTCAGCTTCGCCGTCCCGGAGAAGTCGCTGATCGGGGTCATCGGCCCGTCCGGCTCCGGCAAGTCGACGCTGCTGCGCGCGCTGACCGGCTACCGCCCGGCCGACCGCGGTGACGTCCTCTACGACGGCCGTAACCTCTACAAGCAGTTCGCCGAGCTGCGCCAGCGCATCGGCCTGGTGCCGCAGGACGACATCCTGCACTCGCAGCTGACCGTCCGCACCGCCCTCGAGTACGCGGCCGAGCTGCGCTTCCCCGGCGACACCGAGAAGGCGGAGCGTCAGCGCCGCGTCGACGAGGTGCTCGTCGAGCTGCACCTGGAGAAGCGTGCCGACAACCGCATCACCGCCCTGTCGGGCGGTCAGCGCAAGCGCGTCTCCGTCGCGCTGGAGCTGCTGACCAAGCCGTCGCTGATCTTCCTGGACGAGCCGACCTCGGGTCTCGACCCGGGCATGGACCGCGACGTCATGAAGATGCTGCGCGACCTGGCCGACGAGGGCCGCACCGTCCTGGTCGTCACCCACTCGGTGGCCGAGCTCGCGCTCTGCGACCGCCTGCTGGTGATGGCACCGGGCGGTTCGGTGGCGTACTTCGGCCCGCCCAAGGAGGCCCTGCACTTCTTCCAGTGCGAGACCTGGGCCGACGTCTTCCAGGCCTTCGAGAACCACGCCGACCATGACTGGGGCGGCCGCTTCCGCGGCTCGGTGCACTTCCAGATGTACGCGGCCGACGTGGACGCCGTACAGGCCCAGTCCGCGGGGATACAGCAGCACCAGACGCAGCCGCCGAAGCAGCAGAGCTGGGCCTCGCAGCTGTCCACCCTGGTCCGCCGCTACATCGCCGTCATCGTGGCCGACCGCGGCTACGTCGCGCTGCTCTTCGCGCTGCCGCTGATCATGGGCGCGATGAGCGCCGCGATCCCGGCCAAGTTCGGCCTCGGCCCCTCCGATCCACCGCAGGCCGGCAACCACGACGCGGCCACGGTCCTGCTGCTCCTCGCTGTCAGCGCCTCCCTCACCGGCGCGGCCAACGCGGTCCGCGAGCTGATCAAGGAACGGGTGATCTACGAGCGCGAACGCGCCGTCGGCCTCTCCCGCTCCGCCTACGTGGCCTCGAAGATCATCGTGTTGGGTGCGATCACCGCGCTGCAGTCGGTCATGGTCGCCATGATCGGCCTGCTGCCGCGCAAGCTGCCCAGCAGCGGCCTGCTGATCTCCAGCACGGCGCTGCCGGAGCTGGTCCTGGTCGTGATGCTGCTCGGTATCACCTCGATGACGCTGGGCCTGGTCATCTCCGCGCTGGTCAAGACGGCCGAGAAGACCATGCCGCTGCTGGTGCTGATCGCGATCATCCAGGTCGTCTTCTGCGGTTCGCTGATCCAGGTCGCCGGCCAGCCCGGCATGGAGCAGCTCGCCTGGCTGGTCCCGTCCCGCTGGGCCGTCGCCGCGCAGGCGGCGTCGATCAACCTGCTGCAGATCCAGGGCCTCGGCGCGGACGGCAAGCCCGCCAGCGACTCGCTGTGGACGCACACGGTCGCCCAGTGGGGCATCGACGTCGGCGTGCTGGTGCTGCTGGGCGTGATCTGCAGCGTCCTGGTCGCCCGACTGCTGCGCCGCCACGAGCCCGAGGTCATGCGCAGCCGCTGATCCGGCGGCTCGACGACACGTGGAGGGGGCGGGGACCGACGGTCCCCGCCCCCTCCACGTTCCTCACCCCCGTCGCGAGAGAATCAGGTGCAGGTCGCCGAACTCGTGCCAGAGGTAGCCCTCGCGCAGCGCCTCCGCGTAGCTGCGGTCCAGCAGCGGACGGCCGCCGACCGCCTCCAGCATCATCAGGTGCGAGGCCCGCGGCTCGTGAAAGCCGGTCAGCAGCCCGTCCACCGCCCGCACCCCGCGCTCCGGGGTGATCACCAGCTCGGTCCAGCCCGAACGCGCCCGGACCGTGCCGTCCGTGCCGGCCGCCGACTCCAGCGCCCGCACCGCGGTCGTGCCGACCGCCACGACCCGCGATCCCGCCGCCCGCGCGGCGTTGACCACCCGCGCGGTCGCCTCCGGCACCTCGAACCACTCCGCGTACGGCGGCTCGTGCGACTCCACCGAGGCGACGCCCGTGTGCAGGGTGATCGGCACCACCAGTACGCCCCGGCTCACCAGCCGTGTCACCAACTCCGCCGTGAACGGCCGCGCCGCACTCGGCATCTCCGCGCTCCCCGCTCCCGCGGAGGCCGCCGGCTCGGCGAAGACGGTCTGGTACGCGGCCAGCGACCGGTCCGCGCTGGTGTACGCGTACCGGATCGGCCGCCCGTAGCGGGCCAGGTACGCCAGTGGCTCCGCCGCGCCGAAGCACGCCCGCCACAGCCGGCTCGAACCCCCGGCGCGATCTCCGACCCGCGAGACGAGCGTGACCCTCGCCCCGCCGGTCAGCCGGACCGTCACCAGGGTGCCGTCGTGGTGCCGCTGACGGGTGCTGCCGTGGCCGTCCGGGGAGCGGAGCTCGACCACCCACTCGCTCTCGCTGCGGCGCGTCGAGAAGTGCACCACCACCGGTTCGCCCGTCTCGGCGACCCGGCCGTCCACCGCGGCCGGCAGCGTGGCGGAGGTGTTGACCACCAGCACGTCGCCCGGGCGCAGCAGCGACGGCAGCTCACGGAAGGCGTGGTGCCCGATCCGGGGGGCCTCGTCACGAGGACCCTCGGCGACCAGCAGCCGCACGTCGTCGCGCCCGCTCGCACCCCGCTCCTCCGGCGGCGCGGCGGCCTCCAACTCGGGCGGCAGCTCCCAGTCGCCCAGCCCGTCCACGAACCCTGCGTCGTCCGCTGCCGCCACCTCCGTCGTCCCCGTCACCGCGCCGCCTCCGTCCCGACCACTTCGGACTCCGCTGCGGCACCCGTCCCGGCCGTGCCGTGGTCCGCCACTAGCCCCGCCGCCGTGTAGCGGCCGCTCGGCGGGCGCGAGCCGAGCAGCGCCAGCAGTCCGGGCACCGCGCCCTCCTCCGGCCGCGGCGACTCGGCCGCCGCGCCCGCGTCGGCCGCCCGGTACATCGCGGTGTCCATCTCGCCCGGGTCCACCCACCACACCCGCAGGGCGTTCCCCTCCTCGGCGAGCTCGGCGGAGAGCGAGCCCGACAGCGCCTCCAGCGCGGCCTTCGTCGCGCCGTAGCCGCCCCACGTCGGATAGGCCTCGACGGCCGCATCGGAGCTGATGTTGAGCACCGCGCCGCCGGAGGCCCGCAGCTGCGGCAGCGTCTCCTGGAGCAGCCCCAGCGGCGCCAGCACGTTGACCTCGAACGCCCGGCGCAGCTCCTCCAGCGACAGGTCCGCCACCGCGGCCAGCCCCTGGCCGCCCAGCACCCCCGCGTTGTTGACCAGTAGATCCACCCCGCCCAGGTCGGCGGCGGTGGTGGCCAGCGCGGTGCGGTGCCAGGTGTCCGTGACATCGCCCGCCACCGCGTGGATCCGCGGCCGACCGGCGGCAAGTTCGGCGAGCGCCTCCCCGCTGCGCCCGTCCACGACGACCTCCCAGCCGCGCCCGGCCAGCGCAAGCGCCAGCGCCCGGCCCAGTCCGCGCGACGCCCCCGTCACAATGGCGACTGCCATGGCCTTTCCTCCCGTGCGAGCACCGTGTGTTCCACTGCCGGCCTCCGTTCACTGCCGACACCGCCGAAGCTAGGCCGCGCCCGGTCCCGCCCACCTCGGCCACAAGCCGCCGCACGCCGGGGCCCTTGGACCTAGGTCCCGAGCCCTGGGCCGCACCTCCCCGCGTCCGATGCTTCGGCGATCACCGGGCGGTACGGTGACGGCATGTCGACGAACGAGTGCCCGCCGGGCGGCTCCGGTGGCGCGCAGGCCGGACCCGGCGATCCCTGTCTCGGCGGGATCGAGGCGATCAGCGCCGCGGTCCTCGCGATGAGCCGCCATCTGGAGGTGCGCGAGGTGCTGCAGCGGATCGTCACCTCCGCGCGCACCCTCGTCGGCGCCGAGTACGCGGCCCTCGGCGTCCCCGACGACCACGGCGGCTTCGCCCAGTTCGTCGTCGACGGCGTCAGCGAGGCCCAGTGGCGCGCCATCGGCCCGCTGCCCCGGCAGCACGGCATCCTCTTCGCGATGCTGCACGAGCAGGAGCCGACCCGCCTCGACGACGTCCGGGCCGACGAGCGCTTCGGCGGCTGGCCCAGTGCCCACCCGGACATGCGTTCCTTCCTGGGCGTCCCGATCCAGGACGGCGACGAGATCCTCGGGGCGCTGTTTCTTGCCAACAAGCACAGCCTGACGAACCCCGTGGGCCGCGACCGCTTCTCCGCCCACGACGAGGAGCTGCTGCGCATCCTCGCCGCGCACGCCGCGCTGGCGCTGGTCAACGCCCGCCTCTACGAGCGCAGTCGCGAACTCACCCTCGTCGGCGAGCGCGCCCGGATCGCGCACGAGCTGCACGACGCGGTCTCCCAGAAGCTCTTCTCGCTGCGCCTCACCGCGCAGGCAGCAGCCGCTCTCGTCGACCGCGACCCGGTGCGCGCCCGCGCCGAACTCGCCGAGGTCTCCCGCCTCGCCGCCGAGGCCGCGGAGGAACTGCGCAGTGTCGTCGTCGAACTGCGCCCCGCCGCGCTGGACGAGGACGGCCTGCTGCCCACCCTGGCCTCCCAGGTCGAGGTGCTGAACCGCGCCCACGTCGCACGCGTCGCCTTCACCCACGACCGCGTCGCCGCGCTGCCCGCCGCCCAGGAGGAGGCCGTGCTGCGCGTCGCCCAGGAGGCCCTGCACAACGCCCTGCGCCACTCGGGCGCGACCTCCGTCTCCGTCGAACTGCGCAGCGCCCCCGGCCCGCAGGGCGCCGGCCGCGGCGCGCTGCTGCGCGTCACCGACGACGGCAAGGGCTTCGACCCCGACGGCACCCGCCGCGCGGGCCGCCACCTCGGCCTGGTCTCCATGCGCGACCGCGCCGCGAGCGTCGGCGGCTCCCTCGACATCGAATCGTCCCCGGGAGCGGGGACCGTGGTGGAACTGGAGGTCCCCGGTGGGTGACGCGACCATCAAGGTGCTGCTCGTCGACGACCACCAGGTCGTCCGTCGCGGCCTGCGCACCTTTCTGGAGATCCAGCCGGACATCGAGGTCGTCGGCGAGGCGGGCGACGGCGCGGACGGCGTCGAGCTCGCCGAGTCCCTGCGCCCCGACGTGGTCCTGATGGACGTGAAGATGCCCGGCACGGACGGCATCGAGGCCCTGCAGATGCTGAAGGAGCGGGGCAACCCGGCGAAGGTGCTGGTGGTCACCAGCTTCACCGAGCACCGCACCGTGGTCCCGGCCCTCAAGGCCGGAGCGGCCGGCTACGTCTACAAGGACGTCGACCCCGAGGCTCTCGCCGGCGCCATCCGCAGCGTCCACGCGGGCCATGTCCTCCTCCAGCCGGAGCTGGCCGAGGCGCTCCTCTCCGAGGACGGCACCGGCCGCGCCCCCCAGGGCCGCGGCGGCACGCTCACCGAGCGCGAACAGGAAGTCCTCGGCCTCATCGCCGACGGTCGCTCCAACCGCGAGATCGCGCGAGCGCTCACTCTCTCCGAGAAGACGGTCAAGACGCACGTGTCCAACATCCTGATGAAACTGGACTTGCAGGACCGCACCCAGGCCGCGCTCTGGGCGGTCCGCAACGGGATCAAGGGGTAGGAGCACGCACCTCAGGGGCGCGCGGAACTGCGGAAGCGAAAGCGGCGGAGCCGCTGACTGTCACAGCCCCGCGCCCCTAACGGGGCTCGTCGACCGCCGCGTTGTAGGCCGCGACTCTCGCCTTCCGTGCCGTTCTCTCCAGAGGCCGCAAGGCCCCGGCGCGCTGCGCCATCTCGCTCGCGCTGACCGCTGCGCCCTCCGTCACCGAGGCCAGGGCGACCAGCGCGGACACGCGCCTCGCGCTCTGCAGGACCCGGACCGCCCGCGGCGGGTAGCCGGGAGCCAGCAGGTCGTCCGGCTCCGACGAGCGTGAGCGCAGACGCGCCAGGGCCCGCTGGACCTCGGGGCCTGCTCCCGCGACGTCCAGTCGCACCAGCGCCTCCGTCGCCTCGCGCATGCCCTCCATCAGTTCCCGCTCCGCGTCCCGCAGCGCGGGCACGTCCGCGGGGAAACCGGGGTTGACCGGGAGCGCGTGCCAGGTGACGGCCAGCACGCCGTCGTCCGCGTGGTCCGCGCCGTGCCAGAGGGCCTCCGGGACGAGGCCCCAGGGAGCGCCCACCGCGAGAACCGCCTCGCCGGTCTCCATCGCGCGGCCGTTGAACTCCGCGGGCCCGGTCAGACCGAGCGGGTGCCCGGGGGCGGGCAGGGCCAGCCGCAGGCCCGTCGCGCCCATGGTGCGCAGGCGCCCCAGCGCCAGAGTCAGGCCGACGCCGTCCGCGCCCGGCAGGCCGCGGACCACGTGGGACTCGTCGTCGCCGCGCACCGCGTCCGCGGTGTCGTCGGGGGAGGCGTGGCCGGCGAACCAGGCGTTGCCCCAGGCGACAAGTCGGGCGGACCGGGGCTCTTCGTACGCTTCGTGCGCTTCCGTCTGCGGCATGGGCCAAGCCTACGGAGCGTCCGGCCACCTCGGTGGCGTAGGTTTGGACCGGCTCGGCAGGCCGCGGCCCTGAGCCGGGGCCGCGGGCGAGCGCGTGAGGCGAGAGAACAACTCTTCATTTCATTGGGGAAGGCGTACGCAATGAGCGACGTGCTGGAGCTGGTGGACGTATCCGTGATCCGGGACGGCCGCCCGCTGGTGGAGCAGGTGTCGTGGTCCGTCGCGGAGGGCGAGCGCTGGATCGTCCTCGGGCCCAACGGCGCCGGCAAGACCACGCTGCTGCAGGTGGCGTCCAGCTACCTCTTCCCGAGCACCGGCACCGCCTCGATCCTCGGCGACAAGCTCGGCGGCGTCGACGTCTTCGAGCTGCGCCCCCGCATCGGCCTGGCCGGCGCCGCGATGGCGGACAAGCTGCCGAAGCGGCAGACCGTGCTGGAGACCGTCCTCACCGCCGCCTACGGCATGACCGCGCACTGGCGTGAGACCTACGAGCAGGCCGACGAGTCCCGCGCGCGCCTCCTGCTCGACCTGCTCGGCATGGCCGACTACACCGACCGCAGGTTCGGCACCCTCTCCGAGGGCGAGCGCAAGCGCACCCTGATCGCCCGCGCGCTGATGACCGACCCGGAGCTGCTGCTGCTCGACGAGCCCGCCGCCGGCCTCGACCTCGGCGGCCGCGAGGACCTGGTGCGCCGCCTCGGCGCGCTTGCCCAGGACCCGGTCGCCCCGGCCATGATCATGGTGACCCACCACGTCGAGGAGATCGCGCCGGGCTTCACCCACGTGCTGATGATCCGCCAGGGCAAGGTGCTGGCCGCCGGCCCGATCCAGCAGACCCTGACCCCGCGCAACCTCTCGCTCTGCTTCGGCCTCCCGCTCACCCTCGAGCACCAGGACGGCCGTTGGGCCGCCCGCGGCCTTCCGCTGGGCAGGTGAGCGGCGCGAGTGAGCGACGCTCGAGAGTTGATGTGCTTGTAATGATCTTTGCCGCTCTTCCCTGACGCGGAGCCACCTGCGCAACTACCATGGCTTCCGTGGAGAGTTGGGCATGGTGGCTACTGGTCGCGGTGCTGCTGTGCGCCCCTGTGGTGCACACGGCGCTGCTCGAGTTCGTCATGTTCGGTATCGGAGCCGGTGCTGCGGCGCTGACGGCCGGGCTGGGCGGTGGGATCGTGCTGCAGTTCGTCGTGTTCCTCGCCACGACGCTCGCGCTCCTGGCGTTCGTCCGTCCGATCACCAGACGCCAACGGAGCCAGGGCGCTTCGCTCCGGCACGGGATCGAGGCGCTCAAGGGGTCGGAGGCCGTGGTCCTGGAACGCGTCGACGAGCACGACGGTCGGATCAAGCTCAGGGGAGAGGTCTGGTCGGCCCGCGCGCTCGCAGCCGGGCAGGTCTTCGAACCGGGGGAGAAGGTCAACGTCGCCGAGATCGACGGCGCGACGGCCGTGGTTCTCTGAGCGGTTCTCAGAGTGGTTCTCCGAAGGGTTCCCGGTAGCGCTCCGAGTCGTCGGCTCGGGCCCTGGGTAGGCAAGTCAACACGGCATCAAAAACGTTCGGGTCTGTCGAGGGAGTCCCTGTGGATACCGTCATCATCGTCCTCGTCCTGGTGGCGGTGCTCGTCTTCGTCATGCTGCTGCGGACGATCCAGGTGATCCCGCAGGCGCAGGCGGCGATCGTGGAGCGCTTCGGCCGCTACACCCGCACACTCAACGCGGGCCTCAACATCGTGGTGCCGTTCATCGACACCATCCGCAACCGGCTCGACCTGCGCGAGCAGGTGCAGCCCTTCCCGCCGCAGCCGGTGATCACCCAGGACAACCTGGTGGTCAACATCGACACCGTCATCTACTTCCAGGTCACCGACCCGCGCGCGGCCACCTACGAGGTGCAGAGCTACCTCCAGGCCATCGAGCAGCTCACCATCACCACGCTGCGCAACATCATCGGCTCCATGGACCTGGAGTCCACCCTCACCTCCCGCGAGACCATCAACGCCGGTCTGCGCGGCGTGCTCGACGAGGCCACCGGCAAGTGGGGCATCCGCGTCAACCGCGTCGAGCTGAAGGCGATCGAGCCGCCGACCTCCATCCAGGACTCGATGGAGAAGCAGATGCGCGCCGACCGTGACAAGCGTGCGGCGATCCTCCAGGCCGAGGGTGAGCGGCAGTCCGCCATCCTCAAGGCCGAGGGCCAGAAGCAGGCCGACGTGCTCAAGGCCGAGGGTGAGGCGCAGGCCGCCGTGCTGCGCGCCGACGGTGAGGCGGCCGCGATCCGCACCGTCTTCGAGGCGATCCACTCCGGCGACGCCGACCAGAAGGTGCTCGCCTACAAGTACCTGGAGACCCTTCCGCAGATGGCCCAGGGCGACGCGAACAAGCTCTGGATCATCCCGAGCGAGGTCAGCGACGCGATCAAGGGCGTCGGCGGCGCGTTCCAGGGCCTGGCCCCCAAGATCCCCGGCTCGCCGGCCCCGGCCGACGCGGCCGTCAAGGCCGCCAACGGCAGCCCCGGCGTGGACCGCCGCACCGAGCGCCCCGAACTCGACCCGGAATGACGGGTCCGCGTCGCCTGCCGGAGTAGCGTGCTCCCCATGGGCACTCGCGACCTCCTCAGCGACGAGCAGATCACGTCCGGCCTCCTCGCCCTGCCCGAGTGGCAGCGCGAGGACGGCTCGATCCGGCGCACCGTGCAGGCCAAGGACTTCCCGGCGGCGATCCGCATCGTCGATGCCGTCGCGGAACAGGCCGAAGCCATGGACCACCACCCGGACATCGACATCCGCTGGCGCACGCTCCACTTCACGCTGTCCACCCACTCGGCGGGCGGTCTCACCGCGCTCGATCTCAAACTCGCGGCGCTCATCGATGCCGCCGCGGCCGCAGAGGCATGAGATGCTGACTCGCGCATCGGGCAGGCGGGAGTGGTTCGACAGCCATGGAACGAGCAGACGAGACCGGTAACGGTCAGGAGCAGCAGTACTGGCAGCAGCCGCAGCAGCAGTCGTACGAGCCTTACGGTCAGCACGGTGAGCAGTCGTACGACTACAACTCCTACGGCGACTACTCCGGCCAGGGCTACGACGCCTCCGGCTACCAGACCTACGATCCCGCCGCCTACCAGCAGCAGTACCAGCAGGCGTACGACCCCTCGTCCGGGTACGGACAGCAGGCGTACGCGCAGCCGTACCAGCAGCAGACCGGCTACGAGCAACAGACCGGCTACGAACAGCAGTACGGCTACGAGCAGCCGACGTACGGCTTCGAGCAGAACGGGCAGACGGCCCAACAGGCGTACTACGACCCGCAGTACGCCGACGTGCCGTATGCCGACCCGCAGCAGGCGCCGGAGTACCAGCAGGCCTACTACGACCCCTCGGCCTCCGGTGCCAGCGAGGCGGCCGGCGGTTCCGGGACGGCCATGCCCTACTGGGGTGGCGCGGAGGAGACGCCCGCCCTCAGCGAGCCGCTCGTCCCCGCGCAGGCGTCCGCGCCCGAGCAGGAGTCGATCACCGGCGAGGAGGCGCTCCCGGCCGGGTCCACCGCCGTCGGGCGCGGAGAGGAACCGCCCGCCGGAGGGCTGAAGGGGCGGGTCGTCGACGCGGCGCTCGGCCGCGGGCCGGGCGTCAACCGCAAGAGCTACCTCACCCGTCTCGCCGTCGGCGGCGGCGCGCTGCTGATCCTCGCGGGCGGCGGCTACTTCGTCGCGAGCGGCAGCTCCGGCGGCGGGCGGACCGGGGGCGGCGCCGCGGCGCAGAACCAGGCCGACATCGGCGTCAACCACAGCAAGGCCTGGGCTGCTCCGGCCGCCCCGGGCGCCGCCGCCACCGCCGCCGCCGGCAGCGGCACCGGCAACGACGGGCTGCTCGGCGCCTGGGTCACCGCCGACGCCGTCGTGCGCGGCGACGGCGAGGGCGTCACCGCCTACTCCGCCACCGACGGACACAAGCTGTGGGCCGTCAGCGCGCCCAGCTCCGGCGCCGTGCCCTGCGCGATGTCGCCGAGCGTCGACTCGGCCGGCGTCGGCGCCGTGCTCTTCCAGTCCAAGCCGGGCAACGGCCAGGCCTGCAACCTGCTCTCCGCCGTCGACACCTCCTCGGGCCAGACCAAGTGGAAGGCCCAGCTGCCCTCCGGCGGCGGCACCGCCTTCGGCGCCTCGGTCATGGTGAGCGACACCCGCGTCGTCGCCGTCTCCGACAGCGCCGCCGTCGGCTACGACACGGCCGCCGGCAAACAGCAGTGGAGCTACTCGGGCCCCGGCAAGTACTGCGCCCTGTCCGGCAACGGCGACGGCACCTCGCTGCTGCTCCAGAGCACCTGCGCCGACACCAACCCCAAGCAGCAGGTCATCTCGCTCGACCCGGGCACCGGCAAGCTGCGCTGGTGGCGCGGGCTGCCGCAGAACGCCTCCTCCTACACGGTGCTCTCCGCCGAACCGGCCGTCGTCAGCGTCCACATGACCGACCCGACCCAGGACACCATCCTGTCCTTCTCGGACAAGGGCGACAGCCAGGCGACGATCCCGGTCTCCCAGACCGGCGGCACCCTCGACTCCACCCACGGCGGCTTCGACCCCGACCCGGCCCTCTTCTTCTCCGGCACGACCATGGTCGCCGCCGTCAACCCGCCGCCGCAGTCCGCCAGCGCGGCCGCCGGGCCCACCACCCTCGCCGCCTACAGCCTCGTCAACGGCAAGGAGCTGTGGCGTAGCACCGCCCACGAGAAGGGCGTCGCCGTGCCGGTCGGCATCAACGGCTCCGCGGCGGTGGTCGCCACCGACGAGCGCGTCGGCCAACCGGCCCGGCTCAGCAACTTCGATCTCACCTCCGGTGCCGAGACCGTCGGCGGCACCTTCCCGCAGGGCACCGGATCGCTGCTCGGCTCCGGACGGGTCCTGCTGCGCGGCAGCCTGGTGGTGGCGCTGCCGGAGTTCACCGGCAGCTACAACACCTCGGCGACCGCCTGGACCGCGGCCCACTGAACCGGCAGGCGTCCCGGCACTCGGCTCAGCCCGCCGCGGCCAGATCGTAGACGTCCGGGTCGGCGCCGCGCGCCCCGAGGCCTCCGGGAGTCAGGTAGCCGGCGTTCAGGTCCGCGCTGTCCAGACCCAGCGCGGCCACCAGCGCCGCGTCCGGCGTCGGCTCGAACGGGCGGCGCAGCAGCCGCATCCCGGCCTGCTCCGGCGTACGGTTCGCCTTGCGGTGGTTGTCCGCGGCGCAGGCCGCGACCGTGTTCAGCCACGTGTCCTGACCGCCGTGCGAACGCGGCACCACGTGGTCGACGGTCGTCGCGCGCTTGCCGCAGTACGCGCAGCGGAAGTCGTCCCGCGCCAGCACCCCACGCCGCGACCACGTCGCCCGTTGTCGGAACGGCACCCGCACGTAGCGTTTCAGCCGCACCACCCGTGGCATCGGTATCTCCACCGAGCTACCGCGCACCCTGCGCTCGGGATGCGACCGCTCGACCACGGCCTTGTCCTGCAGGATCAGCACCACCGCGCGCTGCAGCGTCACCGCCGCCAGCGGCTCGTACGTCGCGTTGAGCACCAGCGTCTTACGCATTTTTCGGCCACCTGCCTCCGGCTCCCGGCCCGCCCGGCTGGACGGTGGGTCCACTGTGCGGGGCGGCCGGATGCCGGGACAACGTAATTTCGGTGGCCTCGTGGTTAAGCCTGCTCAGCCGTTACGGGTGCTCAGGTTCCGCTACGGGTGCTCGTAGGTCGCGATCAGCTGCGCCCGGCCCACGGCGTGGAAGCGGAGGTTGAAGCCGACCACGGCGGGCGTGGCGTCCGCGTCAGGGCCCAGCTTCTCCTGGTCCACGGCGTAGACGGTGAACACGTAGCGGTGCTGGCCGTCCCCGGGCGGCGGGGCCGCGCCGCCGAAGTCACGCGTGCCGTAGTCGTTGCGCACGTGGATCGCGCCCGCGGGCAGGCCCTCGAAGTCGCCGGTACCGGCGCCGGCCGGCAGCTCGGTGACGTCGACCGGGATGTCGAAGACCGACCAGTGCCAGAAACCGCTGCCCGTCGGCGCGTCCGGGTCGTAGCAGCTCACCGCGAAGCTCTTGGTCCCGGCCGGGAAACCGGACCAGCGCAGATGCGGCGAGGTGTTCCCTTCGGCGAACACGTGCGCGTCGGGCAGCACGCCGCCGTCGGTCAGGTCGTCGCTGGTGACCGTGAACTCGGCCACCGGCGGGTGGAAGTCGTGGGGGAGCGGGCGCCGCTTGGGCTCCGACATGTCGTCACTCTCCTTGGGACGCTGCAGAACTCTGGCGATCAGCCTAATCTCGCCGTGTGACCAAGCCGCACCCCGCCACACAGGATCCACTCGACCCCGCGGACCCGCGCTTCCTCGACCGGCCCTCGCCGACGGTCGCGCCCGACCTCCTCGGGCGGATCCTCGTGACCGAGCGGCCCGACGGACGCGTCGCGGTGCGGATCACCGAGGTCGAGGCCTACACCGGCGGGGAGGACCCCGCCTCGCACGCGTACCGCGGACGCACCGCCCGCAACGCCGTGATGTTCGGGCCGCCCGGCTTCGTCTATGTCTACTTCACCTACGGCATGCACTACTGCATGAACGTGGTCACCGGCCCCGGCACCACCGCCGGAGCCGTGCTGCTGCGCGGGGGAGAGGTCGTCGAGGGCGTGCAGCTGACCCGGCACCGCCGCCCCTCGGCCCGCCGCGACACCGAGCTCGCCCAGGGCCCGGCCCGGCTCACCCAGGCTCTCGGCATCGCCCGCGAGCAGAACGGCGAGCCCCTGCCGGGCTCCGTCTTCCAACTGCTGCCCGGCGCCCCGGCCGCCCCCGAGCTGATCCGCCAGGGGCCGCGCACCGGCATCGCCCAGGCCGCGGACACCCCCTACCGGTTCTGGATCGACGGCGAGCCGACGGTCAGCCCCTACCGCCGCCACGTCCCGCGCCGAGCCCGGACGAGCGGCGGAACGGGACGGTCCGAGGCCGACGGGTGAGGAGGCAGGTGGGGACCGGGATCAGGAGCTGAAGCCCAGGATCCGCGCCTTCTCGGTGGCGAACTCCTCGTCGCTCAGCACACCCTCCTTGTGCAGCCGCCCCAGCTCGGACAGCTGCCGCAGGCGCTCGCCCTCGTCTCCGTGTCCGGCCTTCCCTCCGTGCCCGGAGCCCTCGTGCCTGCTCTGGCGCGGGACCGCGTCCTGGGGCACCGCGTCCTGCGGAACCATGGGCTGCGGGAGCTTCCGCTGAGGAGCCGGACGCTGCTGCGGCCTGTGCTGCGCGTGCGCCTGCCACCTGGCGGCCTCGCGCTGCACCTGTGCGGCAGTGGCGCTGGCGGCCGGGTCGATCGCCACCCGCTTGTGGTTGTGCGGCGCGGCCGCCACCTGGACGGTCTGGCCCTCCTGGAACTGGTGGCTGGCGACGCTGACGTACGTCTCGTACGGCTGCCGTCCCGGCAACTCGACGTGCAGCGTGTACCGGTAGACCCGACGGCCGGCGTAACCGAGGTCCGGCTGCCCGTTGATGTAGGTGTTGGTCCCCTTCACGGCGAGGATCCGGGCCGTCCCACGGATGCCGCGCTTCAGCAGCCGTCTGTCGCCGCCGCCCATGCCGGCCATCGACAGGTACATCCCGTACCCGAAGGAGCCCCACCACAGCACGCCGATGATGAACACATAGAGCACGATGTGCACGGCGTTCGGACCTGGCACCTGGCTCGCCAGCAGGCACAGGGGCATGAAAGCCGCACTCATCAGTCCGAACCAGATCCAGACCAACAAGTTCAACTTGCCTAGAGTCACGTGAGGACGCCTTTCTCGCGCCGAGGGACCGCTCTTGCGGGCGAGACCGGTGTACCGAAGCCGCAGGCCCGCCACCAGCGAAAGTCCGGCATTGTGACAGGTTCGGTGCGGATCGAGTCGTCCATCACATTGGTTCGCATTTGAACTGTTCGTTCCCTTATCGTCGGCACCAGCAGACCTCGACGAAACGGGAGCCAGCCCCCATGGCCGGACAGTCCAAGAAGCAGGCAGCCGCTGACCGCCGCGCCCGCATAGCCGAGATGCAGGCCGCCGAGCGCACCCGCGAACGCCGCACCAAGCTCCTGCTCGGCGCCGGTGCGCTCGTCGTCGTCGCCGGAGCCGTGGCCGGCATCGTCGCCGCGGTCGGCAGCAGCGACCACACGGCCGCCGGCGCCGCTGCGGGCTCCTCGGCGAGCTGGGTCGCACCCGCGAACACCGACGCCGCCGTCAAGGCCGCCGGACTCACCATGCTCAACGCCGAGGGCACCGCCGAGCACATCCACATCCACCTGGACGTCTGGGCGAACGGCCAGAAGGTGACCGTCCCGGCCCTGGTCGGCATCAACGAGGGCGCGCAGACCATCAGCCCGCTGCACACCCACGACACCACCGGTGTCGTGCACATCGAGTCGCCGGTCGTGAAGGACTACGACCTCGGCCAGTTCATGACCGAGTGGGGCGTCCCGCTGAACGCGCAGCAGGTCGGCGGCGACAAGGCCGACGCGACCCACGCGCTCAAGGTCTACGTCAACGGAAAGCAGACCGGGGGCGACCCGTCCCAGCTCGTCTTCCACGCCCATGACGAGATCGCGATCGTCTACGGAACCGCCGCCCAGGACTCCTCCGTCCAGGTCCCGAGCAGTTACGCCTGGCCCAGCGGCCTGTGAAAGTCCGGCCCGTTCTGAATCTGGACCGGATTGGCCAAGAAGGGGCCCGGTCGGGGAGGCTGTAGCCGACCAGGCCCTCGGGCGACCGACGGAACGACCCAAGGAAGAGACGAGACCGTGACCGACATCGTCGACGAACTGAAGTGGCGCGGCCTGCTGGCCCTGTCCACCGACGAGGACGCACTGCGCAAGGCTTTCGCGGACGGTCCGGTCACCTTCTATTGCGGCTTCGACCCGACCGCGGTCAGCCTGCACCTCGGCAACCTGGTGCAGATCCTCACCATGAAGCGCATCCAGCTCGCCGGCAACAAGCCCCTCGGCCTCGTCGGCGGCGCCACCGGCCTGATCGGCGACCCCAAGCCGACCGCCGAGCGCGTCCTGAACGACCCCGAGACGGTCGCCGAATGGGTCGGCCGGCTCCGTGGCCAGATCGAGCGCTTCCTCGACTTCGACGGCCCGAACGCCGCCGAGATGGTCAACAACCTCGACTGGACCTCGGGCATGTCGGCGATCAACCTGCTGCGGGACGTGGGCAAGTACTTCCGCGTCAACAACATGATCGCCAAGGAGGCCGTCGCCCGACGCCTCAACTCCGAGGCCGGCATCAGCTACACCGAGTTCAGCTACCAGGTCCTGCAGGGCATGGACTTCCTTGAGCTCTACCGCCGCCACGGTTGCATGCTGCAGACCGGCGGCAGCGACCAGTGGGGCAATCTCACTGCCGGCACCGACCTGATCCGCAAGGCCGAGGGCGTCGCGGCCCACGCGCTCGCCACCCCGCTGATCACCAAGGCCGACGGCACCAAGTTCGGCAAGACCGAGTCCGGCACGGTGTGGCTCGACCCCGAGCTGACCACGCCGTACGCGTTCTACCAGTTCTGGCTGAACGCCGACGACCGCGACATCTCCAAGTTCCTGCGCATCTTCAGCTTCAAGTCCCACGAGGAGATCGAGGAGCTGGAGCGCATGACGGAGGAGGCGCCCTTCAAGCGCGCCGCCCAGCGTGCCCTCGCGGAGGAGCTCACCGTCCTCGTCCACGGCCAGGACCAGCTCGACCGCGCGGTCGCAGCATCCAAGGCTCTTTTCGGCCAGGGCGACCTCAGCGAGCTCGACGCCCCCACCCTCGCGGCCGCCGTGGCCGAGCTTCCGAGCGCCCAAGTGGGTGAACTCGGCGAACTTGTCGACCTGTTCGTGGCAACCGGCCTTTCGGCCAGTCGTTCGGCAGCCCGCCGCACGATCAACGAGGGCGGCGCGTACGTCAACAACACCAAGGTCGAGGACGAGGCGGCCACGGCCGCGCCGGCCGACCTCCTGCACGGCCGCTGGCTCGTCCTGCGCCGCGGCAAGCGCAACCTCGCCGCGGTCGAGCTGGTGCACTGACCAGCGGTTCTGACCTGCAGATTCGCCCGAACGGGGGAGATGTGACCCGCATCTCCCCCGTTCGCGTTTGACGAGCCCCGAGGCAGGGGCTAATGTTGGTCGAGTCGCCTGAATCGGACAGATGCGTCGTACGGAGCGTCGCTCCGCCGCACCAGTCCACACGTGACCACCCGTAGTTGATTCACTCACTTGATCGATCTCGTAGGCATCGGTGTCTGCCGAAGCCAAGCGGGCTCTATTTGGCGTGCGAATTGATGCGCGGTGGCGGATTTCCGGATTTCCGGGAAATGCGCTAACGTAACGGAGGTCGCGAACGAGCGACACCCCACTTTCTAGCGGGGAAGCGGAAAAGCCGCCCGGCGGATCTGCTAAGCTAGAAAA
>NZ_BBPP01000006.1:0-33719 GCF_000787835.1 Streptacidiphilus melanogenes
GCCCGCACCGCCCGAGGTCGCCGCGCCGCTGCTGCCGCCGGGCCCACCGGAGCCGCCGCCGGCACCGGCTCCCCCGCTGCCGCCCGCGCCGCCCGTCCCGGTGCTGCACTGGGTCGGGCCCTTCTTGTCACAAGCCGGCGGGTACGGCGCGGTCTTGGCCAGCGTGTTGCTCCCGTCCGAGGAGAAGGTCGGGTTGTTGCAGTTCTTGATGGTGATGTTCTGCGCCTGCACCCCGGGCACCCGGCGGATCTGGGTCAGACCGGCCTGCACCAGGTTGATCGGCAGCGGCGAGTAGCCGAGCGCGGGAGCCTGCTGTTGTCCCTGGCACAGGAAGTAGTAGGCGAACGCGCCGAGGGTGCGGCCCTTGTCGGTGTTGAACCCGCTCTCCACCGCGGTCGGCAGGATCATGTAGCTGTAGCTGGACAGCGGGTATGCGCGGCGGTCCGGGCTGTTGTAGACGCCGTTGAGCTTCTGCGTCAGGTCGGAGTTGATCTGCGCCGAGGTCAGCCCGACCGCGACCGCCGGGGCGGTCGGCTCGACGTAGTAGCCCGAGGCGTTCAGCATCTTGGCCACCGGGAAGCCGGTGTTGAGCGCGTAGGAGTACTCGACGTAGGTGATCGAGCCCTCGTTCTGGTCCTGCGCGACGAAGCCGGAGACGCCCTGCGAGCCGCTCAGCGCGATGAACGGGGTGCCGGGGATGACCGGGTAGAAGGAGGTGACCCCGCAGGGCGAGCTGCGACCCGCCCTGACGCAGTAGGCGTTCCACTTGGACGCCTCGTTGGTCTGGCTCATCCACGTGGTCAGCTGCGCGGTGGTGCCGGACCCGTCGGACCGCACGACCGGAACGATCGGCCGGGCGGGCAGCGTGAGCTCCGGGTTGTCGGCGGCGATCGCCGGGTCGTTCCACTTGGTGATGGTGCCCGTGAAGATCCCGGCGATGGTGTCGCCGGACAGGCGCAGGTTGGTGACCCGGCGCCCGTTGATCTTCAGGTTGTACATGAAGGCGGTGCCACCGGCGACGATCGGCATGTAGGCGAAGTGGCGCGGCGGCGGGGCCTCGTAGACGCCCTGGTCGGTGATGCCGTACGGGATCTCGGAGACGGCGAAGTCCACCGCGCCGTTCTTGAACTTCGCGCGGCCGTCGGAGGAGCCGGTGGCGTCGAAGTTGATCTGCATGCCGTACTGCTTGACGTTGGTGGCCCAGGCGTCCATCGCGTTGCTGCTCCAGGTGGAGCCGGCCCCGGAGATCGGCACGTAGTCACTGGCGAGGGCGCGCGGGGCTGCGCCCCAGACCAGCACCAGGGCAAGCGCGGTGACCGCGGCGGCGCCGCGCAGCAGCGCGAGGAGTCGGCGACGCACGCCGGCATCCCTTCTGTCGGAGGGGGAGGCTTTGGACGCAGGGGATGTTGCGACTTCCAGGGGCGCGGGGAACTGCGCGACAAGCCACCCACGCAGAGGGAGACCCGGACGCGCAGGGCCGTCCGCTCGCCGGCGGCTCTCGCGCAGTTCCCCGCGCCCCTGGTTGCCACCGGCCGTGTGTGCGAATCTGAGCGCAAGTCGCGTCGACGCCGCTGCGCGGCGCCGTTGTTGGCGGGCGTTCAGGACGCCCGCGGGGCGGCCGCCGACCACGCGCGCCAGTACGAAGAGCAGGACCACCAGGCCCAGCAGGACCGCCGCCGCGCCGAAGCCGCGGGCGATCTGTGCCTGCGAGGGCAGCCGCACCAGGGTGAAGACCAGCAGCGGCAGGGAGACCTGCGGGCCGCTGAAGGGGTCCGCGTTGAACGCCTTGTTGTAGCCCGCGGTCAGCAGCACCGGCGAGGTCTCGCCGATGCCGCGTGCGGTGCCGAGGATGACCGCGGTCATCAGCCCGGAACGGGCGGTCGGCAGGACGACCCCGAGGACCGTCCGCAGCCGGCCCGCGCCGAGGGCGTAGGAGGCCTCCTTGAGGGACGCGGGCACCAGCCGCAGCACCACGTCCGCCGCGCGGATGATGATCGGCAGCATCATCACCGAGAGCGCACAGCCCGCGGCGAAGCCGCTGCGGCCCCAGCCGAGGACCAGCACGAAGACGGCGTAGATGAAGAGGCCGGCCAGGACCGACGGCAAGGCGGTCATCGCCTCGGTGAGGGTGCGCACGAAGCGGCTGAACGCGCCGGGGACCTCCGACAGGAACACGGCCGTGCCGATGCCCAGCGGGACCGTGATGGCGAGCGCGATGCCGATCTGCTCCAGCGAGCCGATCACCGCGTGCAGCACGCCGCCGGTGGTGAGGGGCGCGAGCGAGTCCGCGTCGGACATGTCCTGCGTGTAGAAGTTGCCGTGCGGCAGGGCGTCCCAGCTGCGGACGGCGACGTAGCCGATGACGAGCACCAGGGCCGCCAGCACCAGCGCGGCGACACTGTGCACGACCGCGGCCGCGAGGCGGTCGCGGACCGCGAGGCCGCTCTCCTCCTGGGCGACCAGCAGCGCGTAGAGGCCGAGGAAGCACAGCCACGCGGTGACGACGAAGCCCAGTGGGCCGTCGAACGGCAGCAGGTAGTGGAAGAGCAGGGTGGTGAGCCCGACGGATCCGGCGAGCGCGCCGATGACGGCGTAGCGATCGGCGGGCTTGGCGGCGCCGGGCCGACGCCGCTGCCGGCGTGGCGCACCTGGCGGCAGCGGGCCGCGGACCACGACGGTGGTCCGCGCCTGCGTCTGCGCAGGGGCCGGCGCCGGCGTCTCCGGCGTGGAGGACGTCCCGGACGAGGTCGCGGAGGTGGTCATGAGGCGGCTCCGGAGCGGCTGCGGGCGACCACGGCCGAGGCCGCGAAGTTGACCGCCAGGGTCATCAGGAACAGGGCGAGCCCGGCGGCCATGAGCGCGGAGACGCCGAACGGCGAGGAGTCGCCGTAGTGCAGGGCGATGAGTGCGGAGACGGTGCTGGCGCCGCTCTGCAGCACGTGCGGCTGGATCGCGAAGACCATCGAGATGATCATGTAGACGGTGATGGTCTCGCCCAGGGCCCGGCCGAGGCCGAGCATGGTGCCGCCGATGATCCCGCCGCGTCCGTAGGGCAGCACGACGGAGCGGATCATGCCCCAGCGGGTCGCGCCGAGCGCGTAGGCGCCCTCGCGTTCGCCCGCCGGGGCCTGGCCGAAGACCTCCCGCATGACCGAGCACATGATCGGCGTGATCATGAAGGCGACGACCGTGCCCGCGATGAAGGTCGAGGAGGTGTAGGCGGCGACGGGCGCGAGCGGGTCGTGCGGATCGGCGCCGTCGACCCTGAACACCGGGATCCAGCCGAAGTAGGTGGAGATCCAGCGGGCCAGGCCGGTCATCCGCTGCTCCAGGAAGAAGAAGCCCCACAGGCCGTAGACCACGCTCGGCACCGCGGCCATCAGGTCCACCAGGGCGATCAGCGTCTGCCGCAGGCGGCGCGGCGCGTACTCGGAGATGTAGAGCGCCGCACACAGGGCCATCGGCAGCGCCAGCGAGACCGCGAGCACGCCGATCAGGACCGTGCCGGTCAGCACGGCGGCGATGCCGAAGTGGCCGCGGCCGGCGTCCGGCTCCCAGCTCTGGGTCGTCAGGAATGCGAAGCCGCCGACCCGCAGGGCGTGCGCGGCCTGGTAGGCCAGAAAACTGCCGACGGCGAGCATCACCAGCAGGACCGCGCCGCCGCTGACCCGCAGTCCGCCACGGAAGACCTGGTCCGAGAGCCCCACGCGCGCGACGGGCCGGCGGCCGGCGGGTCGGCCGCCGGCGGCGCGGACGGGAGCAGGGGCGCTCATCGGGCCACCGCCCGGGAGAGGTCGCCCGGCGCGCGTCCGCCGCCCGTGCGGCGGACGGAGGAGCGCTGTTCGGGCAGCGCGTGCGGCGCGGCGTCGGCCAGGCTCACCCCGGTGTGGAAGTGCGCCAGGCTGTAGCGGCATTCGCGCAGCCGGTGGTAGGCGCGCCCGGACCGGGCCGCCTCGGTGCCGTCGATCTCGAGGCGCCAGCGCCACAGCGAGTCGGGCCGTACCACGTGGACCACGGGCACGGCGCGGTCGAGGTTGGCGCGCAGGTGGAGCACGGCCGCCTCGCAGTCCTCGCGCCGTGGGAAGAACGTGGCGCTGCGCCCCAACTCGCGGTTGTTGGCGCTGAGCAGGCGCCACCCGAACCACGGCGACTCGCTGCCGCTCTCCCGGTCGGTGCCGGTGGCGATCAGGAATCTGGCTCCACTCACGGTTCCCCATCTCCCGCACTGGACCGCACTGGTCGCGATCGGCCGAGGGAGACGGTCGAGGTTCCAAGCGGATTCACAGAATCAGAGCCAGGAACGCCGGACATGGACAGGGTGAACGAGAAGTGTCGGAGATGTCGGCAAGTTGTGTACATCGGTCATGCCAATTCCGCACACGATCGGTCACCGTTTGTGTCACAGCTCTGCCGCGAATCCTCAAGATCGGCGCAACTCTGGTGTGACTCGTCCTCAAGGGCGGCCATACTTCTTGCGACGAAACGAGACGGGGGAAGGGGCGCGCAGCATGGCGACACCGGCGACACGACCGGCGACCACGCAACCGGCCGGGCCGCGATCGACCATGCCATCGCAGCGCGGACGGCAGGACGGACCGGGGGCGGGCAGCGGCCTGACCGCCCGGCTGACGGCCACTCCGCCACGGCGGCTGCAGACCGGCGCGGCCCTGTTGGCCCTGCTGGCGCTGCTCTTCGGTGTACTGACCGTCTGGCAGGTCAGCTCGCGCTCCGCCGCGGCCGACAACGTGGTCAACCACAGCCAGCCGCTCAGCAACGACGCCGCGCAGATCTTCCGCTCCCTCGCGGACGCGGACACCACCGCCGCCACCGGCTTCCTCCAGGCCGGCCAGGAGACGGCGGCCGTTCGCGCGCAGTACACCGACGACATCGCCACGGCCTCGCAGCTGCTGACCAAGGCGGCGGCGCAGAGCGGCTCGGGCGACCCGGGCCAGCAGTGGATCACCAAGCTCAACGCGGAGCTCCCGGTCTACGCGGGCCTGGTCGAGACCGCCAAGGCCGACGACCGGCAGGGCATCCCGCTCGGTGGCGCCTACCTGCGCTACGCCTCCGGGCAGATGCAGAACCAGATGCTGACCGAGGCCCAGAACCTCTACCAGGCCGAGACGGCGCGCCTGAACAGCGACTACGCCGACGCCCGCTCGCTGCCATGGGCCGCTGTCGGGCTCGGCGTCATCCTGCTGGTCGTGCTGGTGCGGGCGCAGATCCGGCTGTTCCGCAGTACCAACCGGGTGTTCAACCTCGGCATGATGTTCGCGACCGCCTGCGCGACCGTCGCGCTGCTCTGGCTGGCGGTCGGTCAGACCCTCTCGTCCTCCTACCTCGCGGACAGCGACGCCAAGGGCGCCGCGCCGCTGCAGATGCTGAACCAGGCCGAGATCGAGGCACTCAAGTGCCGCGCCGCGGAGAACCTCAACCTGGTGGCCCGCGGCTCGACCACCGCCTACGAGAAGGCCTGGGACACCGACAGCGTCAAGCTCGCGGGCCCGGGCGGCTACCTCGCCCAGGCGCAGTCGAAGACCTCCGGCGACGCCACCGCCCAGCAGGCGGTGATCGCCGCCGTCGCGTCCTTCCACAGCTGGCAGTCGCGGCACGACACCGCCCACGGCGCCAACCAGAGCGGCGACTACGACGCCGCCGTGAGCGACACCATCGGCAGCGGCGGCGGCACCGTCAACGCCGCCTTCACCTCGCTCAAGGGCAGCCTGGACACGGCCGCCGCACACGAACAGAGCCAGTTCACCAACCTCGCCGACAGCGGCCGCAGCGCCACCTCCCTGCTCGCGCCCGGCTCGGGCGTGCTGACCGTGCTCGCCGCGGCCGGCGTGGTGATGGGCGTCAACCGGCGTGTGGCCGAGTACCGGTAGGGGGAGAGCAGTGAACAAGACGTTCCAGAGACTGCTGCGGCCGGCGCTGCGACCGGGCGTGTGGGCGGTGACGTCCGCCCTGCTGCTCGGAGGCTTCGCGTTCGCCGGCAGCTCGGCGGCGGAGACCAACTCCGCGCCGGACCACACGGCGTCGATCCGGATCGCCGGCGCGCCGGAGGACGACAACAGCTGCGACCCGCTGGCGACCGCCTCGCCGAGCACCTCGGACGGCGGGCTGGACGTGCAGCGCATCATCCGGCGCGGCAAGCTCGTCGCGGGCATCGACACCAACAGCTACCTGTGGGGCTTCCGCGACCCGAACAGCGGTGACGTCCAGGGCTTCGACATCGACCTGGTGCACGCGCTGGCCGCGGCGATCCTGGGCGACCCGAACAAGGTGACCCTGCTGGCCGTCCCCACCGACCAGCGCATCCCCGCGCTTCAGAACGGCCTGGTGGACGTCGTGGTGCGCACCTTCACCCACAACTGCGCGCGGGAGAAGCAGGTCTCCTTCTCCGCCGACTACTTCGAGACCGGCCAGCAGATCCTGGTGCCGAAGGACTCCAAGGTCACCGGCCTGAACTCGAGCATCAAGGGCCAGCGGATCTGCACCGCCAAGGGCTCCACGGCCGAGGGCCTGCTGCAGGGCAGCGCCTACAAGTCGCAGGAGGTCCCGGTCGAGAACCAGCTGGACTGCCTGGTGCTGATGCAGCTCGGCCAGGTGGACGCGACCATCACCGACGGCGCGCTCGCCGCCGGCCTCAACGCGCAGGACAAGTCGCTGCGGATCGTGCCGGGGACGCTGGACACCGAGTACTACGCGGTCGCGGTCAAGCTCGGCTCGCACGACCTGGTCGCGCGGATCAACGCGGTGCTGCAGTCCTACATCGGCGGCGGCGCGTGGCAGCAGAGCTACGGAAAGTGGATCAAGCCCATCACCGGACAGAACAGCGCCCCACCCGCCGCCCACTACACGGGCTGACCGCGCCACCGCGTCAAGGTTGCACCAAGGTCCGCCCCCGGGGATCCTCCCCGGACCCGGATCTGACAGTCTGACTGTCGGCACGACCACCAGGGAGACAAGCAAGCATGGCGTTGACCGGACCCTACGGTCCCGTGATGACCCGCGAGGAGGTGGACCGTACCCTCAAGGGGCTCGGCGACGAGCGCGAGGCCGTCGAATCCTCCCTGCTGGCCTTGCAGGACCACCCGGGCCGACGTCTGCTGGAGGGCG
Source organism: Streptacidiphilus melanogenes (assembly GCF_000787835.1). Lineage (GTDB taxonomy): Bacteria > Actinomycetota > Actinomycetes > Streptomycetales > Streptomycetaceae > Streptacidiphilus > Streptacidiphilus melanogenes. The sequence goes on from NZ_BBPP01000006.1 coordinate 7,120, forward strand.
CGCAGCTGACCGGCCGCACCGCCGAGCTGTGGAGCGCGGCCGAGCCGGGGCTCCAGCTGATGTGGAACCTCTTCGACACCTACTCCGAGGCACTGGCCGCGGCCCGGGCGGTGCGCTCGCGGCGCAGCAGACCCACCCAGTCCGAGCTGATCGAGCTGACCGAGCTGCTGCGCGGCAAGGGCGTGACCGTCGCCGGCAACCAACTGCCCGGCGGCGCGCCGTCGCTGACCGGCGGCGCCCGGCTGAGCGAGCAGGTGAGCCTGCGCGACCTCGTCGACCGGATGAACGAGTGGTACGCACGGATCATGGACGTCGCCTCGGCGGCGGACGCGGTCTGGTCGGCACTGCCGGCCCGCATCGACCTGTTGCTGGCCGAGCTCGGCCGGGTGCAGGCGCTGGCCCGTTCCGTCGGCGTCCTGCCGGGCGAACACCCGGCCGGCGACGCACTGGAGGAGCTCGGCAAGGAGCTCGCCGCGCTGCGCGGCGAGGTGGTCTCCGACCCGCTGCTGTTCTGGACCCGGCGACCCGTCGGCGCGTCCGCGCCCGGTCGGACGCCCGTGGGCGGCTCGGTGGAGACCGCCCGCTACGACCGCGCCGAACGCGCGGTGGAGGACATCCGCCTCGAACTGACCGACCTGGTGCGGCTGCGCGACGACGCCGACGAGCGGCTGGAACGCGTCGGCGAGACACTGGCCCGCGCCGACGCCACCCTGGCCGAGGCCCGCCGGGCGCGCGGCGAGGTGCTGGCGAAGATCGCGGCCACCGAGGTGCCGACCGTGCCCGGACCGGCCAGCGCGATGCGCGAGCGGCTCGCCCAGGCCGAGCAGCTGCGCCGGCACGGCCGCTGGTCGATGCTCGGTCCGCTGCTGGACACCCTGGAGGCCGCGTCCGAGCGGGAGTTGGAGCGGGCCCGGGAGTCGCTGACCTCGGTGACCGCTCCCCTGGCGGTCCGCGCGGAACTGCGCGGGCGGCTGGACGCGTACAAAGCCATGGCGGCGCGACTCGGCGTCGCCGAGGACCCGGAGCTGATCGAGCGTTACGACCTGGCCCGGCGGATGCTCTGGAGCGCCCCCTGCGACCTGCGCGCGGCGGACCACGCGGTCCTGCGCTACCAGCAGGGACTGCGGGCGGTCCAGCAGCAACAGGCCGCCGGCCCGGTCGACGGACGCCCCTACGGTGCCTGAGCTCCGACAGGGGGAAGCATCATGAGACAGCGCACGACCCGAAGCATGACCAAGGCCACGACCAAGGCACAGCAACTGACGACTTTTGCGGCACCGGCCGCAGGGGGATGGCGGGGATGAACGCGGTACCGTGCACACGGCCGGACTGCACCGGCACGGGTGTCATCGACGCGGACGGCTACTGCACCGAGTGCGGGCTCGCGCCGCTCCAGACTGCGGCGCGCACCGGCACCGGGCAGGCGGGCGGACAGACGTCCGGCGCGCACGCCTCCGGCACGCATACGTCGGGCGCTGCGCCCACCGGACCGGGCGCGCCGTGCGCGCGCCCCGACTGCACCGGCACCGGTGTCATCGACGCCGACGGCTACTGCACCGAGTGCGGGCTCGCGCCGCTGCCGTCCGCGTCCATCCCGGCGCAGCACGGCGTCGGCAGCGGCTCCACCTCCCGGTCCACCTCCACCTCCCGCAGCTCCCGGACCATGTCCGGGCGTTCGCGCTCCTCGCGGACGGGCCGCAGCGGCTCGGTCTCGGTGCGCACCAGCAGCCGCGGCAGCCGCAGCCAGCGCGGCGCGCTCGGCGCGGGCCTGGTGACCGTGCCGCCGATCCCGAAGGAGGACCCGCGCTCCAAGGTGCTGGCCAACCCCGAGGTGGCCGAGCGCAAGCGGTACTGCAGCAAGTGCGAGTCGCCGGTCGGCCGGTCCAAGAACGGCGTGCCGGGCCGCACCGAGGGCTTCTGCACCAAGTGCGGCTCCGCGTACTCCTTCACGCCCAAGCTCTTCCCCGGCGACCTGGTCGGCGGCCAGTACGAGGTGGTCGGCTGCCTGGCCCACGGCGGTCTGGGCTGGATCTACCTCGGCGTCGACCGGCGCGTCAACGACAAGTGGATCGTGCTCAAGGGCCTGCTGGACACCGGCGACGAGGAGGCCCTGGCGGTCGCCATCGCCGAGCGCCGCTACCTGGCCGAGGTCGACCACCCCAACATCGTCCGCATCATCAACTTCGTCGAGCACCCGGACCCGCGCAAGGGCACCCGGGACGGCTACATCGTCATGGACTACGTCGGCGGCAAGTCCCTCAAGGACATCGCCGACGAGCGTCGGATGCCGGACGGCAAGCGCGAGCCGCTGGCGGTCGAGCAGGCCATCGCCTACGCGCTGGAGGCACTGCCGGCCCTGGGCTACCTGCACCAGCGCGGCCTGATCTACTGCGACTTCAAGCTGGACAACGTGATCCAGTCCGAGGACCAGCTGAAGATCATCGACATGGGCGCGGTGCGCCGCCAGGACGACGACGGCGCGATCTTCGGGACCATCGGCTACCAGGCCCCCGAGATCGCCACCGAGGGCGTCTCCCCCGCCTCCGACCTCTACACCGTGGCCCGCGCGCTCGCGGTGATGACCTTCGACTTCCAGGGCTACTCCACGGTCTACCGGGACTCGCTGCCCGGCCCGGAGGAGGTCGAGGTCTTCAACCGGTACGAGTCCTACTACCGGCTGCTGGTCCGCGCGACCGACCCCGACGCGGGCCGCCGCTTCTCCTCGGCGCAGGAGATGGCCGAGCAGCTCACCGGCGTGCTGCGCGAGGTGCTGGCCCTGCAGGACGCGCGGCCGCGCCCGGCGCTGTCCACCCTGTTCGGTCCTGAACTGCGGGTGGTCGACACCGAGTTGCTCCACGGTGAGCTGGAGGAGCCGCCCGCGTCCACCCGCGGCGGACGCCGCCGGCAGGCCGCGGCGGCCTCGCCCGGCAACCCCGTCATCGCGGTGCCGAACGGCACCGTCACCGTCCCCAGGGTGCTGCCGCTGGACACCCGGGCTGCGGCGCTGGCCCTCCCCGTCCCGCGGATCGACCCGGGCGACCCGAACGCCGGCTTCCTCGCCTCGCTGATGGCGACCTCGCCCGACGAGGTGCTGACGGCCCTGGGCACCGCGCCCGTCAACTCCGTGGAGCTGCGGCTGCGCGGGCTGCGCGCGCTGATCGAGAAGGGCGACCTGGTCGCCGTGCAGGAGGCGCTGACCCAGCTGGGCACCGACGCCTCCGACGACTGGCGGGTCGTCTGGTACCGCGGCCTGGCGGCGCTCGCCGCGTCCGCGGTTCCCGGCGGCCCCGAGGCGGGTGCGGCGCTGCGCGCGGCGGCGGAGTCCTTCGACGCGATCTACGACGCGTTCCCCGGCGAGGCCGCGCCCAAGCTGGCCCTCGGCGTCTGCGCGGAGGCTCTCGGCGAGCGCGAGGACGCGGCGGAGTTCTACCGCCTGGTGTGGACGACCGACCGCTCGTACGTCAGCGCGGCCTTCAGCCTGGCCCGCGTGCTGCTCGCCACCGGCGACCGGCCCGGCGCGGTGGCCGCGCTGGAGTCCGTGCCCGAGGCGTCCACGCACTACGTCGCGGCCCGCGTCGCCTCGGTCCGCGCGCGGCTGCGCGAGCGGGCGCCGCAGGAGCCGCTGCGGATCGACCTCGACGCGGCCTCGCAGCAGCTGGGCGGGCTGGGTCTGGACGCGCGCCGCCGCGAGGAGCTTTCGGTCGAGGTCCTCGGCAAGGCACTCGGCTGGGTCCTGGCGGGCCGTCCCGACGTCACCGGCGCGGCGGCCCCGATCACCCTGCTGGGCAACCCCGCGGAGGAGCGCGCACTGCGCTTCGCGCTGGAGGACTCCTACCGCAAGCTGGCCCGACTGGCCGAGAGCCCCGAACAACGGATCGCATGGGTCGAGCGGGCCAACCGCACGCGCCCGAGGACCTGGGTGTGAGCGAAACCATGGACCAACTGACCCTCTCCTGCCCCAACTGCGCCCAGCCGGTGGCAGAGTCGGACCGCTACTGCGAAGAGTGCGGCATCGACCTCTCCACCGCCCGCGCCTCCGGCACGGACCCGCGCGCGACGGCACCCGCCCCGAGCGGCTTCTCCGCGACCCATCACGCCACCACCCCCGACGACTCCCCCCTGCCGTCCGGCACATCCGGCGCAGCCGGGGGGACCGGCGCTGACGGCGGCTACGACGCGGCACCCGGCGCAGCCGGATCGCGCGGCACAGCCGCCCACGACGGCGCGACGGGCGGAGGTCTGCCCGCAGCCGCGGGAAAGGGAGCTGACGGCGCATACGGCGCGATGCCCGGCACTGGCGGCCTCGGCCCGACCGGGGGAGGTCTGCCCGGCGCAGCCGGGGAGCCGGACGCCGGCGGCGGCTACGACGCGGCCTTCGGCGCTGTCGGCGCCGCTGCTGCGCCGGTGCCCTCGGGTGCCACCGGGGACTTCGTGCTGGCCGCGCCGGTGCTCGCCACCGAGGTGGAGGAGCCGGAGGTCTCCGGAGCCGGTGCGCCGGATCCGTGGAGCAGTGTGCCGGCCGGGGATGCCCGGGTCTGCGTCGGCTGCGGCGCCCAGCGGATCGACACCGACGGGTACTGCGAGGCCTGCGGCCTCGCGCAGCCACGGCCGAGGGATCATCAGGAGCGGTCGCTGAACGGCGTCTGCGGGGTGAGCGACCGCGGGCACCGGCACCACCGGAACGAGGACGCCTTCGCCGTCGCGGCGACCTCGCGACCCGACGGCGGCTCCGCCGTGGTCGCCGTGGTCTGCGACGGCGTCTCCTCGGCGACCCGCCCGGACGACGCCTCGCAGGCCGCCGCGGACAGCGCCAGCGAGGCGCTGCTGGAGGCCCTGGAGTCCGGCGTGGAGCCGGAGACCGCGATGACCGAAGCGATCATGACCGCGGCCAATCGCGTGGACGAGCTGGCGGACGAGTTCGAGCGCGAGCCCAGCCGCAACGCACCCGCCTGCACCATCGTCAGTGCGGTGCTGACGGAGGGACGGGTCACCGTCGGATGGGTCGGCGACAGCCGGGCCTACTGGTTCCCCGACGACCGCTCCGGCTCGCGCCGGCTGACCGTGGACGACTCCTGGGCGACCCGGATGGTCGAGGCAGGGCTCATGTCGGAGGCGGAGGCCTTCGCCGATGCCCGCGCGCACGCCATCACCGGCTGGCTCGGCGCGGACGCGATCGAGGTCGAGCCGCACACCCTCACCTTCACCCCGGACGCCCCGGGCACCGTGCTGATCTGCACCGACGGCCTGTGGAACTACGCCGAGGCCGCCGCCGACCTCGCGGCCGTCGTCCCGGCGGACGCCCGTACCAAGCCGCTGCACGCCGCGCAGACGCTCGCGCGTTACGCCTGCGACCGTGGCGGGCACGACAACGTCACCGTCGCCCTGCTGCCGGTCGATGGCATCGAGCCGCACGAGCCGACCATGCCGAACCACCCGCCCACTCTCGTCGGCGACAGCCTCGATTCACCCACACTTCAGCTACGCGAGGGGGAGAGCTGACCCATGGCCAAGCTCACCAAGTCCAACTTCCCGCAGTTCTCCGTCGACATCTTCCAGAACGCGTACCTCGCGCAGGGGGCGAACGAGGTCAACGCGATCGTCACGGTCACCGCGACCGGCGGCGGCACCAGCGCGGCGCTCCCGGCCGCGGGCTACGGCAGCTCGCTGGACGGCCCGGACGCGGCCGTGGTCATCGCCGTCGACTGCTCGGGCTCGATGGACTACCCGCCCACCAAGATCCGCAACGCGCGTGAGGCCACCGCCGTCGCGATCGACTCGGTGCGCGACGGCGTCGCCTTCGCCGTGGTCGCGGGCACGCACGAGGCCAAGGAGGTCTACCCGGGCGCAGGGCAGCTCGCGATCTCCTCCCCGGGCACCCGTGAGGAGGCCAAGCAGTCGCTGCGACGGCTCACCCCGGGCGGCGGGACCGCCATCGGCACCTGGCTGACCAAGGCCGACCAGATCTTCTCCACCCGCCCCGACATCTCCATCCGCCACGCGATCCTGCTGACCGACGGCCGCAACGAGCACGAGCGCCCGGACCAGCTCCAGCACACCCTCGACCGGGTCCAGGGCCGCTTCACCGCGGACTGCCGCGGCGTCGGGACCGACTGGGAGGTCGCCGAGCTGCGCCGGATCTCCTCCGCCCTGCTCGGCAGCGTCGACATCGTCGCCGACCCCTCGGGCCTCGCCGAGGACTTCCGGGCGATGATGGAGAAGGCCATGGGCAAGGCCGTCGCCGACGTCGCGCTGCGCGTGTGGACGCCGGCCAACGCCTCGGTGAAGTTCGTCAAGCAGGTCGCCCCGGTCGTCGAGGACCTGAGCGGCCGCCGCGTCGACGCGGGTCCGCGCGCGGGGGACTACCCGACCGGCTCCTGGGGCGACGAGAGCCGCGACTACCACGTCTGCATCGAGGTGCCGCCGGCGGGCGTCGGCGACGAGATGCTGGCCGGCCGGATCAGCCTGGTCGTGCCGCAGCCGGACGGGACCTCCGAGGTGCTCTCGCAGGGTCTGGTCAAGGCGGTCTGGACGGACGACCTCAACGCTTCGACCAAGATCAACCCGCAGGTCGCGCACTACACCGGCCAGGCGGAGCTCGCCGGCGCCATCCAGGAGGGTCTCGACGCCCACCGCCGCGGCGACCTCGACACGGCGACGGCCAAGCTGGGCAAGGCAGTTCAGCTCGCGGCCGAGTCGGGCAACGAGGACACCTTCAAACTGCTGTCGAAGGTGGTCGACGTGGTCGACGCGAAGGAAGGTACCGTTCGCTTCCGTAAGAACGTGAGCGAGGAGGACTCGATGACGCTCGAAACCCGCTCCACGAAGACTGTCAGGGTGAAGAAGTAGCGGGGCCCCGCCCCGCCGCTTCGAACGCGCTGCCGACCGCCTAGCCAGCCCGAGGGGGGCTTGCACGATGCCGATCTGCCCGAACGGCCACACCTCGCAGACCACGGACTACTGCGACTACTGCGGGACACCCATGACCGGGCAGCCGGCCGCCCCGCAGCCGCAGCAGCCGGGCGCGGGCCAGCCGTGGCAGCAGCCCGCGCCGTCCGCGCCCGCACCTGCGACGCCGACGGCCGGTCTGCCGGTCTGCCCGATCTGCACCACGCCGCGCACCGGTCGCTACTGCGAGGAGTGCGGCTACGACTGGGACCTGGCGCAGCAGGGGGCTGCGCCGAGCCCCGCTCCGGTCCCGGGCGGGCCGTCCCCGATGGGACAGCCGTTCCAGCAGCCCGCGCAGCAGTCCGTGCAGCACCCGTTCCAGCAGCCGTTCCAGCAGTCGCCCGCGCAGCAGCAGCCCTTCCAGCAGCAGCCCTTCCAGCAGCAGCCGCCCTTCCAGCAGTCGCCCGCGCAGCAGCAGCCGTTGCAGCAGCCTCTGCAGTCGGGTCCGCCGCAGGCGCCGGTCCAGCAGCCCGGCCTCGCCGAGCCCGTCTCCGGGCCGGTCACCAACGGCGGCTACGGCGCGTACATCACCGGGGACACCAACGGCGGCAACACCGAGTACGTCCTCGCGCCGCCGACCCCGGCCGGGCCGGACGGCGGCGGCGCGCCGGGTCTGGACCCCTTCGGTCCGCCGTCGGGCTCCATGGGGCAGGCGCCGCAGCAGGGCGCGCCGGGCTACCGGGGTACCTGGATCGCGGTGGTCAGCGCCGACCGGGACTACTTCCAGGACATGATGAACCGCAGCGGTCCTGACGCCGCCGGGCTCTACTTCCCGCCGTACTCCCCGGAGCGCCGGGTCCCGATGACCGGTCAGGGCCAGCTCCGCATCGGCCGCCGCAGCCACCAGCGCGGCACCGTCCCGGAGATCGACCTGTCCATCGCCCCGGAGGACCCCGGGGCCTCGCACAACCACGCCCTGCTCCAGGAGCAGCCGAACGGCGGCTGGGTCGTCATCGACCAGGACTCCACCAACGGCACCTCGCTGAACGGCAGCGCGGACCCGCTGCCGGCGTTCACCCCGGTCGAGCTCAAGAACGGCGACCGGATCCACGTCGGCGCGTGGACCACCATCACGGTCCACTGCGCCTGAGCCGGAACCGACCGGCAGGCGACGACCCGGACACCGAACGGGGGGGGAACGGTGACAGGGGACGACGACGCGGCGATCACCGCCGACGGCCTGCGCAAGCGCTACGGCGCGGTGCAGGCCGTCGACGGGGTCTCGCTCTCGGTCCGACGAGGCGAGTTCTTCGGTCTGCTCGGCCCCAACGGGGCCGGCAAGACCACCACCCTGGAGATACTGGAGGGCCTGCGCGAGCCCGACGAGGGCACCGCCACCCTCCTCGGCGAACGCCCCTGGCCGCGCAACCCGCGGCTGCTGCCGCGCATCGGGGTGCAGCTCCAGGCCTCCGCCTTCTTCGAGCGGCTGACCGCCCGTGAGCAGCTGGCGACCTTCGCCTCCCTCTACGGCGTCGGCCTGCGCCGGGCCGAGGAGATGCTGGCCCGCGTGGGGCTCGCCGAGTTCGCCGGCACGCAGGCCGAGAGGCTCTCCGGCGGCCAGGCGCAGCGGCTCTCCATCGCCTGCGCCCTGGTCCACGAGCCGGAGCTGGTCTTCCTCGACGAGCCGACCACGGGCTTGGATCCCCAGGCCCGGCGCAACCTGTGGGACCTGCTGCGCGAGATCAACGCCGACGGCCGCACGGTCGTGCTGACCACGCACTACCTCGACGAGGCCGAGATCCTGTGCGACCGCGTCGCCGTCATGGACCACGGTCGCCTGCTGCGCACCGGCGCACCCGCCGCCCTGATCCGGGAGCTGGACGCGCCGACCCGCATCAGTGTCCCGTCCGGCGCGCTGTCCGTGGACGAGGCCCGCACCGTGCTCGGCGAGGGCGCCCAGACCACGGACGACGGTGTCTCACTGGTCTTCGCCACCCGCTCCCCCGCGTCCGTCCTCGCCCTGCTGGGCGAGCGCGGCGCGCTGAACGGCCTGGAGGTGCGCGGCGGCACCCTGGAGGACGTCTTCCTGCACCTGACGGGACGGGAGTACCGGGAATGAAAGCCTTCTTCTCCCTGTCCCGGGCTCTGCTGGTCAGCAACTCGCGCGACCGCACCTGGCTGTTCTTCACGGTGCTGTTCCCGCTGATGTTCCTGCTGCTCTTCGGCGTCCTGTTCAAGGGCGGCGCGACGGCTCACTCGACCGTGCTGCAGGTGGGCCCGGTCCGTGTGCTGGACTCGATGACCGCGGCCCAGCGGGCCGAGCTGGGCCGGACGCTGACGGTCAGACGCGACGACGACCTCGCCGACGCCCTGCGCAAGGTCCGCGACGGCACGGACGACGGCGCGCTCCAGCAGACCGGCTCCGGGCAGCTGCTGCTGCACTTCTCGGCCGGCGACCAGACCCGCGCCGCGACGGTCCAGGGCCTGGTCCAGGTGGTGGTCCAACAGACCGACCAGGAGGCGACCGGCCGCCCGCCGGCCTGGACGCTGACCACCGCTCAGGTCGAGGACCAGTCCGTCAAGCCGATCCAGTACCTCACCCCCGGCCTGCTCGGCTGGGCCGTCGCCACCTCCGGCACCTTCTCCGCGGCGCTGACGCTGGTCGCCTGGCGTCGCAAGCGCATCCTGCGGCGGCTGCGGCTCGCTCCCGTCGGCCTGTCCGGGGTGATCGCCGCGCCGACGGCGGTGACGCTCCTGGTCGCCCTGGTGCAGACCGCCGTCTTCCTCGGCGTGGCGACCCTGCCGTACTACGGCCTGCGGCTCACCGGGGACTGGTGGCTCGCCGTCCCGCTGGTGCTCAGCGGTTCGCTCTGCTTCATGTCCATCGGCCTGCTCGCGGGCTCCTTCGCCAAGACGGAGAACGCCGCCCAGAGCGCGGCGCAGCTCATCGTCCTGCCGATGGCCTTCCTCTCCGGTTCCTTCTTCCCGCTCGACTACGCCCCCGGCTGGGTGCAGGACGTCGCCCAGGTGATGCCGCTGCACCACCTCGCGGCGGCCATGCAGGACGTCCTCAGCCGCGGCAAGGGCGTGGACGCGGCGCTGCCCACGATCGGCGGGCTGCTGGCCCTCGCGGCGGTGCTGTGCGTCGTCTCGCTGCGGCTTTTCCGCTGGGACGACACGTGACTTCCGCGGTCTGAGAGGATGGGCGCGTGGACCAGATCAAGCGAGGAACCCTGCAGAACCAGACCTTCTACGAGCGGGTCGGCGGCGAGCCGACCTTCCGCCGCCTGGTCCACCGGTTCTACGAGGGCGTGGCCGCGGACCCCCTCCTCCGCCCGATGTACCCCGAGGAGGACCTCGGCCCGGCGGAGGAGCGCCTCGCCCTCTTCCTCATGCAGTACTGGGGCGGCCCCCGCACCTACAGCGAGGGCCGCGGCCACCCGCGCCTGCGCATGCGCCACGCCCCCTTCAAGGTCGACCGCGCCGCACACGACGCCTGGCTCCGCCACATGCGCGACGCGGTGGACGCGCTGGAACTCGACGCGGAACACGAGGAGGAGCTCTGGGGCTACCTCGTGTACGCGGCGGAAAGCATGATCAACACGCCGTGAGGTAGTGGCACGACCCAGGGGCACGAGGAACTGCGCGAGCAACCACCGACATACGGATGGCCCTGCGCGTCCGGGCTCTGCCTGCGTGGGTGGCTTGTCGCGCCCACGCGGCGGAGCCGCATGCCCGCAGCGCCCCGCGCCCCTGCGTGGTGCAACGCCCCTAGCTGACCAGGTGCGCGTTCACGGCCCTGGCCTCTTCCGCCAGGGCGGGCGTCTCGAGCACCGTCGCGCCCGCGGCTTCCAGCAGTTCGACCCCCTGGCAGTCGGCCACGAACAGCGCCGGCTCGCGCCAGGCCAGGACGACGCGGCCGATGCCCGCCGCGCGGATCAGTTCCGCGCACGGGGAGGGGCGGGAGGCACGGACGGAGCAGGGCTCCAGCGTGGAGTAGATCGTCGCCGTGCGGAGGCGCGGGTCGGCCGGGTCGATCTTTCCCAGAGCGGACTCCTCCGCGTGCACCTTGTCGTCGCCGCCCTCGCGCGAGAAGCCGCGCGCGATCTCCGTGCCGTCCGCGGCGACGATGACCGCGCCGACCGAGTACGCCGTCTCCGACGGCGGGCACTGGCGCGAGAGGTCGATCGCGACCCGCATCCAGCCGACGTCCGCCTGCGTGACCAGCGAAGCGTCGGACCGCCGTGCGGCGTACCGCAGCAGCACGATGTCGCCCAGAGTCTCCGTGCCCAGCAGCGTCATGCGCTGCGTCGCGCTCTGCGGGAACGCCGCTCCGGTCGGCGGGGCGAACCGCGGGGCGGATCCTTCGCCGACGAAGAACGGCGCGACCGCCAGCTGGATCTCGTCAACCAGACCCGCCGTCAGGAAGAGGGACTGGACCGCGCCCCCGCCCTCGACCATGAGCCGGCGCACGCCCCGCGCTGCCAGCGCGTCCAGCACACGCGCCGGGTCGAACTCGGCGCCCGTCCCCACGACCTCGGCCGCCGAGCCCAGTGACGCGCGCAGCCCGGGGACGGCCCCGTCCGGAGCGAGGACGAGCTTCGCCCCGCCGCTGCGCCACAGGCGCAGCTCGGAGGAGAGACCGCCGTGCCCCGCCAGGGCCACCTTCAGCGGATGCTCGGTCAGGCCGCGTGCCACGCGTGCCTCACGGCGCGCGGCGTCGCGAACCTCCAGGCGGGGGTCGTCCGCACGCAGCGTGCCCGCGCCGACGAGGATGGCGTCGCTCTCGGCGCGGAGCGCGTCGACCCGGTCGAAGTCCTCGGGAGAGGAGAGCATCAGGCGCTCGTCGGTGGCGTCGTCGATGTGTCCGTCGACGGACATGGCCGCGCTGATCAGCACGAACGGACGGGCGGGCGGGAGTTCTGGGCTCATGAACCAGTCCAACGATTGTTCCCTTGCCGATATGCCCCCGTGTCTTGGCACGACACGGACCGTAGTGTCACACTCACTTCACGTCATCTTCACGCAATCAGGGGACCCCGCCTCGCACGCATGCGAGAACTTTCCGCATTCGGCCGATCGTGGGTAGTTGTGTTAGACGACTTTCATACCGGGGGACACAACACGGCACCCACCATCAGGGGTCCCGGGCACCCATGGCCGGCTCCATCTGACGGGTCGTCAGATGGAGCCGGCCATGGGGGAACCAAGAACGGGGGAAACGTCTCGTGCGTTGGCTGATCTCTTCCTGCCTCCGACTCGCCGCCGCCGTCGTCGTCGCCGCGCTCGTACTGATGGGGCTCGGCATCGGATCCCTGCGCCACGCCGCGGTGGACACGCTGCCCGAGTTCATGCCGCCGCAGGTGGAGGTCCAGACCGAGGCCGTCGGGCTGTCCACGAACGAGGTCGAGCAGCTGATCACCGTGCCGATGGAGGACGAGCTCAACGGCATCGCCTTCCTCGACCACATGCGCTCCCGTTCGATTCCCGGCCTCTCCGACATCGAGCTGACCTTCCAGCCCGGCACCGACATCTACCAGGCCCGGCAGCTGGTCCAGGAACGCGTCACCCAGGGCCCGGCGGTGGTGAACGTCGGCACCCCGCCCGTCATGGTGCAGCCGCTTTCCGCCGAGACCCGCGCGCTGATGGTCGGCATCTCCTCCACCAGGATCAGCCCCATCAACCTGTCCACCCTCGCCCGCTGGCGCATCCGGCCACGGCTGCTGGCCGTGCCCGGCGTCGCCAACGTCACCATCTGGGGACAGCGCGACCAACAGCTCCAGGTCCTTGTCGACCCGGCGAAGATGCACGCCAAGGGCGTGACGCTCACTCAGGTGATCAACACCGCCGGTGACGCGATGTGGACCTCACCGCTCTCCTTCGTCGAGGCCTCCTCCCCCGGCGCGGACGGCTTCATCGACACCCCCAACCAGCGGCTCTCCATCCAGCACCTGCTGCCGATCTCCACCCCGCAGGACCTGGCGAAGGTCCCCGTCGAGGTCGACACCGGAGTCAGCAAGCTGAAGCTCGGGGACGTGGCGACGGTCGTCGAGGACCACCCGCTGCTGCGCGGCGACGCGGTGCTGACCTCACAGTCCGCCGACGGCACCGGCTTCCTGCTGGTCGTCGAGAAGTTCCCCGGCGCCGACGCGCTCGCCGTGGACCGCGGGGTGCGGCAGGCCATGGCGGAGCTGGCACCCGGCTTGTCCGGTGTGAAGGTCGACACGGACGTCTACCGGCCGGCGAACTACCTCGACTCGATGCTGCGCAACCTCGGCTGGGCGGCGCTGGCCGGGCTGGTGCTGCTGGTCGCCTGGTTCGGGCTGGCCTGGCGCTCCTGGCGGGTGGCCCTGGTCGGTCTGGTCGCGATCACGCTGCCGCTGATCACCGCCGCCTGGGTGCTGCAGCTGCGCAGCGCGACCTTCAGCTGGTTCACCCTGGCCGGCCTCGCCGTCGCCCTGGCCGTCGTCGTGGACGACGCCGTCTCCGCGATCGCCGCGGTGCAGCGCGGCCTCGACGGGCCACGCGGCCAAGCCGACGCCGACACGGACGGAGCGGAAGGCACGGACGGAGCGGACGGCGACCGGCAGGACACCAGGGACGGCCGCGCGGGCGCGATCACCGACGCGCTGCTGGGCGTGCGCCGCCCGCTCGGCTGGGCGCTGGCGGTGCTGCTGCTCGCCGCCGTCCCGCTGCTGCTGGTCCCGGGCAGCAGCGGCGCGCTCACCCGGCCGATGCTCTTCACCTACGTGCTGACCATGGTCGCGGCGACCGCCGTCGCCCTGACGGTCACCCCCGCGCTCGCGCTCCTCCTGCTGCGCCGGGCGCCGGAAGGACGCACCGTCCCTCCCGTGGCACGCTGGATCGAGGCCGCCTACGACAGCGTGGCCGCGGTGTTCGCCCGGCGTCGCGCCGCGTCCCTCGTGGTGGCCGGCGTGCTGGCGCTCGGCGCGCTGGCGATCATCCCGCAGTTCGGCAGCGGCACCCTGATCCCGACACCGCAGGACCGGAACCTGGTGGTGCAGTGGAGCGCCGCTCCCGGCACCTCACTGCCCGCCATGCGGCAGACCACCGAGGCGGCCGGCGCCGAGCTGCGCACCGTCCCCGGCGTGACGGGGGTGGCCAGCGACATCGGCCAAGCCCTGCTCGGCGACCAGATCGTCAACGTGGACTCGGCCCAGACCTGGGTCACCGTCTCGGGCGGCGCGAACCTGGACGCGACGACGTCGGCGATCACCCGGGTGCTCGGCCACTACCCCGGGCTGCACCACCAGCTCCTGACGTACGCACAGACCTCGCTCGCCAAGGCCCCGGCGTCGAACACCGACCCCGGCAACGGCGCACCCCTGACGGTCCGTCTCTACGGCACGGACTGGGCCACGCTGACCGCCGACGCGACGCGGCTGCGCTCCGTCGTCGACGGCATCGGCGGCGTCAGCGACGCGACGATTCACGAGCCGACGCAGGAGCCCTCCGTCCTGATCGACACGAACGTGGACAAGGCGGCCCAGTACGGCCTCTCACCCGGCGACGTGCGCCGCGCGACGGCGGTCCTGATCTCCGGCATCCCCGTCGGCAGCTACTACCAGCAGCAGCAGATCTTCGACGTCGCGGTGTGGAGCGTCCCTGCGGTCCGCGAGAACCTCGGCGACATCGAGAACCTGATGCTGGACACCCCCAGCGGCGGCCAGGTCGCGCTCAAGAACGTCGCCACCGTCAGCATCGCGCCCACGCCGACGGAGATCGACCACGAGCAGGCCTCCCGCTACCTCGACATCACCGCCCAGCTCCACGGCATCGACGCGGACACTGCGGTCTCCCGCGTGCAGGCGGCCGTGCGCGGCGTCGCGCTCCCCCTCGGCTACCACGCCGAGGTCTCCAGCGGCCTGGCACAGCAGCAGGGCGCCGCTCTGGTGATCATCCTCGTCGCCATCGGCTGCGCGCTCGGCACGCTGCTGCTGTTCCAGGCGGCGCTGCGGAGCTGGCCGCGCGCCGGGCTGCTGCTCGCCTCGCTCCCGCTGTCGCTGGCCGGCGGCGCACTCACGGCGTACGCGGCGGGCCGCACGCTCACGGCCGGAACGCTGATCGGCTTCCTCGGCGTGCTGGCGCTGGCCGTGCGCGGCGGCATCCGGGTGCTGCGCCGCACCCGCGAACTGGAGCTGGGCGGCCGCGCGGGCGCGGCGGGCCTCGCCGCACGGGAGGCGTCGTTCCCGGTGGTCGCCTCGGCGGTCGGTCTGATCCTCATGGTCGTGCCGTTCACCGTACGCGGGGACGTAGCCGGCCTGGAGCTGATCCGCCCGCTCTCCTTCGTCCTCATCGGCGGCGCGGTGACGGCCACGGTGGTCACGCTCTTCCTGCTCCCCGCGTTCGCGGGCCAGGGCCCGCTGGAGGAGGACGAGGCGGAGCTCTTCCCGAGCGACGACGGCGGGCCGAGTGAGCGCGAGCCCGCCACCCCGGAGTTCGGCCGGAGCGCGACAGCGTTGGGCTCGGCGCGCGCCGCCGATGGTGCGTCAGGTTCGCTCCCGCAGGAAGGTGCACGGCCAGGGGCGCGGGGCTCTGCCGATCAGGGGCTCCGCCCCGGGGCGCGAGAAGCCACCCGCGCAGGTAGAGCCCCGAACGAGCAGGGCCGTCCGCCCCGGGCGGCTGATCACGCAGTTCCCCGCGCCCCTGAGGTGCATGGCACCTCGCCTGCACAGCCACCCGCCCCCGGGGAAGGCGCAGCCTGATGTCGCGGGTGCGCGTACTCGCCGCCGTGGTCGCCGCGATCATGGGGTTGCCCGTGGTCGCGGCCTGCGGGCCGAAGGACCAGACTCCCGCCTCCTACACGCCCGCGACGCTCGCGCCGCTGCCGAGCTCCGTCGCCGCGCTGCCCGGATACGGGCACGTGCAGAAGGTCGTGCTCACCCCGCTCGCGGAACAGCGCCTGCGGGTGCGGACCGTGACCGTCGCGTCGGCGGCGGGCGGTGAGACGCAGGTGCCCATCACCGCCGTGATCTACGACCCCGACGGCGTGCCCTGGGTGTACGTCCCGGACGGCGGGCACGCCTACACGCGCCACGCCATCACCATCGCGCGGTACGACGGCGACACGGTCGTCCTCGGCGCGGGGCCGAAGGCCGGCACCTCCGTGGTCGTCGTCGGCGCGGCCGAGCTGCTGGGGACCGAGTACGGAGTGGGGGAGGAATGATGCGCGGTTCAGCGAAGGGGCACGGCGGCGTGATGCGCGCCATCGTCGCCTGGAGCCTCAGCTTCCGTTTTCTGGTGGTCGCGGCCGCCGTCGCGTTGATGACGGTCGGCATCGCGACCATGCCCAGTACGCCGCTCGACGTCTTCCCCGAGTTCGCTCCCCCGCAGGTGGAGATCCAGACCGAGAGCCTCGGGCTGTCCACCTCCGACGTGGAGCAGCTGGTCACCGTGCCGCTCGAACTGGCGATGAACGGCATGCCGGGACTGAGCCAGATGCGGTCCACCTCGGTGCCGCAGCTCTCCTCGATCGTCATGGTGTTCTCGCAGAACACGAACCTGCTGCGGGCCCGTCAGCTGGTCGCGGAGCGGTTGGCCACCGTCCGGCCGACGCTGCCGCGCTGGGCCAGCCCGCCCGTCATCCTCGCGCCGGTCTCCGCGACCGCACGCGTCGTGCAGATCGGCATGACCGCCAGCGGCAACGGGCCTGACGGCAAGCCGCTGACGCCTATGGAGCTGTCGCAGCTCGCCTACTGGAACGTCAAGCCCCGGCTGCTGCACGTCGACGGCGTGGCGGACGTGTCGATCTGGGACCAGCGCCCGGAGACCTTCCAGGTCCAGGTGGACCCGAAGAAGATGGCGGCGCAGCAGGTCACCCTGGACAACGTGGAGCGGTCCACCGCCGACGCGCTGGACTCCGGCGCGCTGCAGTTCTCCACCGGCGCCGTCGTCGGCGCGGGCGGGTACCTCGACGGCCAGGGCGCGCCGGGGCTGGGGAACCAGCGGCTCCAGGTCGCCCACCAGCTGTCCGTACAGAGCCCGGCCGACCTGGCCAAGATCCCGTTGGAGGACCAGGCCGCCCAGGGCAAGAAGGTGACGCTGGGCCAGATCGGCGACGTCGTCGAGAGCTACCAGCCGCTGATCGGCGACGCCGTCATCAACGGCAAGCCGGGCATCCTGCTGGTCGTCGAGAAGCTGCCGTGGGGCAACACCCTCAAGATCACCTCGGCGGTCGACGAGGCGCTCAGGTCGCTGCAGCCGGGCCTGAAGGGCGTGGCCTTCGACTCGCACATCTTCCGGCCGGCCGACTTCATCGACGACTCCATCCACAACCTGCTGGACTCGCTGCTGCTCGGCTTCCTGCTGGTCGTGGTCATCCTGGTGCTGTTCCTGTTCGAGTGGCGGGTGGCGCTGATCAGCCTGGTCAGCATCCCGCTCTCGCTGACCGCGACCGTGCTGGTGCTCAGAGCCCTCGGCACCACCGTCAACACGATGGTGCTGGCCGGCCTGATCATCGCGCTCGGCGCGGTCGTGGACGACGCCATCATCGACGTCGAGAACATCCTGAGGCGCCTGCGCATCGCCCGCCGCACCGGCAAGGACGACGGCAAGGCCACCAAGTCGACGGCCCGGATCATCCTGGGCGCCTCGCTGGAGGTCCGCAGCCCGATCGTCTACGCGACGCTGATCATCGTCGCGGCGGCCGTGCCGATCTTCCTGCTGCACGGCCTGACGGCCTCCTTCTTCCGGCCGCTGGCCTTCGCCTACACGCTGGCGATCATCGCCTCGATGGCGGTGGCGCTCACCGTCACCCCGGCGCTGACCCTGATCCTGCTGCGCCGCGCGCCGCTCAAGCGGTTCCAGTCGCCGCTGGTCCGGGTGCTGCGCCGCTGGTACGAGCGGTTCCTGAACCGGATCGTGGCCCGCCCCACCGCCGCCTACGGCGTCTTCGCCGCCGTGGTGCTGTGCGGCGCGCTGGTCGCGCCGCAGCTCGGCCAGTCCCTGTTCCCGGCCTTCCAGCAGCGCGACCTGTTGATCCACTGGGACGCCATCCCCGGCACCTCCGACACCGAGGTGCTGCGCACCACCAACCAGCTCTACGCGGAGCTCAAGGCCATCCCGGGCGTCGAGGACTTCGGCGCGCACATCGGCCGCGCCCCGCAGGGCGAGGAGATCGTCGGCATCAACGCGACCGAGGTGTGGATCCACATCGACTCCAAGGTCGACTACGACAAGACCCTGGCCAGGGTCCGCCAGGTCGTCGACAGCCACCCCGGCCTGTACCGGGACGTGGAGACCTACCTCAACGAGCGCATCGAGGAGGTGCTCACCGGCTCCCAGCAGGCCGTCACCGTCCGCGTCTACGGCCAGGACCTGGGGCAGATGCGCAACACGGCGCAGTCCGTGCTCAACCAGGTCGCCGCCGTCCCTGGGGTCGTCGACCCGCACATGGCCCTCTCCGTCGACACGCCCCAGATCAACGTCGAGGTGAACCTCGCCAAGGCCGCGAAGTACGGCCTCAAGCCCGGTGACGTGCGGCGGCAGGCCGCGACCATGGTGGCCGGCCAGGAGATGGGCAACGTCTTCGAGGACAACCAGGTCTACGGCGTCTTCGTGTGGAGCATCCCGTCCGCCCGCCAGAACGCGGGCTCGATCGCCGCCCTGCCGCTGGACACCCCGAACGGCGGCCACATCAAGCTGGGCGACATCGCGAACGTCACGCTCGGCCCCGACCCCTACCTGATCACCCGTGAGGACAACTCCCGCTACATCGACGTCGGCGCGAACGTCCAGGGCCGCGACCTGTCCGCCGTGGTCGACCAGATCCGCGCGAAGCTCGCCGCCAACGTGACCGTCCCGCAGGGCTCGCACTACACGCTGCTGGGCGAGTACCAGGAGCGTCAGCAGGCGCAGCAGAGCCTGCTGACGACGGCGGCGCTGGCGGCCGTGGCCATCATGCTGCTGCTTCAGCTCGCCTTCGGCTCGTGGCGGCTGGCGACGCTGCTCTTCGTCACGCTGCCGATGGCGCTGATCGGCGGCCTGATCGCGATCTGGTTCGGCGGGGCGGAGATCACCATCGGGGCGCTGGTCGGCTTCTTCACCGTCTTCGGGATCGCGGCGAGGAACGGGATCCTGATGATCAATCACTGCCAGCACCTGGAGACCGAGGAGGGCATGGCCTTCGGCCCCGACCTCGTCGTCCGCGGCGCGAGCGAGCGGCTGGCGCCCATCCTGATGACCTCGCTGGCGACCGGCCTGGCCCTGGTGCCGCTGGTCATCGCCGGCAACCAGCCCGGACGCGAGATCGAGTACCCGCTGGCCGTGGTCATCCTCGGCGGGCTGGTGAGCTCGACCCTGCTGACGCTGTTCGTGGTGCCCTCGCTGTACCTCCGGTTCAGCCGGCGCAAGGAGCAGGGCCCCACCGAGATGCCGCCCGCGGAGCTGCCGGTGGGCTGAGGCACAGGCCCGGCCCCGAGTGCGGGCTGGGGCCGCTCAGCCCGGAGCGGCGATGCCGTCCAGGACCATGGAGAGGTACTGCCGGGCGATCTGCTCCGGGCTGTGCCCGCCGCCCGGCCGGTACCAGGACGCGGCGACCCACACGGTGTCACGGAGGAACCGGTAGGCGAGCCGCAGGTCCAGATCAGCGCGGAAGGCGTGCGCGGAGACCCCGCGTTCCAGGGTCTCCAGCCAGACCTGCTCGAAGCGCTGCTGCGAGTCGGCCAGGAAGGCGAACCGCGGCTGCACGGCGAGCTGCCGGGCCTCCTTCTGGTAGATCGCCACCGCGTCCCGGTGCCGGTCGATCTCCCGGAACGACTCCGTCACCAGCGCCGCGAGGGTGTCCTTCGGGTCGAGCCGGGCGGCGAGGACTTCGTCGTAGCCCGCCCACAGCTCGTCCAGGAAGCCCGAGAGGATCTCCTCGAGCATCGACTCCTTGGAGTCGAAGTGGTAGTAGAGGCTCCCGGCCAGCAGCCCCGCCTCATCCGCGATCTTCCGCACGGTCGTGGCGTTGTAGCCCTGCTCCGCGAAGACCCGCGCGGCGGTCTCCAGAATCTCGCGCCGCCTGGCGGGAGACGCCGACTGGCTGCTTCTCTGTGTACTCGGCACCCCCACATTCTCCTGCACGAAACCCTGCGGTTCCCCAGCAGGGGCAGCGGAAGCCGGGCCGCCGCACAGAATCGTCGGGTGTCCGAATTGTCCGCCCGACTGTCCGTACACAGGGCTAGGGTTCGGCCATGGCTGATTCCGGAGACCTCGACGGCTTGCACTCGTGTTCGGTCGGCGGCGCGGAGCGACTCGACGCCGAAGGCGAGATCGCGGTGGCGCGTCTCGCCATGGACGGCGGCGACCTCGCGCACGCCGCCACGCACGTCGGAAACGCGATCGCCAGCGCACCCCAACTGCCGGAGGCGCACGAGGTGCTGGGCGAGCTCGCAGCCCGGGCCGGTGGTGCCGAGGCCGCACTCGCACTGTTCCCGATGGACCGGCCCTACATCGGCGCCGTCGCGGCCCGTGCCAACCTGCTCGCGTCCTGCGGGCAGTGGAACCAGGCGGTGCGCCTGCTCGCGGAGGTCGTCGCCACGGAGCCGGGGCGGCCCTGGTCCGAGGTCGCCTGGCTGAGTCGCCGGGACCTGCCGGATCTGGTCAACCCCGAGGTCGTCGCCCAGTCCATCGGCCGGATCGTCGGCTCCGGCCTGCCCGACCCCTTCCCCGAGGTGCTCCGCACCAGCCTGCGGCCCTTCTACGACACGGTCCGCGCCGTCACCGCCGCCTGTCCGCAGCACGCCATGCTGCTCTCCCTCGCCTCCGGCCTGGCCCGACGCTACGGCGACCACGACGAGTCCATCGCCTGGGCCCGCGCCGCCGTCGCCGCCGAGCCCACGCACATAAGCGCCGTCATGCTCGGCTACGCGCTGCGCGCCGCGGGCCGGCCCGACGAGGCGATCGCCGTCTGGACGGACGAGCTGGCCCGTGACCCCTCCGATCTCAGCCTGCACGTGGACGTCGCCGAGCTGTACGCCGCGACCGGTCGGCCCGCACTCGGGCTGCCCTGGGCGGAGAAGGCCGTCGCCGCGAACGCCGAGGACCCGCTGGTCGTCCCGGCCCTCCACGGCATCCGCTTCGCCGTCGACCAGGACCCGGTCCACCTGGTCGCCCTCGTCGACCACCTGCGTGAGCACCCGGACCACGACTACGCGGCGACGGTTCTGGCCCAGCACAGCAGGGGACGCCCCTGGCTGGCGGGTGTCAGCCCCGCCCGTGAGGCGACGGCGAACGTCCTGCGGCAGTTCCTGCGCAGTCCCGACATTCGAGCGCACCACCGACTCTCCGTCGCGGGGTCCGCCGTCGAGGCGCCGAGCAGCGTGCTGACGCTGCTTCAGTGCTATCCCGGAGCCGAGCTGGAGTTCCGGTCCGTCCCCGAGCCCGACCCGCGGCACCCGCTGCGCCCGGTCGGCACGCAGGTCTGGAACTACCTCGGCACCGCGGCCGAGCCGGCCGTCCCGGCGCCGCCGGCGGAGGCGAGCGAGGCCGTGCGGACCGTCGCCGAGCACGCCTGGCCGTCGCTGCCCGCTGCCTACGACCGCGCCGTCCGGCTCGCCGCGGTCCCGATCACGCAGTTGCTCGGCGTGCTGGTGCACCCGCCGCTCCCCCGGAACGACGAACGCGGGCAGGCCCTCGCCGCGAACGCGCCCGACCTGTGGGTGCGCGCCGTACAGGCCTTCGCCTGTCTGGGCATAGCCCACCACGGCACGGACACCCCGTGGCCGGAGTCGGAGCGCCGCCGCGTCCTGTCCGACCTGTTGGTCGGCCCCGAGGACTGGGTCACCGAGGCAGCCGCCCTCGCCCTGCTCGCCGTCGCCTGGAGCGAGCCCGCCACCAGGGAGGACATCGGACGGCTGCTGACCGCCCGCCTGACGCTCGCCATGGAGGCCTTCCGCACCCGGCCGGTCGAGGTGCTGCCGACGCTGTGCGCCCTCGTCCTCGCCTGCCCGTGGCTCGACGAGCGGGACCGGGAGCCCGCCCGGCTCGCGGCGGAGGCCGTCCGCCGCAGCGACGAGACGCCCGCGTCGACGGACGCGGAACAGCGGGGGCGTGAACTCGTCGCCGCTGGGAAGGAGCGCGCCAGAGAGAAGGAGCGCTCCGGAGAGGAAGCGGAGCCGAGGCGGCGGGGCCTCTTCCGTCGACGCCGCCGCTGAGTCACCATGGGAACGCGAGCCGTCACCGACAGGAGAGGGTCGTCATGAAACTGGGGAAGCTCGTCGCCAAGGGCGTCGCGGAGGACGTGGTCGACGCCACCGTCGAGGAGGCGCCTCCCGCGCGTGAGCCGGAGACCACCGAGGCGGTCACCGTGCTGCCGCCCCGCGCGGAGCCGGTGAGCGCTGGGTCGAGCACAGAGCGGTGAGCGGGTTCCGGCGCGCCCCCCGGGAGCGTCCGGAGCGTCCACCGGTCGGGTACAAGATCGCCCGACCGATGCTCTCCGCCGACGGCACCCGCCTCGGTTTCCGAGGCGTGTCGCTCGGCGGGGACATCGTCTACGGGCCGCTCGACGACGCCCGCTGCGGCTACGAGCGGCGGCACCGCCCGCCGGCGCGCTGGTGTGCCTGCGGCTTCTACTGCCTGCACGACGCGGGCGCGGCGATCGAACTCGGCTGTGCGACGGAGTACCGGGACACCGTGCTGCTGGAGGTCGCGGTGCTGGGCGCCTACCTGCGCCACGAACGCGGCATGCGCTTCGAACGCCAGCGCGTGCGCCGTGTCCACTACCCACGGTGTGCCTGCGGCCGCGTGTCGGAGGGCGTCATCGACACCGGCGAGGGGGTGCTCGGCTGGCGCGCGATCACCGGCAGTTGCGCCGCCTGCGCGGGTCACCGCGCGCTGCTGCGGTTCGACACCTACTCCCACCTCGCGGGCCCGGAAACGGTCACCACCTGCGACGAACGCCTCCCGCCCCCGGCCCCCGCATTCGCACGCACAGCCGCGCTGCCCCTGGATCAGGGCAAGGACGGCACGGACGCCCTCGTCCCCCAACTCGCCGCCGAGGCCGCCCTCCTCCAGGCCCGCCTGGACTGGTTCCAACTCCAACTCGGCAAACTGACGGGCCAGGGCGAGAGCTGAGGCCCGCGACGCCGCACGGCCCCGCCTCCGGTCCACGCGGGGCGTCACGGCCGTAGGTGGTAGGTGGGGGGACGAGACGAGGAGCCTCCCGCCCAGGAGCGGGGAAGGCATCCGCCCGCCGAAGGCTCGGCCGCGGTGCGTCCCGACCGGAGACCGGGAGCGGCTCACCACCGCCGGTCCACGCCTGTGCCCCAAACCCCTGGGCGGGTGACGGGGCAAGGGGCCTCCTCCCGTGCCACGGCTGCGGACGGCAGCCACCCGCTGAAGACGGAGCGGGGCAGGCCGGAGGCCGGTGTCGCTCCGTGCGGCCGGGGCAGGCGCGGGGTTGGTGCAACTGGGCGGCGTGGCCGGAGGCGTAGGGTGGGCCGCATGGCTCAGGAGCTTCCGACCGCGCCGGTGCGGGTTGATGCGTGGATCTGGTCCGTGCGTCTGGCCAAGACCCGGTCCGCCGCCGGAACGGCCTGCCGGGCCGGGCACGTGCGGGTGAACGGGGAGCGGGCCAAGCCCGCGCAGCTGGTGCGGCCCGGTGACGAGGTGCGGGTACGTCAGGAGGGGCGCGAGCGGATCGTCATCGTGCAGAAGACCGTCGCCAAGCGCGTCGGCGCGCCCGTCGCCGCGGAGTGCCTGATCGACAACAGCCCCCCGCCGCCGCCCCGTGAGTTCGTCGCCACCGTACCCGTCCGCGACCGCGGCGCCGGCCGGCCGACGAAGCGGGACCGCCGCGACATCGAGCGGCTGCGCGGCTTCTGACGCGCGCAGCCGAGCGCTTCGCCCTGAGGGCCCGAGGCCCTCAGGCCCTCAGGCCCTCAGGCCTTCTTGACTGCCACCAGTCCGTAGCCGCCGACCTCCGCGCGGGTGAGGCGGAGGTCCTCCTCGCTGACGGGCTCCGCGCCCGCCTGCCATTCGTTGATGGAGACGACGCCGGGACCGGCCAGCTCCCAACCATCCTCGCCGCTGGTGCCGAAGCGCTGGACCTCGTCGAGGGGACGGGTGGCGACGGTGATGCCGCCGGCCTTGTAGATGCTCTCGACCGCGTCCTTGATCTCCTGCGTGGAGTGGTCCGAGCTGCCGTGGGTGAGGATCAGCACGCTGCCCGGGGCGAGCACCTGCTTGTAGCGGTCGAGCAGCGCGAGCGGCTCGTCCGAGTCCGGCAGGAAGTGCAGCAGTGCGACGACCAGCAGGGCCACGGGCTGATCGAAGTCGATCATCTCCTTGACCGCCGCCGCGTCCAGGATCGCGTCGACGTCGTGGAAGTCCGCGTCGACGTAGGCGGTGCGGCCCTGCGGGGTGCTGCTGAGCAGCGCACGGGCGTGGCTGAGGACCATCGGGTCGTTGTCGACGTAGACGATCCGGGAGTCGGGGGCCAGGCGCTGCGCCACCTCGTGGGTGTTCTCGGCGGTCGGGATGCCCGTGCCGATGTCGAGGAACTGGCGTATACCGAGACCGCTCGCGTAGCGGACCGCGCGGCCGAGGAAGCGCCGGTTGGCGCGGGCCGCATCCTGGACCGTGGGAATGAGCTTGACCACCTGCTCGGCCGCGGCGCGGTCCGCCGGGAAGTTGTCCTTGCCGCCGAGGTAGTAGTCGTACATCCGCGCCGGGTGCGGGACGTCGGTGCGCAGTTCGGTGCGGGGTTCGGCGTCGTCGTCCTCGGCCGCGGCCCAGTCCCAGTCGATCGCGGCCTCGGCGTCCGGTTCGGCGTTCGCAGCCGCTGCCTCCGCTGCCGCGTCCGCGCCTGTCTCGGCGTTGACGTCCGTGTTCTCAGCCACGTCGGCCCCCTTCACCCAACAACCCCGGCACGGGGTGACAACTCGTCACCCCGCGGTCCCCCATATGTTAGCTGTGAGACGCCACACTGAGGCCATGGATCACGGATCGTTCACGTCTCATCAACTCCGAGCTCTCTGCCTGGACTTCAACGGTGCCGAGGAGACGTTCCCGTTCAACCCGGAGACCTCCGTCTTCAAGGTCGGTGGGAAGATCTTCGCCATCTCCGCCCTGGATGCGGCTCCGCTGCAGGTCAGCCTGAAGTGCGACCCTGAGCTCGCGGTCCGGCTGCGTGCCGAACACCCCGCCGTCACCGGCGGCTGGCACCTGAACAAGCGCCACTGGAACACCGTCCTGCTGGACGGCTCACTCCCGGACCGGCTGGTCAGGGAGATGGTCGAGGACTCCTACGATCTGGTCGTCTCCGCCCTGCCGCGCAAGCAGCAGTTGCTGCTGGACTGGCCCGGCCTCAGGGCGCGGCCTGAGAGTTCGCCGGAAGATCGATCGTGACGTAGGTCTTGCGCAGCGTCTCGTGGACCTCCCACACGCCGGTCCACCCGGCCGGGGTCACCAGGGTGTCTCCGGGACCGATCTCCACCGGTTCACCGTCGGCCGGGGTCACCGTGGCGTGACCGGAGAGGATCTGGCAGACCTCGTGGTAGCCCTCGCGCGTGGCGGTGAACCGCCCCGGCGTCGCCTCCCACACGCCGGTCTCCACACCCTCCGGCGCCGTCCACACCGTGCGCAGCGCCTCCTGCTGTCCCTCGGTGGTGCTGGTCGGCTTGGGCGCGAAGGCGCCGAGCTCGGCCTTCTCGGCGCGGTGCAGAACGATGGCCATGGGCGGTGCTCCTTGCGTGGATCGCCGGGACGGCGGGCAGACGGACGACCACGCTGCCAAAGCACGGTCACCCCGGGCCACCGGCAAGGTGTAACGCCCCGGCAGCCCGGTCCGACAACCCGCTCCCGTGCCGGTCTCGTCGCGGTCCGGCAACAGTCCGGGGGCCGCGCTGTTCGTCCCCTTCGTGCGGCGATACGGTGCCGTCAGAGACGACCAGGATCTGGAGGGGGCGGCCGCCATGCAGGCTGAGATCAAGGGCAGCACCATGCCGGTGCTCGAGGTGCAACTGGGGCCCGGCGAGTACGTGGTGACGCCGCACGGCGAACTTTCGTGGATGTCCGCCAACGTGCAGATGTCGCAGACCATGTCGGGCGGCGCGCCCGGCGGTGGCGGAGGCGGCTTCATGGGCGCGATGAAGCGCGTCCTCGGCGGCGGCAGCCTCTTCATCACGCAGTACACCGCCCAGGGCGGGCCCGGCCTGGTCGCCTTCGCGTCCAAGGTGCCCGGCCACATCGTGCCGGTGGACATCGCCCCCGGCCGCACCGTCATGGTCCACCGCCACGGCTGGCTGGCCGGCACCCCCGGCATCACCCCGACCGTCGGCTTCCAGCAGAGCTTCCGCGGCGGCCTGTGGGGCGGCGACGGATTCGTGCTGCAGAAGCTCGAGGGCCAGGGCCGCGCCTGGGTCGAGCTCTCCGGCGAGCTCACCACCTACACCCTGGGCCCCGGCCAGACGATGCTGGTCCACCCCGGCCACGTGGGCATGTTCGACCAGTCGGTGCAGTTCACGCTGACCCGCGTGCCCGGCATCGCCAACAAGATCTTCGGCGGCGACGGCTTCTTCCTGGTCGCCCTGACCGGCCCCGGCCAGATCTGGCTCCAGAGCATGCCGCTGCCCAACCTCGCCCACTCCCTGGCCCCGTACCTCCCCGCGGCCGGCGCGGAGAACGTCGAAGCGGCCGGCGTCGGCGGCCTCATCGGCGGCATGCTGCGCTAGGGCCTGCCGCACCGATCACTCCGCGCGCGGGGGCCGCAC
>NZ_BBPP01000006.1:34185-117923 GCF_000787835.1 Streptacidiphilus melanogenes
GCGGCATGCTGCGCTAGGGCCTGCCGCACCGATCACTCCGCGCGCGGGGGCCGCACCGACGGTGCGGCCCCCGCGCGCCGTAAGACTTCCGTAGCCGGGTTGCTCGACCTCAACACCCCAGTTCAGGAGTCTGATGGAGGCATGAGACGCCTCCGCCTCCGCGACCCCCTCGACGCACCCCTGCCGGTCCCGCCCGACTCGCTGCGGAAGGGGCCGTTCCAGGAAGGGGCCTTCCGGTCCCGGCTGCACGAGCCCCGGACCGCCGTGGTGTTGGGGCGATGGCTCGGCGCGGCGGTGCTGGTCTGCTTCGTCACCGGCCTGATCAGCCATGTGCTCCAACAGCCTCCCGGCTGGCTGCGGGACCACCTGCCCAGCAGGCCCGTGCAGGGCTACCGCATCACCCAGGGCCTGCACGTGATCAGCGGCATCGCCGCGATCCCGCTGCTGGGCGCGAAGTTGTGGACCGTCTACCCGCAGCTGTTCGCCTGGCCGCCCGCACGGACGCTCCGCCACGCGCTGGAGCGTCTCGGGATCGCCCTGCTCGTCGGCGCCCTGCTGCTGGAGCTGTTCACGGGGCTGCTCAACACACTGCAGTGGTACCCGTGGCCGTTCCCGTTCCGGCAGACGCACTTCTGGCTGGCCTGGATCGCGGTCGGCGGCCTGCTGCTCCACATCGCCGTGAAGGGGCCGGAGATCGCGGCGCACTGGCGGCGCACGAAGCCGGCTCTCGCGGGACGGCGAGCGCTGCTGGGGTCGGTGGCGGCCGCCGTCGGCGCGGTGACTTTGGTGACGGCCGGTCAGACCGTGCCGTGGCTGCGCTCGTTGGACCTGCTCGGCCCGCGTCGCCCGGACCTCGGCCCGCAGGGACTGCCCGTCAACCGCACCGCCGCCCAGGCCGGAACGGTGCACACACCCGCCGACTGGCGCCTGCACGTCGACGGGCCGCGCCCGTACACGCTCACCATGGACGAACTGCTCGCCCTGCCGCAGACGGAGGTCGACCTGCCGATCGCCTGCGTGGAGGGCTGGAGCGCCTCCGCCCGCTGGGGCGGGGTCCGGCTGCGGGACCTGCTGGACCGCGCGGGCGCCTCGCCGGGCGCGTCAGTCCGGGTCACCTCGCTGGAGCGGGGCGGCCCGTACGCCGTGATGACGATGCCGCACACCTACGCGCGCGACCCCCTCACCGTGCTCGCGCTCCGCGTCAACGGCCAGGCCCTCGCGCCGGATCACGGCTACCCGGCCCGCATCATGGCGCCGAACCGCCCCGGCGTCCTGCAGACCAAGTGGGTCTCCCGTCTGGAGGTGCTGTGACGATGCTCCGCACACTGCGCACGGGCCTGGCCCTGGTGGGGGTCGGCGTCATCGGCTACGGGATCTACGGCCTGCTCCACGACCCGTACATCCGCGACCCCGCCGACGTCCTGGTCTGGGGCCTCGGCGGACTGGTCCTGCACGACGGTGTCTGGTTGCCCCTGGTCCTGCTCGCCGGCATGGTCCTGAGCCGCACCACGCTGCTGCGACGGCCGCTGCTGCGCGGCGGGTTGGTGGTCGCGGCGGCCCTCACCGCCGTGGGCCTGCCCGCGGTGCTGCGGGCGGGCGTCGACCGCGGCAACGCGACCCTGCTGCCGCTGCCGTATCTGCACAACTGGCTGCTGCTGCTCGGCGTGGTCGCAGCTGTCGTCGCCGTGCTCACCGCCGTGTTCGCGGCCGCGCCGAGAGTCCCGGGCGCGGCACGGGCGTTCGGGCGTCGGGGCAGGGGAGGCCGGTCCGCTCTCCGCCGCCGGGCCACGCGACGGGCGCACCTGCGAGAATAGGGTGCAAGCCCACGTGAGCTGTCAGAGCGACAGACCCGACAGAAGGGCCCTATGTGACCGACCAGACCGTGATCCACCGGACCGCCACCATGACCGCGACCGTGACCGCCGTCAGCCGGAACGCCGAGCACTCCTTCAGCAAGCCGAACGCGCCTGCCATCCGGCTGCTCGCCGGCCTCGGCGTCGAGGGCGACACGCACCTCGGCGTCACCGTCCAGCACCGGTCGCGGGTCGCCGCCGACCCGACACAGCCCAATCTGCGCCAAGTGCACCTGATGCACGCCGAGTTCCACGACGAGCTGCGCGAGGCCGGGTACGAGGTCGCCGCCGGCGCGCTCGGCGAGAACGTCACCACCCGGGGCCTGGACCTGCTGGGGCTGCCGCGCGGGACCCGCCTGCGACTGGGCGCCGAGGCGGAGGTCGAAATCACCGGCCTGCGCAACCCCTGTCCGCAGATCAACGACTTCCGGCCCGGCCTGCTCAAGCTCTGTGCGGGCAGGGATGCGGACGGCAACGTGGTGCGCAAGGCCGGGATCATGGGCGTGGTGCTGCGCGGCGGCGAGGTCCGCCCCGGCGACCCGATCACGGTCGAACTCCCCGACGAGCCGCACCAGCCGCTCGAGCGGGTCTGACGGCTGACGTTCTGCCGGTCCGCCGGTCTGTTGGTCCGCCGGTCCGTTGGTCCGCTGGTCGGTTTCGGAACGACCGTGGCCGGGCGGCGAGTTCGCCGCCCGGCCACGGTCGGGGCACGCACCGACGCGCACGTCAGTGCTGCGCGGGGTTCCAGTAGTCGCCCGCCATCACGATCATCACGAGCGTCTTGATGGTCTCGCCGTAGTAGCCGTCGCCGAACGGGTTGCTCTGCAACTGCTTCCAGATGGCGTCCGTCCAGGTCTGGTCACCGGCGGCCATCGCGGCCGGACCGATCGAGTCGCCGGCCTCCTCCGCCTGGGTGTCGCCGGAGACGTTGCCGTTGGCGCAGTTCAGCTTGATGTGCGGCTGCACCTTGGCGGGGTTGCCGCCGGAGAGCTTCTTCGTGCAGGCGGACCAATTCTTCGCGTCGTCGAGCGAGACGGCGGCGGTCCCGGAGCCGTAGAGCAGCGCGTCGGTGCCCAGGTGCCAGGGTACGCGGATGGAGTTGTAGCCGACGATGTTGTCGGGCTGGTCCTCCTGGTAGTTCGCCGGCGCAGGGGACGGCGAGGTGGTGTCGGCATGGACCACGAAGTCCGACATCAGCCCGGCACTCGAGGAGTACTTGGCGGTGAACTCGCTGACGACCTGCTGCATCCGGTTCACGACCTTGGTCCAGTCGTGGGCCTTGTCGTAGGCGGCGAAGGCGCGCAGGTGGTCCAGCATGTTGTCGGACGGCCGGGTGTCGGTGGACGGACCGTCGTCCTCGCACTTGAGGTGGCCGTCGGAGGCCACGTCGTGCGCGTAGACGCTCGCCAGCCAGGACTCGGCGTCGGTGGTGTAACCACCCCACTGCTTGTCGGCGAGGATCAGGCCGTAGCCGATGTCCAGGTCGCCGTCGGTGGCCGCGTCCGGCGTCCCCGAGCTGTAGTACTTGCAGCTCTTGCCGTCCAGCTGCCACTGCATCAGGCCCCACTTGTCCTTGTGGTCCTTCACCAGCTGCCAGAGGCCGTTGAACTCGGTCTGCGCATTCGAGTCGTAACCGGCCATCAGCGGCACGATGTTCATGCCGTAGCCCTGACCCTCGGAGACCGGCCCGTTGTTGGTCGCGTCGCCGTCACCCTTGGTGGAGACGTAGTACTCGTTGCTCGCGCACCCGTGCACGAGGTAGGTCTTCTTCCAGGCGTCGTACTGCTTCTCCACTGCGGCGTCGCGGGTCGACTGCGAGACGGCGGGCATCACGCCGGTCTTGTACGTCTGGTGCTGCGGAAAGGCGAGCTTGGGGGCCGATCCGGCCGCGCCGGCCGTGGCTGCGGCGTCCGCGTTGCCGCCGACGGCGTACGCGCCCGCGGCGACTGCGGCGGTGGCCACCAGTGCGGCCACGAGGCGTTGCGGAGTACGGGACATCGACACTCCTTCGTGAGTTAGGAAACCTTCCTAACCAGGTTCTGGGAGTCTTCCGTCCACCTGGCGAGACGTCAATACCCCTGCATCCAACGCCCCCGTAACCCCCGAATCCCGCACACACCGCCCCCACATGACGCACACACCACGCAGAATCAAGATCCCGTCCCACGCCGGGAGCGGCTAGGCTCACGAACGGGTCATCCAAGCACCACGAGAGGCGGAAGTCCCGTGACCGACATCGTCCTGCTCACCGGCCGCACCATGCCCCGCGAGGTCCACGAGAACGACCTCCTGGTGGACGAGCTGCGCACGCTGGGCGTCACCGCCGAGATCCACCCCTGGGACGAGGAACTGGACTGGAGCGCGTACGGCCTCGCGCTGGTACGCACCACCTGGGACTACTGGGACCGGCTGGACGAGTTCCTCGCCTGGGCCGGCCGGGCCGGGCGGCAGACCGCGCTGCGCAACCCCGCCGAGGTCATCGCCTGGAACCACCACAAGGGCTACCTCGTCGCCCTCGCGGAGCAGGGCATATCCGTGGTGCCCACCGCTCTCCTGCCCCGCGGCTCCGACCGGCGCGCGGTCGACGCGACGCTCGCCGAGTTCCGGGAGCGCCACGGCGACATCGAGATCGTCGGCAAGCCGACCGTCTCCGCCGGAGCGCGCGGCGCCCTGCGCGCCCACGTCGACGCACCCGAGACCGCCGCCCACCTGGAGACGCTCGTCAGCCGCGGCGACGCGCTGCTGCAGCCCCTCGTCGACTCCATCCTGACCCGCGGCGAGACCTCCCTGATCTTCTTCGGCACCGAGTTCAGCCACGCCGTCCGCAAGGTCCCCGCGGCGGGCGAGTACCGCATCCACGAGCACCACGGCGGCACGGTGCGACAGCACACCCCCTCCCAGGCCGAACTCGCGGTCGCCCGGGCCGCACTGGCGGCGGCGCCCGCGCCGGTCGCCTACGGGCGCGTCGACCTGGTCGAACTCGCCGACGGCCCCGCCGTCATGGAGCTAGAGCTGATCGAGCCCGAGCTCTTCCTCCCCCACACGCCGGGCGCGACGGCCCGCTACGCCCACCACCTCGCCGAGCTGCTGCCATGACCGAGGCGGGGCAGGCCGAGCCGGGGCAGGCCGAGGCGGGGAGGGTCGAGCCGGGGCAGCCCGAGCCGGGGCAGAGCAATGCGGAGCAGACCCAGGCGGGGAGGGTCGAGTTGGCACAGGTCGACCTCTGGCTGCTCGATGTGCGGGCTCCCCAGCCCGCACTTGACCCCGCCGTCCTCGACGCGGAGGAACGCGAACGCGCCGCCCGCTTCCTCCGTGAGGGCGACCGCGTCCTCTACACCGTCGCCCACACCGCCCTCCGCGCCGTGCTCGCGGCACGGACCGGCGTGCCGGCGGCGGACCTCCGCTTCGAACGCGCCCCCTGCCCCTGCTGCGGCGCGCTCCACGGCCGCCCCCGCCTCGCCTCGGCGGACGGCCCCGAGTTCTCCCTCTCCCACGGCGGCGACCTGGTCCTCATCGGCCTGGCCCCGCAGTCGGCGCCGATCGGCGTCGACGTGGAGCGGCTCCCCGGACCGGAGACGGTCCGCGAGACGACGGCCACCCTCCACCCGGCGGAGCGCACCGAGTTGGCCGCCGCTGCCGGCGGCCCCTCCCCCGAGGCCTTCGCGCGGATCTGGACCCGCAAGGAGGCCTATCTCAAGGCACTCGGCACCGGCCTCGGCCGCGAGCCCTCCGCCGACTACGTCGGCGAGGCGGATCCGGCAGCGCTCCCTCAGGGCTGGACCATCGCCACCCTCGACGCCGGCCCCACCCACGCGGCGGCCTTCGCCGTCGCGGCCTCCGCGGCGACGTTCACCTTCCACGAGCTCTGAGCGCGTCCGCCCTCGCCCTGGGGCGGGAGTTCACGTCTGGCTCTGCGGCTGGTACTCCTCCACCGACAGGCCGAACGTCCAGGCGACCCCCTCCCGCGCGCTGCGCGTGCTCGGAGGAACCCGGAGCCAGTAGACCCGGTTCGTACCGTCGGGCTCCGGCGTGGAGTTGACCACCTCGACCATGACCAGGGGCTCGTCCCCCGGCAGTTGGATGCGCCAGAGCACCCCCGTCTCGTCCCGGCCGAGCGGCTGCGCCCCGGACTCGGCGAGGTAGCGGTCGTAGCCGAAGTGCTCCAGCATCACGCGGCGCACCTCGGCGTTGCCCTCCTCGCGGATCTCCTCGACCGTCAGCGTGGCGAGGCGCGCGAAGAGCGAGGCCGGCACCGGCATGCCGCGCCAGGCGTGCAGCGCGAAGCCGTCGGGATAGGCCAGCGCCGGGCCGTCACCACGGTGCAGGCGCCCCGCCTCGTCCAGGTCCAGCACGACCGGACGCTCCGCCAGCAGCACCACCTCGGCGTACGGCCACCACCAGCCCGCGCTGCGCGCCACGGCCGCGAGACCCGCCAGCTCCTCGTCGTCCGCGAGGGCGGCGAGCCATGCCGCGTCCTGCTGGCCGAGCACCGCGTCGAGCAGCGCCAGCCGCACGGCCGACCGCGCACCATCGGACGGCACCGCCTGCCCGGCCTCGGCCCCGGCCAGCGCGTCCACGACGGCGTCCCGTATCCGCTGCCCCAGCCCGTGCAGGCGCGGCCACAGCTCGCCCGCGGTACTCGTCCACCGCTCCGACCATCCGGCCTGGCCGAGCCGGCCGACGAGGCGGGCACGGGCGCGCTGCCAAGGCGCCGTCCGCACGGCGTCCCGCACGCTCGTCACCAGCGACTCGCCCCCGTGCGACGCGAAGCCGTGCTCCCCGAGGAGCCGACGCGCCCGCACGCCGGCGCGCTCGGCCTCAGGGCCGGTCATCTCAGCGGTGCTGCCGGTCAGTTGCAGTGCGGCTGCAGCGGCGACCAGTGGCGAGTCGCACCACACCACCGCCCTGGGCTCCGCCAAGCCGGCCCGCCGGTAGGCCGCGCGCACGCCCGCCTCCGCCTCGGCCCGCTCCGCCGGAGCGACCCGCAGGCCGATCCGCGCCCAGTCGTCCCGCTCGGTCCCCATGGTCTGCGCTCCTCGCCTTGTGTGGTGTCCAACGGGCCCATCCGGTCCCGGTGCTGATGTACGGATCCCGGCTCGGCTGATCCCGGCTCCGCTGCTGATCCCGGCTCGGCTGCTGTCGGCGCCGCCGACGGCGGTCCGGCTCCGGCGTCCGTGTCAGTCGGCGACGACGCGGACCGCGCCCGGCGTGTACTCCCGCTGCCGGACGACCCGGTACCAGCCGCGCGGCAGCGCTATCGCCGCGTGCTCCTCGTGGACGATCCGGCCGCTCTCGGTGAGCTCCAGCCAGGCCTGGGCGAACTGGTCCCCCTTGCGCAACAGACGCCCCGGCCCCTGCACGGCGTGGGCGTGGCCGGTGACCTCGCCGCGCGCCAGCACCAGCCGCCCACGCCCGTCGCGCGGCTGCGCCGGCAGGTTCGCGACCGACGCCGGCACCGCGACCTCGGCCACCGGGACCAGCAGGACGTCTCCTTGGCGATACATCGACCAGACCCCCTCGACGGTTTCGGGACGACCCGCGTCGCCCCACGTCCGGAACAGTAGGAGGGGGGTCTGACAATCGACGTCGCGAGCGCGGCCACCCGGTCGCACGGGCGAACCCCGGTCCGCGCGCTGTCGGTCGGGCCTGATAGGACATGGGCCGCTGTCCTCGTCCGGCTGTCCCTTCTCCGCTCTGGAGTGCCACCGATGTCCGCTCACCACCTGACCACGTTCCACGGCCTTCCGGTCTTCGACCTTCCGTCGGCCGACGCGTCCGAGCCGCTCCCGGCGGCCGACTCCGTGGCCTGGCGCCTGCGCCGCGACTGGGACGACGAGGAGGACTTCGACGGCCTCTGGCGGCGCTTCCTGGACGCCGTCCGCACCGAGGACGTGCGGGCGCTGGTCATCGGCGCCTGGGACGAGGAGATGTACGAGGACGACGCCCTCGCGCCGGTGCTGCAGGCCGTCCTCGACGCGAAGGACCGTTTCCCGCGCCTGCGCGCCTTCTTCCTCGCCGACCTCGAGTCGGAGGAGAACGAGATCTCCTGGATCCAGCAGCAGGACCTGGCACCGCTGTTGGAGGCGTTCCCCACCCTGGAGGAGCTCGGCGCGCGCGGCGCCCACCGCGTCTTCACGCCGGTCCAGCACGCGTCACTGCGCAGGCTGCGCCTCGAATCCGGCGGCTTGGCCAAGGAGGTGGTGCACGGTGTCAGCGAGAGCAAGCTCCCGGCGCTGGAGTACCTGGAACTCTGGCTCGGCTCCGAGAACTACGGCGGCGACACGACCGTCGCCGATCTCGCGCCGCTGCTGGCCGGCGACCGCTTCCCGGCGCTGCGTCACCTCGGGCTGCAGGACAGCGAAATCCAGGACGAGATCGCCGCGGCCGTGGCCGCCGCCCCGGTCGTCCCGATGCTGACCTCGCTCAGCCTCTCCATGGGCGTGCTCACCGACACGGGCGCCGAGGCACTGCTGCACGGCCAGCCGCTGACCCACCTCGAACGGCTCGACCTGCACCACCACTTCCTCTCCGACGGCATGATGCAGCGCCTGCGCGAGGCGCTCGAACCGGCCGAGGTCGAGCTGGACCTGAGCGGGCAAAGCACCCCGCACCAGTGGAACGACCAGGTCTGGCACTACGTCGCGGTCTCGGAGTAGCGGCGGGAAGGGGCCGGACCATGTCTGTCGAGAACCACCTCAGCACCTTCCACTCCCCGCCCGTCGTCGACGTCACCGAACTGACGGAGAGGGCCGAGCGCCTGCGCGGTGCGCTGGAACCGGCGGGCGTCGCCGTGGACCTGAGCGAGGCGCAGGTCCCACAGCAGGACGACGACGAGCACCCGTGGCTCTTCGTCGCGGTCTCGGAGTGATCGACGTGTCCACCCCTGCCTCCGTCCGCTTCGCGGTCGTCGGCGTGCCCGGCAACCGGCGCGTCGAGATGTTCGCCGAGGCCGTGCGCGCAGCCGGTCTCGACACGCCCCTTGTCGTCCCTTGGCTGGAGGTCCTGACTCCGGGCGCGGCCGACCGGCCGGTTCTGCCGCCGGGCTGCCTGGTCCGGGTCGACTCGCCCGGCGAGGACGAGGCGGTGGACCGACTGCTGCGCGGCGAGGCGCTGGGCGGGGGCTGGGCGCCGACCAGGGTCGAGGGCGGCGCGGCCTGGTACGCGGGCTTTCGCAGCGGTCTGCGCACGCTCGCCGACGCCGTTGCGGCGACGCCCGACTGCCGACTGCTCGCCGATCCGGACGACATCGCCGTGATGTTCGACAAGCGGCTCACCCATGCGCGTCTCGCCGCCGCGGACGTTCCGGTGCCGCCGGTGCTGCTCCAGGGCGCGGGCGGGGTCTCCGGCTGGGAGGAGCTGCGGCAGCTGCTGCGCGAGCAGCGCATGCCCCGCGTCTTCGTCAAGCCCGCACACGGATCGTCGGGTTCGGGCGTGGTCGCTCTGGAGCTCGGTCCCGACGGGCAGGCCACGGCCACCACCTCCGCCCAGCTGACCACGACCGCGGACGGCGCGGTGGAGCTGTTCAACTCCCTCCGGGTGCGGCGCTACCGGGACGAGTCGGAACTGCGCGCGCTCTTCGACGCGCTGGCTTCCGAGCGGCTGCACGTCGAGCGCTGGCTCCCGAAGGCCGCGCAGGGCGGCCGCCCGGCCGACCTGCGCGTCGTGGTGACGGCGGGTCGGGCCACCCACCTGGTCGTCCGCACCAGCTCGCACCCCATGACCAACCTCCACCTCGGCGGCAGCCGGGGCGACGTCGCCCAGCTGCGCGAGGCGGTCGGCGCTCGCTGGTCCGCGCTGCTGGAGACGGCAGAGCAGGCTGCGGCCTGCTTCCCCGGCAGCCCGTCCGTCGGCGTGGACATCCTGCCCGCCACGGGCTGGCAGCGCTTCCGCGTCGGCGAGGTCAACGCCTTCGGCGACCTGCTGCCCGGTCTCACCGGTCTGCCCGGCAGCGGCGCGGAGGGCCTGGACACGTACGCCGCCTTCGTCACCGCGACCACCTCGCGCCTCGCCGCCACCCCGTCCACATCCCACACCGGGATCCCCCGCACCACCACGCACCGAGAGCTCATCCCATGCCCCTGACCGACCCTCCCGCGCCGGGCGCGATCCCGCGCTCCCCCGACCTCGACATGAACGAGATCGTCGGCAGCCACGACATCCTGCTCGTCACCCTGGACACCCTGCGCTACGACGTCGCCCAGGAGTTGGCCGCGGCCGGTCGACTGCCGAACCTCGCCGCCGCGGTGCTGCCGTCCGGACGATGGGAGCGCCGGCACAGTCCCGGCAGCTTCACCTACGCGGCCCACCAGGCCATCTTCGCGGGCTTCCTGCCGACCCCGGCGGAGCCGGACGGCCCGCGCGAGCGGCTTTTCGCCGCGCGCTTCGCCGGCAGCGAGACGACCGCCCCGGCGACGTACGTCTACGACACGCCCGACCTGGTCTCCGGCCTGGCCGCGTCCGGCTACCGGACCGTGTGCATCGGGGGTGTCGGCTTCTTCAACAAGCAGGCGGCGCTGGGTTCGGTGCTGCCCGGCCTGTTCCAGGAGAGCCACTGGTCGCCCGAGCTCGGGGTCACCTCGCCCACCTCCTTCGAGTCACAGGTCGCCCTCGCCGAGCAGATCTCGGCCGGACACCGGCCCGAGCAGCCGCTCTTCCTCTTCGTCAACGTCCCGGCGCTGCACCAGCCCAACTGGTTCCACCTGCCCGGCGCGACACGCGAGCACGGCGACAACCGCGCGTCCCACGCGGCCGCCCTGGAGTACGTCGACGCCCACATCGGCCGCCTCTTCGGGGCGATGCGCCGACGCCGTCCCTGCCTCGCGATCGTCTGCTCCGACCACGGCACCGCCTACGGGGACGACGAGTACCACGGCCACCGCCTCGGCCACGAGGTCGTCTGGACCGTCCCCTACGCCCACGCGGTGCTGCCGGCCGAGCCCCAAGCCTCCTCCGCACCCACGCCCATGCCCATGCCCACGCCTGAGGAGACGCCGTGACCGTCACCGACCTGCGCATCCCCGGCCTGGACACGGGTGAGTCCCCGTACCAGAGCTATGTCTACGCGTACCCCCACAAGACCGCGTACCGGCCGCTGTCCCCGCGCCCGCGCCTCGCGGACCTCTGGGCGGCGGAGCCCAAGCACGCCCTCTCGCTCTACGCGCACATCCCCTTCTGCGAGGTCCGCTGCGGCTTCTGCAACCTGTTCACCCGGATCGGCGCCCCGGACGGGCTCAGCACCGCCTACCTCGACGCGCTCGACCGGCAGGCCGCCCGGACCGCCGAGGCGCTGAACGCCGCCCCCGGCGACGAGCCGCGCTTCGCCCAGGCCGCCTTCGGCGGGGGCACCCCCACCTTCCTGACGGCGGACGAACTCACGCGCCTCTGCGACATCATGGAACGCCGCCTGGGCGTCGACCTGCGCGCGGTGCCGCTCTCCGTCGAAGCCTCGCCCGCGACGGCCACGGCCGACCGGCTCGCCGTCCTCGCGTCGCGCGGCGCCACCCGGCTCAGCCTCGGCGTGCAGAGCTTCGTGGACGCGGAGGCCCGCGCGGCGGTCCGGCCGCAGCACCGGGCCGATGTCGAGACGGCGATCGGCCGCGTCCGCGAGGCGCGGATACCGATCCTCAACCTCGACCTCATCTACGGCATCGAGGGCCAGACCGAGACCAGTTGGCGCCGGTCGCTGGACGCGGCGCTCGCCTTCGAGCCCGAGGAGCTGTACCTCTACCCGCTCTACGTCCGCCCGTTGACCGGCCTCGGCCGCCGAGCCGAGCCAGGCGCCCGGCCGGGCGAAGCGACCCCGGGCGACCCCGCGCAGGGTGACACCACCCCGACCGGCACCGATCCGGTCTGGGACGCCCAGCGCCTCGCCCTCTACCGGCAGGGCCGCGACCACCTGCTGGCTCACGGCTACGAGCAGGTCTCCATGCGGATGTTCCGGCGTGCCGCCTCTCCGCAGGCCGGCGGCACCGAGTACTGCTGCCAGACCGACGGCATGGTGGGGCTGGGCTGCGGCGCCCGCTCCTACACGAGCCGTCTGCACTACTCCTTCGACTACGCGGTCTCCACCGCCGAGGTGCGTGGCATCATCGACGACTACGTCGCCCGTTCCGCTGCGGACTTCGGGTACGCCGAGGTGGGCTTCGCGATGACTCCGGACGAGGCCCGGCGCCGTCATCTGGTGCAGTCCCTGCTCCAGGCCGAGGGCTTGGACGTCCCCGGCTACCGGAGCCGCTTCGGCGGCGATCCGTCCGCCGACTTCGCCACCGAGCTGACCCGGCTCCACGAACGCGGCTGGCTCGACGCCGCGACGACGGCAGCGGACCGGATCCGCCTCTCGGCGGAGGGGCTCGCCCACTCCGACGCGATAGGTCCCGCGTTCTTCTCTCCCGGGGTCCGTGCCGCGATGGCCGCCTACGAGGCGAGGTGAGCCCGTGGGCGACGACGCGCTGACCATCCTCTACCGGGGCCCGCTCGCCTCCTGCGACTACGACTGCCCTTACTGCCCGTTCGCCAAGCGCCGCGACAGCCGGGCCGAGCTGACGGCCGACCGCGAGGCGTTGGAGCGCTTCGCCGCCTGGGTGCGGGGGCAGCGGGAGACCGGGCTCTCGCTGCTGTTCACGCCCTGGGGCGAGGGCCTCGTCCGGTCCTGGTACCGGCGCACGCTGGCCGAGTTGAGCCGGCTTCCGCACGTGCGGCGGGTGGCGATCCAGACCAATCTCAGCCACCGCACCGACTGGGTCGGGCAGGCCTGCCCGGCCACGCTCGCCCTGTGGACGACGTACCACCCGGGACAGGTCGGCCATGACCGCTTCCTCGCCAAATGCCGCGAGCTGGACGCGCGCGGCATCCGCTACAGCGTGGGCGTGGTCGGCGATCCGGCCCACCTCGAGGCGGCCCGGCGGATGCGTGCCGCCCTGCCCGAGCACGTCTACCTCTGGGTCAACGCCCAGGAGGGGCGCCGCTACACCGACGCCGAGGCCGAGCCGTGGGTGGCGCTGGACCCGCTCTTCCCCTTCAGCCGTGACCCGC
The DNA here is from genome assembly GCF_000787835.1 of Streptacidiphilus melanogenes. GTDB lineage: Bacteria > Actinomycetota > Actinomycetes > Streptomycetales > Streptomycetaceae > Streptacidiphilus > Streptacidiphilus melanogenes. The sequence goes on from NZ_BBPP01000006.1 coordinate 47,070, forward strand.
ACCCGAGCGCGGGTCGGGTCTGCCGGACGGGTGAGACGGTGGTCTCGGTGGACGGCGAGGGAACGGTCCGGCGCTGCCACTTCGTGAAGCAGCCGCTCGGCAACCTCTACGACGGCTCGTACCGCGCCGCGCTACGCCCGCGACCGTGCCCGCTCGCCGTCTGCGACTGCCACATCGGCTACGTGCACCTGGAGTCGCTCCCGCTCTACGACGTCTTCGCGGGCGGCGTGCTCGAGCGGATCCCCGCCGCCTGGCCGCGACCGGCGAACGCCGACCGGGCGGCCGTACCGAGCCGGTCGAGGCCGACGACGACGGCCGCGAGCACGACGAACTCTACGGTCAGCTGAGCGATCTGCAGGCCGACCCAGCCGTACCCGTGACCGGTGGGGTCCAGGAAGAAGTAGGGGTAGCGGTTGGGGAAGTAGGGGAATAGTGCGGCGCGAAGCTCCGTCAGTCCGGCGTAGCCGAGCGGGAAGGCGAGCCAGAGGGGCAGGTCGCGCCAGCGGGAGGCGTTGCGCGGGCGGCAGCAGAGCCAGTCCACCAGCACCATGATCGGCGTGGTGTAGTGCAGGAGCAGCAGCGACCAGCTCTGCAGGCGGTCCGCGCCGCTGCCGTGCGTCAGGCCGGGGAGCGGGCTCGCTCCGTGGTTGAGCACGATGTGCGCGACCAGGCCGGTGATCAGGATGTAAAGGGTCACGGCGCCGCGCAGCCGCGGCGCCGGGCCGTCGACGGTGCGCCGGGTGACCATCCGGTAGAGGGCGGCCGTGAAGTAGCCGAGGACGAGCACGTTGCTCTCGACGGTGAAGTACACCAGCGAACTGGTCCCGGTGATCAGCCCGCCTCCGGCGGAGAGGACGATGCCGATCCGCCACCAGAGGGCGGCGCTCATCCACACGGACCCGTTTGCTTCGCCGTTCTGTTCCACGCTCTGTACCACTGCCTCGCGACGTCGGACCGGATCGCCGCACTCTACCGGCGGGTAGCCCCCGGGGGTAGCTCTCCCGACCGAACGACACGCGCCACGCCAAACGCATATTTCCAGCCATGTCGGGAAGATCCCTCCGCATACGATGCACCCTTACCGCACTTGTGTTCGACCAGTTCTCGAACGCCGGACCGACGACAGTTCGCAGGCGGCAAACGGCTCAGACCCTCCTGTCGATCCTCTGTTCCGGCTCGGAGGATGGACGCGCTCGGCGTGCCGCCCGGCACGTCGGGGGGTTAGGTGGACTTGGGAGGAGGAGAACCGTGGACCATGAACGCGATGCCGGCAGGCCGGACGAGCTCACGCTCGACAGGGCGGCCGGCCACATCCACGGCGTGTGCTTCAAGACCGGGCCGCCCGGAAACGCGGGCGTCGAGCTGGAATGGCTGGTCCTCGACCGCACACAGCCGCACCGTCCCGTACCGCCCGAGCGCCTCGACGCGGCGCTCGCGCCCCTTCCGACGAGGGACGGAAGACTGCCGAGCGGCACACTGCTGACCCGCGAACCCGGCGGGCAGCTGGAACTGAGCACGTCCTGCGCGCCAGGCCCCCTCGCCTGCGTCACCACGGCCGCCGACGACCTCGCACTGGTCCGGCAGGCCCTCGACGAGCAGGGCCTCGACCTCTCCGGTTACGGCCTGGATCCGTACCGCGACTCGCCGCGGGTGCTCGACCATCCGCGTTACGCGGCCATGGAGGCCTACCTCGACCGCATCGGCCCATGGGGCCGGATGATGATGCGCTCCACCGCCGCCTTCCAGCTCAACCTCGACGCCGGCACCGAGAACGGCGGCATCGACGGCTATCGCGCCCGCTGGCAGCTGGTCCACCGGCTCGGCCCGGTGCTGGTCGCCGCCTTCGCGAACTCCCCGCTGTGGCACGGCAAACCCACCGGATGGCGGTCCACCCGCCAGGCCGTCTGGGAACACCTCGACCCGAGCCGCACCCGTCCCCCGCTGGGTCTGCCCGCCGACGCCGACCCGCGCGACGCGTGGGCGCGCTTCGCCCTCGACGCCGGGCTGCTCTGCCTGCAGCGCACCCCGCCCGCCGACTGGACCGCCCCGCCCGGCCACACCTTCGCCAGCTGGCTGCAGGGCGGCATCACCGAGCGTCCGCCCACGCAGGAGGACCTCGACTACCACCTGAGCACGCTCTTCCCGCCCGTCCGCCCCCGCGGCTGGCTGGAGCTGCGGATGATCGACGCCCAGCCGGGCGACGGCTGGCTCGTCCCGGCGCTGCTCACCACGGTGCTGCTGGACGACCCGGACGCCGCCCGGGCGGCCTGGTCGGCGACGGAACCGCTCTGCGCGGCGTCCTCGCCGTTCCCCGCGCAGTCGGTCTGGTCCCGCGCGGCACGGCTGGGCCCGTCCGCGCCCGAGTTCGCCAAGGCCGCACTGGCCTGCTTCGAGGTCGCGGACGCCGCGCTCACCCGGGCGGGCGTCCCCGCCTCGCTGCGCGAAGCCGTTGCGGCCTTCGCCGAGCGCTACCCCGCCCGCGGGCGATGTCCCGCCGACGACCTCCTGGACGACCGCGTCGCTGGTCGACCCGCCCATCCGGAAGGACTCCTCCGATGACCGCGACCTCCCGTCCCTACGACCCCACCAGCAAGACCGACGCGATGGACAGCACCGACGCGACAGGCACGACCGACCCGACACGTACGACCGACCCTGCGGAAAGCACCATGCCCCGCAGGACCGCGGACGACCTCCGCGCGACGGCCCGGGCCGCCCTGGAGCGAGCCCGACGCCGCACCCTCGCGCTGACCGACTGCCTGGACGAGGAGGAGCTCGGCGCGCAGCACTCACGGCTGATGTCGCCGCTGGTCTGGGATCTCGCCCACATCGGCAACCAGGAGGAGATCTGGCTGGTCCGCGCGGCGGGCGGCCAGGACGCGATCCGGCCGGACCTGGACCCTCTCTACGACGCCTTCCAGCACCCGCGCGCCGACCGGCCCGCGCTGCCGCTGCTGCCCCCCGAGCCTGCGCGCCGCTACGTCGCCGCCGTCCGCGAGCGCTCGTTCGCGGTGCTGGAGGACGCGCCGTTCGGCCCCGGTGAGGACCCGCTGCTCGCCGACGGCTTCGTCTTCGGCATGCTCGCCCAGCACGAGCAGCAGCACGACGAGACCATGCTCGCCACCCACCAGCTGCGCCGCGGCCCGGCCGTGCTCCACGCGCCGCCGCCGGACCCTGCCCCGGCGGACGCGGGCGACCTTCCGTCCGAGGTCCGGATCCCGGGCGGCCCGTTCGTCATGGGCACGGACGACGAGCCCTGGGCCCTCGACAACGAGCGGCCCGCGCACCCGGTCGACGTCCCGGACTTCTGGCTGGACACCGTTCCCGTCAGCAACCGCGCCTACCAGGCCTTCATCGCTGCGGGCGGCTACGAGGACGCGCGCTGGTGGAGCCCCGCGGGCTGGTCCCACCGCGTCCAGGCGGGCCTGCACGCGCCGCTGTTCTGGCGGCGCGCCGACGACCCCGACGCGGTCGAGGGCGGCTGGCTGCGCCGTCGGTTCGGCGTGGTCGAGCCGGTGCCGCTCGACGAGCCGGTGCTGCACGTGTGCTGGTACGAGGCCGACGCCTACGCCCGCTGGGCCGGACGCCGCCTGCCCACCGAGGCGGAGTGGGAGAAGGCGGCGCGCCACGATCCCGCCACCGGCCGTTCCCGCCGCTATCCGTGGGGCGACGCGGAGCCCACGACGGAGCTGGCCAACCTCGGTCAGCGCCACCTCCAGCCGGCCCCGGTCGGCAGCTACCCGGCCGGTGCCTCCCCGCACGGCGCACGGCAGTTGATCGGCGACGTGTGGGAGTGGACTGCGAGCGACTTCGAGCCGCACCCGGGCTTCACGGCCTTCCCGTACAAGGAGTACTCGGAGGTCTTCTTCGGCCCGGACTACAAGGTCCTGCGCGGCGGCGCCTTCGGCGTCGACCCGGTGGCCTGTCGCGGGACCTTCCGCAACTGGGACTACCCGATCCGCCGGCAGATCTTCGCCGGCTTCCGCACCGCGCGCGACGCGGCCCCCGGCGGAGCCGCCGACGGGACGGCCGACAACCCGGCGGAGGCACGCGACTGATGTGTCGTCACCTCGCCTATCTTGGCCCGGAGGTGTCGCTCGCGGAGATCGTGCTGCGTCCTGCGGGTGGACTCTACGAGCAGTCCTGGGCGCCCCGCCGCCAGCGCTACGGCACCGTGAACGCGGACGGATTCGGTCTCGGCTGGTACCCGGAGCCCCTTCCGCCTCCACGCGATTCGGAGGCGGCGCCCAAGGAGGCGGCCGAGGCCGCCGAGGCTCCCGAACCGGCGCGTTACCGCCGCGCGGTCCCGATCTGGGCCGATCCGAACCTGCCCGAGCTGGCGGGAGCGGTGCGCAGCGGCGCGATCCTCGCCGCCGTGCGCTCGGCCACCGCGGGCACCACACAGGACGAGTCGGCCGCCGCGCCGTTCCGCGACGGGCGTCGCCTGTTCAGCCACAACGGCGCGATCCGGGACTGGACCCGCCTGCCGGCGGCGATCGCCGCCGCGGGCGGCCCCGGGGCCGACGCGCCGCTCGACGGCGCCGCGCTGCTGTCGCTGGCGGCGCGCAGCGACTCCGCGCTGCTGTGGGCGATGCTCACCCGCCGCCTGCGCCGCGGCGAGACGGCGGGCGGCGCGCTCGCCGCACTCGTCCGGCAGGTCGCCTCGGTCCGGCCGGACGCGCGGCTCAACCTGCTGCTCACCGACGGCGCGACCATCGCCGCCACCCGCTACGGCGACACGCTCTGGTACCGGCACGCGCCGGGCCGCGTCCTCGTCGCCTCCGAGCCCGACGACGAACCGTCGTCGGAGGCACTGGGCAGCTGGCAGGAGGTCCCCGACCACTCCCTCCTCCTCGCGACCCGGGCCGGCGTCCGCGTCGTCCCGCTGCGCCCGCCGACGGAGCCTCCCCGCCTGACGGCGGGCCCCGCGGACGCCACCGACAGCCTTTCCCGTCCTACCCGTTCCATCCGCAGGCCCGACCTGTGCCTGCCCGCCGACGGCGGAACAGAACCGGAGAGACTCACCATGATCACGCAGCGACCCCGCTTCACCCTGGACGACCGGCTTCCCGCCGACCACCTGGCCAAGGCCCTGCGCAACGACGTCGCCTCCGGCCTCACCGCCGAACCCAAGTCCCTGCCACCCAAGTGGTTCTACGACGCCCACGGCAGCGAGCTGTTCGAGCAGATCACGCATCTCGCCGAGTACTACCCGACCCGCGCCGAGCAGGAGATCCTGACCCGCCGCGCCCCGGAGATCGCCGCGCTCACCCGCGCCGGCACCCTCTTCGAGCTCGGCTCCGGCTCCTCCCGCAAGACCCGTCTACTCCTCGACGCTCTCACCGAGGCCGGCACGCTCTCCTGCTACGCCCCGCTCGACGTCAGCCCGAGCGCCCTGGAGCAGGCCGGCTCGGCCCTCGTCCGCGACTACCCGAACCTGCGCGTCGCCGCCACCGTCACCGACTTCGAGTCCGACCTCACCCTCCCGCCGGACGCCCCCGGCCCGCGCCTTGTCGCCTTCCTCGGCAGCACCATCGGCAACCTGGACCCGCAGCAACGCGCGGCGTTCTACCGCTCTCTGCGCCGCACTCTCAGCGCGGACGACGTGCTGCTGCTCGGCGCCGACCTCGTCAAGGACCCCGAGGTCCTCGTCCGCGCGTACGACGACGGCGAGGGCGTCACGGCCGAGTTCAACAAGAACGTCCTCAGCGTCCTCGACCGCGAGCTCGACGCCGACTTCGACGTGGACGCCTTCGCCCACGTCGCTCTCTGGAACGAGCAGCAGGAGCGCATCGAGATGCACCTGCGCTCCCTGCGCGCCCAGACCGTCAAGGTCCCGGCGCTCGACCTCTCGGTCGACTTCGCCGCCGACGAGCTGATGCGCACGGAGATCTCCTGCAAGTTCCGCCGCGAATCCCTCACCACCGAACTGGCCGCCGGCGGCCTCACCGTCCGCCACTGGTGGACGGACGAATCCGCCCGCTTCGCCCTCCTCCTGGCGGTCCCGAGCCGCTGAACCGCTCCCTGGCCTGACGGCGGGCCGAGACCCCCTGGCGATCCTGCCCGGTCTCGGCCCGCTCGCGTCGTGTCTTCGTCGCGCATTCGTCGCGGCCACTCGTAACGGCCCGGAATCCGCCGGACTCGGCCGGACTGCCCCTGTTGCTGGCGGCACGTGGCTGGTAATGTACACGCCATACAACTTCAAGCCACCTGACCTGCGAAAACACCGCAGAAGACCGGATGGCGCAGGGGTTCTGCAGACGCGCCCCCGGCAGGACTCGAACCTGCGGCCAAGTGCTTAGAAGGCACCTGCTCTATCCACTGAGCTACGGGGGCATGGCGCGGAGCCTGGCGGGCGGCCTGGTCCTGTCGAGGGACAGGATAAGCAGCGCCGGGCGTGGCGTCGGGTGCGTGCGGCCGGGTCGTTCGGGCGAATCCTGCCGCGAGGCGGTCTGATAATCGCAGGTGGGGTCGGTCGGGCGCAGCGGTCGCGGAACAATGGACCCCTGCTGTTGTTCACTCGTTACTGCGCTGCCCCCTCAGCCGTTATGGAGTCGCACGGCCGGGCGAAAAGTGTGGGGTTCTCGTGAAAGTGCACCCATAAGGGTGGCGATGTTGTCCACACCCCCAGAGTTGTCCACAGGCCGGACGGAGGCCCGCGCGAACGTCCACGCCGCGAGGCAGTGTGGTCGCAGGCGGCCCCGCGGGGCCGGAGAACGACCAGTGGGGGCTGCACGATGATGAACGGCACGATGGTCACGCTCGTCGGGGTCGCGGTGAGCCAGGTCCGGTACGCGACGACGGTCGGCGGGGTGCCGGTGGCGCATTTCCGTCTGGCGGCGACGGAGCGTCGCTTCGACCGGCCTCGGCAGGTCTGGGTGGAGGGTGACACCAGCTACTTCACAGTATGGGCTTGGCGGAGCCTCGCAGAGAACGCCCTCACCTCGATCGGCTGCGGCGATCCGCTGCTGGTGACGGGCCGGATGCGAATCCGCGAGTGGGAGCGCCCGGACGGTCAGCCCAAGGGCGTCTCCGCGGAGATCGAGGCCACCGCGCTCGGCCACGACCTGGCGCGGGGGACGACGGTCTTCCGCCGTACGCTGCGCGGCCGGCCCGAACTGGTCGCCTCCGCCTCCGAGCGAAACCGGATCGCCGAGCAGCGCCGCACGTCGATCCGGGGGGAGCGTCCGCCCGCGGCGGAGCGCGAACAGCGTGGAGAGGGCGAGCCACGTGCGGAGCGCGGGTCCGAGAGCATCCAGAGCAGGGATCCCTCGGCCACCTTGGCGACCGCGGCCGTACCGGAGGGCAAGGTGCTCGTCCTCGCCTCGGCCTGCCAGGCAGCCCCGGCCCGCGAGCCGGCCCCTGCCGAGGCGACCGCGGGTCGCGGCGCGGCGGCCGCCTCGACTCCCCCCGGCCCGGCGTAGCGGGCCCGGCCGGCCGGTCGGGGTCCCTCGGCGGGTGCGGCACAATAGAAGGCTGTAGCCACACCCCAACAACGACGCCGGACGGTTCATCTTGGCTGAGTACATCTACACCATGCGCAAGACGCGAAAGGCGCACGGCGACAAGGTCATCCTTGACGACGTGACGCTCAGCTTCCTGCCTGGAGCGAAGATCGGCGTCGTGGGACCCAACGGCGCCGGTAAGTCCACGGTGCTGAAGATCATGGCCGGACTGGAGCAGCCGTCCAACGGCGACGCCTTCCTCTCCCCCGGTTACACGGTCGGCATGCTGCTGCAGGAGCCCCCGCTCGACGAGAGCAAGACCGTCCTCGAGAACGTCCAGGACGGCGTCGCCGAGGTCAAGAAGAAGCTGGACCGCTTCAACGAGATCGCCGAGCTGATGGCGACCGACTACTCCGACGCGCTGCTCGACGAGATGGGCAAGCTCCAGGAGGACCTGGACCACGCCAACGCCTGGGACCTCGACGCCCAGCTCGAGCAGGCCATGGACGCGCTGGGCTGCCCGCCCGGCGACTGGGCGGTGGGCAACCTCTCCGGCGGTGAGAAGCGCCGCGTCGCGCTCTGCAAGCTGCTGCTCGAGGCGCCCGACCTGCTGCTGCTCGACGAGCCCACCAACCACCTGGACGCCGAGTCGGTCCAGTGGCTGGAGCAGCACCTGGAGAAGTACGCGGGCACCGTCGTCGCCGTCACCCACGACCGGTACTTCCTCGACAACGTCGCCCAGTGGATCCTGGAGCTGGACCGCGGGCGCGCCTACCCCTACGAGGGCAACTACTCCACCTACCTGGAGACCAAGCAGTCCCGCCTCAAGATCGAGGGCCAGAAGGACGCGAAGCGCGCCAAGCGCCTCAAGGACGAGCTGGAGTGGGTCCGCTCCAACGCCAAGGGCCGCCAGGCCAAGTCCAAGGCCCGTCTCGCCCGCTACGAGGAGATGGCGGCCGAGGCCGACAAGATGCGGAAGCTGGACTTCGAGGAGATCCAGATTCCGCCGGGCCCGCGTCTGGGCAGCATCGTCGTCGAGGCCGAGCACCTCGCCAAGGCCTTCGGCGACAAGGTCCTGGTCGACGACCTGAGCTTCACCCTGCCGCGCAACGGCATCGTCGGCATCATCGGCCCGAACGGCGCCGGCAAGACCACGCTGTTCAAGATGCTGCTCGGCCTGGAGCCGACGGACGCCGGCAACGTCAAGGTCGGCGAGACGGTCAAGGTCTCCTACGTCGACCAGAGCCGCGCCAACATCGACCCGAACAAGACGCTCTGGGAGGTCGTCTCCGACGGCCTCGACTGGATCAACGTCGGCCAGGTCGAGATGCCGTCCCGCGCCTACGTGTCCGCGTTCGGCTTCAAGGGCCCGGACCAGCAGAAGCCGGCCGGCGTCCTCTCCGGCGGTGAGCGCAACCGCCTGAACCTGGCGCTGACCCTCAAGGAGGGCGGCAACCTGCTCCTCCTCGACGAGCCCACCAACGACCTCGACGTCGAGACGCTGAGCTCGCTGGAGAACGCGCTGCTGGAGTTCCCGGGCTGCGCCGTGGTCATCTCCCACGACCGCTGGTTCCTGGACCGAGTGGCCACGCACATCCTGGCCTACGAGGGCGACTCCAAGTGGTTCTGGTTCGAGGGCAACTTCGAGTCCTACGAGAAGAACAAGATCGAGCGCCTGGGCGCCGACGCGGCCCGTCCGCACCGCGCCACGTACAAGAAGCTGACCCGCGACTGAGCGAGCAGCGTCCCGCACACCCGCACGACCAGTGACCGGGGCAGGACGGACGGCCGACGTCCCTCCTGCCCCGGCACAGCAACCGACGGAGACTCCGTGGCCCGCCACATATACGCCTGCCCGATGCGCTGGTCCGACATGGATGTCTTCGGGCACATCAACAACGTGAACTTCCTCCGCTACCTGGAGGAGGCCCGGATCGACTTCACCTTCACCACCGCCGGCGAGGTCGGCGAGAAGGCCATGGCCGAGGGCTCGGTCGTGGCCCGACACGAGATCGACTACCTGATCCCGCTGGTCTACCGGCCCGAGCCGATCACCATCGAGACCTGGATCACCAAGCTCGGCCGCGCGTCCTTCACGGTGACGTACGAGGTCAAGGACATCGGCGCCGGGCCGGGCGGCAAGGACAAGGTCTACGCCCGTGCCACCACCGTCTGCGTCCCCTACGACCTGGCGGCCGGACGCCCGCGTCGACTGACCGCGGGCGAGAGCGCCTTCCTCGCCGAGTACCTGGAACCCAGCACGGTCACCGCATGAGCACCGCCCTGGAGCCGCTGCGCCTCGCCGAGCCGCAGGAGGCCGCGCCCCTGGCCGACTTCCTGGAGCGGCTGCTGCGTTACGACCGCGCGTCGGCCGTGCGCCTGCAGACGGCGGGCACGACGCTGGCGGTCTTCGCCCGCCTTCCGCTCGGCCGGACGGGCCCGCTGGTGGTCCGCACGGCGCGGCTGGCCCAGGCTCTCCCCCTGGACGTGACGGTCTCGGCCGGCCAGTGGCTGGAGGAGCTGGCCCGCGACACCGCGGTCACGGACGTCCCCCTGCCGCCCGCCATCACCGGCCCGTCCTGGGCCGGTCTGCTGCCGCCCCGCTCCGGCTGGGAGCATGTCGAGGACCTCGCGACCGCGCCCCTCGGCGCAGCGGTCGCCGCGGCGATCGGGGAGTTCCGCAAGGCAGCCGAGGCCGCTGAGGGCGGCGACGCCCTGGCCGAGGCCATCTGGTCGCGCCGGGTCCACCCCTCGGGGCTCACCCTGCGCGCCCTCCACGCCGCCCACCTCACCGGCCTGCTCCGCCAGTCCCCCCAGCTGGCCCTCCACCGGCACCCCTCCTGGCTCCGCCTCACCGCTCCCCGCGGCTCGGTCGCCATCCGCCGCAGCACCCCGGGTCTGGGCCTGAGCCTGACACCGAGCTGACGCGCCCTCACGGACCGGAGGGACGTTCCGTGCCGAAGACGTACGGCCGACTCACCGCTCGCGGTCGCGTCCCACGCGCACGGGAAACGCCGACGCGGGACCGGTCCCAGGCCTGACGGAGCCGGCGCTCCCCGATCCGGGGATCTCCACCCGCGGGAGGACTTCGAAGGCTTCGGCCGAGTTGCACCGCCGCCGAGCACCCTCGCCGAGACCCGCACGCGCTCGCTGGGCGCACCCCGTCGCCGGTTTCGGCCGGAGGGCGCTGTCAGTGCCGGGGTGCAGGATGCGAAAGAGCAGAGCATCCACGTCCCTCGCGCGAAAGCCGGTGCCTGGTGAAACTCCGAATCCCCCGCGAAGCCCTGGCCGAGGCCGTCTCCTGGGCCGCGCACGCGCTTCCGGCCCGGTCCACCGTCCCGGCGCTCGCCGGGCTGCTGCTGACGGCGAGCCAGGACGGCGCCGGAGGAATGCTTGCCGTGTCCGGGTTCGACTTCGAGGTCTCCGCCCGGTTCCGGGCCGGGGCGGAGGTGGCCGAGCCCGGGGCCGCGCTGGTACCGGGGCGGCTCCTGTCGGATCTGGCGCGGGCGTTGCCCGGGGGCGGCCACGACGTCGAACTGGCCGTCTCCGGCTCGGATCTGTCCCTGCGTTGCGGGCCGGCCGGGTTCGACCTGCCACTGGTGCCGGTCGAGGACTACCCGCGGCTGCCCTCGCTGCCGCCGGTGTTGGGCTCGGTGGACGGCGCGCTGTTCGCAGAGGCGGTGGCGCAGGTCGCCGTCGTGGCGGGGCGGGACGAGACGCTGCCGTTCCTGACCGGGATCCGCCTGGAGTTCACGGCGGACGCGCTGCGCCTGGTCGCCACCGACCGCTATCGCCTCGCGGTGCGCGACATCGCCTGGGAACCGGGGTCGGCCCCGGAGCCGAGGACGGGGCCGGAGCCGAGGACGGGGCCGGAGCCGAGGACGGGGCCGGAGCCGAGGACGGGGCCGGAGCAGACCTCCGCAGCGGGCGGCGGAGCGGCGGGCGGGCGGATCGAGGAGCCGATCGTCGCGCTGGTCCCGGCGCGCAGTCTGCACGAGATCGCCCGCTCCCTCACCAAGGGCGAGCGGGTCACCGTCTCGGCCGCGGCGGACGACACCGGTACCCGTGCCGGCAGCTCCGGCGGCGGCCTGATCGGATTCGCGGCCGGAGAACGCGAGGCGACGACTCGGCTGCTCGGCGCGGACTTCATCACGTACCAGTCGATCTTCCCGAGCTCCTACGTCGGCAGCGCCGTGATCGAGCGTCAGCCGCTCCTGGACGCGGTCAGGCGGATGGCCTTGGTCGCGGACCGGCACCGGCCGGTGCGGCTGGCGTTCGAGGCCGGGCGGGTCTCCGTCGACGTGGGTGCGGGCGGCGAGGCACGCGGACGCCAGTCGCTGGCGGCGGGGTTCCCCGCGGACGCCGAGCCGATCACCCTGGCGGCGAACGCAAGCTATCTCGTCGACGGTCTCTCCGCCCTCACTTCCGACGAGGTGGAGCTGCACTACACCACCCCCACCCGCCCGGCCGTGCTCACCGGCCGGGGCGGGGACGGGTACCGCTACCTCTTCATGCCGCTGCGCCAGAACTGACCCCCAGGACGCAACCGCGGGTCCTTCGTTCGGTTGCTCCCGTGCGCGCCGGCTGCCATGACCAGGGCGAGCCGCGGTCGCTGTCAGAGGGCGGTGCTACGTTCGCGACAGGACAACCGACCAGGACGACGACAGGAACGACGAACGGTGGCGGAGCTGCGGATCGCGGTCGACGCGGACCAGGACGGTCCGGGCGGACGGCTCCAACCCCTGGACGAGCGCGGGCAGGCCCGGGGGCCGGCGGACCGGGTGCGGGATCTGGCGGCCGCCATGGCGGCCCGGGAGCGGGCGGACCGCCCGCGCTGGGTCTGGGCCGCCACGGACGAGGTGTACGCCCGGTTGCTGCCGCGGCTGCCCGAGAGCCGGCTCGCCCGCTGCCACGACGTCAAGCTGGTCGAGCCGCTGCTGCTCGCGCACGAGGGGCTGTACGGAGCGCCGCGCTCGCTCGGCGCGGCATGGGCGCGGCTGCGCGGGCTGCCCGTCCCGGCGGATCTGCCGCTGGGCCTAGCCGGGGCCGAGGCGGACGCCCACGCGCAGGACGCCCTCTTCGCGCCGGACCGCAGTCGGCTCGAACCGGGCGTGGACCCGCTGACCGCTCTGGTGGCCGTTCACGCCGAACAGCTGCGTCGGCTGGCGTCCCTGCCGGAGGCCGACCGGAACGGCCTGCGGCTGCTCGTCGCGGCGGAGTCCGCGGGCGGGCTCGCGGCCGCCGAGATGGCGTACGACGGGCTGCCGTGGAGCACGGCCGTCCACGACGCGCTGTTGGACGACCTGCTCGGCTCGCGTCCGACGACGGCTCAGGCGGCGAGCGGGGCGCGCCCGCCCAAGCTGGCGGCGCTCGGCATCGAGCTCCAGGAGGCCCTGCACGCACGGCAGCTGAACCCGGACTCCCCCGGCCAGGTGCTGCAGGCCTTCGCCAAGCAGGGCGTCAGCCTCACCTCGACCAGGAACTGGCTGCTGCGCCAGGTCGACCACCCGGCCGCGCCGCTGCTGCTGCGCTACAAGGAGCTGTCGCGCATCTACGCGGCCCACGGCTGGGCCTGGCGGGACGCCTGGGTACGGGGCGGCCGGTTTCGACCGGAGTACGTCGTGGGCGGCGTCGTCTCCGGACGCTGGGCGAGCCGGGGCGGCGGCGCCCTGCAGATCCCGCGCATCCTGCGCGGGGCGGTCGTCGCCGATCCGGGCTGGCGGCTGGTCGTGGCGGACGCCGGTCAGCTGGAGCCGCGGGTACTGGCGGCGCTGTCCGGCGACCCGGGCCTGATCCGCGCGGGAGCGGCGGGCGACCTGTACGCCGGGCTGGCCGCGGACGCCTTCGGCGGGGATCGGGCTCGGGCCAAGCTCGGCCTGCTCGGCGCGATGTACGGGCAGACCAGTGGCGAGGTCGGCCCGCTGCTGGCGGTGCTGCGGCGGCGCTTCCCGCAGGCGATGGGGCTGGTGGAGGCGGCGGCGCGCACGGGCGAGGCGGGCGGCACGGTCCGCTCCCGTCTGGGCCGGGTCTGCCCGCCGCCCTCGGCGGCCTGGCAGGACGCCACCTCCGCGGCGTTCGGAGGCGACGTGGACGCTCTGGCGGAGGAGGGAGGCGGGCGCGCCGGCTCCGCGGCCCGCTCCCGCGGCCGCTTCACGCGCAACTTCGTCATCCAGGCCAGCGCCGCGGACTGGGCGCTCGCCCTGATCGCCGCGCTGCGCCGCCGTCTCGCGGAGCTCCCGGTCGGCCCGGCCGGGGAACGAGCACGCCTGGTCTTCTTCCAGCACGACGAGATCGTGGTGCACAGCCCGTCCCCGCTGGCGGAGGCGGTCGCGGCGGCGGTCACCGCCTCGGCGGAGGAGGCCCGCCGTCTCGTTTTCGGCGACACGCCGGTCCACTTCCCGATGGACACACACATCGTCGAGCGCTACGCCGACGCGAAGGGCGGCGAGTCCGCGGAGCCGGATCTGGACGACGAGGACGTCCCCGAGTTCTGAGACAGTGTTCGTCGAATGTCGTACACTCAGAGCCACGAAAGTGTTCGATGGTCACCGAACACTCCGACTTCGCTGGGGGAAGTGCGACATGCGTGCTGTGGTGTTCGACAAGCTGGGCGGCCCCGAGGTGCTCCAGGTCGTGGATGTTCCCGAGCCCGAGCCTGCCGAGGGCGAGGTCGTGATCGAGGTGAACTGGGCAGGCGTCAACTTCGCCGATGCCAAGGCGCGGTCGATCGGCTACCGGATCGAGTCCCTCCCGTTCCGGCCCGGCCTCGAGGTCTCCGGCACGGTCCGCGCGGTCGGCTCCGGTGTCACCGGCCTGACGGTCGGCCGGCGCGTCTTCGCCATGCTGAACGGAAAGGGTTACGCGGAGACCGTCGTCGCCCCGGCGGCCACCACCTTCGCCGTGCCCGAAGCGCTCGGCCTGCGCGACGCGGCGGCGCTCGGCACCGTGCTCGCGACCGGGTACGCCCTCCTGCACGAGGTGGCCCGGCTGCGCGAGGGCGAGACCGTGCTCGTCCAGGGCGCGGCGGGAGGCGTCGGCACGGTCACCGGCCAACTGGCCCGCGCCGCCGGGGCCGGACGGGTCTTCGGCGTCGTCTCCCGCCCGGAGAAGGCCGCGCACGCGAAGGACTCCGGCTACGACGAGATCCTGGTCGGCGAGGACTTCGACGAGCAGGTGCTGCGCGCCACGGACGGCCGGGGCGTCGACATCGCCCTCGACCCGGTCGGCGGGGAGAGCTGGCGCCGCAGCGTCGCGGCCCTGGCGCGCTTCGGCCGTGCCGTCTCCTTCGGCAACGCCGGCGACGCGAAGGCGTGGAGCGCGGGGTTCGCCGAGCTCGCCCCGCGCGGCCTCTCGGTGGCCGGCTTCTCCATCCTCGGCCTCGCCGCCGCTGACCCGGCCCGCCTGCGTGTCCTGACCGAGCAGGCGTTCCGCGAGGCGGAGCGCTCGGGCATCACCATCCCGGTCACGGGCGAGTTCGGCCTCGACGACGCGGGCGACGCCCACCACCTCCTGGAGAGCCGCACCAGCACGGGCAAGCTCCTCCTCCGCGTGCGCTGAGGGACTCCCCCGACCACGCCCCGCTGTCCGCAAAAGTGCCATGCGAGTGGCATAGTCGGCTGGTGCTCCTCACCACGCCTCGCCTGCGGCTCTGTCTCGCGCCTCCGCCGTTCGACCCCAGTGGGTTCGAATGGGTGGTGGAGGCGCCCGGCCCAGGGGTGTGGGAGCTGGCGGGGATCACCGCCCGTGCCGCGGAGGTGGGGTGGTACGTGCCGCCGTGGGGGCTGTTCGTGATCGTGCGCGGCGCGGACGATCAGGCGATCGGCGGCATCGGGTTCCACGGGCCGCCCACCGCGACCGGAGAGGTCGAGATCGGGTACGAGCTCGCACCCACGGCGCGCGGCGCGGGATACGCGACGGAGGCGGTACGGGCGCTGGCCGCGCTCGCGCTGGAGCACGCGGAGGTCGGCGCCGTCACCGCGCGGACCGCGCCGTCGAACAGCGCCTCGCAGGCAGTCCTGCTCCGGGCGGGGTTCGCCCGGGTGCCCGTGCCTCCGGCGGACGGCATGGTGCACTTCCAGCTGAACGATTCCGGTTGAACGTCTCCGGCTGAACGAGGAGCCGCCGGACGGGCCGCGCCCGTGATCCGGCTCCGGGTCCGCGCCTTTGAGCCGCTTCACGGATAACGGCTCGACATGCGGCGCACCCCCTTGCGTACGCTTGTCCGTGCAATGGGAACCCAGCAGCAGAACACCGCGTCCCCCCGTCCCCGCCGCCGCGCCGCGCACGCCTCCGTGCAGGCCGCGCCGAGCGGCGAGTTCGGCGCACTGGCCGCCCGGCTGACCGGGCTCTCACTCCGTGACGAGTCGCGGCTCGGGCGTCGGCTCGAGGGGCTGCGGAAGGTGCGCGAGCCCGAGAAACGCGAGCGCGTCCTCGCCTCCATCACCGCCGAGGTCGACGCCGCCGAGCTGCGGCTGGAGAACCGCCGGGCGTCCGTGCCCACCCCGGCGTACCCGGAGGAGCTGCCGGTCAGCGGCCGCCGGGAGGACATCCTGGAGGCCATCCGCGACCACCAGGTCGTGATCATCGCCGGTGAGACCGGTTCCGGGAAGACGACCCAGATCCCCAAGATGTGCCTGGAGCTCGGCCGCGGCGTACGCGGCCTGATCGGGCACACCCAGCCGCGCCGCATCGCGGCCCGCACGGTCGCCGAACGCGTAGCGGAGGAGCTGCGCACCGAGATCGGCCAGACCGTCGGCTGGAAGGTCCGCTTCACCGACCAGGTGGGCGAGCAGACCGCGATCAAGGTGATGACGGACGGCATCCTGCTCGCCGAGATCCAGAACGACCGCCAGCTGCGCCAGTACGACACGCTGATCATCGACGAGGCCCACGAGCGCAGCCTCAACATCGACTTCATCCTGGGCTATCTGAAGCAGCTGCTGCCCAAGCGCCCGGACCTCAAGGTGATCATCACCTCGGCCACCATCGACCCGGAGCGCTTCGCCCGGCACTTCGCCGACCCGCGCACCGGCAAGGACGCGCCGATCATCGAGGTCTCCGGCCGCACCTATCCGGTCGAGGTCCGCTACCGTCCGATCGTCGACGACGGCGTCGACGAGGACGACGACGAGAACGGGTCGGGCGGCGGCGGGATCGACCGGGACCGCGACCAGGTCCAGGCGATCGTCGACGCCGTCGACGAGCTCGGTCACGAGGGACAGGGCGACATCCTCGTCTTCCTCTCCGGCGAGCGGGAGATCCGCGACACCGCCGAGGCCCTGGAGAAGGCCAAGCTGCGCAACACCGAGGTGGTGCCGCTCTACGCCCGCCTCTCCTCCGCCGAGCAGCACCGCGTCTTCCAGGCGCACACCGGCCGCCGCATCGTGCTGGCCACCAACGTCGCCGAGACCTCCCTCACCGTCCCGGGCATCCGCTACGTGATCGACCCGGGCACGGCCCGCATCTCCCGCTACAGCCACCGCACCAAGGTGCAGCGACTGCCGATCGAGGCGGTCTCGCAGGCCAGCGCGAACCAGCGCAAGGGCCGCTGTGGCCGTACCAGCGACGGCATCTGCATCCGGCTCTACTCCGAGGAGGACTTCCTCTCCCGCCCGGAGTTCACCGACCCGGAGATCCTGCGCACCAACCTGGCCTCGGTCATTCTGCAGATGACGGCGGCCGGCCTCGGCGACATCTCGGCGTTCCCGTTCATCGAGCCGCCGGACCGCCGCAACATCAAGGACGGCGTCGACCTGCTCCAGGAGCTGCACGCCCTGGAGGCCGACACCGCCGCCCAGCAGGGCAAGGCGATGCGGCTCACGCCCATAGGCCGCAAGCTGGCCCAGCTGCCGGTCGACCCGCGCCTGGCCCGCATGGTGCTGGAGGCGGAGAAGAACGGCGTGATCCGTGAGGTCATGGTGATCGCCGCCGCACTCTCCATCCAGGACCCGCGCGAGCGGCCCGTCGAGAAACGCACGCACGCGGACCAGCTGCACGCCCGCTTCACCGACCCGACCTCGGACTTCCTCACCTACCTGAACCTGTGGCGTTACCTGAAGCAGCAGCAGAAGGCGCTCAGCAGCAGCCAGTTCCGGCGCATGTGCAAGGCCGAGTTCCTGAACTACCTGCGGATCCGCGAGTGGCAGGACATCGACGCGCAGCTGCGCCAGGTGGCCAAGTCCCTCGACGTGGACCTCGGCGCGGCGCACATGCCCGAGGAGGTCGACGGGGACGCCGTCCACCGCTCGCTGCTCTCCGGCCTGCTCTCGCACGTCGGCTCCAAGGACGCCGAGAAGCAGGAGTACTTCGGCGCGCGCGGCGCGAAGTTCGCCGTCTTCCCCGGGTCCGCCCTGTTCAAGAAGACGCCGGCCTGGGTGATGGCGGCCGAGCTGGTGGAGACCTCGCGCCTGTGGGCGCGGATCGCGGCCAAGGTCGAACCGCAGTGGATCGAGGAGCTCGCCGAGCACCTGATCAAGCGCAACTACAGCGAGCCGCACTGGGAGAAGGACCGCGGCCAGGTCGTCGCCTTCGAGCGGGTCACCCTCTACGGGCTGACGCTCGTGGCCGGCCGCAAGGTCGGTTACGGGAAGCTCGACCCGGAGCTTTCGCGCGAGCTGTTCATCCGCCGCGCGCTCGTCGAGGGCGACTGGCGCACCCACCACCGGTTCTTCCACGACAACCGCAAGCTGCTCGACGAGGTCGAGGAGCTGGAGAACCGCGCCCGCCGCCGCGACATCCTGGTCGACGAGGAGACCCTCTTCGACTTCTACGACCAGCGCGTGGGCCAGGAGGTCGTCTCCGCGGCCCATTTCGACAGCTGGTGGAAGAAGGCACACCGGGCCAAGCCCGACCTGCTGACCTTCACCCCCGACCTGCTGGTCAACGACAGCGCAGAGGCCGTCACCGAGCGGGACTACCCGTCGGTGTGGCATCAGAACGACCTGGAGCTGCCGCTCACCTACCAGTTCGAGCCGGGCACGGAGCAGGACGGCGTCACCGTCCACATCCCGCTGACCCTGCTCAACCAGGTGAAGCCGTCCGGCTTCGACTGGCAGATCCCGGGCCTGCGCGAGGAGCTGGTCACCGCGCTGATCCGCTCGCTGCCCAAGGTGCTGCGCCGCAACTTCGTCCCCGCGCCCGACTACGCCAAGCGGTTGATGCAGACGATGGCCGCGCATGTGGACGAGGCCGAGGAGAAGCCGCTGGTGGAGCTCCTCGAGTGGGAGCTGCACCGTCTGCGCGGCATCCCCGTGCCGCGGGACAGCTGGAACCTCGACGCGGTGCCCGACCACCTGCGGATCACCTTCCGGGTGGAGGACGAGCGCGGTCGCAAGCTGGCCGAGGCCAAGGACCTGGACCGGCTCAAACTGGAGCTGAAGTCCCGCACCCAGCAGGCCATCGCCAAGGCGGCCGGCGGGCTGGAGAAGCGCGGCCTGACCAAGTGGACGATCGGCGAGCTGCCGCACACCTTCGAGACCAAGCGCGGCAACCAGACCGTCAAGGGCTATCCGGCGCTGGTCGACGACGGCGACTCGGTCTCCGTCCAGCTGCTCGACACCCCCTACGAGCAGCGGCGCGCGATGGCCGCGGGCACCCGGCGGCTGATCCTGCTGGGCGCGAACTCGCCGGTCAACTCGATCCAGTCGCGCCTCGGCAACGGCGCCAAGCTGGCGCTGGCGGCGAACCCGCACGGCAGCACGGAGGCGCTCTTCGCCGACTGCCTGGCGGCGGCCGCGGACAAGCTGATCGCCGACGCGGGCGGCCCGGCCTGGGACGGCGAGGACTTCGCCAAGCTGCGCGACCACGTCCGCGGCGAGCTGTACGAGGCGACGGCGGACGCGGTGGTGAAGACCGCCAACATCCTGGCCGTACACCACCGGGTCCAGGAGCGCCTCAAGGGCATCGGCAACAGCCTCGCGCTGCTGACGGGCCTGACGGACGTGCGGACGCAGCTCAAGGAGCTGATCCACCCCGGCTTCGTCGCCGAGACCGGTCTGCGCCGCCTGCCCGACCTGCTGCGCTACCTCAAGGCCGTCGAGCGCCGCCTGGTGAAGCTCCAGGACGACCCGATCCGCGACCGCGACCGGACCAGCGCCGTCATCCGCATGCAGGACGCCTACGCCGACCTGCTCGCGGAGCTCCCGCCGGAGCGCCGCGACGAGGACGGTGTCCTGCAGATCCGCTGGATGATCGAGGAACTGCGGGTCAGCCTGTGGGCGCAGCCCCTGGGCACCCCGTACTCGATCTCCGAGCAGCGGATCCTCAAGGCCGTCGACGCCCTTCTGGGCTGACGCCCGCCGTCCGGGGCGGGCGGGCGTGCCTGCGGCCCCGGACAACGCGGACACCTCGAACACGGCTCGACGGACGTGCACCCGCGGCCTCGCGTGCCCCTGACGGCGCAAGCCCCCGGCCATGTCCAGGCGCCCCGCCGCGAGCGCGGCAAGCATGCTCCGAGCAGGGCCGTCGTCGGGACGGGAGCCCGGTACGGCCGGGCCGTCACGGGGGTCCCGGGAGCGGTCACGCGTCACACATGCCCGGTTTGCCTGACCCGGTTCGGTAAACTCGACTCTCTTGTCACCAAGGGACGAGGGCCTGATGACCACCGCCACCACTGCCCAGCCCGCACCCGCCGCACCGACCGCGCTGTTCAGCGCGGGCGCGGGTGCTCCGACGCGTACCCTCGTGGACGTCCTGGACGCGACCGTCCGGGCGCACCCCAACGAGCCCGCGTTGGACGACGGCCAGACGCAGCTGAGCTACCGCGCGCTCGCAGCCGCGGTCGAGACTCAGCGGAGGCGACTGGTCGCGGCGGGCGTCCGCCCCGGCGACCGGATCGGGGTGCGGATCCCCTCGGGCACCAACGATCTCTACGTCGGCATCCTCGCCGTCCTCGCCGCCGGTGCGGCCTACGTGCCCGTCGACTTCGAGGACCCGGACGAGCGCGCCGCGCTCGTCTTCGGCGAGGCGGAGGTCCGCGCGGTCATGGGCGCGAGGTACGAGCTGACGCTGCACCAGAGGGTGGAGGACGCCCAGCCGCAAACGGCGCCGTCGCAGGCTGACCCGTCACCGGACGGGCCGTCACCGGCCGCGCCGCAGGCTGCCACCCAGCCGCAGGACGCGGGCCGTCCCACGCCCGAGCACGACGCGTGGATCATCTTCACCTCCGGTTCCACCGGCAAGCCGAAGGGCGTCGCGGTCTCCCACCGCAGCGCCGCCGCGTTCGTCGACGCCGAGGCCGCGCTGTTCCTCAAGGAGGAGCCGATCGGGCCCGGCGACCGGGTCATGGCGGGGCTGTCCGTCGCGTTCGACGCCTCCTGCGAGGAGATGTGGCTGGCCTGGCGCCACGGCGCGTGCCTGGTGCCCGTGCCGCGTGCGCAGGTGCGCAGTGGCGCGGACCTCGGGCCCTGGCTGGTGGACCAGGAGATCACCGTCGTCTCCACCGTGCCCACCCTCGCCTCGCTGTGGCCCGCCGAGGCGCTGAGCGAGGTCCGGCTGCTGATCTTCGGCGGCGAGGCCTGCCCGCCCGAGCTGGTGGCGCGCCTGGTCACCGAGGGCCGCGAGGTGTGGAACACCTACGGCCCGACCGAGGCGACCGTCGTCGCCTGTGCCGCGCTGATGGAGGGCGACCAGCCGGTCCGTATCGGCCTGCCGCTTTCCGGCTGGGAGCTGGCCGTCGTGGACGAGCAGGAACAGCCGGTGCCGATCGGCGGTTCCGGCCAGCTCGTCATCGGCGGCCTGGGCCTGGCCCGCTACCTCGACCCGGCGAAGGACGCCGAGAAGTACGCGCCGCTGGCCTCGCTCGGCTGGGAGCGCGCGTACCGAAGCGGCGACCTGGTCCGCGCCGACGCCGAGGGGCTGGTCTTCCTCGGGCGCGCCGACGAGCAGGTCAAGCTCGGCGGCCGGCGCATCGAGCTGGGCGAGGTCGACGCCGCGCTGCAGGCCCTGCCCGGGGTCGCCGGCGCGGCCGCCGCCGTCCGCACCGCGCGTGGCGGCAACCAGCTGCTCGTCGGCTACGTCGTCGCGGGCGAGGAGTGGAACCGCACGGAGGCCGTCGAGCGGCTCCGCAAGGAACTGCCCGCCGCGCTCGTCCCGATCCTGGCCGTCGTGGACGACCTGCCGACGCGCACCTCCGGCAAGGTCGACCGCAACGCGCTGCCCTGGCCGCTGCCCGACGCCGGTCAGGACGAGGCCGCCGAGCGCTTCGAGGGAACCGAGGCGTGGCTCGCCGAACAGTGGACCGAGATCCTCGGCGTGTCCGTGACCGGCCACCAGGACGACTTCTTCGCCATCGGCGGCGGCAGCCTGGCCGCCGCGCGCCTGGCCACGCTGCTGCGCGAGCGCTACCCCTCTGTGGCCGTCCTCGACGTCTACGCCTACCCGACGCTGCGCAAGCAGGCCAAGCTGCTGGACCGCTCGGCCAGCACCGGCGGCGAGCAGCGCGTCATCACCCCGACGCCGCGCCGCGCACAGGCGATCCAGCTGGCGCTGCTGGTGCCGCTCCTCACCCTGGTCGGACTGCGCTGGGCGACGGCCCTGCTCGCCCTGGGCAACGTCCTGCACTGGTTCGGACCGTACACCTGGGCACCGACAGCCTCGTGGTGGCTGGTCGGCTCCGCCGCGGTGCTGTTCTTCTCCCCGCCCGGACGCATCGCGATCGCGGCCGGCGGCGCCCGCCTGCTGCTGCGCGGCCTGACCCCGGGCAGCTACCCGCGCGGCGGCTCCACGCACCTGCGGCTGTGGACCGCCGAGCGGATCGCGGAGTTCAGCGGCGCGACCGAGCTCTCCGGCTCCTGGCTGATCCGCTATGGCCGCGCGCTCGGCGCGCGCATCGCCGAGGACGTCGACCTGCACTCGCTGCCGCCGGTCACCGGCATGCTCAAGCTCGGCCGCGGCTGCGCCGTCGAGTCCGAGGTGGACCTGGCCGGCTGGTGGCTGGACGGGGACCGGCTCGAGGTCGGCCCGATCAAGGTCGGCTCGCAGGCCGTGGTCGGCACCCGCACCGTGCTCTTCCCCGGCGCCCGCGTCGGCAAGCGCGCCGAGGTCGTGCCCGGTTCCGGCGTCACCGGCCAGATCCCGACCGGCCAGCGCTGGGGCGGCGTCCCGGCCGTCAAGCTCGGCAAGGCCGACCACGCCTGGCCCAAGCGCCGCCCGGCGCGCCACCTGCGCTGGTCGGCCGCCTACGGCGTCAGCGGCGCGTTCCTCACCCTGCTGCCGTTCCTCGCGGCCGCCCCGGCGGCGCTGATCGCCGCCCAGTTCGTCACCCCGGCCGACGGCGGCGGCGCCGCCCTGCAGGGGGCGCTGCTCGCCGTCGTCCCCGCCGCCCTCGCCTACGGCGCGACCTACGCGCTGCTGGTGCTGGCCGGCGTCCGACTGCTCAGCATCGGACTGCGCACCGGCCACCACCCCGTGCACAGCCGCGTCGGCTGGCAGGCGTGGACGGTCAGCCAGCTGATGGACGCCGCCCGCGACACGCTCTTCCCGCTCTACGCGGGCCTGGTCACCCCCGTGTGGCTGCGGCTGCTCGGCATGAAGGTCGGCCGCGGCGCGGAGGTCTCCACCGTTCTGGCGCTGCCCAGCCTCACCAAGGTGGGCGACGGCGCGTTCCTGGCCGACGACACCCTGACCGCCCCCTACGAGCTGGGCGGCGGCTGGATGCGGATCGGCAAGGCCGAGATCGGCCGCCGGGCCTTCCTGGGCAACTCCGGCATGACCGGCCCCGGCCGCTCCGTCCCGGACGGCGGCCTGGTCGGCGTGCTGTCCGCGACGCCGAAGAAGGCCAAGAAGGGCTCCTCCTATCTCGGCCTGCCCCCGGTCCGCCTGCCGCGCGCCGCCGAGCAGTCCGACGAGGGCCTCACCTACGACCCGCCCGCGCGGCTGCTGTGGGCGCGCGGCCTGGTCGAGCTGTGCCGCCTGGTCCCGGTCTTCTTCTCGGCCGCGCTCGCGGTGCTCACCGGGGCGGCACTGTGCGCGCTGTGGCAGAGCGGCTGGACCGTCCTCGCGGGCCTCGTCCTGCTCGGCGCGGGCCTGCTGGCGGCGGTCGTCGCGGTCGTGGCGAAGTGGCTGCTGGTCGGTCGCTTCAAGGCGGTGGACCACCCGCTGTGGAGCGGCTTCGTGTGGCGCAACGAGCTCGCCGACACCTTCGTCGAGGTGCTGGCGGTGCCGTGGCTGGTCGGCCGGACCACCGGCACGCCCGTGATGACCACGTGGCTGCGCGCGATGGGCGTGGGCGTCGGACACGGCGT
Source organism: Streptacidiphilus melanogenes (assembly GCF_000787835.1). Lineage (GTDB taxonomy): Bacteria > Actinomycetota > Actinomycetes > Streptomycetales > Streptomycetaceae > Streptacidiphilus > Streptacidiphilus melanogenes. The sequence goes on from NZ_BBPP01000006.1 coordinate 70,756, forward strand.
CTGGTGCGAGAGCTACTGGCTGCCGGAGTCCGATCTGGTCACCCTCGGGGACGGGGTCAGCGTCAACCGCGGATGCGTGTTGCAGACCCATCTCTTCCACGACCGGATCATGCGCATGGATACTGTGGTCCTCGATCAGGGAGCCACCCTTGGTCCGGGTGGCATCGTCCTCCCGGGCAGCCGGGTCGGGGCCCGGACCACGCTCGGCCCGGCCTCGCTCGTCATGGGCGGCGAATCGGTGCCCGCGGACACCCGCTGGCTCGGCAACCCGATCGAGGCGTGGCAGGACTGACACCTGCCCCGCGCGGGAAAAAGCGACGCACGGAAGCACAGCGGCAGGGAGCGGAACACCGGTGAGTCCCCGACAGGCCCGGCAGCAGCAGCACGCGACGGGCAGACCGGGCGTGCCCGACGTCGACCCGTACTTCCCGACCAACGGCGACCCGCGCTACCACGTCCACCGCTACGAGATCGCGCTCGACTACCGCCCGGAGCCGAACCGTCTGGCCGGGAGTGCACGGCTGAGCGCCATAGCGGCGGAGGGCGGCGGCCCGCTCGCCGACTTCGCCCTGGACCTGGCTGCGGGCTTCCGCATCGGCCGGGTCCTGGTCAACGGCAAGGCCCCGCACTACGCCCACCGTGCGGGCAAGCTGCGCGTCCGCCCGGCCAAGCCGCTGCTGCCCGGTGCGGCCTTCACCGTCGAGGTGCACTGGACCGGCAACCCGAAGCCGGTCCGCAGCCCCTGGGGCGGCATCGGCTGGGAGGAGCTGAACGAGGGCGCCCTCGTCGCCAGCCAGCCGATCGGCGCGCCGTCCTGGTACCCCTGCAACGACCGCCCGGCCGACAAGGCCTCGTACCAGATCTCGCTGACGACGCCTTCGTCCTACGCGGTCGCGCTGGGCGGGCAGCTGCTCACCCGGACCGTCAAGTCGTCCAGCACCACCTGGGTCTACGAGCAGCCCGCGCCGACCGCGAGCTACCTGGTCGGGATCGCCGTCGGCCCGCTCCACCAGATCCGCCTGGACGACCCGGATGCCGAGGGCGTCCCGCAGTACGGCTGGGCGCCACACCCCAAGGTGCCGGCCTTCGCCGCCGCGTTCTCACGGCAGCCGGAGATGATGCGGCTGTTCCAGGACCTCTTCGGCCCCTACCCCTTCGACCGCTACACGGCCGTCGTCGTCGACGAGGAGCTGGACGTCCCCGTCGAGTCCCAGGCGATGGCCACCTTCGGCACCAACCACCTCGAACCCGGCTGGCACTCGGAGCGGATGGTCGCCCACGAGCTGGCGCACCAGTGGTTCGGCAACAGCCTCACCGTCGCGGACTGGAGCCACATCTGGCTCAACGAGGGCTTCGCCAAGTACGCGGAGTGGCTCTGGTCAGAGGCGACGGGCGGCGCGGTCGCGGCGGAACGCGCCGTCAAGGCGTACCAGCTGCTGGTCTCGCTCCCCCAGGACCTCCGCCTCGCGGACCCCGGCCGCCGCCTCATGTTCGACGACCGCCTCTACCAGCGCGGCGGTGTCACCGTCCACGCACTGCGCGTGGCCCTCGGCGACGAGGCCTTCTTCCGCATGCTGCGGGACTGGACCCGCCTGCACCGGCACGGTGTGGTGAGCACGGACGCCTTCCTGGCCCACGTCCGCCGCTACGCCGCCGAACCGATCGACGGCCTGCTGCAGGAGTGGCTCTTCGAGACGACGCTGCCGGCGTTCCCCCGGTAGTGCGGCGGCACGCGCGTTCGGGCCCCCCGGCGTGGGTCGCTAGCGCGCGGCGAGTTCCGGCAGCAGCTTCTGCAGGATGTCGTGCAGGGCGTCCCGCTCGGACTCGTCGAGGCGGTCGAGGGCGTCGTGGACGGACTTCATGTCCTCGCGGACGGCGAGGATCGCCGCGCGGCCCTCGTCCGTCGCGGTGACGATCTTGACGCGGCGGTCCTGCGGGCCTGCCTCCCGCCGGACGAGGCCGCGGGACTCGAGCCGGTCGACGATGCCCGTCACGTTCGAGGCGTCGCAGACCAGCGCCTCGGCCAGGGCCCGCATGGGCAGCGGCGCGCGGACGGCCGCGCCCAGGACCTTCGCCTGGACGGGGGTCAGGCCCTGCCGGGCCGCGACGGCGGCGAAGTCCTGGTAGTACGCGCCGCCGACGGCCGCGATCACGTCCATCAACTCCGCCTTGCTGGTGCTCATGGAGTGAGTCTACGTCCGCGAAATTGATGACCTCAACTATCCTTGATCACGAACAGTTCGCACCGGCCGGGCCCGCGAGCCGGGTCCATCGGGCCGCCCGCACAGGGGGAGCACACAGATGAGCGGCAGCAGCATCCGCACCACCACACTCGGCGCCGACGGGCCCGAGATCGGGGTCGTCGGCCTCGGCTGCATGGGCATGTCCCACGCCTACGACCCGAACGGCCGGGACGACGAGACCTCCGTCGGTGTCATTCACCAGGCGCTGGACCTGGGCGTGACACTGATCGACACCGCCGACGTGTACGGGCCCTTCACCAACGAGGAGCTGGTCGGCCGCGCGCTGGGCGGCGCCCGCCGCGATCGCGCCGTGCTGGCGACCAAGGTCGGACTGGTCGTGCCGGAAGGCGGCCTGGGCAGCGGCGCCGCCGCGCTGGCGCGCAACGGCAGGCCGGAGCACATCCGCGCCGGGATCGACGCCAGTCTGCGACGTCTCGGCACGGACCACGTCGACCTGTACCAGCTGCACCGGGTCGACCCCGAGGTCCCGATCGAGGAGTCCTGGGGCGCGATGGCCGAGGCCGTCGCGGCCGGCAAGGCCCGCGCGATCGGCCTGTCCGAGGTGGGCGTGGACGAGATCGAGCGCGCACAGGCCGTGCACCCGGTGGCCTCCGTCCAGTCCGAGCTGTCGCTGTGGACCCGGGAGGCGCTGGACGAGGTGCTCCCCTACTGCGAGAGCCGGGGCATCGCCTTCCTGCCGTTCTCGCCGCTGGGCCGCGGCTTCCTCGCAGGGCGCTTCTCCGGCTCGCAGGATCTGCCCGCCGACGACTGGCGCTCCACCCTGCCGCGCTTCCAGGCGGACGCGCTCGCCGCCAACCAGGCGATCGTCGAGACCGTCAGGAAGGTCGCGGAGCGCCACGGCGCGACGCCGGCCCAGGTCGCGCTGGCCTGGACCGTGGCCCAGGGCCGCTACGTGGTGCCGATCCCGGGCACCAAGACCCCGAAGTACCTGGCCGACAACGCCGGCGCGGCGGCACTGACGCTCGACGCGGCGGACCTGGCCGAGCTGGACGCCCTCCCGACCCCCACCGGCTCGCGCTACTGACGTCCCTGACCTTCCGTCACAGCCCCTGCGGCGGCGACAATGAAACCGAATCGGAGCCACCCACGTCCGAAGGGACATGACGACGGACGCCATCTGGACGGACATTCCTCCAGGCCCAGGGCCGGGAGCAGGGCCGGGGCCGGGGATCGAGGCGGCACGGGCCGACGCGGCTCGTCGGCGCAACCGGAAGGCCACGCTCGCGGTGCTGATCTCCCTGGTCGCGCTGGCGGGGCTCGCCGTGGGGTTCGTGCTGCTGCTCGGAGCGAGCGCGAGCGCGGTCGGCGGCTGCGGCGGAGGGTGAGCCGGCGTCAGCCCAGCAGGTAGGGCAGTCTCTCGCGCAGGAAGGCGCGCGGGAACGCGTCGCGGAGCCGCCACAGGCCGGCGTCCACGACGAAGTGGGCCATCACCGCGCCCAGGTAGGCCCCGTAGAGCGCACGCTCGGCGGGGCCTCCGCTGTGCAGGTGGGAGGCGAGGTTCAGCAGCAGGCCGAGCAGCAGCGCGATGTTGACGAGCACGGCCAGCGAGATGAGTCGCGGTATTCGCTCGACCGGGCCGCCGCCCGCCACCAGCCCCATCATCACCAGGTACTGGAAGCCGTGCGCCATGGTCAGCCCGGCGACGGCCGCATACGGGGAGTCGAACAGGAAGACCGGCAGGAAGAAGCCGACCGCCGTACCGAAGAGCGTCGCCACCTGCCACGGCCGCTCCTCGGGGCGGCGGCGCAGCAACTGCACCGCGCCGTAGCCGACCGAGGCGGCGAACAGCGCCGCCGCGAAAGGGAAGAGCGCGGTCAGCCCGGGCACCGAGCCGGTGAGCTGCAGCAGCTCCGGGTGGCAGAGCAGGCCGAACGTGCCGAACACCCCGGACGCGGTGACGGCGAGGCGCTCGCCCCGGCGCAGCGGTCCGGTGCCGTAGGCGGCTGAGGCGAGCGCGGCCAGGCCCAGGTTCTGCTTCTGGAAGTGGAAGAACTGCCAGGCGAAGAAGGCGAGAAGCAGCAGCGCGAACGGTTGGGGCGGGACCAGGGCGCCCAGCACCGACATCCCGACGACGAGGCCGACCGGCGCCGCCAGGTACCGCCCCCGTCGGGCGGCCATGAACCGGCGCACCTCCGGCACCGTGCAGAACCAGGCGCTGCTGGCGACGTGCACGGAGGAGCCGAGGAAGAGCAGCCCACCGAAGGCCGCCCCGGCGCTCGCCCCGGCCGGGGGCGCGGCGAGCGCGGCGCCCAGCAGCGAACCCAGCGTCAGCAGCAGTGTGACGCACAGCCATGCGTCGCGCGGCACGGCCCCGGACCTGCGGGGACCGAGCCCGACGGGCGGCCTGGTGCGGGTGGGGTCGACTGCTGCCATCGCGCCAGCATAGGGCGGCTCACCGACAGCGCGGCCACCCCCGACCGGACGGGCCCGCACCACCCGGTGGCGGGAAGCCGCCGCTTGGCCGGCCGACGCACGGGAGACGTACAGGAGACCGGCAAGAGACTCCCCGGGAAACTGAGCCGGAACTTCCCGGTCCCTTGCCTGACGTTAACCATTGGCCCGAATCCGTCCGCATATGATCTGAGTGCGCTCGACGGAACCCGATGGGGGTGAAGGGGGAGCTGCAGCCGTTCGACGGTAGGGAGCCGGTAAGAGGCCCGCTCCGGTCGTCCGCTGTTCAGCGACCGTCTCACCCGGGGCAACCCCGGGCCACTACTCATGTCGCGGGCGTTGCGCTGGCCCAGACCACTTGATCATTTCAAGCTACAGCGCGCAACGAGGAGAATCGTTCCAGTGACCCGACGTACTCTGCGCCTCGCGGCCGTGCTCGGCTCCTTCGGGATGCTCGGCGGTGCGTTCTTCGCCCAGGCCGTGGCCTCCCCGCTGAAGGGCGCCTCGACCGGCAAGCCGCACCACGTCCTGGTCCTCTCCGTCGACGGCATGCACCAGTCCGACCTGGAGTGGTACGTCTCGTCGCACCCGAGCTCGGCGCTGGCCCACCTGGTGGAGACCGGAACCCAGTACACCCAGGCCAGTACCACCGTGCCGTCGGACAGCTTCCCCGGCATGATCGCCCAGTTCACCGGCGGCGACCCCGGCCTGACCGGCGTCTACTACGACGACACCTGGAACGCCAGGCTGCTGCCGGCGGGCACCACCGACTGCAAGGGCGTCAAGCCCGGCGCCGAGGTCGACTTCACCGAGGACCTGGACAGGAACAAGTCCAGCATCGACGCCGGCGAGGGTCTGCCGGGCCTGCCAGGCTCGGTCCTCCAGATGACCGGCTCCCCGCAGAAGCTGATCGACCCGAGCAAGCTGCCGGTCGACCCGAAGACCTGCAAGCCGGTGTACCCGCACTCCTACCTGCTGGCCAACACGGTCTTCGAGGTGGCCCAGAACGCCGGCCTGCGCACGGCCTGGTCGGACAAGCACGCCGCCTACGAGATCCTCGACGGCCCCACCGGGACCGGCATCGACGACCTGTTCACGCCGGAGATCAACTCCGATGCGAACGGCTACCCGGCCGGCAGCGACTGGACCACCGACAACAAGGCCACCGAGCAGTACGACAACGACAAGGTGCAGGCCGTCCTCAACGAGATCGACGGCTTCAACCACCAGCACACCGACCGCGTCGGCACGCCGTCCATCTTCGGCATGGACTTCCAGGCGGTCTCCACCGCCCAGAAGCTGCCCTCCTCCGACGGCCTGAAGGGCGGTTACGTCTCGACCAACGTGCCCGGCCCGCTCCTGGTCAAGAACCTGGACTTCGTCAGCGACGAGATCGGCCGCATGGTCTCCGAGCTGCACAAGCGCCACATGGAGAAGACCACCACGATCATCCTCTCCGCCAAGCACGGCCAGTCCCCGACCGACCCGAAGGCGCTGACCCGCATCGACGACGGGCCGCTGCTGGCCGGCCTGAACGCCGCGTGGAAGAGGCTCCACCCGAGCGCCGGCAACCTTGTCGTCCACTCGGTCGACGACGACGGCATGCTGCTCTGGCTGAGCGACCGCTCCCCGGCGGCGACCGACTTCGCCAAGTCGTACCTGCTGGCGCAGTCCGGCAAGGGCACGGACATCGACAAGGCGCCCAAGGCGTTCACCCACAGCGGCCTCGCCACGGTCTACGCGGGCGCGGCGGCGGCGAAGTACTTCGGCGTGAAGCCCGGCGACGCGCGCGTCCCCGACGTCTTCGGCATCAGCCAGTACGGCGTCGTGTACACCGGCGGCACCGGCAAGATCGCCGAGCACGGCGGGGCCCAGCCCGACGACCTGAACGTCCCGCTGGTGCTCAGCGGCGCGTTCACGCCGAACCACGTCGTGGACACCGCTCCCGTCGAGACCAAGCAGATCGCCCCGACCATCCTCACCCTGCTCGGCCTCGACCCGAGCTCGCTCGTCGCGGTCGACAAGGAGCACACCGAGGACCTCCCGATCCGCTGACCGCTCCGGCCCGCCCCCCGGGGGCGGGCTCAGGCTTCCGTGGGTGGGTCGTCCGCCCAGGTGAGGAGCATCAGGGCGGCGTCGTCGCGCAGGGGGCCGCCGGTGGCGCGGGTGACGTCCGCGTGGACGGAGGCCAGGCCCGCGCCGAGATCCGGGGAGGCGGAGCGGATCAGCTCGGGGACGCGGGTGGCCAGCGGATAGAACGCGCCGTCCGCGTCGCGCGCCTCGGCGACGCCGTCGGTGTAGAGGAGCAGCCGGTCGCCGGAGGCGAGGCGTTCGCGCCAGGGCTGGGGCTTGCCCCCGGCCAGGCGGGCCAGACCGAGCGGGACCCAGGGGTCCGGCGGCTCCAGCACGCTCGCCGTGCCGTCCGGGCGGACGCGCAGCGGCGGGACGTGACCGCAGTGCACCAGCTCGACGGTGTCCGGCGGCTCGAACTGCACCAGCAACGCCGTCGTGAACTCGCCCGTCGCGGCGTGGCGCGCCACGCTGCGGTCCAGTCGCGCGGCGACGCCCGCGAGCTCCGGCTCGTCGTAGACGGACTCGCGGAAGGCGCCCAGCACCAAGGACGCCATCCGCACGGCGGGCAGGCCCTTGCCCCGGACGTCGCCGATCAGCGCGCGCACGCCGTAGGGGGTGTCGAGCACGGCGTACAGATCACCGCCGATCTGGGCCAGGTCGGCCGCCGAGACGTAGCGCGCGGCCACCCGCACGGGGCCGACGCGCGGTTCGGGCGGCGGCAGCAGGGCGAGCTGGGCCGCCTCGGCGACCGTCCGGACGGCCACCAGATGACGTGTCCTGACGATCCGGGCGTGCGAGATGAACACCGCGGCGACGGTGAGCGCGGCGTAGGCCACCAGGGTGCCCTCGAACAGGCGGCGCGCCTCCGCGTCGCCGAGGCCGTCGTAGTGGGTGAGCCCGATCATCAGCACCAGGCCCAGGCAGCTGCTGACCACCACCTCCAGCGGATACAGCAGCAGCGCGGCCAGCGGCGGGACCACGGACATCAGCGAGGCCAGATAGGTGTCCTGACCGGACAGCAGGTCGGCGGCGCAGACGACCGCCATCGCCGCGCCGATCGGCAGCAGCCGCTGCCACATGGGCAGCCCGAGCAGGGCTGCTCCGTCGTGGAGCGCCAGTCCGGCCGACGACGCGGGGAGGCCCGCTCGGTCGCCGGGCCGTGTGCTTCTCACATGCCGAACTTATCGGAACGCCCGGTAAGCAACACGTGTGGAGCACGTGACGCACCGCGCTGCGACTGATTCGGAAATATGACAGAAAGGGGATGTATCCACTCGCCTGGAGGCCCCACCATGTCCGCTGCGGCCGCCCCACCCCCGCGCCCGCCGCAGCGCCCGCCCTTTCCCGACCTGCGCACCCACCGTTGGCGCAGCTGCTTCCTGGTCGGCCTCGCGCTGTGGGTGGCCAGCGTGACCGTGACCTACTGGACCGGGAACCGCAACCTGGTGCCGACCGTGGTCCTGCTCGGCAGCTTTCTCGTACCGGGCACCTTCGTGGTCTGGGCCCACGAGCGGTACGGCCAGGACCTGGGCACCGACCGGATCGTCGCCTGCTTCGCGGTGGGCGGGGTCATCGGCGTGCTGGGCGCCTCACTGCTCGAGTACTACCTGCTCAGGTCCTCGGTCTGGCTCTATCTCGGGGTCGGCCTGATCGAGGAGGCGGTCAAGGCCTGGGCGCTGATCCTGCTGACCCGCCGGATCCCCGCGGGTGGCGTCCGGCACGGCCTGGTGCTCGGCGCGACGGTGGGCTTCGGCTTCGCGGCCTTCGAGAGCGCCGGATACGCCTTCGCCGCGGTGCTGACCGAGCACGGCTACTCGCTGCCGGACCTGGTCTCGACCGAGATCCTGCGCGGCATCCTGGCGCCCCTCGGCCATGGCCTGTGGACGGCGATCCTGGGCGCGGCGCTGTTCCACGAGCGACGCGGCGACGGCCGGTTCCGGCTGAACCTGCGGGTGCTGCTCACCTATCTGGGTGTCTCCGTGCTCCACGCGCTGTGGGACTCCACCCACGGCATCGCCACCTGGATCGTCGGCAGGCTCACCGAGACGCGGTGGCAGCGGACCGTCTTCGAGCTCGGCTATCTGCCCAACCCGACCCGCTACCAGGTGGAGCTGTTCGCCCTCTTCTCCACCCTCGGCCTGGTGCTGGTGTCCTGTCTGGGCCTCGGCTGGCTCGGCCTGATCGTCCACCGCGCCCGCCGCGAGGGCGACCTTCCGCCGCGCCGCCGCCGACCGCGGCCGCCGCAGCCTCCGCTCGAACCGCACCAGCGCTGGTACCGGCCGCCGGATCCGCCGAACCGGTAGCGGTCCCTCCCCGTGGCCCCGCGCTCCCCGTGAAAAAAACCGGAGCCGGCCGGCAACCGGTTCTGTAGCCTCGGCGTCAGCGCTTGCGGACCCCACGCGGGTCCTCTCGCGCCAACGACATGCGATCAACTGCATATTGGGGGGAATCACCATGCGTACCACCATGCGCGCCGCCGCCGTGGCGGCCGTCGCGACCTGCGCTCTCGCCGGCACCGTGGCCGCCGCGGGCACCGCGTCCGCCGCGTCGTCGCACTACGTCTCGATCAGCGCGCCGTCCAGCGTCAAGACCGGCCAGGCCTTCCACGTGACCGGAACCGGCTACGACTACCGCACCACCTCGGGGGAGATCTGCCTGCAGGAGCGCGTGCTCGTGCACGGCCGCTGGAGCGCCTGGAACACCGCGCTGTGCGAGGGGGACCGCCGTTCCGGCCACCACGTGGGCTTCGACGCCCTCGCGTCGCACGGCCTCCCGGTCGGCGAGTACGACCTGCGCCTCGTCCTGGAGTCGCACCCGCGCGCGGGTGTCTGGACGAAGCTCGACTGGTCCTCGCAGCACATCCTGAAGGTCCACCGCTGAGCTGCCGGCGGTGAGTGCGTGAACGGCTCGGCCGGTGTGGCGTCACGACGCGACACCGGCCGAGCCGTGACCGGGCGTCTGGCCCCCGCGCCTGTCCCCCGCGCGAGAAGTGGCTCATCTCACCTTCGTCAAGGCCTACCTACGGTGGCGTAGGTCACTTCATGAGGTGAAGTATCGTGCCATGCCGACTTCGCGATCACTCCAGGAGACCCCAGAGATCACGTCCTACGTGGCCATCGGTGACAGCTTCACCGAGGGGCTGAACGACCCCGGCCCCGACGGCGGGTTCGCCGGGTGGGCCGACCGGCTGGCACGACTGCTGGCCGAGCAGCGCCCCCAGACGGAGTCCGGCCACTACGACCTGCGCTACGCCAACCTCGCCGTGCGCGGCCGTCTGCTGGACCAGATCGCCGCCGAGCAGGTGCCACTGCTCGAGGAGATGCGGGCGGACCTGGTCAGCATCTGCGCCGGCGGCAACGACATCCTGCGCCCGGGCAGCGACCCGGACGACGTGGCCGAGCGCTTCGAACAGGCCGTCAGCCGGATCACTCCGCACGCCGGACGCGTGCTGATCTTCACGGGCTTCGACACCAGGGACACCCCGGTGCTCAAGCACCTGCGCGGAAAGATCGCCACCTACAACGCGCACCTGCGCGCGATCGCGGACCGGCACGACCTCGCCGTCGCGGACGTCTGGGCGCTGCGTTCCGTGCGCGACCGCCGGGCCTGGAGCGAGGACCGACTGCACCTCTCCCCCGAGGGCCACGAGCGCGTGGCCCAGCTCGCCGCCCGCGCGCTCGGCGTGCCGACCGGGGACCCGGAGTCGCCGTGGCCGCCGGCCGCCCCGCACACTTCGGCGGACCTGCGCCGGGAGAACATCCAGTGGGCGCGCGAGTTCCTGCTCCCCTGGGTCGGTCGCCGTCTGCGCGGCGAGTCCTCCGGCGACCACGTCGTCGCCAAGCGCCCGGAGCTGGAACTGCTGTAGGCCAGGAGGCCCGCCCCCGGCATGCCCGCCGCAACACCTTCGGGTGTGGTCGGCGGGCTTTCTGCTACCCCAAGCGACGAAACATTACTCTCGGTACAGGTGGAATTTCTTCCATCCGCCCCCCATATGGCGGCATACCCTAGGGGGGTATGGTGTTGTCATCATCGAAAGACACGACAAGTAAGCCAGCCTTCAGGAGGCAGCCATGACCACCGCCGTCTTCACCGTTTCCGGCATGACCTGCGGCCACTGCGAAGAGTCGGTCTCCGAGGAGCTCGGCGGCCTGCCCGGTGTGCTCCAGGTCTCCGCCGACGCCAAGGCGGGCACGGTCACCGTCGAATCGGAGCACCCGCTCGACGACGCCACGGTCCGGGCCGCCGTCGACGAGGCCGGCTACGAGCTCACCGGCCGCAGCGCCTGACCCGAGTCGCCGAGCGGGAAGACGTCCATCGAGGAGGGAACGGCATGACCACGGCCACGTCGGGCATAGAACCGGCCGCCCAGCGGATCGAGCTCGCCATCGGCGGCATGACCTGCGCCTCCTGCGCGGCCAGGATCGAAAAGAAGCTGAACCGGATGGAGGGCGTCTCCGCCACGGTCAACTACGCCACCGAGAAGGCCAGCGTCGACTTCCCCCCGCACGTGGCCGTCGCCGACCTGGTCGCCACGGTGGAGAAGGCCGGCTACACCGCGGAGCCACCCCCGCCGCCTGCCGTCGCCACGCCCGCGGAGGAGGACGCGGACGCGGCTTCCCCGCCGGACGAGGAGACGGCGAGGCTGCGGCGGCGCCTGCTGGTCACGGTGGCGCTCAGCATCCCGGTGGTCCTGCTGGCCATGGTCCCGGCCTGGCAGTTCCGCAACTGGCAGTGGCTCTCGCTGACCCTCGCCGCCCCCGTCGTGGTCTGGGGCGGCCTGCCCTTCCACCGGGCCGCCTGGACCAACGCCCGGCACGGCGCGGCCACGATGGACACCCTCGTCTCGGTCGGCACCCTGGCCGCCTTCGGCTGGTCGGTCTGGGCGCTCTTCTTCGGTGACGCCGGCATGCCGGGCATGCGCCACGGCTTCGACTTCAGCCTCTCCTCCCAGAACGCCTCGCAGGCGCTGTACCTGGAGACGGCCGCCGGTGTCACCGCCTTCATCCTGCTCGGGCGCTATCTGGAGGCCCGCGCCAAGCGCCGCGCGGGATCGGCGCTGCGCGCCCTGCTGGAACTCGGCGCCAAGGACGTCGCGGTGCTGCGCGGAGGCCGCGAGGAGCGCGTCCCCGTGGCGCAGCTGGCGATCGGCGACCGCTTCGTGGTCCGGCCGGGCGAGAAGGTCGCGACGGACGGCCGCGTCGTCGAGGGCAACTCGGCGGTCGACGCCTCGATGCTGACCGGCGAGTCCGTGCCCGTCGAGGTCGGTCCGGGCGACGCCGTCACCGGAGCCACCGTCAACTCCGGCGGTCGGCTGGTCGTCGAGGCCACCTGCGTGGGGTCCGACACCCAGCTTGCGCGGATGGCCGCCCTGGTCGAGCAGGCCCAGACCGGCAAGGCCGCCGCGCAGCGGCTCGCCGACCGGATCTCCGCCGTCTTCGTCCCCGTGGTGCTGCTGATCGCGGTGGGCACGCTGGTCGCCTGGCTCGCCAGCGGCCACGGCGCGACGGAGGCCTTCACGGCCGCCGTGGCCGTGCTCATCATCGCCTGCCCCTGCGCCCTGGGCCTGGCCACCCCGACCGCCCTCATGGTCGGCACCGGACGCGGGGCTCAGCTCGGCATCCTGATCCGCGGCCCCGAGGTGCTGGAGGGCACTCGCCGCGTCGACACCGTCGTGCTGGACAAGACCGGCACCGTCACCACCGGCCGGATGGCCCTGGTCGGCGTGCACGTCGCCGACGGCGTGGACGAGGCCGAGGCACTGCGGCTGGCGGCCGCGGTCGAGCACGCCTCCGAGCACCCGATCGCCGCGGCCGTCGCGGCGGCGGTCGAACACCCCGCCCCGGTCGAGGACTTCCGGAACCTCCCGGGCCTGGGCGTCCAGGGCGTCGTCGACGGCCACGCCGTCGTCGCCGGCCGGGAGCGGCTGCTGGACGACTGGGCCATGCACCTGCCCGCGCGCCTCGCCGCGGCGAAGGCGGCGGCGGAGGCCGCCGGACGGACGGCCGTCCTGGTGGGCTGGGACGGCGCCGCCCGCGCCGTGCTGGAGGTCGCCGACCGCGCCAAGCCCACCAGCGCCGAGGCCATCACCCGCCTGCGCGAGCTGGGACTCACCCCCGTCCTGCTCACCGGCGACAACGCCGCAGTGGCGCATTCGGTGGCGGCGGAGGTCGGCATCGACGCCGACCGGGTCATCGCGGAGGTGCTCCCGGAGGACAAGGCCGGAGTCATCGCGAGGCTCCAGGCCGAGGGCCGCACGGTCGCCATGGTCGGCGACGGCGTCAACGACGCGGCCGCGCTGGCCCAGGCCGACCTGGGCCTCGCCATGGGCACCGGCACGGACGCGGCCATCGAGGCCGCGGACCTGACGCTGGTCCGGGGAGACCTGCGCTCGGCGGCGGACGCCATCCGCCTGTCCCGCCGCACCCTCGCCACGATCAAGGGCAACCTCTTCTGGGCCTTCGGCTACAACGTGGCCGCGCTCCCGCTGGCCGCGCTGGGGCTGCTGAACCCGATGATCGCGGGGGCGGCCATGGCCTTCTCCTCGGTCTTCGTCGTCACCAACAGCCTCCGGCTGCGCCGCTTCCAGGCCGAGTCAGCCTGAGGCCCCCTCGCGCCCACCGTCCGGCGTCGATCCGTCGGCCGGGCGGGCCGCGTCCGCGGTGCCCCCCGGTCGCCACCGTGGCGACGGCCGCGGGGCATGCCGCTGCGGGAGGCCTGCGCCGGTGCCGGCGCGGCCGAGCAGTGGGGCGCTCATCTGCCCAGCAGCTCGCCACCGTTGCAGTGGAGGATCTCGCCGGTGATGTAGCCCGCCTCCGGGGAGGCGAGGAAGTGGACCGCCGCCGCCACGTCCCCCGGCTCGCCCACGCGGCCCACCAGGGTCCGGCCGGCGCGGCGGACGACCTCCGCGTCGTCGAGGCGGTCGCCGAAGAACTCCGTGCCCGCCACCGTGCCGGGGGCCACCACGTTCGCGGTGATGCCGTTGGGGCCCAACTGCCCCGCCAGGAAGTGGTTCCAGGCGTGCAGCGCGGCCTTGGACGCGCCGTAGGAACCGGCGCCCCGCAGCGCCGCGATCGAACTGACCGTCACCACCCGGCCCTGACCGGGCGTCAGGCGGTCCCGGACGGACTCGGTGAGCAGCACCGCGGTCAGCACGTTGCGCTCGAAGTCCCCGCGCCAGCGCGCCACCAGCGCATGCGGGCCGCCCCCGACCCGGGACTCCCGGCTGCCCGCGTTGTTCACCAACACGTCGATGGCTGCGGGTAGTTCCTCGAGCAGCGCCTCGACCTGGTCCGGGTCGGCAAGGTCGCAGGCGAGCGGGCGCACCGTCGGGCCGAGCTGCGCGGCCGCTCGTTCGAGCACCTCCCTGCGCCGGCCCACGATGGTGACGACATCTCCCCCCTCCGCGAAACGCCGCGCAACGGCGAAGCCGATCCCGGTACCGCCGCCCGTGACGACGACACTTCTAGCCATCTACGCCCCCACTCCATACCTCAGCTCACGTGATTCCTACCACGCGTCCTTTCGCCCGCTTCGCACCGGGTCGCCCCGACCCGCCCCGTGGACATTCGGGACTGCGGGCACACAAGCGACCACGAACGGCGATGGGACCGCTCCCGACCGGCATATGCGGAGCTGGTGAGTGTGGCGTCACATCGGCCGACCGTAACTTCGTCCGGCCAAGTTTGTGTTAGAACTCCAGAGCCGGGGTTCCGGCGGATCCCGGTGGACGGCCGCCGTCGCTGGGCGGCCGACAGCGCACGGCGCGGGCGTGATCAGGGTGGTTGAGCGGCCTCCCCCGCGCCCCGCCGTGCGCCGCAAGCGCTCCCACCGCCGCAGACACGGAACGGGCCCCTGCGGCCGCCGTAGCGGCCGCAGGGGCCCGTTCAACGCTTCACGCCGTCAGTCGGCGCGTCAGCGCGCCTCGATCGGGACGTAGTCCCGGATGACCTCGCCGGTGTAGATCTGCCGCGGACGGCCGATCTTGTTGGTCGGGTCTGTGATCATCTCCTGCCAGTGGGCGATCCAGCCGGGCAGTCGGCCCAGCGCGAACAGCACGGTGAACATGCTGGTCGGGAAGCCCATGGCCCGGTAGATCAGGCCGGTGTAGAAGTCCACGTTGGGGTAGAGCTTGCGGGAGACGAAGTAGTCGTCCGTCAGGGCGTGCTGCTCCAGCTTCAGCGCGATGTCCAGCAGCTCGTCGGCCTTGCCGAGCTGCGAGAGCACGTCGTGGGCCGCGACCTTGATGATCTGGGCGCGCGGGTCGAAGCTCTTGTAGACGCGGTGACCGAAGCCCATCAGGCGGACGCCGTCCTCCTTGTTCTTCACCTTGCGGATGAAGGCGTCCACGTCGCCGCCGTCGGCCTTGATGCCCTGGAGCATCTCCAGCACGGCCTGGTTGGCGCCGCCGTGCAGGGGGCCCCACAGGGCGTTGATGCCGGCCGAGATCGAGGCGAACAGGTTGGCGTGCGAGGATCCGACCAGACGCACCGTGGAGGTGGAGCAGTTCTGCTCGTGGTCCGCGTGCAGGATCAGCAGCTTCTCCAGCGCGCTGACCACGACCGGGTTGAGCTCGTACTCCTCCGCCGGGACGGCGAAGGTCATCCGCAGGAAGTTCTCGACGTAGCCGAGGTCGTTCTTGGGGTAGACGAAGGGGTGGCCCTGGGCCTTCTTGAAGGCGTAGGCGGCGATCGTCGGCAGCTTGGCGATCAGGCGGACGGCCGAGAGGTAGCGCTGCTCGGCGTCGAACGGGTTGTGGCTGTCCTGGTAGAACGTCGACAGCGCGCTGACCACGGAGGACAGCATGGCCATCGGGTGCGCGTCCCGGGGGAAGCCCTGGAAGAAGCGCTTGACGTCCTCGTGCAGCAGCGTGTGCTGAGAGATGTCGTGCTGGAAGATGCGCAGCTGCTCCGCGTTGGGCAGCTCGCCGTTGATCAGCAGGTAGGCGGTCTCCAGGAAGGTGCCCTGGTCGGCCAGCTGCTCGATCGGGTAGCCGCGGTAGCGCAGGATTCCGGCGTCACCGTCGATGTAGGTGATCGCGGACTTGCAGGCAGCGGTGTTGCCGAAGCCGTTGTCCAGGGTGGTCAGGCCGGTCTGGCCAAGAAGCTTCGAGATGTCGAAGCCGCCGTTGCCGACGGTGGCCTCGGTCACCGGGTACTCGTACTCGCCGCCCTGGTAGCGGAGTACTACAGAGTTGTCGCTCACGTCTTCCCTCATCACCAGCGGAATGACCCTGTTCAAGGGTTCAAGGGGTGCCCTGACTCCCTCCTACCTTCCCCCAGGCGGGTTACACCTGTGCAGGCGGGGTGGCTCGAAAGAGCCGAAGGTCACAAAGAATCGGGTCATTCGCTTTCAAGTTCTGACAGCGGAACCTACCCCCGAGCCAGCCTATGGTCCAAAGCCGTGTGTCGGCGACCTGCGGAGACCGCCCGAACGGCCTGGCTGAGCGCCCGGCGGGAGCCGACCAGTACCACCAGCTTTCTGGCGCGGGTCACGGCCGTGTAGAGCAGGTTGCGCTGGAGCATCATCCAGGCGCTGGTGGTGAGAGGGATCACAACGCACGGGTACTCACTGCCCTGCGAACGGTGGATCGTCACCGCGTAGGCGTGGGCCAGCTCGTCCAGCTCGTCGAAGTCGTAGTCGACGTCCTCGTCCTCGTCGGTGCGGACGGTGAGCTGCTGCTCCTCCGGGTTCAGCGCGGTGACGACCCCCACGGTGCCGTTGAAGACGCCGTTGCGCCCCTTGTCGTAGTTGTTACGGATCTGGGTGACCTTGTCCCCGACCCGGAAGGTCCGCCCGCCGAAGCGGCGCTCGGGCCGGTCCGGGTGGGCGGGCGTGATCGCCGCCTGCAGCAGGGTGTTCAGGTTGCCGGCCCCGGCCGGGCCGCGGTGCATCGGGGCCAGCACCTGCACGTCGCGGCCCGGATCCAGGCCGAAGCGCTTCGGGATGCGGCGGGCGACCACGTCGACGGTCAGATCGGCCGTACGCTCGGTGTCCTCCTCGGCGAAGAGGAAGAAGTCGGCCAGGCCCACCGTGAGCGGCGGGACGCCCTCGTTGATCCGGTGGGCGTTGGTGACCACGCCGGACTGCTGCGCCTGCCGGAAGATCCTGGTCAGCCGGACGGCCGGGATCGGGCTGCCCGGGGCGAGCAGGTCCCGCAGGACCTCGCCCGCACCGACGGACGGCAGCTGGTCCACGTCGCCCACCAGCAGCAGGTGCGCGCCGGGCGGGACGGCCTTGGCCAGCTTGTTGGCCAGCAGCAGATCCAGCATGGAGGCCTCGTCGACCACGACCAGGTCGGCGTCGAGGGGCCGGTCGCGGTCGTAGGCGGCGTCCCCGCCCGGCTTGAGCTCCAGCAGCCGGTGGACCGTGGCGGCCTCACCCCCGGTCAGCTCGGCGAGCCGCTTGGCGGCCCGCCCCGTCGGCGCGGCCAGCACCACTTTGGCCTTGCGGGCCAACGCCAGGGTGACGATCGACCGGACGGTGAAGGACTTGCCGCAGCCGGGGCCGCCGGTCAGCACGGCCACCTTGCTGGTCAGCGCGAGCCTGACAGCCGCCTCCTGCTCGGGCGCGAGATCCGCCCCCGTCTGTCCGCGCAGCCACGCCAGCGCCCGGGTCCAGTCGACGTCGGCGAAGCCGCCCAGCCGGTCCTCGGGTGTGCGCAGCAGGCGCCCGAGCTGGGCGGCCAGGGAGACCTCCGCCCGGTGGAAGGGGACCAGGTAGATCGCACTGACCGGCACCGCGTGCCCCGACTCGTCGTGCTCCTCCCCGGGGACCGGCTCGCGGACCACGCCCTCCTCGGCGACCAGCTCGGCCAGGCACTCGATGACCAGGCCCGTGTCCACGGCGAGCAACTTGACCGCGTCGGAGATCAGCTGCTCCTCGGGCAGGTAGCAGTGGCCCTGGTCGGAGGACTGCGACAGGGCGTACTGGAGCCCGGCCTTGACCCGCTGCGGGCTGTCCTCGGGGATGCCGACGGCCTGGGCCAGCCGGTCCGCGGTCAGGAATCCGATGCCCCACACGTCGGCGGCCAGGCGGTACGGCTCGTTCTTCACCACGGAGATCGAGGAGTCCCCGTAGTTCTTGTAGATGCGCACGGCGAGCGAGGTGGAGACCCCGACGCCCTGGAGGAAGACCATCACCTCCTTGATCGCCTTCTGTTCCTCCCAGGCGGCGGCGATCAGCTTGGTGCGCTTGGGCCCGAGCTTGGGCACCTCGATCAGGCGGGCCGGCTCGGTCTCGATGACGTCCAGCGTCTCCAGCCCGAAGTGGTCGACGATCCGCTCGGCCAGCCGCGGCCCGATGCCCTTGATCAGCCCGGAGCCCAGGTAGCGGCGGATGCCCTGGACGGTGGCGGGCAGCACGGTGGTGTAGTTCTCGACGGTGAACTGCTTGCCGTACTGGGGGTGGCTGCCCCAGCGGCCGTGCATGCGCAGGCTCTCCCCCGGCTGGGCGCCGAGCAGCGCGCCGACGACGGTGAGGAGCTCGCCCCCGCCGCGACCGGTGTCGACACGGGCCACCGTCCAGCCCGTCTCCTCGCTCGCGAAGGTGATGCGTTCCAGCACCCCCTCGACGACCGCCAGTTGGTTCATGGGCAGCACCGTAGCGGGTGCCGCTGACAAGTCTCGATCCGCTCATTTCCGTTCGAATCGGCTCGAAAATGACCGATAAGAATCGTTCACGCCCCGGCCGTCCCGGAGGGGGTGAATTGTCAGTGGGGCGCGGAAGACTGGGGAACGGCTCAACGGAGACAACCCACAGGAGCACCCATGCTGAGTACCGAGTACACCCCGGGCACCCCGCGCTGGATCGACCTCGGCAGCCCGGACGTCACGGCCACCGACGCCTTCTACACCGGCCTCTTCGGATGGGACAAGGAGGACGCCGGGCCGGAGGCGGGCGGTTACGGCTTCTACCGGAGCGGGGGCAAGCGCATCGGTGGCGTCGGCCCGCTGATGGACCCGAGCGCCTCCCCGGCCTGGACGATCTACTTCGGCACGGACGACGCAGAGGCAGCCGTCCGTGCTGTCGAGCAGGCCGGCGGCAAGGTCCGCGTCCCGGCCTCCGACGTGATGGGCTTCGGCCGGATGGCCCAGTTCACCGACCCGCAGGGCGGCGAGTTCGCCGTCTGGCAGCCGCAGCTGACCAAGGGCTTCGACATCGCGGGCGTCCCGGTCTCCCTCTCCTGGACGGAGCTGCACACCGCCGACGCCGAGGGCGCCCGCGGCTTCTACACCTCCGTCTTCGGCTGGTCGCTCACCGACAACGACATGGGCGAGTTCACCTACACCGTCACCTCGATGGGCAGCGAGGAGTCGTCCTTCGGCGGTCTGATGGGCCACTTCCCCGGGGAGACGGTCACCATGTGGCTGCCCTACTTCGAGGTCGCGGACTGCGACGCGACGGTCGCCAAGGTCGCCGAGCTCGGTGGCGCCGTGCTGATGGGCCCCGCCTCGCTGGACGGCGTCGGCCGGATGGCCTCCGTGCGCGACCCGCACGGCTCCATGTTCTCGGTGATCACCAGCGCTCCCCCGGCCGGCTGACACGCCCCGGGCCTCCTCACCGGGCCGCCGGGAACGTCGCGAGCATCGGGAGTGTCGGGAAGAAGCGGGCCGGTGACGCGGTTGTCGCCGAGGTCGAGGGCTACCCTCGACCTCGGCCGACCGCGCCCTGACGAGCAGAGCCCCGGAGGATCCAAGATGAGCCTGACCGACATTCCGCTGAAGACCCTGGGCGGCGAGCCCACCAGCCTCGCCGACTACGCGGGCCAGGCGGTGCTGCTGGTCAACGTCGCGTCCAAGTGCGGACTGACCCCGCAGTACGCCGGCTTGGAGCGCCTCCAGCAGGCCTATGCCGGGCGCGGCTTCACCGTGCTGGGCGTCCCGTGCAACCAGTTCGCCGGCCAGGAGCCCGGCTCGGCCGAGGAGATCCAGACCTTCTGCTCGACCAGCTACGGCGTCAGCTTCCCGCTGCTGGAGAAGACGGACGTGAACGGCCCGGAGCGGCACCCGCTCTACGCCGAGCTGACCGCCGCCGAGGACGCCGCCGGCGAGGCGGGCGACATCACCTGGAACTTCGAGAAGTTCCTGCTCTCGCCCAAGGGCGAGGTCGTGGGCCGGTTCCGCCCGCGAACCGAGCCGGAGGCGCCTGAGCTGGTCGCCGCGATCGAGGCCCAGCTCTCCGCCTGAGCGACGCGTCGCACGGCCCGCCGCGTAGGGTGATGATCATGACCGACGTCATCTTCCGGCGGGCTACCGCCGCCGACCTGCCCGCCATCGTCGCGATGCTCGCCGCCGACTCGCTCGGCGTGGGCCGGGAGTCGCCGGACGACATGACCCCCTACGAGGAGGCGTTCGCCCGGGTCGAGGCCGACCCGAACCAGCACCAGATCGTGGCGGAGCGCGCGGGCGAGGTGGTCGGCACCCTGCAACTGACGGTGATCCCGGGCCTTTCACGGCGTGGGGCCACCCGCACCGTCATCGAGGCCGTCCGGGTCCGCGCCGACCAGCGCGGCAGCGGGCTGGGCACGGAGCTGATGGAGCACGCGGTCGCGGAGTCGCGCCGCCTCGGCGCCTCGCTGGTCCAGCTGACCAGCGACAACACCCGCACCGACGCGCACCGCTTCTACGAGCGGTTGGGCTTCACCGGCTCACACGTCGGCTTCAAGCTGCCGCTGGGCTGATCTCCGCCGGTCAGGCCTGCTCGGCCGCGGCTTCCTCCTCGTTGCGCTGGACGGTGCCGGCCGTGCCGTCGGCGCGGTGCCACTCGGCGACCAGCTCGTCCTTGCTCCCGAAGCGGACCAGGTGACGGCCGACGACGTCCTCCAGACGGTCGAGGTCGTCGGCAGCGCCCTCGACGACGAGCAGCAGGGCGTCCGGGGTGGCGGTCATGGCGGCGGTGCCGAAGCTGAAGCTGAGCGAGCCCTGCCCTGTCTCCTCGTCCCAGTGGGTCTCGATCTTGCGACCGAAGTGCGAGGCGAGCTGCTTGGCATAGCGGTTCGGGCGGTCGGTGGCGACGCGCGCATGAGAGCGGGCCATGGAAACCTCCAAGAGACGGCAGCCACGGCGGACCCCTGGCTGCTTAGGCGAGCCTAAGGCATAATGAGCTTGGCTCTCTAATTATTTCCCTCGCCGGTCCTGACCGACTCTGTCGATATCCTGGCCTCCCCCTACGCAGGAGCCCTTCCGTGACCGCCGCAGCCCCGTCCGCCACCGCGCCCGAGCCGATCCCCACCGAGGTCGAGCTCGCCGACGCGCTGATGCGCGCGAGCAAGCGCATGCGGAAGGCCACTTTCCACCGGCTGGCCCCCCACGGGCTGACGCCCTCCCAGGGCCGCGCGCTGGACACCCTGGCCTGGAGCGGCGGACGCGGCATCCGCCTCAACCAGCTCGCGGATCGGCTGCGCATCGCCCCGCGCTCGGCCACCACGGTCGTCGACGCCCTGGAGGCAGCCGGGCTGGTCACCCGCTCTCCCGACCCGGACGACCGCCGCGCCACACTGCTCCATCTGACGGAGCAGGGCGAGGCGGCCGTGGCCCGGATCGCGGCGGTCCGCCGCGAGGTCGCGGCCGAGTACTTCGGCCCGGTCAGCTCGGCCGAACGGGTGACGCTGCTGCGTCTGCTGCACGTGGCGGAAGAGGCGTACGAGCAGGCACACCCCCACCACGGCCCGCACGGCCACCCCCATGCACCCCACCCGCACGCACCCGGCCCCGCTCAGGGTGGTCAGCCCTCGGCGCAGGACTGATCACCGACCGCCCGAGCCGCGGGCGGGTCACGGACGCGATCGCGATCCCGGAGATCACCAGCGCGGCCGCCGCTCCGGAGAGCGGGCTGAGCGCCTCCCCCCGGAGCAGCCACGCCGAGGACATCCCGAAGACCGGCACCAGCAACGAGAACGGTGCCACCACGGACGCGTCGTGACGCCGCAACAGGTACCCCCAGAGCCCGAAGCCGACCAGGGTCGCACCCCACGCCACGTACAGGAGCGAGCCCACGGCACTCGGACTGAAGGTGGTCAGCGCCCGCAGATCCGCCCGGGGACCCTCGGTGAGAAGCGACAGCACCGCCAGCGGCAGCGGCGGCACCACGCTGACCCAGACCATCCAGCGCAGCGCGTCCGGCGGCGCGGCCTTCCGGGTGATGATGTTGGAGAACCCGAACGCCGCCGCCGCTCCCACCACCAGGGCGAACGCGCCCAGGGGCGCGGCACCCCCGCGTGACGCCTGGTCCAGCGCCGCGACGACCATGCCGACCACGGCGACCCCGAGCCCCAGCAGTCGGCGTGCACCGATCCGCTCGCGCAGCAGTGCCGAGGCGAAGACCGCCGTGAAGATCGCCTGCCCCTGCTGGACCAGCGAGCTGAGCCCCGCCGGCATGCCTGCCTTCATCCCCTCGAAGAGCAGCCCGAACTGAAGTGCGCCCAGCACCAGCCCGCCGGCCAGGACGTAGCGCCAGGGCACCCCCGGCCGTCCGACCAGGAAGACGGCGGGCACCGCCGCGACAAGAAAGCGCAGAGCGGTGAAGAGCAGCGGCGGATAGTGGCTCAGCCCGGCGTCGATGGCGACGAAGTTGACGCCCCAGACGGCGGCGACGAGGACGGCGAGTCCGAAGTGGCGACCTGTCATGATCCGAGGATCACCCCTGGCATCCATGCAGCACCAGCAAACAGTTCTTCAGCGAATCGTTCATGGATGCTGAATGATTGAGCTTGGACTCGGGCCTGTCCGACAGACCGTCAGTTCACTCGCTTGCCGACAATGGTGGCAAGCATCCCCTTCCTGGCAAATCATGCGGTACATGACGCTTCGTTCGTTGGCGGCCGCCGGTGCGATGCTCGCCGTGCTGCTGACCGCGCCCCAGACCCAGGTCTCCGCCGCCGGAGCGACCGACTCCACGGCGTTCGGCGGGGCCTCCCGCGTCGGTGCGATCTTCGGCTCCTCCGCCGCCCACCCCGACCACCACTTCTGCACCGGCGCCGTGGTCGACAGTCCCACCCGCGACATCGTGGTGACGGCGGCCCACTGCGTCATCGCCCCCGGCACCGGTCGCGCCCGTGGCGGCCTCACCTTCGTCCCCGGCTACCACGACCGACGACGCCCCTTCGGCACCTGGTCGGTGGCCACGGTCGTCGCCGACAGCGGCTGGACCGCCCGCGGGAACCAGAACTCCGACGTGGCGTTCCTGATCCTGCGTCCGGACGCGGCCGGACGGAGGATCCAGGACGTGGCAGGCGCGGAGGCCCTCGCCTTCAACCCGCGCCCCGGCACCCGCGCCGTCGCCATCGGCTACCCCAGCCGCACCGACCGGCCGGTCCACTGCTCGTCCCGCCTGCGGCGCTTCAACGCCCACCAGCTCGAGTTCGACTGCCCCGGCCTGCCCGGCGGCACGAGCGGCGGCCCGTTCCTGGTCGGCGTAGCCGCCGACGCCCGCACCCGCGGCGCGGTCGCGGGTGTCATCGGCGGCTACGAGGGGGGCGGCGCCACGGCCAACGTCTCGTACTCGGCGTACTTCGGCCCCTCGATCGCGGCGGTCTACCGGGCCGCGGTGGCACGCGGCTGACGTCCGGCCCTGACCGGCTGACATCCGGATGTTGTTCGGGTCGGTCGCGGGCGCGCCCGCGCGGCGAGGCTCCGCAGGCCCCTGGACGGTGCGACCGCAGGTCATAAGCTGCCTGCATGATGGATCTGGGACGACTCCGCGCCCTTCACGCCGTGGCCGTGCACGGCTCCGTGGGGCGCGCGGCCGCGGCCTTGGGGTACACCCCGTCTGCCGTCTCCCAGCAGATCAGCAAGCTGGAGCGGGAGACACGGACCCCGCTGCTGGAGAAGCGCGGCCGCGGCGTCGTGCTGACCGACGCCGCGCAGGAGCTCGTGCGGACCGCCGGAACCGTGCTGGCGCTGGTGGACCAAGCCGAGGTGGACCTGGAGGCACGCCGCGGGCAGGTGACCGGACGGCTCTTCGTCGCGGCCTTCGCCACCGCGGCCCGCGGCCTGCTGCCCGCGGTCCTGGCCGACCTGACCGCCCGCTACCCGGAGCTGGAGCTGCGGGTCCTGGAGAGCGACCCGTATCTCATGGCCGAACTCGTCGCCCGCGGCGAGATCGACCTCGCGGTGGTCCAGGACTGGCCCAACACCCCCCTCGCCACGCCCGAGGGGGTCGCCCGCCGCCACCTGGGCGTGGACGTCGTCGACGCCGTCCTGCCCGTCGACCATCCGCTCGCCGCGCGCGAGGTGCTCAGCGTCGGCGACCTCCTCGGGCAGACCTGGGTGAACACCCCGGCCGGCACCATCTGCCACGACTGGCTGATCCGCACCCTCAGGGAGGCCGGCGAGGAGCCCGACACACGCTTCCAGGCCACCGAGTTCGACACGCAGATCGCGCTGATCGCGGCCGGGCTCTGCCTCGGCCTGGTGCCGCGCCTGGGCCGTGCGCCCCTGCCGCACGGGGTCGTCGCCCGACCGATCATGCCGGAGCCGACGCGTCGGGTCTCGGTGCTGTGGCGGCAGCACGCCTCACGCCGTCCGGCGATCATCGCGGCGCTGGACACGCTGCGCCGGCACTGGCCGGAGCGCACGGCGGCCCCCGAACCGACGCTGATCGCGCAGCGCGGCTGAGCCGGTCGCACGGGTCGGGGTCAGCTGTTGGCGAGGCCGATGACCAGCCACATGAAGCCCGCTCCGGCCACCGTGCACAGCAACGTCGACCGTGACGGGTGGGGGCTGTGGGCCTCGGGCAGGATGTCCGAGGTCGCCAGGTACATCAGGAAGCCGCCGAAGAAGCCCAGGTAGAGGCCGACGACATGCTCGGGGATGGTGAAGGCGAGGGTGACCGCCGCACCGACGACCGGGGCGATCGCGTCCAGAGTCAGCAGGATGACCGCCCGCCGCAGGTCGTTGCCGTAGAGCCGGGTGATGGTGAAGGTGTTGTAGCCGTCGGCGAAGTCGTGGGCCAGCACGGCGACCGCCACCACCGCGCCGAAGCTGTTCCCGACCTGGAAGGAGGCTCCGATCGCGAAGCCGTCCATCAGACTGTGCACGCAGAGGCCGGACGCGGCCGCGAGGCCGAGCTTCTGGCTCCGCCCGTCCGGGCCGACAGCCGCCATGACACCGTGGGCGTGTGCGTGGCCGTGATCCTGGGCTTGGGGGGCCTGGGCTTGGGGGGCCTGGGACCGGCTCTGGGCTTGGGCTTGGCCTTGGCCGTGCGCGGGGCCGTGGACGTGCGGAAGTCCGGCGTGCTCGTGGGCCGCGTACTCCGCTTCGTGCGCCCGGTGGATCGCCACCGAGCGCTCGGCTATGTGCAACACCAGGAAGCCGAGCACGAACATCAGCAGCGCTTCGGGCACGCCCCACAGATGCCGGCCCGCCGCCTGGACCGCCTCGGGCAGCAGGTCGAAGGAGACGACGCCGAGCATCAGCCCGGCAGCCAGTCCCAGGAGCAGGTGTCGGCGGTCGCCGAACCTGCCGGCGACGAGCCCGCCGAGGAGGGTCATCACGAAGGCCCCTGCGGCCACCAGTACCGGCATCGGCCCTCCCGAGGACGGGGACGGGCGCGGGGCGGGACGACGTGCGAGGGCGGCGGCGCCCTGCCCAGTCGCCGCCGCCCTGCTTGCGGGCCCACCCTCGGCGCCCTCGGCACCATCCTCACTGACGGCCCGTCCACCCGCGCGCCGATTACCCCACACGAGCGACCGGCCACCGGGCCGCCTCCGCGCTCCCGTCCCGACCGCCTCAGGCCGTATCAAACCTCGTCAGCCCTCGTCAGCCTCGGAGTACACCTGCCACAGTGAGGGCGCTCCCTGTGCGGCCCAGTCGCGGCCGACCGCGGCCACGTCCAGCTCGCGTCCGCTCGCCAACCGGACGAACGGACGCCCGTCCCGCAGCAGCTCCCAGCTCGCGCCGGCGACGGACGCGACGATCACCGAGCCCAGGTAGAGCCCCGCGTCGTGCCCCAGCTCGGCCGCCTCCTGCGGATCGTCGCGCCAGCGCGGCGGCAACTGGTCCAGCGCCGAGAGGGACTCGGGGGCGTCGTCCAACTCCACCCCCATGTCCGCCGCGCGGCCACGCAGGAGGGCGCACTCACCGAGCACCTCCGCGAGGCCCGCCGGATCTCCCACTCCTCCCGGATACCGCTCGGCCCGCGCCTCGGCGTCGTCCCGGCGCGGCCGCCAGCGATCCATGAAGGGGAAGCTCATGCCTCAAGGGTGACACCGCGGCGGCGCCCAGCCCCTGAAGGGCACGGGGAAGTTGCCCGGCCCACCCGCGACACCGCCGGTCCGGAGCCCGGCTCGCCTCACAGCCTGCTCCACCGCGCCATGGACAGCTGCCCGAACACGGCCGCAGTCCGGCCGAGGCCAAGCGCGTTGCAGCGCCGAGCGGAGCGGCCCCGGCGCGGAGCGGTGCGGTCTGGGCGCGACGCTGATGCGCGTGGCTGCCCTCAGCCGCCGAGTTCCGCGCCGAGGTGCTCGCGGATCAGCGCGCGGAGCTCGCCGCCGTCGATGAGCCGCAGGCTCGCGTGTTCGGCGGCGGCCAGGACCGCCTGCGGATGGAAGCTGCCGGTCGTGGCCCAGATGCCCGCCTCCGCCTGCTCCTCCTCCATCACCTCGGCGACGTTGCGGACCGCCTCCTCGCCGACCACCGTGGGGCGTCGCGCGAGGCAGACGACGTGGGGGTGGTCGGCGAAGCCCACGCCGTCGCCGTGGGCTATCGCGAGCAGGCCGTCGCGGCCGACGAGCCGGGCGTCCCAGTCCGGCAGGCCCATCGCGGCGAACAACTCCGCCGCGAGGCCGGCGAACTCGCCGGGGGAGAGCTCCTCCGGAAGGGGCGCGGTCGGGCTGCTGACGCCGAAGGGGACGACGGGCGCGGGGGCGTAGGGGTCGACGGTGATCCGGCAGGGCAGCTCCCGGAGCCGGGCCGGCGCATCCGCGTGCTCGGTGGGGAGCAGGGTTCGCGCGTACAGGTCGTGGCGGCGCGCGTCGACGCTGAGCAGCGTCGTCTCCCCGGCCTCGGCGGTGACGACCCGTCCGTTCAGCACGACGCCGTCCAGGTGCGACTCGGTGTCGGCCGCGACGACGGCGTCCAGCGCGCGCAGGGCCAGGCGGGCGACCAGGAGCAGGTACCGCTCCACGCACTCCTCGCGCGGACGCGGCACCGGCTCGATGCCGCCCTCGGCGTCGTCCGACGAGACGCGGAAGGCCAGCGCGGGCGGGACGACGCCGACTCCGGGCAGGACCAGGTCGATCACGGCGGTCCTGGTGAGCGGCCGGTAGCCGACGCGGGCGGGGACCTCCAGGCCGGGGAGGCGTCCGGCGGCGGCGAGGGCGCGTTCCATCACCGACTCGACCGCGGCCGGCTCGCCGTCCTCGTAGGCGTGCCGGTACTCGACCAGGCGCTCGTTGTAGGCGCGCACCGCGTCGGCGCGCTCGCGCTCCTCGCGCTCGTAGGCGAGCCGGACCTCCTCGGCCCGGTCGCGCAGCGTTCGCTCCTGCTCGCGGTACTCACGCAGGGCGCGCTGGTGGGCGAGCCGGGCGGAGGCGAGGTTCTGCTGGTAGGCGGGGTCGAGCAGCGGCTGCCCGGAGCGGCCGACGGGCAGCTGGCCCGCGTCGGGCTCGAAGTCCGCCCAGCGCGGGGGTTCGGAGACGGCGGTCGGCGGCAGCGGGCGCGGCGTGTAATCGCGGCGCAGCGCCTCGAAGTCCACGGCGGGCGAGGGGTCGGCCGCGAGGTCCAGCAGTTCGTCGAGACGCTGCTCGGCGGCCTCCGCCACCTCGGTGTACTGCTGGGCCAGCACCGCCCGCCGACGCCCCGTCACTTCGCCGTCCCCTCCACCGCGCCGCCCACGCCACAAGGGACCAAGCATCTCATCGGCAAGTCTGTCCATGTCCCCGATATGCCACACCGCGCGAGCCCACGGGCCGTCAGCGGGTGCTCCTCCCACCGTCTCCACGGTCACTCGTCGGGACGGTACATCGCCAGCATGACGTGCACCGGCACTCCGTCCGGGTCGTCGGGCTCCGCGTTGAGCTCGTCCATGAGCTGCCGCAACCGTGCCCGATAGGCCTCGGCGCGGTCGGCGGCGAGCCGGAAGTCGGCGATCATCACCATGGGCCGGCGCCGCTCGTCGGCGTCGTCGAGACGGACGCGCCCGGAGCGCAGCGCCCCGGCCAGCTCCCGCTCGAAAGAGGTCAGCGCCGAGTTGACGAGTTCGAGCGCGGCGTCGCGTTCGTCGCTCGCACCGGCGGCCGTGGAGGCGAGGAATCCCCGGCTCAGCTGGATCCGGCGCTGTGCGGCGGTGTAGCGCTGTTCCACGATCCCGGAGACGACCCGCGTCTCGGCCACGAGGATCAGCCCGGCCTCCTCCAGGTGCTTGAGGTGGCGGTACAGCTTGGTCTGCGGCTCCTTCAGCTCGCGGGCGAGCTCCTTGGCCGTCCAGGACCGGTCGCCGGGGGCCCCGCTCATCGCCTGGAGGATGCTGAGCCGGAGCGGGTCGGAGAGCGCTTTGAGCGTCTCCACGTCCTCCACGATGCGCACGTCCCGAACGTCGTCCATGCCTCCATCTTGCCAGGCGCTCACCGATGCGACACCATTCACGCCATAGTGAACGTAAGCGAACGCGAGAACGTTCACGCCAGTCGACGGATCGGGGAGGGCCTGTCATGACCGCAAGCACCATCGACGGCGACAACCGGGAGGAGACCGGGGCACCGGCGCCTCAGCAGTCCGCACTGCCCCCGCAGCCCCTGCAGCCCCCGCTGCGCCGCAACTGGCGCTTCCAGCTGCTGTGGATCGGCTCCGCCTCCGCGCTGACCGGGGTCACCGCCGCCGACGTCGCCTATCCCCTGGTCATCCTGGCGCTCACCGGTTCCCCGGCCTGGGCCGGGCTGTTCGGCGTGATCCAGGCCGCCGCCACGGTGCTGTGCGGCCTGCCCGCGGGCGTCCTGCTCGACCGCTGCGACCGCCGTCGCGTGCTCGTCGCCGCCGAGACGCTGCGCGTCGCGGCCACCGGCTCCGTCTTCCTGGTCGGCCTGCTCGGCACGCTGACGCTGCCTCACCTCCTCCTGGTCGCCGCCGCGCTCGGCGCGGCACAGCCGCTCGGTGGTGCGGCGCGCATGCTGCTCGTCCGCGCCGTCGTCGCCCCCGAACAGCTGACCGCCGCGCTGACCCAGGACGAACTTCGCGTCAGTCTCGCCGAGCTGGCCGGTCCGCCGCTGGGCGGCTTCCTCTACGGCCTCGGCCGCGCGGTGCCGTTCGTCTTCAGTGCGTTCGGCTTCGCCGTGTCCCTGCTCTGCGCCCTGATCGTGCGTCCGCAGCAACCGACGGCCACCGACCCGGGCGCCTCGTTGCGCACCGTCTTCGACGGCGTCCGCGCCCTGTGGCGGACACCGACCCTGCGCCTGGCGCTGCTGCTGGTCACCGCGTTGAACGCGTGCGGCGCTCCGCTCAGCCTCGCCGTCATCTACCGGCTCCGCGAGCAGCACACGCCCGCCTGGGCCATCGGCGCGGCGCTCGCCGGCTCAGCCGTCGGCGGCCTGGCCGGCGCCGCGCTGGTCGGTGTCCTGCACCGGAGGTTCCGTCCCGGCACGCTGCTGATCGGCATCGTCGGCCTGGAAGCCCCGGTCTTCGCCGCGCTCGGGGTCGTGCGCGGCCCGTGGGCGACGGGCGCACTGCTGCTCGCGGGCATGCTCGGCATCCCCGCCCTCAGCGTGCTGCTCGATGTCCTGATCTTCCGCCAGGTCCCCGACGCCCAGCGGGGTCGGACCATCACCGCGACGATGACCGTGGTCGGCCTCGGCATCCCGCTCGGCAGCGGCGCCGTCGGCCTGCTGCTCCAGTTCCTCGGCGGCACCGGCTGCCTGCTCCTGCTCGGGGCCGTGCTCTTCCTGGCCGCCCTGCGTGCTGCGGCCGTGCCGGAGCTGCGGCGCGCGGTCTGGCCGTCGCCCGCCGCATGACGGCCCCTCGGAGCGATGCGAGGGGCCGGCGCGGCCTATCGATCGAGGTCCGTGGGTAGGTCACCTGCGACGGACGGCTGTCGGAACGGGTGGCTGGATGATCGGCGATCTCTGGGTGCTGGTGACCTTGCTGGAGAACCCGGCCCGCAAAGGGGCCGAGGTCGATGAACCACGCCTGCTCGCGCTGACCGAGGCGGACACCGCCGACGCCGATCGCGTGGACGGCCTGATCCCGGTCGACCGGGTCGAATGGGACGCCTGGCGGACCGCAGCCGCCGACTACCAGGCCGCCGTAGCGGACGCCGCCCGATTGCTGGCCCTCGCGGAGCGACGCGCAGAGCGGGCCGCGGGCCGCCTGCTCCCGGGCGTCCGCCGCCGCGCCGCCCGTGCGGCCGAGAGCGCCTTCGAGGCGGCCGTCGCCGACTACGCCGGTGCGGTGCGCACGGCCACGACCGGCTACTGGCCGATCCACTGCGAGATCCGCCGCCGCCTCGATTCCCAGGCCGCCGCCCGCCGTTGGGTCGAGATCCGTTCCCGTTTCGCCGGGCGGGGCGCGGAACCCGTCTGGGGCTGGTCGCTGCGCGAGCTCGACGACGAGGAGGCCGCCGGGTCGGTGGAGCTGACGGTGTTCCGGTGGGACGGCGAACCGCCTACCGGTCCTGCCGACTTCGTCTCACCCGACCGCTTCGCCGCCCAGGACCTCGACCGTGAACTGCTGCGCCTCCGCGCCGAATGGACCGTCCGCCGCATCGTCTGGGACGAACCGGCTCGCCTCCGCGTCGAGCAGGAGAACGGCGGAGTCCCGTTCGCGCTGTGGTGGCGCGCGGTGACGGCCCGCGTCGACGCATCGGAGAAGGTGGTCCCGCCCCGTTCCGGCGACAGCGCGTTCGCCGCGCCGCCCGCCGAACCGGGCCGACGTCGCATCGAGGTCCTGCAACTGCCGGAGTGAGGCGGCGCCGACGCTCCTCACGGGGCAGCGCCCGTCTCGCGCCGACACGTCGGCCGGGAGACGGGCGCTGCGTTGCGGTGCTGCGCGGTGCGACGGTTCGGACTGGAGTCAGCCGACCTTGGCCGTCTGCTCCTCCCCCACGAACGCGCGCCACAGGCGGGCGTACGCGCCGTCCGCGGCGAGGAGTTCGGTGTGGGTGCCGTCCTCGACGACGCGGCCGTGGTCCATGACCACCACTCTGTCGGCGCGGGCCGCCGTGCTGAGGCGGTGGGCGATGACCACGGTGGTGCGGCGCTTGCCGCCGTGCCGGGCCAGACGGTCCGCGGCGCGGTTGACCGCGGCCTCGGTGGCCAGGTCCAGCGCCGCGGTCGCCTCGTCGAGCAGCAGCAGGTCCGGGTCGACCAGCTCGGCGCGCGCGAGGGCGATCAGCTGCCGCTGACCGGCCGACAGGTTCCGGCCCCGCTCGCTGACCCGGTAGAGGTAGCCGCCGTCCAGCCGGGCGATCATCTCGTGCGCGCCGACCGCCCGCGCCGCCGCCTCGACCTCGGCGTCGCTCGCGTCCGGCCGGCCGTAGGCGATCGCGTCCCGGATCGTCCCCGCGAACAGGTAGGCCTCCTGCGGGACGACACCCAGACGGTGCCGGTACCCGGCCAGGTCCATCTCGCGCACGTCGCGGCCGTCCACGCGGACCGCGCCTCCGGTGACGTCGTAGAACCGGGCCAGCAGCTTGACCAGCGTGGACTTGCCCGCGCCCGTCTCGCCGACCAGCGCGACGGTCTGACCGGCCGGAATGTGCAGGTCCACACCGGTGATCGCCTCGGGCTTCCGCCCCGGCTTCTTCGCGGAGGCGGCCACGATCGCGCCCGCGGCGAACGCGGGGGACGCGGTCGCGCCGGACAGGCTCGGGTCGGACAGGTTCGCGTCCGCGCCGAGGGCGTTGTAGGCGAAGCGCACGTCGTCGAAGTGGATGTCGCCCGTCAGGCGACCCACGGCCTCCGGCTGCGCCGCCTGCGGGGTGGACGTCGGGGTGCGCAGCAGTTCCCGGATCCGGCTGAGTCCGACAGCGGCCTGCTGGTATCCGTCGAAGACCTGACTGAGCTGCTGCACCGGCGAGAAGAACAGGTCGATGTAGAGCAGGTAGGCCACCAGCGCGCCGGTCGTCAGCGTTCCCGCGTTGACCCGGTTGGCGCCGACGATCAGCACCAGGGCCGCCGCCACGCTGGAGAGCATCTGCACGAACGGGAAGTAGAGCGATATGTAGAGCTGCGCCCGGACGCGGGTGCGCCGGTAGTCGTCGCTGCGCTCGGCGAAGCGCGCCCGGTTGTGGTCCTCGCGCAGGAAGGCCTGCACGATCCGCATGCCCGCGACGTTCTCCTGCAGGTCGGCGTTGACCGTGCTGACCTTCTCCCGGCCCAGCTGGTAGATCTTCGACGACTTCGAGCGGAAGACCAGGGTGGCCACGATCAGGACCGGCAGCACCGCGAAGACGTAGAGCGCGAGCCCCGCGTCGAGGACCAGCAGCACCACGAAGATGCCGAAGAACGTGAGCAGGCTGACCACGGCGGTGACCACGCCCGTCTGCAGGAAGGACGTGAGCGCGTCGACGTCCGTCGTCATGCGCGTCATGATCCGGCCGCCGAGCTCGCGCTCGTAGTAGTCGAGGCCGAGCCGCTGCAGGTGGGCGAAGATCTTCACGCGCAGCCCGTACAGCACACGCTCTCCGGTGCGGCCGCTGACCTGCGTCTCGGCGGTCTGCACCCCCCAGTCGGCGAGCACCACCGCGAGCGCGACCAGCGACACGAGCCCGACCGCGCCGGCCGCCCCCTTGCTGACGCCGTCGTCGATACCGCGACGGATCAGGATCGGCAGCACGAGCGAGGCGATCGCGTCGAGGGTCACCAGGAGCAGTGCCAGCATCAGCGGGCCCCTGAACGGCGCCAGCATCCGGCGGACGTTGAACATCGGGTCCGGCCTGCGGGCCTCGTCCAGGGGGATGGCCGGGGTCTCGTCGGCCGGCGGCAGGGCCGCGACCTTGGCCAGCAGCTCGGGCGTGGCGGCCATGGCGCCCATCGCCGCGTGCATGCCGCCGGGTCCGCCCATGTGTCCGCCGCCCGCGCCGGGGCGGTCCGCGGTCACCGGCGCGTCCGGGTCGGGTTCAGGATGGCGCTCGCGGTCCCACAGCGCGGGCGTCACGCCGCCGACTCGGGCGGCGGCGTCCACCCTGGTGAGCCCCGCTCCTTCGAGCCGAGCCCCGTCGAGCGGTGCGCCGTCCAGCTGAGCCCGCTCGGTCGTCGCGGCGGTGTTCCCGGCACCGTCGAGCTCCAGGTCGTCGAGCTCGAGCGCGGCGGCCGCCTCCGCCTCCAGCAACACGGCGTCGGCGGGCCGGATGTCGGTCAGCTCGTCGTCGGCCAGCTCGGCGGCCAGCAGCGAGTCGGTGAGCATCTGCGCAGCCGGATCGGCCTGACGGATGTCGGCCGCCATGGCGTCCGGGTCGGTCAGCAGCGAGCGGTAGAGCAGGCAGCGGGCGTCGAGCTCCTCGTGGGTGCCCAGGTCGACCAGACGCCCCTGGTCCAGCACGCCGATACGGTCGGCCAGCTGCAGCGTCGACCGCCGGTGCGCGACCAGCAGCGTGGTGCGGCCGGCCATCACCGTCCGCAGCGCCTCGTGGATCTCGGCCTCGACCTGCGCGTCGACGGCGGAGGTCGCATCGTCGAGCAGGAGGATGTGCGGGTCGGCCAGGATCGCCCGGGCAAGGGCGACACGCTGACGCTGACCGCCGGAGAGGGTCAGCCCCTGCTCGCCGACCACGGTGTCGTAGCCGTCGGGCAGCTCGCGGATGAAGCCGTCGGCCTGCGCGGCACGGGCGGCGGCGACGACCTCGTCGTCCGTGGCGTCCGGGCGGCCGTAGGCGATGTTGGTGCGCACGGACTCCGAGAAGAGGAAGCTGTCCTCGGGCACGATGCCGATCGCGGCGCGCAGCGACCGCAGCGTGAGGTCCCGCACGTCGTGGCCGTGCACGCGGACCGTACCGCTGCTCGCGTCGTAGAAGCGGGGCACGAGCATCCCCACCGTGGACTTGCCGGAGCCGGAGGCTCCGACGAGCGCGACGGTCTCACCGGCGCGCACGCTCAGGTTCAGCCCGCGCAGCACGGGTCCGGACGAGGAGGCATAGGCGAAGTCGACGTCCTCGAAGGAGACGGCGGGCAGGCCCGACCCGGCCCTCGCGAGTCCGTCGATGCTCTGTGCGGCCTCGAGCTGCGTGAGCTCGCCCAGGTCGAGGTCGGTCGCCGAGGCGCTTTCCTTGATCACCGGACGCTCGTCGATCAGCTGCAGGACGCGCTCCACGCTGGCGCGCGCCTGCTGCCCGACCGTCAGCAGCATGGTGAGCATCCGGACGGGGCCGGTCATCTGTGCGACATAGGTGGAGAAAGCGACGAAGGTGCCCAGCGTCACCTGGCCGCGCACGGCCAGCCATCCGCCCAGGGCCAGCACCGCCACCTGGGCCAGGGCCGGGATCGCCTGCATCGCAGGGCTGTAGCGGGCGCTGAGCCGGATGCCGCGCAGGCGCCTGGCGTAGAGGCGGCGGCTGGCGGACTCGAGCCGGCCGAGCTCCTGCTCCTCCTGGCCGAAGCCCTTGACGACGCGGACGCCGGAGACCGCCCCGTCCACGACGCCGGCCACCCGGCCGGCCTCCTGCTGGGCGGACCAGGTCGCCGGGAAGAGCCGCTTGCGGCTGAGCGACGCGAACCACCACAGCGCAGGGGCCATCGCCAGCGCGATCAGCGTCAGCATCGGCGACAGGAAGAACATCACCACGATGGAGAGCAGGAACATCAGCACGTTGCCGGTCATCATCGGCAGCATGCTGAGCAGCCCGACGATCATCTGCAGGTCGGAGGTGGCCCGGCCGACGACCTGCCCGGTGTCGAGCCCGTCCTGCTTGACCCCGTCGAGCCGGGTCAGCGAGTCGAAGAGGTCCTGGCGCATGTCGTGCTGCACATCCATGGCCAGGCGTCCACCCCAGTAGCGGCGGACCATGGTCAGAACGAAGACCGCGACCGCGGCGGCGACCAGCGCGATCGCCCAGGGGGCCAGCGAGCTGCTGTGGGTGGTGATGACGTCGTCGATGATGTGGCGCGGGATCAGCGGCACGAGGGCGCTGATCGCCATGCCGACCAGCGAGGCGCCGAACGACAGAAGGACGTTGGTGCGGTAGCGCCAGGCATACCCGCTCAGCCGACGCACCCAGCCGGACCCGCGCTCGGCGCCGGAACCGGTGGAGGGGGCTGCGACTTCCCCCGGAGATTTATGAGCCTGAGACATATTTAGCGATACTAATCTTCTCGTCGGTCAGCTGTCCATGCCACTTGAGGGGCTTACCCGCCCCCGCTCGAGTCACCAGCCACCCCAGCCGTAGACCCGCTCGACCGGGATCCGCACCACCAGGCGCCGATCGGCCACCATCGCGGCGCGGTACTCGTCCCAGTCCGGATGCTCGCCCGCGATCCGCCGGTAGACGTCGACCAGCTCGTCGACGGTCGCGTCGTCGGCTTTCGCCGCGACCGGCGTGAGCTGCGCCGTGCCTTCGACGACGGCGTAGCCGCCGAAGTCGGGACGGGTGACATAGAGGCTCACCCGGGCGTCCCGCCGCAGGTTCGCCACCTTCGCACGGTCCGCGGTGGTGGAGAAGCGGATCACTCCGCCACCGTCCGCACGGCCGCCCGTGGTGCCGTCCGAGCCGGGGTCGAAGGTGATGCTGACGTTCGAGAGCTGCGGTCGACCGTCCCGCTTGAGGGTGACCACCGCTCCGGTCTGCGACCGCGCGACCAGATCCAGCAGGTCCTTGTTCGCCATCGTGCGTCCTCCCGTGCGCCTGATGATGCCCTTTGGGCACAGCACCAGACTGCCGCCGGGTGTTCCCGTCGCGCACCGGCCGACGGTCGCGGTGGGACTCCGCGATGGTCGTAGGTCCGTGGACGGAGACGCCGTCCACGGAGGGTCTTACCGGCCGCGCGACTCCGTCGCCGCCCCCAGGGCACCGAGGGCGAGCCGGTGCAGCAGTGCGGCCATCGCCGCGCGTCCGTCCGGGTGACCCGCGACGGACGGGCCGACGGCGGCGCTGTGGGGTGTGGAGTTGAGCAGCCCGAACACGGCATGGACGGCCGGACGTGCCTCCTCCCCCAACCCCGGGAACACGTCCCGGGCGACGCCGACCCACAGCTCCACGTACTGACGCTGCAGGCTGCGGACCTTGCGGCGCTCCCGGTCCGGCAGGTTGAGCAGCTCCCGGTCGTGCAGGGTGATCAGTGCGCTCTCGTCCAGGGCGAAGTCGATGTGGCACTGGAGCAGCGACTCCAGCGCCTCCTGCGGATCGACGGAGGCGTCGACCCGCTGCCTTCCCTGCTCCAGCAGCCGCTCACTGATGCCGATCAGCAGATCGGCCAGCATCGCGTCCTTGCCGGCGAAGTGCCGGTACAGGCCCGGCCCGCTGATGCCGACGGCCCGGCCGATCTCGTCCACGCCCACGCCGAGGAAGCCTCGCTCGGCGAAGAGACGAGCCGCCTCACGGCGGATCTGTGCCCGCCTGGGGTTCTCCGGCGCGACGCCGGTGGAACCCATGGACGCGGCGGAACCCGCACCGCCACCGGAAGCGCCGGCCGACGTCCCGGTCGCCGCGCCGGAGGGACTCGAAGGCTTGACCATTGGGCCATCGTAGACAGACCTGTTAGGCCGCGTTAACCTGAGGCGTATAAGTTAACGCTCGTTCACAGGAGCAAAGGAGCTCTCGGCGATGGCACCCGCTCCACTCCCCACCGGCTTTCCCCCGAGCCCACAGGCCCGGGCCGCCGCTCCGCGGCTGGAGAGCACGGTGGACCCCACCTCGGCCTCCTA
Organism: Streptacidiphilus melanogenes; assembly: GCF_000787835.1. Lineage (GTDB taxonomy): Bacteria > Actinomycetota > Actinomycetes > Streptomycetales > Streptomycetaceae > Streptacidiphilus > Streptacidiphilus melanogenes. The sequence goes on from NZ_BBPP01000006.1 coordinate 107,264, forward strand.
CCGGAGCAACACCGAGGGACACCAGGCCCTGGCCGACGAACTGCGGGCCAAGCTGGCCGCGGCCGCGGCGGGCGGCGGAGCGCGCGCCCGCGAACGCCACACCTCCCGCGGCAAGCTGCTGCCGCGCGACCGCGTCGACACACTGCTCGACGCCGGCTCGCCCTTCCTCGAGCTCGCGCCGCTGGCGGCCGACGGCCTCTACAACGGGGACGCCCCCGCCGCCGGTGTGATCGCCGGCATCGGGCGGGTCGCGGGCCGCGAGGTGGTCATCGTCGCCAACGACGCCACCGTCAAGGGCGGCACCTACTACCCGATGACGGTCAAGAAGCACCTCCGTGCCCAGGAGGTCGCCCTCGAGAACCGCCTGCCCTGCGTCTACCTCGTCGACTCGGGCGGCGCCTTCCTGCCGATGCAGGACGAGGTCTTCCCCGACCGGGACCACTTCGGCCGGATCTTCTACAACCAGGCCCGCCTCTCGGCCGCCGGCATCCCCCAGCTGGCCGCCGTGCTGGGCTCCTGCACCGCGGGCGGCGCCTACGTGCCGGCCATGAGCGACCAGGCCGTCATCGTCCGCAACCAGGGGACGATCTTCCTCGGCGGGCCGCCGCTGGTGAAGGCCGCCACCGGCGAGGTCGTCACCGCCGAGGAGCTCGGCGGCGGCGAGCTGCACTCCCGCACCTCCGGCGTCACCGACCACCTGGCCGAGAACGACGGCCACGCGCTCTCGATCCTGCGCACCATCGTCGGCGAGCTCGGCCCCCGCGCCCCGCGTCCGTGGACCGTCGAGGCCTCCGAGGAGCCCGCCGTCGACCCGGCGAGCCTCTACGGAGCCGTCCCCGTCGACTCCCGCACCCCCTACGACGTGCGCGAGGTCATCGCCCGCATCGTGGACGGCAGCCGCTTCGCCGAGTTCAAGGCCGAGTACGGCCCGACGCTGGTCACCGGCTTCGCCCGGATCCAGGGCCACCCCGTCGGGATCGTCGCCAACAACGGCATCCTCTTTGCCGAGTCCGCGCTCAAGGGCGCGCACTTCATCGAGCTCTGCGACCAGCGCGGCATCCCGCTGCTCTTCCTGCAGAACATCTCCGGGTTCATGGTCGGCCAGAAGTACGAGGCCGGCGGCATCGCCAAGCACGGCGCCAAGATGGTGACGGCCGTGGCCACCACCCGGGTGCCGAAGCTGACCGTCGTCATCGGCGGCTCCTACGGCGCGGGCAACTACTCGATGTGCGGGCGGGCCTACTCCCCTCGCTTCCTGTGGATGTGGCCGAACGCCAAGATCTCCGTCATGGGCGGCGAGCAGGCCGCCTCGGTGCTGGCGACGGTGCGTCGCGACCAGATGGAGGCCCGCGGCGAGGACTGGCCGAGCGAGGCGGAGGAGGAGTTCCGCCGCCCGGTGCGCGAGCAGTACGACCGCCAGGGCAACGCCTACTACGCGACGGCCCGCCTGTGGGACGACGGCGTGATCGACCCGCTGGACACCCGCACCGTGCTCGGCCTGGCGCTGAGCGCCTGCGCCAACGCGCCCCTGCCCGAGCCGCGCCCCTACGGCGTCTTCCGCATGTGACATGACGAGAGGTCACCTCCAGTGCCTATGTTCGAAAGTGTTCTGGTGGCCAACCGCGGCGAGATCGCGGTCCGGGTCATCCGCACGCTGAAGCGGCTCGGTGTCCGCTCCGTCGCCGTGCACAGCGCCGCCGACGCCTCCGCGCCGCACGTTCTCGCCGCGGACACCGCCGTTCTGATCGACAGTTACCTCGACGGCGCCGAACTGGTCGCCGCCGCCCAGAGGGCCGGAGCCGAGGCCGTCCACCCCGGCTACGGCTTCCTCGCCGAGAACACCGGCTTCGCCCGCGCCTGCGCCGAGGCCGGCCTGGTCTTCATCGGCCCGCCCGCCGGGGCGATCGAGCTGATGGGCGACAAGATCAACGCCAAGGAGGCCGTCAAGGCCGCCGGCGTTCCGGTCGTCCCGGGCAGCAGTGGCGACGACCTCGACGACGCGGCCCTGATCGCGGCCGCGGCCGAGATCGGCTTCCCGGTGCTGCTCAAGCCGTCCGCCGGTGGCGGCGGCAAGGGCATGCGACTCGTCCGCGAGGCGGACCGGCTGGCCGAGGAGATCGCCGCCGCGAGGCGCGAGGCCCGCACCTCGTTCGGCGACGACACCCTCCTGCTGGAGCGGTGGATCGACCGCCCCCGCCACATCGAGATCCAGATCCTCGCCGACACGCACGGCAACGTCGTCCACCTGGGCGAGCGTGAGTGCAGCCTCCAGCGGCGCCACCAGAAGCTGATCGAGGAAGCCCCCTCCGTGCTCCTCGACGAGGCCACGCGCGCCGAGATGGGTGCGGCGGCCGTGCGTGCGGCGAAGTCCTGCGGCTACACGGGCGCAGGCACCGTCGAATTCATCGTTCCAGGCAGTGATCCCTCCTCCCACTTCTTCATGGAGATGAACACCAGGCTCCAGGTGGAGCACCCGGTGACCGAACTGGTCACCGGCCTGGACCTGGTGGAGTGGCAGCTCCGCGTGGCCGCGGGCGAAGTGCTCCCCTTCGCCCAGGACGACGTCACGCTCACGGGACACGCCATCGAGGCGCGGATCTGCGCCGAGGACCCGAGCCGCGGGTTCCTGCCCTCCGGAGGGCAGGTCCTGCTGCTCCAGGAGCCCGAAGGGGAGGGGGTCCGGGTGGATTCCGGACTGGCCCCCGGGCTGGTCGTCGGCAGCACCTACGACCCGATGGTGTCCAAGGTCATCGCCTACGGCCCCGACCGGGACACCGCCCTGCGCAGGCTGCGCGCCGCCCTTGCGGACACGGTCGTGCTCGGGGTCGTCACCAACGCCGGCTACCTGCGCCGGCTCATCTCTCATCCCGACGTCGTCGCGGGGCGCCTCGACACCGGTCTGGTCGAGCGCCACCCGGAGCTCACGCTAGTCCCGACCGGCGACACCGGCCAAGCGGGCACCGCGCAGCCTGTGGACAACTTCCCGCTGCTGGCCGCCTCGCTGCTGCGCCAGCTGGCTCTCGCGCCCGCCCGGGCCACCGACGGCTCGGGGTGGACCGACCCGTTCGCCCGGCCCAGCGGCTGGCGGATCGGCGGCACGCCCGCCTGGACCAGGCACCATCTGCGGCTTCCCGGCGCCGACCCGGTACTCGTCCTGGTCCGTCCGCGGCGCGGCGCGGAGAACACCGCAGCCGGTGTCGACGCCGGAGCGGGCGCCTTCGAGGTCCGGATCGGGGACGGCGAGATCCTGAGGGCCGAGGCCCGTGCGCAGCTGTCCGGCGGGGCCGGCCGCTTGGCCGTCACCGTCGACGGCGTGACGCGCGGGTTCGCCTGCGGCGTGGAGGGGGCCGAGCACGGCGACGGCACCGTCTGGCTCTCCCGCGACGGCGACAGCTGGGCCTGCCACGTCCACGACCCGCTCGCCGAGCTCGCCCTGGGTGGGGCGGGCGCCCATGGCGGTTCGCTCACCGCGCCGATGCCCGGCACCGTGACCCTGGTCAAGGCCTCCGTGGGCGAGACGGTGAAGCGCGGTCAGGCCGTGCTGGTACTGGAGGCGATGAAGATGGAGCACGTCATCACCGCGCCGCACGACGGCACGGTCGCGCAGCTCAAGGTCGTCCCGGGCGCCACCGTCGCCATGGACGACCTGCTCGCGGTGATCGCTCCCGCGGACGACCCGACCGGCGAGACCGCGGAATCCTGAGGAGTGGTGATGACCGATCAGACTGACCGCACCGACCGGAATGCGCCGCACGAGCCGACGGTGCTGGAGCTCGGGCTGCCGATGTCGGTACGCGCGGACGGCCTCCCGACGCGTGTCCGGATCCACGAGGTCGGCCCCCGCGACGGGCTCCAGAACGAGTCCGTCGCACTGCCGGTGGGGGTCAAGGCGGAGTTCATCGCCCGGCTCGCCCAGGCGGGCCTGACCACCGTCGAGGCGACCAGCTTCGTCCACCCCAAGTGGGTCCCCCAGCTGGCGGACGCCGAGGAACTCTTCCCGCAGGTCTCGGCGTTGCCGCAGAAGTACCCTGGGCTGCGGCTCCCGGTCCTGGTGCCCAACGAGCGCGGGCTCGACCGGGCGCTGGCCCTGGGCGCCACCGAGATCGCCGTCTTCGGCAGCGCCACCGAGACGTTCGCCGCGCGGAACCTGAACCGGACCGTCGCCGAGTCGTTGGAGATGTTCGCCCCCGTGGTGCACCGGGCCACGGAGGCCGGGGTCAGGGTCCGCGGCTACCTCTCCATGTGCTTCGGCGACCCGTGGGAGGGCCCCGTCGGGGCCGAGCAGGTCGTGTCCGTCGGCAAGGCGCTGCTGGAGCTCGGCTGCGCCGAGCTGAGCCTCGGCGACACCATCGGCACCGGCACGCCCGGTCAGGTGGAGGCGCTGCTCGGCGCGTTCGCCGCGGCCGGCGTCGGCCCGGAGCAGCTCGCGGTGCACTTCCACGACACCTACGGCCAGGCGCTCGCCAACACGCTCGCGGCCCTGCGCTGCGGTGTCTCCGTCGTGGACGCCTCGGCCGGCGGGCTGGGCGGGTGCCCCTACGCCAAGAGCGCCACGGGCAACCTCGCCACGGAGGACCTGGTCTGGATGCTGAACGGCCTCGGCATCGAGACCGGCGTCGACCTCGCCGCGCTGGCGACGACCAGCCAGTGGCTGGCCGGACACCTCGGCAGGCCGAGCCCGTCCCGGGCGGTCCGCGCCCTCGTCGGATCGGACTGAACGGCAACCGACCGGCCGACCGACCGGCCGCCCCGCAGCGGAGCTGACCACACACAACTGCACACCACCCACGCACCACCACCGGACGGCCGTCGAGATCGCCCACAAGGCCGCACGGCGGCTACCCGTTTCCCTTCTTCCGCCTCCCCACCCTCAGGAGACCACCATGCTGGACCACCGTCTCGAGCCAGAGCACGAGGAACTGCGCCGCACTGTCCGGGAGTTCGCCCACGACGTGGTCGCCCCCAAGATCGGCGAGTTCTACGAGCACGAGGAGTTCCCCTACGAGATCGTCCGCGAGATGGGCCGGATGGGCCTGTTCGGCCTGCCCTTCCCGGAGGAGTACGGGGGCATGGGCGGCGACTACTTCACCCTGGGCCTGGCCCTGGAGGAACTGGCGCGGGTCGACTCCTCCGTGGCGATCACCCTGGAGGCGGCCGTCTCGCTCGGCGCCATGCCGATCTACTTGTTCGGCACCGAGGAGCAGAAGCGCACCTGGCTGCCGAAGCTCTGCTCCGGCGAGATGCTCGGCGCGTTCGGCCTCACCGAGCCGGAGGGCGGCTCCGACGCGGGCGCCACCCGCACCACCGCCCGGTACGACAAGGCGACCGACGAGTGGGTGATCAACGGCACGAAGTGCTTCATCACCAACTCCGGCACCGACATCACCGGCCTGGTGACCGTCACGGCGATCACCGGTTCGAGCGAAGAATCGGACAAGTCCTCGCCCACCCGCTCGATCTCCAGCATCATCGTCCCCACGGGAACGCCGGGCTTCACGGTCTCCAAGAAGTACTCGAAGGTCGGCTGGAACGCCTCGGACACCCGGGAGCTCTCCTTCACCGACTGCCGCGTGCCGGCCGCCAACCTGGTCGGCGAGCTGGGCCGCGGCTACGCCCAGTTCCTGCGGATCCTCGACGAGGGGCGGATCGCGATCGCCGCGCTGGCCACCGGTCTGGCTCAGGGCTGCGTCGACGAGTCCGTCCGCTACGCCGCCGAGCGGCACGCCTTCGGCCGTCCGATCGGCGCCAACCAGGCGATCCAGTTCAAGGTCGCGGACATGGAGACGCGGGCGCACATGGCCCGCCTGGCCTGGTACCACGCCGCCAGCAGGATGGTGGCGGGCGAGCCGTTCAAGAAGGAGGCGGCGATCGCCAAGCTGTACTCCTCCGAGGCGGCCGTCGACAACGCGCGCGAGGCCACGCAGATCCACGGCGGCTACGGCTTCATGAACGAGTTCCCGGTAGCCCGCTTCTGGCGTGACTGCAAGATCCTCGAGATCGGCGAGGGCACCTCCGAGGTGCAGCGCATGCTGATCTCGCGCGAGCTGGGCATGCCGGCCTGACGGCCGGCGCCGACACCCAGGCGCACGATTCAGGGACGGACGGCTCGGGACGGCCCGCTCCGCACGGACGGCTCGGGGCGGGACGGCTCAGGGAATGACGACGACCGGGCGGTTGGCGCGCTTCGCCAGCCGTCCGGCCACCGAGCCGAACAGGCGGCCGAGCCAGCCGTGCGAGCCGCCCACGACGATGGCGTCCGCGGCGTACTCCTTGGCGACCTCTTCGAGCTCGTGGCAGATGTCTCCGCCACGCTCGACCAGCACCCAGGGGACGTCGGCCAGGTAGTCGGCGCAGGCCAGCTCGAGGCCCAGCACCTCGGTGCGGTGGTCCGGCACGTCGACGAAGACGGGCGGCTCGCAACCGGCCCAGACTGTCGCGGGGAGTCTGTTGGCCACATGCACCAGTACCAGTCCGGAACCTGACCGCCGTGCCATCCCGACCGCGTAGGCGAGCGCCCGCTCGCTGGACACGGAACCGTCGAAGCCAACCACGACACCGTGGAGGAACGCGGGGTCGCAGGGGCGGACCCGTTGTGACTTGACTTCAAAACTGGGCATCGGCAGCTGGGGTCCCGTCGTCTGTTTGGGGTCGCGGGGCTCTCGGTGCTCGTAACCGGCCATGGCTTGAGGACGTTTCGCGAGGTGGGATACGAGATGTGGTGCGCGGGGCGGAACGTGGGGCGGAGCGCGGGGAAGCAGGCGGCAGTCGTGGCGAGGTGGGCCGTGAGCGGCCGGTTTTCCCCTTCCCTCAAGGGTACGGCGACATTGTGTCCGCGCCCAGATGCGGAGCGCACAGGCCGCGCAGTTCCCGCGAAAGGAGGATGCGCACGCCTGGGGCGTGCATGGAGCATGCCTGAGCTCCGGGCCATGTGCAACGGTGCAGGCGCGGTCAGCTGGCGCTCACGCCCGATTCACTTTCGGACAAAAGCATGCGATCTGCCTGTCGCATATGCCAGCAGACTGAAACCATGCGCTCATGCCGCCTCTCCTCCTGTTCGATCTTGACAACACCCTCATCGATCGGAACCAGGCCTTCCGTGGCTGGGCGCAGCGCTTCCTCCGCGCACGGGCGCTCCCCCTGGAGGATCTCGGCTGGTTGTCCACCCTGGACTGCGGCGGGTACTTCCCCCGCGAGGCCCTGATGCGGGCGACGGTCGCCCGCTACGGCCTGCACGTCTCACTGGAGAAACTGCTCGACGACTACGCCGAGACCATGATCGAGCTCATCGACTGCCCCGAGGAGCACCGAACGGCGCTGCGGAAGGCACGGGCGGCCGGATGGACGCTGGGCATCGTGAGCAACGGCTCGACCAAGCAACAGCGGGCGAAGATCGAGCGGACCGGGCTGGACGACCTCGTGGACGGCTGGATCATCTCCGAGGAGGCCGACTGCGAGAAGCCCGATCCGCTGATCTTCCGGCTCGCGGCGGACCGTTGCAGACGGAGCCCGGCCCTCACGGACGAAGCGGACTGGACCCGCAGCACCTGGATGGTCGGCGACCACGCCCCGGCCGACATCGCGGGCGCGGCCGTGGCCGGCCTTCGCAGCGTATGGCTCGACCACGGGCGACCCTGGCCCGAGCTGGACTACCGGCCCACCCTTACGGCGACCGGCATCCCGGAGGCCGTGGACGAGGTGCTGAGCGCCCCGCTGCTCACGTGACGGCCCCGCTGCTCACCTGACAGGGGGCGGACTGCCGGGAAGGGCCCGCACAATCCGACGTGGCCCACCGGCCCGCCGGTTCGGGCCACTGCGAGTCACCCGAGCCACCGCCACCCGTCGGAGCAGCTCGAACCGAGGCGGTGGTTCAGCGCCGCAGTTCCTCGGGCGTGGCCGGGAACTGCCACCAGCGGGCGAGGCCGCGCTCGGTGAAGCCGAGGCGGCGATAGAGCGGCTCTCCGAGCAGGGTGGCCGTCAGCGTGGCAGGGCGGTCCGCGTGGGCCGCCAGCCCCGCGCGCATCACCGCCCGGCCCGCACCGCGCGAGCGGAACTCCGGCAGGGTGGCCACCCAGTAGAAGCCGACCGCCGCACCGTCGTCGTGCGTCACACAAGCCGCGGCCGGACGACCGTCCACCCGTGCGAGCCAGCTCCGCTGCCCCGGCACCGCGGCGTGCGCCGGGAACTGCTCACCTCGGCGCCAAGGCAGCCGAGGAAGTATCGGGAAGCCCTCCACCACCACGCGCTCGACGGCTGCCAGATCCTCCTCGCGCACCGCCTCGCCCACGGACACGCCGTCCGCCGCCGGCGCCCCTGCGGACGCGCCGCCGTCCGACACCTGGGCATCAACCACAGCGGCTGCCCGACGACGGAGGCTCGGCGTCTCGGACGCACCCGGCTCACGCACCATCATGGGCATCGTCAGGGCGGCTTCGAACCCCAGGTCGGTGAAGTCGAGGGACCGCGTCGGGTCCTCGATGCAGAGCTGTCGGGACTCCCATGCCCGGAACACCGCCAGCAACTCACTTCGCAGCGCCGCCTGGTCCGCGACCGGCCGGGCCGCCAGCAGGACCCGGTGGGCGCTGTCGGCCCGCACCGCGAGGAAGCCGGGACCGTCGACCCACGCCCAGCCACGTGCCCGCGCCATGGCCGTCCAGTGGCTTGCGGCATTGCCGACCGCGAGTTCGACTCCCATCCGTTCACCCTAGGGCCTGACCCCCTCCGCCCGGGTGGCGACGACCTCATCCGGGCACGTCCCATCTCGCCTCACAGGGAGCGATGGCGCCTCCGAGCCGATCCGGTGGCCGCCAGGTAGTGATGTCGCACGGACCGGCTCGGCGTGGAGTGCAGGAGAAATTGTGCGCGGTCCGTGCGCCCCCTGCGCTCCAGGACGCCTCTTTTCGGTCAACTTCGGGACACATGGTCGTGGTTGGCCATATGCCCAGTCCAGGCCCCTCGGCCGAGACTCCGGCCGGTCGTCAACTGTGTTGGAACCGCGCGACAACTGGCCACAGCGCGGCATGCCCCCTTCCCTGACGGGGTGATGGGTGCCACGCTTCGAGATCGAATGCTTCACGCCAAATTGCCATGTCGACATAGCGTCTGATGGTGAACTAGTCGCAACAGTCGTATCCGAGCCAGTAGATTCGATCTTGATGGAAGCATGCGAGAGGGCGGGGGCTCCCAAGCGCCATCGAAGGACGGGTGCGGACGGCACCGCGGAACCACAGGACCGGGACGACCATGACAGCGAGGGGGGCCGGAGCGCCTTGAGCAGGGTCAGCAGGACTACCGTCACCGGGGACGAGGCGATCGCCGGCGTACCGGTCGGCGCCACCGGTTCCGGCAGCCTCGCCAGCGGATCAACCGGCCTCGCCACCGCCGCCCCCCGCAAACTCTCGAGCCGCCGCCGCGCCGAGATCGTGGCGGTGCTGCTCTTCAGCGGCGGTCCGATCTTCGAGAGCTCGATCCCGCTCTCCGTCTTCGGTATCGACCGCCAGGACACCGGCCTCCCGCACTACCGCCTGCTCGTGTGCGCGGGCGAGAACGGCCCGCTGTCCACGACGGGCGGCCTCACCATGACGGCGCCCTACGGCCTCGAGGGTCTGGCCCGGGCCGGCACCATCGTCGTGCCCGCCTGGCGCTCCGCCGGCCAGACCCCGCCGGCCGAGGCGCTCGCGGCGCTGCGCAAGGCCCACGCCGAGGGCGCGCGGATCATCGGCCTGTGCACCGGCGCCTTCGTCCTCGCCGCAGCGGGCCTGCTGGACGGCCGCCCCGCGACCACGCACTGGATGTACGCGCCGACCCTGGCCAAGCGCTACCCGCAGATCCAGGTCGACCCGCGAGAGCTCTTCATCGACGAGGGCGACGTGCTGACCAGCGCCGGGACGGCCGCGGGCATCGACCTGTGCCTGCACGTGGTCCGCACCGACCACGGCGCGGAGGCGGCGGCTGCCCTGGCCCGCCGACTCGTCGTGCCGGTCCGCCGCTCGGGCGGACAGGCCCCCTACGTCGATCGGTCTTTACCCGAGGAAATCGGGAACGACCCGCTCGCCGAGGTCGTCACCTGGGCGCTGGACAACCTCTCCAAGCAGTTCGACGTGGAGGTGCTGGCGGCCCGCGCGTACATGAGCCGTCGCATGTTCGACCGGCGCTTCCGGTCGCTGACCGGCAGCGCGCCGCTGCAGTGGCTGATCTCGCAGCGCGTACTGCAGGCGCAACGGCTGCTGGAGACCACAGAGCTCTCGGTCGACGAGGTCGCACGCCGCTGCGGCTTCCGCTCGCCCGTGGCGCTGCGCGGCCACTTCCGGCGTCAGCTGGGCGTCTCCCCCGCGGTGTACCGCAGCACGTTCCGGGCCCGCCGCCCGGAGCCCGGCACGTCGGCCGGGAACGGCGGAACGGGCGGGCTCGCCGGTGGCACCACGACGGGCACCGGGACGTCCGTGCCGACGCAGGGTGCGACGACGACGGCCGGCGGGGACCAGTTCGGCTCCTCGCTGCCCACGGTGCCGCCCCAGGGCGGCCCGAGCCGCGGCCGCCCGGCCCCGCGCGTGAGCAGCCGCTCACGCCAGCCCGCCCCCAGCCGCCCCGCGTCAGCCGACCACTCCTCCCCTACGGAGGACGGCCGCCCGGGGCCCGCTCAGGCCCTCAGCCACCCCGACAG
>NZ_BBPP01000006.1:117943-140450 GCF_000787835.1 Streptacidiphilus melanogenes
CCGACCCCCCCTCCCCTACGGAGGACGGCCGCCCGGGGCCCGCTCAGGCCCTCAGCCACCCCGACAGCGCCACCGCCGCACTCCGCCGCCGGGGCGCGGAACGCAGGTAGCCGCGGGAGGGGTCCGGAGCTCGGCACGCATCGGTACGCGGGCGACGGCCGGGCTCCGGGCCGCGGCCTTGCGGCACGCACCCGGGCCGCAGGGCCGCCACGCGGCCCGCTGCGGCGCGAGTCTCCGACGCCGCCGCTCCGTCCGCGGGTGGTCGGCCGGCGCTGGGGCGGCGCCTGCGCTCGGCGATCGCTCCTGCTCGCTGCCGACCGCGGGCGGGGTCGCCCGGCATGCGCGGTCGGCGACCCCGCCATGGATCGCCTCCGGAGACATCCGCGTGTCCGCCGCCGCGCTCCCTTCCGACGCCCGAGCCAGGGCCCAGGCTCCGCGCGGCGGACTGGGCCCGGAGGGACTGCCCGGGCTCGCCGACGGCCGCTCCGCCCCTGCGACCGGTGCTCTCCGCGCAGACACGCAGCAGGTCCCCGGATTACCACCGGTGGCGGAAAACGTCTGCCGCCAGGCCGTGGACCGGCCCGTGGGGGAACCTGGTCGACGTGTCGACTTGCACGGGCGAAGCGCGATGATCGACCATGACGGGTCAGCCGATCGCCCGCTCGGGTTCGTCGCGGAGCTCGCGGTTGACGTCGAAAGCAGGACGCGCACAAGCCCCGGGACGGTGAGCCGGATGAACGACCGCATGGTGTGGATCGACTGCGAGATGACGGGACTCGATCTCGAACGAGATGCCCTGGTGGAGGTCGCCGCCCTGGTGACCGACTCCGAGCTGAACGTTCTGGGCGAGGGCGTCGACATCGTGGTCCGCCCGCCGGACGCGGCGCTCGCGCAGATGCCGGACGTGGTGCGAGAGATGCACACCGCCTCGGGGCTGCTGAACGAGTTGGCCGAGGGCGTCACCCTCGCCGAAGCGGAGGCGCAGGTCCTGGCGTACGTCCGGACCCATGCGCCGGAGGCAGGCAAGGCGCCGCTGTGCGGGAACTCCGTCGCGACGGACCGCGGCTTCCTGTCGCGTGACATGCCGGCACTGGAGGGGCACCTCCACTACCGGATCGTCGACGTGTCGTCGATCAAGGAGCTGGCCCGCCGCTGGTACCCGCGCGCCTACTACAACAGCCCCAAGAAGCAGGGCAACCACCGCGCACTGGCGGACATCCGGGAGAGCATCGCCGAGTTGAAGTACTACCGGGAGGCCGTGTTCGTGCCACAGCCGGGCCCGGACACCGAGGCGGCGCGGGCGATCGCAGCACGCTTCGAGCAGCCTCCGGCCTGAGCAGGACACGCCGGTGACACCCCCCTGACCGGGGGTGCGCCGGACCCGCTGCGGCCACCGGAAACGTGGTCGTGAGCATCCCGCCGGATCCTGTAGAGTTATCTCCGTCAGCGCGCGAGAGCGCAGCAGACAGATGGTGGGCGTAGCTCAGCTGGTAGAGCACTGCGTTGTGGTCGCAGGTGTCGCGGGTTCGAGCCCCGTCGCTCACCCCATCGAAGGCTTCGGGCCCGACCGTTCAGCGGTCGGGCCCGAAGTCGTTTTCGGCTTCCGGTCTTTGAGCCCGGCTCAGAGGAGCGAACCGGGCTTCCGGCTCAGGCCCCCGGGCGCTCCTCGGGGCCTTCCTCCGCCTCCGCCTCCGACTCCGGGAACAGCAGGCCCCCGGCCTCCAGCTCCGCGTCCGCCTGCGCCTCGAGCTCCGGCACGCTTGCCACCGGAGGCACACTCGGCACCTCCTCGGGCTGCGCGACGGCGGCCGGAGCCTCCGTGGCACCAGCGCTCGGAACCCCGCCGTTGCTCCCGGGCTTGGGTGTCATCCCGTCCAGGAAGCGGAGCAGCTCGACCGGGAACGGAAGCACCAGCGTCGAGTTCTTCTCGGCGGCCACCTCGACGACCGTCTGCAGCAGACGCAGCTGAAGCGCTGCCGGAGTGTCGGACATGATCGTCGCGGCCTCGGAGAGCTTCCGCGAGGCCTGGAACTCACCGTCGGCGGTGATGATGCGGGCACGGCGCTCACGCTCCGCCTCGGCCTGCCGGGACATGGACCGCTTCATCGACTCCGGCAGGGCGACGTCCTTGATCTCGACGCGGTCGATGTGGATGCCCCAGCCGACCGCCGGGCTGTCGAGCATGAGCTCCAGGCCCTGGTTGAGCGGCTCACGGTTGGTGAGCAGGTCGTCCAGCTCGCTCTTGCCGATGATCGAGCGGAGTGAGGTCTGCGCCACCTGCGACATCGCGAAGGTGTAGTTCTGCACCTGGACCGTCGCAAGGATCGGGTCCTCGACCCGGAAGTAGACGACGGCGTCGACGCGGACCGTGACGTTGTCACGGGTGATGCCCTCCTGGGCGGGCACCGGCATGGTGATGATCTGGACGTTCACCTTCCGCAGCCGGTCCGCGACGGGCAGCAGCAGGGTGAGGCCGGGCTCCTTGATACCGCTGCGGACCTTGCCGAAGCGGAACACGACACCACGCTCGAACTGCTGGACGACGCGCACCCCCGTCGCCAGCCAGAGGGCGCCCGCGCCGAGCACCCCCAGGACGACATCCACAGCCAGCATCGCCATCACCCGATCTCGTCCGCACAGGAGACACGGCAGCCACCCCGCCACCCTCCACGCTACTCGCGGGTCCGGCCGGGAGGAACGGTCGTGCGTGCCCGATGATCAGCCGTTCGGCTTCAGGCCGGACCGCGTGGCACGGGCGCCCCCGACCCGCCGAGCGCGGGGTCTCTACGCCGACTCGCGGACGACCAGGTCCGTGGAAAGGATGATCTGCCGATGGCTTCGACCGGGAGCGGCGATCTCCTCCAGCAGCAGCCTGGCCATGGCGCGGCCCATCTCCTCGCTCGGCTGGCGCACCGTGGTCATCGGCGGCTCCGTGTGGCGCGCGAGGGGTGAGTCGTCGAAGCCGACCACCGCGACGTCCGTCGGTATCCTGCGGCCGGCCTGGCGCAGCGCGCGCATCGCGCCCGCCGCCATCAGGTCGGAGGCACAGAAGACCGCGTCGACGGCCGGCTCGCGCACGAGAAGCTCGGCCATGGCCCGCTCGCCCGACTCCTCCGAGAAGTCACCGTGGGCAATCAGCCCGGCCTCGACCGCGACCCCGGTCTCCTCCAGCGCTCGCCGGTAGCCCTCCAGACGGACGCACGACGCCTCCATGTCCAGCGGGCCGGTGATGGTCGCCACCCGCCGCCGCCCCAGGCCCAGCAGGTGGCGCACCGCCGACCAGGCGCCGCCGAGGTTGTCCGAGTTGACGTAGCTGAGGGGCTCCAGCTCGGAGCGGCGACCGCCCAGCACCGTGGGCAGGCCGGTGCTCTCCACCAGCTCCGCCACGGGGTCGTCGGCGTGGACGGAGACCATCAGCACCCCGTCGACCCGCCGCCCGTCGAGGAAGCCGGCCAGTCGACGGCGCTCGCGCTCGGTGCTGACCAGTATCAGCAGCAGCTGCAGTTCGGTCTCCGAGAGCTCGCTGGCCACCCCGCGGATGATCGAGGCGAAGAACGGCTCCGAGGCGAGCCGGGTCTCGGTCTCCGGGATGATCAGTGCGACGGCGTCGGCCCGGCTGGTGGCCAGGGAGCGGGCGGCTCGGTTCGGCACATAACCGAGCTCGGCGATGGCCTGCTCGACGGCCGTGCGCGCCCGGGGGCTCACCCCGGCGGCGCCGTTGACCACGCGCGACACCGTGCCGCGGCCGACCCCGGCCAGCGCGGCGACGGCCTCCAGCGTGGGCCGTCCCTCGCCGCGACCGGCGGACCTGCTGCTCATGGCGTTCCCTTCGTTCCCCTCGTGACGGCACGGCCTGTTCGCGATCCGACGACGCGCTGTTCGCGACCTGACGCGCTCGGCACGCCCGAGTCTGTCCGTGTCCGCCAGCGCCCGGGTCCGCCCTGTCGGCGTCGGTCCATCGTGCCAGCGGCCGCCGGGCAGCCGACACGGGAGTCGCGCCGGGCCCACCGTAGACGGGCGGCCGCAGCGCCGTGGCCTCACCCTAGCGTGATCCCTCTTCGAATGGGAGCGCTCCCAACTTTCGAGGGAAAGCCCGACGGGAGTCCTTGACAGCCATGCGCCGCAGGGCTCAGGCTTCCGGCATCAGGAACTGGGAGCGCTCCCATCGGCCGCCGTCCAAACGGGCCCGGCGGGAGCGCACCCACCTCCTCCCGCCTCACCGCCATCCGTCTCGGAAATCTCGGGAGACTGCTGCGATGACCTCCGTCGGCACCACGCCGTCACTCCGCCCGCCCGGCCGCTCGGCCATGACGCGTTCCTCACGGGCCGACGACGGCCTGCTCCACTTCCCACCCGACTTCCTCTGGGGCGCGGCCACCTCGGCGTACCAGATCGAGGGCGCCGCCGCCGAGGACGGTCGCACGCCCTCCGTCTGGGACACCTTCAGCGCCACGCCGGGCAAGGTGCACCACGGTGACACCGGAGCGGTGGCGGTGGACCACTACCACCGCTTCCACGAGGACGTTGCCATGATGCGCGACCTCGGGCTCAGCGCCTACCGGTTCTCGATCGCCTGGCCCCGCGTCCAGCCGACCGGTCACGGGCCCGGGGTCGAACGCGGGCTCGACTTCTACCGCCGCCTGGTGGACGCCCTGCTCGAGGCGGGGCTCACCCCGGTCGCGACGCTCTACCACTGGGACCTGCCACAGGAGTTGGAGGATGCCGGCGGCTGGCCCGCCCGGGACACGGCCGAGCGCTTCGGCGCCTACGCGTCCCTGGCCGCCGAGGCTCTGGGCGACCGGGTGAGCCACTGGACGACGCTGAACGAGCCGTGGTGCTCCGCCTTCCTCGGCTACGGGTCCGGTGTCCACGCTCCCGGTCGGACCGATCCGGCCGACGCCCTGCGCGCGGCGCACCACCTGAACCTCGGTCACGGACGGGCCGCCGCCGCGATCCGCGCCGCCGTGCCGAACGCCCAGCTGTCCGTCAGCCTCAACCTGCACCAGGTGCGCCCGCTCACCGACTCCGCAGCGGACGCCGAGGCGGCACGCCGCATCGACGCCGTGGGCAACCGGGTCTTCATGGGTCCGATGCTGCACGGCCGGTACGACGACGACCTGCTCGCCGACACGGCCCATCTGGTCGACTGGGACCGGTTGATCCAGCCCGGCGACACCGTGGCCGCCCATGCACCGCTCGACGCTCTCGGGATCAACTACTACACCCCGGCCTGGGTTTCGGCCGACGGACCGAGCACCAGCGCGGTGCACGGCACGGGCAGTGGCTCGCCCTGGCCGGGCTCCGAGTCGGTCGCCTTCCACCAGCCGGCAGGCCCGGCCAGCAGCATGGGCTGGCCGATCGACGCCACCGGGCTGTTCGACCTGCTCTCCCGGGTGCACCGGGAGCGGCCCGACCTGCCGCTCCTGATCACCGAGAACGGCATGGCCTGTGACGACTACCCGAACCCGGAGGGCGAGGTGCGGGATCCGGAGCGGATCGCGTACCTGCAGGACCACCTCACCGCGGTGCACCGGGCGATCTCGGCCGGCATCGACGTCCGCGGTTACTTCCAGTGGTCGCTGATGGACAACTTCGAGTGGGCCTACGGCTACTCCAAGCGATTCGGCATGATCTACGTCGACTTCCCCACCCAGCGGCGCACGCCCAAGTCAAGCGCGTACTGGTACAGCGAGGCCGCGCGCAAGGGGGCGATACCGACGCCCGGAGAGTAACGCTGTGTAGCTCACGATCGTTGGACCGGGCGTGCACGTGTTCGCCACTCTGTTCGCCCCAGCGCCCACGCCGGCGCCCGCCCAGGGGGCGGTTCCGGTCCCGGTCGAGCACGTCGGCACCATGGCCTGGCTGCTGCCGGTCCTTCTGGGGCTGCTGCTGACAGCGATCGCCTGCTACAAGCACCGAGGACTGCCCGGGGGCCACTGAGGCGCCCCCAGGCGCCACCGCCCGAGGCCCGCTGCGCGGAGCCCCTTCGGCCGACCGCTACCCATCAACGTGTACGCACCATTCAGTTCTCGACGGTCAGTCAGCCGAAAGCACCGGTTGCGTCGACAGAACATCACCTCACGGCAACGCCCACCACCCAACCGACCACCGTGCGCAGCCCGTCCAGGGGATCAGCACGCAAGCCTCCGAGGTCCACCCATGATCACCTCATGTCAGATACCCGCTGAGGGCTCACCCTCAGACGTCCCGCCCACCCAGAACCCCGTGACGCCGATCTGGCGTCGCCTCGGCTGAGCGGAGGCCGGCATGCGAGCGCTCCTGCGAAGGCTCTGGTTCTATCTCGTCGCCGCCTACGCCGCGGTCACGCTCAACTTCTTCATCCCCCGGATGGTGCCGGGCAGCGCCCTGCAGAACTTCCTGGCCAAAATGAACACCGCCTCACTGACCCCCGCTCAGCTCCAGGCCCTCCAGGCCCAGTACGGCGGCGGACACCAGGGCCTGGCCGCGCAGTACCTCACTTACCTCGGCAACCTCTTCCAGGGCGATCTGGGCGTCTCGACCTCGCTGTCCGCGCCGGTCTCGACCGTGCTGGCCAACGACCTGCCGTGGACGATCGGCCTGGTGGGCTCTGCCACGGTGATCGCCTTCCTGGTCGGAACGCTGATCGGCGTGCTGGCGGGCTGGCGGCGCAGTGGCCTCCTGGACGTGCTGCTGCCGACGGCCACGTTCTTCCAGGCTGTCCCCTACTTCATCCTGGCGTCCCTGCTGATGCTCAGCTTCGGCTTCTACGGGGGCATGTTCCCGACCGGCGGCGCCTACGACACCGGCCGCTACGCGACGGTCACCCCGGGGTGGAACTGGCCGTTCATCGCCAACGTGATCGACCACGGGGCGCTGCCCGCCGCCACGGTGGCGCTGGCCTCGATCGCCGGGTGGATCCTCGGCATGCGCAACATGATGATCACGACCATGGACGAGGACTACGTCCTGGTCGCCGCCGCCAAGGGCCTGCCCCGGCACAAGGTCGTGGCGGTCGCGGCCCGCAACGCGCTGCTGCCGAGCATCTCCAACTTCGCGCTGTCGATCAGCCTCGTGGTCACCGGTTCGATCGTCACCGAGATCGTCTTCAACTACGCCGGTGTGGGCCGCGAGATCTTCAACGCCGCTCAGGCCGCCGACTACCCGGTGATGCAGGGCATCCTGCTCGTCGTCACCTTCACCGTGCTCGGCGCCAACCTGCTCGCCGACCTCGTCTACGTCGCGCTGGACCCGCGCGCGAGGAAGGTGGCCTGAGCCGTGGCCCCCGTACACCGAACCCCACGACTGCCGCGGCGCTCCGGCGGCGGCCGCACACGCCTGCTGCGCTCACCCAAGGTGGCCGTCGGCTCGCTGATCCTGCTCTTCTTCGTGCTGCTCGCGCTGTTCGGCCCGTTGGTCGCGCCGCACTCCACCGACTGGCGGGCCTCCCGCCTGGACAACGTCCCGCATCCGCCCTCGGGCCGGTTCTGGCTCGGCACCGACGTGCAGCAGCACGACCTGTTCTCCCAACTGCTGGCCGGCGGCAGGGACACGCTGCTGATCGCCTTCGTCGCCGGGATCATCGCCACCGTGCTCTCCGTACTCGTCGGCGTGAGCGCGGGCTACCTCGGCGGCAGGGCGGACGAGGTGCTGTCGATCCTGACCAACATCTTCCTGGCTCTGCCCGGCCTGCTGATCCTCATGGTCGTCATGAAGATGATGCCGGACGGCGACACCGGGAACCCGCTGCTGATCGGCGCCGTCATCGCGCTCAGCGCCTGGGCGTGGGGCGCCCGGGTGCTGCGTGCGCAGACGCTGGCCCTGCGCAACCAGGACTACGTCGAGTCGGCTCGGGTCGTCGGCGAGGGCCGGGTGCGGATCATCCTTTTCGAGATCCTCCCCAACCTGCTGCCGATCCTCGCCTCGTCCTTCATCTTCACCGTGATCTACGGGATCGGCGCCTACGCCTCGCTCTCCTGGCTGGGCCTGATCAATCCGACCAACGCCTCCTGGGGCACCATGCTCAACACCGCTCAGCAGTTCAGCGCGACCACCAGTGGTACCTGGTGGTGGTACGGGCCGCCGGCCCTGTGCGTCGCCTTCGTCGGCATCGCCCTGGCACTGCTCAACTTCGGCATCGACGAGATCGTCAACCCGCGGATGCGCAGCACCCGTCGGGGTCTGGGCGGCCGGCGCGGACCGCGCTTCCAGCTCGGCCTCACCCCGGTCGTCCGCGCCGAGGAAGGAATACGCCCATGACGCAGAGCCAGATCCTGAGCCATCGGGTGGCCGTCCGGGAGCGCGAGGCCGTCCTGGAGGTCCGTGGCCTCGACGTGGACTACGGTCACGGTCCGGACGCCGTCCGTGCCGTCAGCGGAGCCGATCTCACCCTGCACCGGGGCGAGGTGCTCGGGCTCGCCGGCGAGAGCGGGTCGGGCAAGTCGACGCTGGCCTACGCGCTGACCCGGCTGCTCCGTGCGCCCGGCGTGATCACCGGCGGCGAGGTGCTGTTCCACTCCCGGCCGCAGGGCGCGGACGCCGGCCCCGCCGAAACCGTCGACCTGCTGGCCGCCAACGCGGCGACGCTGCGCCGGATCCGCTGGTCGGAGCTGGCGGTGGTGTTCCAGAGCGCGATGCACGCGCTCAACCCGGTGGCCCGCATCGACGCCCAGCTGACCGACGTGCTCAAGGCGCACCGCCGGTCGATGACGGCGGCCCAGCGGCGCGAACGCGCGGTGGAGCTGCTGCGCATGGTCGGCATCAGCGCCGACCGGTTGCGCAGCTACCCGCACGAGCTCTCCGGCGGCATGCGGCAGCGCGTGATGATCGCAATGACGCTCGCCCTGGAGCCGCAGGTGGTCATCATGGACGAACCGACCACCGCTCTGGACGTGGTGACGCAGCGCGAGATCCTCGAGGAGCTGATGCAGCTGCGCGAGCGTCTCGGCTTCGCGGTCGTCTTCATCACCCACGACCTGTCGCTGCTGCTGGAGCTGGCCGACTCGATCGCGGTCATGTATGCCGGGCGCATCGTGGAACGGGCCAGCGCGGCGGAGCTGTTCCGCGCCCCGCGCCACCCGTACAGCCTCGGCCTCAAGAACTCCTTCCCCAGCCTGCACGGTGAGCGGGTGCGGATGGAGGGCATCCCGGGCTCCCCGCCGAGCCTGCGCTCCATGCCGAGCGGCTGTGCCTTCCACCCGCGCTGCGCGTTCGCGACGGATCGCTGTGCCGAGGAGCAGCCCCCGCTGGTCACCCCGGCCATGGAGCTGCTCGACGGTCGGGGCGGAAAGGCCGGTGGACCGCCCAGCGACCGGTCGAGCGCCTGCTGGCTGCAGGACGGGCGGCATCCCGCGCCCGCTGCGCTGGCCCTGCCCTTCCCGCCGCTGCCCACGACACCGGGCACGGAGACGTCCGTGCCGAGCTCGGCGACCGCTCAGAGCGCGGCCGACATCGCGACGGTGCCCCTGCCCGCACCCACGCCGGCCGGCGTTCGGCCGGTCGACGTTGCACCGGTCGACTTTGCACCGGTCGACGTGGCATCGGGTGCGGCCTCGGGCGAGCCCTCCGGCGCATCGTCCGGCGCAAGCGCAGTCACCCCTCCACTCGGGAGCTCCTCATGACCGACACCGCCGCCGGGGCCCGCACCGAGCGCGTCGTCCACGGGCCGGACCGGCCCGGGACGCCGGCGCTGGAGGCCCGCAGCCTGACCAAGCACTTCAAGGTCCACGGCGGCCTCGGCCGGGGCGCGGGAACCGTGCACGCCGTCGAGGACGTCTCGCTCGCGCTGCCGCGCGGCACCGTCACCGCGGTGGTCGGTGAGAGCGGCTCGGGCAAGTCGACCCTGGCCCGCCTGCTGACCCAGCTGATCACCCCGACCACCGGCGAGCTGCTGCTGGACGGCGAGCCGGTGCGCGGCGACGCCCGGTCCCGCAGGGCCTACACCAGCCGCGTGCATCTGGTCCTCCAGGACCCGTTCTCCTCGCTCAACGCCGTGCACACCGTGCGCTACCACCTGGAACGCCCGCTCAAGCTGCACGCGGGGCGTCGTCTGGACCGGGAGGAGCTGGATGCGCGGGTGCTCGCGCTGCTGGAGCGGGTCTCGCTCACTCCTGCGGAGAACTACGTCGACAAGTACCCGCACGAGCTCTCCGGCGGCCAGCGCCAGCGCGTCGCCATCGCGCGCGGCCTGGCGGTCGAACCGGACGTGCTGCTGGCCGACGAGCCGGTCTCGATGCTGGACGTGTCGATCCGGCTCGGCGTCCTCAACCTGCTCGACGAGCTGCGTGAGCGCGAGCAGTTGGCGATCCTCTACGTCACCCACGACATCGCCTCGGCCCGGTACCTCGCCGACTCCATCGTGGTGATGTACGCGGGGCAGATCGTCGAGTCCGGCGACGCGGTGCGGATCACCGACGCACCCGCCCATCCCTACACCCAGCTCCTGCTCAGTGCCGCGCCCGACCCCGAACGGGTCGAGGCCCCCGTACTGCGCGGGCGGGGCGCGCCGCCCAGCCTGGTCTCCCCGCCCAGCGGCTGCCGTTTCCACCCGCGCTGCCCCTTCGCGATGCCCGTCTGTTCGGAGCAGGCGCCGCCGACGCTTCCGGTCGGCGACGCTTCCTCCGCCCAGCACGTCGCCGCCTGCTGGCTGCTGGATCCGGAGCGCCGGGCGGCGGAGCCCCACAGCGAGGCGGGCGAAGAGGTCTCGTCGCAGGCAGCCTCCTCCGAGACGTCGGCGGGCCCAGCGTGAGCCGGCCGGCCGGTGGCCCGCGGCCCCCGCCCCGGCGGGGGTGACGCGGAACCCCGGGCGAGCGCCAACTCGCCCGAGGCGATGTCCGCTTCGACTCACCGTGACCGCCCGGCGCCCGCCGTCCGGATCACGGCTCCAGCACCGAACCACCCTTCACGGACCTGGACATGGTCGCTCACCACTGGCCGGCGCCCGCCGGTCGGACCCAAGGAGCGTACGACAATGAGACGCAGCACCACCATCAAGAGCATGGCCGTCCTCGCGGCCCTGGGACTGGGCCTGACGGCCTGCTCGAGCTCCTCCTCCCCCAAGGCCGGCGGCTCGGGCGGCGGGGGCAACGTCGCCGCTGAGACCCTCTATCTGGAGGACAACACCGGCGCCACCTCCTTCACCGAGGACTTCAACCCCTTCGACGGCAACTCCCTGGGCCGGACCCAGAACACCGACTCGCTGATCTACGAGCCGCTGCTGCAGTACGACACGCTCAACCCGAGCCAGGCGCCCACTCCGTGGCTGGCCGACAAGATCGACTGGTCGGCCGACGGCAAGACCGCCACGATCCACCTGCACGCCGCCGTCAAGTGGTCCAACGGCTCTCCGCTCACCTCCGCGGACGTCGCCTTCACCTACCAGATGGTGACGGACAACGCCGCAGCCAACACCCAGGGCGTGCCGAAGGCCGCCTCGATCGCCACGCCCGACACCAACACCGTGGTGCTCAGCTTCGCCACACCCGAGATGGCCAGCGCCCAGGCCATCGGCAACCAGCTGATCGTGCCCAAGGCGCAGTGGTCGTCCATCTCCTCCCCGGCCACCGCGGTGATCAAGTCCTCCCAGGCGATAGGCACCGGGCCCTACCTGGTCGACGCCTTCACGGCGCAGAAGGTCAGCTACAAGGCCAACCCGGCGTACTGGGGCGGCAAGCCCAAGGTGCCCGAGGTCGCGGTGGCCAACTACGCGAGCAACGACGCGGCCACCACCGCGCTCGCCCAGGGGCAGCTGGACCTCGCGGGCAACGACATCAACAACGTGCTCACCTCGTTCGTCGCCAAGGACTCCCAGCACAACCACCTGTTCCAGACCGAGGCGCCGTACTTCCCGGCCGGCAACACGGTCGCGCTGCTGCTCAACACCAAGAGCCCGACCGCGCCGGCGCTGGCCGACGTGGCGGTGCGCAAGGCCGTCAGCGCGGGCATCGACCGCGCCTCCATGGCCAGCCAGTGCGAGACCAACTACGAGCTGCCGGCCTCCTCGTCCGGTGGCCTGACCCTGCCGCTCGACCAGAGCTCGCTCAACCCGGCCACCGCCAACGACCTCAAGCCGGCCTCGGACCCGTCGGCGGTCCAGTCCCTGCTCAGCGCCGACGGCTACACCAAGACCGGCGGCAAGTGGACCAAGGGCGGCAAGACGATCTCCTTCACGATCATCGACCCGAACTCCTTCACGGACTACTGGTGCGACGCCAAGGCCATGCAGCAGACGCTCAACGGCCTCGGCTTCGACGTGAAGATCAACGGCGACATGGACTACAACGGCTGGAACACGGCCATCACCACCGGCAAGTACGACGTGGCCCTGCACTGGGGCCAGGGCACGACAGCCTTCCAGCGCCTGCAGTTCATCCTGGACTCGACGCTGACCTCGCCCGTCGGCCAGCCGTCCGCGGGTGACTTCAGCCGCTACCAGACCAGCGCGGCGGACGCGGCGGTCAAGCAGTTCCAGAACGCGACCACCGCGGCCGACCAGCAGTCGGCGCTCAACGCCCTGCAGCAGCAGTTCTCGACGGACGTCCCGGCGGTCCCGGTGCTGTACGGCGCTGCCTGGTACGAGTTCAGCACCGCCAACTTCACCGGCTGGCCGACGAAGGACAACCCGTACGTCAACCCGTCGCCCCAGGATCAGGCGTACGAGTACATGATCCTGCACCTCACTCCGGTCAAGTGAGGCAGAACGCCAGGTGACCGTACGTCAGGCCGACGAGGGCTGCCTCCTGGCGTCGGCCTGACCGCCGACGGCGGGACCACCGTCAGGACCGGAAGACCGCCGACGGGGGCTCCGGGGAGGCCTCCGCCTCGGCGTCGCGCGCCGGCAGGGCGCCGGCCTGGAAATCCTCCAGGTCGGCGCCCTGCACGATGCGTCCCAGCACCGGGTCGCCCGCCATCGCCCGGCCGAGCTCAGGCAACGGCAGCGGCGCGGCGGCGGCCAGCAGGATGAGGTTGCCGAAGCGCTTGCCGCGCAGCACCGCGGGATCCGCGACCACGGCGACCTCCGGGAAGACCGCCCGCAGCGTGGCCACCTGCCGGCGGGCGAAGGGAAGCCGCCCGCCGTCGGCGATGTTGGCCGCATACCTGCCGCCTGGCGCCAGGGCACGGGCGGCTGCCTCGGCGAACTCGACGGTGGCACAGTGGGCCGGCACCCGGGCGCCGCTGAAGACATCGGCGATCACCAGGTCCGCCCACCCCTCCGGGGTGCGGGTGAGTACCTCGCGGGCGTCGCCGCCGCGCACGCGGATCTGCCACGTGCGCTCCAGCGGCAGCTCGCGGCGGACGAGTTCGGTCAGCATGGTGTCGATCTCCGCGACCTGCTGCCGGGAGCGCGGACGGGTCGCGGCGATGTAGCGGGGCAGGGTCAGCCCTCCGCCGCCGAGATGGAGCGCGTTCAGGGGGCGGCCGGGAGCCGCTGCCAGATCGGCCACACGACCGAGGCGACGCTGGTACTCGAAGATCAGCCGACTCGGATCGCCGAGGTCGACGTGCGACTGCGGCGCGCCGTCCAGCAGCACCGTCCAGGCTTGCGGCCGGTCCCGGTCGGGCACGAGCTCGGCGGTTCCGAAGGCCACCGGCTCGCTGATCGCGCTGCCGACACCGCCACCGCGTCCGGCCACGGGCGCACCCGCCGCCGTGGGTTCGCTGACCTGGGCCTTCCGCTTTCTCGCCATCGGTCCAGTATCCGTGATCCACAAAGGACACCTGCCCGTGAGGAACCGCTGCCCTGGCGGCCGCCCTCCTGGCGGAACGAGTCCGACCGCGGAGCGATTCCGGTCGCGGAGCGAGTCCGGCGGAGCGGGCCTGAGGCAGTGAGCCTCGGATCAAAGACTCGGATCAGAGCTTGTCGCTGGCCGCGAGGGTGCGGGCCGCCTCGCCGAGGGCCGCACGCAGCTCGGCGGGATCGGTGAGCACCGGGCCTGGCCCGCCCACCGCCGGCGGCAGCAGCCACTGCGACCCCGCGCCCGGAGCGGGCACGGCCCGGCAGGAGCTGCCCGGCAGCTGCCACTTCGCGGCCGTGCCGAAGGGGACGAGAAAGGACAGCGTCGACTCCGCGTCCTCCAGCAACACGGCGCCGCAGCCGCCGCGCAGGCGCAGGATGTCGACCGTCTCCAGCCCCTGCCGCTCCGGGACGGTCACCACCTCGCACCCCGGACGCGCGGCCGTCCGCCTGAGCCCACCGCGCCACCCCGTGTCCGCGTGCGGGGCCTGGCTGCGCGCCCCCTGGACCCGCCCCGCATCCACGCGGACAGAGTCCACTCGAACCGAGTCCCCTCTGACTGAGCCACCCCGGGCTGAGTCACCACATCCTGGCTCGCTGTCCGTCCTGACCTGCACGACCGCCTCCTCGCTCGCGTGCCGGTTGCTTGCGCCCTCTGCCCTTTAATAACGCGCGGACGCGACGCGGGCCACGGCGTCCCAAACCCGCGAGGCGTGGCATTTCGTGGCAAACGGCTGCGATCAGGCCCGACTGGTCCGGAAATGTCGGAAAACCCAGCGTGTTCGAATTCTCGCTCAGAGTAGTGTCGCTGATGCAATTCCGTACCAGGGGGTGCCGCATGGCTCACGTCTCTCTCCCTTCGCCCACCTCTCCCAACCTGCGGATGCGCGAACGTCGCGGAGGCCTCTCCCCGCGCGAGTTCGCCGCGTCGGTCCGACGCGCGGCACGCGAGATCGGTGAGCACGTCTCCTGCGACGCCCGTTACGTCGGCCGGATCGAGTCGGGGGAGATCCGGCGCCCCAACTACGCCTATGAGCGCGTCTTCCGCCACATGTTCCCCGGCACGACCCTGGCCGATCTGGGCTTCACGCCGCGAGGGGAGTCACGGCGTGCGGCCGTGCTCCCGGCACCACGCGACGAGGAGAACGACGACGTGCAGCGACGCACGTTCCTGGCCGGCGGCCCGCTGGCCGTGGTCACGGCACTGAGCTGGGACACCCCCGCACAGGCACAGGACTCCCCTGGCTCGCGGGGCTGGGCGGAGCGACCGCCCGCGGGTGTCCCGGGATCCGGGGCGGTCCCGGATCCCGGGACGCCCGGGGCGCCGAACGCCCGGGTAGGCCTGCGCGAGGTCCGAGAGGTCGAGTCGGCGGTCCGCCAGATCCGGCTGCTGGACGACGTGCACGGCGCGGACACCCTGTTCGATCGCGCCGGCCACACCCTGCGCACCGCCTACCAGCTGCTCAACTGCGGGACGTACACGGCCCGGGTGGAGCAGCGGCTGCAGGCCGGCGCCGGAGAGCTTGCCATCTCCGTCGGTTGGCTCGCCCACGACTCGGGGCGGCTGGCCGAGGCCCGCTCCCTGTACGCCGAGGCGCTGGCGACGGCCCGGATGGCGAGCGACGCCGCGCTGGAGGCGCACGCCTTCTGCAACACCGCCTTCCTCGCCCGCGACGCCGGACGCCCACGCGAGGCCGTCCGTGCGGCGCAGGCCGCGCGGAGCGCCGCCTCGGGCCTCGGTTCGGCGCGTCTGCAGTCGCTGCTGGCGTTGCGCGAGGCCGGCGGCTGGGCGCTGCTGCGGGACCGCGGTTCCTGCCTCAAGGCACTGGGCGAGGCCCGGACGTCGTTCGAGCAGGGCGCCTCGGAGGCGGATCCCGACTGGATGTCCTTCTTCAACGAGGCGGAGCTGGCCGGTCTGACGGCCCAGTGCTGGGCCGCGCTGGGCGAGTTCGAGTCGGCGGCGGAGTGGGCCGAGCGGGCCATAGCGCTCCAGCCGGCGCACTTCGTCCGCAACCGCACGCTCTACACGGCGGAGCTGGCCCACGACCAGCTGGGCCGCGGTGCGGTCGTCGACGCGGCCGTCACGGGCATGTCGGCCGTCGCCCTGCTCGCCCAGGTCCGCTCCACCCGCATCCGCGGCATGGTCTCCGCGACAGCGGAGCGGATGCGGCAGCACCAGAAGGTTCCGGAGGTCTCCGACTTCCTGGAGCGGTACCGTATGGCACTTGCGAGCTGACGCTCGTTCACCACACAAGAGCTGCGCGGCCTGCGGGGTGGGGCTCCCTCGCGGGCCGCGCATCGGCCCGGTCGAGCTGTGGACCGGGCACGCGCGGCAGGCCAGAGCCCGACGGCGCGAGTCGCCGCGCGGGGAGAAGGGCGGCCCCCAAGGACCTGGCGGGCGCGCGAGTCGCTGCGCGGGCGGAAGGCTGCGCGGGGAGAAGGCCGCGCGAGGAGAAAGGCGGCCCCCAGGGGCCTGGCGGGCGCGCGAGTCGCTGCGCGGGGAGAAGGCCGCGCGAGGAGAAAGGCGGCCCCCAAGGGCCTCCCGTGCGAGGGGCGCTGCGCTGCAGGACACCAAGGCCCCCGGCTCCGCCGCCGGCGCAACCACCGTCGGGCAGAAGAGGTGGGACGGGCCGCGGCGGCCGACAGCCTGCGGCGGTTCCGGAAGCAATGCCTGTCGCGCCCGCCCGGAGCCGGTTGACACCAGAGGCGGCGGGCTGCCGCGGGCACGCGCTGCGTCGGGCCGAGGCTCCTAGCCGAAGAGGCGGGCCAGGACCAGGCCCGCCGCGCCGAGGGCGACGGCGTTGGGGCCGGAAGGAGCCACGGAGACCGTGACGGGTTGCCAGGTCGGGTCCGGGAGACGGGCGGCGAGGACTCTACGGACCTCCGCGAGGTAGAGATCCGGCGCGGCCAGCACCTCGCGGCCGCCCAGGACGATCTCGTCGAGGTCGAGGAGGCGGACCAGGTTGGCGATGGCCTCGCCGAGCACGCCCGCCGCCTCGCGCGGGCTCCGGGCCGCAGCCCACAGGGCCTCGACGCAGCCGCTGTTGCCGCAGCGGCAGCGCGGGCCGTCGGGGTCGATGGTCTGGTGGCCGAACTCGCCCGCGTTGGTTCGGGCGCCGCGCTGCACCGCGCCGCCGAGGACGAGGCCGGCGCCGAGGCCCCGGTCCAGGTGGACGAAGGCGCGGTCGGGAGAGCCGAGCCCGCTGAGGACGCCTGCCGTGCTGTCCTTCTCGATCAGCGTGGGGAGGCCGAGCCGTCCGGCCACCTCGTCACGGAGCGCCAGGCCGTCCCAGGACGGCGCACCGGTGACCTGGTGCAGCACCCCTGCGCGCTGGTCGAGCGGGCCCGGTGAGGCGATGCCCACGCCGAGCACCCGTTCGGGCGGCACCGCACCGAGCAGCCAGGACACCTGCTCGGCCAGCAGATCCAGCACTCGGCCGGGCCCCCAGGCCGCCAGGTCGATGGCGACCTGGCGATCGGCGACGACGCGTCCGGTCAGGTCGGCGCGGAGCACGGTCAGCGCGTCACGGCCGAGCTGCACGCCCACGGCCCAGCGCGCGTCGGGCACGAGGGTGAGCAGGGTGCGTGGCTTGCCGCCGGTCGACGCGCCGCGCCCGGCCTCGGCGAGCAGGCCGTCGTCGAGGAGCCGCTGCACGATCTTGCTGATCGCCTGGGCGGTGAGACCGGACTGACGGGCGAGCTCGACGCGGCTGACCCCGGCACGCCCACTGGTGCCCCCGGTCGCCTGCGTCGCTCGGTCTGCGGCGGTGGCCGTGACCGCGGCGGTGGCCGTGGCCGCTCGGACCAGGGTCAGCACAGTTGCCGCGTTGTGGTCCCGCAGCGCGGCCAGGTTCGCGCCGGAGGGGATGGCGGCGGGGAGGGTTGCCCGGTCCGGCGGAGTGGAAGACGGGGAGGACACGAGTCGATTATGCGGGATGCTTGCCACTTAATCCACGCTGTTGTTTAACTGGTCCCATGGCGAACAGCACCCCGAACTCCACTCCAGCCGCCGACCCAACCGCCCCAAGCGCACAGGCCGCGCCAACCGCGCCGGACGGCGCAGAGCCGCTGCGCGTGGGCCTGATCGGCTACGGCATCGCAGGCGCGGTCTTCCACGCGCCCCTGATCACGACCACGCCGGGGCTGCGCCTGGACGCCGTCGTCACGGCGGACCCGGAGCGTCGGGAGCAGGCCGCAGCCCGGCATCCGCAGGCGCGGCTGCTCTCCTCGGCCGACGAACTCTGGCCGCTCGGGCTGGATCTGATCGTGGTCGCCTCGCCGAACCGCACTCACATCCCGCTGGCCACGGCCGCACTGCGCGCGGGTGTCCCGGTCGTGGTCGACAAGCCGCTGGCGGCGACCGCGGCGGAGGGCACGGAGCTCGCGGAGCTGGCGGAGTCGCTGGGACTGCTGTTGAGCGTCTTCCAGAACCGCCGCTGGGACGGGGACTTCCTGACCGTCAGCGAGCTGGTCCGTTCCGGACGGCTCGGACGGGTGCACCGCTTCGAGTCCCGCTTCGAGCGCTGGCGGCCCAATCTCAAAGGCGGTTGGCGGGAGCTGGGCGACCCGGCCGAGGCCGGCGGGCTCCTCTACGATCTGGGCAGCCACCTGGTCGACCAGGCGCTCACCCTCTTCGGCCCGGCCGCGAGCGTATACGCCGAGCTCGACGTGCGCCGCGAGGGCGCGGCGGCCGACGACGACTCGTTCGTCGCGCTCACCCATGCCGACGGCACCCGCTCCCACCTGTGGATGAGCGCGACGGCGGGTGAACTCGGCCCGCGCTTCCGGGTGCTGGGGAGCGAGGCCGCTTACACCAGCTGGGGGCTCGACGGCCAGGAGGACGCGCTGCGGGCAGGCCGGACCCCCGCCGACGAGGGCTGGGGCGTGACGCCCGCAGCGATGTTCGGGCAGCTCGGCGCCGTGGACGACTACGTCGCCCACCCGACCCTGCACGGCGCGTACGAGCGTTACTACGCCGGGATCGCGGCCGCGCTGCGGGGACAGGCGCCGACACCGGTGGAACCGCGTGACGCCGTGGCCGCGTTGAAGGTGCTCGAAGCCGCGCGGCGGTCCGCCGCCGAGGGACGGACGGTGCAGCTGTGACCACGACCGCCGAACTCGTCGAGCAGGAGCGCCGCCTGCAGTTCACCCGGTTCACCAACGACGACGCCTGGCGGCTCGGCTGCCTGTTGGTGGATCTCGCGCGCGAGCGGGCGCTGCCGGTCACCGTCGACATCCGCCGCGGGGAGCAGCAGCTCTTCCACTTCGCCTCGCCCGGCACCTGCGCGGACAACGACGCCTGGATCGAGCGCAAGATCCGCGTGGTGCGACGGTACGGGGCCAGCTCCTACCTCGTCGGCCAGCGGTTCCGGGAGCAGGGCAGCAGCTTTGAGGAGAAGTCGCGACTCGACCCCGACCGGTACGCGGCGCACGGCGGGGCGTTCCCGATCGTGATCGCCGACGTCGGGCTTGTCGGCACGGTCGCCGTCTCCGGGCTTCCCCAGGTGGACGACCACAAGCTGGTGGTCGAGGCGCTGGAGCACTTCTTGGAGGGCTGACGGCTTGGAGGGCCGACGGCCTGGAGGGATGGCGGCCTCCCCGCGGCTCCGCCGGGGAGGGGCGGGGAGGGCCGGTGGAAATCAGGCGAGGTGCGCGGCGTCGTTCCAGCGCTCGATGGCGCGCTCCGCGTACTCCCAGGTCAGCACGGACAACGTGGCCGGGCCGAGCTTGAACTGCTGGCCGCCGTCGGGCGGCAGGCCGAGCCAGCGGGCGGTCATGATCCGCAGCAGGTGGCCGTGGGCGAAGACGACGACGTCGCGATCGGCCGCGTGCATCACCGTCGTGTCCGGGTCGGGAACGCCGGCACGCGCGTCCACGTCGGCGAGGAACGCGTCGACGCGTGCCCCGACCTCGGTGAGCTTCTCCCCGCCCGGGACGCCGTCGCGCCAGATCAGCCAGCCCGGCTCCCGCTCGGCCCGGATGTCCGGGCCGGTCAGGCCCTCGTAGCCGCCGTAGTCCCATTCCTGCAGCCGCTCGTCGGTGTGCAGCCGCGCGCCGAAGCCGGCCAGTTCGGCGGTCTCCCGGGCCCGGGAGAGGGGGCTGCTGACGATCTCCGCGTCCGCGAGCCCGTTCCACGGCGCGGCGGCGAGGCGCGCGCCCAGGCGGCGCGCCATGTCGCGCCCCTCATCGGTCAGCGACACGTCGGTGCGACCGGTGTGCCGACCGGTGGCGGACCAGTCGGTCTCACCGTGCCGAACCAGAATGATCCGCGCGGGCATGCGTGCCTCCTCGGGCATCACCGGGGACCGGCCGCGCGCCGCGCTGCGCGCACCCGGTACACCCCGGAAGGGGAAAAACGAGTACTCCCATGATCCCGGACCGTCCGCCGCGACGCGCACCGGGCCGCATCGCGAGACCGCGCGCTCAGGCGGAGCGGGAGGCGAGGTCGCGGATGCCGCAGAGGATGAGGTCGAGGCCGTACTCGTACTGCTCGCGGCCGTTCTCCGTGCTGAGCAGCAGTTCGGGGGCGAGGTCGGCCAGAGCGGGGAAACGGTCCCGGGGCAGGGCCGCGATGCGGGAGCGGAACATCTCGAGGGCCTCCGGCCTGGCGCACACGCGGACCTCGCGCAGGGCGGAGCCGATGGTGAAGCGCGAGAGCGTGCCGTAGGCCCGTGCCGCGTCCTCGCGGCCCAGGCCCCCCTCCTGCAGCAGGGCGAGCATGCGGTCCATCGCGGAGGTCGCGGCGTCGAGGAAGTCGTCGTTCGCCGTGGACTCCGCGAGGAGGCGCAGGACGGCCGGGCGGCCGGTGAAGAGATCGTGCACGGCGATGCAGGCCGCGCGGAGGCGCTGATCCCAGCGGCCCTCCGTGCTCGGCGGGGTGTAGGCGGCGAGAACGCGGTCCCGCGCGGCGCGGAACAGTTCGTCCTTGCCGCGGAAGTAGGTGTAGAGCGCCATCGTTCCCACCCCGAGGTCCTCGGCGAGGGCGCGCATCGAGAAGGCGTCCAGACCCTTCTCGTCCAGAAGGCGCAGCGCGTGATCGAGGATCAGGTCGGGGTTCAGCGATCCCCGGGGCGCGCGCGACCGACGGGCCGGCCTGGGCGGCGCGGCGGTGGCGGTCGAATGCTCGGAGGGCACATCAGGAGCGTACACAGGCCTGGTAAGCGCCACCTTGCATGCTCCCTGGGCTAGGACGGGGCGGGTGTCAACGGGACTAACGTACAGCGTACGGTAGCTTGTACGTTCCTGTTCGCCCTTCGGACAGTCCAGACCCGCGCGGAGCACGCCATGTCCCCATCTGTCACCACCGCCGGCCCCGCCCCCGCGGAAACGACGGGCCAAGCCGCGCCGGGGGCGCCCCGGGCCTGGGGCCGGGCCGGATGGCTGCGGGAACTGCTCCTGGTGGCGGTGGTGTACTTCGCCTACGACGGCAGTCGGCTGCTGGTGCGCGGCGGGGTGCAGCAGGCCCAGCGGGACGCATCGCACCTGCTCGACGTCGAGCGGTGGCTGCACCTGGATCCGGAGCACTGGCTGAACGCGGACTTCACCGACCACCGCTGGCTCGGCATACCGGCGGACTTCGCGTACGCCTCCCTGCACTACCTGGTCACGCCCGCGGTCCTGGTCTGGCTCTGGCGCCACCACCGCGAGGTCTACCGTCGGGCCAGGACCTGGCTCGGGCTGTCGACCGTCCTGGCCCTGGTCGGCTTCGTGCTCTTCCCGGCCGCGCCGCCGCGCCTGCTGCCCGCCGGCTTCGGCTTCACGGACACCATGGCCCAGCACTCCGCGATCGGCTGGTGGGGCGGGGACGCGAGCACGCCGAAAGGCCTGGCGTCGATGACGAACGAGTTCGCCGCGATGCCCAGCCTGCACGTCGGGTGGGCCCTGTGGTGCGGCCTGATGCTGCTGACCTGCGCCCGCGACCGAACGGTGCGCACGCTGGGCGCGCTCTACCCCGTGGTCATCGCGCTGGTGGTGATGGGCACGGCCAACCACTACCTGCTGGACGTCCTGGCCGGCGCGGGCGTGATCGCCGTCGGCCGCGCGCTCACCGGGCCGGTGCTCCGCCTGTGGGACCGCCGCCTGGCGCGGCCCCGCCCGTAACGATTTCCGGGACCGACCCGGGCGAAGGCCCCGCCAGGGGCCGGCGGTGTGAACCGGCGGTGTCTCAGACGGGTCAGAGGGTGCGGCTCCGGTCGCGTGACCGACAGTGACAGAGGGCGATTCCTCGCCGAGAGACCCTCTTCCGTCTTCTGGAGTTGATCGTGACGTTCTCACTGTCGGATGCCGTCGGCCGACCAGGCTCAGCGCGCGAGCATCGCCCGGGTTCGACCGGGCGTCGGAGCCAGGTGCTGGCCGTGGCGGCCGGCGTGCTCTGCGCCGCCGTCGCGCCGCTGACGCTGTCCGGGACCGCCCACGCGCAGGGCACCTGCACGGTGTCCGGCCCCACCACCACCTGCACCTTCGCCTCCACCGGCGCCGAGCAGACGTTCACCGTGCCCAGCGGCGTCACGCAGGTCGACGTCACGGCGATCGGCGGCGGCGGCGGTGTGGAGAGCAACGGCGTGGGCGGCGGTCGGGGCGCCCAGGTGTCCGGCACGCTCACCGGGCTGTCCGGCGGGCAGATCCTCTACGTCGAAGTCGGCGGCGCCGCCACCGGCAGCTCGTGCGGCCCTTCCGCCCAGTGCGTCGGCGGCTTCAACGGCGGCGGCAGCACCCACTTCGGCGGCGGCGGTGGCGGAGCATCCGACGTCCGCACCCTGCCGAACACCACCCCCCTGACCACCACCGACTCCCGCC
>NZ_BBPP01000006.1:140907-167539 GCF_000787835.1 Streptacidiphilus melanogenes
TCCCCCCCCTGCCGAACCCCCCCCCCCTCCCCCCCCCGCCCCCCGCCTCATCGTGGCCGCGGGCGGCGGCGGGGCCGGCTGGGCCGGTCAGTGCACCGGAAGCCCGGGCGGGGACGCCGGCCAGCCAGGCGCCAACGCGACCTGCAACGGCGGCACCGGCGGCGGCCCGGGCACGTCCACCCAGGGCGGGACCGGCGGCACGGGCGGTGGCGGGGTGTTCGGCGGTGGGAACGGCGCGCTCGGTGCCGGCGGCACCGGCGGCGGCCCGGGCGCCTCCCTGACCGGTGGCGCCGGAGGCGGCGGCTATTACGGTGGCGGCGGAGGCGGCAACATCAACCCCTTCATCAGCCCGAGCGGCGGCGGGGGTGGCGGAGGCGGCGGCTCGTCCCTGGTCCCCGCCGGCGGCACCGGCCCCACCGTCACCAGCGCCGCGCCGGGCATCACCATCAGCTACACCACCCCGGGCAAGCCGGTGAAGACGTCCCTGACCGCGATGTTCCCCCGCACCCGGGTCGGCCTTCCGGTCGTGCTCAGCGACCTCGTCTGCCCGGCCAGTACGGGCGCCACGACCAGGCCGACCGGCACCGTCACGTTCACCGACACCACCACCGGCAAGACCCTCGGCACCGGACGCCTCTTCCTGTCCCTGGGCAACTGCGCGGCAGCCGGGACCGTCACCGCCTTCCGCACCACCGGAACCCACACCATCACCGCCGTCTACAGCGGCGACACCGTCTACCAGAGCAACAGCGCCAACCCCGAAACCACCACCGTGACGGTGACCGGCTGAGAACGCCGTAGCCGTGGAGGCGTCGGCCCCTCCGTGGGGCGGGGCCGCGCGCCGCGGTGACAGGCGTCGCGGCCGCGTGACAGCCACCTGACACCTGTCCCGATCAGTCGCGCGGGCACCCTCGGACCGGGACTTCGGGGACGGATGTCAGTGGCAGGTGCAACACTGGCGGGCACCATGGACCACAGCACGCATGCACGGGTCGATCAGCCCCTCACCCCCCTCGAAACGCGGTTGGCCGCGCTGCGCGGGGGTGCTGCCGCGCGCAATATGGACGCCCGGGCGCTGGCGGCGCTCGCGGCCAATCCGGGGTGCGACCGGCGCGCCGTGCTCGACGCCGCCGGCGTCGACAAGGCCGCGCTGGCGACGCGGTTGGGCAGTCCGGCGACATTCGGGCAGTCGCCGTTCGCGATCACGCGCGGGCTCGTCTTCGAGCGGCGGCTGCGCGCGGAGCGCTGCGCGGAGCTGGTCGCGCTGCTCCGGACCGAGCTGCTGCCGGAGGCGACGGCACAGTCACCGGTCGAGGTGCCGGACCTGCTCCCGTCCGAGGGCCCGGCGGTCCGCGCGGCGCGCACGCGCGTGGCGCTGGCCGAGGCGACGGCGAACGCGGCGGCGGGCCGGGCCTGGACGCTTCTCGACCGCCCGCTGCTGCGGCTGGACGTCGCGGGCTCCACGGTCTCCCTCGAGCCGGACGCGATCGTGATCGGCCCCGACGGGCGGTGGACGGTCGTGGAGATCAAGTCCTTCCCGATCCTCGACGGCAGCGCGGACCCGACCAAGGTGGGCGCCGCTGCCCGTCAGGCCGCCGTCTACGTCCTCGCGCTCCGCACCACGGCGGCGGCGCTGGACGCGGCAGCGGCAACGGCCCAGATCGGTCCGGGCCTCGTCCACCCGAGGCCGGGCACCGGTCCGGCGGCGCGCCCGCACCCCTCCGGCGCGAGCGCCGACGTCCCGGGCGCCGACGTCCCGCGCGCCGCTGCCCACGCGGCTGCTGACGCCGTGGGCTCGGGCCTCTCCCCGGCAGACGCGACGACTCCCGCCGCCCCGCGCCTGCCCACAGCGGTGGGCCTCCCGAGCGCAGCCACATCCGCGAGCGCAGCCACACCAGGCGCGGGTGCCGTCGCAGCGGGAGGGACCGCGTCCGGCGGCCCGGAGGCGGCTCTCCCCGCAGGGGCGGCCGCCCACGCCTCCCCCTACGCCGAGCCCGTGGGTCTCGCGGCGGCCGTGCGGACGACGGGGCTGCTCGTGTGTCCCAGGGACTTCTCCAACGTCGCCGTCGCGGCGCCGCTGGATCTGCGGAAGCAGCTCGCGGTGACGCGGCGGCAGTTGGCACGGATGACGCGGATCGAGACGCTGCTGGCGGCGCTGCCGGAGACGGTGCGGCTGGACGAGGCGCCGGAGGCGGTGGACACGCTCGCGCACGCGTACGCGCCGGAGTGTCTGGCCGCGTGCGAGCTCGCGTTCCACTGCCGGACGCAGGCCAGGGCGGCGGGCGCGGTGGAGGTGCTGGGGCGGGGCGTGCGCGGGGAGTTGGGCAGTCTGACGACCGTCGAGGCCGCGCTGGAGGCGACCGCGGGCGACGGAGCGCTGGCGCGGGCGGCCCGGCTGCGCGAGGAGGCGCTGGCGCGATGAGCCTGCTCACCACGCTGGCCCGGCTGGAGGCGGTACGCGCCGGGGTCGCCCAACCGCTCGCGACGGTCCGGCACCGGCACCTCGCCGAGCGGCCCTTCGTACTGGTCCCCCTCGCCGCCGCGGGCGAGACGGGCGCGCCGCTGGCGGTGCTGCTGGGGCAGGACCGGGAGAACCCGCGCCTGCTGACGGTGCCCCAGCCGCTCGACCGCGACCTGCGCTTCGCCTTCCTGGCCCGGCTCGGCGACGAACTGCTCCCCTACCTGGAGAGTTTCGGCGCCGACGTCGAGCTGCTGGAGCGGTCCGTCAAGGATCCGGAGTCGGGCGAGAAGACAGTGGAGGTGCGCGAGCTGTGCGCGGACGCGCCACAGCTGGTCGTGCCCAACCCGGGCGCGATGGAGCTGCTGGGGCTGGTCGGGCGGTCGACCCGGTTCCGGCGCACGGCCGAGGACGTCGACCCTGGCCCGTACCCGGTGCCCGCGCGGGTGCCCTTGCTCGGCCGGTGGCTGACGCACCTGTCGGAGCGGTCGAACGTGCCGGGGTCGTCGCTGCTGCTGCCGCTCACGACGACGCTTTCCCGTCACTGGGCGACAGGCCAGAGCTCGTTGGAGGACGCGCATCTGGGCGCACTGCTCGCGTGGATCGCCCCGCCGCCGGGCGAGCGCGGGGAGCGGGCCGCGTCGCGTGCCGAGAACGGCCGGGACGAACGCGGCCGGCTGCTGGTGCCGCCCGCCGGTCCGGCCACCGACCCGGCCTTCGACAGCCTGCTGCTCTCCCCCGCCGTCACTCGCTACGACGCGGCGCGCGCCGCGCAGGACGAGCGGCTGACGCGGGCCCGCGCCGAGGAGATCGACGCGCTGCTGGAGTCCGTGCTGCTGCCGGTGTGGCACCAGGTGTGGCAGGGCGTCGACCTGCTGCGCACGCTCCCGCCGGCCGCCCACGTCGTGGAGCGCTGGGAGAGCGACCGCTGGTCCTACACCGGCCACCGCGACCGGGTCGCGGCGGGCGAGCCGCCGCAGCCGCTGCGCGACGACGCCGTGACGGCCGCGCGCAAGCTCGCACAGCGCGAGCGGGAGCAGGTCCGGCTGGATCTGGAGGAGGCGCTGGACGACCCGCTGGCCATGGCCGAGCACCGCCTCGCCGGGCAGGCGTTCGCGGGCGAGGTCGTCGAGGTGCTGCCCGCCTACGACACGAGCGGGCGCAGTCCGAAGCCGCGCCCGTTGGTGACGGTGCGCACGGAGGACCGCCCGCATCTCGATCCGGGCGGCGAGGTGCACCGCGCGGCCGGGCCCGCCGCGCAGCGGGCCGAGCTCGTGCAGCTCGACGCGGAGGCGGGGCTGCTGACGCTCCGCCTGCTCAGCGGCATGGGCCGGAAGAAGGAGCCGGAACCCGGCACGGTCCCCGAGGCGGGCGAGCAGGTCTGCTTCACGCTGTTCGAACTGTCGGCCCGTCAGTCCGCGCCGCTGCCCGAGCCGGAGGACACGCCCTGGACCCACGGAGGGCCGCCCAGGTGACCACGCTCCCCACCCCGGCCGCCTCACCGTCGCCGGGCGAGCAGGCCGACGCGGCCGTCGCCGCGATCCTCGCCTCCGCGCTGCACGGCGGCGAGCGCGGCACCGTCGTCGACTCCCCGCCGGGCGCGGGCAAGTCGACGCTGGTGGTGAAGGCCGCGCGCGAACTGGTCGTCACCGGTGAGCGGCTGATGATCGTGGCGCAGACCAACAGCCAGGTGGACGATCTGGTGGACCGCCTGGCGCAGGCCGATCCGGGGCTCGCCGTCGGGCGCCTGCACGGCAGTGACGCGCTGCCCGGCGAGATCGCCATGCGGCACCCGGGCGTGGTCGCCTCCACCAAGGTGGCGGACCTGCGCGAGCTGCCCGTCGTGGTGGCCACGGCGGCCAAGTGGCAGTGGGTCAAGGACACCGACCCGTGGCACCACGCGATCGTCGACGAGGCCTACCAGATGCGTTCGGACGCGCTGCTGGCCGTGGCCCGGCTCTTCGAGCGCGCGCTCTTCGTCGGCGATCCGGGCCAGTTGGACCCGTTCAGCATCGTCGGCACGGACGACTGGGCGGGCCTGCACCACGACCCGTCGCAGAGCGCGGTGGTGACGCTGCTCGCCCACAATCCGGGCATCGTGCCGCACCGCCTGCCGGTCTCGTGGCGTCTTCCCGCCTCGGCCGCGCCGCTGGTCTCGGACGCCTTCTACCCGTTCACGCCGTTCCGCGCCGGGACGGAGCCGGGCGACCGTCTCCTGGAGCTGGGCCCGGCCACGCCTCCACCACCGCCGGGGCTCGCCCCGTCCCTCGCCCGTGCGGCGGACGAGGTGCTGGACGTCGCGGCGGAGTCCGGCTGGGGTCTGCTGGAGCTGCCCGCACGGCTGACGGTCCGCACCGATCCGGAGGCGGTGGCCGCGGTCGCCGCGGTGGTGGCCCGTCTGCTCGCCCGCGGCGGCGAGACCAGGTCCGAGCGCGGCTCGGCCCCCGTCGACGCGGGCCGGATCGCCGTCGGCACCGCACACCGCGACCAGGCCGCGGCGGTCCGCGGCGCGCTGGCAGCGCTCGGCGTCACCGATGTCACGGTCGACACCGCGAACCGGCTGCAGGGGCGCGAGTACGACGTCACAGTGGTCCTCCACCCGCTGTCCGGCCGCCCGGACGCGACGGCGTTCCATCTGGAGACCGGGCGTCTGTGCGTGCTGGCCTCACGGCACCGGCACGCGTGCATCGTGGTGACCCGGGCGGGCATCCCCGAGCTGCTGGACGCCCACCCGTCCACGGAGCCGGTCCAGCTGGGCGTCGTCTCGAAGTTCCCGGACGGCTGGGAGGCCAACCACGCGGTGCTGGAGCACCTCCGGCGGCACCGGGTGGCGGCGCGATGAGGGCGGTGCCCTCCCTCGGCCGTCACCGGGCGGCGTCCCGGGAATACCCGCAGCGCATCGCCCTGTTCCTCACGCGGTGGCGTGGCCGGACAATGGAGTGTCGGCACGTACCCGTCCCCTCGTCGTATCAGGAGGTCTCCGATGTCCGACTCCTCGGCCGATCGCTCGCCGCAGCGGAGGCTCCGGCCTGCGCCGCTGCTCTTCGAGCCCGGGCTCGCGGAGCCGGAGGCGGAGCACTTCTTCGATCTGGAGTCGATCGAGGACCCGCGTGAGCTGCTGGCGCGCGCGACGGAGCTGACGCTGGCGTTCCGCGCGGCGGCCGAGAAGGCGAGCGACTTCCAGGCGCTGGCCGCCGCCCAGCTCGCGGACCCGCGGCGGTTCGACAGCCTGAGCCTGGAGGAGATCGCCGAGTCGGCGGAGTGGACGCCGGACTACGCCGCGAAGATGGTCGAGTACGGCCGCGGCCTGCAGCAGCGTCGGCCGGTGGACTGAGCCTGCCTTTGGCATATGCCACTCGCCATATGCCAAAGGCAGGCGGATGGTACTCGCTCCTCCCCTCCCCTGTCCGGGATTCAGACGTTCCCGAGCCCGGCCGACCGCCCGCTCGATAGAGCTGGACCGTGGACATGTGGACGTACGACTCCGTCGAGTACGTGAACGGTGGCCGGTGAGGCCTGGCTCGCCTCCGCCAGCGAGTACCCGCGCAGCATGCGCGCGCTGTGGGAGTCGCGCCCCTGGGCGGCGACGGTGCTGCCGTGCGGGCGCGCCTTCGACGTGATCAACATGCCGGGCCTGTTCGGCCGCCGCGTGCTGGACGAGCTCTGGTCCTCCGGGCCCGGCTGCGGGCCGGTCGCGACGTTCCGCGGGCGGATCCTGGTCTTCGCGGAGCCCGGGACCGCGGCGCGGCTGCGCCCACTGCTGGTCTGGGAGGAGTGGGCACGCGACGTGCCGCCGCTGCTCTGCCACGGCCTGGGCGACGCGATCACCGTCCCCCCGCTGCAGCGCCCGCTGGACGCACCCGAGGGTCAGGGGCGTTGGATCGTCGCGCCTGAGGATCGTGAGCCGTGGCTGCCGGGCTCCTCGACGCTGCTGTGGGCCTGCGTCCGCGCGGCACGGGACGTCCCGCGCGGCACGGAGGAGACCGAGCCCGCAGAGCGGACGGAGGTCCCACCGGCCTTGGTCGAGCCCCTGGCGCGCCCGGTTCCGCTCCACCGCTGAGCCCCCCAGCCGCGGGCCTGCCCGTCACCACCGGGGCCGCCACCCCGGCGAACGCGAACACGGACGCGGCTGCGTCTTGCCGCCGCCCTGCCCTCAGCCGAGGCTCAGGCCCGGGCCCGCCCCGCGGAGGCCGCCCTGCGGGCCCGGAGACCGCTGCGCGACCTCAGAGCCGCACGGCGGTTCCGGAGACGCGGATGCGCCCGGTGCCCGGCACGGATGCGACGGTGAGCGTGCTCGGCCGGCCCATGTCCTCGCCCTGCCGGATGGTGAACACACCCGACGCGGGCAGCGCCCCGAGCTCGCGCAGATAGCCGCCGAAGGCCGCAGCCGCCGCGCCGGTCGCCGCGTCCTCGACGACACCGCCGATCGGGAACGGGTCGCGCGCGTGGTAGAGCTCCTCGCTCTCGCGCCACACCAGCTGCAGCGTGGTCCAGCCGTGACGGTGCATCACCTCCGCGAGTCCGTCGAAGTCGTAGTCCAGCGCCCGCAGCCGCTCGCGCGTGGCGACTCCGAGAACGAGGTGCTCGACGCCGCCGAAGGCGACATGCGGCGGCAGCAACGGGTCGAGGTCCGCACGCGACCAGCGCAGCGCGGCGAGCGCCTGGTCCAGCTCGACGTCGGCGGCGGGGCGGGTCCGGGTGGGGACGCTGGTGAGCGTGGCGCGGACGGCGCCGGTCGCGTCCTTGCCGGTGTCGAGGGTGATCTCGCCGGCGTTGGTGGCGAAGACCAGCGGCCCTTCCCCAAGACGGTCGGCCAGGGCCACGGCGGTGGCGACGGTGGCGTGGCCGCAGAAGTCGACCTCCGCGAGCGGGCTGAAGAAGCGGATTCGGAACCGTCGCGCGGCGTCGTCGCGCTCGGTGACGAAGGCGCTCTCGGAGTACCCGACCTCCGCGGCCACGGCGAGCATGGCGTCGTCGCCCAGTGCCCGCGCGTCCAGCACCACGCCCGCCGGGTTGCCACCTGAAGGGTCGGCGGAGAAGGCCGTGTACCGGAGGACGTCCGGGACGGGAGCAGGTGCCGAGGAGGTTCCGGGAGTCGTCATGGCGTCCACGCTGGCACGGCCGGAGCCACCCCGGCAACCATGATCCGGATGCGGGTGCACCCGGTGCCTGCAGGACCGATTCGGTGTTTCGCGCGCTGTTCATGTAATGTCTTCCACGTCAGCAGGCGCCGCTAGCTCAGTTGGTTAGAGCAGCTGACTCTTAATCAGCGGGTCCGGGGTTCGAGTCCCTGGCGGCGCACAGACAGCCGAAGGGCTCCCTCGTCCAGACGAGGGAGCCCTTCGGCATGTCCGGGAGCGGCGGCTCGGCAGGCGGCCGACCGGGCAGGACGACAGGGCGGGAGCGCCGATGGACAGGGAACAGCTCGTCGCGGCGGCGGCCTCGCTCGTGCCTCCGCCGGGCGGCCGGGTCCTGCTCGGCATCGCGGGCGCGCCCGGCGCGGGCAAGTCGACGCTCGCCGTCCACCTGGTGACCACGCTGTGCGAGCGCCTCGGCCCGGAAGCGGCGGCGTACGTCCCGATGGACGGCTTCCACCTCTCGAACGCACAGCTGGACCGTCTGGGCCTGGCCTCACGCAAGGGCTCCGCGCCCAGCTTCGACGTCTGGGGCTACCTCGCCCTGCTGCGCCGCCTGCGGGCGGCCCTGCCCGGGGAACCCGTCTACGTGCCGGACTACGACCGCACACTGCACGAACCCGTTGCGGCGCGTCACCTCGTCACGCCGCAGACCCGGCTGATCGTCACCGAGGGCAACTATCTCGCGGCGGGTGCGGCGGGCGGCCCCGGCTGGTCCGAGGTCCGTGAGCAGTTCGACGCCCTGTGGTTCCTCGCCGTCCCGGACACCGTCCGCGACGCGCGCCTCCTCGCCCGTCAGCGCGCGGGCGGCCTGGACTCCACGGC
This sequence comes from Streptacidiphilus melanogenes, assembly GCF_000787835.1. Lineage (GTDB taxonomy): Bacteria > Actinomycetota > Actinomycetes > Streptomycetales > Streptomycetaceae > Streptacidiphilus > Streptacidiphilus melanogenes. The sequence continues at coordinate 149,326 of NZ_BBPP01000006.1, forward strand.
CGCGCGCGCCTGGGTCGACGGCAACGACCATCCGAACGGCGAGCTGGTCAAGGCCCATGTCGGCCCGGATGTCCGGGTCATCACCGTCGAAGCGGACTGAGCCCCGCGGCCGCTGCCCGGGGACGGACCGTCACGAAGCCGCCTCCCGGAAGCGGGTGGAGAGGCCGAAGGCGGCGAGGACGCCCGGGTCGGTGAAGACCACGTTGCGGGCGACCAGGCCGTCCACGACCGTGAAGACCTGCAGGGTGTGCAGGGACAGGCCGTCCTGCGGATCCGGTGCGTAGGCGGCGAGGGCGGGCTGGCCGTTCGCGGTGAGCGTCCGCATGGCCCAGCCCGTGCCGCGCATCGCGAAGACCCGGTCGATGAACCGGCCGTAGTCCTCACGACCCCGGTACCACAGCGGGACAGGCGGCATCTCCAGCACCGCGTCATGGGCCAGCAGCCGCACCAGCGCGGGCACGTCGGCGGCCTCGAAGGCACGGACGTAACGCCGGATCACCTCGCGTGTCTCGGGGTCGTCGGGCTCCCGCACCGCGGCCGGCTCCCCGGCCGCGCCCGCGAGGGTCGCGCGGGCGCGCTGCAGCGCGCTGTTGACGGCGGGGACGGTCGTGTCGAGCTGCGCCGCGACCTCGGCGGCGCTGAACTCCAGGACCTCGCGCAGCACCAGCACGGCACGCTGGCGCGCGGGCAGCAGCTGGACGGCCGCCACCCAGGCGAGCCGCAGGTCGGCCCGCGCCTCCGCGTCGAAGCGGCCGTCAGGAAAGGGCTCCAGCCAGGGGATGTCGGTCCGGGCGGCGAGCGGGGCCCCCGGGTCGTCGCTCGGCGCCCCCAGCCCTGACGGGAGCGGCCGCCGGGCACGGGACTCCAGCGCGGTCAGGCAGACGTTGGTCGCGATCCGGTAGAGCCAGGTCCGCACCGAGGCCCGCTCCGGGTCGTACCGGTCCCGGGTCTTCCAGGCCCGGAGCATCGTCTCCTGCGTCAGGTCCTCGGCCTCGTGGACGGAACCGAGCATCCGGTAGCAGTAGGCCACCAGCTCTCTCTCCGGTTCGGCTCCGTGTCCACGCGTCCCTCCACCGGCCCATCATCCCGCAGCCGGGCCGCGGTGTCCGACGCGCGGAGTCCGGGCGGCGGGCAGCCCGGGGAGCAGTCCACCAGCGGCGGGGCGGCGCGGCGACACGGCCCGGGGCGGCGCGCCCCTGAGCAGCCCGGGGGCACGCCGCCGAGCTGCGGGTTTCCTGCGGGGCGTCAGTTCGGGTAACTCGGAATGCCTAGCTGAACAGGCGGTTCCGCTTCCGTATTTCTAGCGTGGACGGAGACGGCCGCAGGTGACCCGCGTCACATCCGCACCCACCGCGGAGGCCGTCACTCCCTCCCGTCCTCAGCGTGCCCCGGCACGCCCGGCTGGAAGTAGGTCCGCGTGGGTGTACCAGCGTCGCCCGAGTCCGTCTCGGAGAACCCCGCCGAGGAGCCCGCGCAGTCGGAGGGCGGACCGATGCCACCGAAGAAGCAGCGCTTCCGCCGGACCCGCCGAATACTCCGGCTGCGCAGCGTGCGCGCCGTGCTCGCACTGCTGGCGGTCGTCTTCGCCTGGTTGTGCTGGTCCGTCGGCTCCGCCCTGGCCGCACCCGGTGACGACAGCGTCGTCGCCCGCGTGGCGGAGTGGGCCCGCGACCACCATCTGGGCCCCGTGGTGACCTTCCTGGAGGACCAGCAGTACAAGGCCCACCCGCCGAAGATCGGCGGCCGGCCCACCATGGCCCTGGCCCCGAACGGCGAGCCGGTGCAGAACAACACCTCGAACCGGCCCGCGCTGAAGCCGATCACACCACCGCGACTGGTCTCCCCGGCCGGCGCGCCGCTGCCGGGCGAGGGCACCTGGCAGACCCTCGAGAACGTCGACGGCACCCCTGCCCTCCTCGGCGCCTTCCTGCGACCGGACGACGAACACACCTCCTATGTGGCGGCGGTGGTCTCCATGGACGAGCGCCTGGTGCGCTTCACGCTCCATCCCGGCCAGTCCGACCCCGGCCCCGGCAACTGGGGCGTGCCGTTCTCCATCCCGGCGGGACAGCGGACCGGCCTGCTCGCCACCTTCAACGGCGGGTTCAAGGTCATCAACGACGAGGCCCAGGGCGGCTTCTATCTCAACGGGACCACCCGCGGCACCCTCCACGACGGCGCGGCCTCACTGGTCTTCACCAAGGACGGCAGGGCCACCGTCGCCGACTGGGGCCGTGACGCCTCCCTGACGCCGGACGTCAGCGGCGTGCGGCAGAACCTCAAGCTGATCGTCGATCACGGCAAGGTGCCCGACAGCGTCGACTCCAACGTCGAGAGCGGCTGGGGCCTGACCATCGCCGGCAAGTACTTCGTCTGGCGCTCCGGCGTCGGCGTCACCGCCGACGGGCGCCTGCTCTTCGCGTACGGCCCCGCGCTGTCCGTCCGCACCCTCGCGGACCTGCTGGCGAGCGCGGGCGCGGTGCGCGGGATGCAGCTCGACATCAACCCCGCGTGGATGTCCTTCATGTACTACAAGCCGCAGCCGAACCCGGCGAACCCGACGCCGGTCAAGCTGCTGCCGGACCAGGAGCGCCCGGCCACCCGGTACTACGAGGACACCAGTCGCGACTTCACCGCGGTGTACGCGCGATGAGCGCCCCGCAGCCGATCCGGCCGGCGCCGCAGACGCCGGTGCCGCCGATCCCCCTCGACGTCGACGCGGTCCACCGGGGCGCCTGGGCGCGCGTGCCGTCCGCGCTGCTGCGGACCTCCAGGCCGCGGCAGTGGGTCAAGAACCTCCTGGTCTTCGCCGCCCCGCTGACCGGTTCGGAACTCACGGCCCGCCAGTTCGAGGCGCGGGGCGGCAGTGCGCTGGGCGGCGCGGCGCTGGCCTTCGTGGTCTTCACGCTGGCGTCCTGCTCGGTCTACTTCGTCAACGACACCGTCGACGCGGAACGCGACCGGCAGCACCCGCGCAAGTGCCGGCGTCCGATCGCCTCCGGCGAGCTGAGCGAGAGCACGGCGGTGACCGTCGCCGGAATCTGCCTGGCCACGGCCCTGACCCTCAGCCTCGCCGCACCCGGCTACGGCCTGACCGTCGCGGTCACGGCATACCTGGTCACCTCGTTCCTCTACAGCCTGGGTCTGAAGCACCTGGCCGTACTGGAGTTGACGCTCGTGGCGTCCGGCTTCGTGCTGCGGGCGCTGGGCGGCGCGGCGTCCTCACAGGTGCCGCCGTCCGGGTGGTTCGTGCTGGTCTGCAGCCTGGGCGCGCTGCTGGTGGCCACCGCCAAGCGCCACACGGAGCTGGCTGGGCTGGGGAGCCCGGCCGCGGCGCACCGCCCCTCGCTGCGGCACTACACGGCCTCCGGCCTGCGGGTCGCACAGCGGGTCATCGCGCTGGCCATGGTCGCCGCGTACCTCGCCTGGGCGCTGATGGAACGGGACGGACGCGAACGCGTCTGGCACGTGGCGACGGTGGTCCCGCTGATCGGGGCGCTCGTCCGTTTCGACCGGCTGACCTCACGAGGGACCACCAGTCACATCGAGGACCTGCTGATCCGGGACACCCCGATGATCCTGCTGGAGCTGTGGTGGCTGGTGCTCTTCGCCGTCGGCTTCGCGGCACCCGCCCTGTGATCTGAGACCCCCGCCGTCGGCCGGCGCCCACCGCCGGCCTGAGACCCGCCGGGCGCCGGAGGACGACCGCCGCCCGGCGGCCTGGCACGGGGGCAGGGCCCGACCGGTGTCAGCGCCCGCCCGGGGTCGCCGCGGGGTCGGGACCGGCCGCGGCCTCCGCCTCGCTGTAGAGGTCCGGCTCGAGGTAGATGACGCGGACCGTGGTCTCCGCCGAACGGACGCGCTCCTCGGCCGCGTTGATGGCGGCGGCGATGCGCCGCGCGTCCGCGTCCGCGGGCACGGCGATCTTGGCGGCGACGAGCAGCTCCTCGGGACCGAGGTGCAGGGTGCGCATGTGGATCACCCGGTCCACGTCCGGCCCGTCCAGCAGCGCGGCGCGCACCCGGGCCACCACCTCGGGGCCCGCGCCCTCCCCCAGCAGCAGCGACTTCGTCTCGACCGCCAGCACCAGCGCGATGCAGACCAGCAGCGCGCCGATGCAGACCGTACCGACGCCGTCCCAGACGCCGTTCCCCGTCAGCACGGCGAGGCCGACGCCGAAGAGCGCGAGGCACAGGCCGATGAGCGCGCCGAAGTCCTCCATCAGGACCACCGGCAGCTCGGGGGCCTTCGCCGTGCGGATGAAGCGACGCCAGGACTGACGGCCCTTCAACGACCGGGCCTCCCCGATCGCGGTGCGGAAGGAGAACCCCTCCGCGACGACGGCGAAGAGGAGCACACCGACCGGCCAGTACCAGGCGTCGACCGGGTGCGGGTGACGGATCTTCTCGTAGCCCTCGTAGAGCGCGAAGACGCCACCGATGGTGAAGAGCACCACGGAGACGAGGAAGCCGTAGACGTAGCGCTCGGCGCCGTAGCCGAACGGGTGCTCCTCGTCGGCCGCACGGCGGGAACGGCGTCCGCCGAAGAGGAGCAGCACTTGGTTGCCCGAGTCGGCGAGCGAGTGCACGCCCTCGGCGAGCATCGACGAGGAGCCGCTGAACGCGAACGCGACGAACTTGGACACCGCGATCGCGACGTTGGCGCCGAGGGCCGCGAGAACGGCCCTCGTACCTCCGGAGGCGCTCATGGACGAAGGACTCCCGTCATGCTCCGAGCTGCATTCTTACCGCTCTTACTTACCTGGGCGGGCAACACCGTAGAGCATGCCGCCGCGCGACGGCGAGGGAGGCCCGATCCCGGCGCCGGACACGGCGCCCGTCCCTGGTGCCGGTCACGGCACCACGGTGACCGGCCAGCGGCCCGACTTCACCAGCCGCACGCCGACCGAGCCGACGAGCCGGTGGCCGGCCTTCTCGGAGGCGCCGATCACCACGCCGTCGGCCTTGAGCTGGTCGGCGAGGTCGACGATGCCCTGGTACGGGTCGCCGGGCTGACTGTAGAACTCCCAGCGGATCCGCTGCTCCTCCGGCATCCGCTCGGCGGCCTCGCGGATCTCGGCGAGCAGCTTGTCGGCGACCTCCTGCTCGGCCTGCATCACGGCGGCGCCCACGTCCGCGCCGCCCATCGCCGTCAGCGGCTGCACGTAGACCAGCGCCAGCTTGGCCCCCTGTCGCCGGGCCAGACCGGCGGCGTACGCAGCCGCCCGCATCGACGAGTCGGACCCGTCGACACCCGCGACGATCACCGACGGCCCGTCCGTACCGAGCTCGAACATCTCACCCTCCACCCCTGGCGGCCTCTGTGTCCGGTTCGACCCTACGCCGAAGATCGTCCGGCTGCGGTGAGCGGGGCGGACCTGTGGACACAGCCCGCTCCGGGGCGGCTTCCACCCCGGTCGGCGCCGGGGCCGCGTGGGTTCGGCGCGGCGTCAGTCCTCGGCGGCGATCTGCTCGTGGTGGCGGATCACCTCGGCGATGATGAAGTTGAGGAACTTCTCGGCGAAGGCCGGGTCCAGGCGCGCCGCCGAGGCGAGGTCGCGCAGCCGCTCGATCTGCTCGCGCTCCCGCGCCGGATCGGCGGGCGGCAACCGGTACTCGGCCTTCAGCCGGCCGACCTGCTGGGTGCACTTGAAGCGCTCCGCCAACATGTGCACGATCGCGGCGTCGATGTTGTCGATGCTGCCGCGCAGGCGCTCCAGCTCTTCCTTCGCGCGCGGGTCGACCTCGGCGTGGCTCTCGGACATGCACTCCCCTGTGGGCCGGTCTGGATGGGCCGCCAGGATACCGATTCGGCATTTCTCCTGGGTTCCTGTACTGTCTTCCACGTCAGCAGGCGCCGCTAGCTCAGTTGGTTAGAGCAGCTGACTCTTAATCAGCGGGTCCGGGGTTCGAGTCCCTGGCGGCGCACAGACGGTTGGAGGGCTCCTCCGCTTCGGCGGGGGAGCCCTCCGGCGTTTCCGTCCCGAGCTCCACGGACCGCAGGGAAGACGTTGATGGCCACTCCTCCCGACTCCCCGCTCCTCCCCGACGTCGTCGCCCGGCTGCGCGCCGCAGGATGCGTCTTCGCCGAGGAGGAGGCCGAGCTGCTGCTCGCCGCGGCGGGCGAGTCGCCCGGCGCGCCCGCATCGCTCGACGCGCTGGTGCGACGCCGGGCGGAGGGCGAGCCGCTGGAGTACGTCCTCGGCTGGGCCCGCTTCTGCGGCCTGCGGATCGAGGTGGACCCGGGCGTCTTCGTGCCGCGCCCGCGGACGGAGTTCCTCGTCGAGTGCGCGGCGGATGCCGGACGCGGCGGCTCCGTGATCGTGGACCTCTGCTGCGGGACCGGCGCGCTGGGCGCGGCGCTGGCGGAGCGCCTGGGAGCCGCGGACCCGGCCGTGGAACTGCACGCCGCCGACATCGACCCGGCGGCGGTGCGCTGCGCCGCCCGCAACGTCGCCCGCTTCGGCGGGCGGACGTACCAGGGAGACCTGTTCGACGCCCTCCCCGACGCACTGCGCGGCCGCATCGACGTCCTCCTCGCGAACACCCCCTACGTCCCGACGGACGACATCCCCTTCCTCCCGTCGGAGGCACGCGACCACGAGGCCCGCGTCGCCCTCGACGGCGGCACGGACGGCCTGTCCGTGCTGCGCCGCGTCGCGGCTCGGGCTCAACACTGGCTCGCTCCGGGCGGCGTGGTGCTGGTGGAGACGAGCGACCAGCAGCGCGCCGCCGCTCTTGCGGCCTTCGCCGCGGGCGGTCTCGAGGCGACGGCGCGGTCCTCGGAGGAGTTCTGGGCCACCGTCGTCCTGGGCCGCCGAAGCGGCTCACGCCATGGGCCTGCGCGGGCCGGTGGGTGAAGCCCTGGGGCGGAACGGGAAGGGGCGGGGCTCCGTGAGCCCCGCCCCCTGACGTGCGCGCACGCCTCAGTGTGAGGCGTGCACCGGTTCCCGCCGGGATGCGGCGATGGTGCGGGTTTCCGTGGTGGGGACGAGAAGGCCGCGGAAGGCGAGCAGGGCGATGAAGCCCAGTGCCGCTCCCGCCGCCGGGACGAGGAAGCCGGCGGACGCGCCGTTGGCGTCGATGAGACGGCCCGCGGCCGTCGAGCCCAGGGCCAGGCCGAGGCCGATCGCACCGGTGAGCCAGGTGAACGCCTCCGTCTTCGCGCCGGCGTCGACGAGGGTCTCGACGAGCGTGTACGCGGAGATGAGCGTGGGCGCGATCGCGAGGCCGCAGCAGAACGCGGCCACGGCCAGCGTGAGCAGGTTGGGCATCGCCCAGAGCGTGGACGTGCCGACGACCAGCGCCGCGTAGGCGGCGAGAAGCCGGGCGCGCGGGGAGCGCTTCCAGCGGACCGCGCCGAAGGCCGTGCCGGCCAGGACGCTGCCCGCGGCGAACAGGCCGTAGACGACGCCGCTCAGGCCGGCCTGGCCGGCCGCCTCGCTGGCGGCGGTGATGGAGACCTGGAGCGCGCCGAAGACCGAGCCGACGCCGAGCAGCGCGACGACGAGCAGGCGGACACCGGGCCGGGACAGCGCGGAGGCGGAGGCCGCGCCCTCGGCGGCGCGGATCGGCGGCGCGGTGCGCCGCTGCGCGGCGAAGGCGAGGCCGCCGAGGACGGTGAGTCCGGCCTCCGCGGTCAGGCCCGCGGCGGGAGCGACGGTGGTGCAGAGCGTCGTGGCGATGACCGGGCCCAGCACGAAGGTCAGCTCGTCGGTGACGGACTCGAAGGCGAAGGCCGAGGAGACCGCCTCGGAGCGGCCGTCCAGGGCGTGCAGCCAGCGGGCGCGGACCATCGCGCCGATCTGCGGCAGCGACGCGCCGGCGAGGCCCGCGGCCACGAACAGCGTCCAGACCGGCGCGCCGGACAGGGCCAGCACGATGAGGCCGACGACGGAGCCGCCGTGCAGTGCGAGACAGGGAAGCAGCACGGGGGCCTGGCCGCGACGGTCGGCGAGCCGGCCGGTCAGCGGCGCGCCGACGACCTGGGTGATCGAGGCGACGGCGGCGACGGCGCCTGCGGTGGTGTAGGAGTGGGTGGTGTCCAGCACGAGCAGGACCGTGCCGAGCCCGAGCATCGCGTAGGGCATGCGCGCGACGAAGGCCGGCAGGAGGAAGGTCCAGGCGCCGGGGGTGCGCAGCAGCGCACCGTAACCGAACGGACGGGCCATGTGGGGAGGTCTCTCCGCTGCCTGGTGACGCGCGGGAGCATATGGGTGGTGCCCCGGGCGCCGAGGGTCGTCCTCTGGTGCGTCGACCGGGGTAGATACCGCGCACCCTCGCCGGGAAGTGGCGATGGCCGCGGCCGCCGAGCGGTCTAGCCGACTCTGCTTCAGGCAGATGTAGCTGGTCTCGGTAGATCTGCCGACGAGTGTAGCCGAAATCGGGTGACGCGCGTAGATCCATGGCTGACCGGACGCCCTGTGACCGGACGGACGCATACGGTTGCGGGCCACCGGCGCCCGGGGAATCGTGGCTTTCGTTCCGACCGACCATCCCCCGCACCTCCCGGAGGGCCCCATGCCCGACGTCACCTCGTACCCCGACGGCGCCCCCTGCTGGGCGGACCTGAACGCCCCCGACCTGGAGAGTGCCCGCCGCTTCTACGGCGCCGCGCTGGGCTGGGAATTCCAGGACAAGGGCCCCGAGTACGGGCACTACACGATGTGCCTGTGGAAGGGGAAGCCCGTCGCCGCGCTGATGCCGCCGCCGCCCAGCGCGGAAGGGCTGACCCCCGCCTGGAACGTCTACCTGCGCACGAGCGACGTCGACGCCACGATCGCCGCCGTCGAGGCGGGCGGCGGGAAGATCGCGATGGGACCGCACGACGTGCCCGCCGCCGGGCGGCTCGCCTTCGCCTTCGACCCGCAGGGGGCGTCGTTCGGGCTGTGGCAGCCGGAGGGCCACGAGGGCGCCGCGCTGTACGGGGAGCCGGGCGCGATGTGCTGGAACGAGATCTACACGACGGCCGGCGGCGCGGCCGACGCGTTCTACGCCGGGCTCTTCGACTACAAGCAGATCCAGATCGGCGACGGCACCAACTTCGACTACACCACCTGGACTCCGCCGGGGGCGGGCCGGGAGGCCTGCGGCCGACTTCGGGCCACCGACCCGGCGCACGAGCTGGCCGCGGGCGGCGGGCAGCCGTTCTGGTCCGTCTACTTCGCCGTGGCGAAGGTGGACGAGACCGCCGAACAGATCGCCGCGCTCGGCGGCTCGGTGCTGCACGGCCCCTTCGACTCGCCCTACGGACGGCTGTGCGTGGTCCGCGACCCCTCGGGCGCACACTTCTCCGTCATGACACTCGCCCGGCGGTGACCGGAACCGCGCCCGTCGGCTCCTAGGATGGGTGACGGCCTGTCACCTGCACCGAACGGAGGCCCCCGGTGGCCACGACCCGCACCGCGCACACGACCTGGGAAGGCAACCTGCAGGAGGGCAAGGGCGTCGTCGCCATGAAGTCCTCCGGGATCGGGGAGTTCCCGGTCTCCTGGCCCTCGCGCGCCGAGCAGGCGAACGGGAAGACCAGCCCGGAGGAGCTCATCGCCGGGGCGCACAGCGCCTGCTTCTCCATGGCCCTCTCATTCGGCCTGAGCAACGCCGGCACTCCGCCCACCAAGCTGGAGACGACGGCCGACGTGACCTTCCAGCCGGGCACCGGCATCACCGGCATCCACCTGACCGTCGTGGGCACCGTGCCCGGCCTGGACGAGGCGGGCTTCGCCAAGGCGGCCGAGGACGCCAAGGCCAACTGCCCGGTCAGCCAGGCCCTCAGCGGCACGACCATCACCCTGACCGCGTCGCTCGGCTGATCCTGACCGCTGATCCTGACCGGCCCCGGTCGCGCGGTCGGCTGATCCGGGCCGAGCCGCACCCGAAGACCTACACCCGACGCGCCCCGCATGCACAGGAAACCCCCGGTCGCTCACCGGAACGGGTGAGTGGGAGCGCACACGTACCGCGAATGACCGCTCACTGGGGTGAATCGGCCCCGGAATGCTGGATTGATTCCGGGGCCGATGCCTACGATCGCCAGCGTGCGTAGCGGCCCGTCCGGTCCCCCCGGCTCACCCGAGGACTTCGGCGCCCTCAGCGCCCTCGGCGCTGTGGACGCCCTCGGCGAGCGGATGACGCTCGGAGATCTGGAGGGCCTCGACCGGCTGGAGGAGTTCCGGCCGCCCGGCGCGAACACGTCCCGCTCGAACCCGGCCGGCGCGGTCGGTGCGCCGAGCCCGGACGGCCCAGCAGTCGGCGCGGACGGCGAGCGCGGGGGCCCGGTGGATCGGCGCAGTCTCGAGGACGCGCTGCGGGCCAGCGAGAACCGCTTCCGGGCGGCCTTCGTCGACGCCGGCATCGGCATGGCGCTGGTCGACCGGGACGATCTGATCATCGAGGCCAATCCGGCCCTGGCCGAGATGCTCGGGCACACCGTGCCCGAGCTGATGCGGATGCACATCCATCAGCTGATGGACGTGGAGGAGCGCGCCCGCCACCTCTACCGGCAGCTCGTGCGCGGCGAGAAGGACCGGGTCCGCCTGGAGAAGCGGCTGCGGCACCGACAGGGCCACGCGGTGTGGACGAACATCACCGTGTCCCTGATCCGGGATTCGACGGGCGAGCCGCTCTACACGCTCGCGATGGTGGAGGACGTCTCCGAGGCGCGGCGCCTGGGAGACCGGCTGCAGTACCAGTCGATGCACGATCCGCTGACCGGGCTGCCGAACCGGGCGCTCTTCTTCGAGCGGCTGGCGGACGCCTGCGCCGAGGCCGATCAGCGGATCGGGCTCTGCTACCTGGATCTGGACGGCTTCCAGGCGGTGAACGACACGCTCGGCCACCCGGTCGGGGACGAGTTGCTGGTGGCTGTGGCGCGGCGGCTGGAGCAGCGGTTCTCGCCACGGGGCCATCTGGTCGCGCGTGTGGGCGGAGACGAGTTCGCGGTGCTGGTGCCGCGCAGCGCGGGCGCGGAGGAGCTGACGGCGCTGGCGGCGGAGGTCGTCGAGATCCTCGGCACGCCCTACGACCTGGCGGCCCGCCGGGTGGCGGCGACGGCCAGCGTCGGCGTGGTGGAGCGGCCGGCCCCCGGCACCTCGCCGACGGAGCTGGTGCGGGACGCGGACGCGACGCTGGGCTGGGCGAAGTCGGACGGGCGCTCGCGCTGGGCGCTCTACGATCCGGAGCGCGTGGCCACGCAGATGACGCGGCAGGTCCTGGCCACGACGATGCGGCCGGCGCTGGAGCGCGGCGAGTTCCTGCTGGAGTACCAGCCCCTGGTGGAGCTGGCCACGGGCCGGCTCCAGGGCGTCGAGGCGCTGGTGCGCTGGCGGCACCCGGAGTTCGGCCGCCTCGCACCGGACCGTTTCATCCAGATCGCCGAGGAGACGGGCGCCATCGTGCCGCTGGGCCACTGGGTCCTGGAGGAGGCGTGCCGCCAGACGCGCGCCTGGCTCGACCGCTTCCCTACAGCGCAGCTGCTGGTCAGCGTGAACCTGGCGGCCCGTCAGTTTCGCGACTCCGACATGGTGGCGGACGTGGCGGAGGTGCTGGGCCGCACGAGACTGCCCTCGCGGCTGCTGCAACTGGAGCTGACGGAGAGCGCGGTGATGGGTCCGGCGGGCCGTCCCGTGGAGGCGCTGCACGCCCTGGACGCCATGGGTGTGCGGATCGCGATCGACGACTTCGGCACGGGCTATTCGAACCTGGCCTACCTGAGCCGCTTGCCGGTGCACGTGCTGAAGCTGGCGAAGTCGTTCGTCGAGGGCTTCCGCGCGGAGCCGTACGGCGTCGACGAGGCCACCGGGGACGCGGTGGACGAGAAGATCGTCACAGCGCTGGTGCGCCTGGCGCACGTCCTCGGCATCACGGTGACGGCGGAGGGCATCGAGAGCGCGGGGCAGGCCGAACGGCTGCGGCTCACCGGCTGTGACGCCGCCCAGGGCTGGCACTTCGGCAAGGCCGTCCCGGCGGAACAGATCACCCGCTTGCTCGGCGGATGAGATGCGCTGCAGCACAGCCCATGGGCAGGCCAGGCGGCCGGAGCGTGCCCGTGCATGCCACCGAACGGGTGAGGTGTGACACCTGTTCAGCTTGCACGGAGGGCGCTGACGGTTCATCAGTCCATAGGCTGAAAGCATGTCACAGCGTCGTCTGCTCGCGGTCCTGGCTCTCGCCATGGGCGCGCTGCTGCTCGCCTTCGCGGCCGGGGCGTGGGAGCTGGCACCCGCCGCCGGCACCGGGGCGGGACGGGTCGGCAGCGGGGACGCGATGCCCTTCGCCGGGGACGCGTCGGCGTGGACGGACCCGACGGTGCTGCCCGCGCACTCGGTGCCCTTCGGGGCGTTCGTCGGCTCCGACTTCGCCGCCGACCGACAGACGGAGCTCTCGGACTGGCTGCACCGGGCGGACCTGCAGGTCGGGCACACCTACCTGCCGGGCAGCACCTGGACCGACATCGAGGGCTCGCCCTCACTCCTCGCGCCCTGGGCGCAGTGGCGGCTCGCCCGTCCGGACCGGATGTTCGTGCTGGCCGTGCCGATGCAGGAGCAGAACGAGGGAGACCTCAGCGACGACGAGGTCACGACGTTGCTCCAGCAGGCCGCGACCGGGGCCAACGACACGCACTTCCTCACCCTGGCCCGCCGCCTCGTCGCGCTCGGGGTGCCGGACACGGTGATCACGCTCGGCTGGGAGATGAACGGCATCACCTACTCCAGCCGCTGCGGCCCGGACCCGACCGACTGGAAGGCCTACTGGCGGCGCATCGTCGACGTGATGCGCAGCGTCCCGGGGCAGGACTTCCGCTTCGACTTCACCCCGAACCGGGGCCCCGACGCGCACCCGTGGACGGACTGCTACCCGGGCGACGACGTCACCGACGTCATCGGGACGGACAACTACGACCAGGGCCCCGGCGACACGTTCGCCGACTACGTGACAGAGCAGTACGGGCTGCTGGACCAGGTGCGCTTCGCCGCGCAGCACCACAAGCCCGTCTCCTACGCGGAGTGGGGCATGTTCCGGCACGGCGACGACCCGCAGTTCATGCGCGACATGATCAACTGGATCGAGACGCACGACACGCTGTACCAGACGATCACCGACTACTGCCCGCACGGCGTGCTGAACTGCGACGACAATCCGGAGTCCAGCGCGGTCTACCGGCAGATGATGTCGCATCAGCCACCGCCGCTGCCCACGCCCTCCCCCAGCCCGTCCGGATCCGCCTCCGCGTCGGCATCGACCTCCGCCTCGGCGTCGGCGTCGGCGTCCGCGTCGGCGTCCGCGTCGCCCTCGCTGTCCCCGTCTCCGTCGGCCTCCGTCTCCGGCTCCCCTTCGACGTCGCCGAGCGCATCGGCGAGCCCGGGCCCGAGCGGGAGTGCCGGGGCCGGGGCGAGCGCCTCGCCGGGCGCCGGGGCGAGCACCGGTGCACGCCCCACCGCGGCCGCGCCCGCGGTGGCGAGCCCGACGCCGTCGCCGAGCCAGTCCTGCCACCGTCGGCGGTCCGCCGACCCGTGCGCGGGCCTGCGGTCCCGGCCTGCGGGCGGGCCCCCGCCGGCCTCGCCCCGGCCGGGGCCGGTCGTGCCCAGGGTCAAGCTGCCTAGTCGTCCCTGACCTCGAGCGCCGCGACCTCCTCCTCGGTCGCCGCGCTCACCGGAACGTCCGGGTGGCGGAACCAGGAGCCCTGGACGGCCCACTGGATCAGCATCAGCACGAAGCCGATGAGCAGGGAGCCGATGCCGATCACGGAGACGCCGCCTACCTTGCCCCAGGGCATGCTGATCGTGGTGCTGCCGTAGTCGGGAGCGGCGTAGACGTCGAAGGCCGCGTAGCAGAAGAAGTACAGCAGCATCAGGCCGCCGAGCAGCGGCAGGATGCCCTTGAACCACAGGTCGCGGGCGCTGCGACGGAGCACCCGCCGGAAGTACCAGACGCAGGCGAACCCGGTCAGTCCGTAGTAGAAGGCGATGCCGAGGCCGACCGAGGAGATCGAGTCGGCGAGCACGTTGGTGCTGATCCGGGTCAGCAGCACGTAGAAGGCGATCGAGATCAGGCCCATGCCCACCGTGGACCAGGTCGGCGTGGCGAAGCGGGGGTGCACCCGGCCGAAGTGGGAGGGGATCGCCTTGTGCAGGGCCATGGAGAAGCTGGTGCGCGCGGTCGGCAGGATCGTGGTCTGGGTCGAGGCCGCGGCCGAGGTCAGCACCATGAAGATCAGCACCTTGGACAGGAACCACCCGAACCCCGTGGTGCCGAAGATCGCTCCGCCGAGGCCGGAGAGCACGTCCCCGGCGTTGTCCGGATTGGCCAGGCCGATGCCCTTGTCGCCGACGCCGGCGAAGGCCTGGGTGGCGGTGGAGACGAGGGCGTAGATGAGCAGCAGGATCACGGTGGAGAGCACCGCCGCCCGGCCCGGGGTGCGGGTCTTGTCGGCGGTCTCCTCGTTGACGGAGACGGCCGTGTCCCAGCCCCAGTAGATGAAGACCGCGGAGAGGATGCCGGCGGTCAGCGCACTCGCCGTCGGCACCTGGAAGGGGTTGAACCAGGAGCCGGAGATGTGGATCGCCGTCGCGGGCGGGTGGCTGCCGTAGACCTTGACCAGGGCGGTCACCGAGAGCAGCACGAGCATGACGACCTCGACGCACAGCAGGACGCGCTGCAGCGCGGCGGAGATCTCGATGCCGATGTAGCAGATGAAGGTCATCAGGATGATCCAGACCACCCCGGCCACGGTCGTCCACAGGTCGCTCGACGCGAGTCCCGGGTGGCCGACGAGCTGGAAGCCGTAGGAGCCGGCGATCTGGGCCAGATTGGCCATGACGATGATGTCGGCGACGATGATCCCCCAGCCGCCCATCCAGCCGGTGCGCGGCCCGAAGGCCCGGGCGGCCCAGGTGAAGGTCGTGCCGCAGTCCGGGTCGACCGCGTTCATCTCCTTGTACGCGTACGCGATCAGCAGCATCGGGATGAACGCCAGGATCGTGATGATCGGGGCCTGGAGGCCGACGCCGACGACGATGAGGCCCAGGGTGGCGGCGAGGCTGTACGCGGGGGCGGTGGAGGCCAGGCCGATCGCGACGGAGGAGAACAGTCCCAGAGCGTTGCCCTTGAGCCCTTTCTCCCCGGAACCGGAACCGGAGACCTCGCCCGGCGCGGTGACGACCGCCGCACCCGAGGGGAGATCCGGCCCGGAGGGGCCTTCGGGAGGCGGAACGGAATCACTCATGTGAGACCCTCCAAGCGGACGCGTCGCCCGGCCCGTACGCTGCCGGACGGGTAGCCGTGGGGCGCTTCGGGTGGTTTACGGTCAATCCTCCCCGTCGGACACCCAATCCGCATCGGCGACCGCATTGACTTCTTCGGCGTGGCGGCCGACTCTCGGCTGCACCCATCGCCACCCGACTGTCCCGCCGTGCCCCGCATCGCCGGCGTGACGCCCGCGCGGGACCGCACCGCCCGGCGCTTTCATCCATCCCTTCTCGCCGTGCGTCGGCGTGCGCCCCGAGCGGCTGGGCCCCTCCCTGCCCGGCCTCGGTCCCCCTGGACCGGGGCCTCGCCATGCCTGCTGGGCCCGGAAAGACCGAAGGCCTCGGCCGCGACGTCGCGTACGGCTGTGCTCCCACCCGAGCCAACCGGAGGACAGTCATGGACCAGCACGATCGCGCGCGCCTGTCGCGCCGCGCCTTCCTCGGCGCGACCGCGGCCGGTGCCGCCCTGGGAGCCGTCTCGTGGACGCCCGCCTTCAGGGTGACCCCCGCGGAGGCGGCCACCGCGGCTCCCCCGAACTTCCCCGCCTCGATCCCCGTCTACCAGCAGGCCTTCCGCAACTGGTCCGGGGAGATCCAACTGAACCCGACCTGGACCTGCGCGCCCACCAGCCCGAACGACGTGGTGACCCTCGCCAACTGGGCGCACGCCGCCGGCTGGCGCCTGCGCCCCATGGGCATGGGCCACGGCTGGTCTCCCCTGCTGGAACCGAACGGGGCCGCCGGGAACATCGTCCTCGTCGACACCACCCAGCACCTGACCGCCGTCACGGTGAACTCCGGCTCCCCGGCCAGCGTGACCGCACAGGCCGGGATCACCATGGTGAACCTGCTGACCGCGCTCGAGAACGCGGGATACGGCCTGACCAACACCCCCGCGCCGGGCGACCTGACCCTCGGCGGCGTCCTGGCCATCGACGGGCACGGCACCTCCGTCCCGGCGAACGGCGAGACGCCCCTCGCGGGCAAGACGTACGGCTCGGTCAGCAACCTGGTGGTCTCGCTGACCGCCGTGGTCTGGGACCCGGGCAGCAGCGCCTACGTGCTGAAGACGTTCCAGCGCAGCGACCCCGACATCGGCGCCTTCCTGGTCCACCTGGGCCGCGCCTTCGTCACCGAGGCGACCCTGCGGGTCGGCGCGAACCAGCGGCTGCGCTGCGTCTCCACGTACACCACGCAGGTCACCGACCTGTTCGCGCCGCCCGCATCGGCCGGGTCCAGCTCCTTCGCGGCGCTCGTGCAGCAGAGCGGCCGGGTCGAGACGATCTGGTTCCCGTTCACGACGGTGCCGTGGCTGAAGGTCTGGTCGGTCTCCCCGAGCAAGTCCTGGCTGTCGAGGGAGGTGGACAGCCCGTTCAACTACAGCTTCTCGGACTCGGTCAGCAGCCAGGAGTCGCAGTACATCTCCGACATCGTCGCCGGGAACGTCTCGGTGACGCCGACCTTCGAGAACCTGGAGATGAGCATCGTCGGCTCCGGGCTGATCGTCACCGGCACCTGGGACATCTGGGGCTGGGCCAAGAACACCCAGCTGTACGTGCGCCCGACGACGCTGCAGGTGACCGCGAACGGCTATACCATCCTGTGCCGCAGGGCCGACATCCAGCGGGTCGTGAGCGAGTTCTACAGCTTCCTGTCCGGGCAGCTCAGCACGTACGCGGCGGCCGGCCAGTACCCCATGAACGGGCCCTGGGAGGTCCGCGTCACCGGTCTCGACCACGCCGCGGACTGCGGCGTCCCGGGCGCGGTGGAGCCGCTGCTGAGCGCGCTGAGACCGAGACCGGACCAGCCCCAGTGGGACACGGCGGTCTGGATGGACCTGCTGACGATCCCCGGCACCCCGCAAGCGCAGAAGTTCTACCGCGAGACCGAGCAGTGGGTGCTCTCCAACTACACCGGCAGCTACGCGGCGGTGCGCGCGGAGTGGTCGAAGGGCTGGGCCTACTCGGGCACCGCCTGCTGGGCCGACCCGACGGTGCTCGGCAGCACCATCCCGGCCTCCTACCGCGCCGGGCAGCCCGGCTCCGCCAACTGGGACACGGCGCTGGCGACGCTGGACCGCTACGACCCGGGCCGTGTCTTCTCCAACTCCTTCCTGGATACCCTGCTGCCCTGATCGCGCCTGGATCCCAGGCGCTCGTGAGTACGCGGGTGGTGCGGGTGAACGCGGTACAGAACGCAGTACGGATCGAACGCTCCGGGCCGGTGTGGACCGTGGTCCTCTCCCGCCCGGAGCGGCGCAACGCCGTGGACGGCCCGACCGCGGACGCGCTGTACCGCGCGTTCGCGGAGTTCGACGCGGACCAGACCGCGTCGGTCGCCGTCCTGTGGGGCGAGGGCGGCACGTTCTGCGCGGGCGCGGACCTCAAGGAAGCCGACGGCCCCCAGGGCAACACCCTCTCCCCCGACGGCCCCGGTCCCATGGGCCCCAGCCGGATGCGCCTCGGCAAGCCCGTCATCGCCGCGGTCTCCGGCCACGCGGTGGCCGGCGGGCTGGAGTTGGCAGCTTGGTGCGACCTTCGCGTCGCTGCGGAGGACGCGGTCTTCGGGGTCTTCTGCCGGCGCTGGGGCGTCCCGCTGATCGACGGCGGCACCGTCCGCCTGCCGCGCCTGATCGGCGCGGGGCGCGCGATGGACCTCATCCTCACCGGCCGCGAGGTGCCCGCGGCGGAAGCCCTCTCGATCGGGCTGGTCAACCGGCTCGTCCCAAGCGGGACGGAACGGCAGGCAGCGGAGGAACTCGCCCGCGAGATCGCGGGCCTGCCGCAGACCTGCATGCGCAACGACCGCCTCTCGGCGCTGGAGGCCGAGGGCCTCTCCGAGGAGGCGGCGCTGGCCAACGAGTTCCAGCGCGGCATGTCGACCCTGAAGACCGAAGGCCTCCCGGGCGCGGCGGCATTTCGCAACCGCCACGCCTGAACGCGGCCCCCCGCCTGCGGGCGGTCGCGCGCC
>NZ_BBPP01000006.1:167722-191509 GCF_000787835.1 Streptacidiphilus melanogenes
GGGGGGGCTTTCCCCACCGCCACGCCTGAACGCGGCCCCCCGCCTGCGGGCGGTCGCGCGCGCCTGGCGGCACGGAAGCCGCCCTCGGACACTGACAGCCACAGCGGCGCAGGTTCGCTCCCGCCCCGAGCCCATCCCCCGCAGGCGGAGACCGCGCAGCGCGAGGACCGCGAAGCGGCCCAAGCCGGACGCCAGGGCCAGGGCCGGACGCGGGGCCGAAGCCGGCCCGGACAGAAGCCGGGTTCGAGGCCGAGGCCGGTCGCCCGGACCGAGGCTGGGCCCAGGCCGAGGCCAGGAGCCCAGGCTTAGGCCAGGATGCGAGGCCAATGCCGAACGCCAAGGACGGCGCAGCCTGGGGCCCAAGCGGGCTCCCCGCCCCAGGCCGCGGGCAGAAGCCCCGGATCAGGCCAGCACGCGAGGCCAATGCCGAACGCCAAGGACGGCGCCGCAGCCCGAGGCCGAGCCGGCCACGCGGCCCGAAGCCGCGGGCGCGGGGGGCTGGGGCGGGGCCTTGCGGGCGGGATTCGGCTCGTAGGGGTGTCGGGTGGGGGCTGACGGTGGGCCACCTCGGGTTCCGCCCGGGCGGGGTGGGTGACGGGCGGGGCGCAACTTCCCGGTGCTCGGCGTGTGATCCGCGCGGCCTAGACTCTGCGCCGGACGTAGCCATGAAGACTCGACGGGGGACCCGCTATGCAGCCGCTCGAAGCTGACGATCCTGCAACCATCGGCCCGTACAGACTCGTCGCGCGGCTCGGGGCCGGCGGGATGGGGCGGGTGTACCTCGCGCGGAGCGCGGGCGGAAGGACCGTCGCGGTGAAGGTGGTCCGCGCGGACCTCGCCGACAACCCCGACTTCCGCGACCGCTTCCGGCGCGAGGTCGCCGCCGCGCAGAGCGTCGACGGCGCGTACACCGCGCCGGTCGTGGACGCGGACCGGGACTCCGCGACGCCGTGGCTGGCCACTGCCTACGTCCTCGGGCCGTCCCTCACCGAGGCCGTCGCGAGCTACGGGCCGATGCCCGAGCACACCGTGCGCGCCCTCGGCGCCGTCCTCGCGGAGGCGCTGCGCGCGATCCACGGCGCGGGGCTGATCCACCGTGACCTGAAGCCGTCGAACGTGCTGCTGGCGGCCGACGGGCCGCGCGTCATCGACTTCGGCATCGCCCGGGCGCTGGACGGCGCGGGCGTCGCGCTGACCAGCACCGGTGTCGTCGTGGGCTCTCCCGGATTCATGTCGCCCGAGCAGGCCTCGGGCAAGAAGGTCGGGCCGGAGGGCGACGTCTTCTCACTCGGGTCGGTCCTGGCGTTCGCCGCGACGGGACACGGTCCGTTCGGACAGGAGTCCGCGGCGTCGCTGCTGTACCGCGTCGTGCACGAGCCCGCGGAGCTGGACCTGGTGCCGGAGTCGCTGCGCGAGGCCATCAGCGCCTGCCTGGCGAAGGACCCCGCGGCGCGACCGACGCCCGCGCAGCTGGTGCGGATGCTGGCCCCCGACGGCGCGGCCGCGCTGCTGCAGGGTGGCTGGCTGCCCGCGCAGGTCGCCTCGGGCATCGCCCAGCACGCGGCCCGCGTCATGGAGTTGGAGACACCGGCACCGGTCGCGCCGCCCGTCGACCCGCGGACGGGCGCGACACAGGACCACGGGACGGTGGTCCTCGGCAGCGGGAACGGGACCGCGGGGGACGGCACGGTCGTTCTCGGGACCAGTACGGCGGGCATCGGAGCAGCGGGTACCGGAGCGACCCCGCCGCCCGGTCCGAACGCCGCACCCACGCCCGTGCCGTCCACGCCGTCGCCCGTCTCGCCGTCGCGGCGCAAGGTGCTCTACGGCGCGGTCGGCGCGGTGGCCGTGGTGGCGGCCGGGGGCGGGGTCGCGCTCGCCATGTCCGGTAAGAAGCCCTCCCCCAAGCGCACGCACACCGGCTCCGACGCCGCCTCCGGCACTCCTACGGCGCAGCCCACGCGGCCGCCGGGCGTCGCGCCCACCCCGATCTGGACGTACCAGGCCAACCAGAAGGTCGACTCGCCGCCGGTGGTGCTCGGGAACCGCCTGCTGGTCGCCGACGAGAGCCTGGTGGCGCTGGACGCGCGGTCGGGGGCCAAGCAGTGGACCGGTCCGGCACTGCCGGACCTCTTCCAGCAGTCGCCGTTCGGCCTCGGCGGCGGGTTCGTGGTGACGTTGCCGAGCAACGCCACGGAGACGATCGTCGGCCTGGACCCGAGCAGCGGCGGCCAGAAGTGGGCCGTCCGTGCCCCCGCGCAGTACAGCCTGCACCAGCTGCTGGGCATCAACGACCAGGCCGCCTTCATCGTCGCCGAGAAGTACCCGGTGGACGGCAAGGGCAACGTGGTCGTCACCGACAACCCGGAGCAGCTGGTCGTCGCGATCGACGTGCACCAGCGCAAGCTGCTGTGGGAGCAGCGGCGCAACGTGAAGCCCGGTGACGGGCAGAACGTGCTGGGTTTCGCGACCGCGAAGTACCTGGTCTACACGAACGACAACAACAACGTGGTGGTGCGCGACACCACGACCGGCACCCAGTTGTGGTCGCAGGACTACGGGCTGCCCAACTTCCCTGATCCGTCGATGCCGCTGCTGGGCGGGGACACGCTCTACCTCTCCGGCACGCAGCTGGTCGGGTACGGGCTGGCCAAGGGCGAGAAGCGGATGTCCGCCCCCAAGCAGGGAAACCTCGGCTACAACTCCCCGGGCTTCAAGGACGGCGTCGTCTACTGCACCCTGGGTCTCGGCGAGATGCTCGCGCTGGACGCCCACAGCGGCAGCCAGCTGTGGTCCTCCCAGGTCCAGCTGAGCCTCAACTCCAGCCCGCTGGTGGTCGTCCAGGACACCGTCTTCTGCACGGTCGCGACGGCGTCGGGCGGCGACGCGATCGCCGCCTTCGACCGGACCAACGGCCACCTGCTGTGGACCTTCACCGACGGCGGCAGCCAGGACGCCGGTTGGTGGTGCGCGACGGACGGCACCCTTCTCTACACCGCCCACGACAACCACGTGTACGCGCTGCCGGCCCGCTGACCGGCACCACCCGGGGCTCCCGGGGCTCCCGCCGAAGCCCCTACGGGAGCCTGAGCGCGGCGAGCTGCTGCTCGAACGGCACGACGTCCGCGAAGGCGTCGGGACGCCGGAGCCGCGCGGGCTGCTGGAGCAGGACGGCCACCAGCTCGTCGGCCGCGCGGTCGATGTGCAGGCGCAAGCCGTTCTGCTCCGCCGAGGCCCAGTCCTCCGACGCCGCGAAGACGGCGGAGGGGACGACGGCGGCGCGCAGGTAGGCGAAGAGCGGACGCAGCGCGTGGTCCAGCGCGAGCGAGTGGCGGGCGGTGCCGCCGGTCGCGCCGAGGAGGGCGGGCTTGCCGGCGAGCGCGCCCTGCTCCAGCACGTCGAAGAAGGACTTGAACAGGCCGCTGTAGGAGGCGGAGAAGATCGGCGAGACCGCGATCACCGCGTCGGCGCCGGTCACGGTGTCGATCGCGTGCGGCAGCGGCTCGCCGGGGAAGCCGGTCACGAGGTTGTCCGCGATGGGGTGGGCGAGTTCGCGCAGCTCGACGTGCTCGATCCGGACCTCACGGCCTGCCCGAGTGAGCCGGTCCGCGACCGCCTCGGCGAGGCGGTCCGCCAGCAGCCGGGTCGACGACGGCTGGCTCAGGCCCGCCGAGACCACGGCCAACGTGATGGCTTCCACGACGTTCTCCTCTTCTTCTTGATGACGCTTCAGGACTGGGCCGGCTCCGCCTGCGCGGTCACCTCGGCGGCGGACAGCAGCGAGGCGTGGGTGGGCGCGTCCGGCACGTCGGCGGGCCGGTTCTTCGCGAACTCGTGGCGCAGCACCGGGACGACCTCCTCGCCGAGCAGGTCGATCTGTTCCAGCACCGTCTTCAGCGGCAGTCCGGCGTGGTCGACCAGGAACAGCTGGCGCTGGTAGTCGCCCGCGTAGTCGCGGAAGCTCAGCGTCTTCTCGATGACCTGCTCGGGCGTGCCGACGGTCAGCGGGGTCTGCGCGGTGAACTCCTCCAGCGACGGGCCGTGCCCGTAGACGGGCGCGTTGTCGAAGTAGGGCCGGAACTCGCGCACCGCGTCCTTCGAGTTGCGGCGCATGAACACCTGACCGCCGAGGCCGACGATCGCCTGCTCCGGGGTGCCGTGGCCGTAGTGGGCGTAGCGGGTGCGGTAGAGATCGATCATCCGCTCGGTGTGGTCCTTGGGCCAGAAGATGTTGTTGTGGAAGAAGCCGTCGCCGTAGTACGCCGCCTGCTCGGCGATCTCCGGGGAGCGGATCGAGCCGTGCCACACGAAGGGCGGCACGCCGTCGAGCGGGCGCGGCGTCGAGGTGAAGGACTGGAGCGGCGTGCGGAACCGGCCCTCCCAGTCGACGACGTCCTCGCGCCAGAGGCGGCGCAGCAGCGCGTAGTTCTCGACGGCCAGCGAGATGCCGTCGCGGATGTCCTTGCCGAACCAGGGGTAGACCGGCCCGGTGTTGCCGCGGCCCAGCATGACGTCCACGCGCCCGTCGGCGAGGTGCTGCAGCATCGCGAAGTCCTCGGCGATCTTCACCGGGTCGTTCGTCGTGATCAGGGTGGTCGAGGTGGAGAGGATGATCCGCTCGGTCCGCGCCGCGATCCAGCCCAGCATGGTCGTCGGGGAGGACGGCACGAAGGGCGGGTTGTGGTGCTCGCCGGTGGCGAAGACGTCGAGGCCGACCTCCTCGGCCTTCTCGGCGATGGCCACCATGGCCTTGATCCGCTCGCGCTCGCTCGGGGTGCGACCGGTGGTGGGGTCGGGGGTGACGTCACCGACCGTCAAGATCCCGAACTGCATCGTGCTCACCTCTCGTGGCTTGGCCGCATAGTTGTTGAAAATTCAATCATGCTCCACAACATCTCGCCACTCGCCCCCATTCCCGAGGGTGTGACAGCGATACTGTTGAGCCCACTGGGCTTGGTGGGCGGGGCGGGAGGCACGGTTGGCGGACGAGGCGTGGTTGACGGTTGACGAGTTGGCGGCGCGGGCCGGAATCACGGTCCGCACGCTGCGCTTCTACGCCGCGAAGGGTCTGCTCCCGCCGCCGGAGCTGGGTCCGCGCCGGGTCGGCCGCTACGGCCCCGAGCACCTCGGCCGACTGGAGCTGATCGAGGAGCTGCAGCGCCAGGGGCTGACGCTGGCCGCGATCGAGCGCTACCTCACCCAGCTGCCGGACGACATCGGCTCCCTGGACCTGGCCGTGCACCGCGCGCTAGTCGCCTCCTGGCAGCCGGAGACCGCCGAACGGATCACCCGCGAGCAGCTGGAACGCCGGGCGGGCCGACCACTCAGCGACGAGGACCTCAACCGCCTCGCGGCCATGGGCGCGATCCTCCCGCAACCTTCCGCCGGGGCCGGAGCCGCGGCGGGCGAGGACGCCTGCCCCGCGGCCGCGGACGATTCCTTCCCCGTCGACCCCGGGCTGCTCCCGCTCGGCGTGCGGATCCTGGACGTGCCGATCCCGCTGGAGACCCTGGTGGCCGCCCGCGCCGTGGTCCGCCTCCACAGCCGCGCCACCGCGCACGACCTGCACCGCCTCTTCCGCGACACGGTCTGGCGCCCGTTCCGTGCCTCCCATCCGGACGCCGAGGGGCTGGAACGGATGAAGGAACTGACCGCCCACATCGAGCCCCTGGCGGTCCAGGCCCTGGTCACCGCCTTCCAGCGCTCCCTCGCCGAGGAACTCTCCGCCCCGGCGGACTGAGGGACGCCGACAGCGGCCCGGTCGGTGTCAGTGGCGGCCGCTAACGTCAGGACTGTGAACTCGGGGGACGACGGGATCCACTACCTGCGCGGCGACGCGACGGCGCCGCAGGGCAGGGGACCCAAGGTGATCGCACACGTCTGCAACGACCTGGGCGGCTGGGGCAAGGGCTTCGTGGTGGCCCTCTCCCGGCGCTGGCCCGAGCCGGAGGCGGCGTACCGGAGGTGGCACCGGGAGCGGGCGCGGAACGGCTTCGGGCTGGGCGCCGTCCAGCTCGTACCGGTCGGTCGGGCCGAGTCGCGGCTCTGGGTCGCCAACATGGTCGGCCAGCGCGGCATCCGCACCGGCAGCAAGGGCGTGCCCGTGCGCTACGAGGCGATCGAGCAGGCGCTCGCCGCGCTCGCCCCGAAGGCGCTGGAGCTGGGCGCGTCCGTGCACATGCCGCGGATCGGCTGCGGTCTCGCCGGCGGTCGGTGGGAGCGGGTCGAGCCGCTGGTGCGGCATGCCCTCGTGGAGCAGGGCGTGGCGGTCACGGTCTACGACCACGACTGAGCCGGGCCGCCCCCGGGGCGACCTGCCAGGGCGCTGCGAGGTGCGGGGCTACGAGGTGCGGAGCTACGAGGTGCGGAGCTACGAGGTGCCCGTCTCGTGCCAGTGGACGAGGGCGCGGACGACCGCGCTCAGGCGGCCGTTCATCCAGGCGGTGGCGAGGGTGCCCGCGACGAAGCGCTCGGCGCGGAGGACGGAGGTCGCCGTGCGGACGGCGTCGGCCGGGGTGAGGGTGCCGTCCGTGGCGATGAGCGGGTAGCTGAAGGCGTTCCAGTCGTAGGCCGGTCGCACCGCGCCGACGGCGTCGAGCGAGGTGGCCACCGCGCCCACGCGGGGGCCGTACACCCAGTGCCTGTCGTCCCAGCGCGCGTCGGCGTCCTGCACCGTCCAGCCGGAGGCGAACTCGCTGAGGCGGCCCCAGGCGTCGGACGCGCCGTCGAGGCCGGCGAGCAGCTCCGCGTCCGTCGGATCGCCTTCGCCGCCGTCGCCGGCCGGCAGTGGCGCCTGCACGTCGGGGTGGAGCAGACGGCGCATGCGCTCGTACTTCGCCGTCAGGCGGGAGCGCTTCGCCGCGTCGGGCAGGAGGGCGAGCCGCCGCGCGGCGGAGTTGCTCGCCAGGTCGGCGTCCTTGACGGTGACGGCGCCCGGCGTGGCCAGGATGCGGGCGGTGTAGTCGCCGAGGGCCTCGCCCTCGCGTCGGGTGAGCGCGAGAACGATGTCCTTCGTGCGCTGCGGAAGCGCGGCCTCGGCCAGCCACTCCGCCGTCAGCACGCCGTCCTCGACGGCGTCGTGCAGCCAGGCCGCCGCGACCTGCGCCTCGTCACCGCCGTGCCGGGCGGTGCCGGCGGCGACCTCCGCCAGGTGCCCGACGTAGGGGCGGCCCGCCTTGTCGACCTGCTCCGCGTGCGCGGTGCGGGCGATCTCCTCGACCTCGGCGAGGGACAGCGGCGGCGGTGCGGAATCCTCGGCCTCCGGCGTGCGCTGCGGCATCTGGTCCGGCCCCTTCCCGGTTCGGTGATCCCCTACCCGTCCAGTGTGGCGCGACGCCCGCGGGAACCGGCCGGAGACACGGTGGCGGCGCCCAGTCCTCTCGCCCTGCTCAGGACGGATGCAGGCGCCTCGGGGCGGTACCGGCCCGGAGATGCCACCACCGTGGGCGTGGGCGTGCGCGAGGCGGACCTGGCTCGGCGGCTCGGCGGCTCGGCGGCTCCGCCGCTCGCCGGCCCTGCACCCCGGTGGCACGGCCTCTCGGCGGCCCGCGATCACTCGGCTCAGGTGTGGGCGAGGAGTTCGTCGGCGATCCGCAGCAGGGTGTCCCGGCCCTCGACCTGGGCCCGCCAGTCGGTGGGGAGCGAGGCCGTGCCGTAGGCCGCGCCGAGGAGGTTGCCGCAGACGGCGCCCGTGGAGTCGCTGTCGCCGGAGTGGGTGACGGACAGGGTCAGTGCCCGCCGGGGGCCGACCGCGGCGGCGGCGAGCAGCGCGTACACGCCGATCGCCAGGCACTCCTCCGCGATCCAGCCGAGGCCGACCCGCTCCACGGTCTCGAAGCCGGGCTGCTCCTCCGACGCCAGTCGGACGGCCCGTTCCAGCGCGGCCACCGTCTCCGCCGCGCCGGCGAAGGCCGCCGTCTGGGTGATCGTCGCGGCGACCGCCGTCCGCGGTTCGACGCCCGCGACCAACCGCTCGACGAGCGCGGCGAAGGCGCCCGCCGCGAGGTAGCCCGTGGGATGTCCGTGCGTCAGCTGCGCACAGTCCGAAGCGAGTTGGAAAGCCCGGTCGGCGCCCAGGCCGAGCAGGCCGAAGGGTGCGGAGCGCATCACCGTGCCGCAGCCCTTGGAGTCGGGATTCACCGGGCCGCGCTCGCCTGCCGGGACGGGGACGGACGTGGGCGGCTCGGCGTGTGCCTCCAGTCCGGACAGGCACGCGTTGCCCGGGGCGCGGGAGGCGTAGAGCCAGGCCTCGGCGAGCAGGCCGGTCGCGTCCGGCTTCGGCGCGGCCTCGCACTGCGTGCGCAGCCAGCGCCGGTAGGCGGCGTGAACGGCGGGCAGGACCGACTCCGGCGTCGGCCGGTCGGCCAGGAGCAGGCCCTCGGCGGTGAAGAGGGTCATCTGCGTGTCGTCGGTGACCTCGGCGAGAGCGCCGCGGGGGCTCCACAGGGAGCCCACCCCCTCCGTGCCGTGGCGTTCGAGGATTCTCTCCAGGCGCTGGAACTCCACCGGCCAGCCCAGCGCGTCGCCCAGCGCGCCGCCGAGCAGGCAGCCGCGGACCCGCTCGGCACGGTCCCCGCCCTGGGCGACCGGTGCGCTACCCGTCCCTGACGATCCCGTCGAACCCTTCGAACCCTTCGATTCCGTCGTCATGGCGTTCCCCCGTCGTCCCCGTGGCGAGCACCTCGCCGGCCTCGGTGCGACGGTAGACCACACGGCGTCCGACGCGCGCCCCCAGCACGAGTTCGGCTTCGCGCAGGACCGCGAGGTGGCCGCCGACCGTGCCCAGCGAGAGACCCAGCTCCGCCGCGAGCTCGCTGCTCGTCGCGGGGCGCGCCAACGAACGCAGGATCGCGGCGCGGCCGACGCCGAGGAGCCGTCCCAGCGCGCGGTCGCGCCGGTCCCGGTCGTCCGCCGGGGCGGAGGGCTCGGCCCCCGGGCCGCGCGCCGGGTAGACCATCGCGTAGGGGCGGTCGGGCGCCTCGCAGAGCCAGGAGCCGCCTCCGACGCCGGTGTAGGGGACGAACAGCATGCCGTCGGCGCCGACGACGCGGTCGGGGCCGGGCCGGTCGCTGAACCGGATGGCGTCGGCGCCGATCCAGGCGGTCCGGCGGGCCATCCGTTCCAGCGCGTGCGGCCAGCCGTAGGCGGCCAGCAGACCGGCGCGGTAGGTGACGTCGCGTTCCAGCAGCCTCCGGCGGCGGGGCCAGTCCTCGGCGAGGTGGGCGTCCCAGGTCCGGCGGAAGAGCTCGGCGGTGCGGGCGGCGAAGTCGCGACCGGTGAGCCAGGAGGCGACGTCGTGCTCCTCCCAGCTCGCCGCGACCGCGAGCCGGACGCTCTCGACGACGGCCGCGTCCGGGACTGCGCGCATCCGCGCCAGCTCGTCCTCGAGGCGGGTGCGCATGCCGTCGGTCGGCGGCAGGCAGACCTGGTCGGGCAGGTACTTCGTCGAGCCGACGAGCCGGACCAGGCCGTCGGCGAAGGGGTCGGCGGCGAGGGCCGCGCGCAGTGCGGCGTGGTGGCGGGCGTGCCAGGGGGCGAGCCACGGATCGACGCACGGGCGCGACAGCGCCATCAGCGCGCCCAGCGTCTCGGCGGCGGGCGAGAGCGCGAACCGCGAGCGTGACAGCGCGAGCGAGTCCAGGCGCAACAGCACCACGTGCGCTGCCCTCCTCTCGCTCCCGCGCACCCTCGCGCCCTCGTCGTTCCGCTTCGCCCCGCTCCGCAGCCCGCCTTCGCCCATCGGCGAGCGCTCGGACTTCGGCGGAACTTTCGGCCGTAGGCGAAAGATTAGTGCCGCCCCGGCGAGGCGGGCAGGGTGTGGCCGGTGCTCACTCCACCCACCTCGGCCTCCCCGCTGCGTCGGGCGGGCTTCCGCTGGTTCTTCGCCGGACAGACCGTCTCCCTCCTCGGCAGCTCGATGGCGCCGGTGGCGCTGGCCTTCGCCGTGCTCGACGCTTCGGGCCACGCCGGCGACCTCGGCATCGTGCTGGCCGCGCGGATGCTGCCGCTGCTCGGCTTCCTGCTGATCGGCGGCGCGGTCGCCGACCGGTTGCCGCGACGGGCCGTGCTGGTCGTGTCCAACCTCGGCGCGGCACTGACCCAGGGCGCGGTCGCCGCGCTGTTGCTGACCGGCCACTACACGCTGGGCACGATCGCGGGCCTGGAGCTGCTCGGCGGGCTGCTCTCGGCGTTCACGACACCGGCGCTGCGCGGCCTGGTCCCGGAGCTCGTCCCGCCCGACCAGATCCAGCGCGCGAACGCGCTGCTCGGGACGGTCCGCAACGGCAGCAGGGTGCTCGGCCCGAGCGTGTCCGGCGTCCTCGTCGTGGCGACGGGCGGCGGCGCGGCGATCGCGCTGGATGCGCTGAGCTACCTCCTCGCCGCCGGCTGCCTGTGGCGTCTCCCGTCGAGTCCGCCGGGTCTGCTCGGTCCGCCGGGTCCGCCGGGGCCCGGAGGAGGGCCGGTAGCCGCTCCGGACCCGGCCGGAACCGCACGGCGGCACCTCGTGCGCGACCTGCGCGAGGGCTGGGCCGCGTTCCGCGGCACGGCCTGGCTCTGGCCGGTGACGCTCGCCTTCTGCGGGGTGAACCTGGTGCAGACCGGCACCTGGCAGATCCTCGGACCGGAGCTCACCGCACGGGCGGGCTCGGCCGCGACGTGGGGCCTGCTGCTGAGCGTGCGCGGCGCGGGCATGCTGCTGATGAGCAGCATTCTCTACCGGCTGCACGTGAAACGGCTCCTGGCGTTCAGCCAACTGATGAGCGTGCTGCTCGGGTTGCCGCTGGTGGCGCTCGGGGTGCGGCTGCCGCTGCCGTGGCTGCTCGCCACCGCGTTCGTCGCCGGGCTGGGTTCGGCCGTCGCGTCGATCGGCTGGGACACCTCGCTGCAGGAGCACGTGCCGCAGCGTCTGCTGTCCCGGGTCGCCGCGTACGACGACCTCTTCTCCTACATCGCGATCCCCGTCGGCCAGTTGTCGGTGGGACCGGCCTCCGCCGCGTTCGGGCCCCACACGGCGACGGCGGTCTCAGGCCTGGCGTCCATGGCGTTCGCGCTGCTCCCGCTCACCCTCCGGTCGGTCCGCCGGCTGCCGCACGCCGGCCCCGAGCGTCCGACGCCGGAGCAGACCCCCGCAGTCGGGGCAGCCGCGGAACACGCCGCGGCCGCCCTCCCGGAGGCGGATCCCGCCACGGGCGAACCCACCGCGCCGGGATCGCCCTGACGTCCGCGCAGGGCGGCCCGCCGGGATCCGGCGCGGGTCGGCATCCGGCGCGGGTGGGTCACTGCTGGTCGCCGGTGGTGCCGGAGACGACCGGGTGGATCTGGAGGGTGCAGGCGGTGGGCTGGATCGAGGCGATGCGGGTGGAGGTCTTGGTGCCGGGCGGGGTGACCAGGACGCTGGTGTAGGTCGGGCAGGAGGTGGCGTTGCCCTCGGGCACGTCGGTCCACTCCAGCAGGGCGGAGGCCCGGCCGTGGGCGGGGACGGTGATGGTGGAGGGCGCGGTCGCGCCCTGGGCCAGGCCGCCGGTGAAGCCGCGCAGGGTGCGGGTGGCCTGGACGGCCTGCTTGCCGTTGGCGTCGAGCCCGGCGACCCCGGCGTAGCCGTAGAGGGTGCAGGACGTGCCGCTGATGTTGGTGAAGAGGAGGGGCACCTCCAGGTGGCCGGTGGCAGCGCCGCCCTGGCCGACGCCGACGGTGACCTGCGAGCCGGTGCAAGCCGCGAGACCGCCACCCGTCGAGCCGCCGGAGCCGCCCGTGCTGCCCCCGCTGGTGCCGGTGCCGCCGGTGGTGGCGCCGCCCGCGGTCCCGCCCGTGGCGGATCCGGCCGTCGAACCGGTCGACCCGCCGGTCCCGGTGGAACCCGTCGCGCCGGTCGAGCCGTTCGCGCCGGCTGAGACGGAGGTGGTGGGCGCGCCCGCCGAGCCCGTGGAGCCGGCTCCGCTGCTGCAGGCGGAGAGCGTGAGACAGAGGGCCGAGGCCGCGAGTATGCCGAATGCGGAGATGCTCTTCATGCCCGGATGGACGGTTCCCGTCCCGCCCCGGGTTGCGGCGCCCACGTCACAGCCACGTTCCGGCCGCGCCACCGAATCGTTGCGCGAACCGTGGCACGATCGGTCCCGCGACGCCTCCCGCACGGGCCTCACGACAGCACCCGGCGACGGAAGTTGCGCAGGCCGACGCCGAGGAAGAGCGCCAGGAAGGCGATCAGCACCGGGTAGACGACCACGAGCGGCATGTGGGCCGCGTTCGTCAGGCCGGCGCGCATGCCCTCGGCGATGTAGATGAGCGGGTTGACCAGGACCAGCACCTGGAGCCAGTGGAAGCCGTCGACGCTCACCGCGCCCAGCCGGGTCCACTGGTAGTAGGTCCCGCCCAGGAAGACCAGGGGCAGCACCACGAAGCCGAACATCAGGCCGATGTTGCGTGGTTCGAAGGTGGTTCCGAGCACCAGCCCGAGGGAGGTCATCGCCACGCAGGCCAGCGGGATCAGGGTGACCACGATCCACCAGTGCACGGTCAGGTGCGCGTGCACGCCGGGCGCGTGGACGACCGCGGCGATCGGGAAGACGATGAGCGCGGAGATCAGCGCCTGCGTCGCGCCCGACAGCACGCGGGCGACCGCGACGAGCCAGATCGGACACGGCGCCTGCACCCGGTCCTCGATCTCGCGGGTGTAGCCGAACTCCTGCGAGAGCTGGATGGCCACCGACTGAATGCCCTGGAACATGATCGAGATCGCCACCACGCCCGGCACCAGCACGGTGGCGAAGTCCGACTCCCCGGCCCGGCCGCCCGCTCCGCCGACGCCCTGGCCGATCGTCGGGAAGACGTAGAGGAAGACGAAGACGAGCAGCAGCGGCTGCATCAGCGTGCGGCCGACGAACTCCCAGAAGTTCTTGCGCAGCACGGTCAGGTCGCGTCGGATCAGCGCCCGCAGCGCGGCCCGGCTCGCCGCACCGCTCGAACGCGGGGGCTGGATCACCGCGACCGACGGGCCGTCGCCCGCGCTGGTCACCGCAAAGGTGTCGGTGCTCATCAGTCCCGCAGCTCCTTGCCGGTGAGTCGGATGAAGACGGTCTCCAGGGTCGTCTCGGCCACGGACAGGTCAGCGATGTCGAAGCCGCCGGACTCGGCGGCCGCGAGCACCCGCGGCAGCAGCCGGTCACCGCCGTTGACCTGCAGCTCCACCCGGCCGTCGGCGACCCGGGTGCGCACCACGCCGGGCACGGTGCGCGCCAGCAGCGCCGCCAGGGCGTCGCCCCGCCCGTCGGCTGTCGTCGCCGTGCCCGCCGCGGCCTCGGGGCCCGTTCCGGCGAGCTGGACCGTCACCTGGGCGTCGGCCTCGATGCCGCGCTTGAGCGCCGTCGGGGTGTCCAGGGCCAGGATCCGGCCGTGGTCGATGATGGCGACGCGGTCGCAGAGGCGGTCCGCCTCCTCCATGTTGTGGGTGGTGAGCAGGATCGTCTGCCGCTCGGCCACCAGCTCGGCCAGCACCTCCCACAGGGCGAGCCGGCTCTGCGGGTCGAGTCCGGCCGTCGGCTCGTCCAGGAAGAGCACCGCGGGCCGGTGCAGGATCGCCCTGGCGACCATGAGCCGCTGGGCCATCCCGCCCGAGAGCACGAAGACCGGGTCGTCCGCGTGGCCGGCCAGACGGAAGCGTTCGAGCAGCGCGTCCGCCGCGGACCGGGCGCGCCGGGACGTCATGCCGAACAGCAGGCCGTGGAAGTAGAGGTTCTCCCGCACGGTCAGCGACCGGTCCAGGGTGTTCTGCTGCGTCACCACCGCGATCAGCTGCTTGACCAGTGTCGGCCGGGCGACGACGTCGATCCCGCCGATCAGCGCCCGGCCGCCGGTCGGGACGACGCGGGTGGTGAGCATGCCGACGGTGGTGGTCTTCCCCGCGCCGTTCGGGCCGAGCAGTCCGAAGAGCTCGCCCCGGCCCACCGCCAGATCCAGCCCGTCCACGGCGGGGACGGACGAGCGCGGGTAGACCTTGGTCAGCCCCTCCGTCCAGATCACCGTCTCGGTCTCGGTCACCCTCTCGGTCCCGGTCGCTGTCTCGGCCTCGGTCGCCGTCTCGGTCGCGGTTTCGCGGCGCTGCGATGCGGTCATGCCCTCACATCCTGAGCGGAAGCGCGCCCTCGCCCTCCAGAATGCTCCCTCCGGTCCGGCGCGGCACGACCGTGGCACCACCCGGGGGAAAGCGAGAGGCGGCCCACCCGTGACGGGTGGGCCGCCGAACCGGCGGAACGCACGGACCGGGCTATCCGCCCGCGGCCGGGGCGCGGGTGGTCTGGCGCACCATGCCCAGGGCGGCGAGCCCGAGCAGGCAGCACACGGCGCCGATCAACACGTTGTTCCAGATGATCCCCGCCGTCGCCGTGTGGCCCACGGTCACCACCCACGGCGAGATGATCATCCAGACCCCGATCACGGCGACGACGCCGCTCATCCGGTACATCCGCTCCGGCGCGAGGGCCAGGGCCATCCCGATCACGGCCAGGGTGATGCCCAGGAGCAGGTTGTTGGTCCGAAGGTTGGGGTTGGTGAAGTTGAAGTGCACCACCCAGGGCGAGATCGCGGTGTAGAGGCCGGTGAGCAGCACCAGGCCGTCCAACGCGGTCGCGCCTCGCGCCGACTCGATGCGCGCGTAGCGCTCGCGCATCTCCGCGAGATCCGGGTGTCCCGCCATGTCCGATTGGCGGTGGAAGAGATCAGCCACGGTTTTCGCCTTCTTCGAAAACTCGAACCGGGCTCCGGGACGGACCCCGGAGTCCCTTATGCTCCTTTTATCCTCCTTCGACCCACCAAGGTCAACGCCCACCGGCGACCCGTTTCAGTCCTCGAAACGCCACCGCGTCGCGCCGTAGGGCTCCTCGGTCGCGACGCCGAAGACGGTGCGGACCCGCATCCGGTACAGATGCCACGGCGGAGGACCGGCGCTGGGCGCATTGAACGGCGCGGTGAAGCCGTCACCCTCGACCTCGGCGGGCCACCCCGCCCCTGCGTAGACCGCCGCGATCAGCTCCAGGGTCTCCGGGTCGGTCACGCGCGCGGCCTCGCCCTCGGCCACGACGTCGATCCCGCCGAGCCGCACCGAGAAGGTGCACATCGGGTTCCGCGCGAGGTTGCGCGCCTTGCGCGCCCCGGGACCGCTGGTGAAGTACAGCCCCTCGTCGCGCCAGACCGCGCCGACGCCGGCCGCGCTGGGCCGGCCGTCCGGACGCACCGTCCCCAGGAAGGACGTGACGGCGGGGCTGGGCATGGCGGCGATGAGCGCGTCCTGTGCCCGGCTCCAGGCCAGGGGCGGATTGCCGTAGCGGTCGAGGTTGGCCACCTCGACGGGTTCCCTGCCGGCCATCGTCGATCACCTCTCCGGGAGACATGGCGGCCCCTGACGACGGGCCGCCCCGAGTCGCCTCCCACCCTCCCACCGTGGTCCGGCCACGCCCCCGCGCCATCCGCGGCCCGTCACGACATCACCCGCCCGGCCGTCAGGCGGACTCGGAGGCGAGCATGCGCCGACGCAGGCTGAGGGGGCGCATGTCCGTCCAGACCTGGTCGATGTGGTCGAGGCAGGACTGGCGCGGGCCCTTGGTGCCCTCCGCGTGCCAGCCGGCGGGCAGCTCGCGGTCGGCGCGCCAGATGGAGTACTGCTCCTCGTCGTTGTGGACGACGAGGTACTCGGGTTCCTGAACGGTGGTCATGCGCTGGGCTCCTCCCCGGTCGGGTCGATGAACGGTCGCCGCGGCGACGGGCCCAGCGTGCCCGGGAACGGGCGGGCGCGGACAGGGGCGAACACGCGGCCGGCGTCGCGGTCGTGACTGCCGGTTCTTCTCTGTCGCCGGGGTGCGCGGCGACGGCAGGGTGCTTGAAGGCCGGATCCGGCCGCGGCGGACCAACCGCGGCGGGCCGGGTGGACCGGCCGCCCCGACCCTCACCGCACCCATGGAAGGAGTCCCGCCATGCCGTCGGACGACCCCGAGAACGTGCTGCTGCCCGGTGGGAGGTGGCGGCTGTGGGAGCACTTCGCGCTGCGCGGCCCCGGCTTCCCCGCCGAGGGCGTGCTACGGATGGCCCCGGCCGGACTGGCCGAGGCGGCGGACAAGTTCGGCCCCGGGGACGCCCTGACCGGCCCCGACTGGGACGAGTTCACCACCGCCGTCGACGTGGCCGCGGTCGAGACGGCCCGCCGGCTGCAGACCATCGCCGCCACACCGCGCTTCCGCGCCGCCGTGGCCTGGCAGAACCCGGCCGTGCTGCGCACCGGAATCGCCCCGTTCCTGAACTGGACCCCGACCGCCGCGAGCCGCACCAGCATGCCGCGCCAGCGCGAGGAACTGGTCGCGCACTACTGGCAGCGCTTCTGCGTCAAGAACGACACCATCGGCTTCTTCGGCCCGGTCGGCTGGGGGCGCTGGGACCTCTCCACCCGCGGGATCGAGGTCGCGCCCGGCGCGCCCGGTCAGGGGTTCCTAGCCGCCTCCCGCGTGTACTTCGCCAGTTGGGGCATCGACGCGCTGGCGAAGTCGCTGGGCGAGGACCCGGAGCTGATGGCCTGGATGCCGCCCTACCGGATCTCCTTCGTCCGCGTCGTGGACAGCACGGTCCGGGTGCCCGGCCGCCCGCCGCAGCAGATCCCCGAGCTGGACCGGGATGTGCTGGAGCTCTGCGACGGCACCCGCACCGCCGCGGTGATCGCCGGGTCGCTTGGCGAGAGCCCGGAGGCGGTGCTCGACGCGGTGCGCCGACTGGCCCGCAAGCGCTGGGTGCGCTGGCAGGTGGACGTCCCCGCGAGCACCTACCCCGAGCAGGCGCTGCGCGCCGTGCTGGAGCGGGTCGGCGACGCCGGTCCGCGGGAGCGGGCGCTGGCCAAGCTGGACGTGCTGGAGCGCGGCCGCGACGCCGTGCAGGCCGCCGGCATGGACGCGGACGCGCTGACGGCCGCCGTGGCGGCGCTGGAGGAGGACTTCGCCGAGCTGACCGCGACCGCGGCGCAGCGCGCCAAGGGCGAACGGACCGCGCCCTGCCGCGGCCTGGTCTACAGCGACTCACGCCGCGCTGCGACGGCGACGCTGGGCACCGCGCTGCTGGACGAACTCGCCCCGCTGGAGCTGTGCCTGACGGCGGCCCGGTGGATGACCAACCGCTTCGCCGAGGTGATGGAGGGCCGCCTCCGCGAGGCCTGGCAGCGGCTGCGGGCCTGGCAGCGGCTGCGCGAGCCCGACGGCCGCCGGACGGTCGACCTCGGCTCCCTGTGGCTGGAGTGCCTGCCCTCGCCGCACCCGATGTCCAAGGCCGACATCACCGCCATACAGGCGGAACTGCGCGCCAAGTGGGCCCGCATCCTGGAGATTCCGGAGGGCGTGCGCCGGGTGCGGCTGAGCTCGGCGGAGCTGGCCGAGCGGGTGGCGGAGGAGTTCGGCGAGCCGGGCGCCGGCTGGTCGCTGGCCCGCTACTTCAGCCCGGACCTCCTGGTGCTGGCCGAGAACGCCGAGGCGGTGGCGCGCGGCGAGTTCGAGCTGGTGCTCGGCGAGATGCACTGCGCGCTCAACACGATGGGCGCCTCGCTCTTCGTCCACCAGCACCCCGACCGCGACGAGCTGATCGCGGAGACCTCGCGGGACTTCGCGGGCCCGCGCCTGCTGCCGATGCTGGCCAAGGAGCTGCCGATCAAGTGGTCGGCGCGCAGCCGCCCGTCGCTGGACCGTCCCGAGGACCACGTGGTGGCGCTGGTCGACCAGACCGGCGACCCCTACCGGCCGCACACGGCGCTCAGCGCCGACGTGGAGGTCGCCGAGGGCGAGGACGGCCGCCTGCAGGTCGTGCTGCCGGACGGCACGCGCTTCCCGCTGCTGGACGCGTACGCCAACACCCTGACCCAGAAGGTGATGGACCGGTTCACGATCCACCCGGAGGGCGACCACACGCCCCGGATCACCGTGGACAAGGTCGTGGTGGCCCGCGAGACCTGGCAGATCCCCGTCACCGAGCTGGCCTTCGCCGAGGAGAAGACCGAGGCCGGACGCTACGTCAGGGCCCGGCACTGGCAGCGTGAGCGCGAGCTGCCGCGCTTCGTCTTCGTCGTCTCGCCGGCCGAGCCGCGGCCCTTCTACGTCGACTTCGACAGCCCCGTCTACCTCACCATCCTGGCGAAGGCGGCACGCCGGCTGGCCCGCAAGGACCCGGACGCCCGGCTGAAGGTCAGCGAGATGCTGCCCACACCGGAGCAGGCCTGGCTGACCGACGACGAGGGCCTGGCCTACACCAGCGAGCTGCGCTTCGTGGCCGTGGACCAGACGGCCCCTGGCGTTCGGGACGGCGCGTCGTGATGCGCACCTTCGTCGACGAGATCGCGGCGCACGCCGCCGCGGACCCGGGCCGGGTGGCGCTGACCACGTCGGACGCGGACACGACCTACGGCGAGCTCGCCGACCGGATCGACGCCGCCGCACGCCTGCTGCGTGCGGCGGGGGCCGGGCCGGAACGCGTCTGCGCGGTGGCCGTGGAGCGCGGCCCGGACGCGGTGGTGGCCATGGCCGCCGTGCTGCGCGCCGGGGCGGCGTTCCTCACGCTGGATGTCGAGCAGCCGCCGGCGCGGCTGGCCGCGCTGGTCCGCAGCGGCGGCGCGGAGCTGCTGCTGGCGGCCGAGCCCGAGCTGGTCGCCCGGCTGGGGCTGCCGATCCCCGGACCGACGGTGCTGCTTCCCCGGGAGGCGAGCACGCCGCCGCGGCCGTCCGGGCCGTCGGAGATACCTGGACCGTCGGCGACCGCCGCAGGCCCGGGTCACGCCGACCCGGCTGAGCCCTGCGCTCCGCCGGGGGCGAGCCTGCCGGCGCAGCCGCCCGCGCCGATCCGGTCGGGCACGTCGCAGGCGGCGTCCGGGCCATCGGTCGCCGCGCCGCGCCGGGCGCACACCGACCCTGCGGTGCCCTTCGCGGACGCCGAGGCCGCCGTGCGGGTCGAGCCGAGCGGGCTGGCGTATGTCAGCCACACCTCGGGGACCACCGGTGAGCCGAGCGCCGTGCTCGTCGAACACGGCGGCTTGGACAACTACCTCCGGTTCGTCGTGCGCGACTACGGGCTGGGCCCTGACACCGTGGCCCTCCAGGTCGCGCCGCTGGGCTACGACGCCTCCATCCGGGACACGTTCGCGCCGCTGCTGGCCGGCGGGCGGCTGGTGCTGCTGCCGCGCGGCGACGTGCTGCGGCCGGAGTCCTTCGGTGCGGCGGTGCGGCGGCACGGCGTCAACACGCTGCTGAGCGTGACCCCGTCGTTCCTCTCGCACCTCGCCGGACGCCCGGACGCCACCGAACTGCTCGACGGCGTCGGGCTGGTGGTCTCCAGCGGTGAGTCGCTGCGTCCGTATCTGACGGCCGGTGGGCGGGCGTTGGTCCGCGGTCGGCTGGTCAACCAGTACGGGCCGACCGAGTGCACGATGACCTCCACCCGCTACGCCGTGCCCGCCGAGCCGGCGACGGAGGCCGACATCGTCGGCACCCCGCTCGACGGCGTCGTGGTGCGGCTCCTGGACGAGTCCCTCGTGCCGGTCCGCCACGGCCGGACGGGCGAGGTGTACATCGGCGGTGCGGGCGTCGCCCGCGGCTACCGCGACCGGCCCGGCCGCACCGCCGAGCGTTTCGTACCGGACCCGCTGGGCCCACCCGGGGCGCGGCTGTACCGGACCGGCGATCTGGCCCGGCTCGGTCCCGAGGGACTGTCCTACCTCGGGCGCGGCGACCGGCAGATCAAGATCCGCGGCTACCGGGTGGACCCGGCCGAGATCGAGGGCGCGCTGCTGTCCCATGACGCCGTCACGGGGGCGGTCGTCATCTCG
The DNA here is from genome assembly GCF_000787835.1 of Streptacidiphilus melanogenes. Classification (GTDB taxonomy): domain Bacteria; phylum Actinomycetota; class Actinomycetes; order Streptomycetales; family Streptomycetaceae; genus Streptacidiphilus; species Streptacidiphilus melanogenes. The sequence continues at coordinate 187,557 of NZ_BBPP01000006.1, forward strand.
GACACGGACGCGCAGGGCCGGGTCTTCCTGGTGGCGCACGTCACCGGCGAGTTGGACGGCACGTCCGACCCGGCGCTGCGGCTCCACCTGGCTCGGACACTGCCGCCGCACCTGATGCCGCGCCGCTTCGTGCGGCTGACCACGCTGCCCACCACGCGCGGCGGCAAGACCGACCGCACCGCGCTCGCGCAGACGGGAGCGGCCCGATGACCGCCGACACCCTGCTCGCCCTGCCCCGGCCCGGACTGCTGCCCAGGCCCGGACTCGTCGACCCCGTCGAGGTGGAGCACGCGGCCGTCCGGCTCGTCGACCGCGCCCGCCGCACCCCCCTGCTGCCGTTCCTGCCGGGCCTGCGGCTGAAGGCCGAACACCTCCAGCACAGCGGCTCGTTCAAGCTGCGCGGCGCGACCAACGCGGTGCTGGCACTCGGCGCACGGACCGTCGTCACGGGCTCCTCGGGCAACCACGGCATCGCTCTGGCCCGGCTCGCCCAGGACCTCGGCGTCGAGCTCACGGTCGTGATGGCCGCGGGCGCCAACCCGGACAAGGCCGCCCTGATCCGGGCGCTCGGCGCGCGGACCCTCCCGGTGGCCGGCGGAGTCGCGGAACGCGAAGAACGGGCACGGGAGTTGGCCGTACAGACGGGCGCGGTGCTGATCCCCTCCTCCGACCACCCGCTGGTCGTCGCCGGGCAGGGCACCGTGGGCCGGGAGATCCTGGCCGACGCGCCCGGGGTGGAGACCGTCTACGTGCCGGCGGGCGGCGGCGGGCTGCTGGCCGGGGTCTGCCTCGCGGCGTGGAACCGCCCCGTGCGGGTGGTCGGCGTGGAGCCCGCCACCACACCCCGCTACGCCCGCTCGCTCGCCGCCGGACAGCCGCTGCGGCTGCCGCCCAGCGACACCGTCGCGGACGGACTGCGCGGCCAGCAGCCGGGCGTGGTCACCTACCCGATCGTCCGCGACCGCGTCGACGCCGTCGTCGAGGTCACCGACGCGGAGATCCTCGCCGCGGTCGCCCTGCTCGCCGCCCACGGCGTCGAGGCGGAGCCCAGCGGGGCGGTCGCCGTCGCGGGAGCGCTGCGGCACCGCGGCGCGGAGCACGCCGTCGCCGTCGTCTCCGGCGGCAACACACCCGCGGCGCTGCGGGCGGCGGCCGCCCGCGCCACGCGGCTCGCACCCGTCCTGCCCGCGTGACCGCCCCGCGTCACGCTCTCTCTCGCTCGTCCCAACTCGTCCAAGGAGCAGTAGCCATGACCGTCACCACCGCCTCCGCCACCAGCATCGTCGACCTGGTCGTCTCCGTCTACCAGGACGCCCTCGGAGTCTCCGGCCTGGACCAGGACAGCGACTTCTTCGAGAACGGCGGGGACTCGCTCACCGCCTTCCAGATCACCAGCCGGCTCCAGGAGGCGCTGGGCGCCGAGATCCCCGTCGCGCTGGTCTTCGCCTACCCGTGCCCGGGCGAGCTGGCGGAGGTCGTCGAAGCAGACCTCGTTCAGGCCTGACCGGACGGCGGAAGGGAGGAGGAGACCCGAGGTGACCGAGATCCGTCTGCCCGGCGGCCGCTGGCGGCTGTGGGAGCAGTTCGCCCTGCGCGGCCCGGGGTTCCCGGCCGAGGGGGTGCTGCGCCTGGCGCCCGCCGGCCTGGCCGAGGCGGCCGACAAGTTCGGCCCCACGGACGCCCTGACCGGCCCCGACTGGGACGCCTTCGCCGAGGGGTTCGACGAGGCCGCCGTCGCGACCGCGCACACGCTGCAGGACATCGCGCGCACCCCCGCCTTCCGCGAGGCCGTGGCGTGGCAGAACCGGCCCGTGCTCGACTCCGGCATCAAGCCGTTCCTCAACTGGACCCCGACCGCCGCCGGACGCACCAGCATGCCGCGTCAGCGCGAGGAGCTGGTCGCGCACTACTGGCAGCGCTTCTGCGTCAAGAACGACACCATCGGCTTCTTCGGGCCCGTCGGCTGGGGCCGGTTCGATCCCGAGGCCGGTGCGGGCGTCCGCGTCGACCCGGGCGAGGGTCTGGTCGCCGCGACCGAACTGTACTTCGCCGGTTGGGCGGTGGACGCGCTCGCCGCGAGCCTCGCCGCCGACCCGGCCGCGGGGGAGTGGACGGCGCCCAGGCGGGTGCCCTTCGTCCGCCCCGACGGCGACCGGGTGATCGTGCCGGGCCGCCCGCCGCAGCAGGCGGGCGCCGAGCTGACGGCCGTACTGGCCCGCTGCGACGGCGTCCGCACGGCCCGCCGGCTCGCCGAGGAGCTGCCCGGGCTGGACGTCCCGGCGCTGCTGGACCAACTCGTGCGCCGCCGTTGGGCGGTATGGCGCCTGGAGGTCCCGGCCGCCACCCGGCCCGAACAATGGCTGCGCGCCTGGCTCGACACCGTCGGCGACGTCGGGCTGCGCGAACGCGGACTGCACGGGCTCGCGTTGCTGGAACGCGGACGCGAACGGGTGCGCGCCGCGCAGGGAGCGGACCAGGTCGTGGCCGCGATGTCCCTGCTGGAGCGGGAGTTCGTCGAGCTGACCGAGACCGCCGCGGTGCGGGAGAAGTCGGCCGGAACGGCGCCCTGCCGGGCGCTGGTCTACTCCGACTGCCGTCGCGCCGCGACGGCCCGGATCGGCGGCGAGGTCGCCGGGGTGCTGGCCGCCTCGCTGGAGCCGCTGTTCACGGCGGCCGGGTGGCTCACCGCCCGGCTGGCGGCGGAGGTGATGGAGGCGGCCAACGGCGTGCACGCGAGGCTCGCCGCGCAGGGGCCGGTGGACCTGGCGTCGTTCTGGTTCGCCTGCATGCCGATCCTGCACGGCGACGCCCGCGAGGCGGCGCAGCGGCTCCAACAGCAGTTCCAGGAGCACTGGCGGGCGATCCTTGGCCCCGAGCCCGGGGCGCGCCGGGTCGACCGCGGGCTGACGGAGGTCGCGGCAGCCGTCGCGGAGCGGTTCGCCGTCGAGGACGGGCCGGGCTGGACCGCCGCGCGCTACCTGAGCCCGGACGTGATGATCGCGGCCGGGGGCGCGGAGGCGATCGAGCGCGGCGAGTTCCAGCTCGTCCTCGGCGAGCTGCACCTGGCCTCCAACACGCTCGGCGCGTCGCTCTTCGTCCACCAGCACGCCAATCCCGCCGAGCTGTCGGCGCTGACCGACCGGGACCACCCCGGGCCGCGGCTCACTCCGCTGCTCCCCAAGGAGCACCGCTCGCGGCTCTCCGCTCGGGTCAAGTACGCGCTGCGGCGGCCCGAGGACTACCAGGTCGCCCTGGTCGACCAGACCGGCGACCCGGCCGATCCGCGCACCCTGCTGAGCGCCGACGTGGCCGTGGTGGAACGGGACGGCACCCTCCGGGTCGTCCTGCCGGACGGGGTCGAGTTCCCGGCCGTCGACGTCTTCGCCCACGTGCTCACCACGCTGGCGATGGACCTGTTCCAGATCCTGCCCGAGGCGGAGCACACCCCGCGCGTCACCGTCGACCGGTTGGTCGTCGCCCGCGAGACGTGGCGCCTGCGCGCGTCGGACCTCGGCTTCCCCGAGGAGAAGGACGAACGCCGGCGCTTCGTCCGCGCCCGCCGGTGGCGCGAGCAGCAGGGCCTCCCCCGCTTCGTCTTCGTCGTCTCACCGACCGAGTCCCGCCCCTTCTACGTGGACTTCGACAGCCCCGTGTACGTCACCGTCCTGGCCAAGGCGATGCGACGCCTGGCCCGCAAGGACCCTGACGGGCGGGTGGTGATCAGCGAGATGCTGCCCACCCCCGAGCAGACCTGGCTGCCGGACGACACGGGCCGGACCTACACCAGCGAACTCCGCTTTGTCGCGGTGGACGAGCGGCAGGTCGACGGAGGTGAGGCCTAACGGTTACGGCTGACGCGGTGTTTCCTGCAGCGGTCAGTTGCAGGGCTTCCAGGGGCGCGGGGGACTGCGCGACAAGCCACCGGCGTGCGGATGGTCCCGCTGTAGCAGGGC
>NZ_BBPP01000006.1:191547-252360 GCF_000787835.1 Streptacidiphilus melanogenes
GTCCCGCTGTAGCAGGGCCATCCGCCCCGGGTGGTTGCTCGCGCAGTCCCCCGCGCCCCTGGGTGGTCCAACTGAGTGCGCAGCGTGGGTTGCGCGCAGCGCTGCGTCTTCTTCCCTACTGGCCGGTGAGGCCCGAGCGGCAGTCTGCAGGAAACACCGCTTGGAGGCCCACCGTGACTGCAACCTCAGCCGTCCCCGACGGGGCGCACGACGACGACCGCCCACGCACCGCGTCCTTCGCGCAGCGCCGGCTCTGGTTCCTGGACCAACTCGCCAAGGACGCCTCCGGCTCCCTGCTGCCGCTCGCCCTGCGGCTGCGTGGTCCCCTCGACGCCGACGCCCTGGAGCGCGCGCTCGCGGGGATCGCCGACCGCCACGAGGTCCTGCGGACCCGCTTCACCGCCGTGGGCGGCGAGCCCGTGCCGCAGGTGGACCCGGCGGGCGGCTCGTCGCTGGAGCGGGTCGAGGCCACGGACGTCGCCTCCCTGTTCGCGGCGCAGTTGGCCCGTCCGCTGGACCTCGCGACCGAGCACCCGATGCGCGCCGTCCTGGCGCGGCTCGCGGCCGACGACCACGTCCTGCTGGTGACGATCCATCACATCGCGGTCGACGGCTGGTCCTGGGACGTGCTGATGCGCGAACTCGCGGCCGGCTACCAGGGCGAGGCCGTCGCCGCCCCGGCGCTGCAGTACGGCGAGGTGGCCGCCGCGCAGGCCGAGCGGCTCAGCGGTGTGCGGATGGAGAAGCTGCTGGGCTACTGGCGCGAGCGCCTCGACGGGCTGGCGCCGCTCGCCCTGCCGACGGACCGGCCCCGGCCGCGCTTCTGGGACGGCGCGGGCGACGTGGTGCGCTTCCGGCTCCCGGCCGACCTCGTCGCCGAGGTGGACGTCCTCGCCCGCAAGCACCGGGCGACCCGCTACATGCTGCTGCTCGCCGTCTACCAGGCGCTGCTGGGCCACTGGTCCGGCCGCACCGACATCGCCGTCTGCTCCACCCTGGCCGACCGCGGCAGCGCCCAGGTCGCCGACCTGATCGGCCCGTTCGTCAACACCGTGGTGCTGCGTGCGGACCTCTCCGGTGGGCCCGGCTTCGACGCGCTGCTGGACCGGGTGCGGGCCGGCGTGCTGCAGGACCTCTCCCGTTGCGAGGCTCCCTTCGACACCGTCGTGCGGGCCGTCGGCGGCGAGCGCGACCTGTCCCGGCACCCCTTGGCACAGGCCTCGTTCACCCTGCTCAACACCGCCCACCACGAGCTGCGCCTGCCCGGTCTGGAGGTCGAGCTGGTGCCGCCGCCGCTCGGCGGGACGGCGCTCGACGTCTTCCTCGACCTCAACCTCTGCCCGGACGGCACCGTCGCCGCCCGGCTCCAGTACGCGACGGCCCTGTTCGACGCGGCGACGATGGAGCGGTTCAGCGCCGCCTACGTCGAGCTGCTGCGCGCGGTGCTGGCCGATCCGCAGACCCCCGTACGCGAACTGGCGTCCCGGCTGGCCCTGCTGCCGGGCGCGGGCGAGGGCGTGGACGTCGACACCGTCGTGAACGAGTGGAGCCGCGCCGCCGACCGGCCCGCTGGCGAGCCGGCCCCGGTGGCCTTCGCCGGTCCCGCCGAAGCGGTCGCGCTCGTCTGCGGCGGGAACACGCTCAGCTACGGCGAGCTGCACGGTCTGACGGGGGGTCTCGCCGATGCCCTGCGCGACGCGGGCGTCGGGGTGGGCGGCCCGGTCGGCGTGCTGGTCCGGCGCGGCGTCTGGTCGGTGGCCGCCATGGGCGGCGCCTGGCGCGCGGGCGGCGTCTACGTCCCGCTCGACGCGGACCTGCCGCAACAGCGGCTCGCGTTCATGGTGCGGGAGGCGGGTCTCGTCGCGCTGGTCGCGGACGAGAAGACCGCCTTCCTCGCCGAGGAGTTGGCGGCGCAGGGCACTGCCGACGAGGCCCACCCCGGTCTCCGGCCCGGCGACGCCGTGCCCGACGCATATCGGGCGATCACAGCCCCGGTCGGCTCGCCGACGCCTGCTGACGGCTCCGGTACCGCTCCGGCCGCGCGTGCGCGCGCCGCGGGCGGTACGCCGCTGCCGGTCGTCCGGGTCGAGGCCGTCGTGGCGAACGCCGACGCGCCGCGCCACGCCCCGCATCCGGACGAGCTCGCCCATGTCATCTTCACCTCCGGCTCCACCGGCCGCCCCAAGGCCGTCGGTGTCGAGCACCGGGCGCTGGCCGCGCACGTCGCGGCCGCCCGCGAGCGGTTCGCCGTCACGGCGGACGACCGGGTGCTGGCCTTCTCCTCGTTCTGCTTCGACGCCTCGCTCGACCAGCTGCTGCCCGCTCTCGGCTGCGGTGCGCAGGTGGTGATCCGCCCGGACGAGCCGTGGCTGCCCACCCAGGTCGCCGAGGCCGTCGCCCGGCACGGCCTCACCGTCGTCAACCTGCCGCCGACCTTCTGGACCGAGCTCGCGTTCAGCCTGGACCGGCGCAGCGCCGCGCAGCTGACCACGCTGCGCCTGCTGATCCTGGGCGGCGAGGCGGTCCCGTCCGGGGCGCTGGCCGCCTGGCGGGAGGCCGTGCCGCAGGTGCGGGTCTGCAACGCCTACGGCCCGACGGAGACGACCGTCACCGCTGCCACCTTCGACGTGGCCGGACCGGCGGACGGCCGGGTGCCGATCGGCCGCCCGCTCGGCCGGCGTCGCACGTACGTGGTCGACGCGCACGACGAGCCGGTGCCGGTCGGCGTCCCCGGCGAGCTGCTGATCGGGGGGCCGGAGGTGGCCCGCGGCTACCTCGGCCGTCCGGGCCTGACGGCCGAGCGCTTCGTGCCGGACCCCTTCGCCGCCGACGGGAGCCGTCTCTACCGCACCGGCGACGTGGTGCAGTGGCTGCCCTCGGGCGACCTGGAGTTCCTGGGCCGCCGCGACGACCAGATCAAGATCCGCGGCTTCCGGGTCGAGCTGGGCGAGGTCGAGGCCGTGCTGCGCTCGGCCCCCGGTGTGACCGCGGCCGCCGTCCGCCCGGACGCGGCCACCGGGCAGAGCCTCGCCGGATACGTCGTCGGCGAGGACGTCGACAGCGCCGCGCTGCGTGCGTGGTGCGCGGAACGGCTGCCGCACTACGCGGTGCCCGCCGACTTCCTGGTGCTGGACGCGCTCCCGGTCACCGTCTCGGGCAAGCTGGACCGCGCCGCCCTGCCGGACCTGCGCCCCGACCGCTCCGCCTCCGGCGCCGGCTACGCCGCGCCGCGCACCGACGACGAGCGGCTCATCGCCTCGATCTGGGCCGACGTGCTGGGCGTCGAACGCATCGGCATCGACGACAGCTTCTTCGAGCTGGGCGGGCACTCTCTGCTGGCCACCATGGCCGTCTCCCGCGTCGCGGAGCGCCTGGGCCGCGACGTCGAGCTGCGCGCGCTCTTCGAGAACCCGCGCATCCGCGAGTTCGGCCCGCTGGTCGCCGCCGCCCGCAAGTCGGCCGGGGCGCAGGTGGTCCCGGTGGACCGCTCGGGCCCGCTGCCGCTCTCCTTCGCCCAGGAGCGCCTGTGGTTCCTGGACCGCACCTCGGACCAGGGCGACGAGTACGTGCTCTGGTTCTCCTGGCGGCTGCGCGGCCGCCTGGACCAGGACGCCTGGCAGGCCGCTCTCGATGCGATGACAGCCCGTCACGAGGTGCTGCGCACGGCGCTGCTGGAGGTCGACGGGCGTCCGGTGCAGCAGGTCTGCGACCCGGTGCCGGTGCCGCTGGAGTGGTTCGACGCCCAGGAGGGCCTGGGCGAGGAGGAGATCCGCCGCCAGGCCCACGCGCTCGCCACCCGCCGGTTCGACCTGACCCGGCCGCCGATGCTCCGCGCGGGCGTGTGGCAGCTGGACGCCGAGGACCAGGTCGCCGTCGTCGTCTTCCACCACGTCGCCACCGACGGCTGGTCCAAGGACGTGTTCCTGCAGGAGCTCACCGAGCTCTACCGGGCCGAGCTGGCCGGTCGGCGGGCGGTCCTGCCGCCGCTGCCGGTGCAGTACGGCGACTACGCCGTCTGGCAGCGCGACCGCGCCGACAGCGGCGCGCTGGACGAGCAGCTGGCCCACTGGGCCGAGGCGCTGCGGGGCGTGCCGGTGCTGGAGCTGCCCACCGACCGGCCGCGTCCGGCCGGCTGGTCCGGCCGGGGCGGCGCGGTGGAGCTCACCCTGCCGACCGAGATGGGCGCACGACTGGACGCCTTCGCCCGCGAGCACGGCGTGACGCGGTTCATGGTGCTGCTCGCCGTCACCCAGGCGGTGCTGGCCCGCTGGACCGGCCAGACGGACGTGGCCGTCGGCACCCCGGTGACCGGGCGCGGCCGGGCCGAACTGGAGCGGCTCGTCGGCTTCTTCGTCAACACCGTGGTGCTGCGCACCGACCTCGCCGACGAGCCGACCTTCACCGCCCTGCTGGAGCAGGTCAAGGGCCGGGTGCTGGACGCCTTCGACCACCAGGAGGTGCCGTTCGAGCGCGTGGTGGAGCAGTTGCGGCCCGAGCGTGACCTGTCGCGCAACCCGCTCTTCCAGGTCATGGTCGACGTGCAGGAGTCCGCGACCGGCGGTCCCGGCATCGAGGGCCTCGCGGCGAGCGACTTCACCCTCCCCTGGCGTTCGGCCAAGTTCGACCTGACCGCCGCCTTCCTGCTGTACCCGCACCGCTTCGCGCTCAACGTCGAGTTCGCCGCCGACCTGTTCGACCCGGAGACCGCGCTGCGCTTCGCCGCGCACGTCGGCCGGGTGCTGGAGGCGGTGCTGGAGGACCCGGACGCGGTCGTGGACCGGATCGACCTGCTAACGGCCGAGGAGCGCGCCGAACTCGTCGCCGCCGCGGGCGTCGAGGCCGCCGCCGCACCGCCGTTCGCGCTCGCGGGCGAGCCGGACGCGGTCGCGCTGGTCTGCGAGGGCGAGCGGCTGACCTACGCCGAGCTCGACGCGCTGACGGGCGGGCTGGCGGCGGCGATGGCCGCGGCCGGGGCCACCGCCGGCACGCCGGTGGGCGTCTGCGTGCGACGCGGCACCGGGTCGGTGGCGGCGATGACCGCCGTCTGGCGCGCGGGCGGCATGTACGTCCCGCTCGACGCGCAGCTGCCCGCCGAGCGCCTGCGCTACATGCTGGCCGAGGCCGGCGTCGGCCTGGTCCTCGCCGACGCGGCGACCGCGCCCGCCCTGGCAGGCCTCGACGTGCCGCTGCTGCGCGCGGACGAGGTGCGGCCGGACGCGGACGGACCCCGGCACCCGAGCGCGCCCGACGACCTCGCCTACACCATCTTCACCTCCGGCTCCACCGGCCGCCCCAAGGCCGTCGGCGTGGAGCACCACGCACTGGCCGCGCACGTCGCCGCCGCCCGCGAGCTGTTCCGGCTGACGCCCGAGGACCGGGTGCTCACCTTCGCCTCGCTCTCCTTCGACGCCTCCCTGGAGCAGATCCTGCCCGCGCTGAGCGTCGGCGCGCGGGTGGTGATCCGGCCGGACGAGGTGTGGTCGGTGGAGGAGCTGGCCGCCCGCGTGCGCGACGAGGGCGTCACCGTGATGGAGCTGACGCCGTCGTACTGGGAGGAGGTCGTCGCCCGCCTGGAAGCGGTCGGACCCGACCTGGCGTCGCTGCGGCTGCTGGTCACCGGCGGCGAGGTGCTGCCGTCCGGGCCGCTGGCGACCTGGTTCCGGCACCTGCCGGAGGTCCACGTCGTCAACACCTACGGGCCCACCGAGACCGTCATCTCCGCGACCGCGCACGAGATCGACGCGCCGGTCCAGGGCCGGGTCCCGATCGGCCGTCCGCTCGGCTCGCGCCGCGCCTACGTGGCCGACGCGCACGGCGCGCTGGTCCCGGTCGGCATCCCCGGCGAACTGCTGGTCGGCGGACCGGAGTTGGCGCGCGGCTACTTGGGCCGCACGGCGCTGACCGGCGAGCGGTTCCTGCCCGACCCGTTCGGCCCCGGCGGCGGCCGCGTCTACCGCACCGGCGACCTGGTGCGCCGACTGCCCAGCGGGGAGCTGGAGTTCGTCGGCCGCAGCGACAACCAGGTGAAGATCCGCGGATTCCGCGTCGAGCCGGGCGAGGCGGAGGCCGTGCTGCGCCGCCACCCGGGCGTGCACGCCGCCGCCGTGCTGGTGCGCGAGCTGCGCGGCGAGCCGACCCTGGTCGGCTACGTGGCGGGCAGCGGGCTCTCCTCCGACCAGCTGGCCGCGCACTGCCGCGCCGAGCTGCCCGGTTACCTCGTCCCGTCGGTCTTCGTGCTGCTGGACCAGCTGCCGCTGACCGTGCAGGGCAAGCTCGACACCGCCGCCCTGCCCGAGCCCGAGCCGCCGGCGCCCGTGGCGTTCACCGCGCCGCGCACGCCCACCGAGATCGTCATCGCGCAGATCTGGGCCGAGGTGCTGGGCGTGGCCAAGGTCGGCGTCCACGACGACTTCTTCGCCCTCGGCGGGCACTCGCTGCGCGCCGTCTCCGCCGCCTCCCGGCTGCGGACCGCCTTCGACTGCCCGGTCCAGGTACGCGACCTGTTCGAGCACCCGACCGTCGAGCTGCTGGCCGCCGAGGTCGAGCGGCAGCTCGTGGAACTGATCTCCGCCATGAGCGAGGACGAGATCGACCTGTCCCTGACGTGGACCGACTGACCTGACATCGGATTGGACCTGAGCATCATGACCACTTCGGAGATCCGGCCGATCTCGGCTCCGGGCGCCAAGCCCCGTCCCATGCTGTCCGACGCCGCACGCAAGCTGCTGGAGCAGCGCCTGCGCGGGCTCGCGGCCCAGGTCGCGCCCACCGGGATACCGCGGCTCGACCCGCGCCCGGTCGAGGTGCCGCTCTCGGCGCCACAGCAGCGGCTGTACTTCCTCGACCAGATCGACCCTGGCGCGCCCACCTACCTGATGCCGGCCGCCTGGCGGCTCACCGGCCCGCTCGACGCGGCCGCGCTCGCCGCCGCCGTCGACGACCTGGTGGCCCGGCACGCGCAGCTGCGTGTCACCTTCCCCGCCGAGGACGGTCTGCCGATGCAGCGCGTCCACGCCACCGGGCTGCCGCTCGCGGTGGTCGAGGCGGAGGGCGACGGGGTGCGCGCGGCCGTACAGGAGGCGGCGACCCGCCCGTTCGACCTGGCCGCCGGCCCCGCCTTCCGGGCCACCCTGGTCCGCGCGGGGGCGGAGGACCACGTGCTGGTGCTCGCCATGCACCACATCGTCTCCGACGGCTGGTCGCTGGACCTGCTGGTGCGCGACCTGCGCGAGCTCTACCGGGGCCGTATCGAGGGCTCCCCCGCCGAGCTGCCCGCCCTGCCGATCGACTACACCGACTACGCCGTGTGGCAGCGCGCCGCCGACCAGAGCGCCGAACTTGACTACTGGCGCGGCCGGTTGACGGGCCTGACGCCGCTGGAGCTGCCCACCGACCGGCCACGTCCCGCCACGCCCTGCCACGAGGGCGCCGTGCACCGCCTCGCTCTGCCCGAGGAGCTGTGCGTCTCGCTGGCGGCGCTGAACCGCCGCACCGACACGTCCTCCTACATGACCGTCGCCGCCGCCTTCCAGGCCGCGCTGGCCTTCCACAGCGGGCAGAGCGACGTGTCGCTCGGCACGGTCGTCGCCAACCGCGAGCGGGCCGAGACCGAGCAGCTGGTCGGCTTCTTCGTGAACACCCTCGTGCTGCGCGCCGACCTGTCCGACGACCCGACCCCGGCCGCGCTGCTGACCCGCACCCGCGACGCCGTCCTCGGCGCGCTGTCGCACCAGGGCCTGCCCTTCGAGCAGGTGGTCGACGCGCTGAGCCCCGAGCGCGACCTGGCCCGCAACCCGCTGTTCCAGGTGCTGTTCACGCATGCCGAGGCCGGCCGGGTCGGCTTCGCCCTGGGCGGCGCGCAGGCCGAACCGTTCCCGGTGGAGCTGACCAGCGCCAAGTTCGACCTGCACCTGGAGCTGCGCGACGACCAGGGCCGGCTGGAGCTGGTCCTGGTCTACCGCCCCGACCTGTACGACGCCGCCACCGCCGAGGCGCTGACCGCGCACACCCTCGCCGTGCTGCGCGCCTTCGCCGAGGCCCCCGACGCGCCGCTGAGCACCGCCCGGCTCCTCACGTCCGCCGAACGCGCCTGGCTGCTGGGCGCGCAGGGCCCGGCGCAGCCCGAGGCGCGGCTCGCGGCCGTCCCGCGCACCGCCCCGCAGCGCGTCGCCGAGCACGTCGCCCGCACCCCGCACGCCGTCGCGGTGAGCGGCGGCGGCCGGACCCTGACCTACGCCGAGCTGGACGAGGCCGCCTCCGCGCTGGCCCGGCGGCTGCGCGCGCTCGGGGTCGGCCGGGAGTCGCTGGTGGGCGTCTGCCTCGGCCGGTCCGTGGACCTGGCCGTGGCGCTGCTCGCGGTCTGGCGGGCGGGCGGCGCGTACCTGCCGCTGGACCCCAACCACCCGCGCGCCCGCCGCGAGTTCACCGTCCAGGACGCGGGCGTGCGCTACGTGATCGCAGACGAGGTCGGCGGCGCGGCCGTCGAGGGGCTGCCCGTCGAGATCGTGCCGCTGCGCGCCGACGGCGACGTGGGGTGGCCGGAGGGCGAGCGCGAGGCGGACGCCTCCCCGGCCGCCGACGATCTCGCCTACGTCATCTACACCTCCGGCTCCACCGGACGCCCCAAGGGCGTCGAGCTCACCCACGCCAACCTGGCCTGGCTGCTCGGCGCGGCCGACGAGCACTTCGACTTCGGCCCGGACGACGCGTGGACGCTGGTCCACTCCCCCGCCTTCGACTTCTCCGTCTGGGAGCTGTGGGGCCCGCTGACCAGCGGCGGCCGGGTCGTCGTGCTGACCGAGGACGAGGTGCGCGACCCGTCCTCCGTGGTGCGGGTGCTGCGCGAGGAGCGGATCACCGTCTTCAACCAGACCCCGGCCGCCTTCAAGGGCCTGCGCGCCCATCTCGCCCAGGCCGGAACCGACGTCGCGGACCTCGCGCTGCGCGTGGTGGTCTTCGGCGGCGAGGCGTTCGACGTGCGCGACTACCGCGACTGGTTCGCGGGCGGCGCCGAGAGCGCCGCGGGCAGGCCGGCCCTGGTCAACATGTACGGGATCACCGAAACCACCGTGCACGTCACCTTCCGCACCGTCACCGCCGCCGACCCGGACGGTCCCGTCCGCTCCCCGATCGGCCGCCCGCTGACCGGCCAGCACGGCTACGTGCTCGACGCCCACGGCCGCCTCGCGCCGCGAGGCACCGTCGGCGAGCTGCACGTCGCGGGCGGCGGCGTGGCGCGCGGCTACCGGGGACGGCCCGAGCTGACCGCCGAGCGCTTCCCCGCCGACCCGTTCACGCCCGGTCGGCGGATGTACCGGACCGGCGACCTGGTCCACGTGCTGCCCGACGGCGAGCTGGCCTACGTCGGCCGCGCCGACCACCAGGTGAAGATCCGCGGCTACCGCATCGAGCCCGGCGAGATCGAGACGGCGCTCAAGGCCCAGTCCGGCATCGCCGACGCCTGCGTCGTCGCCCGCACCGAGGGGCACGGCGGCGCGCGCCTGGTCGCGCACGTGGTGACGACCGAGGGCCGCCCGCTGGACCCGGCGGCGGTGCGCGACCGGCTCAGGATCGACCTGCCCGAGTACATGGTCCCGGCGCTCTTCGTGCGTCACCCGAAGCTGCCGATCACCGCCAACGGCAAGGTCGACCGCAACGCGCTCGCCGCCGTCGCGGGCGCCGACGAGACGGCCGGAGCCGCCTACCAGGCGCCCGTCGGCGCCACCGAGGAGGCGCTGGCCCGGATCTGGGGGGAGGTGCTGAGCACCGAGCGGGTCGGCCGCGGCGCCAACTTCTTCGACCTGGGCGGCGACTCGATCCTGGCGCTGCGCGTCGTCGGCCTCGCCCGCGCCGGCGGGCTGGGCCTCAGTGTCGCTGACGTGTTCCGCGCCCGCACACTGGCCGACCTCGCCCGGCTGGCCACGACTGCCGTGGACGCGCCCGCGCCCGTCGCCCCCTTCTCGCAGCTCGACCCGGCGGACGCCGCACGGCTGCCCGAGGGGCTGGAGGACGCGTACCCGCTCACCCCCCTCCAGGCCGGGATGCTGCACGAGATGCTGGCCGACCCGACCCGCGGCGCGTACCACAACGTGACCGACCTGAAGGTCCACGTCCCGGAGGGCTTCGACCTCGCCGCCTTCCAGGCCGCCGCCGACGCGGTGGTGCGCGCGCACACCATCATGCGCTCCTCCGTCGACCTGGCCTCCTACGCGGAGCCCACGCTGCTGGTGCACCCGACGGCCGAACTCCCCGTCGGCTACCGCGACCTGCGCGGCCTGCCGCGCGAGGACCAGCGCGCCGCCCTGCAGGCTTACGTGGCAGGCGAGTTCGACCGACGCTTCGACCTCGCCGCCGCACCGCTGGTGCGGATCCACCTGTTCCACGTCGCCGACACCGAACTGCGGCTGGTGCTGACGGACTGCCACATCGTGCTGGACGGCTGGAGCCTGACCTCGCTCATCGCCGACCTGCTGGACCTGCACCGCAGGGCCGTCGTCGACGGCACCACGCCCGTTCTGCCGCAGGCGCCCGCGTTCGCCGACTACGTGGCTCTGGAGCGGGCCGCGAGCGGCAGCGAGCAGAGCCTCGCCTACTGGCGGCGCACCCTGGCCGACCTGGAGCCGGTCCACTTCGTCCGGCGGGCCACCGAGGACGGCTCCCTCTACGAGGCCCGGCGCACCTTCCCACAGCTCACCGGCCCGCTGGGTGAGCTGGCGCGCCGCGCCGGGGTGCCGCTGCGGACGGTGCTGCTGACCGCGTTCCACCACGTCATGGGGATGTTCGCGGAGCAGAACGACGCGGCGGGCCCGCACGCGGTCGGCATGGTCGTCAACGGCCGCCCGGAGTACGCGGGTGCGGACCGGATGCGCGGGCTCTTCCTCAACACCGTGCCCTTCGGCCTGCCCGCCTCGCCCGAGGGCGCCGGCTGGCTGGACCTGCTGCGCCACGTGTTCGCGGCCGAGCAGGAGTTGATGCCGCACCGACGCGTCCCGCTGGCCCGGATCCAGCAACTGTGCCCCGGCGCGGGCACGCTGGTCGAGGCGGTCTTCAACTACGTGAACTTCCACCGGCTGGAGGGCGACAGCTGGGACGAGTCGCTGGAGGTCGCCCGGACCACCTTCCCGCTGGCGCTGAACGCCAGCCCCGGCGGCTTCACCCTGGACACCGACGCCGCCTGCTTCGACACCGCGACCACCGAGCAGCTCGCCGACCTGCTGCGCGAGTGCCTCGACGCGATGCTCGCCGACCCGGAGGCCCCCGCCACCCGCCCCGCGCTGCGCGGCACGGCCCGCGAACAGGCCCTGGTCACCTGGGCGGAGGGGCCGACGGCCGTCAACCCGGCGCTCACCTTCCACGGCTGCGTCCGGGAACAGGCCCGGCTGCGACCGGACGCCCCGGCCGTCGCGCACGGCGACACGGTGCTCAGCTATGCCGAACTCGACGCCTCCGCCGACCGGTTGGCCGCGCGCCTGCGCGAGCTCGGCGTCGGCGCGGAGACGACGGTCGGCGTCTGCCTGGACCGCGGCCCCGAGCTGGTGCGGGCGGTGCTGGCAGTGCTCAAGGCGGGTGGCGCGTTCGTCCCGCTGGACGCCGCCTACCCGACCGAGCGCCTCGCCTTCATGGCCGCGGACAGCGGTATGACCGTGCTGATCAGCCAGCGCGGGCTGGCGGACGCGGTGCCGTTCGACGGACGGGTGCTGCTCGTCGACGACCCCGCCGACGCCGAACCGGCCACGGAGTCGCGCGAGGTGGCGGTCGACCCGCTGCACGCGGCCTACGTGATCTACACCTCCGGCTCGACGGGCGTCCCCAAGGGCGTCACCGTGCACCACGACGGCCTGGCCAACATGCTCCAGGCGCAACGCGAGGGCCTGCGGCCGACGCCGCAGGACCGGGTGCTCCAGTTCGCCTCGTCCAGCTTCGACGCCTGCGTCTTCGAGCTGACCTGGGCGCTGGCCAACGGCGCCTGCCTGGTGACCGCACCCAAGGACGCGCTGCGGGCCGGCCCGGACCTGGCCCGTACCCTGCGCGGGCAGCGCGTCACCGCGGCCGTGCTGCCGCCGACCGCGCTGGCTGTCATGCCGGGCGAGCACCTGCCCGCGCTGGCCACACTGATGGTCGCCGGGGAGGCCTGCCCGGCCGAGCTGGCCGACGCCTGGTCGGCGGAGCGCCGCTTCCTCAACGGCTACGGCCTGACCGAGACCTCGGTCTGGTCCCACCTGGCCGAGTGCCACCCGGGCGACGGCCGCCCGGCCATCGGCGGACCGGTCCGCAACACCCGGTCCTATCTGCTCGACCGCGACCTCCAGCCGGTCCCGGTCGGCGTGCCCGGCGAAATCTACGTCGGCGGCCCGAGCGTCGTCCGCTGCTACCTGGGCCGTCCGGGGCTGACCGCGGCGAGCTTCGTGCCCGACCCCTTCGGTCCGCCCGGAGCCCGCCTGTTCCGCACCGGCGACCTGGGCCGCCACCGCGCCGACGGCTCGGTCGAGTACCTGGGCCGGCGCGACTCGCAGGTCAAGCTGCGCGGCCTGCGGATCGAGCTCGGCGAGGTCGAGGCGGCGGTACGGCAGCTGCCCCGGGTGCACTCGGCCGCGGTACTGCTCCGCACCGACCTGCCCGGCGGCCCGGGCCTGGTCGCCTACGTGGTCGCGGAGCCCGGCGGGACGCCCGGTCAGACGTCCGGCGGGACGTCCGGCGGGACGTCCGGCGGGACGCTGACCGCGGAGACGATCCGTCAGGCGCTGCGCACCCGGATGCCCGCCTACATGGTCCCCGGCCGCTTCGTCTTCCTCGACGCGCTGCCGCTGACCAGTAACGAGAAGGTCGACCGCAAGGCGCTGCCGGCCCCGGCCCTGGAGCGGTCCGACCTCAGCGCCGCCTACGTCGCCCCGACCACACCGGCCGAGCTGGCGCTCGTGCAGGTCTGGCAGGAGGTGCTGGGCGTCGAGGAGATCGGCGTGCACGACGACTTCTTCGAGCTCGGCGGCAGCTCGCTGTCGACGGTCCGGGTCGCCGCCAAGGCGCTCGCGCGCGGCGTCCCGGTCACGGTCCGGGACCTGGTCGAGGCGCCGACGGTGGCCCAACTCGCGGCGCGGGCGGGCACGGCGCCGACGGAGGTCCGCTCCGAGGTGACGCTGCGCGCGGGCGACGGCGCGCCGCTGTACTGCGTGCACCCGACCGGCGGCTCCGCCACCTGGTACGTGCCGCTGGCCCGGGCACTGCCCGAGGGCAGCGCGGTGGCCGCCTTCCAGGCGCGCGGGCTCGTCGGCGGCGTCGACCCGCGGACCGTCCCGGGCATCGCCGCCAACTACGCGGCGGAGATCACCGCCCACGGAGACGCGGGACCGCAGCGGATCCTGGGCTGGTCCATGGGCGCGAACATCGCCCTCGAACTGGCCACCCAACTCGTCGAGTCCGGACGGCCGGTGGCTCCGCTGGTGCTGATCGAGCCGTACCTGCCGCACCCGGCGGCGGCCGAGCGCCTCGCGGGCTTCGTCGCCGACATGGCCGACGCCCTGCGCCTGCGCGACGAGCTGCGCGCCACCCCGGAGGGTTCCCCGGAGCGGGCGAAGGCCGCGGCCGTGCTCCAGGACCGGCTGCTCGCCGCCGGCATGGCGACGAGCGAGGCCGCGCTCGTCGCGGACGCGCCGATCGAGGTCTGGCACTCGCTGCTGGCCGCACTGGCCGACTACGAGCTCCGGCCCTACCCCGGCCAGGTCCACCTGGTCATCAGCCAGGCCTGCGCCGAGCTCCCCGACGGCGAGCCGATGCCGGGTCTCGACGTCGACCACGCCACCTACGTGGCCCGCTGGCGCGAGCTGGCTACGGGCGGCCTGACCGTGCACACCCTCCCCGGCGACCACCGCACCATGCTCACCGATCCGCTGGTCGCGGGCCTGGCCGCGCTGCTGACCGAACTCACCCCCGCCACTGGGCAGGAGGCCCGTCGATGACCACGACCACACTGACGCGCTTCACCGAGCGCTACCTGCTCGACCCGGCCGTCAACGCCGACCCCTACCCGTACCTGAACGCGCTGCGCGAGCACGATCCGGTCTTCTGGAGCCCGATGCACCGCGCCTGGCTGGTCACCGGCTACGACCAGGTGATGCGCTGCCTGCGGGACCCGGCGGTCTCCGCCGACCGGGTGCGCCCGCTGATGGACGCCGTCCCCGAGGGCGCCCGCGAGGACGCCGAGCGCGCCTTCGGCATCCTCTCCAGCTGGATGGTCTTCAACGACCCGCCCAACCACCGGCGCCTGCGTCAGGTCTTCCAGGAGCAGTTCGCGGCACGGGCGGTGGCCCGCTACCGCACCTTCACCGAGCGGGCCACCCAGGCCATGCTGGCCCGCAAGGCGGCCGCGGGCCGCACCGGGGACCTCTACGCGGACCTCGCCAAGCCGCTGCCCGCGCTGGTCTTCGCCCGCTGGCTGGGCGTGCCGCAGGCCCACGGGCCGTCCTTCTGGTACTGGAACGCCAAGGTCGCCGACCTGGTGCTGGGCACCGCACAGCAGGAGAGCGAGTACCGCACCTCGCTCCAGTCGCTGTGCAGCCTCGAGGACTACCTCGCCGACCTGGTCGCCCAGCGGCAGGCGGACCCCAAGGACGACCTGATCAGCTCGGTGCTGGCGGCTGGCCGCATCGGCGACACCGTCACCGAGGCGGAGTTCGTCGGCATGCTCACCCAGATGGCCTTCGCGGGCGGCGAGACCACCAGCAACCTGATCGCCAACACCATGCTGGCGCTGCTCGCCCAGCCGGAGCTGCTGGCCGCCGTCCAGGCGGATCCGGAGCTGGCGGCGGTGGCGGTCGAGGAGACGCTGCGCCTGGACGGACCGTCGAAGATGTCGATCCGCAACGCCGCCCGGGACTTCGAGCTGGACGGCCACACCGTGCACGCCGGGGACCGGATCTTCCTGGTCACCGCGGCCGCCAATCGCGACCCGGCCAAGTTCCCCGACCCGGACGCCTTCGACCTGCGCCGCACCGACGGCACCCACCTCGGCTTCGGCTTCGGCGCGCACTTCTGCATCGGCGCGGCGCTGGCCCGCCTGGTGGCCGGCGTCGTGGTCTCGGTCCTGGTCCGCGCCCGTCCGCGGCTCGCCCTGGACGCGCGACGGCTCGCCTGGCAGCCGTCGCTGCTCAACCGGAGCCTGACCGCGCTGCCCGTCCAGTACTGATCCCACCGACCGGGGCGTCGTCCTCCCGGACGGCGCCCCGCACGAAAGGTCTCCCCTCGCCATGGCTGCCACCGCCTCCGCACCCGCGCCCGTCGCCGAAGCCCCCGCACCCACGCTCTGGGCGCCGCTGCGGCTCCGCTCCTTCCGACTGCTCTGGCTCGGCCAGTCCCTCTCCCTCCTCGGCGACGGCTTCAGCACCATCGCCTTCTCCTGGATCACGCTCGCGATCACCCACTCCACCCTCGACCTCGGCTACGTGCTCACCCTGCAGGCCGTCCCCCGCGCCCTGCTGACGCTGGTCGGCGGCTCGCTCAGTGACAAGTGGTCCCCGCGCACGCTGATGACGGCCTCCAGCCTCACCCGCGCCGTGGTCATGGGCGCGGTCGGCGTGGCCGGCCTGAGCGGCGGGCTCGGCCTGTGGCTGCTGCTGGGTGCTGCGGGGCTGTTCGGCGCGGTGGACGCCTTCTTCCAGCCGGCCCGCGTGACGGTGCTGCCGTCGGTGGTGGACAAGGCGATGCTGACCCAGGCCAACTCGCTGCTCGGCACCGGCACCCGGATCAGCGCGGTCCTCGGCCCGGCCCTCGGCGGCGTCGTGGTAGCGGTCACCCAGCCGTCGGTCGCCTTCGTGGTGGACGCGGTCTGCTTCACGCTCTGCGGCCTGCTGGTCTCCCGCATCCGGCCGCTGACGAGCCGTCCGCAGCCGTCCGGCCCCGGGGAGAAGGGCGAGGGCCTCGGCGCCCGCATCCGCGTCGGCATCGGCTTCGCCCTCAAGGACCCGCGCATCCGCACCATCCTCGCCCTCGACACGGCGGTCAACTTCTCCTACGCGGGCCCGTTCACGGTCGGCTTCGCCACGCTGGCGCGTGCAGCCGGCCACGGCGGCTCCACCACCCTCGGCCTCCTCAACGGCGCACTGGCCGGCGGCGCGATGCTGGGCACCCTCGTCGGCGGCACGGTCAAG
This sequence comes from Streptacidiphilus melanogenes, assembly GCF_000787835.1. GTDB lineage: Bacteria > Actinomycetota > Actinomycetes > Streptomycetales > Streptomycetaceae > Streptacidiphilus > Streptacidiphilus melanogenes. The sequence goes on from NZ_BBPP01000006.1 coordinate 207,687, forward strand.
GGCAGCCCCCGCGTCGGCCTGATGGTCGCCGCCCTGGCGGGCTGGCTCGCCATCGGCATGGGCGCACTGGGCTTCGTCGGCAGCCCGGTCGCGGCGGTGGCGACGGTTCTCGCGATGGGCTTCGGCATCGGGTTCCAGGGTGTCTTCGGACTCAGCTGGATCCAGCGCAACATCCCGGGCGAGGTGCTGAGCCGAGTCGTCTCGGTGGACATGGTCCTCGGCTACGCGGCCGCGCCGATCTCGCTCGTCGCCTGCGGGGCCCTGGCGCGAACGGGCACGGCAGCGCTGTTCGCCTTGCCGGCCGTGATCCTGGCGCTGACGGCGCTGGCGACCCTCTCCTCCGCGCAGGTCCGTTCGATGAAGTAGTTACAACGCCCAGGGGCGCGAGGAACTGCGCGACATTCCCCAGCCTTCGGCCGGGAGGTACCCCGATCCGATGAGCGGACGGCCCTCAGCGCGCAGGGCCATCCGCCCCGGGTGGTTTCTCGCGCGGTTCCCCGCGCCCCTGGAGGGTGGAGGCCGACAGCGCGCAGAGTGCGGCCCGGTTGGCCACGGCTGTCTTCGCGATCAGCGAAGCGATGTGCTTCTCCACCGTCCGCGGCGAGATGTACAGCCGCTCCGCGATGTCCTTGTTGCCCAGCCGCTCCGCCAGCACCACGAAGACCTCGTACTCGCGGACCGTCACCCCCTGGGCCCGAAGGCCTTCGGGGATGCGGTCCGCGCCGCTGCGGTGCTGGTGCACCGACGCGCCCATGGCGCGCAGCGCGGCGCGGCAGGCGTTGGCGACGGACGGGACCTCGCGCTGGTGGAAGAAGTTCTCCGCGCCGCGCAGCCAGGCGACCGGCTCGCCCCAGCCGTCGGCGTGCGCCGACTCCGCCACCAGGCGCAGGCCCAACTGCTGGGCCACGGGGTAGGCCTCGGCCTCGCGGACGGCGTGGGCCACCGCCGCGGAGGCCGCCTCCCCGCGGCCTTCGCGGCCGAGGAGGACCGCGTCGGCCAGGGCGAGGAACTGGCGGTTCCAGCGCATCCGGCCGGGGGCGGTCGCCGCGGCCGCGCTCAGCGCGGTCTGGTCGGCGCGGCCGTCGAGGACGTCCAGCAGGACCCCGATGCCGAGCCGGCCGCTCAGGTAGTAGGTGCTGGGGTTGTCGCGTTCCAGCCGGGCCACTTCGGCGAGTTCGCGCAGAGCGAGCTCGCGGTCCTCCTCCATCAGCGCGCAGAACGTGCGCGCGAGGCCGACGGCCAGCACCTCCTCCTGCGAGCCCGCGCCGTCCCAGGCCGAAAAGGCGCTCAGCGCCTCCTCCATGCCCGCCCGGTCGCCCAGGTGCGCGGACGCGCTGGCCTTGGCCATCAGCGTGTAGCGGATCGCGGGGGCCAGGCGCAGGCGGCGCACCACGGTCAGGCACTCCTCCGCGGCCTCGCGGGCGTGGCCGAACTCGCCGCGGAGCACCGAGTCGAGGATCAGGATGCCGTCGATGGTGTAGACGATGGTGGCCGCGCCGAGGCGCAGCGCCTCCTCCCGGGCGGTGCGCAGCCCGGTGGGGTCGGTCTCGGCCAGCCAACCGTTGCCGCCGATGCGCGTGAGCGCGTAGAGGCGCTGGAGCGGCAGTCGGTGGCGTTCGGCCGCGCCCAGGGCGCGTTCCAGGACGGCGCGGGCCTCCTCCGGGTCGCGTTCCCTGGCGACGACGGCGAGCAGCTCCCAGCCCTGGCAGGCCACGATGGACAGTTCGTGCCGCTCGGCGACCTCCACCGCGGACCGGGCGAGCTTCTCGGCGAGCTGGGTGCGGTCCGGCCCCGGGGTGTCCAGTGCGAGGTAGGCCGCGACCACGTCGACGGGCGCGACGTAGGCCTCCTCCGCGCGCGGGCCGAGGGCCTCACGGGCGAGGGCGACCTGCCGGTTGCCGTCGACCCAACGTCCGGCCGTGTGGGCGACCTTGGCGAGGCGGGTGTGCAGCGCCGCGATCCGGGCGCGGCTGAGGTCCGCGCCGCCGAGCTCACGCAGGTGCTCGGCCAGGTCGAAGGCGCGCCCGAACTCCCCGGCCTCGGCGAGGGCGGGCAGCAGCGACTCCAGGACCTCGGCGCGGGCGACCGCGTCGTCCAGGCCGCCCAGCAGCCGCTCGGCCCGGTCCAGCAGGGCGACGGCGGAGCCGATCGCGCCGTCCGCCAGGGCGCGGCGTCCGGCCTCGGCGTAGAGCCGGCCGGCCTCGGCCTCCTCCCCGGCCTGGAGGCGCAGTTCGGCGGCCAGGGGGCACCACTCGCCGGTGAGTCTCGGGTGCAGCTCCTCGAGCGCGTCCGCCGCCCGGTGCGCGAGCTTCGCCCGGTTGTCGGGGGTGAGCTGGGTGAACAGTGCCTCCAGGGTCAGCGAGTGCCGGAAGGCGTACCAGTCGGGTGCGGGTTCGTCGGGCAGCACCAGCTGCGCGGCGACGCCCGCGTGCAGGTGGCTGAGCAGGCTCCGGTCGTCGACTCCGGTCATCCGCTGGAGCACGGTCAGCGGGAACCGGCGGCCGAGCACGGCCGCCGCCGAGAGCAGGGCGAGGCCCTGCGGACCCAGCCGGTCGATCCGTCGCAGGATGCCGCGGGCCAGCGAGCCGGACACGTCGCTGCGCAGGTCGCCGACGACCCGCCAGCCGTCCAGGCCCTGCACCAGGGCGCCTCCGCCGACCAGCGACTGGAGCAGCTCCTCCACCAGGAAGGGGCTGCCGGAGCTGTCGTCCCAGAGGCGTTCGAGGACCGGCGGCGGCACCTGCGCGGGCTCGACGCCGAGGCCGACCGCGATCAGCTCCTGGACCTGGGGCCGGGTCAGCGGCGGCAGGTCCAGGACGGTGCCGGTGCCGCGCCGCCGGGCGGCGGAGGCGAGGTCGAGGGCGTCGCTGAACTCGGTGCGGATCGTCGCGAGCAGCGTCACGGGCGTGTACTCGAGGTTGTCGACGAGGTACTCGACGACGGCGAGCGTCTCCGGGTCGGCCTCGTGCAGGTCCTCCAGGAGCAGCAGCTGGCCGCGGCCACGCCCGGCCGCGATCAGCAGGCGCAGCACGGCCTCGCCGAGGATCACCATGGAGCTGTTCTCGTGGTCCCCGACGCTCCACTCGGGTATCAGGCGGCCGAGGACCGGCCGGTAGGGGCCGAGCGCCTGGTCGTCGATCGGCTCGCCGCCGCGGAAGAGCGACATCAGCGCCTCGGTCAGCGGCCGGAAGGGCACGGTGGGGCCGGTCGCGGTGCTGCGTCCGCGCAGCACGCGCATGCCGGCGGTGAACGCCTCCCCCGCCGCCTCCGCGGCGAGCCGGGACTTACCAACTCCCGCCTCGCCGACGATGAAGACGGCTCCGCCCCGGCCCTGGCGGGCATCCTCGAGTGCCTGCCGCAGGTGCCCCAGTTGGGTATCGCGTCCGATGACGCGTGCCGTCTGAGAACGCATGATCGCTGATCGTAGTTGATAGGTGCACGTCCACGGCAGACCTCGCGCGGTCATTGTGGAGGACCTGTGACGAAACAAGAGTGCGGACCTGCACAGGCAGGTCCGCACTCTCACGCGATATGTCGAGTTCTTACCTGATTCCCGATCAGGAGGCGTGCGGCGCGGAGACCGAGGTGTCGATGGTGCTCAGCGCGACCACGATGCCGCTGGTCAGCACGAGACCGGCCAGGACCCGGGCACGGGCGCAGACCCGGTTGCGGCCGGAGAGCGTGATGCCGCCCGCGGGGTCCTGCTCCGTCGCGTCCACGGCCTCGGCGGAGAGCTCGGTCTCGACGATCGCGGCGGTGGAGATCTGGTTCATCGGGGTTCCCTTTCGTGGGTTCTGCGCGGTCACGGCGGCAGAGGTCGGTGGCGGAGCACGGTTCGGGCGGTGCGGTCCAGCGGGCGGTGCGTTCGTTCAGCAATGCGCTTCGGTGCAGCGGTGCGGTTCAGCGATGCGGCAGTGCAGCAGTGCGGTGCGGTGCGGTGCGGTTCAGGGCGCGGCCGGTGACGGCAGCAGCGCGGAGGGCACGTCGTCGGGACAGGCGAGGCGGAGCAGCCCGTAGCCGATGCCGGCCAGGCCGTTCAGCAGGCCGGGGGTCGGCACCTGGTCGGGCGTCCCGCAGCGCGGGCCGAGCAGTTCCACCGCGCCCAGCAGCTCGCCGCTGCGGCGGTCGAGCGCGGTGCGGGCGGTGCGGCTGCCGCGTCCGGCCAGGACGCCGAGCGCCTCCAGCGGGCCGAGCGCTCCCCGGCCCAGGCTCTGGTCCTCCGGGAGCAGCCGGCCGGCGCCGGCGTCCACGGTCCCGGCCAGTTCCTCGGCCAGTTCCTCGTCCAGGTCGCGGGCGTCGCTGGGGTCCGCGACGGCGAGGACGACACCGGACAGACCGGAGTGCCAGGAGGCGTCCTCGGCGTCCGCCTTCGCCGCCGTCAGAGCTGCGCGCAGCAGCTCCGCCCCCGCGGCGGCGTGCCGGGCGACCGCGGGCGCGTCACCGTGCGCCGCGGCGAAGCGCCGCAGTGCCCAGCCGATCCCGGCGTCGCCCTCGGCGAAGCCCGGCACGGTGGCCCCGGCGGCGGGACGGGCGGCGACGCGGTCGAGCAGGGCGTCGGCGACGGCCCGGGCCAGCTCCGCCGCCTGCGCGGAGCCGGTCGCCTGCCAGGCGGCCACCGCTGCGGCGAGCGCCCCGGCGAGACCGGCGGCCATCCCGTCGACGACCGGAGTCTCCGCCGGGCCGGCGACGGCATGGGTGAGCGCGACGAGCGCCAGCTCCAGGGAGTCGTCCGGCGCGGTGTCCGCGAACCCGGCGCGGTCGCCCAGCAGTTCGCGCAGCCGCAGCAGCCCGTGGACGATGCCGCCGATCCCGTCGAGCGCGCCCGGCCCGGCGGCCAGGCTCAGCTCCGGGTCCAGTGCGAGGGCGCGCAGCAGTGAGGGCAGCGGGCGCAGCACGGCGCAGGCAAGGTCGAGGTAGCGGTCGGCGTCGACCAGCCGCCCGGCCTGGGCGAGGAAGAGGGCCACGCCGGTGTAGCCCTGGGCGAGCCCGGCGCCCATCGGCAGCACCGCCCAGTGCGCGTCCACGACCTGCTCCAGACCGAGCCAGTTGGCACGCCCCCCGGCGTGCACCGCGCGGGCGACGAGCTCGTCGGCGACGCCGCAGGCGGCGGCGAGCAGCCGGCCCCTGGTCGGCGGTGCGACGGCCGGGGCCGACGGGGTCAGCAGCTGGGACCGCGGTCCTCCCGAGCCCGCGGTCCCGGCGGAGACGGCCAACGAGGCCGCGATGACCCACTCCTGGTCGTACCGGTCGACCTCGCCCATCGCCGCGATCTTGGCGTGCACCGCGGTCAGGGCCGGCACCGGCAGGACCGCGTCGACCCCGGCGCCGCCGGAGGTCCACACCGCCGTCCGGTCGGGACGGTGGGTGAACAGCGGCACGTCGCCGCGCCACAGGTCCGCGATCTCGTACTCCACCAGCCGCTGCCGGGCCGGGTCCTGGGCCGACTCGGTCCACAGGACCGCGAAGACCGCGTCCCTGGCCAGCGCGTCGCGCAGCAGGTCCGGGTGGGTCGACTCCTCCAGCAGCGTCGTGTAGAGGCGGGTCGCCCGCACGATCAGCCGTCCCGGCGCGTCCGCCCAGTGCGCCAACGGGCCGTCTTCGTCAAGCAGTTCGTCTCGGTGAGCGGCGACGGCGTCGTAGCCGAGGCGGAACCCGGCGAGCAGCGCGGCACGGTGGTCGGCCGAGGCGGCGGCGAGGCCCTGCGGCAGCGGCTGGTTCTGCGCCGCCGGACTGTCGGCTCCGCCGCGCACGGCCCGCATTACGTCGGTCCCGGCGTGCTCCCAGCGCAGGCAGGCGCTCGGGTAGGCGCCGGAGTCGACCCGGCCCAGCGCCGAGATGTCCAGCGCGCCCCGGTCGCCGATCAGCAGCGTCGGCAGCAGGGAGGTCCGCTGGACCGAGGCCCGCAGCGCCTCGGCGGCCGGGTCCTGGCCGACGGTCGTGGCCTGGGGCAGGCCGCCGTGCAGCAGCGTCTCGGCGTCCACCAGTACGGGCTGGTCGCCGCAGGCGATGAGGTTCTCGTAGTGCATGTCCGCGCCGTCGACCGCGTAGAGCAGGGCCAGCAGCGCGCCCTGCCGACGGTAGAAGCGGTCGGCCTCGGCGGTGGTGGCGCACCAGCGGTGCTCGACGAACTCCAGCCAGCCGTAGCCGGGGCGTCGCAGCGTGCGGGGGGTGCGCAGGCCGAGGCCGGGGACCTTGCCGTCCAGCCAGCCGACCAGCTCGTCCAGCAGCGCGTGCTGCTCGAGCGGACGCGGCTTGCAGACCGCGCGGCGGCCGTCGGCAAAGGTGAGCACGGCCACGCTGCGGTCGCCCTGGTGCGCGTCGCCGCGCCCGAGGTCGAGGTGGGTCAGCGGGCCCGGGTCGACGCCGTCGAACAGGTCGGCGACGAGGTCCTTGCGGTCACGGTGCAGACGGGCCGTCAGTTCGGCCACGGCGTCGGCCGCGTCGAGGCAGGTCTGCCCCAGCAGCCGGGCCAGGACCGGGTAGCCGGCGAACAGGCGAGCCAGGCCCGCGCCGGTGCCGAGCTCGGCCGTGAAGGCCGCGAAGCGCTCCCGGGAGGTCGCCCCGTCCAACTCACCGGCGCGCCGCGCCCGGTGCAGCTCCGTCACCAGGGTGCGTGCCGCGAGGCGGGCGAGCTGCGCGCCGAGGCGCTGCTCGAACGCGACCCGCACGACGTCGCACTCCTCGGCCGTCAGCGCGGCCTGCTCCTCGACCCCGGCCCAGGCGCAGGCGATCAGCGACCGCAGGGCGGGCACGAAGACCTCGGCGCCGTCCGCGTCGGCGACGCCGTCGCGCCGCTCGGGCCACTCCGGCGCCGCCTCGAGGGCGCGCTCGACCGTCTCCGCCCAGCGGGGCTTGGCGGTCCGCGCCGCCAGGCGCTCCGGCTGCTCCTCACCGAGCGCCCGCGCCAGCTCGTCCCCCAGACCGAGCGCGGCCAGCCGGGCGGCGAGCCCGTCCGTGTGGGCGGAGGCCCACGGGACGGTCCGCAGCGCGTCCAGGCGAAGGCGCGCGGTCCGGTCCACCGTCGGGGCGCCCGGAGCGGCGAGCCGCTCACAGAGGGTCAGGCCCCGTGCCCACCACCACTGCGGCAGGCCGGCGATCCGGGATTCGAGGAATGCGGTGCGTTCGGTCACAGGAACAACGTCGCAGAGCCGCGCGGCCCCCACATGGGGGTCCGGCCCCCATATTCTCAAGCAGTCCTCGAGCGGGTGGGGGTCGGCTCCCCATGGGCGGCGGCCGCACCTCCGCCCACCCCCACTGAACTGCGGATCTGCCGAGCCTTCCCAGAACGGGCCGACGAGCGCGGAAGGCCGCGCAGCCGTCCGGGGACACCGACCCGCCCCCCACTGTCCGACCGGTTCCCCCATACCCCCCACCTGCGAAGAAGTGGTCCGGATGAGGGCGTGACCCCTGCTTCCCGCCCCCGCCCCGCGGGCCCGTCGCAAAGGTGGGGGGTGGACACGGATGCCCGTCGTCCGCCCGGGCCGCAGGCTGGGTGTCGTGCCCGGCACCACCAACCGCCGGCTCCCGGCCATCGACGTCCGAGCGTGCGCCGGGCGCGAAACCCGTCCGTCCGCACGTCGGTCCATCAGCCTGGAGGACCCCATGGCAGAACCCGTACCCGTCCGCGTCGTCGCCCTCGACCCGGTGCTCGAAGCGGGAACGCTCAGCGCCCTGGGCCTCAACGCGCAGTTGAGGACCGTCCCCACGGCCGCCGCTGACGGTCCGTCCGCCCAGGACCCCGCCGTCCAGGACACCGCCTCCCTCGCACCCGCCGTCGTCGTGCTGACGGTCGACCGCTTCGGTCACGCCGAACTGGAGCTGCTGCGCGCGGCCCGGGAGACGGCCGCCCGACCCGCCGTCGTGCTGGTCGCCGGGGAGCTCGCCGCCGCCGACGCGCTCCACGCCCTCGCGGCCGGCGCCCGTGCGCTGCTGCTGCGCCGTGAGGCGGACCCGGCGCGCCTCGGCGAAGCGGTTCTCGCCGCGGCCCACGGGGACTGCACCCTCTCGCCCGACCTGTTCGACCAGGTCCTCGGCCGCTCCGCGGACGCCTCCCCGCACGCGCGGGACGACCGCACCGGCGTCGTGTCAGGACTCTCGGACCGCGAGCGCGCCGTGCTGCAGATGGTCGCCGAAGGCCACGAGACCAGCGAGATCGCCACCCACCTGGCCTACTCGCCGCGCACGGTCACCACCGTGCTGCACGACATCACCCAGAGATTCCGGCTGCGCAACCGCGCCCACGCCGTCGCCTACGCACTCCGAGCGGGGATGCTGTGAACCCGACCTCCCACCGATCGCCCTGCGGGGCCGTCCGCATGCCGTACTCGGCGCTGACCCAGCTCCTGGCCAACGGGCCCGGCGAGGACGGCTCCGCCGTCACCGCGCGCACGCTCGAACCGTCGCACATGCGGCAGCACGCCACGAGCAGACCGGTTCTGACGTCCCGCCAGACAGCGGTGCTCGACCTGATGGCCGAGGGCCACGGCAACGCGGTGATCGCCCGGACGCTGAGCTGTTCCGAACACACCGTCAAGAACACGATCTACGACCTGATGTCCCGACTCCAGGCCAGGAACCGCGCCCACGCGGTCGCCCACGGCCTGCGCCACGGCCTGATCTGAGCCCTCGCTCCACACCCCTGCCGTCACCGGTCGTCCCCGCAACCCGAAACCCGGAGTCCCACCGTGTCCGTCGTCTCCCGCACCCCCCGGCCCCGCCGCTACCTGATGTGCCGCCCCGACTTCTTCGAGGTCACCTACGCGATCAACCCGTGGATGGACCCGGCCGAGCCGGTGGACACCGGACTCGCCGTCTCCCAGTGGGAGCGACTCCACAGCGCCCTGGTGGAGGCCGGCCACACCGTCGAGCTGATCGACCCGCTCCCCGGCCTCCCGGACATGGTCTACGCCGCCAACGGCGCCACCGTCGTGGACGGCAAGGTCCTCGGCGCCCGCTTCCGCAACGAGGAGCGGGCGGCGGAGGGGGCCGCCTACCTGAACTGGTTCCGGGACCACGGCTTCACGGACACCCTGGAGCCCAGCCACCTGAACGAGGGCGAGGGCGACCTGCTGACCACGCGCTCCTACATCCTGGCCGGCCACGGTTTCCGCAGCACCGCCGAAGGACACCGCGAGGCCGAGAAGTACTTCGGCCGCCCCGTGATCAGCCTGGAGCTCGTCGACCCGCGCTTCTACCACCTCGACACCGCTCTGGCCGTGCTCGACGGGGACGAGATCATGTACAACCCCGGCGCATTCTCCGACGAGAGCCGCGCCACCCTCGAACGCCTCTTCCCCGACGCCATCCTGGCCACCCCGGACGACGCCGAGGCCTTCGGCCTCAACGCCCTGAGCGACGGCCGCAACGTCTTCCTAGCCCAGTCGGCCCACGCGCTGGCCGGGCGTCTGCGCGAACACGGCTTCACGCCGCACCCGATCGACCTCTCGGAGCTGTTCAAGGGCGGCGGCAGCGTCAAGTGCTGCACGCTCGAACTCCGCGCATCCGCCTGAGCGCGGTAGCGCCGAAGCCCGAGCGCCGAAGCCCCGAAGCCCCGAAGCCCCGAAGCAGGAAAGCGGACGGGCGCGGCCCCCGGGGAGAGTCCCCGGGGGCCGCGCCCGTCCGTCCCCTCTCGGGGTCAGTGCTGCCAGACGCGCACGTAGTCGACCTGCATGTCCGACGGCGCCACGGGCTGGGCGTCGGAGGAGTAGAGGCCGTTGTTCAGGATCAGGTACTGCGGCGCGGAGGTGATGCCGGTAGTGATCTTGCCGACCTCCTTGCCGTCGTAGTAGTAGGTGACGGAGCCGGGCTCCCAGTCGGCGCCGTAGGTGTGCCACCCGCTGTAGTCGCCGGACGCACAGCCGCCGGGGCCGCCGGACGGGGAGTGGAAGTGGTAGCAGGCATCGCCGCTCAGGCCCTCCATCACGTCCATCTCACCGTCGGTCGGCCAGCTCTGGCCGTCCGTCCAGAAGGCGGGCCAGTTGGCGACGCCGCCGCCGCCGGCCGGCAGGTAGATGCGGGCCTCGAAGGCGCCGTAGGTGAACTGCGCCTTGCCGCTGGACTCGACCAGACCGGACTTGTACGGGTACGTCTTGCCGTTCACGGTGGTGGACTGCTGGGCCAGGGTCAGGTGGAGCGAGCCGCCGCTCTCGGTGACCTGAGAGGGCGCGTACGCGTCCTGCTCGGCGCTGTTGACCGGCGGGGTGGTGCAGGTACCGCAGCCGAGCCAGTTCGGCGTCCACTTGGAGGTGTCGAGGCTGCTTCCGTTGAACTCGTCGGCGAACACCTCGTGCCAGGAGCCCGCGATGCCGACCGGGGCGGGGCCCGCCGCGGACGACGTCGAGGTCGACGCCGGCGTCGTGGCCGGAGTCGTGGTCGGGATCTGGCTGGGGATCGTGGTCGCGGTCGCCGACGGGGAAACCGGCGTCGAGGCAGAGGCCGAAGCGGAGGCAGAGGCGGAGGCCGAAGGCGTGCTCGTGGCGGCGGGCGTCGTCGGCGCACCCGACGGGGAGGACGACGGGGTGGCGCTCGTGGCGGGGGTCGCCGGGGAGGTCGGCGTGACGGTGCTGCCGTTGGAGGTGAAGGAGCCGGTCGGAGCGAGCCGGTGCCAGGTGTTGCCGCTCTCGTACTCCACGAAGTAGCTGTACGCACCGGCCGCGAAGGTGCGGCTCGCCGGGGTCAACACGGTCTCGGAGCTGCTCAGCGTGGTGGGGCCGGACGCCTTGAAGTCGAAGTGGGCCCCGCTCGCGGACCGGACGCCGACCGCGAGCGCCTGCACCTGGAGGGTGCGCGTCGCGTGCAGCTTGGCCGTGGCGGTCACGGACGTGCTCGTCGTGGGCGAGGACGGGGTAAGGGACAGGGAGTCGACGACGACCCTGTTCGTCGTGTGCGACGTCGCTGCGCTGGCGCCGCCGACAGCAACCGCGGTCACTGTGGCCACGGCCAGCCCGGTGGCGGTCAGCATCCTCATTCGGTTGGCCGGACGGATGCGGTGTTTCGCTTGATTGCGCATGGCGTGGGAGAACCTTTCGTGTCCCCCCCGACGTTCCGGGCCGACCGCGGACAGGAGCGGAATGGGTGACCCGATGCCGTGGAGCCTGCGCGACGAGCCCGGACCGGCGCAACCTCCACCCACCCGTCCCGCGGACGGACAGCGGACTCCATTTCGTGACAGTCCACGCAAGATGCCTGGTGGCAGCGCATTTTCGGCGCGGCTTCGTCTGCGCTGTGACCTCGCACACAAGTGAGCCGGGTCATAGAACCACCACAGAACCGACTGGCCGTCAGGGCAAGGCGTGGCCTTTTTGTCCGATTCAACCCAATTGCTTGTATTAGCGACGAATGCCCACCCCGTCCGTGCGGCCCGCACGCTGGCGCCGCGTCAGCGAATGCGGCCGGGGCGGCGGCCGTGAGGGCAAGCGTGAATGCGGCTGCGGGCGCAGCAGTTGGCCCGACCACCGGTCGTGATCAAGCTCGCTCGAAGATCAGTACGATCGGGCGGTGATCATCCTCCGAAGGGCGGCAGCCGGGACAGCAGCCTGGCTCGCCGCACTGGCCCTGCTGGGCGGTCTCCCCACGACCGCCCGCGCGGACAGCACCGACACCACCGCCCAACCCCCGCCCAAGGTCGAGCTCGTCCTCGACGTCAGCGGCTCGATGCGCACGGCCGACATCGGCGGCATGAGCCGCATTTCGGCCGCGCAGCACGCGCTCGACGACGTCGTCGACGCGCTGCCCGACCAGGACCAGGTCGGCCTGCGCACCATCGGCGCGACCTACCCCGGCAACGACAAGGCCCTCGGCTGCAAGGACACGCAGCTGGCGGTGCCCATCGGCCCGCTGAACCGGGTCGAGATGAAGACCGACGTCGCGACGCTGCGTCCGCTCGGCTGGACCCCGATCGGCCTGGCGCTGCGCGCCGCCGCCAAGGACCTGGGCGTCGACAGTTCCAGCCGCCACATCGTCCTGGTCACCGACGGCGAGGACGACTGCGCGCCGCCCGACCCCTGCGACGTGGCCCGCGCCCTCGCCGCCGACGGCACGCATCTGACCGTGGACACCCTCGGCCTCACCGAGGACGACAAGGTCCGCCGACAGCTGAGCTGCATCGCCCAGGCCACGGGCGGCACCTATACCGAGGTCCGGACCGAGGGCCAGCTCAGCCACCGGCTCACCCAGCTCGTCGAGTCGGGCACGACACAGACCGCCGCTCCGCCGGCGCCCACGACGGGCACCTCCTCGTGCGCGACGGCCCCGGTGCTGACGCCCGGTGTCTGGACCGACCGGCAGAACCCGCAGCAGGAGAACTGGTACCGCGTGGCCGTGCCCGCCGGCCAGGAGCTGCGCGCCTCGGCGTCGATATCCATCGACCGCGCGGTCGCGCCGCACTACGACATCACCATGCTCGCCACCACCGGCGACGGCCGGGAACTGGCCCGCGGCGCCGGGGCCTCGAGCGGACGCAACGACGTCGTCTCCACCGGGTTGCGCGCCCAGGCCCCGGTCGCGGACGCGACCACGTCGTCCGCGACGGCCGCATCGTCCGCCGACACCTCGGCCGACTCCCCGACGTCGACCCCGACGGACACCGCCCCGTCCGCAGGTGCCGGCGACGGCACGACGGGCGGCCCGACGAACGGGACGGACGGCGGCCCGACGGACGGGATGATCTGCCTCTCCGTCGCGAACGCCCTCAGCGTGACCGCGGTCGGCACGGGCAACCAGCCCGGCTTCCCCGTGGAGCTCAGCATCGACGTCGTCCCTGGCGCGTCCGCGACGGGCGGCGGCGCGCTGTGGCTCGGCTCCGGTTGGGCGCTGGTCGGGTTGCTCGCACTGATCGGCCTCGTCAGCGGGCTGATCTTCGGCTGGCTCGCGCGCTGGCGCGTGGCCGTGTGGAGGGCTCCGTGACCATGCCCCGACTTCTGCGCGCGGCAGGGACGACGATCCTGCTCGCGGTCCCCTTCGCCACGGTCCCCCTGCTCGGGGGCGCCGCGCACGCGGACGCACCGTCCGCCTCCCCGTCGCCCTCGGCGAGCACCGGTTCCGCCACGGCCGGCACCTCGTTCCGTACGGCGGGAGCGCTCGCGCCCGGCCAGACGGGCCAGGCGTCCGGCGCGGTGGGCGACTACTTCTACTGGTCCTTCCAGGCCCAGGCGGGCCGGCAGCCGAACGTCACGGCGACGGTCCAACTGCCGTCCGGCACACCGCAGCAGGGTGCGGAGAGCTGGCGGCTCGACCTCTACGACGGGCTGCGCCGCGCGCAACCCTGCGTCAGCGGCTCCCCGCAGGCGCAGGCCGACCCCGGCTCCGGCTCGGTGCAGCTCAGCTGCACCCTGCCGACCGTCCGCAGCTCGGCCGAGACGTGGTCGAACGACCCGCTGCCGGGCACGTACTACGTCCGGCTCACGGTCGGCGACCTCCCGGAGCAGGACCTCGGGCTGCCGGTCAGTGCCCAGCTGAGCCTGGCCGTACCGGCGGGCTCCGACTCGCCCGGCGACGGTTCGCTCTCCACACCGCTCTCCCTGCCGACCGCCGGCCCGAGCGCGAGCGCCACGCCCGCAGCCACGGCCACGGACGGCGACCCGGCACAGAGCTCGTCCGCCTCGGCGGCCCCGGCCGCCGCCGGATCGTCCTCCGGACCCTTCTCCGGACTCTTCTCCGGCGGCAACGCCCGCTGGTGGTGGACGGGCGGCGGCGCGATCGCCGCAAGCCTCGCCGCCGTGATCGGCTTCACGCTCACGCGCCACCCCCGCCGCTGGTTCTCCTGAGCCGACGCCTCCGACCTCCCCAGGGTGCGCCGTCCAGCGGACCCTGGGGAGGTCGCGGTGTCTAGTCGCCCTTGGCGGCGTCGAGTCGGGCCTGCTCGGCGAGTCGCCTCTCGGCGTCCGCCCAGGTGATCGGCAACTCCTCCACCGGCGCCTCCCAGAAGGCGAACGTCGAGTGCCGCATGGTGGAGCGCAGGCCGTTCATGATGTTGCGGTGCGGCTCCGTCCTGGCGTAGGCGTAGAGAGCGTCGCGCCCCTCCCAGGCGGAGAGCGTGCAGAAGGTCCGCCGAAGCGGCCGGGCGATCAGGGACGCACCCAACGCGCCCGGAGCGGTGCGCACCTGACGCCACGCCGAGAGCGACTTCAGGAAGAAGCGCGGCACGTCCTTGGCGGACCGCACCTCGAAGCGCGACGCCATGACGAACGCCTGGGTGTCGGGTGTGGCCGGGTTCGGAATCGTCCAGGGAAGAGTCGGCACCGCGGGCCCCCGCCTTCATAATTGGTGAGTAGCAGTATCTATATTAGACAGTACGGGTATCCAGTTGCCTGTCAAGGACGGGACGAAGTGCGAATCTCCGAGTTGAGCCGCCGCAGCGGGGTTCCGGGCGCGACCATCAAGTTCTACCTCCGCGAGGGGTTGCTGCCCCCTGGGCGCGCCACGGCCGCCACCCAGGCCGAGTACAGCGAGGTGCATCTGCGCCGACTGCGGCTGATCCGGGCCCTGATCGGCGTACGCGGGCTGACGGTCAACGCCACCAGGGAGGTGCTGACCGCGGTTTCCGAACACGAGGGAGACCTGCACCAGGTGCTCGGTCTCGTCCTCGGCGCCAGGCCGGTGAACAGGGAGGAGGAGCCCCAGGGCGGGCTCGGCAGCTCCGAGGTGAACGCCCTGGTGGAACAGATGGGTTGGCAGGTCTCCGCGCACGCCCCCGCCCGGCGCGTCATCGCGGAGACCCTGGAGTCGCTGCGCTCCCTCGGCGCCGACTACAGCTGGCGCACCCTGCTCCCGTACGCGGAGCTCGCCCGGCAGACCGCCGTACTCGATCTCGACCAACTGGAGGACACCGACGACTCGGTCGAGCAGGCCGAGCGGGCCCTCCTGCTGACGGTCCTGCTGGAGCCGGCCCTGCTGGCGCTGCGCAGGATGGCCCAGGAGAACGAGTCCGCGGCGCGGCACGGCGACTGACGCCCGCCCGAACCTGGAACGGGCCGGGCGACCCTGAGCCCTACGCGGGGGCGGGCGCCAAGGCGGCGGGCTGCTTCGACGCGTCCCCGGACAGCAGGGCGAAGGCGGAGTCGAGCCCGGCGGCGGTGCGGGCGGGGTCGGGGTCGACCTTGCGCACGATCTGGATGCCCTGGACCAAGGTGAGCAGCAGCCGCGCGCCCGCCTCAGGGGTGATCGTCGCAGAGAGCTCTCCCTCCTGCGCGGCCCGCTCGAGCTGGCGGGCGAAGGCCTCCTCCGCGACGCGCAGGCTGCGCTGCGCGAGCCGGGCGACCTCCCCGTCATGGGGAAGCAGCTCGGCGATGCTGTTCACGCTGAAGCATCCGGCATTGCCGCAGGCCGCGTCGGCGGCGAGGAGGCGGTCGAGAACGTCCCGCAGCTGGGCGAGGGCCGGACCGTCGGCGTCGAAGGCCGTGGCCAGCAGCGCGTCCTGGTGGCCCAGGTACCGGGAGAGCGCGCGCACGAACAGCTGGTGCTTGTCGCCGAACGCGGCGTAGATCGAGCCGCGCCCGAGGCCCAGCTCCTCGACCAGGTCGCTCATGGCCGTCGCCTCGTAGCCCTTGCGCCAGAACAGCAGCATCGCGCGATCGAGGATCGCGTCTTCGTCGAATGTGCGGGGTCTGGCCATGGCTCCACGGTAGCGAACGGGACCGACGAAAGCAGCATTTACTTGACCGCTCGTTCCAGAACGCGTACGTTATGGAACGAGCGGTCCGGAACTAGTCCCTGGGACTACCGAGCCGAACGGCGCGAAACCGGGCCGCCGCACCACAACCCGCACACCAGAGCAGAGCCACGATCCAGGAGTTCCCCATGAAGGCAGCGGTCATCAACGAGTACGGCCAGGTCGGCGACGTCGTGACGGTCACCGAGGTCCCCACGCCCACCGTCGGCCCGCGCGACGTGCTGATCGAGGCCCGCGCAGCCGGCGTCAACCCGGTGGACCACCTGATCGTCAAGGGCTTCATGAGCCCCGGGCCCCTCGCCCAGCCGCTGGTCATCGGCAGCGAGGTGGCCGGCGTCGTGACCGCCGTCGGCGCCGAGGTCACCGACCTGGCCGTGGGTGACGAGGTCTTCGCCCGGGTCGACCCGCGCGTCGGCGGCGCCTTCGCGGAGTACGTCGCCGTCGACCGCTCGCTGGTCGCCGCCAAGCCGCAGACGCTCTCCTTCGAGGAGGCGGCCTCGCTGCCCCTGGTCGGCCTCACCGCGTGGCAGGCGCTCACCGAGCAGTCCCAGGTCGGGCCGGGCACCCGGATCCTCATCCACGGCGGCGCCGGCGGCGTGGGCTCGGTCGCCGTCCAGCTCGCCAAGCACCTCGGCGCCGAGGTCGTGGCCACCGCCGGGGGCGACGGCGTCGACCTCGTCCGGAAGCTCGGAGCCGACCAGGTCGTCGACTACCGCACCGAGCAGTTCGACGAGGTCCTCAGCGACATCGACGTGGTCTTCGACACCGTCGGCGGCGCCACCCAGGACCGCTCCTTCCGCGTCCTCAAGCCCGGCGGAACCCTGGTGTCGATCGTCCCGATCGCCGACGCCGAAGCCAAGAAGGCCGAGTGGAACGTGGACGCGCGCGCCTTCATGATGCGCCCCCACGGCGAGCAGCTGACCCGCCTCGCCTCCCTGGTCGCCTCCAGCGAACTCCAGCCGCTCCTGGAGACCACCTTCCCGCTGGACGGCACCGCCGACGCCCTGCAGAAGGTCGAGCGCGGCGGCGCCCGCGGCAAGACCGTCATCCGCATCCCGGCCTGACCGGCGGGCACCGAGAGCCGCACTCCTCCGTCTGCGCTCGTCCGCGCTCGTCCGGCCGCGCGGCTCAGGCGCCTGCGGAGGTGCGGACCTCCTGATGCAGTTCGAGGCCGACGAGCAAGTGGGGTGCGGCATCCACCCAGACTGCTCCCGCCGCCTCCGAGGACACCGTGCCGGGGATCGCCACCCCGGCGCGAAGTCCGACGCGCCGAAGCCCCCCGGCCACGGCAGCGAGCCCGTCCTGGGCGGCGCGGCCGGGTCCGCGAAGGCTCGAATGAGCTAGTTCCGCCAGCGCGGACAGTGCGACGGGCATCGAGACACGATCCGTGGCGGCGTGGATGAGCAGCTACGGAAGGGGGCGACGCCCGTTGCCTGGCCACCCGGACCGTCGACGCACACGCCGACGACCCACCCCGACAAGTCCCCGGCGCCGCACAGCTCCTCGTCCACGCCATGGCGAAACTCCGGATGCAGAGCCCAACCGGTGATGAACGGGCGTCACCCCAGCGGCCGCTCCTGACAACGGCCCCCACAGGTCGCCGCGCTGATGTTGGGCATGTGCGCAGGCCTTTCGGTGGCGTTCCATGACGGCACGTCAATCAACGGCCAGCCGCACGGGTCGTCCGGGATTCGCCGGGTGCTCTGGGAGGACGATCCGTCCAACTGCGTTGGCCGACCACAACCGGTGCCAACCAAGTCTCCTCGACCTCGGCACACCGAGGGCTGCAGACAGCTCAGGCATCCACACGCCGTGGGCGTGGAACAGAGCGGCGCGGCGACGAGCCGTCTGACCGCTTCGAAGCCGGGCCCAGCCGCCATGCATATGGTGGAGGTACCATAACCCTATGGCACTGAAGAAGACCACCGTCATGGTGGACGAACAGGATCTCGCGCTGATCAAAGCGGCAGCAGAGCGTGAAGGCCGCCCCGAATCGGAGTACTTCCGCGAGGCCTTCCACCTCGCCGCACTCCGCACCCAGCGCTGGGACGAGGACTGGGACATCCCCCGTCTCGACTTCGGCCACCCCGTGAGCGCCGAGGAAATCCACGAGACCGTGTCCGACGCAGTGCCGGACCAGAAGTGATCGTCATCGGCGACACCTCCGGCCTGGTCGCAGCGCTGAACGTCGCCGACCCCGAACACGAGGCTGCTCGGGCCGCCCTGCGCGAAGCCGCCCTCACCGTGGTCTCCCCACTCGTTCTCCTGGAGATCGAGCACATCACCACGCGCAACGTCAGCCGCCAGGCCGCCCTCTCGGTCAGCGACTGGCTGCTCAGCCAGGAACAGACGGGCCGGGTGGCCATTCCCGGCCTGTCCGCCGACACCCTACGCAAGGCCCGCAAAGTGCAGGACCGATACGCGGGCCTGCGGCTGGACCTGACCGACGCCGTCAACGTCGTCCTCGCCGAACAGTTCGACACCGAGTCCATCCTCACTCTGGACCGCCGTGACTTCCGCGCCCTCATGCCGCTGACCGGGAAACACGGCTTCCGCCTGCTCCCCGACGATCGGTAACGCGAGCAACGGTGCCCGTGTCGCCTCCGACATCAAGAGCCACACGAACCGCTTGCTCGAAGGAGTCAGCGGTACGCACGGTCCAGACCGCGGAGCCAAGACAGGGCTAGAGACCGGCAGCCAATCACAACAACCTGATCAGCGCAGGGGCGCCGCCGGGTAAGCGGCCGGGTAGTTCACCGGGTTTCCCGTGTTTCCGCTGTTACTGACGGCCGCCATGACGAGCTTGCCCTGTGTCGGCGTCAGCCGCACTCGTTTGGGCGATGGCCGAGCTGACCCTGCGTCTACCGGCAGCATCGGACGAGGCGATGGCGTGGTTTACCGAGCTTGCCTCGGACCCGTCGGTCGCGCCCGAGACCCGGCTCGCCGCCGTGGTCCAGCGCGCCCGGTGTGCTCCGGACCGGATCGCTCTCGACGTCGTTCCCACCGCGATCGAGCTGCTCAGCGAGCTCGCACAGGTCCACGTCCCGGCCTCCGCGTGGGCGGACCTGCCACGCAAGAAGACCCCAAAGTCAAAGGCGAACGCCGTACCGCCGCACATCCTCGCCGCGTTCGAGGACCTTAAAGGACACGGGCGCGTCCACTCCCCCACCACCGACCTGCTGCACACCTTCCACCAGGCCCTGGCGCACAGGGTGCACCCGCGCACGGCGCTGCTGGCAGCACAGGTGCGCGACCCCGACCCCGGCGCGCGGCTGGACGCCCTGCGCATGAGCGGGGACCTGATGCGGGCCTGGCGCGGTGACCACACGTCACTGATCACGCTGGTCGCCCTCGCCTCACTCGGAGATCCGGCCGCGCTGCCGGTAGTCCACGACACGCTCACCACAGCGGTGGGCATCGCGCAGTGGGGCATCGCCTGCTCGGCATTGGAGACCCTGCGCGCCTTCGGTCCGGCGGCGGCACCGGCCCTCGCCGAGATCCGCGCCCTGACCGGCTCCACGGACGCCCACGTCCGGCCCGCCGCCGTCGCCGCCCTCTGGGCCGTCGGCCGCGACCACGAGGAAATCATGCCGCTCCTCCTTGACCTGCTGGACGACACCATCACCTTCCGCATCTCGGACGCGACCGAGGTCTTGGGCCAGATCGGCGCTCCGGCCGCAGCAGCGCTACCGCGCCTGCGCTCCCTCCTGACGCACGAATATGAGTGGGTCCGCGTCCCATGCGCCGTGGCCTGCCTCGCCCGCATGGGCACCGCTGCCCGACCCGCCCTGCCCCTGCTCCGCTCCCAACTGGCCCTCCCCCGGCGCGGCGGCCGATTCTCCAACATCAGCAACGACGAGGACCTGCAGGCCATCACCCAGAAGATCATCCGGGGCCTCACCTGACCCAGCATCAGCGCTGGATGCGAGGCCGCTTGCTCCAGAAAGGCTGGCCTGCGGCCTCGGTCGCGCAGGCCCGCCAAAACGCTCACGCGGCACTGGTCGGCCTTCTCCCGGCGCGGGGCCCGGCAGGGCGAACTCATGCGAGCCGTTCACATCCGACCCGAGCCCGTGCTCCCACCCCGCTCCCGCCACGGGCACAAAAAGACCTGCGGCTCCATGATCAATCATGAAGCCGCAGGTCAGATACCACCTTGGTGGTGCGCCGCCAGGGACTCGAACCCCGGACCCGCTGATTACCCGTTCTGGCGCGACGTCCCGGACCACCGCGGTCGCAACTGGATGGGGCGGCTCCTGGAGCTCACCCGCTCCGAGCTCGTCATCCAGCGGACACTCGGTCCGACCGACAGCTCGAAGCAGTAACGTCGAAGTGAGCCGCTTCAGGCTCGGTCGATCGCGGCTCGCGCCGACGGCCGACGCCAAGCAATTGAGTGTCCCTCGGCAACGCCGCCGTGCAGAATGGCCGCATGGCGACTTGAAGACCACCATCCGGACGGAAGTCCTGGCGTAAGACAGGCCACGGCTGGTCTGTCCGCGACGGTGACCGCTGGATCTGCACTGTATGCCACGAGCCTGTCCGCTCCTACCAGTACCGCTTCCATTCTCCCGGGTCCTCCAGCTTCGGGCGCTGCATCGGGTTCGTCTGGTGCTCTGGATGCCAGATCTACTCGGGCAACATGGTCTACTTTCCCCGCAAGCGGGCCCTGGTCGACGCCCTTGAATCGCTGCCTGCCGATGACCGAGACCGGCTGCTCCGGAAGGAAGCCGCGTTGATCGACTATCTGGACGGACAGGGCATCGGTCAGCACTGACCGGCGCTCTGCGCAGGAGACAACCGCTCCAGCGCCGACCTCGCGGCGCGGGCAAGGCGCTCGTCTCTCCGGAGTTCCTCGTCCTCATCGCCCGTGTTCACCCCGATCCGTGTGCGACGGTACGCCAGCGCTTCGAGCGCGGGAACCGCCTGTTGAGCGAACGGACTCATGTCGGCGAGCAGATCACAGGCATCCAGGCCGAAGACGTCGTCGGTGACGTAGTCCGGTACGACCTCCAGGAGCAGGGGCGCGACACTCGGGCCCTGCACGTTCCAGAGCAGGCGCATCGCGCGTGGATGGAGACGCCTTGGGTCCTCCGCCATCCGGCTCAGCCGCTCCGCGTGCCGGGGTGTGAGTCCGCCGTGCGCGTGGAGGCACTCCATGAGCGGCAGGACGCGGCGCATTGCCCGGACGGTGTCCGGGAGCTGATCGAGCCGGCTTTCGGCGTGGGTGCGTTCTCCGGTCACCGAGAGGAGCACGGCCGCGCACGTGTCGGCCAGGTCTTCTCGCTCCAGGCAGCGGAGCAGCGCCGGTCCGGCGGAGGAAGCCGCTGGTCCCAGAGCCGCGAGGACGTCAAGGGCCCGGCGGCGGACCCACACGCGGCACGTCTGCGGCGAAGGCGCCGACGTGTCCACCAGTGCCACGAGGTCGGGAACCAGTGGCGCGGCTGCCGGCCCCAGACTCACGGCTGCGGCCAGGGCCCCGGCCAGCAGACAGCCCGTGTGCCACCGGTCCTCGGGGCAGTGCTGGTCAGCCGCGCGAAGGGCCTCGCGTACAGCGTCCACCCACAACGCCGGGTCGGTGCTTGGCGGGATGACGCCCTCGACGGCCTCAACGAAACCGCGCGAAATGAAGCCTGTTCTCACGAGACCGCTCAGTACAGTGGCAGCGCGTTGATCCCCCACCCGTCCGAGACCCATGGCGGCCTCGGTCCGAATCCCCGGGTCCTCCAGCACCGCGGCCAGAACGTCGGCGCACAGCCGGGAGGCATCCAGACTCGCGCAGACACTGCTGACTGCCTCGCCGCGCACCTCGGCGTCGGCGTCACCGAGAGCCGCGCTCAGAGGCAGGCTGAGCCGGTCGGGCGCGCCACGCCAACGACGTAGCGCCCCACGGGCAATGTCGACGCCGGCCAGGCGAGCGACCGGGGACGGGTGGACCAGGAGCTGCGACGCCCAGTTGTAGGCCGCCTCCTCGCGGTCCTGCCGGACCAGCGCGAGCGACCACCACCAGCCGGGACGAACGGCAAGCTTGGAGCCTGGGCCTCCCAGGCGCTCTCCAGCCGACGGCAGGCAGGACAGTGCGAGGTCCTCCCACATCGGCCACTGCTCCTCTGGAGCAACTCGGACCGCTGCGAGGGCTGCGCGGAGTCGGACTGCGTCGTCCGGGTCGGTCCGCAGGCTTTCGGCGAGCGTGGTTGCCGCGTCGCCGGTGAGGTCCCCGTGCGAGCTGAACATTGCCTCCACGAGGGCGAGACGAGCCACCGGGTCAAGGGGTGAGCCCGGTTCCCGGACCATGTCGAAGGCATGCTCCGGGTCGGCGGTCGCGAGGAGCCATGCCGCGCTGCGGCGGACGGTTCCGTCCGGATCAGCGAGGCACGATCGGGCGCGCTCCGCGGCCGCGTGCCAGGGTTGCGCACCCCAGCTCATGTCGGTCAGAAGCTGCAGGGTCCGGCAGCGGGCTTCGGCATCAGGGTGCTCGAAGTAGCCGAAGAGCAGACGGGCCACCGGGCCGTTGCGTTCTTCGCGCACGGCGGTGAACAGGGCGCTGCGGGCGTCACCGTAAGCGCTCCCCCTCGGGTCGGCGAGTGCGGCGGCAAGCCATGCGTCCACGAGTTGGTCCGGCTCGAAGGCCGTTCCGCCGGGGGTCACCGGCTGGAAAGGGCACTGCCCTTCAACAAAGTCGTCATACGGCCGATCATGTCCAGTCGACGCAGGTTCCGCAACCGGATTCGGGCTGCCCTGACGGTGAGCAGGTGCCGGGTCCGTGCTCTGACTCGCGCATTCTGCTCGCTGGCCTCCAATCGCTCGGCACGGGCAAGGTGTTGGTCAGGACCCGTCCTCGATGACGTCGCACCACGGCTTGCCTTCGGCCCAGTGACGAACCCAGCCAGCGAAGCCCGACTGGCCCGTGGTGCCGCCGAATTCGGCGCCGAAGGGAGAGGCCCCCTCGCCGCAGATGAACCAGACGTGACCGCGGTGCTCGCCGGTCACGATCAGATGCCAGTTCATTCCGCATCCGTCAGTCCCCAGAACGATGGAGCCGTTCAGGAAGACAGCGTCCGTGTCGGGTTCCTCCTCGTCCTCCTCCCAGATCCATCGTTCGGCGAGCGGGAAGGGGATACTCAGGTCGCGCTCTCCGAGGGCGTCCGGCCAGTCGGCGGGCAGGTCGCCGATCGGGAGGATCCCGTCGTAGTCGGTGGGGCCGAGCGATGTGCCGTCGGTGATCTCGGCGACGAAGGTCCGGTAGGGCTCGGGCAGCACGACGCCGTGGCGGCCCTCGAATGCGTGGACCGCCTCCCAGCCGAGAGCATCTTCCGGCCCGCCGTCCCCGAACTCCTCTCGGAGCAACTTCAGGTCGGCCGGGGAGGCGTGTTCGGTGTTCAGGGTCACCGGGTGGTTTCCTCTCCGTCTTCGACGCGGATGGAGCGCCAGACGTGCCTGGCCCACGCCAGGTCCGCGGTCTCGTCGAAGACGCAGCCGGTGACCAAGGCCGCGCCAGGCACCACGACAAAGCCGTAGAGCGTGTGCTGCTCCTTGCCCTCCCGGACGGTGGTCGTCCAGAACGCATGCCGCAGGCAGCCCGGTTCGCGTTCGGTGAGCTGCTGCTCGGCCGGTACGGACGGAGCGCCCTGGAGAAGCGCGGCGAGCTGGGCTTCAAGGTCGGCGTCTGGCTCGCGCCGTGTCAGGGCGTCGAGGAAGACCGTGCGGCCCGGGCCGTAGAAACGGTGGCTGCCGTCGACGACTCGGCCCTGTAGGCCGGGTGTGCGCTCGATGGACCAACGCCCGTCGACGCGGGTACGAACGGGCACCGGAAGCGCGTGGCCGAAGCGGCTCAGGACGTAGTCGCGGTTCCACTCGTCGGTCAGGACTTCGGAGACGGCCGTGCTCTTCGCCGCCGTCACGTATGGGATCTCGCCCTCGTTCAGGACGGTGGCGGTGACCCGCGAGTCGAGGCGGCGGTCCTGCCAGGGGCGGGTGGCGTTCGCCAGGGTGCCCTCGAACACGAGGTCGCGATAGGCAGGGGTCTCCCACGCCTCCGCGGCGCGGGCAAGGTCGGCGTCAGTGATCCGCAGCCAGGTGCCGATCACCAGCTCGATCCCGTCCGTGAGGCGGACCGGCAGCAGGCAACGGACGAAGGAGCCGTGCCCGTCCGCCTGCAACAGAGCCTGCAGGCCCTCGGGATGCCGCCGCGCCTGCTCGTCACCGCCGAACACCGCGTCGGGAAGGCCGAACCTCACATCGATGCGCTTGTCGTCCGGCGTGGGGGCACCGCAGCAGGAGCAAGCCGGTACTGGATGGCTGATCACGGCGCGCAGCCTAGGGCCTCTCTTATGGATCAGGTCGGATCAGCGCGCGGCGTTGGAGTGCGTGCATCGCAAGGCGGAGGAGGGAGTCCATGCGGAGCATAGGCAACCGACGACAACGCAGCGAGGTGCGTGCTCCGGCGGCGCGCGCCCGACATGATCCATAAGAGAGGCCCTAGCCGGACCCGCTGACACCGAAGCACGGGACGGCAAGCGCGGTCCGAAAACCCCTTGCGGCCGGTCGGCCTGCTTGGTGGGATGCGGGGGTTTCGGCGGTGGGAGGCGACGGCTTGGCCGTGTTCGGGTGTGCAGGCTGCGGTGCGGTACTGACCGCGGCGGTGTCGGAGGTGGCGTTGCCAATCCACCTGGCCGACACACACTGGGAGACGCTGCACCCGCCACTGCTGGAAGCCGGGTCCTACACCGTCGACCCGGAGCCGTACGGACCGCCATGGCGGCAGTGGGACGAGGCCGGGGCGCGCGAGGCAGCGGAGCGGGGGCGCTTCGCGCCGTTCGGCGCGCTGTCCGACGGGCCGTCGGGCACCGTCCTCCTCGCGCCCGGCGACCTGCGGGGCGCCCGGCTGATCCTGGAGCGGGCCGGGGGCTACTGCATGGGGATCAACGGGAGAGACGGGCCGAACCTTGCCTGCCTGGCCTGCGATCTGCCGGTCGGAACGAGGATGGACGACTGCGGGTGCTGGCAGGTGGTCCGGCTCGACGCGCAAGCGGTGGTGCGGCTGCCCGGCCCGCCGGAGCGGCCGGTCATGGACTGGGCGGAGCTGCTGGCCACCGGCGCGCTGTGGCACCGGCTGGGCGAGTACCGGGACATCCCGGCGGGCGTTGCTCTCGCCCAGGTCGTGGTGGCCGCCGGGGGCGCGCCGGTCGAGGTGGCGCCCGGGCCGGTTGCCGAGCTCCTCGGCCGGGCGCTCGGCGCGCTGCTACCCGCCGGGGAAGGCGCGAAGCGGCTTGACCTGGCGGGGCCAGGATTCGGCGAGCCAGCCGCTGAACTGGTGCTGGTGCCGGTCCACCCACAGACCGGAGACATCTGGCAGCCCCACGGCGGGGCGGTACCAGTCCCTGTGGATGCCGCGCTCTGGGCCGAGCTCGCCTTCCCACCCCACCGGACCCGGTTGCCGGTAGTCGGCGGGCTGCCAGCAGGCGTGGAACGGGACGATCCGCTGCCGCCGCACCCGTGGTACCCGTTCCAGCCGTCCCGGGAGGCGTTCCGCTACACGTTGGCGCGGCTGCCCGCCGTCAGGGAGCCGTGGCTGCGGGCAATCTACGACCAAGGATGGTGAGCCGTCAGAAGCCGTGACGTCCACACCGCACACCCGCGGTGCCGCTGAGTCGTCAGCCTTTCAGCGAGCCGGGAAAGAATCCAAGGTAAGGTCCCATTTGTCGGCTTCGTGAAGCAGTGCCGCCTCATTCATGCGGACCTCCAGGAAGTACTGGTAGATGTCCGCGCTGTCGCCTCCCTGCTTCCACGGGGGCGCCGCCTCCAGGAAGAGGTGAACCCGAATCACCGCCCCCCGTTTGTCCCGGCTGGCCAGGCTTACGGCCAGCATCGGTTCGACGAACCATGTGTCCGGGGACAGCCAGCCTTCAGCATCGGGTCCGGTCACCGCGACCGTCCCGGCGGCCACCGCCCGCAGCCACGCGGAGACCTGACGGGCCTCGCCGGCCAGCAGGCACGGATCAGCAAAGGACCAACTGCCGTCAGGAGTGACCACCGTGCCACCGATGACCAGCCAGTTGTCGTCGTAGGAGTCGCCTCGGGCTGCGGGGAACTGATAGCGCAGTGGATTCAGCTCGACGCTGCTCGCGTGATCACTGAGCAGCACTGTCACGGCCTTCCTCGTCGAAGGCGTATGTGCGGACCGGGTCAAGGTGCAGTTCGTATGGGCCGAAGCAGTCCGCAGCGAGCGTCGCAACATGAGCCCCACACGGGCAGGCCCGGTTGGGCCCCTCGGTCCCGTTCGGGCCGCAGCATCCGGTGCTGTTCTCCCACTGCGGCAGGGGCTGCAGGTCGGGCGCGTCATCGGGGTGAACGATGACCGTGTCGCGGGGGCCGGCCGAGACTACGAAGCCCTCCTCGGTGGCCATGAGCGGCCCGCGAGGAAAGGCCGGTACGGGGTTGTCCTGGTCTTGCTGCGGGACGAACGGTGCTCCCCATGGCTCGCGGTCGATCGCGTAACTGCGGCGAGGCACCGTGGCGGTCGCCTGACGGGCTCCCTTGGGTCGGGCACCGTCGAGGTCCGGGACATCCGGGACGCTGGCCAGCGCCGTCAAGCCCGTCGTGAGCGCCTTGCCGCACCTGGAGCAGTAGAAGACCGTCATGGGTTCCGTTCTAATCGCAGACCGCTCGACCGCGCACCTCGATTCCTCGGCAACGGCGAACGCCGGCATTCGCGGAAGCACACGATTTCAGAAGCCAGCGGACGCCCGCTGGACGGTCTGCTCGGCCTTGTCCAGCCAGTCGGTGAACCAGCGGGCAAACGTGACGGGGTTCCCGTCCGCGTCGACGAGGGGCTTGAGGTCCACGTCGTCGGATCGGCGATCGGACCACATGGTGCCGCGACGGGAGCCGCTGAGGATCAGCCATTCGCGCTGCGCGCAGCCGTGGTGGCAGATCACAATGGCACCAGCCGTGCGCTCGGGGGCGAACATGACGGCTTCCCACCGCTCGTCCCACGACTCGATAGCAGTGTCGAAGTCCTCGATCTCCTCGAAGTCCTCCTCCTCGGGACGCTCGGCCAGCAGCCGGTCGAGGACCTCAGGATCCGGGCCCTTGTCGGGGAACGGTTCGGCGAGCTTGGAGAGATCTGCCAGGTCTGCGCCGTCTCCCTCCCAGCGCCAGCGGCCCTGAACGCGCCGCACCGGGAAGACACCGTAGGACGGACCCGCGCCCCCTGCGGCGACCGTTGCCAGGAAGTCCCGGTACTCCGAAGGCAGCCGCACACCTATCTGAGCTTCCAACTCCGCGATCTCGTCCTCGCCAAGCGGGTCCTCGAGCATCCACCGATGTCCGAGCGCCCCGAACACCTTCTGGCTCGGCGGGAGCGCCCCCAGCTCGAGGATGCGCTTCCTCACCCCGGTCCAATCCTGATCAACCATGCGGAGACCCTACGGGCTGCCTCCGACAGATCCACCGGGACGGCCTCCGCGCTCCGGGCGAGGCGCTCCCCTCCCAGCACGGTTCCGCAGAGGCTCCCCCTCCGTACCGACAGCCGAACCGTGTCTCCCTCGACGACAGCACTGTGCACATCGCTGGTCCGCGTGCCGGCCGTGACGAGGTGCCTTTGACCGGCGGAAACTCCGTGACTTTCTGTCGGGGTGGGACCTACCTTGTCGGGATGACTGAAAAGCCGTCGCCGTTCAGCTATGTCGGACCGCCGGAGCTGGCGGCGACGGCCCTGCGCGTGGGGACAGCGGGATGCGACATCCGGACCCTCGCCGACGTGGACCGATGGGCGGCTTCGATCGACCGGTCGGAGCTCAAGGAACCGTTCACCTTCGTGGTAACCCCGGACGGCACGCTGCGACTGACACCGCGCCGCAGCGAGCACGTGGCCTGCGCGGGCGGGCTGGGGGTGCTCGCGGCAGGCGAGATCACCCTCGCTCGTGGGGGCGACGGCGGCTGGGACGTGACCGAGATCAGCAACCTCTCCACCGGATACTGTCCAGACCCTGACTCCTGGCCAGCCGTCGCCGACGCGCTCGGCCGGGTCGGGATCGGCCGGCCCGACGGGTTCACGCAGCGATTCGTCTTCCGGCTCTGCCCCGAGTGCGGGCAGCGCAACGTGGTCAAGGACGAGGAGTACACGTGCGCCGTCTGCGGGCACGCACTCCCCGAGCGGTGGAACGCCGACTCGGCGGACGCGGGCGCGCGGTACCCTTCCGCGGCGGTGATCGACCTCCCGATCCCCGACGACGAGCGTGCCGAGGAGCTGGCCTCCGCGCTCGGGGCGGTGGACAACGCGCACTTCCTGCAGGCCGTTTCGGCTCGGCCAGTGCGGCTGCACCACCGCAGCGTTGCCACGCTGGTGTCCGAACCGCACAGCCACGCGCTCGAGGCGGCCGCCGAACCAACGTGGAGCCTGCTGCTGCGCGCGATCCACCTCAGCTTCGCCGCCCACCTCCCGCTGAGCCTCTCGCCCGACGTGCTGTGGTTCGCGGTCGTGCACGAAGTCGCCATCCACGTGAGGCTCAACGCCGACCAGTACGCCGGCCTGTTCACCGACACCCCTGGGCATCGTCGAACGATCCAGGTCCGCGACGACAGCCTGCTCGATCCGGCCCCTGACTGGAGCCGGTCCATTCGCCTTGTGCTAGAACCGCTGCGCGAGAACCTCGGACTGGAGATCACCGACCTTTTCCTGACCCGGTTCAGCACGACGACGGACGACGACGTCTCCTCGGCGCTCGTCGCGCTCATGTCCGTGGTCAGCCCCTACTACCGTTTCGAATGGCTGTCCCTCTGCGGAATCCCGCGGATCCGCCTGGAGGGCACAGCCGAGGACTGGCGGCTGCTGTCCCAACGGGTCCGAGAGCTCGCTCCGTGGTTCGACGGGCTGAGCGCCTGGTTCGACGCACTGCGTCCAGTGCTCGACGAGATAGCGGCAACCGCCGCCGGAGGCCCCGTCGACGAAGCCTTCTGGCGCTCCCTCTACAAGTGGGAGTCACAGTCGGGCGGCGACTACGTCTCCGGCTGGATCACCGTGCTCTTCGCCCATACCCAGACCCCGGCAGGCCCCAAGCCCAAGGAATCCTTCCGCTGGCGCCGCGGCGAGCGCTACCTGGAGAACGTCTTCCCCTCCCACGTCTCCAAGGTCCCCTTCCAGTGGACCAGCCCCGACGGCATCCGCGAGATGCAGTTCATGGCCGGCGTCCTAGGCATCGAGCGCGACGGCGACTATCTTCGACCCCGTCTCGCCCACGCGGTCACCGAACTGCTCCCGAGCAAACCGCATCCATCGGACCACCTCCTCCCAGACGGGTGGACGCACAGTCGGCTCCGGGAAGCCACCGGCTGCTCCACCGCTCGTGCGCTCGCCCTCGACCTGACAGTGCTGGTGCCGTCCCAGGACGGATGGCCCGCCGAAATCCATCCCACCCACGCGATCCAAGTCGCCATGTACTGCTACATCCGCTCCGCGGCCGACGGCATCTGGTACGTCGGAAACCTGCTGGACGACAGCCGAGAAGTCATCGTGTGGGACCGACTCGGCACCGACCTCACCGAGGCTTTGCGCCGCGTCTGATCCCACATCCGGAGTGAGGCGACAACCGGATAGGCGATGCATGGGCGGCGCTCCCGAGCCCGGTGGCTGTCGGTGCCGTACGGCATCATCAGCGCCGTGACCGCATCTCTTCAGTCGTATGAGGCTTTGGCCGCCGAGCACCTGCCGCCCGACGCAGCAGTGCGTTGGACCGCGCTCCTTCGGCCGTGCGTCCGCATGAGGAAGGCTTCAGAGGCCGAGCCAACAGCGACGCAGTTGGGTGGCGAGCCGCAGCTGCCCGTGGGCACGCCGTGGCCGGAGTGGCCGGACCACGGCCCGCTGTCGTTCATCGCCTCCATCGACTGCGCGGCGCTGCCCCGGAATGGGTTGGACCCAGCCTTTCCGGAGGACGGCACCCTGCTGCTCTTCTTCTTCGACGGTCAGATAGACGACGGGGACGCCATGGTCTGGGTAGCCGACCCGGACACCTGGGCAGGCGCCCGCGTCCTCTACGTCCCCGCCGGGTCGGAGACCGCCACAGCTGCCACCCCGGCCGGGCTGGAGCCCTACCCCCGCGTCGACCTCACCGCTTCCGCGCGATGCAGCGTCCCGGACCCATGGCATCCCTGCGCCCTGGACGCCCTGACCGACGGCGACGCACCGCTGGATCCCCGCGAGATCCCGCCGCACATCAAGACGTTCATGGACGCCGTCTACAGCGGCAACAACACCATCGGCCACCAGATCGGCGGCAACGCCCGCCCCGTCCAAGGCCCCGTCGAGTACGAGATCGCCCACGCCATGCTCGGGCCGAAGACCCGGTGGACCGATCCGCGACTGGACGAGGAAGCACAGCGCTGGACCCTGCTCGCTCAGATCGACACCGACGCGGACGCCAACATGATGTGGGGCGACTGCGGCACCCTCTACTGGCTCATCCGCCCTGAGGACCTCGCCGCCCGCCGGTTCGAGGAGGCCAAGCTCACCTGGCAGTGCTGCTGACACCCGCGTTCAGTGCCGCTGGAATCCGCCATGATCAGTGCGGTAGACCCAGTAAGCAAGAAGGCAGGCGCGTGTGTCCGCTCCGGGCTCGGTATACAAGCGGTGCGGGTGCCGGGAGGCAGGGAGCCGTCGGCAGCTCGGGCGGCACTGCCCGAAGCTGGCTCGGCGCGGGCACGGCAGCTGGTACTTCTCCCTGCCCACCGGTCAGGGTCGTCCACTGCGGCGCGGCGGATACACCACCCGCGACCAGGCCCGCGCCGCGCTCCACGAGCTGCGGGCGCGCACGATCGCGTCCGAGGGCCTGACCGTTGGCCAGTGGATGGAGCAGTGGCTCACCGGGCGGACCAATCTGCGCGCCTCCACCCGCCGCAACTACCGAAGCCATCTCGACCTCCACCTCCTCCCCGCTCTCGGCGACATCCGCCTGGCCGAACTCGACACCGCCCGCATCCAGGCCGCCTTCGACCAGCTCGCCGCCCCCGGTCCGGGCGGCACATCCGCCGTCTCGCCAGTCGGCCTGCACCGCGTCCGGGCGGCGCTGCGGACCATACTCAACGCCGCCGTCCGCGCCGGACTCCTCGAACAGAATCCTGCCCGCCAGGTCTGCCTCACCCCGACCACCCGTCCCCACCCGGTCGTGTGGACGGACGAGCGCGTCCGGAAATGGGAACGCACCGGCATCCGCCCCGCCGTGGCCGTGTGGACCGCGGAGCAGACCGCACAGTTCCTCACCTCCATCGGAGACCACTGCCTCTACGCCGCCTTCCACGTCATCGCCCTGCGCGGACTGCGCCGCGGAGAAGCAACCGGACTGCGATGGAGCGACCTCGACCTCACCGCCGGACTGCTCACCATCTCCCGGCAGGTCCAGTACCAGGACGGGCGCCTGGTCACCTGCCCGCCCAAGAGCCGCGCCAGCAACCGCACCATCGCCCTCGACCCCGACACCATCGAAGTCCTCCGCGCCCACCGCACCCGGCAGAACGCCGAGAAAATGCTGGCAAGAGAATCCTGGCGGGAAACCGGTCACGTCTTCACCCGGCCCGACGGCACACTCCTATCCCCGGAAGTCCTCACCCAGTTGATGCGGGAACTCAACGACGCGGCCTGCTTGCCACCGATTCGCCTTCACGATCTCCGGCACGGGGCGGCCACGCTCGCACTCGCCGCGGGCGCCGACCTGAAAGTCGTGCGGGACATGCTCGGCCACTCCAGCATCGTGCTGACCGCCGACACCTACACCTCGGTCCTGCCCCAAGTCGCCCACCAGGCAGCCGCCGACACCGCAGCCCTCATCCGCGCCGCCGGAAGCCTCGTCCCAGGAACCCGCCGACGACGGCAGCCGGACTACCCCCGGCCGCCGAAAGCGGACCCCCTGCAGCAGGCCCGAGCAGCCTGAACCCGCAGATCAGCGCACCCGCAGGCGCGCGGACCAGCAGCACCGGTCGCCCCACCAGGCCCCCACCTCGCACCCATCACAGACCAGACAAAGCAAAAGGCGGCCGACCC
This sequence comes from Streptacidiphilus melanogenes, assembly GCF_000787835.1. Classification (GTDB taxonomy): domain Bacteria; phylum Actinomycetota; class Actinomycetes; order Streptomycetales; family Streptomycetaceae; genus Streptacidiphilus; species Streptacidiphilus melanogenes. The sequence goes on from NZ_BBPP01000006.1 coordinate 239,381, forward strand.
ACGAAGGGCCAACCGCCTTATCAAGCTTGCCACTTGGGCAATCCGTGCTTTGTGCGCCGCCAGGGACTCGAACCCCGGACCCGCTGATTAAGAGCCGGACTTTGTCATCCAGTCCGAGCGGTGCCAGTCTATCCGATCCGAGGCCCGCGAGGCTACCAAGACGTGCCGGCGGATGCCACCCGAGACCGGGGCCGCCGCTCCCACCACCGTGTCAGCGCAGGCCCGTCACGGCCTCCCAGCCATGACGGGCCCCCGGTCAGGTGGAGAGGTCTGCGAAGTAGCCCAGACCCGTCTTGTCCAGCGTTCCAACGACCAACCCGCGGTCGAGGAAGCGGTTGAACTCCTCGCAGGCTGTCTCTGGGAGCAGGGCGCAGCTATGGCAAGCAGCAAGGTTGCAGGAGTCGGGACCCTGGCCGCTGCTCTCCATGCAGACAGGGTCAGAGGAGCACCAGCGGGCGTTGCTGACGGCATTGCGCAGGACGGTCTCGAAGCGTTCGGGTTGACCCATGCGGACCAGCCCTCCAAGGGTCCCTTCAGAGTCCCCGGCGGCGGTATAGATGAGGATTCCGCTCATGCCGTCGCGTCCTGGGGAGACGTACAGGCGCTCGCGCAGGGAGGCAGAGCTGTAGCCACATTCGTAAGTGAGCTGATTGATAAGCAGATGGGCGAGAGTGTGGAGAAGAACCAGACGGGGTGTGACGTCGCGGTCGGCGAGGTGGCGGTCAGCGGCGACAGCCTGGAAACGGCGCACTATGGGGTCGAGCCGCTGCTGGACGTCGGGTCCCGCTTCCCAGTCGGCAAGACGGTCGGGATCCAGCTCCAGGTAGATACCTTCCCCGAGAACGGTGTAGGCGGGAAGCCATGACATGCCGTCGGCAGGCTCGCTGCGGCGCAACAGAGCCATGCGTGCTGCCGTATCGGCGCTAGAGGACTCAGCGAAGATCCGGTTGAAGCCGGACAGTACCCGGGTTTCACGGAGCTTCTCCACGAGCCTCACCCGGGGCACGAGTGCCGTGATCTCGTCAGATGAATCGGTCTCCGGTTCACGGACGACGAGTTCGGCCGATTCGGTCGCGTTCCGGATGTATTCGAACTCTTCTTGGCGGAAGGGAGCCTGGACGACCATATCCGCCGCCAGCGGTGGCGCAGACGCAGCTTCCGTGACGTCACCGGCGTTCTCCAGCAGGGCGAGGGCAGCCTCGATCTGCGAGTCAGTGAAGTCCTGTAGGCGGAAGGCGTTGTTCTTTGCCGACTTCCTCAGCCTCGCGGCTGTCATCTGCTGCCCCGGGTCCAGGACATCCCGGAGGTTCGCGCGAGTCCTTGCGATGGTCTGCTCTTCGAGGGCTTCGAGAACCGCGCGATCAACGCCAGCGGTGCCCGCCTCGGGGATGAAGATGGAGCTCTTCACCAGCGCGTAGTACACGTTGGAGGCGCCGCGGAGACTGCCGCGCAGCGGAGATCCGCAGGGCTGCCCCTGGGTATCCAGACCTAGCCAGGGCATGGCTCCGCGGCAAGAGAATTCGTTCCCCTTGTCGAGGTTCGCCGTGAGGTAGGTTGTCTCCTCCCCGCTCTCGCGGTCGCGCTCGACGGACGTGACGCCCTCGAGGCTACGGTCCTTGCCACACGTCTCGCAGACAACTCGCTGAGAGGCGAGAGTGCCTCCGCCGAGGGTCTTGAGTTTCAGTTTGGGCGAGCGGCAGAAAGCCGTAGCAGAGCGATGGACCCACTCGTTCCAGGGGAAGTCCTGGAGGTGCCCGCGTTCGCACAGGGCAACGAAGGGGACCTGGGCAAGATACGGGGCCCAGGAGGCCTTCTGCCGGGGGCAGGCCGGGTTAATGCAGCGCGGGCGGTCCGCTACATGTAGCGGGCTCCGCGTCAGGGCGCGGCAGCGGGGACAGAAGCTCCACGCAGGAAAGCGCAGGACGGGGACTTGAAGACCGGTGTTGTACTGGCCGCGGTTGGCCTTGTAGGTGTCGCGGTAGTCCGGCGGGGCGTAGAGGGCGGCGACGCCGAGGTGGCGTTCCAGACGCCATTCCCGGATCCGGAACTCCTCCTGGTCAAGGTTGTCGGTCGGGGGGAACCAGTGGTCCAGCCCTGCGGTGACTACGGAGGTGCCGTCAGCGAGGACCTGCATAGCTCCAGGGCCGAAAGGGGCGACGAACTGCGAGCGACGTACCTTCCCGCTGATCACTGCTTGGCTCCCTCGAGTGCGTACTGCTGGGTGATGACGGCGCGGCACTCCGCGTCAGCTCCGCGCATGGAGGACGGCGTGGCCCAGGTACTGAGCTCGACATTCTCGGCGGCGTATTGGCCGGCGGCGCGCATCAGGCTGCCGAGTTCGGGGCTGGTGCCTTGGGTTCCCCAGGCGGTGGGCTCCCAGTTCTCCCATTCGTTGCGGAGCTTGGCCAGAACATCGGCGACTCGGTCCGCCTCGTCGGGATCGCACTCTTTCACACGGTCTTGGAGGATTTGCGATGCCTTGTCGAAGAGAGCCGCGGGGAAGGGGTACGGGGGCAGGGACTGCTCGCCGGCCTGGCGGATGTAAGACAGGGCGGCGGCGTGCAGAGCTCGGTCCAGCGCTGGCGGTGCGAATGGGGTGGCGCTGGTGGGTTCGACCTGGGCGTACAGCCGTTGGTGGTAGCTGCGGAAGCGTTCGAAGTGGCTGCGGTCCCGCGGCTTCGCTGCTCCGTAGAGCGTGACGATCAGGCCAGGGCGCTTGTCCCATTTGCGGCCGACTCGGCCGGTGACCTGGATGTACTGGGAGGTGCTCTTTGGCTGACCGACTACAGCCATCAGAGAGAGGCGGTCAATGTCGATGCCTACCTCGATCAGGCTGGAGGCGAGGCAGACATCAATGGCCTTGCCTCCGTCGGCCCGCTGTGCGAGCTTCTCCATGGCCTCGGGAATCTGGTCCTGGCGCAGTCGGCTGGTCATCTCCTCGACCCGGTTGAGGTAGCGCAGATCGGCCCGGTCGGTCGTGCACCGGTTGTTGATGGTCTTGAGGTAGTCGGGGATGTCGGACTGCATCAGCGACAGCGAGTTGCCCAGCTCGCGGAGGCTGTTGAAGAAGGTCATCAGCGTCCACCAGGGGTCCTGCTGCTCTTCTGGTGAGTCCTTTGCTGCTTGGAGAAGGGCGGCAAAGGATCGGACCTGCGTGGTCTGCATGGAGCCCAGGGCCGGTGCGTGCACGCCGACGTACTTGCGGCCCGGCAGGAGCTTCCCGGTCTTGTCGCGTGCGTAGACAGCGAAGAACGAATCGTCGGCGTCCAGACCGTGCGGTGGAAACAGGCGCACGGTGTCACGTGCATACAGGGCCCTGACCTGCTCTTCGTGACGGCGGATGGTCGCGGTAGAGGCGATGATCTTTGGTTTGATCGGACCCGACTTGCTCTGGCCCGTGCACAGTTCCTCGATGACGCCCTCGTACAGGCCGGTCATCGAGCCGAGCGGTCCGGCGATCAGGTGCAACTCGTCCTGGATGACCAGCCCTGGGGGCGAGTAGTCACGGTTCCCGGACTTGCCAAGGCCGAACAGGGCACGGGCGTGCGGGTTCCAGGCGAGCTGGGCGAACTTGTCGATCGTGCCGATGACCAGGGACGGCCGATAGTCGTAGACGTCGTCGTCGACGACGTAGACGGGCAGCGGCTTCTCGTCGGTGGAGAACGTACAGTCCGGGTCAGGGCAGGTGAAGACAACGCGGCCGCTGTACTCGCTATACCCGGCAACGCTGCTGTGCTTGACCCGCTGCTTTCCCCGTTGGGCACGGCCTTGTCCGGCCGGTGCTTCAGTCGGGCTCTCGACGCTTTTGACCGGCCCCATCTGGGCCGCACACCAGGGACAGCGCAGCAGCAGGAAGGGGTTCTCGCCGCCGTCGCTGGCCAGCTTGCGCAGCGCGGCTACAGCGTCTGCGTTCCGATTCGGCGTCGAGTCGCCGCCGACCCAGATGCCGATGGAGAACCGCTCAGAGCCCAAGCGATTTTGGTGCTTGCTCCGCAGGTCCTCGAGTGCGCAGATGAGGCCTGCAGCGCGTAGGAACTGCTGTGCCGTCAGCAGCCTCAGCGTGTAGCGCATGAGGATGGTGACGCCTGCGTCCCCGCAGTCGCGCAGTCGTCGCAGCAGCATGGCGAAGGCCGACAGGCCCAGGTAAGCCTCAGTCTTACCGCCTCCGGTGGGGAAGAAGATCAGGTCCACCGCCTCGCGATCCGAGTGGGCTGGATCGGCGGTCGAGGGGATGGCGGCGAGCAGGAACGCGATCTGGAAGGCACGCCAGTTGCCACGCCCGTTGTTGGCGGCTGCCTTCTCGTCAGGGGGGTTCCCTTCCACTTGGAATCGACCGTCGACGAGTGTGGTGGTGCGTAGCTTCGCTCCCGAGCGAAGCTGTTGGCGGAGCATGGCCGCGTTGGCCAGCCGGAACGCCAGGCCGATGTCGCTGTCAGCGTCGCGGACCAGGTCCAAGCCCTCTCGCATCCGGCGCAGCGCCCTACTGCAGTCTTCGATGTGGCGCTGTGCAGTGGCCTGGAACTCCCCTTCGAGGGTCGCTGCCTCGGCCTGCTTTGTGGCGATCCAAGCTTTGTATTCGGTGAGGATCCGTTCGAGTTGGGCCAGTCGTCCCGGTTCCGTCCCAGCGAGCTGCGCCATGGAGACCGTCAGGGCGGTACCGTCGCCGAGGACGATGTCGGGGGTGATGCTGGGCGTCTCGTACTCGGGCAGCGGGTCGGCCTTTGCCCAGCTGGAGCGTCCTTCGCTGTCAGGGTCGGCCCAGTCGGCAGAGCATCCGTGGCCGATGGCATAGGTGCGGGCGTGGCGGTAGATCAGGCGGAACGAAGCGTCATCGGGATGGGCTCCGGCTTCGGCGTTCTCCGGGTACGGTGCCAGCCAGCTGTCCTGCGGTGTGGCCGTGATGGCGGTCTGGAACAGGCAGGCGGCGTCCAGCGCTCTGGCGCCGGGGGTCGTGCGGTTGACGAGGGCAACGGTCGTCATTGTGCCGCCGCTGTGCTGGCGCAGGCTGGCGGTGAGACGCAGGTCCAAGCCTTCGATGCCGGTGGACTCTTCGGACTCTGGCGTCAGGTCCCGGTGCAGGTGCGGAATCCGCCGAAGCTCTTCGGGTGAGAGCTTCCAGACGGCTTTGACCGGTACGCGCTTCCACCAGGTACGTTGGGCCCCGCCTGGGAGGTCGATCCGCAACTGTTCGTACCGGCCGCCATCAACCTCAATACGCAGCCCAGCCTGGGGTTGTGTCGCGAGCAAGAACGAGATGCCCATGGCCGTAGGGCGGCGTTCATTAGCCCCAGACAGGTCGAAGTCAGCGTCGTCGGCCGTGGCACCCAGCCGTCCAGCGGATCCCTCCCAGCCGACGGGCTCGGGCTCCTGCTGCTCGTCTGCGGACAGACCCGGGACGAGGGCAGCGTCGGCGATTGCCTGCTCCATGGCCCGGGCCGCTTCCTCAACGTCGGCGTCCGCTATTCCTCCGGTGCCGGTCGCGGTCGGCAGTGCGGGGTACAGGACACCTACGCCGTAGCGGACCAGGGGGGCGCGGTCCAGAATCTCCTCGCCTGTGGTGGCGTCGGTCCACGGCCCGTAGGACTCGTCCTTGTCCGCGAAGGTGGTCTTCTCCAGGGGCTTTCCAGCCGGGGCGGGTCCGAGCAGTTCGGCGCGTAGCGCTGCCAGGATGTCCTCGCGGCCGGCGGTTCGCTTGGTGTCGTCCTCGGACACGGTCACTCTCCCAGAAGGAGTCGGCGGAAGTCGGCGCGCGCGGTGTCGCGGGCCAGCACTGTCAGGTCGTCGCGGGCGCGTGAGGTGGCGATGTAGAGCAGGGCTTCGCCGGTCTCGTCGCTGACGGACTCGATGTCGGTGACGATGACGGCCGCGGCGTCCAGGCCCTTGAAGGCGTGTGCGGTACCGAAGCCGACGCAGCCTTTTCGGGGCTGGTCCAGGGGGGCCAGGCGGGTGCGCCAGCGCGGATCAGTGCAGACCGCTGCCGCGCCGGTGGTACCTCGCGGCGACAGGACGACGACCTCGTCGGCCGCGAAGCCATCTGACTGCAACCTGTCCAGGTGGTGCACCAGAAGCTTCTGCTGTTCCTGTGGGGTCTTCCACCAGTCGCGGCGGGTCTCACGGTTGTTCTCAGCGCGCAGGGTGTCGCTGTAGCCGGGCTTGAGCCGCGAGGTCTCTTCAACGTACTGGGAGATCGCGGGGACGTTGCGGCAGTTCACCGTCAGGCTGATCGAAGTTGGGGCGCTGGAGGTACGTCGGTGCAGGAGATCGATGCCTTCACCGTCGCAGTAGTAGATCGCTTGGTTGGTGAAGTCGCCGAACTGCAGCCACCGGCCGCTGCCGAGTCCTCCGTGTAGCGCGACGTCCAGGACGTCGAGGTAGGTGTCCCGCATGAGGTCCTGGGCCTCGTCCACGACCAGCGCGTCGAAGCGCGGGCCGTCGGACAGGAGTACTTCCAGAGCTTGTTCCGGCAGCACCTCGTCGAACCATCTCTCGCGATCGGTGCCGACGATGCGCTGCCTTTCGGATGCGGGGAGGAGTTGGGTCATGAAGCCGTGCAACGTACCGGCCGTGATCAGCTCTTCGGCGGCTGTCTCCTCCTTGAGCCATCCGCCTAGAAGCTTGTTGTAGCAGCAAAGGAGCACCCGGGCGCCGTCGGCGGCGAGTCGTCGCGCGGCTTCCACTGCGAGGAAGGTCTTGCCGGTGCCAGCTGGGCCCTTGATGATGCAGCGTGGATTCTCCGCGAGCATGTCGAGCACGCGGTACTGGTGCTGAGTGAACTGCTGGGCCTCCTCCTCCCTGCGATAGCGGCGGAGCTTAGGCGGCTCGGCGAACTCGAAGGACGGCCGCAGGATGTCCAGCGCGCGGGCGCAGGTGGCCGCGGTGGGCTCAGCAGATCCTGGGGAGAACCAGCTGCGGGCATTCGGGGTGGCAGCTAGGTGATCGCGGTAGCCCTTCAGTATGCCGAGGACCAGAGCGGAGATCGGGGTGCGGTGGAAAGCCACGGCGTCGACCGACTGCCAACTGTGCCATTCGGTGGGGTTAGGCACCTGGAATCGGGCGTGGGTGAAGCAGACTGCGGAGGTGACGGGCAGGGGCGGGAGCCGCGGACTGGCTTTGCGAAGTTGCCCCTCGACGGCGAACTTCGCCTCGTCTGCCTGTACGAACGGGCCGCGCGCCTCCGGGCGGTGGGAGCCGAGCTTCCACTGCCCATCTGAGAGCCGGTCCACCTTGAGGTGCGACTTCACCTCCAGGCAGAGCATGCCAACACCAGGGACCAGGACTACGAAGTCGACCTCGCCCTGGATCTGCCGCGGGTGATCGGCGACCGCCAGCGAGTGCAACGCGATCCAATCGCCGGTGGCCGGGTCGTCGCGGAGCCGCTCGAAGACCTCGCGCTCCCCAGGCGGCGTGCTCGCGCGGTCGTAGTGCGGCGGGATCATTCGGGTCATCAGGAATCCTCCGTGGCACGGAGCCGGCACAGGACGTTGAGCGGGACGACCAGGGTCTCAGGGAGGAGGTGCTCTACCCGGGTGATGACCACGGTCTCGCGGTCAACACCTCCTGGTGTGACCGCGCACCACCCGGCGGCAAGCAGGCGATTGGTCCGTTCAGGGGTGGCCGCCCGAAGAATGTCCTCGGCGTACCGCTGTCCGGCGCTGCGGTGCGCGCTGTCGATACGACGGAGGTGCTCCCAGGTCTCATCGAGGTCCGCGAAGATCCGCAGGTAGCGCAGGACGACGGCAAAGTCGCTCTTGCTCCGTGGGCGAATACACCAGCCGCTGATCCAGTAGCTAACGTTGGCAGTGTCGGCCCCAGCCCGGCGCAGGTCGTCAGCAACGCCGCGGATCCCGCGAGGATGCGCCTCAGTGCGCTCCCACAGCTTGTCCTTCCACATGTTCTGCGTTGCCCGCAATGAGTTCGCGTCTGCTCCCAGGAGGACGTCTGCACGCTCCGTGAGGTCCTGGTGGTGCGGCTTGCTCCGCAGGACCAGGTAGTCACCGCAGCCGACGGATGAAGCTGGGACCTGCTCGAGCCGGACTTCGGGCAACAACTGGGTGCGCAGGGTGAGGATGCGGGCGTCGGCGTCCACGGGCAGTAGCACGTGGGAGCCGTCAGCAAGCAGAGCGGCACGTGCTCGGACCTGGTCACGGGCGTTGGCGTGACCGCTCTCGGAGCGAGAGGCGGGGAAAACTGCCCGGATCTCCTCCCCGAGCGAGCACTCATCGGCTGTGAGCCGGTCAGCGGGCTCAGCCCCGGCTTCGTCCAAGTGCTCTTGGCCCGCCCCGCTATAGAAGGTGGCGGATCTCTGGACCGGACGAACAACGCCGGTGCTCACGGCGGGACCGTAGAGCATCGGTTCCACCGCCGGCTCTTCACGGAAGAAGTCGTAGTGGACAAGGGCAAGGTTGCGAGCCCGGGGCGCGTTGAGGAGCCCCGGCTTTAGCCAGCGCGGCGGGCCGACGACCGCTGCTGATCCGTGGACCCCGCCTCCTGCCAGGTCGGCCTCGGTGCCCGCCTGAACCGCCACGCCCCGATGCGCCATTGCCTGGGACACTGCTTCGAGGAACCGGCGATCTGGCACGACGACGATGCCGGCCCGAACGTCGTCCAGGGTCAAGAAGTCGCGCACACAGTCGCCGAGTGGATCGTCATCGGAGCTGGCGAGCCAGGCGAGGAGTTGTGCAGCTCGGTGCAGACCGTCCACCGAGTCGGCATCCGCGACTGGGGCCAGCCGGACCGCCTCGGCGGCGAGCTGGGCTGCTGCGCCGCTGAGCTGCAGATGCGGGTCGTCGAACGAAAGCGGGACGTTGCAGAGGAGCCTGCGGGTCCGGCGCAGCACCAGAACACTGGGCCGCCACAGGTCGGAAGCTCCCGTCTCGCCCAGACCACGAAGAAGCCGGGTTGCAACGGTCACATACGCCCGCGCACCTGAGTGCTCGACTGGTTGGTCCCAGATCTCGCATTCCAGAGAGCAGGCGTACACCTGGTCGATGCCGTCGATCGCCGTCACTCGTTCATCCCCTGTCCTGCCACGCGAGCACTTCGATGCCGCTGGGCACTTCGGCGAGGTCCGAAGGCAGCGGCAGGTCGCACAGGCTTCGCCCGCGACGGCTCTCGAGCAGGTCAGCGGCAGCTTCGCCTGATGCCCCAAGGCGTTCGACCAAGGCCACTGTTACCGGGGCCATATTTGCCCCGAGCCACCGGCAGACCGCTGCCGCACCGTCCAGCACTACGGCGGACGGGTGCCGACCAGCAACGAGCGCCCGGTACTCCTCGGGGTCCTCCCGCGCGGAAAGGATCAGGCTGCGGTACTGGCGACCGGTATCGCGCACAGCCCTGGGCCGTAGCAAGGAGCCGAGCGGAACCGCCGGGGACGAGAAGGAGGCGGCGACGATGGTCTGTGCTTCCTGCTCCGTGCGCACGCCGCTGCCGACGATCACGCAGTGAAGCGCGCTGAAGCCGCAGAAATCTACGGCAGGTCCCGGAAGCAGGCCGTCGAGTCCGTCGGGGATCTCGAGCGGGTGCGAGTACTTCCTGTTTGCCTCGAGGTCGGCCCTTTCGTCGGGCCAACGAAGCAGGTCGATCCGGTAGCGGTCCGCCGGAAACTTCGATCCGCCGACGTGGAACAGCTGACGCTGGCGGTCCAATAGCGTGCCCTGGAAGACGCCAACGAAGCTGGCGGTTCCTTCAGTCGGCACCAAGCGGACCGCATGCTCGTGCTCCGGGAGCCGCGAGGCCGGCTCGAACTGGCAGCCGCCTACCTGTGGGTTGTGCTGCGGGCGGAAGGCAGCAAAGACCACTCCGCAGCCCACCAGCGACCCCGCAAATCCAAGGGCGGGCACCGAAACCGCGATGGTGCCGCGCTTCCCTGATTGGGCCAGCTCAGTGGCCCACGCCCCCAGATCACTGAACCATGAGGCCCAACTGGGAAGTCGGCGCCGTTGGCCCTGCTCCGTGCACAGCGCCGCCCGGCCTAGCGGCGTACGCCCCCCAGCGGGTCCCACGATCCCTCCTGCCCTGACAGCCCAGGCGCCACCTGCGCATTCACCGTATGCACACCTGTGGAGGCGTCAGGCTACATCAATATCAAGGGAGCTGAACTCACAGGGCGAGTCTTCGTAAGTGAGTTGAGAGAGATCAGCCCGGCACCGTCGAAGCACCAACACGGTGGAACACCGGGCACCGCCCGCTCGAGACCTCGCGCGCAGGCCACGCCTGGAAACCCTCCACCGCTATAGGACCGCTTCAGAGTGGTGATTGCCGTCACGAGCCTTCCCTCCCTCTCTTGATTCTTGACGGCAAGATTGGCCAGATCTTGCCGCCAAATCTGGGCAAATACACATGAATCATCTACTGCGGCTTGGCTTATCTGCTTGTGGAGCAATCTCAAGCCGCCTAGAGTTCCGTGACGCTCAGGGTTCTTCTGAGAAGATCCGATCGTCGGAGGGATGCCATGCCTCGCGTAGAGCTCGACGGGGGGCGCCCTCTGCCCGAACCGGGAGACCCCGCGATCGACGAACTGTTCGGCAGCCGCGAAACGACGGCAGCCTGCCGATTCCTCCTGGAGCGGCGGCAGAACGCGCCCACCATGGCCGAGTGGCTCGCGTATTCGCAGCAGGCGTTCGGTAAGGCGAACGTCCACAGCCAGCGACGGCTGCGGGAGGTCCGGAGCCACTTCGTGGTTGAGAGCCGCCGCCGGACGGGCGACGGCGAGTGGGTCTACGAGCTCAAGGGATGGAAGAAGGAAGCCGCGGCCGCTTCGAAGATCTCGCCGCGACTGCAGGCGGAGGTCTTCAGCAAGAAGGGTCGCTACTGCCACATGTGCGGTGCCGGTCCCGACCAGGTACGCCTGCAGATCGACCACATCATCCCTGAGTCGTGGGGCGGCAAGACCGAGTTCGAGAACCTGGAGCCGCTCTGCGAGGAGCACAACCACGGAAAGCAGGCGTTCTTCGCCTCCCTGGACAACTTCGGCCCGGCGATCGCACATGCGCTGCCGAAGCAGAGTCCGTGGGAGCGCATTGGCGAGCTCCTGATCGCCTTCAAGGAGATGGCGCAAGCAACTCCCGTCGAACTCATCGAACTGGTGGCCCAGGAAACGCACAAGGGCGACCCGAAGAAGCGCCTGCGGGAGCTCCGTTACGTCCTCGGCTGGGACATCGTCCCTCACCGGCGGAAGAGCGAGGGGGTGACCGAGGTGACCTACGAGCTGCGAAGCGCGCTGCCCTGGCCGCCCGAGGGCGCCCAGGCGGCGGTCGCGGAGTACGAGCGCAAGCGCAAGGAACGCAAGGCTGCCGAAGTAAAACTCGCCGACTGAGTGAGTGCTTCAGCAGCCCGAGCATCGCACCACATCGCACGCACCGTGATCATCAGCCCCGGAAGCGAGATAGCCGTGCCCACTGCAGAGCCGCTGTTCCCCGTGTCCCCTGGCAGCCCTCTGGGTCCCGAACTTGAGCGCGTCGAAGCCGCCATCCTCGCGGCTGACCCGCACGGCGAGAAGTTCGCTGCGGCGTTGCGCCGCACGTTCGACATGCTCCTCGACGGCCAGCACACGGGCCGCTTCCGCTGGGAGCAGCTGCACAAGACGGAGAAGACTCACGCCGGAACGCTGGTAGAGATCAACCTGCAGCGGGAGTTCGGTTTCGCCGATGGCGAGGCGATGGACTACTCGATCGCGGGCGCCGACGTCGACTGCAAGTACTCGCAGGACTTCGGAAAGTGGATGATCCCGCCGGAGGCGATGGGCCACCTGTGTCTGGGGCTGTGGGCGAGCGACCAGGCTGGACGCTGGTCCGCGGGCCTGTTCAGGGTCACTGAGGACGTGCTGACGAAGAAGGAGGGGAACCGCGACGGCAAGCGGACGCTCACGGCAGCTGCTCGTGACAGGTCGGTGCGCTGGCTCTTCCGCGACGCCCCGCTGCAGGACAACATCCTGCTTCGCCTCTCTCCGCTGGACATCGCCGCGATCTTCGCGCCCAAGGCCGGCACGCAGCGGCTGCACGAACTCTTCCGCCGGACGCAGGGCCGCGTGGTCTCCCGGAGCGTAGTCGCAACGGTCGCGCAGCAGGAGGACTACATGAAGCGCGTGCGCTACAACGGCGGCTCGCGGTCCGCGCTGCAGCCCGAGGGAATCGTCATCCTTGGCCAGTACGGTAACCACCAGGAGGTGGCCAGGGTTCTCGGGCTGACCGTGCCGGGTCCCGGCGAATCCTTGAGCGTGCGGCTGGCACCCTGGACCCCGCCACACACTGATGCGCCTTGGGTCGAGTTGGAGGGCAGCAAATGGGTGGTGGCGCGGGAGGGCGATCCCGTCGTGATGGCGCCGAAGCTACCGGAGAAGGACGCGTAGCAGCAGGCGCAGGGGGAACTCCGGGTCCTCCTGGGTCGTCCAGCGGCGAGTGGAAGCCGCCGGATGGCTCGTGGGCTTCGTCGGCTGCGCGCCGCCGCAACATGCAGGCGATCCGCAGCCGCGACACCACTCCGGAGAGGGCGCTGCGGTCGCTGGTGCACGCGGCCGGCCTGCGCTACCGGGTGGCGGCGAAGCCGCTGCCTGGCATGCGTCGCACCGCTGACCTGCTGTTCCGGCCGACGCGGGTGGCCGTGTTCGTGGACGGCTGCTTCTGGCATCACTGCCCGGATCACTTCGTGCTGCCGAAGACGAACCGGGACTACTGGACCGAGAAGATCGACCGCAACGTGCAGCGGGACCGGGACACCGATGCACGTCTGGAGGCGGAGGGCTGGCTGGTGCTCCGCTTCTGGGAGCACCAGCCGCCCGATGCAGCAGCCGCCGAGATCATCGCCGCTGTCCGGGGGCGGCGTGGCAAGGACGCCGACGGCGGCTGAGGTTTCGTGGACTTCAGCTGCCTGCCGCGGTGACCTTCTTGACCGACTTCTTCTTCTGCGCGGGGACGGTCGGCGCCGCTTCCTCGCGGTGCGGCAGCGTCGGCGGGTCCAGGAGGGCCCCGGTACGCCCCAGCGCC
>NZ_BBPP01000006.1:252380-269865 GCF_000787835.1 Streptacidiphilus melanogenes
GCGGCAGCGTCGGCGGGTCCAGGAGGGCCCCGGTACGCCCCAGCGCCTCGGCGATCGCGCGGCCGACGGCCTCGGCGACCGGCGGCGGGAAGGCGTTGCCGATCTGCCGGTAGCGGGCGGTCTTGCCGCCGGTGAATTCCCAGTCCTGCGGGAAGCCCTGGATGATCGCGGCCTGCTCGACGGTCAGCATCGGTCCATTGGGGCCGAGGAGGTCGCGGTCTACGTCAGCAGACTCGTTGTCGTTGGCGACGCCGAGGCCGTTGACGCCGAAGCCCGCCCATGCCCGCTTGGCGCGGGTGGGCCCGAGGTCCGCGCCACCGTGCTTCTTGCTGCCGCCGACCAGGGTCGGCGCGACGCCTTCCGCGGCCGGCTTCGCCTGCTGCTTCCACAGCTTGTAGGCATCCCTGGCACGCTGGCGGATGACCGAGGCTGGGACGGTCTCCGTCGCTGCGTTGTCCAGCCAGGGCGCCTTGCCGGTGATGCCGTAGCGCTTCTGCATGGACGCGTCGAGGGCCTCGAATACAGTGGTCCGCCTCTCCTGCCCGTCCGGCCAGTCGAAACCGCGGTAGCAGTCCTTGCGGATCATCACGAGCAATGCTCGCGGGCGCAGCTGCGGAACCCCGTAGTCGGCGGCCTCCAGCACGTGCCAACCGCAGTAGGCGTAGCCGGCCCTGTCGAGGCGGTCGAGGATCTCGGCTCGGTACGGCGCGAACTTGTACTCCGGTTCGAGCAGGCCGCGGACGTTCTCGATGAGCAGCGCCCTGGGCTTCAGTTGCTCTGCGAGTTCGATGATGCGCGGGAAGAGGTCCCGTTCGTCGTCCTTGCCGAGCTGTTTGCCCGCCAGGGAGAACGGAGGGCAGGGCACGCCTCCGGCGAGTAGATCCAGCTCCTTGGCGGCGAGGTCCGGGAACTCCTCGAACGGCAGGAAGTGGTTCACGTCCATGGTCAGGACGCGGCCGAAGTTCTCTTTCGTCTTCTTGTCGTTGTCGCGCAGCGCGTCGTCGGCAGGATGCCAGTCTGCGTGGCGGTCGACGTTGGACTTCAGGCTCGCGGCGGCGTGCTGGTCGATCTCCACCATGGCGAGATGCCGGAAGCCGGCCCGGTGCAGGCCCGCAGCCTGCCCGCCCGCTCCCGCGCAGATCTCGATAGAGGTCAGCGGTCCACTGCCGCCCATCCGGCCACTTCCTGTCTGTCGCGCGCTGTCTAGAACTACCGGCACATCAGCGCCCCAGTGTCTCAGAGGCGCCGCACTGCTCTCCCCGGACACCCCGAGCCCATGCCCCGTACCCTGCCACGCGGCACTGACAATTCCAGCCACCGATGACGCGCACGCGCGTTCAGCGCGCCACCGGTTCGGGTCGAACTTCCCGATGCTCCTGACCAGCTGTGACGGCCTCCGGCACGCTGCTGCTCCACCGACGGCACCACGACCAGGGGGCATTGTGTCCTTCATCACTCTGTCTACGAACCGCTTGCCAGAACCCGCTTCCCCGGTTTGCATCGAGCTCTGCTCGGGTGCGGGCGGACAGGCACTCGGCCTCGAACAGGCCGGGTTTCGCCACGCGCTGCTGGCCGAAATCGACCCCGCCGCGTGCGCGACCCTGCACGCGAACCGGCCGACCTGGCCGGTTCTCAACACCGATGTCCGCAGCCTCGCCACCGACGGCCTGCCGTCGCTCGCCCGCGGCGGACCGGTCGACCTGCTGGCTGCCGGGGTGCCGTGCCCGCCGTTCTCCGTCGCCGGCCTCGGCCTCGGCCCCGACGACGAACGTGACCTCTTCCCTGCCGTCCTCGCCATCACCGAGCGGCTGCGACCGAGTGCCCTGATGGTCGAGAACGTCCGCGGCCTGCTCCAGCAGCGCTTCAGGGCCTACCGCGACCGCATCCGTCAGCGGCTGTCCGAGCTCGGCTACACGGCCGAGTGGCGCCTGCTTTACGCAAGCGAGTACGGCGTCCCCCAGCTCCGGCCCCGCGCCATTCTGGTGGCGCTGCCATCCGACCTGCTGCCGCACTTCCGCTGGCCGGTCCCCGGCCCCAGCGCCTCCCGGCCGGTGACGGTCGGCGAAGCGCTGGTCCAGTCGATGGCCGCGGACGGCTGGGAGCTGGCTGATCTCTGGGCTGCCGAGGCCGACCAGGTCGCGCCGACGCTGTGCGGCGGCTCCCGGCGCCACGGCGGCCCCGACCTCGGCCCCAGCCGCGCCCGAGCGGCCTGGGCCCGGATGGGGGTCCGCGGCGGCAGCGTCGCCGACCGTCTCCCCCAGCCCGGCGAGCAACTCCCGGTCCGCCTCACTCCAGAGCAGCTCGCGGTGCTCCAGGGCTTCCCTCCGGACTGGACCTTCACCGGCACGAAGACCGCCCGCTGCCGACAGATCGGCAATGCCTTCCCGCCGCCCGTAGCCGCAGCCGTGGGCCGGGCCATGGCGGAAGCGATCCGCGAGGCAAACGCACACCTCGCTGTGCGCGGCAGCGTGTCTCGGGCCGGGTGACGGCTGCGCTGGACGGGCGGGGTACGGAGGAAAGCCAGCCGCTCTGCCCCGACCACTCCCCTCGCACGCCTCCAGGCTCCCGGAAGCGATCCAGCCAGGCGAGGAGTTCTGCGCGGGTGCGGGCTCGACCGATGGGAGCCCGGCCGTGTAGCGGCTGCTGACGACCTTGGACTGCAGCCGGTCCCCGCGCTCCAGCGCTTCCAGCGCGCGGGTGATCTGGTCAACCCGGGTGCGGCGCATGGGGAAGAAGGCCGACGTCGTGGCAAACCAGTTCACACCGTCGGCTTGCTACAGACGGCTCCGGACGTCCGGGCCCACGGCACCCGGCGCCCCGATCACTGCTCATGCCTCCTCCGCGACCGCGGGGACCGCCGGGTCGACGGGGCGATTCAGTAGAGGGCCACCGAAAGGTCCTGCGCGGCGCGCTGGAAGGATCCGCCCTCGTATTCAGGTCGACGGGCGGGCCATGGTCGCCAGCCAGATCGACGACGGCACAGCCTTGTGGGATCCGGCCACTGGGCAGGTGCACCAGATCTCCCGCTGTGCGGACACTGCGATGGGCGCGGTCCGGGCCGGTGGCCGAATGCCGGTGGCGGCACCAAGCGGACAAGCCGACGTCGGTGTCTGGGACGTAAGCACCGGCGAGCAGTGCTGGAGGCAGCACCCTGACGCCCTCGCGACCACGGAAACCTGCTGGATCACGCGGGCGATCGGACGCTGGTGGTCAGCGCGGGCTGTGACAGAGACCTCGACGGTGGTGAGAGCGAGCCGTTTGTCGCGGGCGAACTCGTGGGAGCCGGGCCTGAAGCCTGCGGTGGTGTCGATGCCCAGCGAAGCACCATGGTTCAGCTGGGGCAACGGCAGGCCGGACGCGCGCTGACGGCCCTGCTCAGCCCGTGGCGGTCCCCAGGGACGGCACAGACGCCGGGAACGCGGGCTTGTTGGCGCAGGACCCCTGGGCGGAGGCGGCCTTGGCCAGCTTCAAGGCGATGTTTGCATAGTCGTCGCGGACCGCGCCTGTGATCGGCCCGTGTGCCGACCCGGCACGCACACTCACGAACCCGTGGTTGTTGCCGTCCTTCAGGCCATCGCAGAGGAAGGAGATGACCGCACCGGACCAGCCTCGGAACAACACGATGCCGGTTCCCAAGTTGATCGGCTGCGTCCCCTCGATCAGGCCAGCGCGCTGCTGCTGCACCGAGAGGTCATTCCCGGGGAAGACCATGCTGGTGAGGACCGGTGACCCGTTCCACTCGATCCCGCAGCCGCTGGGGGTCCCGGCCGAGTCCTTCAATCCGTCCGCGATCGAAGCGCGATCCCTTGCCTCGGAGACCGTCCCATCCGCGCCGACCAGTGGTCGCACGTCACTCTCGTTGAGAATGCCCCAACAGGCGTTCTGTGGCAGCGACATGGATTGCCACGGCTTCCACCACAGTCCCACGACGGCAGCGGCCACCGAGGTCACCACAACGACCGCCACGATTCCGGCGCGCCTCCCGGTCTTGCTCATCCTGTGCCCTTCTACTCCTGGGTCTGCTGACCTGTGACGGCGCCGCTCGTGAATCCGTTCTGGGCACCGGCGGCTGCCGAATCCGCGTAGTCACCCGGATCCACTCCCGTGCCCTGAAGGCCCAGATTGACGGCGTTCCGTGCGGCCTGCATGGTCGTCTGCTGCGCCTGGATGTCCGTTGTCGTCCCTTGCTGAACCGCTTGCAGTGTGTGGTCCTGGTGGAAGCTCGCGCCCATCGCGTTGATGTAGCCGGAGACGCCGCTGTTGATGTACCCCCCGACCACGGGGATCTTGCCGGTGAGCGGGCCGCCGGTCATCGACCACACAGTGTTGGCGATGCCGGTGTTCTGATCGATCGCCGCGTTGTACTGGGCGTCCGTCGCCGCGCTGTTCTGCTGGAGCTCTTCCACCCTGGCCTGGGCCAGAATGCCGTTCGTCACGGCGCCGTGCTGGGCAATGTTGCTGAGCACGTTGCCGAGGTTCGCCGCGTGCGGGTTGTTCTGCGCGTAAGTTTGCAGCTGCACTGCGGTGTAGGCGTTCTGCGCCTGCAGAACGGCGCCGTAGGCGTCGGGATCGCGACCGAGCGCGTGCAGCAGCGCGGTCGCGTTTTCCGGGGTGATCCCAGCCGGAGCGCCGAACGTGGGCACGTGGCTCGCATGGGGGTTGAGGGACCGGTCCAGATCGCCGATGTAGGCGCCCGCGATATGGCTCACGCTTGCGTTCAACTGCGAGAAGTCGGCGGTCCCGTGCTCACCGCTCAGAAGGTACGGGGCGTTGCCGAAGGTGTTCATCACCTGGCCCGCCACCTTCGCCATTTCCGGCGTGTGCTGCGGAATCGGCGTACCGCTCGGAGCGTCGTACGCGACGCCGGTGGTGGCCGCCTGCAGAGCGTCACCAAGAGCGTTGATCTGGGTGGCGTGCGCCGCCTTGTAGGAGTCGACGCCGACGCCCGTGGAGTCGGTGAAGAGCATGATGTTCTTATTGTCGACGCTCGTCAGGTACTTGAGGTTGTTGGTGTTCTGGAAGTAGTCAGTGGCTGCCTGCGGGCTGTGGCCCAGGCCCTGAAGGACGCCCGTCATCGGGTTGTAGCCGGCTGAGGCGTCGAGGAAGTTGATCCGGTTGTTGGTGCCCTGCAGCGACTGGTTGATCCAACGCGTCGGGTCGGCCTGGGACAGGTTGGTGATGTCCTGGGCGATGGGTGTCAAGAAGTGCGTGTCGTAGCATCCGGTGCGCAGGTAGCTGCTGAGGATCTGGTAGCCGTAGACCTTGCTCTGTGGGTCGTTCGGGTCGTTCATGTCCAGCTGCATCTGCTGGGTGCCGGCCTTCTGCAGGCCGGTCACCCAGGCCTGGTCGAGGTGCGGCCAGTTTCCGAGGTTGGTGGCCGAGGCCAGCGAGACGCCCATCTGGGTCTGCAGGGTTTTCATGAGATCGAGGCGGCCCGGGTCGTTCCTTGCGCCGTTGCCGGCGCTGCCCCAGGAGAGCTGGCCGAAGAACAGCAGCGACTCCTGCGGGCCGAGATCTTGGTAGAACGCCGTCGCGAACCGCGGGTCGTTCGCGTGCGCTTTCAGCAGCGTGTCCAACTGGCTGAGCTGGGCGTCGGTCAGGGATCCGCCCTGCTTGGCCAGGGCCGCGGCCTGCGCCGCTTCCTGCTCCGATATGCCGCCGACCGGCTTGGCGTTGAAGGAGGTGGTGGAGGAGCCGGTGTCGGCCGCGAACGCTGAGGCCGCCGTGCTGTCTGCTTCGCTCGCCGTCTGCAACACGGCGGTGAGTCGGTCGGCTATGCCCGAGGCCAACTGGGAGTAGGAGCTGGCGTAGTCAGGATCGTGACGATCTGCTTGCGTCTTTGGCGGGGGCCAGTGCACCGCGCCGGAGTCATCGACCGTCAGTCCCTGCGACTCGGCGTCAGAGACCACCTGCCGGAGGTTCTTCTGTGCGGCCGCCAGTTGGTCGTGCAGGTCACGCAGGACGCACGCCAGGGAACTGGCCTCGTCGAAAGCGTCGGTGATCTGGGTGCGCGTCTGCGTCAGTGTGCCCGCGGCGGCGTCGGCTGAGGGGCCGGTCCAGTTGGAGCCGGCGAGCGGGCGGACGACCTGGCTCTCGTACTCCGACTCCAGGTCCCAGCCACGCACGAGCTTCTCGAAGGACGAGGCAGCGGCATCGAGTTGGCCCAGCTTGAGGTTGGCGAGCTGGTCGTAGGACACCACAGCGGTACCTCCCCGTCGTCATTCGGGCCGGAAATGGCCGGCGTTGTGGTGGTCGGTCTCGGTGGTGCTGGTGGCGCCCGCGATCAGGTTCTGGCCGATCGAGGTCAGCGTCGTGGACAGGTTCTGGTACTGCTGCTGCCACAAGCTCCATGCCGTGTTGAGCGCGCCACTGGAGTCGAGACCGATGAGGGAGGTGACCGCGTCTGTGATGTCGAGCTGGGGAGCCCCCAGTTCGGTGATCACTTGGCTGCCGAGCGTGTTTGCCCGGTCGCCGCAGGCCTTGAGGATGGTGGTGTCCATCTGAAGGACGCCTGGGCCCACGGAGCTGGTGATGATCGCAGCCGGGGTTCCACCGGCGTCCGGGAACTGCTGCTGTGCAGCTGGTGTCAGATTCCCGGACTTGTCGAACATCCAGGGATTGAGCGCACGTTCGAGACTCTTGTCCCCCATGAAGCCCCCGTCGCTTCGCTATGACGCCGATCCAGAGGGCCGACCGTACCAGGCGGGGCCATGTCACGACCGTTCGGGTGTGCACGCAGCACCTGGACGACTCTAGTCACCGGACTGCTCACTTGTGATGTGAACCTGGCGACTAATGTGATGGCCCGTCGGTTGTCGTGTGTACAGTCATATGCACATACAGCCGCAACGGGGAGCGGGGTACGGGGTGTCACAACAGGCAACGGGGGGCGGGGGCGGCGCGGGCCCCACGGCTACGCAATTCGCGGTCGAAGTCTTCACACTGAAGGCTTTCCGAGACCGAGTGAACGGGCTGCTCACGAGCCTGGACGGGGGCGCGGGCTCCCCGCAGAGCGTCAGCGCCCAAGTGATGACTCCCGGCCATCCCGGGACCGGCTTCACCGAGGTGAACGCGATGGTCTCCCGCTACCAGGAGACCCACACGAAGCTGGTCCAGCTGTCCCAGGCGCTGAGCAGTGCCATCGACGCGATGACGATCAGCATCGACGTCGCGCGTCTCGGCTACGAGAACGTGGACGCGCAGGAGATCGCCCGGCTTTGGGCCATTCACGACCAGGAGACAGCTGCGGCCGGGCCGGCGTCGACGAGCTCCCCGTCCGGTAGCGGCAAGTCCACCAGCTCCGGGGACCCGCGGACCGGCGCGCTGTGACGAAGTGACAGATGAAGAAGAGGGGGTATAGCCGATGAGGACCAGCGACGGTGGGGGCGGCTGGAGCCCGACCACCGACTTCGAGCAGTACTCCCATGCCCAACTGTTCGACATGGTCAACGGGTCGTCGCCCGCGAGCATCTCGTCGATTGCGAACACGCTGAACTCGGCGAGTACGCAGATCCAGTCGATCGCCGACGACCTCAACACCCACCTCAACCAGCTCCAGTGGGAGGGAACGGCAGCGGACTCTTTCCGCAGCTGGGGACGTCAGGTCGTGCAGGCCGTCGATGACCTTGCGATCTTCCACAACAACGCCGGGCTCGCGGTCCATACGGCGGGTGACACGCTCTCCTCAGTGAAGGCCGGCATGCCGCCGGTGCCGACCGCGGAAATCAACCTCGTACAGAACTACGTCCAGCAGGAGAGCTGCAAGGTCCCCAGCGGCCCGCCGACCGTGATCAAGGGCCGGATTCAGCCCCCCTCCTCCTGCCTCCCCTCCCAGCCGGGGCAGATCTCGCAGTCGGACGCGTACGCGGCGCAGGCCCGGGTCGACGCCGCCCACCAGGAAGCCGTCACCCAGATGGAGAAGCTGGGCGGCGCCTACAACGGCGCGACGCAAACGATGGACGTGAACACCGAACCGCAGTTCCCGCCACCACCGACGGGACTGATGCCCCCGCCTGGATCGGGATTCGACGGTTCAACGACCCGTTCGGGATCGACTGGCAGCACTAGTGGCGGTGCAGGCGTCACCGGCCCGTCCAGTCGCAGTGGCGGTGGTACGGGCCAGGTCGGAGTTCAGCAAGCCCAGGGAAAGAGCGTTCATCAGACACCCCCTCCCCCAAGGCAGTCCGGAGGAGGAACCGCCACGCTCCAGGGCACGCACACGCCAACCTCCGGTCCAGGATCAGTCAAGTCTCCAGGGGCATCGGGCGGGTCGTCCCCCGGCCACGGCCCCAGCGGCAAGGGTGGCGGAACCCCGCCCCCCGGTGCCGGAACCGGAGTGCTCACTCCTCCTGCACGGGGTGGCGGCACTCGCCGAGGCGGTGCCGGAAAGGGTGAGCCTCAGCCCGGCGATCACCCCGGCGAGCTGGGTACCGGTGGCGGCACAAGCCGTGGTGGACTCGGTGGAGCGAAGGCCGGTCGGCCTGGCGAGGGAGCCGTCGAGGGCAAGGCTGGAGTCTCCGGCACGGAAGGCACCGGCGGTTCGGTCGCAGCGCGCTCCGCGGTCGCCGCGGGGGAAGGCGGCGCAGTCCGCGCCGGCAGTGCTCCTGGTGACGCCGCGGGTGGGAGTGCCGCGGGGTCGCCCACGGCCCACGCCGGGCTTCCCACCGGGGAAGGCGCGGGCGTCCGTGCCGGGACGGCAGAGACAGCCGCTGGGAGCGGCGGCCCCATGATGGGCGGCGGCATGGGCGGTCTCGGCCATGCCGGTGGCCGCGGCCGCGGCCGGTCGCGGCGCACCCCCTACTACACCGAAGACCCGGAGACCTGGGCGACGGACTCAACCAGCAATCCAGCCGTAGTACCCGCTGGCACGGCCGCGGGGGGCCGTAGTGGAGCCGCTGCGGCGGCGATCGGCCGGGAGGTGGTTAGAGCTTCCACCGAGCGGCCGGAACCGCCCACCGAGGCCGACCCCGAGGTCCCCACTGTTGCCAGAGAAGGAGCGCCCGGTGCTACGGCTGGCAGGCCCATGATCGGCGCCATGGGTGGCGGCCTCGGCCACGCGGTGAGCCACAGTCGTCCCCGCGGGCGTCGAGGCTCCTACTACACAGAGGACGAGGACCTGTGGACGTCAGGGTCGGCCACCAATCCGGCCGTGATTGAGTAGGCCCGCTCCAGGTAAGCGGTCCGCCAAGCAGAGAGCAGGAGTTTCATGGCACGGCGATGGGTGGTCGCTCTGGCTGCGGCCGGTGCGCTGACGCTCGGGCTGGCCACCACGGCTCAGCCCGCGTCCGCGGACTCGGTCCGCGCCGGCGAGTGGTGGCTCGCACCTATGCACGCCACGCAGATGTGGCAGCAGACCAACGGCGCGGGCATCACCGTCGCCGTGATCGACAGCGGCGTCAAGGCCACCCACCCCGACCTCAGCGGCCAGGTACTCCCGGGCAAGAACTTCTCCGACCTGCCCGGCGGGGCACAGACCGACACCGATGGCCACGGCACACGCATGGCCTCGCTGATAGGCGGTACCGGAAAGTCCGACAACGGCCAGGGAGCCATCGGTCTCGCACCCGGCGTAAAAATCCTGCCTCTACGGATCTGGAAGAGTGGATCGAACGAGGCCGATGCCAGTGCGATGTACTCCGTGCAATTGGCGGCGGCGGTCAGGTACGCAGCCGACAGCGACGCCCAGATCATCAACCTGTCCCAGGGCCAGGAGGAGGATGTCGCCAGTGTCCGCGAGGCGATTGCCTACGCCGAATCCAAGGGCAAGCTCGTCGTGGCGGCCGTCGGCAACAGCGGAAACACGGGAAACCCGGTGAACTACCCGGCCGCATACCCGGGGGTGGTGGGCGTGGCCGCCGTGGACGAGAACATCAAGCCGACCGCCGAGTCCGAATACGGACCCCAGGTCGCGCTGGCCGCACCCGGAGACAACATGGCCGACGCGTGCACCAGCCCCACCGGCTACTGCACGAGCCACGGCACCAGCGACTCCACCGCGCTGGTGTCGGCATCCGCCGCACTCGTCTGGTCCCTGCACCGGGACTGGACCGCCGACCAGGTCATCCGGGTCCTCATCAACACCGCCGACGGCCAGGGGAAGTGGGACCCCCACTTCGGTTGGGGCGTCGTTCGACCCCGCATCGCCCTGACAGACCCCGGAGACCCCGGGCCAACGGACGTGAACCCCCTCCTCGCCGCGTCGGCGTCCAATTCCGCCAGTCCGGTGGCGTCGGCGTCCGCGCACGACGGCACCGCAAGCCCGGCCCCAGTCGCTGCGGCTCAGAACGCGAAGGGCAGCGGGAACGGGCTGCTGTACGCCGGGCTCGGCGGCGTCGCACTGCTCGCTGTGGTCGCCGGTGCCGTCCTCGCGTTGCGCCGTCGTACTAGCGGTGGCGTCTAGGCCAGTGGTTCGGCTGGCAATCAGGGACAGGGGAACACCGAACGGCCTACGCGCACCGCACGGACCGTCAGCTGTGCCCGGGGCTCCCGGCCCGAGCAGCCCCAGTGCGCCTCCGCCGCACGACCATGTGCCGAACGCACATAGCGGTTCGCCGAACCAGAAGTAGCCGCTCAGCGCCGCATCGCTTGCGCGGTGGGCTAGGCGTGCTGTGCCGTGGGATTGGGGAGGCGGAGCTCGAACCAGACCGCCTTGCCGATGGGAAGTACAGCGACGCCCCAGCGGTCGGCAAGGGCCTGTAGGAGGTTCAGGCCGCGGCCGTTCTCGTCGTCCCAGTCCGCGGGAAGGCGGACGGGCAGGCTGCGAGATCCGTCACCACGGACGCAAAAAAGACCTGCGGCTCCATGATCAATCATGAAGCCGCAGGTCAGATACCACCTTGGTGGTGCGCCGCCAGGGACTCGAACCCCGGACCCGCTGATTAAGAGTCAGCTGCTCTAACCAACTGAGCTAGCGGCGCCGGTGTGCGTTCTGCGTGGTTTCCCGCGCCTCGGCACGACAGAAATACTACCTGACCTGCGGGGGTGCTCGTGACCACTCCCCTCGGGGTGGGGTCAGTCGGCGGAGCGGGCGCGGCGGATGGAGGTGGCGACGGCGGAGGAGACCGGGTCGGCGCGGGTGAGGTCGGCGAGGAGGCGACGGGTGGCACGGTCCGGGCGGGTGGGGTGGAGGTGGTTGGTGAGGTCGACGGTGCCCGCGAGGGTGGTGAGGGCGAGGTCGCGCGGAGGGGCCGTCTGCGGGGAGGCGAGGGTGGCGTCGATGCGGGCGACGCGGGAGGCGCGGGCGGCGGGGTCAGTGAAGGTGTGGGTGGTGGCGGGGATGAAGCCGAGGAGGCGCGCCTCGTTGCGGCGGAGGAGGCCTGCGGCGGTGAGGGACTCGAGGAAGGGTCGTGCGCCCGGGCGGCGGCGCAGGCGCTGCAGGCAGGTGGAGAGGCGCGCGCCGCGCGGGCCGACGACGGTGGGGAGCAGGAAGGTCGCCGCCGCTGCCAGGGCCGGGTGGCGGAGCGGGACGTTCGCGTCCGCGTGGACGCGCTTGCCGTCGAAGCGCAGGGCGCCGGCGAACAGCAGCTCGGCGAGGATCGCGCCGGAGAGGGCATGGGGGAGGTAGAGCGGCTGCCGAACGCGCCCGTCGGTCGGGCGGGCGGAGAGAAGGAGGAGGTCCTCCGGGAGGCACGTCGTCGCGTCGGTGAAGCCGCCGCGGAAGTCGCCGCGGACGCCGCCGCCGAAGTCGCCGGTGAAGCCCTCGACGCCGGTGCCGTAGGTGCCGTCGGTCATGCGGGCCTCCTGGACGTGGGCGGCGGGACGCGTGACGGGTCCATGCGAGTTCTCATACGAGAGTCCGCGCGAGAGGTCGTGTGCGAGCCCGCGTGCGAGTCCGCGCAAGAGCTCGTGTGAGAGGTGTCACGTTCCCGCGCACGCGCTGGTTCCCTGCGCGCAGTCAACAGTTCGGGTGGGAACAGGACGGCGTGGGCGGCGGTTGCCCAGAAGGAAGAGACAGACGCAGAGACAGCCAGCAGACCCTCGGACCCGCGGAGTCGCACGATGAGCCAGACCGTCCCCCAGGCCGCCCGGAGCACCCAGGCCGGAGCGGCCGAGACGCCGCTGTCGATCCTCGATCTGGCCACCGTCGGGGAGGGCTACACGCCCACGCAGGCGCTGACCGCGACCACGGCGCTCGCGCAGCGCGCCGAGGAGTGGGGTTATCTGCGGTTCTGGGTGGCCGAGCACCATGGGATGCCCGGCATCGCGAGCTCCTCCCCCGCCGTACTGCTGGCGCATCTGGGCGCGCACACGAGCCGGATCCGGCTCGGATCCGGCGGGGTGATGCTGCCGAACCACGCGCCGCTGGTGATCGCGGAGCAGTTCGGGATACTGCACGCGCTGCATCCGGGCCGGATCGACCTCGGGCTGGGGCGGGCGCCCGGGACGGATCAGGCCACGGCGCGGGCGCTGCGGCGCGGGGCCGGGATGGACGCGGCGGACGAGTTCCCGCAGCAGCTGAGCGAGTTGCTGCACTTCCTGGACGCAGACTTCCCGGCCGGGCACCTGTACGAGCGGCTGAAGGCCGTGCCCGGGGAGGCGAGCGCGCCGGGCAGCGGGCGGCCGCCCGTGTGGCTGCTGGGCTCGTCGGGCTTCAGCGCGCAGCTGGCCGGTCGGCTCGGGCTGCCGTTCGCGTTCGCGCACCACTTCAGTGCCGCGAACACGGTCCCCGCGCTCGACCTGTACCGGGAGACGTTCCGCCCGTCGGAGGTCCTGTCCGAGCCGTACGCGCTGATCGGCGTGGGAGTCGTCGCCGCGGACGAGGAGCAGGAGGCGCGGCGCCTGGCGGGCTCGGGTGCGCTGGCGATGATGCGGCTGCGCACCGGCCGGCCCGGCCTGGTGCCGACGCCGGAGGAGGCGGAGGCGTACCCGTACAACGAGCTGGAGCGGGACTTCATCGACGCGTGGCTGTCGAACGTGGTCGTCGGCGACCTTGACCAGGTCCGGGCCGGGCTGCAGGAGCTGCGGAAGCGGACGGGCGCGGACGAGTTGATGGTCACCAGCAACATCCACGGCCACGAGGCGCGACGTCGCTCCTACGAGTTGGTGGCGAAGGCCTGGGGTCTGCTCGGGTGACCGGACACGGCCCGTCCCCCGTACAGGAGTTGGACGACGAGCGCGTCCGGCGCGCGGGCGTGCGGCTGCTGCTCAAGCGGGACGACCTGCTGCACCCGCCCGTGAGCGGCACCAAGTGGCGGAAGTTGCAGCCGAATCTGGAGCGAGCGCGGCGCGAGGGGCACGACACGCTGCTGACGTTCGGCGGCGCGTACTCCAACCACCTGCGCGCGGCGGCCGTGGCCGGGCGGGAGGCGGGCCTGCGGACGGTAGGCGTCGTGCGCGGGGACGAGCTGCGTGGACGGGAGTTGAACCCTGTGCTGGCCCGGGCCGCCGCCGACGGCATGGAGTTGGAGTTCATCAGCCGCGCGCAGTGGCGGACGCGCATGGAGCCCGCTTGCCTGGATGCGTTCCAACGGCGGTACGGGCGCACGTGGGTGGTGCCGGAGGGCGGCAGCAACGCCGAGGGCGTGCGCGGTTGTGTGACGCTGGGCGAGGAGCTGCGGGACTGTGGCGCGGAGCTGGTGTGCTGCTCGTTGGGCACGGGCGGCATGCTGGCGGGCCTGGCCGCCGGCTTGGGACCGGGTCAACGGGCGCTGGGGTTCGCCGCCTTGGCGCACGCGGATCTCACGGCGGAGACGCGGGCGCTGCAGCAGGAGGCGTTCGGCGCCCCGCGTGGCGACTGGGGCGTGGACGACTCGGCCGTCTTGGGTGGCTACGGTCGCCGGACACCCGAACTGGATGCGTTCCGGGCGGACTTCGCGGCACAGCACGGCATCGCGCTCGATCCGACCTACGAGGCGAAGCTGCTGTGCGCGCTGTTCGCACAGCTCGCGCGCCTGGAGTCCGGCGCGGGAGGACCGGAGGAGCCTCCGGGCGCGATGAGGCCCGGTATGACAGTGGTCGTGGTGGTCGCCGGCTGAGCGGAGCCACGACGGGGCAAGCCGGCAACCTTAAGAGACTATTGGTCTAGCCCTAGGTCTAGTCCAATCTATTGACGAGCGTCGCCATGTCGCCCACCCTGGACGGACCGTGGATCCGTGCGGGTGCAACCCCCACCGTGCGCCCCCTCGCGCCCGCACGCGTCCGCGGATGTCCTTGCCCTCCTCCCCACAAGGAGTGTCCAGGTGTTCCGCATGACCCCCAACCGCATCGTGGCGACGGTCGGCGCCGCCGCGCTCGCCGCCGGCGGGCTGCTGGCGTCGATGGGCGGCAGTGCCCAGGCCAGCACCACGGCCGCCCTCGGCAGTAACTGGTATGCCGCCGCGCCGTATCTGATGCCGCTCGACAACAACCCGCCGAACCCGACCGACGTGATGGCGGCGACCGGCCTCAAGGCCTTCCAGCTCGCCTTCATCCTCGCCCCCAACGGCGGTGGCTGTACCCCGACCTGGGGCGGCACCGCGCCCGTGTCCAGCGACACCAGTGTGGCCTCGACCATCTCCGCGATCCGCGCGGCGGGCGGCGACGTTTCCGTCTCCATCGGCGGGTACGGTGGTACCAAGCTCGGTCAGACCTGCTCCGACCCGACCTCGACCGCCGCCGCGTACCAGCAGGTCATCGACAAGTACGGCCTGCATGCGATGGACTTCGACCTGGAGGAGCCGGAGTACGAGAACAGCACGGCCGTCGCGAACGAGATCGGCGCCGCGCAGATCCTGCAGCGCAACAACCCGGGCCTGTACATCTCGGTGACCACGCCCGGAACCACCTCCGGCACCGGCTGGTTCGGCCAGCAGATGCTCAACCAGGCGAAGACGGACGGCTTCACGCCGAACAACTTCTCCATCATGCCGTTCGACGGCGGCTTCAACGGCGCCGCGAGCCAGATCTCGGCGCTTCAGCAGTTCAACACGATGCTGATGAACACCTTCG
The DNA here is from genome assembly GCF_000787835.1 of Streptacidiphilus melanogenes. Classification (GTDB taxonomy): domain Bacteria; phylum Actinomycetota; class Actinomycetes; order Streptomycetales; family Streptomycetaceae; genus Streptacidiphilus; species Streptacidiphilus melanogenes. Next base: position 267,306 of record NZ_BBPP01000006.1, read on the forward strand.
GCTGGAGCAGCGCCACAGCCTACGCCCGCGAGGGCATCTCCATGATGAACGGCCGCAGTGACAGCGGCGAGTACTTCTACCAGTCCGACTTCCAGACGGTGCTGAACTTCGCCGAGTCCAACCACATGGCCCGGTACACCTTCTGGTCGGTCAACCGCGACCGCCAGTGCAGCCCGGCGGACAACAACGGCCAGACCTCCGGCACCTGCAGCAGCGTGACGCAGAACAGCTGGGACTTCACCAAGTACGACGTCGAGTTCGCGGGCGCGACGCCGCCCACCAGCACGCCGTCGGCGAGCGCCTCGGCGTCGCCCACCTCGTCCCCGACCTCGACGGCCAGCGCCAGCGCGTCGCCGAGCAACGGTGGCGGCGGCACCTGCACGGCGGCTGCGTGGAACTCCGCCACCGCGTACAACGGCGGTGCCGTGGTCAGCTACAACGGCCACCAGTGGACCGCCAAGTGGTGGACCGAGGCCGACACTCCGGGCGGGGCGGCCGGGGTCTGGACCGACGACGGTCCGTGCTGAGCGATGCTCACGTGAACGAGGGAGGGGCGGCCGTCGGCCGCCCCTTCTTCGTTGGCGCTCACCCCAAGGCGGAGCTCAGTAGTGCGTGCCGCCGTCGATGCGGATCTCGGTGCCGGTGATGAACGCGCCGTCCACCGAGCCGAGCATCGCGACGACGCCGGCCACCGCGTCCGGGCCCGCGAAGCCGTGGCCGAGGGCCGGGGCGAGCTTGGCGAAGAGCGAGAAGTCCGCGTCCTGCGGCAGGCCCGGGCCGGCGTTCTGCGTGCTGGTGCCGCTGGCGTCGGTCATGCCGGAGGAGATCGAGCCCGGCGCGACGGCGGTGAAGCGGATGCCCTGCTTGCTGTACTCGGCGGCCAGGGCGTGGGTCATGGACTGGATGCCGCCCTTGCTCGCCGCGTAGGCCGCCATGTACGGGTGCGCGAAGCTCGCGGAGGTGGAGCTGAAGTTGATCACGGCCGGGGCGTCGCCGCGCAGCAGCGCCGGGACGGCCTCGCGGATCATCAGGAAGGTGCCGGTCAGGTTGACCGCGATCACCTTGTCGAACTGCTCCAGGCTGGTCTCGTGGGTGTGCGAGGAACGCAGGATGCCTGCGGCGTTGACCAGTACGTCCAGCCCGCCGCCGAGGGCGGCGAGCGCGGCGGCGACGGCCTCGCGGACGGACGCCTCGTCGGCGATGTCGACCTGAACTGTGTGCAGGCGCGCATCCGTTCCGGCCTCGGCGGCGAGCTTGCGGGTGGCGGCGAGGCCGGTCTCGTCGACGTCGGCGGCGACAACGCGGCCGCCCTCGGCGAGCATGCGCAGCACGGTGGCCTGTCCGATGCCGGAGCCCCCGCCGGTGATCAGGACTCGACGACCCTCGTAGCGGTTCATGGCTGCTCCGTTTCCATACGAATCTCTCGACGTCGAGGTTCTCGGCGCCAATAGACACCGTACGCCGTGATGGCACGTTTTGCCATCACGGCATGTTGTGCAGGCTCGGCACTGGCCGCCGTAGGCGGCTTAAGGTAGGGACGTGAGCAGCAACACGCAGACGACGCAGCCCTCGCTGACGGAGCGGCGCAAGGCCGCGACTCAGCTCGACATCGCCCGCGCTGCGGCCGAGCTGTTCGCGGAGCGCGGGCCGGACGGCACCACCGCCGAGGAGATCGCCCAGCGGGCAGGGGTCGCGCTGCGCACCTTCTACCGCTACTTCCGCAACAAGGAGGACGCGGTCTCGCCCCTGCTGAGCGCAGGGGGCGCGCGCTGGCGCGAGCTGGTCGCCGTAGAGGCGGCGGGTACGACCGGCGCGGACCTGCGGGAGGCGCTGGTGCGCGCGGCGCGCGCCTCCCTCACCGCGGAGACCGAGGGCTGGTCGCTCGGTCACGGCTGGGCCGAGGCGGAGGGCACCCGGGGACTGCTGCGCGCCGCAGCGGACGACGCGGCACTACGGGCGGTCTGGTACCGGGTGAACCAGGAGTCCGAGGAGTCGCTGACCGCTGTCCTCACGGCGTTGCCGGGGCCGGCGGACCGGAGCGGGCTCGAACTGAAGATGATCGCCGCGGGCGCGACGGACGCGATCCGTCTGGCCCTGGAGGCCTGGGCGGCGTCGGACGGGCCGCCGACCGGCGAGCAGGGGCCGGCGGCGCTCGTCGAGGACTGCATGCGGAAGCTGTTGCAGTGGCTTTAGCCGCAGCGCACGGGCGCGAGCAAAGGCGGGAAAAGCTCAGGGGCGCGGGGCGTCAGCCCCGGCGCCCCTGTTCAGGTCGGCGTGCGGTCAGCGCCAGCTGACCGGGTTGCGGTAGCTGGTGACGCGCTCGAGGCGACGCCAGCGGGCCTGGGGGTGGCGGTTGCCGTGGGCGAAGCGCGGCTGGGCCGCGCGCTGCGCCGCGGCGGCGCGGGCCATCAGGACGGCGGTCAGCGCGGCGAGCTCGTCGTCGGCCAGCTCACCCTTGACGATCTGGACCATCGGCACGGTGGCGGAGGTCATCGTTGCCTTCCTCAGTGCTTGTGTGTGCTCGGATATTCGACGGTTACGACGATGGTGGCGACGTTCT
>NZ_BBPP01000005.1:0-72809 GCF_000787835.1 Streptacidiphilus melanogenes
CGGCCACGGCCGGCCCGACGGGCAGCCCCAGCACCGGCGTGCCCGCCCGCCGTCCCGGTCCGGCGGCGGCGCCGCCGTCGGGTCGCACCCGCCGTGCCCGGCTGCGCGTGGTCCGTACGGACCCGTGGACGGTGATGAAGGTCAGCTTCCTGCTGTCCATCGCGCTCGGCGTGGTCACCGTCGTGGGCGTCTCGCTGCTGTGGATGGTGCTGGACGCGGCCGGCGTCTTCAGCTCGGTCGGCGGCACCCTGAAGCAGGCCACCACGGGCACGGACGCCACCTCCGGCTTCGACCTGCAGTCGTACCTGTCCTTCGGCAACGTCTTCCTGTTCACCCTGCTGATCGCGGTGGTGGACGTGGTGCTGATGACGGCGCTGTGCACGCTCGCCTCGTTCATCTACAACACGGCCGCGGGCATGACCGGCGGCGTCGAGGTGACCCTCGCCGAGGAGGACTGAGCTGACCTGGGGCGCAGCCCCGGGGAAGCGATTTGGGCATTGAGCTGCAGGTGCGCTAATCTTCTAACGCAACGCAGCGCGGGCCTATAGCTCAGACGGTTAGAGCGCTTCCCTGATAAGGAAGAGGCCACAGGTTCAAGTCCTGTTAGGCCCACCAGCGTCAGAACCCCGACTCGGTCACCGAGTCGGGGTTCGCTCGTTGTACCGCTCAGAGTGTCCGCTGATGGGGTGTAGCATCGCGGCAAGGACGTCATCGAGGAAGTCGAGGTCTCGCGGTGAAGAAGCTTCTGCTGGTTGTTCTCGTCGCTCTGGGCGGGTATTTCGTCTACCGCCAGGTGCAGGCGGACCGTGCCGAGCAGGACCTGTGGACCGAGGCCACGGACCCGATTCCGGCCGGTTCCCGCTGAGCTGACAAATGGTCTTTCCTGCCGCGCCGAGCGGGTACGCTTGTGCGCGGCAGTTCGCGGGGCCTTAGCTCAGTTGGTAGAGCGCCGTCTTTGCATGGCGGATGTCAGGGGTTCGACTCCCCTAGGCTCCACATTCCCGCGTACACGAGGGGCTCCGATCGTCGGACGATCGGAGCCCCTCGTCGTCGTGTCACGGTCGCCCGGTCACGGCTTCTTCTTGCGCTCGTTCCCGGCGGTCTCCTCGGCCTCCTTCGCCTCGACCTCCGGGTCGAGCGGCAGGGAGCCGTTGACGGCGCCGCTGGCGCTGGATCCGCCGGTGCCGGGCGCGGTGTCGCGCAGCGGGATGGAGGTGGTGGGCGGCTCGACCAACCAGTCGGGGTTGCTCTGCTTGCGGTACCACTTCCAGGCGGCCAGTCCGCCGGTGGCGAGCGCGCCCAGCGCGAGCAGGCCGAGGCCGCGGCGGGCCCAGCGGCCCCTGCGGGCGGCGCGCTCGTGGGCCTTGGCCAGCGCCTCGACCTCGGCGAGCGAAACCTGCCCGCGCAGCACCGGGATGGCGGCCAGGGAGCGGTCGTGGACCTGCTGCGCGGCCTGTTCGGCGGCGGGCAGGACGCGCTCCTGGGCGATGCTGCGGGCCTGGTCGGCGGCGACCGCGGCGGCCTCACGGGCCTGCCGGGCGGCGATCTTCGCCTGCTGCGCGGCCTGGCGCGCGGCCTTGACGACCGCCTCGTCCACGACCGGCGGCACGCTGCCGCGGCCCTTCTCCCACAACGGCACCACCTGGCTCTGCACGCGGCTCTGCGCCGCCTGCCTTGCTTGTTCCACTGCGGATCCGAGGGCGGGGGCGACCTTCTGCCACGCCTCCCCGCCGTACTGGGCCGCGGTGTCCTTGGCGCTCAGCGCATAGGGCGTGAGCTGCTCGCGGGTGCGACTGGCTGCCTCGCGAGCTGTGTCGATCCGGCTCACCGGAAACCTCCTCCTCGGGCGTCCTCTTCGTCACGTATCACCCAATGAAAGATCATGCCGCCTGATTCGTCCCCCGGCGCGCTGAAAAGCGGCACTTCTTCTCATCTGCATCCTGCTCCTTTGTGAGGCGATGCACAGGGCGTGCGAGGATTCATTCGTCAGGATCGTTCGGGATCCGGACCCGATCGGCCGGGGTCACCCCGGCAGGAAGGCGCATCGTGGCCCAGCAGCTGTTCGCCACCCTTCACACCAGCCACGGGGACATCGAGCTCAAGCTCTTCCAGTTCCACGCCCCCAGGACGGTGGCGAACTTCGTGGAGCTGGCGGAGGGCGGCCGCGAGTGGACCCACCCGGGCACCGGCGAGGTCACCTCGGACCGGCTGTACGACGGCACCGTCTTCCACCGCGTCATCCCCGGCTTCATGATCCAGGGCGGCGACCCGCTCGGCACCGGCGTCGGCGGCCCCGGCTACCAGTTCAAGGACGAGATCCACCCCGAGCTGGTCTTCGACCGTCCCTACCTGCTGGCCATGGCGAACGCCGGCCCGGGCACCAACGGCTCGCAGTTCTTCATCACGGTGGACACGACGCCGTTCCTGAACCGCAAGCACACCATCTTCGGCGAGGTCGCCGACGAGGCCTCGAAGAAGGTCGTCGACGCCATCGCGACCGTGCCCACCGCGGGGGAGCGGCCGGAGCAGCCGGTGGTGCTCGAATCCGTGACCGTCACCCGCCGCTGACGGCCGGGGTCCCTGGGGAGCGCTCGTCATGCCGGACTGCTACCGCCACCCGGGCCGGGAGACGGGTGTGCGCTGCTCGCGCTGCGAGCGGCCGGTCTGTCCCGAGTGCCGGGTCGAGGCCGCCGTCGGATTCCAGTGCCTCGAGTGCGTGCACGGGGGCCGGACGGAGCCGGTGCGGCGGGCCCGCACCGACTACGGCGGCCCGGCGCGCGCCGACGGGGCGCTGGTGACGCGGTGCCTGATCGGGGCCAACCTCGTGGTGTGGCTGCTGGCCTTCGTCGGCGGCGACGACTTCTTCTACCGGCTGGTCATGCAGGGCGACGCGGTGGTCACCGGGGACCAGTGGTACCGGATGGTCAGCTCGGTCTTCCTGCACGAGCCGAGCAGCTTCGGGATCCTGCACATCGCCATGAACATGTGGTCGCTGTGGATCCTTGGCCCCTATGTGGAGTCGGCGCTCGGGCGGATGCGCTACCTGGTGCTGTACCTGCTGTCGGGGATCGGCGGCTCCGCGCTGCTGATGCTGACCAGTCCGGGGCTGGTGGTGGCCGGCGCGTCCGGGGCGATCTTCGGGCTGTTCGGCGCCGTGGTGGTCATCCACCGGCACCGGGGCTTCTCGCTGGGGCCGATCATGGCCGTGCTGGTGGTGAACCTGGTCGCCACCTTCTCGCTCGGCTTCATCGCCTGGCAGGCGCACATCGGGGGACTGGTCGTCGGCACGCTGCTGGCGGTGGGCTTCGTGCACGCCCCGGCGACGCCGGCCCAGCGCCGGGACCTGGTGCAGACCGTCGCGGTGGTGCTGGTGGCGGCGCTGGTGGCCGGAGTCAGCCTGTATGCGGCCACCCACATCTCCGCCTGAGGTGTGAGGTTATCCACAAGATGTGCAAAGCGGCTCGCACAACCGTGCGAGCCGCTGCGATGTGACCTTCGCTACGCGCGTTCACCTGCGAATTCCATGAGGTGCGCCAGCAGGTCGGGGGACTGTCCCGATCGAGTTATCCACAGATAGTCAGGGTTTTTCCCCACTGTGGATAAGTGTGTGGACAAGCCTTCCCGGCTACTTCCACTGCGTGGAGACGCCGAAGCCGCCCGCGATGAAGGCGAAGCCGATCAGGATGTTCCAGTTGCCGATGGCGCTGACCGGCCACTGTGCGTTCGTCACGTAGTAGACGACGATCCAGACCAGACCGATCAGGAACAGGCCCAGCATCAGCGGCGCGATGAAGCCGCGGCCCGACTTGAGCTTGACCGCCGTCGCGGCCGTGGTCGGCGGGGTGTAATCCGACTTCTTGCGGATGCGTGACTTCGGCACTGGTAAGGCTCCCGGGGACGTGGGCCGATCGCAGGGGCGCGCGGGCAGGGGTGCGGCAGCGTACCCCGGCGTCCGTTAGCGTAGTGGCTCCGGGAGTCGGAAGGAGATAAGGGTACGTGTCAGATTCGGAAGAAGTTCCGCCTGGATCGGACAATCCTCCGATCGAGGGAACTTCGCGTCCGCATCGCCACGGGCGATATGTCGGGCGTGCCCTGACCTGCGTGATCTTCGCGCTGGCCGGCTTCCTCTTCTACACCAGCGCCCACACCGCCAACGGCACCGACCTGCGCAACGACAACACCCTGCTGCGGCTCTCCGACGTGATACAGCAGCGCAGCCACGACAACGCCACCGCCGACGCGCAGGTCGCCGCGCTGCGTGCGCAGATCGACGCGCTCGCGCAGACGCACCCCGGCAACCCGGCCGACCAGGCCAGGCTGGCCGCGCTCGAAAAGGCCGCCGGACTCGATCCGGTCACCGGCCAGGGCCTGACCGTCACCCTCGACGACGCGCCGCCGAACGCCACCGCACGCATCCCCGGCGTCCCCCAGCCGCAGCCGGACGACCTGGTCATCCACCAGCAGGACCTGCAGGCCGTCGTCAACGCGCTGTGGCGCGGCGGCGCCCGCGGCATCCAGATCCAGGACCAGCGGCTGATCTCCACCAGCGCGGTGCGCTGTGTCGGCAACCAGCTGATCCTCCAGGGCCGCGTGTACTCGCCGCCCTACGTGATCCGGGCGGTCGGCACGCCCAAGGCGCTGGAGACGGCGCTGAACGGCGACACCTACATCCAGACCTATCTGCAGTACGTCACCGCGTACGGGCTCGGCTGGAAAGTCGCGCCGTCGCGGGCGATGACTCTTCCGGGCTACTCGGGCACAGTGGACCTCCAGTTCGCCAAGGCGAAGTAGCGACCTCGGGTCGCGGGGGAGGACAGCGGTGGGTCGGTTGGTCGCCCGGACGCTGGTGGAGCTGTGCATCACCGTCGGCGCGCTGATCGTGCTGCTCACCTGCTACCTGCTGTTCTGGACCGACCTCGCCGCCGACCAGGCCATGGCGGGGGAGCTGAGCCGGCTCCAGCAGCAGTGGGACCAGCCGCGGACGACCGTCGCGCCCGCGCCGTCCGCGTCCGCGCCGATCGGGCCCGCGCCGGGGCCGTCCGCCACGCCGTCCGCGCTCGCGTACCCGCCGGATCAGGCCTTCGCCGTCCTCTACATCCCGCGCTTCGGCCGGGACTGGAAGAAGCCGATCATCGAGGGCACCGGCGTCACCGACCTGCAGAAGGGCATCGGCCACTACACCGGCACCGCGGAGCCGGGCCAGGTGGGCAACTTCGCCCTCGCCGGGCACCGGCGCACCTGGGGGAACCCCTTCAACGACTTCCCGCTGCTCCGTCCGGGGGACCGGATCTACGTCGACGACGGCCACTTCTGGTATGTCTACCGACTCGACCGCACCCCGCTGCGGACGCTGCCGACCGACATCGGCGTGCTCGACCCGGTGCCACCGGAGTCCGGCTACACCCGGCCGGGCTCCTACCTGACCCTGACCACCTGCGATCCGGCCTGGGGACACAGCCACCGGCTGATCGAGTGGGGCCGTCTGGTGTCCACTACACCGGTCTCGGCGGGCCCGCCACGGGGACTGTCGGGATAGGCAGGATCAACCGTCACGCACAGGGGTGCCCGATACCCTGGTGCCGACAGGAGGAGACAGGCTCGATGTACGGCTTTCTGTGGCGCAAGCTGCCCGGCGGCACGCCGCTGCGCGCCCTGCAGTGCCTGCTCCTCTTCCTGCTCGCCGTCTTCGTGCTGTTCCAGTTCGTCTTCCCGAGGCTGGAGCCGCTGCTCCCCTTCGGCGACGTGACCGTGAACGGCAACGGCACGGGCTCCGGCACGGGCGCCACGGCCCCGCCGTCGCCCGGTCCCTCCGCCTCCACGCTCAACGGTGCGCACCGCCTGCCGGTCGCCGAGCTCTCCCAGAACCATGGAGTCGTCGTCTGATGTCCGCCCGTCCCGCCCGCATCCTGGTCGTCGACAACTACGACAGCTTCGTCTTCAACCTGGTCCAGTACCTGTACCAGTTGGGCGCGGAGTGCGAGGTGCGGCGCAACGACGAGGTGGACCTCGCCGCGGTGACCGCGGACACCTATGCCGGGGTGCTGCTCTCCCCCGGCCCCGGCGCGCCCGAGGAGGCGGGGGTCTGCATCGAGATGGTGCACCACTGCGCGGGGATCGGGTTGCCGGTCTTCGGCGTCTGCCTCGGCCTGCAGTCGATCGCCGTCGCCTACGGCGCGGTCGTCGGCCGCGCGCCCGAGCTGCTGCACGGCAAGACCTCGCCGGTCAGCCACGAGGACGGGGGCGTCTTCGCCGGCCTGCACTCGCCGCTGACCGCGACCCGCTACCACTCGCTCGCCGTCGACCGCGACACCGTCCCCGACGAGCTGCACGTCACCGCGTGGACGGACACGGGCGTCATCATGGGCCTGCGGCACAAGGAGCTGCCCGTCGAGGGCGTCCAGTTCCACCCCGAGTCGGTGCTGACCGAGGGCGGCCACCGGATGCTCGCCAACTGGCTTGCCGCCTGCGGCGATCCGGAGGCCGTGGCGCGCTCCGCCGGACTGGCCCCGGTGATCGGCCGGGTGGCGGTCGCGTGACCGCGTTGCGCCCCGAGCCCGGTGCGCAACCGGAGCCCGAGCCGGAACCTGACTGGGGGTCGTTCTTCGAGGAGGAGTCCGACGAGACGCTGCGGCTGCGCGTGCTCCCTGCTCCACCGTCCTCCGTGGCTCCCGCGGCGGCGGTGACGCCCGTGACGGGCGGACGGGCCGCGCGACGGCGGGGTTCCGCCGCGGCTCCCCCGCCCGCGGCCTCCGAGTCGGCCGGCGGCGGTCGTGCGGCGCGACGGCGCGCGGCGAAGGCCCGTCAGGAAGGCCCCGGCATCATCGCGGTGCGGGTCTTCGGCGAGCTGCTGATCACGCTCGGCGCGGTGATGATCCTCTTCGTCGCCTACCAGCTGTGGTGGACCAACGTCCGCGCAGACGCCTACGCCCAGGGCCAGGCGTCGACGCTGGAGCACCAGTGGGGCGGCGGCGCGACGGCCAGGAGCCACCCGCCGTACCCGAACTCCATCGCGTTCGGCACGAAGTTCGCCATCATCTACATCCCCAAGCTGGACGTGAAGACCCCGGTCGCCGAGGGCACGGACAAGACGTCCATCCTCGACAACGGCCTCGTCGGCCACTACACCGGCGCCCAGGAGACGGCCTTTCCGTGGGACGCCTCGGGCAACTTCGCCCTGGCCGGGCACCGCAACACGCATGGCGAGCCCTTCCGCTACATCCCGCGCCTGGTCCCCGGCGACAAGATCGTCGTGGAGACCGCCTACGACTGGTACACCTACGTGGTCACCAGCTCGCTGCCGCAGACCTCCCCGAACGACGTCTCCGTCATCGCCCCGGTCCCCCCGCAGAGCGGGTTCAAGGGCCCGGGCCGGTACATCACCCTGACGACCTGTACGCCCGAGTTCACCTCCACCTACCGCATGGCCGTCTGGGGCCGCCTCGTCGAGGACCTCCCCAAGAGCGCGGGTCGCACCCCGGCCGCCCTGTCGACGGGCTGACTAGTCATCTGATTCCTCCGCATGCCGTGACCACCCGTGAGGCGGCTCGTTGAGCCGAACGGATGAGATTCCGGGGCGACGTGGTGCGACGTGATACGACCGGGACCGGTGTGCGGGCAGCACAGATGAGTCGACGACACGTACAGGGGAGCCCCGAGGAATTCATCGGCCTTTTTCGGCATGCCATGCCCTGGTGCCTCTTCCATCTCTCGCATTCCCGATGAGTGGAAGGACCACGGAACGATGAGTACCCACGATCAGGCAGTCCTGCTGGAATCGCGGACCGCGCGCGACGGCGTGAGCGGTCGCGTCGAGGCGCTGACGAAGGTCAAGGCGCTCCAACTGCTTCCCGACGACATGCACGTGACCACGGCCATGGTGGCGGAGTACTTCGAGGTCGACGCCGAGGCGATCAAGAAGGTCACCCAGCGGAACCGCGAAGAGCTGGAATCGAACGGGATGACCGTGCTCCGGGGAGAAGCCCTGGTCGGCTTCGATAGGGACATCTTGTCCCTTTCGAACAGGAGTTATCCACAGGCCCTCCGAGCGCACCTCACCCTGTTCAGCCGCCGGGCGGTCCTGAACGTCGCCATGCTGCTGCGCGACAGCGACGTCGCGCGGCGGGTGCGGGTGTACCTGCTCGACTCCGAGGGCTCGGTGCGGACCGACCCCGGGGTGCTGGACCGGTATGTCACCGAGCTCGCGGCGACCACCGCGGCGAGGGTGGCGTGCGAGATCGTCGACGCTCGCGTCGACGCACGGCTGAAGCCCCACACCGAGGTGATCGGGGCGTTGAGCGTGAAGGTCAGCGCCATGGAGGGCAAGCTCGACGACGTCCAGGACACCCTGGCCGGGGTCCGGGAGGAGCTCTCCGAGCTGCGTGTGGAGCGCGGGCTCAGGTTGCGTCGACGACGGCGGGAGTGAGGAGGGGGCGGGCGCCGAGTTTCCACACCGTCGTCTGCTTGGTCTCCGCGTCCTCCAACTCCCGTTGGACGGGCACCGCGTAGGTCGCGAGCGCGTCGAACTCGGTGCGCGGCAAGTAGGTCCGCCCCGGGTCGCCGACGAGAGCGGTCGCCCCGCGTTCCTGCGCCCTGCGCAGGAACGCGAGGACGCGGGCGGCCATGGTGCGCTCGTAGAAGGCGTCCCCCACGAGGACGACGTCCGCGTCCGGCGCGGGGTCGGCGTCCAGGACGTCCCCCAGGACGGGCCCGAGGGTGACGCCGTTGGCGTCGGCGTTGAGGGCGGCCGCGTCGAGTGCGAGGGGATCGATCTCACTGATGGTCACGGTCGCGGCCCCCGCCTTCACCGCCGCGACGGCGACCAGCCCTGACCCGGAGGCGAGATCGAGGACCCGCCTGCCGGCGACGGTCTCGGGGTGGTCCAGCACGTAGCGTGCGAGCGCGAGGCCGCCCGCCCAGGCCTGAGCCCAGAAGGGAGGCGGAGCGTCGTTCCTGCCGGACGTGCTCTCCGTCTCCTCCCACAACTCGAAGACCCGGTCGGCGAGGTGCAGGCGCACCTCCGTGAGGAACCCCGGACTGGCGGGTGCGAGCCGGGTGTGCGCGCGGACGAAGCCCGCGGCGTCGGGGAGAGGGGTGACGGGAATCACCGCGTCAGTCTGCCACGGAAGGCCTGCCACGGAAGGCCTGCCATGGAAGACCCGCGGTGGAAGGCCTGCCATGGCAGACGCCAGGGGCGCGAGGCCGTACCGGAGAGGTACAGCCCCGCGCCCCTGAAGTTCGCGCAGCGGAGGAGATCAGCCGCCGCCGGGCCAGCCGCCGTTGCCGTTCCCGCCGTTCCCGTTGCCGCCGCCGTTGCCCCCGATGATGCCGGGGTTGCCGCCGGTCTGGCCCCCGGTCGGGCTCTGGGTGCCGGTGCCGCCCTGGTCGGTCGCGGTGGCGTCCGGGTTGACCACCAGCAGGATCGCGGTGCCGGCAGGCACCTGCTGCCCCGCGGCGGGCTGGCCGTTGTACGTCACCTGAGTGACGGAGTTCGCCCCGTACTGCGGGTCGGCCTGCTGGAGGATCTGCTTGGCGCAGTTCAGCTGCTGGGTCTTCAGCTCGGCGCAGGCTTGGTCGTAGGACTGGCCGACCAGGTCGCTCGGGACCGTCGCCAGGGCCTGACCGGAGGAGACCACGATGTCGATCGTGGCGCCCTTGGGCTGGTCGCCGGTCGGCGAGTAGCTGATGACCTGGCCGTTGGGCACGGACGACGACGACTTCTGCGTCGTCTGACCGAGCTGGAAGCCCTTCGCGTTCAGCGCCTGTGTGGCCTGGTCGACGGTCAGGCCGACGAGGCTCGGGACGCCGCTGGTCAGCGGACCGCTGCTCAGCTGGACCGTGATGGTGCCGCCCTGCTGGATCGTCGTGCCCGCGTCCGGCGTCTGCCGGCAGACGTTGCCCTTCGTGGCGACGTTCGCGTCGCACTGGACGGGCGTGCCCTTCACCAGCTTGACCTTGCCGCCGAAGCTGTTCTCGACCATCTGCGTCGCACTGGCGAAGGACTGGTTGGTCAGCGACGGCACCTGCATGCTCTGCGTGGGTGTGCCGCCGAACATCGACTTGGTGACGAAGAACGCGCCGAGCAGGACCAGCACCGCGGCGACGATGAGGACGATCACCGAGGTGTTCTTGCTCCTGCCGCCGCCGCTGGCCGCGCGGCGGCGCTCGCCGCGGCCGCCGTAGCCGTCGTCATAGCCGTCGTCGTAGCCGCCCGGCTCGTAGCCGTCGCCGCCCGCGTCGTAGCCCTGACCGTTGCCGGGCAGGATGCTGGTCTGGCCGCCGCCCTGGACGGGCGGCATGGCCATGGTGCGGCCGTCGGCCTGCTGGCCGTAGCCGTTCATGCCCAGGGCCATGGTGGGGGCGGCCGCCGCGGCGACCGGGAGGCCGTCGAGGGCGCGCTCGATGTCGGCGCGCATCTCGTCCGCGGACTGGTAGCGGTAGTCGCGGTCCTTGGCCAGCGCCTTCATCACGATGGCGTCGTACTCCGGCCGGATCTCCGGGTCGTAGTACGAGGGCGGCTGGGCCTCCTCGCGCACGTGCTGGTAGGCCACCGCCACGGGCGAGTCGCCGACGAAGGGCGGGCGCACCGTGAGGAGCTCGTAGAGCAGGCAGCCGGTGGAGTAGAGGTCGGAGCGGGCGTCGACCTGCTCGCCCTTGGCCTGCTCGGGCGAGAGGTACTGGGCGGTGCCGATGACGGCGGCGGTCTGGGTCATGGTCATCCCGGCGTCGCCCATGGCGCGGGCGATGCCGAAGTCCATCACCTTGACCTGGCCCGTGCGCGTCAGCATGACGTTGGCGGGCTTGATGTCGCGGTGGACGATCCCGTTGCGGTGCGAGTACTCGAGTGCCTGGAGGATGCCGATGCACATCTCCATGGCGCGCTCGGGCAGCAGCCGGCGGCCGGAGTGCAGCAGTTCGCGCAGCGTGGAGCCGTCGACGTACTCCATCACGATGTACGGGATGGAGATGCCGTCGATGTAGTCCTCGCCCGTGTCGTAGACCGCCACGATCGAGGGGTGGTTCAGCGATGCCGCAGACTGCGCCTCGCGCCGGAACCGGGCCTGGAAAGACGGGTCGCGGGCCATGTCGGTCCGCAGCGTCTTGACGGCGACGGCGCGTCCGAGCCGGATGTCATGACCGATGTAGACCTCGGCCATGCCGCCGCGTCCGAGAACGCCGCCCAGCTCGTACCGGCCGCCTAGGCGACGCGGTTCTTCCATGGTTCGAGCCCTCTCCACTCTCCGGTCTGCCCAGCCGCACCCGCGTGGATTGTGGCGCGGGCGGACAGACCGCTGCTGCGGATACGCTACCGGGCTCGCAAGTCAAAGCGGATTCGCCGGACGACCTGATACAAGACTGGAATACGTCTGCGCTGGACGAACACACCGAACGTGCTTTCCGTCACCCACCGTTCGGCCCATGCTCACGGGCGTGACGGAGGTCACCTCGGCGGGTCACTTGCCGAGGTAGGCCTGCATCATGTTCTTGGCGATCGGGGCGGCCAGGTGCATGCCGGAGATGTCGCCGCGGGAGGTGTCGCTGTCCTCGACCACCACGGCCACCGCGATCTGCTTGCCGCCCGACTTGGCCCAGGAGACGAACCAGGCGTACGGGTTCTGGTCGTTGTTCACGCCGTGCTGCGCGGTACCCGTCTTGCCGCCGACCTCGACGCCCGGGATCTGGGCGGTGGTGCCGGTGCCGTTCTTGACCACGTTGACCATCATCGTCTGCAGCTTGGCGGCGACGTCGGGGGTGGTGGCCTGGGACAGCTGGGTCGGGCTGGTCTGCGAGATGACCGAGTTGCTGGCCGAGCGCTCCTCGGCGACCAGGTACGGCTTCATCAGCGTGCCGTTGTTGCAGATCGCGGCGGCGACCATGGCCATCTGCAGCGGGGTGGCGCGGGTGTCGAACTGGCCGATGGAGGACTGCGCGGTCTGCGCGAGGTTCATGTTGGCGTCGAAGTTGCTGGCGGTGACGCCGACCGGGATGGTCATCGAGGAGTTGTTGAAGCCGAACTTCTGCGCCTCCTGCAGCATCCGCTGCGGGCCGACCTCGACGCCGAGCTTGCCGAAGACGGTGTTGCAGGACAGGGCCAGCGCCGTGTTCATGGTCGCGTTCTTGCAGCCCGTGTCGCCCGTCTCGTTGGGCAGGGGCACGTTGTTCGTGCCGGGCAGGATGTACGGGTCCGGGGAGTCGGTCGGCGCGTCGATGTCGGTGACCTTGCCGGTCTCCAGCGCCGCCGCGGCGGTGATCAGCTTGAAGGTCGAGCCGGGCGGGTAGGTCGCGCGCAGCGCCCGGTTGAGCATCGGCTGGCTCGGGTCGCTCGTCAGCTTCTTCCAGTTCGTGGCGAAGTCACTGGTGACACCGGCGATGCTGGTCGGGTCGTAGGAGGGGAAGCTGACCAGGCCGAGGATGGCGCCGGTGGACGGGTCGATGGCGACGGCCGCGCCCTTCTTGCCCTGCAGCCCGTCCCAGCCGGCCTGCTGGACCTTCGGGTCGATCGTGGTGACGACGTCGCCGCCCTGCTTCTGCTTGCCCGTCAGGGTGTCGAGGGCGTTGCGGAAGAAGAGCCGGGGGTCGTTCCCCGACAGGATCGGGTCCTCGACGTTCTCCAGCAGGTTGGAGCCGAAGGCCTGTGAGGAGTAGCCGGTGATCGGCGCGTACATGGGGCCGTTCACGTAGGCCCGGCGGTACTTGTAGAAGTTGCCGTTGACCAGCAGGTCCTTGGTGACCGAATTGCCGCCGACGATGATGTCGCCGCGCGGGTAGCTGTAGGCCTCGATGACGGTGCGCTTGTTGTGCACGTTGGCGTTGAGCGCACTCGCGTCCAGGCCCTGGACCCAGTTGGCGCGGATCATCAGCGCCAGGACCAGGAGCATGCAGAACACGGAGACCCTGCGGATCGGCTTGTTCACGTGGCGCTCACTCCGGCGGCGTTCGGGATCCTGACCATCGGCACCCTACATCGGCGCCCTATGCCCCAATGACGGCTACGGCTGTGTTCCCGGTTGCAGCGGCTCCCCCGGGGCCGGCCGCCGGGCCAGATCGCTGATCTTGAGCAGCACCGCCACCAGCGCCCAGTTGGTGATCACCGAGGACCCGCCCTGGGCCACGAACGGCAGGGTCATGCCGGTCAGCGGGATGGCGCCGGTGACGCCTCCGGCCACGATGAAGACCTGCAGCGCGAACGCGGCGGAGAGCCCAACCGCCAGCAGCTTGCCGAAGGGGTCGCGGGCGGCGAGCGCGGTGCGCAGCCCGCGCTCCGCCAGCAGGCCGTACAGCACCAGGACCGCTATCACCCCGGTGACGCCGGTCTCCTCGCCGATGGTCCCGAGGATGAAGTCGCTCTTCGCCGCGAAGCCGATCAGCCACGAGTGCCCCTGCCCGAGCCCCGTCCCGAGCGCGCCGCCGGACCCCAGCGCGAACAGCGCCTGCCCGATCTGCCCGACGCCCGCTCCCGGGGCGGCCGCGAGCGGGTGCAGCCACTCGTCGATCCGCCCCCGCACGTGGCCCTCGGTGTGGGCGACGGCCCAGAAGCCGAGCCCGGCCATCAGCACGCCGAACAGGACCCAGCTGGTGCGCTCGGTGGCGACGTAGAGCATCACCACGAAGATGCCGAAGAAGAGCACGGAGGTGCCGAGGTCGGTCTCGAAGACCAGGATCAGCAGGCTGAGCGTCCACACCACGACGATCGGCCCGAGGTCGCGTCCGCGCGGCAGGTACAGCCCGAGGAGGCGGCGGCTGGCCAGCGCCAGGGCGTCCCGCTTGACCATCAGGAAGCCGGAGAAGAAGACCGGGAGCAGGATCTTCACGAACTCGCCGGGCTGGATGGAGAAGCCGTCGAGGTGGATCCAGATCCGCGCCCCGAAGTCACCGGCCCGGACCGGGAAGAACGCCGGCACCGCGAGCAGCACGAGGGCGGCGAAGCCGGACAGGTAGGTGTAGCGCTGGAGCCTTCGGTAGTCCTTCAGCCGGGCCATCACGACGATGAACAGGGCGATGCCCAGCCCCGACCAGAGCAGTTGGTTCTGCGCGGCGGGGTAGTTCGGGTGCAGCTCGCGGGCCTTGTCGAGGCGCCAGATGAAGACCAGTCCGAGGCCGTTCAGCAGCGCCGCGATGGGAAGCATCAGCGGGTCGGCGTGCGGGGCGAAGCGTCGTACGGACAGGTGCGCGAGCAGGACGAAGGATCCGAGCCCGAGGCCGTACCCGAGCATGCCGGCCGGGAGCCGGCCGTCCATGGCGAGTCCGGTCTCGGCGTACGCGAGCACCGGCACGAGGGCGGCGAAGACCAGCAGGGAGAGTTCCGTGTTCCGACGGACCGGCGCGGGCCCCTGGGGGGCGCACGCGACTGCACGGCTCTCCACGGTGGTCACGTCAGCTGTCCGCTCCCACGCGTGGTCGCGCCACCGGGGGTGGCGCTGGTGAACCCGCCTGCCCGAGGGGGCGGCTCAGGACGCCACGCACTGCTGCGCCAGGGTCTGGTCCGACGAGCTGAGGGCCGGGGTGCTCGGCGCCGCGGGGCTGGGCGAGGTGCTCGGTGAGGCCGACGGGTGGGTGGTGCCGGCCTTGCCGCTCGCGGAGGGCTTGGGGGACGGCGTCGGGGTGGGCGTCGGCGTCGTCTTCACGGTGCGGACCTCCTGGCAGACGGCCGCCTCGTGCTTGAAGACGTTCATCTTGCCCTGGGCGTCGCCCAGGTTGGCCGCGGTGACCGGGGTCTGCAGGTTCTTCTGCTCGAAGCTCGGCAGGTTCTTGACCGCGACGTCCGGGTGGTCCTCGTAGACCGAGGAGAGCTTGAACCCGGCCAGGTTCTGCGAGACGCCCTTGTAGATGGCGAGGTGGTCGCCGTTGACGCCGACGTAGTACTGCTGCTGCGTCCACTGGTAGCCGAGGTACGCGCCGACGCCCAGCAGTGCGAGCAGGGCGACGCCGAGGGTGGTCGGCAGCACCCAGCCGCGGCGCTTCTTCTCCTTCGCGCGGCGGCGGCTGCGGCGGCCCTCGGGCTCGTAGTCGTCGTCGAAGCCGCCCTCGTACTCGCCGTACTCCTGGTAGCCGCCGGACCGGCCGTCCTCACCCTCGCCGTAGCCCTCGGCGCCGTTTGCGCCGGGCGCGCGGCCGAGCGAGGCGGCGCGGGAGGCGGGGGTGTCGGCGACGGAGTGGTGGCCGAGCGCGTTGCCCTCGGCGACCGCGCCGACGACGACGGGGGCCAGGTCGTAGTGCGCGGCCATCGCGTCGTGCTCGCCGGCGTCGCCGATGTCCAGCGCGTCGGCGACGACGCAGGTGATGTTGTCGGGGCCGCCGCCGCGCAGCGCCAGCTCGATCAGCTCGGCGATGGTCTGCTCGGGCGAGTAGTAGCTGCCGAGGGTCTCCTCCAGCGTCTGGTGGGAGACCACACCGGACAGGCCGTCGGAGCAGAGCAGGTAGCGGTCGCCGGCGCGGACCTCGCGGATCGACAGGTCCGACTCGACCTCGCCGGTGCCCATCAGCGCGCGCATGATCAGCGAGCGCTGCGGGTGGGTGGAGGCCTCCTCCTCGGTGATCCGGCCCTCGTCGACGAGGCGCTGCACCCAGGTGTGGTCGGTGGTGATCTGCGTCAGGACGCCCTCGCGCAGCAGGTAGGCGCGGGAGTCGCCGATGTGGATCAGTCCGGCGGTCTGGCCGGTCCACAGCAGCGCGGTGAGGGTGGTTCCCATGCCCTCGAGGCTCGGGTCGGCCTCGACCAGGACGCGGAGCCGTTCGTTCGCACGCTCCGCGGCACCCTGCAGGGCGGCCATCGGGTCGGCTCCGGGGGCTTCCTCGTCGAGCTCGACGATGCTGGACAGCACCTCCGACGAGGCGACCTCGCCCGCTGCCTGTCCACCCATGCCGTCCGCGACGGCGAGCAGCCGGGGGCCGGCGTAGCCGGAGTCCTCGTTGCCCTCGCGGATCATGCCCTTGTGCGAACCGGCGGCGAATCGCAGCACCAGGCTCATGTGCCGTCCGCCCCCTTCCCTCGGTCCCCTGCGCGATGCCCCGGTGCAGCGTGCGTTGCTGCATCGTACGGCCCTGGCTGCCTGCGCGGTCGAACCAGGGCCCGTTGCTCCTGCGGGCCGGGCCCGTAGGCGCCGCCGCCGTGGTTCGTGCGCTGGTTCATCGACGCGTCACTTCCGCAGCTCGATGACGGTGCGCCCGATCCGGATCGCCGAACCCGGCTGGAGCGGGCTCGGGCCGGTGAGCCGAGCGTTGTCGAGGAAGGTGCCGTTGGTCGAGCCGGTGTCCTCGACCACCCAGGCGCCGGCGCTCTGGTCCGGGTAGATCCGCGCGTGCCGGGAGGACGCGTAGTCGTCGTCGAGGACGATCGTCGAGTCGTGGGCCCGGCCCAGCGTGATGGTCTGCCCCTGGAGCGCGACGGTGGTGCCGGCCAGTGAGCCCTGGGTGATCACCAGGTGGGTCGGCGCGCCCCGGCGCTGCCGCGGCTGCTGCGCGGGCGCCTGCTGGCGCTGCTGCGGCGCGGCCGCAGCGGAGGACTGGCGGGCGGTGGTCGGGTTTCCGCCGCGTCGTGCGGTCGTGGTCGCGCGCCCGGTCATCTTGGTGCCGAACAGGTCGGAGCGGATCACCTGAACCGCGACGATCACGAACAGCCACAACACGGCCAGGAACCCGAGCCGCATGACCGTGAGGGTCAGCTCTGACATGTGCCCCGCGTCACCCTTCGGCTTGCCGGTAGACGATGGTCGTACTGCCCACGACGATCCGTGAGCCGTCGCGGAGCGTAGCGCGAGTCGTGTGCTGGCCGTCGACGACGATGCCGTTGGTGGACCCGAGGTCGAGGACCATGCTCGGGTTTCCGACCCGGACCTCGGCGTGCCGACGGGAGACGCCCGGGTCGTCGACGCGGATGTCGGCCTCGGTGCTGCGGCCCAGCACCAGCACGGGACGGTCCAGCGGGTGGCGCTGGCCGTTGAGCTCCAGCCAGCGGCGCGTGTTGGCGCCCGCGGGGCCCTGCACCGGGGCGGCCTGGGTGGGCGCGCCGGGGAAGGCGTGCGGGCCCTCGACGGGACGCGCCGCGGGGTTGCCGGTGAACGACGTGGGCCCGTCGACGCTGGGCAGCGGCGGCGCGGCGGGCGGCGGGGCCATCGGGGCCTGGGCCTGCTGCTGCCAGGGCTGCTGCGGCGGCCGGCCCCCGTAGGGCGGCGCGGCGGGCGGCTGGGGCTGGTACTGCGGCTGGGCCGGGGCCTGCGCGGCCTCGTTGGCCTGGATCCGGCTGCGGACCCGGTAGAGCCCGGTGTCGAGGTCGTCGGCGCGCTCCAGCTGGACGCTGAGCGGGCCCATGAAGGAGTAGCGCTGGGCCTGCGCGTACTCGCGCACCATGCCGGCGAGCTCGGTGCCGAGCTGGCCGGAGTACGGGCTGAGCCGCTCGTGGTCGTGCGGGCTGAGCTCGACGATGAAGTCGTTGGGGACGACGGTGCGGTCCCGGTTCCAGATGCTGGCGTTGTTGTCGCACTCGCGCTGCAGCGCACCGGCGATCTCGACAGGCTGCACCTCGGACTTGAACACCTTGGCGAAGGCGCCGTTGACGAAGCCCTCCAGCCGCTGCTCGAACTTCTTCAGGGCTCCCACGGGGCACCCCCTTCCGTCGGGTGTCGTCGTCCCACCCGGCGCACTGGCGCGGGGCGGCTGCTGCTTGTCTGCCTTACAGATCGTATCTACGCCCGGGGCGGACGTGTGGTTCCTCGTCCGCGCTTCGGGCCGTGGAGCCGACAGCAGGATGCCAGTGGACACGTACCCGGCCCAGAGCGGGGACATCCGAGTCTCACTCGTTCGGCCGGGCCCCGCTTGCGCACCCCCTCGCCCCGGAGCCGGGCGGATGTGATTCCACCCCCTCCGACGTGCTACTGTTCTTCTCGTCGGAAGGCGACACCGCGGGAAACGCGGAGCTGAACAAGCCGAAAACAACCGGTTTGAAAGCTTCGAAGGAACTTCGGTAGAGTCGACGACATCACCCAGATGCGCGGGTGGCGGAATAGGCAGACGCGCTGGATTCAGGTTCCAGTGCCCGAAAGGGCGTGGGGGTTCAACTCCCCCCTCGCGCACAACGAGGCCCCGCAGTGAGATAACTCACTGCGGGGCCTTTGTCATGTCGGCCTGCCGAGTGACCGGGATCACCCGCGGACGTTTGTGCACAGTACGGACTTGTCCCTGGCGGCGTGCACAGGCCCGCCATAAGCTCCCGCCCCTGACCTTTCCTCAGGGGGAATCGTGTCTTACCGCTCGCGCCGCGCAACTGCGGCGCTCACCTCCGCCATCGCCCTCACCGCAGGGCTGATCGGCGCATTCGGCACCGGTACAGCCGAGGCGGCCACCGCCGGCCCCGCCAACGGCGTCATCGCCTACCAGGCGCCGAACGGCTCGGTGCACTTCGTCAACGCGGACGGGACCAACGACCGCGTCTTCTCCGCCCTGCCCGCGGGCGGCTCCGGATCCATCAGCTGGTCCTCGGACGGCAGCCGTGTCGCGCTCAGCGGCTACGGCACCGTCTCGACGGTCAAGGTCGACGGCTCCGCCGCGATCAGCGTCCCGTCCGGCCAGACCGTCGCCACCTCCGACGGCGTCTACGGCGGCGAGAGTGGCCTGCTGGTCTCCGACGACGGCCACAAGATCTACCGGCAGTCCTCCGACGGCGCCAACGCGGTCGCGCTCGCGCTGCCGGCCGCCGACGAGCCGGGCACGGTCTCGGACAGCCAGCCCGTCCTCAGCGTGAAGGGTGTCTACGCCTTCACCCGCAACTGGGGCACGATGACGTCGATCATGACGTACAACCCGGCCACCAAGGCGATCAACGAGGTCGCCAAGAACGCCTCCAACCCGTCCTTCTCCGCCGACGGCTCGACCATCCTGTACCAGCAGAACCTGGGCGGCACGGACCAGATCGGCATCGTGGACACGGCCGGCGGCAACCAGCGCACGCTGACCGCCGACCCGGCCGGCGCCAACCGCCCGAGCCTGTCGCCGGACGGCACCAAGCTCGTCTACGGCTCCTACGACAGCACCCGCGGCAACGTCGTCAAGCTGCTCGACCTGTCCTCCGCCACCACCACGGTGCTGGCGAACGGTCAGGCGCCGTCGTGGCAGCCGCTGCGCAAGGCGGTCATCAGCCACGTCTACGGCGTGGGCGGCGTCAGCAACGACGCGGCGGCCTCGCGCTGGCAGTTCAGCACCCTCGGCCACTACACGCCGGGTCTGCTGTGGGCCAAGAACGCCGTGCTGGCGAACAAGGGCGACACCACCGACGCCGCCCTGGGCGTGGCCCTGGCGGCCGAGAAGCAGGGCCCGCTGCTGCTGACCTCGGGCGGCTCGCTCGACGCGGCCGCCGCCGCGGACCTCAAGCGCGCCCTGGTCCACGGTTCGACCGTCTACCTCGAGGGCAGCACCTCCGAGCTGTCGAACACCGTGGTCACCCAGGTGCAGCGGCTCGGCTTCAAGGTGGTGCGCGTGACCGCCTCCGGCGGGGCCTCCGGGCAGTCGGTGGCCAGCGCGTGGAACATCGCCCACACGCCGAACTGGGTGTTCGTCGCCGACGCCCAGGACTACCGGGTCGCCGCCTCGGCCGCGTCCATGGCCGCATCCGCGGGCTACGGCGGCCGCTCGGTCGTGCTGCTGAACACCGGCTGGTCGCTGCCGAGCACCCTGACCGGGTTCTTCAACCGCAGCAACCCGACCACCACGAACGTCGTGGCCATCGGCAACCACAGCATCTACGCCATGGAGCACACGCCGCTGCGTCAGGGTTCGCAGTGGAAGTTCTGGACGCTCACCGGTTCCGACCCCGAGTACCTCTCCTACGACATGGCCAAGTTCTGGTGGGGCTCGCCCTACCTGACCACGCTGGCCAACACCTCCGACTGGCGCTCCGGCTTCGCCGGCGCCTCGGTCAACGCCGGTTACGGCCCGCTGCTGTGGACCTCCGCCACCGGCCTGGACCCGGTCGACAAGCTCTACCTCCAGCAGGAGAGCGCGGGCGCCACGAACGCGCAGATCTTCGGCACCGGCTGGCCGACGGCCACGGTGAACGCGATCGCCGGCGCGCTGGGGGCCACCCCGTCGTGGACCGAGCTCATGCAGGACCCGAACGGCACCATCCCGGCGATGACCAGCAAGGTCGCCGGTCTCTCCGGCCCGTCCGCCGGCTCGCGGGGACAGGAGGCGCCGCACGGCGCCGCCCTCGGCGTCCTCCGGTCCGGCACCACAGGCTGATCCACCGTCGGCAGACGCGTCGTCAGTCGGCGAACGGGGAGCCCCGGTCCGCACCGCGGACCGGGGCTCCCCCGTGTCCATCCCGCCCCGCCGATAACGGTCCGGGTACGCATCGCGCCGGACCGGTGTGCCAGAGGGGCGCCCGGTGCTAGAACCGCAAGGAATCTGTGAGAGTTTCGGAAGAAGACCCGGGGGACCTGTGCGCCGACTGGCCGGAGCCGTTACCGCTGTCACCGTTCTCACCGCCCTGTTGCTCGGTTCACCGGCCGGCGCCGCCCACGCCGACCAGGTCACCGGCGGCGGCGGGAACCTGCGGACCAGCTGGGACCAGAACGAGTCCGGGCTCTCCCCGGCCGCCGTGCAGAGCTCGGCCTTCGGCCAGCTGTTCCGGACCGCGCTCGACGGGCAGGTCTACGCCCAGCCGTTGGTGATCGGCGACGAGGTGGTCGCCCTCACCGAGAACAACACCGCCTACGGGCTGGACGCCGCCACCGGCGCGGTGCGCTGGCACGTCCACTACGGGACGCCGTTCCAGGCCTCCTCCATCGGCTGCGGGGACCTGACGCCGACGATCGGCTCGACGTCGACGCCCGTCTACGACCCGGCCACCGGCACCCTCTACTTCACCACCAAGGTCGCCGACGGCACCACGGCCGACCTGCACCCGACCTGGCTGATGCACGCCGTCGACGCGACCAGCGGCGCGGAGCGGGCGGGCTGGCCGGTCACCATCGCGGGCACGGCCACCAACCAGCCCGGGGTCACCTTCGACCCGTTCCACGAGATGCAGCGTCCCGGGCTGCTCCTGCTCGACGGAGTCGTCTACGCCGGCTTCGGCGCCCACTGCGACGTGCAGCCCTACCGCGGCTACGTGGTCGGCGTCAGCACCACCACGCACAGCATCACCTCGATGTGGGCCTCCGAGGCGGGGGCGAGCACCAGCGGGGCCGGTGTGTGGCAGGCGGGCGGCGGCCTCGTCTCCGACGGCTCGGGCCGGATCTTCTTCAGTACCGGCAACGGCATCAGCCCCAGCACCGGGCCGGGCAGCAGTCCGCCCGGCACCCTGGCCGAGTCGGTGGTGCGCCTGCAGGTCGGCAGCGACGGCGGGTTGACCGCCGCCGACTACTTCAGCCCGACGAACAACGCCACCCTCGACCTCAACGACCAGGACATCTCCTCCGGCGCCCCGATGGCGGTCCCGGACGGCTACGGCACCGCCGCGCACCCGCACCTGATGGTGGAGCAGGGCAAGGACGGGCGGGTCTTCCTGCTCGACCGCGACCACCTCGGCGGCACCGGCCAGGGCAACGGCGGCGGCGACGACGTGCTGGGTGTCTCCGGTCCCTACCAGGGGCAGTGGGGCCACCCGGCGTTCTGGGGCGGTGACGGCGGCTACGTCTATCTCGTCGGCAACAACGGACCGATGCGCGCGCTGCACCTCGGCGTCGCGGGCGACGGCCTGCCGGCGCTGACGCAGACCGGCCAGACCCAGGACGTCTTCGGCTACACCAGCGGCTCGCCGCTGGTCACCTCGGACGGCACAACCGACGGCAGCGCGGTGGTGTGGACGGTCTCCGCGTCCAACGCCGCGGGCGCGAACGGGACGCTGCGCGCCTACTCGGCCACCCCGGACGGGAACGGCCTGCTCCAGCTGCTGTGGTCCGCCCCGATCGGCAACGCCGCCAAGTTCGTCACCCCGACCGCGGCGGGGGGCCGCGTCTACGTGGGCACCAGGGACGGCTTCCTGTACGGCTTCGGCAGCCCGGCCGCCACCGCGCTGACGGCCGCCCCGGTCGACTTCGCGCCGACCGCGCTCGGCGGCACCGCGCAGGGCGAGCTCCAGCTGACCGCGACCGTCCCGGCCGGGGTCACCGTGACCGGGGCGAGCACCGCCGCGCCGTTCGGCATCGGCCCCAACCTGCCGGTCTTCCCTGCCGCGGTGGCGCAGGGTCAGACCCTGTCCGTGCCCGTGCAGTACACGCCGACGGCCACCGGAGGCGCCAACGGGGCGGTCAAGGTGACGCTCTCGGACGGGTCGAACCTGGTCTTCGCGCTGCACGGGGTCGGCACCCGGCCCGGACTGGGCGCCGCTCCCGGCTCGCTGGACTTCGGCGACGTGCCGACGGGCACCAGCCTGACGATGAACGTGCAGCTCACCAACACCGGGACGGATCCGGAGACGGTCAGCGCCGCGACCGCCCCCACCGGTCCGTTCCAGGCCACGGGGCTGCCCACCGCCGGCACGCAGATCGCGCCGGGCTCCTCGGTCGTGGTCACCGTCGTCTACGCCCCGCAGGCGGCCCAGGCGGACACCTCGTCCTTCGCGGTGACCAGCACCAACGGCACCGTCACCGTCCCGCTGACCGGCACCGGCACGGCCGGGCACGGCCACCTGTCGTTCTCGGCCGCCACCACGAACTTCGGCACGGTGCCGGTCGGCGCGTCGAAGACGCTGGCCTTCACCCTCACCAACGACGGCAACATCCCCGTCACCGTCACCAAGGCCAAGGCCCCGACGGGCGACTTCAACAGCGCGGTCGGCCTCTCCGAGGGCCTGGTCATCGGCCCTGGACAGAGCGCCGTCCAGCAGGTGACGTTCACGCCGCGCAGCGCCGGGACGCTGACGGCCGCCTACGAGGTCACCGGCGTCGACGCCGCGGACGCCTCGCAGGGCGCGATGTACGAGCAGCTCACCGGAGTCGGCCAGGGGACGGCCGACGCGGCCGGGGTGCAGCCCGGCGCCTGGACCGTCAACGGCTCGGCGACCGTGCCCGGCGACGGCAGCATCCAGCTGACCGGCGCGGTCAACAGTCAGGCCGGCAGTGCCTACCTGACCACGCCGCTGCGGACCGACGGGCTGCGCGCCACGTTCACCGCCCGCCTGGGCCAGGGCACCGGCGGCGACGGGCTCGCCTTCGACCTGCTCGACCCTGCGCTGGGCCGGACCAGCGCGCTCGGCGCCCGCGGTGCGGGCGTCGGTGCGGCCGGCGTGCCGGCGGTCGTGGTCAAGCTCGGCACCACGCCGGACGGTCCGGTCGCCGGGCGCAACGACCTGGCGGTCGCGCTGGCGACGCCCGGATCGAGCACCCTGCACTACGTCTCCTGGACCGGCCTGCCCAACTCGCTGCGCCAGGGCACGCACCAGGTCGACGTGCAGGTGACGGGCGGTCATCTGCTGGTCTGGCTGGACGGGGTGCAGCGGATCGACTGGCAGGGCTACCTGCCGTCCGCCGCCTACGTCGGCTTCTCCGGCGGCACCGGGGCGCTCAACGACGTGCACGCGGTCAGCGGGGTCGTCGTCAGCGGCGGTGCGGTCGCCGGTTATGTGCCGGTGACGCCGGGCCGGGCCCTGGCCACCTGGGCGGGCGTCGGCCGCCCCGGCACCACGCCGCTGGCCGCGGGCGCGACCGCGAGCGTCGTGGTGGGCGGCGCGCTCGGGGTGCCGGCGGGCGCGAGCTCGGTGCTGGTGGAGGCGCAGGCGGCGTCCCCGAGCAGCGCGAGCGGCTCGCTGGCCGTGCTCCCGCACGGCGGCGCGGCCCCGGCCCACGGCGTCCTCAGTTGGAACGCGACCGGGCAGAGTGTGGCCCGTACGGCCGTGGTGCCGCTGGGTACGGGCGGCCGGATCGACGTGGTGAACTCCAGCCACGGCAGCGTGCACGCGGCGCTGTACGTCCTCGGCTACACCATGCCGGGCGCGGGCAGCGGCTTCACGTCGGTGCCGCCGGTCTTCGACCTGGACACCGCGCGCGCCCTGGGCCAGCGCGGCACGGCGGCGCTCGCCGCGCACGGCACGCTCAACGTCAAGGTGGCCGGGGTCGGCGGGGTGCCGACGACGGCCCGCTCGGTGGTGGTGAACCTGACCGCCTCGCGGGCGTCGGCCGACACCTCGCTCACCGCGTACGCGCAGGGCGGCGCCCGTCCCGGCTTCGGCAACCTGTACGTGAAGCAGGGCGGCGACATGACGTCCGACCTGCTGACGGTCCCGGTCGGCGCGAACGGCGGCATCTCGCTCTACAACTGGGGCGGCGGCAGCGTCGCGCTGACCGCGGTGGTCGTCGGCTGGTACGGCCCGACCGGCGGCGTGGTCGCGCCCGCGGCGGGCTTCGTGTCCACGACGCCGAAGCTGCTGCTGGACACCTCCGCCGGCGTGGGCCAGAACGGCACCGGCAGGCTGGCCGCGAGCGGCACCGTCACGCTGGCCGTGTCGGGCGCGGGCGTCCCCGCGGGCGCCAGGGCGGTCCTGGTGGACCTCGGCGCGGACGGCAGCACCGCCTGGGGCTCCCTCACCGCCTGGCCGGCGAACGGCGTCCGCCCGGCCACGACGGCGTTCTTCTGGAACGTCCCGGGCCACCTGTGCGGCGACCTCGCGGTGGTGCCGCTGGACTCCTCGGGCCGGATCGCCGTCCGCAACAACGGATCGGCGCCCACCGCGCTGCACGTCCAGGTGGTGGGCTACTTCTCCTGAGCGTCGCGCTTCCGCAGGGTCGCCGCGTGATCGGGCACGTAGTGCTGCTCGTCGCGCGGCGGCCGGACGTAGCCGGCCGGGGAGGGGCGCTTGGGGAAGGGGATCTTGCGCGCGGGCTGCTCGACGTAGGGGACCGCGGAGAGCAGGTGGGCGATCATGTTGAGCCTGGCCCGCTTCTTGTCCTCGCTCTCGACGACGTTCCAGTGGGCCTCGGGGATGTCGGTGTGGACGAACATCTCGTCCTTGGCCCGGGAGTAGTCCTCCCAGCGTGTGACGGACTCCAGGTCCATCGGCGAGAGCTTCCAGCGCCGCATGGGGTCGTCCCGGCGGGCCCGGAACCGGCGTTCCTGCTCGCGGTCGCTGACGGAGAACCAGTACTTGAGCAGGATGATCCCGTCCTCGACCAGCATCCGCTCGAAGATCGGGCACTGGTGCAGGAACCGGTGGTACTCGTCCTGGGTGCAGAAGCCCATCACCCGCTCGACGCCGGCCCGGTTGTACCAGCTGCGGTCGAACAGGACGATCTCGCCGGCGGCGGGCAGGTGCGCGATGTAGCGCTGGAAGTACCACTGGCTCCGCTCGCGCTCGGTCGGCGCGGGCAGCGCGGCGATCCGTGCGACGCGCGGGTTCAGATACTGCGTCACCCGCTTGATGGCCCCGCCCTTCCCCGCGGCGTCGCGGCCCTCGAAGACGACGACCACGCGCGCGCCGGTGGCCTTCACCCACTCCTGAAGGGTGACCAGCTCGGCCTGGAGGCGGAAGAGTTCTTGCTCGTAGACCTTCTTGGGCAACTTGTCAGCCATTGCAGGAGGGTAACCACCAGGGGCGCGAAGAACGGCGCGACAAGCCCGTCCCCCGCGCCCCGATGGTTCAGTGGGCCGCCACCTGCTCGCGCGGCGCCTCGCCCAGCGGCTGCCGCTTGCGGGAGAGGCCCGAGGGCCACCACAGGCGGTGGTCCAGGTCCATGGCCAGGGCCGTGACCAGGATCGAGCGGACCACGAAGGTGTCCAGCAGGACGCCGACGCAGACCGCGAAGCCGATCTCGGCGAAGCCGACGATCGGGAGGGTGCCGAGGACGCCGAAGGTGCTGGCGAGGATCAGGCCCGCGGAGGTGATGACGCCGCCGGTGGCCGCCAGGCCCGCCAGCGCGCCGCCACGGGTGCCGCGCTTGGCGGACTCCTCGCGGACGCGGGTCATCAGGAAGATGTTGTAGTCGATCCCGAGCGCCACCAGGAAGACGAAGACGAACAGCGGGAACGCGTTGTCCTCGCCCTGGAAGTGGAAGAGGTGGGTGAAGACCAGCGACGAGATCCCGAGCGCCGCCGCGAAGGACAGCACCACCGTCAGGATCAGCACGATCGGCGCCACCACCGCCCGGAGCAGCAGACCGAGGATGAGCAGCACGACGCCCAGCACCAGCGGGATGATCACCTGGTTGTCGTGGTTCGAGGCCCGCTGGACGTCCAGGCGGACGGCGGTGTCGCCGCCGACGTAGGCGTTCGCGCCCGGCACCGCGTGGACGGCGGTGCGCGCCGCGTCGACGGTGTTCTCCGCGGCGTTGCTGTCGGGGGCGCTGGTGAGCGTGGCGGTGACGTAGGACAGCCCGTTGCGGGTCACCGGCGGGGTGACGCCGGTCAGCCCGTGGCCGTCGAGACGGCTGAGGGCGGCCGCGACCTGGTCGCCGGACGAGGCGTTGGCGATGACCTGGAGCGGGGAGCCGGTGCCGGCGGGGAAGTGGGCGTCGATGACCGTCTGTGCGGAGACCGAGTCGGGGGTGTTGCTGAAGGAGCCGGCCGTGGAGAGGCCGTTCGCCTTGAGGCCGAGCATGCCGAGGGCGAGGGCGCCGAGCGCCAGCGCGGTGCCGACCCAGACGATCCGCGGGCGGCGGGCGATCCCGCCGCCGATCCTGGCCCACACGCCCGTCTCGGTCGGCTCGACGGAGCCGAACGCGGGGCGGACCGGCCAGAAGACCCAACGGCCGCAGATGACCAGCAGCGCGGGCAGCAGGGTGATCATGGCGAGCAGGGCGACGCCGACGCCGATGGCGCAGACGGGACCGAGGCCGCTGGTGGAGTTCATCTCGGCGACCATCAGGCACAGCATCGAGACGGCCACGGTGGCGGCGGAGGCGAGGATCGCGGGGCCGGCCCGGTGCAGGGCCTCGGCCATGGCCTCGTGCCGGTCCTCGTGGCGGCGCAGCTCCTCGCGGTAGCGGGCCACCAGCAGCAGCGCGTAGTCGGTGCCGGCGCCGATGACGAGCACGGTGAGGATGCCCTGGCTCTGCCCGTTGACGGTCAGTCCGCTGTTCTTGGCCAGCAGGTAGATGACGCCCTGGGCGGCGGTGAGGGCCAGGCCCGAGGAGATCAGCGGCAGCAGCCACAGGGTCGGGCTGCGGTAGGTGAGCAGCAGCAGCACGATGACGACGGCGAGGGTGGAGTACAGCAGCGTGCCGTCGATGCCGGCGAAGGCCTTGCTCTGGTCGGCGCCGTAGCCGCCGGGGCCGCCGACGTGGGCGGTCAGGCCCGGGTCGCCGGTCGCGGCGATGGAGCGCAGGTGGTCGACGGCCGGGCCGAGGTTGTTCCAGCCGTCCTTGGACAGGTCGATCATGAC
Source organism: Streptacidiphilus melanogenes (assembly GCF_000787835.1). Classification (GTDB taxonomy): domain Bacteria; phylum Actinomycetota; class Actinomycetes; order Streptomycetales; family Streptomycetaceae; genus Streptacidiphilus; species Streptacidiphilus melanogenes. The sequence continues at coordinate 27,302 of NZ_BBPP01000005.1, forward strand.
GGTGGTCTGCAGCGCCTTGCCGTCGGCCGAGGGGCGCGGCGGCTGGACCGGGCCGAGCACGTGGTCGACCTTGGCGAAGGCCGCGGTGTCCGCGGTGGCCTTCTGGAGGTCGGCCGGGGTGATCCCACCGTCGCGGGTGTAGACGACGATGGTCGGCGACGCCGTGCTGGAGACGAACCGGCCCTCGAGGTTCACGACCTTGGTCGACTCCGCGCTGCCGGGCAGCCAGCTGGACGTCTGGTTGTTCTCCGCACTGGTGAGCTTTCCGGCGAGCGGGCCGAGGGCCACCAGGGCCACCACCCACAGGGCCAGGACGACCCACTTGGTTCTGCGGCCGGCAGGAAGGGCGGCGAGCCGCCGGACGTGATTCATGTGTGTGCATCCCCCAACTTAACGCGATACATCGCGACTGTAGCGTCCACGATGTGCGCGGGCGTCGGGGGTTGTCAACCGTTCCAGGTCAGCGTGCGGCCGATGTTCACGCCGATGTCCACTACCGGGGTTCGGCGTTGTAGCGCTCCAGGAGGTCGGCGAAGACGGCGACGTCGTCGTCGGACCAGTGCGCGAGGCGGTTCAGGAAGGCCTGGCGCCGCTGCTCGCCGGCCTTGCGCAGCAGTTCGGCGCCGGTCTCGGAGGGATGGATGATCTGGCCGCGCTGGTCCTCGGGGTCGGGGCTGCGCTCGACGAGGCCCAGCTTCTCCAGGGTGGCGACCTGGCGGCTGACGGTGGACTTGTCCAGCAGGAAGTGGCCGGCCAGATCGGTGCCGCGACAGCCGCCGACGTCCCGCAGGTGGTCCAGGATCGCGTAGCTGACCAGGGTCAGCCCGGGGTGGATCTGCGAGGCGATGGCGCGGGCGCGGCGCGAGAAGGCGGTCAGCTCGCGCTGGATGGAGTCGATGCTGTCCATGCGCGTGCGCGCGGAAGTGGTGGGCATGGTTGCATAATACAACCAAGCTGAGCTCTGCGCGAGTCCCCGCTACGACCGCTCCGCCAGCGGCGGCAGCGCCGGGACGGGCTGCTGCATCGGCAGCGGCAGCTCGAACCAGACCACCTTGCCGACCGCCTTGCGGCTGGTGCCCCAACGCGACGCCAGCTGGCTGACCAGGCCGAGGCCGCGGCCCTCCTCGTCCAGCAGCTCCGAGGGCTCCAGCGACGGCAGGTTGTGGTCGTCGTCGCTGACCTCGACCAGGAGCTTGCCGACCCGCATCAGCTGCAGTTCGACGCTGCCCTTGGCCACCCGAAGCGCGTTCGTCACCAGCTCGCTGACCAGCAGTTCGGTCAGCTCCGACACCTCCGCGAGGCCCCAGCGGGTCAGTTGGTCGTGGACCAGACTACGGGCCCGGCGCACCTCGCTGGCGTCCAGCGCCAGCGACCAGGAGATGACGTCCTGCGGCGGGATGCCGTCGAAGCGGGCGATCAGCAGCGCCAGGTCGTCGGCCCGGTCCTCGGTGTGCAGGCGTTCCAGCACGGTGTCGCAGACCTCTTCCGGGCTGCGCCGCGGGTCGACGATGTCGCCGCACAGGGCGGCCAGGCCGTCCCCTATGTCGCCGCCGCGCATCTCCACCAGGCCGTCGGTGCACAGCACCAGCATCGAACCGTCCGTCACCTTGACCTCCTTGGAGGCGAAGGGGACGCCGCCGACGCCGATCGGGGCGCCGGAGGGGATCTCAAGCAGCTCGCCGCGGCCGTCCGGGTGCACCAGCACCGGCGGCACATGGCCGGCCGAGGCGATCGTGCAGGTGCGGGCGATCGGGTCGTAGACCGCGTACAGGCAGGTGGCGAGATGGTCGTCGCCCAGACGCTGCGACAGGTTGTCCAGGTGGCGCAGGATCTGACCGGGCGGCAGGTCCAGTGCGGCCAGCGTCTGCATCGCGGTGCGGAACCGGCCCATCGCGACAGCGGAGTGCAGACCGTGGCCCATCACGTCGCCGACCACCAGCGCCACGCGGCTGCCCGGCAGCTGCACCGCGTCGAACCAGTCGCCGCCGACCTCGGCCCGGCGGTCACCGGGCAGGTAACGGTGGGCCACCTGGACGCCGGGGATGCGCGGCGGGCGGGTCGGCAGCATCGAGCGCTGGAGCGTGATCGCGGTGCGCGCCTCCATCCGGTGCAGCCGGGCGTTGTCGATCGACAACGCCGCGCGGGCGGCGAGTTCGCGCAGATAGGACGCGTCGGCCTCGTCGAAGGCCGGGCGGTGCGCGTCACGCAGCAGGGTGAGCACGCCGAGCACGGTGCCGCGCGCGGCCAGCGGCAGCGTCAGCATCGAGCGGCCCTCGAAGAGCGAGGTCAGCCCCGGGCCGCCGCGCCCGAGCGCGCAGGCCTCGGCGGTGGCCGGATCGAGCCGGGGGACCAGCACCGGCCGGCCGCCCTGCAGCGCGTAACCCGAAGGCGTCTCCCCGGCGAGGGTGACCAGCGAACCCTCGGTGACCAGGTGCTTCCACGGCAGCGTGCTCTGGCCGAACGAGCAGGCGACGCGGCGCAGCTGCGTCTCGTCGTCCGGGCGTTCGTGCGGCGACTCGCTGTCGGTGATCAGCCGGTCCCGCAGCTCGACGCAGGCGAAGTCGGCGATGCCCGGGATGACGACGTCGCAGACCTCGTGGACGGTGCGGTCCAGGTCCAGCGTGGTGCCGATGCGCGCGCCCACGTCGCTGAGCAGCAGCAGCTGCGGGTTCACCGGATCGGCGTCCAGCTCCTCGCCGACCGCCGCGGCGCCGGGCCCGAGGCTGACGCTGGCCCGGGTGGGCGGGCCGCTGAACGGCCCGTCGTCCCCCGCGGCGCGACGCGAGGCGGACGGCTGCTCCTCGGCCGCCTCCTCCTCGGCGCCACGGGAACGGGTCTGCGACGGCACGGCGGCTCGGCCGCCGTGCTCGGGCTGCTCGGTGACCAGGCGGCCCGGCGTGCGCCTGCCGCCGGTGCGGCCGGGCTCGACGGACGGCGCGTCGGCGCGGTCGGGCTCGGCGGACGTGGGTGTGGACGGAGGCGTGGAGAGGGAGCCGGACGTCTGGGCGCGCGCCGGGGCGGTGCGGGCCGCGGCCGTGCGGGACGTCGTACGGCCGGACTTCTGGGCGCGCGCCGTGGCCGGCGGTTCGCTGTCCGGCACGGGGGAGACCGGCAGCACCAGCGCGTCCAGCCGCAGGGCGGGCGAGCCCGCGGCGACGAGCTGGGTCAGCAGCGTCCGGCGGCGTTCGGCGGCGATCCGGGGGAGCACCTGTGCGAGCCGCCGGGCCGCACGTTCGCGCTCCCCACGCGTCCCGCACGGGGCCAGCACCGGTTGCACACGCGCCGAGCCGGCGGCGGCGCCGGGCGCGTCCGCGGCGAAGGTCAGCTGCTGCTCGCCCAGGGCGATGCGCAGGCCCGAGCCGCTCAGCCGGTGCGCGTCGGCGGCCAGCACGAACATGCCGCGGCCGCTCGGCTCGACGGTGCGCCAGGCCCAGCAGCAGACCTCGACCCGGCGGCCGTCACGATCGGTGACGCTGAGCTCACCGGCCCAGCCGGGGGCGAAGTCGACCAGGTCGTCGAGGTGGTCCAGGGCGTCGCCCGAAGCCTTGCCCGCGAGCGGCAGCAACCCCGTGGTGGTGCGGTCCAGCACCTCGTTGCGCCGGTGCCCGAAGAGCTCCTCGGCACCGAGGTTCCAGTGGGTGAGCCGCCCGTCCGAGTCGACCACCAGGGCGGCCAGCCGCGCCAGCGCGACCACCTCGGGCAGCGCGGCGACCTTGCCGGCCTGGTCGTTCGCCGCTGCGAAGGACTCCTCCGTCATCTCACCCTCTCTCAGCGGCTCCGCGGCTCCATACAGTTCGGGTACCCCAGGCAAGCACGAAACCTGCGGGTCTAACCCGATATTGAAGAACATTTGCCGTGTTCCGTAGCGCGCACACCTGCGCACGCCCTAGTGTGCGCCCTTTGTGCCGATCGCGGGGACAGTAGGGTGGCCCGACGGACACGCGCGTCGAAGAACGAGTAGTGAGGTTCCAGATGACTACCGACCGTGTCGGAGAGCCGGTGCCGCCGGTCCGGTGGGCGGACCCCGAGGAGCCCGAGCTGGAGGCCCGCGTCGCCGGCGCGGAGGCCGAGTGGGTCGACGCCGAGGTCGGCGTGGAGACGCTCCGGGTGGAGCTGGACAACTTCGCGCTCGTGCACCACCAGCGGCTCGGCCCGATGTACGTCCGCCTGGACGAGCTGGACGCGCTGATCGCCGAGGCCCGGGCCGCGCGCACCGGCAGCCCGGAGGACCTGCGCCGCGCCTACGAGGCGCGCAGCGTGCTGGAGCCCATGCCCGACCTCGCCGCCTTCTTCGACGAGGGCGACGGGACCGGGGAGGGCGCGGTGCCGCCGGTGTCGATCGAGGCGCCGGAGCGGATCCGCCCCGACCGGGAGGCCCAGCGCCTCTTCCGTGATCTCGCCCGCCGCGCGCACCCGGACCTGGCCCAGGACCCGGAGGAGGTCAAGCGCCGCGGCGAGTTCATCGCCCGCGTCAACGAGGCCTACGCCCGCGGTGACGTGCTCGCCCTGGAGCAGCTGGCCCAGGAGTGGGCCGACGGCGACCCGGCCTCCTTCCAGCCCGCCGCCGGCACGCCCGAGCGCGTCGCCTGGCTGCGACGGCGCCTGGAGTGGCTGGAGAGCCGGCTGCGTCGCCTGGAGGCGACGCGGGCCGAGCTGGCGGACAGCCCGATGGGCCAGCTGCTGATGCTGCACCCCGACGACCCGGACGCCCTGCTGGAGGTCCTGGCCGAGCAGCTGCTGGCCAGCGTCGCCGAGCGGCAGTCCGAGCTTGAGACACTGTTGTCGTAGTCCTTTTCCCTTCAGGAGATTCTCGTGTTCCAGCCCTCCGTCCCCACCGTCGACATCTCCGCGGTCCCGGCCGACGCCGTCCTGCTGGACGTCCGTGAGCAGGACGAGTGGGACGCTGGTCACGCGTCGGACGCCGTCCACATCCCGATGAGCCAGTTCGTCGCCCGTATCGCCGAGCTCCCCGAGGCCGAGCCGCTGTACGTGGTCTGCCGGGTGGGCGGCCGCTCGGCACAGGTCGTGCAGTACCTGGTCGCGCAGGGGCGGAGCGCGGTGAACGTGGACGGTGGCATGCTCGCCTGGGAGGCGGCCGGCCGCGAGCTGGTCAGCGACGGCGGCGAGGCCTTCGTCGCCTGACCCCTTGAAGGGGCACGGCCCGGGCGGTATCAACTGAGGAGCTGACGATGTGTCAGAAACCTTGGGGGTGCCGGCGTGAACGCACTCGTGGAAGCCGTCCTCGCGCAGCGCGGCCGGGAACGCGTCGCGCTGGTCGGAGAGGGCTTCGGATACAGCGGCGACGAGACGCTGTGCGCCGTCCGGGCGCGGGCCGCGTATCTGGGCGAGCAGCTCGCCGGTGCCGAGTACCCGCACGTCGGGCTGCTGCTGGAGAACACCCCGGACTACCTGTGGTGGCTCGAGGCCGCCGTCCTCGCCGGGGCGACGGTCGTCGGCGTCAACCCGACCCGGCGCGGGCCGGATCTGCGGCGTGACCTCACTCACACCGGCTGCGCCCTGCTCGTGACCGAGACGCGGCTGCTGCCGCTCGTCGCGGACCTCGACCTGGGCATCCCCGTCCTCGTCGTGGACTCCCCCGCTCACGACGAGGCGCTCGCGCCGTTCGCCGAGGCGGGCCCGCCGACGCGCCTTCCCGCGCCGGAGACCCGGCTGCTGCTGACCTTCACCTCCGGTTCGACCGGCGCGCCGAAGGCCGTCGTCTGCAGTCAGGGCCGCCTCGCCCGCGCCGGCGACAAGCTGCGGGCCCAGTACGGCCTGACCGAGGCGGACACCGGCTACGCCTGCATGCCGCTCTTCCACGGCAACGCACTGATGGGGCTGTGGGCGCCGCTCCTCCTCGCGGGCGGCACGATCGCGCTGCGCCGCCGCTTCTCCGCCGGCCGCTTCCTCGGCGACGTCCGGGCCTTCGGCGCGGGCTACTTCACCTACGTCGGTCGCGCCGTCTCCTACGTGCTGGCCACCGAACCGCAGCCCGACGACGCGGCCAACCCGCTGCGGCTCGGCTTCGGAACGGAGGCCGGGGCGGTGGACGCCGCTCGCTTCGAGCGGCGTTTCGGCTGCCGCCTGGTCGAGGGCTACGGCTCCTCCGAGGGCGGCTGCAACCTGCGGCAGGACCCGGCCGCACCGGCCGGCGCGGTCGGCCGCAGCGGCTCCGGGCCGCACGACGACCTCGCGGTCGTCGACCCGCGGACCGGTGCGGAACGCCCCCGGTCGCGTTTCGACGCGGCCGGGCGGCTGCTCAACGGCGACGAGGCGATCGGGGAGCTGGTCAACCGAACGGCCAGAGCCGGGTTCGAGGGTTACTGGCGCAACGAGGAGGCGGGCGCCGCCCGGCTGCGGAACGGCTGGTACTGGACCGGCGACCTCTTCCACCGCGACGCCGACGGCTGGTTCCACTTCGCCGGACGCAGCGCGGACTGGCTCCGCGTGGACAGCGAGAACCTGGCCGTCGCCGACATCGAGAACATCCTCGCCCGCTGGGAAGCGGCCGCGGCGGTCGCCGTCTACGCCGTGCCCGACCCGGTCGCGGGCGACCAGGTGATGGCGAGCGTCGAACTGCGGCCCGGTACGGTGCGTGGGGAGGAGCTCGCCTCGGGCTTCGCGCGGTTCCTGTCCCGTCAGCCGGACCTGGGCACCAAGATGCCGCCGCGTTTCGTCCGCTTCGTCGCGCGGATGCCGGTCACGGCCACCCACAAGACGGCCAAGACGGGCCTGCGGGAGGAGCGTTGGGATGCCGTCGGCGGCGACACCGTGCTGTGGCGGCCCTACGAGCGGTCGGCGGACGGTGAGCTGAGCTATCGCGTCCTCACGGCGGCGGACCGCGAGAAGCTCGCGGCGCTCTTCGCCGAGCACGGCCGGGCCGCCTTGATCGGTCGAAACCAGGTGCCGGAGCCGTGAGTCTCAGCGAAGATGTTGTCCGGCGGGTGATCCCCGCCGTGAAACCCGCTGCCTGACGAAGGGCCCACATGACCGACGGAATCGGCGAGCTGCTCCGGACGGAGCGGATCGAACTGCGTCCCATCACCCCGACCGTCGCCGCGGCGCTGCGCGCGGGCGGCAACGGCGGCCTCGACTGGCTGGGCGGCGCTCCGTTCGAAGGCACGGTGGACGCGTGCGGCGGCCTGCTGAAGGCCCACGAGGCAGGCCTGTACCAGGAGGCCTGGGGCGCGTACGCGATCGTCCTGCGCGCCGAGGGCGTCGCGGTCGGCGGCGTCGGCTTCCACGGTGCGCCGCGGGACGGCAGTTGTGAGATCGGCTACGACCTCGTGCCTCCCGCCCGAGGCCGCGGTCTCGCGACCGAGGCCGCACGGCTGGTCACGGCCTTCGCCCTCACCCAGCCCGGGGTCGACTACGTGGTGGCTCACACGGAACCGGACAACGTCGCCTCCCAGGCCGTCCTGGAGCGGGCCGGCTTCTCCCGCGACGGCGAGACCGAGGGCCTGCTCCGCTTCGTGCGGCGGTAGCCGCGCCTCCCCTCCCGCGGGAGGTTGCACTCACCCCGGCGGCGCGGAACCGCCTGCAACTTCCCAGAGGCGGTTCCGCGCCGCTGAGGTCACATGTGCCGCAGGAGTCCTACGGGTGACTCCACAGCGTCGGCGACGAAGCGGAGGAAGCCACCGGCTGTCGCGCCGTCGCAGACGCGGTGGTCGAAGGTGAACGAGAGCTGGACGACGCTGCGGACCGCCAACTCCTCTCCCACGACCCACGGCTTGCGTGCGATCCGGCCCACGCCGAGCATCGCGGCCTCGGGGTGGTTGATGATCGGCGTGGAGCCGTCGACGCCGAAGACGCCGTAGTTGTTCAGGGTGAAGGTGCTGCCCGTCAGCTCCGCCGGGGTGAGGCTGCCGGCGCGGGCGGACTCGGTGAGGCGGGCGATCTCCGTCGCCAGCTCCTCCGTGGTGAGCCGGTCCGCGTCGCGGACGACCGGGACGACAAGGCCGCGTTCGCTCTGCGCGGCGAAGCCGAGGTGGATCGCGCGGTGGCGGCGCACACCCGTCGGGTGGCCGTCAGGGCCCAGCTCCACGCTGGAGTTGAGCGCGGGGAAGCGGCGCAGCGCGGCGACGCAGACGCGCGCGAAGAGCGGCAGGACGCCGACGCCCACGGCGGCCTTCGCCTCCAGCAGGGCGGTGGCGTCCGCGTCGACCCAGCAGGTGGCGTCGGGGATCTCGGTGCGACTGCGGGCGAACCGCTCGGCGGCGATGCGCGCGCCGCCACGCAGCGGAATGAACTCGCCTTCCGTGGCCGTGGTGTTGGGCCCGGTCATCGGCACCGTCCGTGCCTGGACGGCGCGTTCGACGTCGGCGCGCATGATCAGGCCGTCCCGGCCGGTGCCGGAGACCGTGGCGAGGTCCAGGCCCTGCTCGCGCGCGAAGCGCCGCACCAGCGGGGAGATGACCGCGACGGCGTGCGCCGCCGGCTTCACCGCGACCGGAGCCTTCACCACGACCGGAGCGGGCACGGCGGCGGTCGGAGCCGTGGGGGAGCCCGGGTGGGCGACCCGGCGTCGCCGGGGGCCGCTGCTGTGGCTGGTGCCGTAGCCGACCAGGACGTTGCCCGAGCCGCTGTGGGCGTCGCCCTTGCCCTTGGGCGAGTCCGCCGTCGACGCCTCGCTCGTGGCGACGGTGATGAGCGGCGCGCCCACAGGGACGACTGCGCCCTCGGGGCCCGCCAGCGTGGTCACCACGCCCGGGTAGGGGCAGGGGACTTCGACGACCGCCTTCGCGGTCTCCACCTCGGCGACGGGCTGGTCGACGGCGATGACGTCGCCGACGGCAACGAGCCAGCGGACGATCTCCGCCTCGGTGAGGCCCTCGCCGAGGTCGGGCAGGACGAATTCGCGCACGGAGGCCATCGCGGTCACTGCTCCCACTGGAGTCGGGCCACCGCGTCGAGGATGCGGTCGACGCCGGGCAGGTGGTGGCGCTCCAGCATCGGCGGCGGGTAGGGGATGTCGAAGCCGGTGACCCGCAGCACGGGTGCCGCGAGGTGGTGGAAGCAGCGCTCCGTGACGCGGGCGGCGATCTCCGCGCCGGGACCGCCGAAGCCCGTGGCCTCGTGCACGACCACCGCGCGCCCGGTGGCGCGGACGGCCGCGGTCACGGTCTCGTCGTCGAAGGGCGTGAGCGAGCGCAGGTCCACGACCGCCAGGTCCCAGCCCTCGGCCTTGGCGGCCTCGGCGGCCTCCAGGCAGACCGGCAGGGAGGGACCGTAGGTGAGCAGCGTCGCGCTGGTGCCCTGGCGACGGACGACGGCCCGCCCGATCGGCTCGACCGGCCCGGGGGCGATCTCGTCCTTGGACCAGTACAGCCGCTTGGGCTCCAGGAAGACGACCGGATCGTCGGAGGCGATCGCGGCGCGCAGCATCCCGTAGCCGTCGGCGACGGTGGCGGGGGTGAGCACGTGCAGACCCGGCGTGTGGGCGTAGTAGGCCTCGCTGGAGTCGCTGTGGTGCTCGACGCCGCCGATGCCGCCGCCGTAGGGGATGCGGATGGTGATCGGCAGCGGCAGTCGTCCGGCCGTGCGGTTGCGCATCTTGGCGACGTGGGAGAGCAGCTGCTCGAACGCCGGGTAGGCGAAGGCGTCGAACTGCAGCTCCACGACAGGGCGCAGGCCGTACATGGCCATGCCGACGGCGGAGCCGAGGATGCCGGCCTCGGCGAGCGGGGTGTCCAGGCAGCGGTCCGCGCCGAACTCGGCGGCCAGACCGTCGGTGATGCGGAAGACGCCGCCGAGGGTGCCCACGTCCTCGCCCATCACCAGGACGGTCGGGTCCTCGCGCATGGCGTCGCGCAGGGCGGTGTTGAGGGCCTGGGCCATCGTCAGGGTCGTGGTGGCGCCGGAGGCGGCGGCGGGTGCGGTCGCGGTGCTCATCGTGCGTCGGCCTCCGCCGCGAGTTCGGCGGCCAGCAGGTCGGCCTGCTCCCGCAGTTGAGGGGTGGGCTCGGCGTAGACGTGGGTGAACAGGGACATCGGGTCCAGTTCCGGCTCGCTGTGGAACTCGGCGCGCATCTCCGCCGCGAGCTCCTCCGCGGCCTCGGCGGCGGCCGCCACGCCCGCGTCGTCGATCAGGTCGTGGTCGCGCAGGTGGCGCTCCAGGACGGTGAGCGGGTCGCGGGCCTGCCAGGCGTCGACCTCGTCGGGGGTGCGGTAGCGGGTCGCGTCGTCGGCGTTGGTGTGCGCCTCGAGGCGGTAGGTGACCGCCTCGACGAGGACCGGGCCGCGGCCGGAGCGGGCGTGCTCGACGGCCTCGGTGAGGACGGTGTGCATCGCGGCGGCGTCGTTGCCGTCCACCAGCCGGCCGGAGATACCGTAGCCGACGGCCTTGTGGGCCAGCGTCGGGGCCGCGGACTGCTTGGACAGCGGCACGGAGATCGCGTAGCCGTTGTTCTGCACCAGGAAGACGACCGGCGCGTTCAGCACGCCCGCGAAGTTCAGGGCCTCGTGGAAGTCACCCTCGCTGGTGCCGCCGTCGCCGACCAGGGTCAGCGCCACCACGTCGTCGCCGCGCAGGCGGGCCGCGTGGGCGAGCCCGACGGCATGCGGGGCCTGGGTCGCCAGCGGGGTGGACAGCGGTGCGGTGCGGTGGGCCTTGGGGTCCCAGCCGTGGTGAGCGTTGCCGCGCAGCAGCGTCAGCGCCTCGACGGGGCGCACGCCGCGGGAGACGACGGCGAGGGTGTCGCGGTAGCTGGGGAAGAGCCAGTCGTCCTCGCGCAGCACCAGCGCGGCGGCGATCTGGCAGGCCTCCTGCCCGGTCGAGGCCGGGTAGACCGCGAGTCGACCCTGCTTGGTCAACGTGGTGGCCTGCTGGTTGTAGCGACGTCCGAGCACCAGGCGACGGTAGAGGTCACGCAGCAGCTCGGGGTCGAGCTTGTCGGCGGCCGGGGTGTCGAGCAGGCGGAACGGCTCAGGGTCCGGCAGCAGCGGCGCGGGATCGCGCCGCGGGCCATGGGCGTTCGGCGGCCAGACGGAGGCCGACGGGCCCGCGGGTTGGTCGAGAAGGGTCATCTCGGCACCTCCGAGTGGGTGGGGAGAAAGTGGGGAGATGCGTGGGCACGGTGATGCTGTGGGAGTGGTGGCTCTCCCTACCGATTGTTCGGTCGAGAGATCGAACTGACTACTCTTGCGGCGCAGTGGTGGACAGACGGTTCACCGAGCGCTTCGCTGGAAGCAGGTCGTCCATTTCGGGAGGGCAGGGGGCCATGACCGCTGAACAGATGGCCGGTGGGGAACAGCGCTCGCTGGACCGGGTGGACCGGGCGATCCTGCGGCTGCTCCAGCAGGACGGGCGCGCCTCGATCCGGTCGGTCGCCGAGCGGGTGCACGTCTCGCGCGCCAACGCCTACGCGCGCATCGCGCGCATGGTGGAGGACGGCGTGATCCGGGGCTTCACGGCCCGCGTCGACCACGAGCGCGCGGGGCACGGCGCGTCGGCGTACGTGACGCTGAAGGTGGTGCAGAACTCCTGGCGGCAGGTGCGCACGGCGCTGCTGGACCTGCCGGGGGTGGAGCACATCGCGCTGGTCGGCGGCGAGTTCGACGTGCTGATGCTGGTGCACACGGTCGACAACCGCGCGCTGCGCGACCTGGTGCTGAACAAGATCCAGTCGATCCCGAACGTGCTGGCCACGCAGACGCTGCTGGTGTTCGAGGAGACGGACCGGCTGCCGGTCCTGCCCGACTAGGCCTGTCCTGGGCGTCGATCTTCGGCCGCGGCCGGGCCGGGGCGGCCCCGCAAGAGCGTCAGGCGGCCCGCAGGCCGTGGAAGGCCAGCTCGGTGACGGCGTCGACGACGCGGGCCGCGGACTTCGCCCCGTCCGGGCCGTCCGGGCGGTACCACTCGACCAGCGAGTTGATCATGCCGAAGAGCAGGCGGGTCGCGAGGCGCGGCTCGACGTCCGCGCGCAGTGAGCCCTCGGCGACAGCCTCGGCCAGCAGCTCGGCCACCCGGTGGTCGAACTCGCGCCGGCGCTGCAGCGCCCACTGCTCGGTCGCGGTGTTGCCGCGCACCCGCAGCAGCAGCGTCACGTAGGGCAGCTCGGCCAGCAGCACCTCCGTCGTGCGGTGCACGACGTGCTGGAGCCGGGCCAGTGCCGTCCCGCGCGTGGCCTCGGGCTCGTCCAGGGTGCCGAAGAGGCCGTCCAGGGCGCGGCCGACGGCGAGGCGGAGGAGCTCCTCCTTGCCCTTGACGTGGTGGTAGATCGAGGACTTGGAGATCCCGGCCGCCCGCGACAGGTCCTCCATCGAGGTGCCGTCGTAGCCGCGCTCGTTGAAGACCTGGACGGTGACGGCCAGCAGCGTGTCGACGGTGTAGGCGTCGCGGCGCGGCGCGCGGGAGGTCTCGACCATGTGGACGAGTATCACATCACGTTGTCCCGCCTCGCTCCCGTGTTCCCCCGCTAATCGTTGTAGTGCTATAACTGTTACAGGAATACAATGGGTTGAGAGAGGGGGCGGACATGCCCGAGCTCAGTGCGCGACGACGACTTCTGGTCCTGGCGGTCTGCTGCATGAGCCTGTTCATCGTGGGGCTCGACAACACGATCGTGAACGTCGCGCTGCCGTCGATCGCCCGCGATCTCGGCGGCGACGTCTCGAGCCTCCAGTGGGTCGTCGACGCCTATGTCGTCGTGCTCGCCTCGCTGCTGATCCTCGGCGGCTCGATGGGCGACCGCTTCGGCCGCCGCCGGGTCTTCCAGACCGGCCTCGCGCTCTTCACCCTCGGCTCCCTGGCCTGCAGCCTCGCCCCGGGCCTCGGCTGGCTGATCGGCGCCCGCATGCTGCAGGCGGTCGGCGGCTCGATGCTCAACCCGGTCGCCATGGGGATCATCACCAACACCTTCACCGACCCCAAGGAGCGCGCCCGCGCGATCGGCGTCTGGGGCGGCACGGTGGGCTTCAGCATGGCGCTCGGCCCGGTCGTCGGCGGCCTGCTGGTCGGCGCGGTGGGCTGGTCCTCGATCTTCTGGATCAACATCCCGGTCGGCCTGGCGGCCCTGGTCCTGGCCGGGCGCTTCGTCCCCGAGTCCCGGGCCCCGCGTCCGCGCCGGATCGACCCCTTCGGTCAGCTCGCGGTGATCACCCTGCTCGGCTCGCTCACCTACGGAATCATCGAGGCGCCGAAGGCGGGCTGGGGCTCGGCGCAGTCGCTGATCTGCTTCGGCCTGGCGGCCGCCGCGCTGGTCGTCCTGCTGATCGTCGAGTCGCGGCGCGAGGAGCCGCTGATCGAGCTGCGCTTCTTCCGCAGCGCGCCGTTCAGCGGCGCGACGCTGATAGCGATCAGCGGCTTCGCCGCACTCGGCGGGTTCCTCTTCCTCAACACCCTGTACCTGCAGGACGTGCGTGACTTCAGCGCGCTGCGGGCGGGCCTGGCCACCCTCCCGATGGCGCTGGCCACGGTCGTCTGCTCCCCGCTCAGCGGCCGCCTGGTCGGCTCGCGCGGCCCCCGGCTCCCGTTGGTGATCGCCGGCGTCGCGATGACCGCGAGCTCGCTGCTGATGGCCGGCCTGCGGCCGGACACCCCGCTGTGGCAGCTGCTGCTGGCCTACCTGGTCTTCGGTCTCGGCTTCGGCATGCTGAACGCCCCCATCACCAACACCGCCGTCTCCGGCATGCCCCGCGCCCAGGCGGGCGTCGCGGCGGCGGTCGCCTCCACCAGCCGCCAGACCGGCCAGGCGCTGGGTGTCGCGGTGATCGGCTCGGTGGTCACCTCCGCCGTGGTCGGCGGCCTGCACGCGGGGTTCGCGCAGGCGAGCCACATCGGTTGGTGGATCATGGTGGGCTGCGCGGCGGTCGTGCTGGTCCTGGGCGTCGCCACGACGGGTCAGTGGGCCCGGGGGACGGCCGAGCGGGTCTTCACCTCCGCGCCCGAGGAGAAGCGACAGAGTGTGAGCGCGGGATGAGCGAGCAGGCGCACGAGGATTCGGCAGAGGAATCCGCCCAGCGGGTCTACGCCGTCATGCGACGGCTGGTCCTGGAGGCGGACGACCGCAAGCAGCGGGTCGCGGAGGCGCTGGGCATGAGCTTCAGCCGGGCCAAGGCGCTGAGGCTCCTGGCGGAGGGCCCGCTGCGGATGCGCGAGCTGACCTCCCGGCTGCTGACGGACAAGCCGTACACCACGCTGGTGGTCGACGACCTGGAAGGGCGCGGCTTCGTCGTCCGCACCCAGGACCCGGACGACCGTCGGTGCAAGGTCGTCACCCTCACCGAGGCCGGCTGCGAGGCCGCTGCGCGGGCGACGGGCATCCTGACCACGCCCCCGGCGGAGCTGATGGCTCTGCCGACGGAGGATCTGGCGGATCTGGACCGCATCCTGGGGAAGTTGCACTGACCTGAGGGGCGCGAGGCTTTCTCGACGACTGCGTGCGCGACAAGCCACCCGGTGTGGTGTGTCGCCGAGCGCGCAGGGCCATCCGCATGCCGGTGGTTTCTCGCGCAGTTCCCCGCGCCCCTGGGTGTTGCCTGGAACTCACCGTTTCAACCGACCGATCATTCGGTTACGGTAGGTCGTGGCAGAGTCGCCGCCCGGAGCCCATGAGGAGTGCGCGTCATGACCGCAGCCACGGTCCACCCGATGATCGACCGTCACCAGGAGACCCTTGAGCGCGCGGTGAGCGCCCTCGCCGAGCGGGACTACTGGTCGCCGTACCCCGAATTCCCGAAGGCCTACGGCGAGGACGCCCTCGCCGTCGGCGGTGCCGCGTTCGAGGCCCTGAAGGGCACCACTCGCCTCGCCGCGGACGAGCTCGTCGGCCCCGCCGCCGACGCCGGAGGCGAGGTCTCGCCGTTCGGTGAGCCGCTGAACATCGCGTACGGCCACCGCTCCGCCGACGCGCTGATGGCCGCGGCCATCGCCGCGCAGCCCGCGTGGGCGCAGGCCAGCCCGGCGCTGCGGGCCGCGGTCTGCCTGGAGATCCTGGCGCGGATCAACGCCCGCTCGGTCGAGTTCGGCTTCGCCGTCCAGCACACCACCGGGCAGGCCTTCGGCATGGCCTTCCAGGCCGGTGGGCCGCACGCCCAGGACCGCGGTCTGGAGGCCGTGGCCGTCGCCTACGCCGAGCAGACCCGGATCCCGGCCAAGGCCAACTGGACCAAGCCGCAGGGCAAGCGCGACCCGCTCCAGATGGAGAAGGAGTTCATCGTCCGGCCGCGCGGCGTCGGGCTGGTCATCGGCTGCAACACCTTCCCGACCTGGAACGGCTTCCCGGGCCTCTTCGCCTCGCTGGCGACCGGCAACGCCGTCGTCGTGAAGCCGCACCCGCGGGCCGTCCTGCCGCTGGCTCTCACCGTCGAGATCGCCCGCGAGGTGCTGACCGAGGCCGGCTTCGACGCCGACGTCGTGCAGCTGGCGCCGGAGAAGCCGGGCGAGGGGCTCGCCAAGACGCTGGCGACCCGGCCCGAGGTCGCGATCATCGACTACACCGGCTCGACCGCCTTCGGCGACTGGCTGGAGGAGAACGCCCGCCAGGCGCAGGTCTACACCGAGAAGGCCGGCGTCAACACCGTCCTGATCGAGTCCACCGACGACTACGCGGCCGCGCTCGGGAACCTGGCGTTCAGCCTCTCCCTCTACAGCGGCCAGATGTGCACCACGCCGCAGAACCTGCTGATCCCGCGCGCCGGTATCGCCACCGACCAGGGCGAGAAGTCCTTCGCCGAGGTCGTCGCCGACCTCGCCGCCGCCCTCGGCAAGCTCCTGGGCGACGACGCGCGCGCCGCGCAGCTCCTGGGGGCGGTGGTGAACCCGGGCGTGCTCCAGCGTGTCGAGCGGGCCGAGAAGGGCGAGTACGGCGAGCTCGCGCTCGCGCCGCGCGCGGTGGTGAGCCCGGAGTTCCCGGAGGCAGTGATCCGCACGCCCGCGCTGGTCACCCTGGACGCGGCCAAGGACGCGCTGCCGGGCGAGTGCTTCGGCCCGGTGGCCTTCGCCATCGCCGTGGACTCCGCCGCGCAGGGCGTGGAGCTGCTGGCCGAGACCGTCCGGACCCGCGGCGCGATGACCGCGGCCGCCTACACGACCTCGCCCGAGGTCGAGCGCGCGGTGGTCGACGCAGCCGTGGACGCCGGCGTCTCGCTCTCGCTCAACCTGACCGGCCAGGTCTTCGTCAACCAGACCGCCGCCTTCTCCGACCTGCACGGCACCGGGGCGAACCCGGCCGCGAACGCGGCCTACGCCGACGCCGCTTTCGTCGCGAGCCGTTTCCGTGTGATGGAGGTCCGCCGCCACAACGGCTGATTCCTCGCGCAGGTGTTGGCATAAGAAGCGGCGCGGGGTGTTGGCATAAGAGCCGCGTTGGCATAAGAGAAAGGCGGGGCCGTCCAGGATTCTCCTGGGCGGCCCCGCCGCTTTGCACTGACACGGGTGTAGGCGTTCTGTTGCGCCTTTTACACGCTGTAGGTGGCCCTGGGAGGGCCGAATCACGCAGGGTAAGCGGTGATGCGGATCACGTCGTCGTGACTGGGCTTTGATAACAATTCCGCCCCCAACTCACTGGGTAGGCATGGAATCCGCAGCTCAGGACCTTTAATGTCGGTCCCCATCGCAACGTCGGAAAGGACCTCTGGACAGCCCCCGCGTCTTTGAGAAAGGCACTCCCCCGAACATGACGGGTTCCAGCTCTTTTGAGCTCGCGCGCTACACGAACCGCACCAGGCTGACGTCGACCGCTCGCCGCATGAGCCGGCGTTCGCTGCTGCGCGGCGCGATGGTCGGCGGGATCGCCGTGGCGGGCGCGAGTGCGCTCTCCGCGTGCGGTGTCCAGGGCCATGTGCTGCCGCCCGGCTCCAAGGAGAACGGCCAGGCCGGCCACGACTACTCGGACGTCGAGAAGACGGTCGTCTTCGCCAACTGGCCGGCGTACATCGACGTCGACGCGAAGGACCAGAACAAGCGGCCCACGCTGGACGCGTTCGTCAAGCAGAGCGGCATCCAGGTCGACTACCTGGAGATCATCAACGACAACAACGACTGGTACAACAAGATCGACCCGTCGTTGGTCAAGGGCATCGACACCGGCTACGACATCATGGTCGTCTCCGACTACATGGTGGCCAAGTACCGGACGTACGACTACATCCAGTCGTTCGACCTGGCGAACATCCCGAACCACTCGAAGCTGCTGCCCAGCGTGCTGCACGACCCGACCGACCCGGGCCGCCTGCACTCCATCCCGTGGGCGTACGGCTACACCACCATCGCCTACAACTCCAACCTGGTGAAGACGCCGATCACCTCGATCGCCGAGCTGTTCACCCGGCCCGACCTCAAGGGAAAGGTGTCCCTCTTCGCGGAGATGGAGGACACCGTCGCGATGGCGCTGCTGGCACTGGGGCTGAACCCGGAGCAGTTCACCGACGCGCAGTTCAACCAGGCGCTGGAGTACATCCGCCGGGCCAAGGACGCCGGCCAGATCCGTGCCTTCACCGGCAACGACTACCTGAGCGACTTCCAGCAGGGCAACACCGCCGTCACCATGGCCTACTCCGGTGACGTCGCCCAGCTCGGCAAGCCGAACCTGGTGACCGTGGACCTGCCCAAGGAGGGCCTGCTGGCCTGGTCCGACAACATGGTCATCCCCAACTTCGCGCGGCACAAGAAGAACGCCGAGAAGCTGATGAACTACTACCTCCAGCCGGAGGTATCGGCCGAGCTCACCGACTACATCGATTACATCCCTTCGGTGCAGGGCGCCGTCGCCGCCCTGCAGCAGCTCGACTCGGACGCCGCCGCAGTGCCGCTGATCGTGCCGACCAAGGAGATGCAGGCCAAGGCGCGCGGCTTCATGGCGCTCAGCATCGCCCAGTTGAACGACTACACCAGCCGCTTCCAGCAGATCACCGGCCAGTAGTCCTGCCCACGGAGAGAAGAGTCCCGATGAGTTCCCACGACGTACTCGGCCGCACCGAGGGCGGAGACCTCCGCCTGGTCGGCCTCACCAAGCGCTACGGCTCCTTCACCGCGGTGGACGACCTGAGCCTGACGATCCCCCAGGGGTCGTTCTTCGCCCTGCTGGGCGCCTCCGGCTGTGGCAAGACCACGACGCTGCGCATGATCTCCGGTCTGGAGGACCCGACGGTCGGCCAGATCTTCCTGGGTGAGCAGGAGGTCACCGACCTCAAGCCCTACCGACGTCCGGTCAACACGGTGTTCCAGAACTACGCGCTCTTCCCGCACCTGGACATCTTCGAGAACGTGGCCTTCGGCCTGCGCCGCCGCGGCGTCAAGGACGTCAAGAAGGCCGTGACCGACATGCTCGACCTGGTCGAGCTCGGTCACCTGGCCAAGCGCAAGCCGACCCAGCTCTCCGGCGGTCAGCAGCAGCGCATCGCGCTGGCCCGCGCGCTGATCAACCAGCCGCAGGTGCTGCTGCTGGACGAGCCGCTGGGCGCGCTGGACCTCAAGTTGCGCCGCCAGATGCAGATCGAGCTGAAGCGCATCCAGACCGAGGTCGGCCTCACCTTCGTGCACGTCACGCACGACCAGGAGGAGGCCATGACCATGGCCGACACCATCGCGGTCATGAACCACGGCCGGATCGAGCAGCTCGGCTCCCCCGCCGACCTCTACGAGAACCCGGCGACCACCTTCGTCGCCAACTTCCTGGGCCAGTCCAACCTGATCCCGGCCTCGGTCGAGGGCGAGAAGGACGGCGTGGTCTCCGTCTCCGCGCACGGCCAGCAGCTCAAGGTCGACACCAGCCGCTGCCGCTCCACCAGCGGCAAGATCATCCTGGGTGTCCGCCCGGAGAAGGTCCAGATCGCCACCGGTCGCGGCGAGGTCCCGGACGGCTACAACGCGCTGGTCGGCGGCAAGGTCGTCGACACCAGCTTCATCGGCGTCTCCACCCAGTACCTGGTGCAGATGCCGTCCGGCGAGGAGCTCTCCGTCTTCGAGCAGAACACCGGTCGCGCCATCCAGCGCCCGGGCGCCGAGGTCGTCGTCTACTGGGACCCGAGCCAGGGCTTCGGCCTCGAGGGCTCCCAGGACATCGAGGCCGGCGCCGAGGTCGACGAGGAGGCTGCGGCATGACGACTCTCACCGAGGCGCCCGCCCCGGTCGAGGAGCGCGCGCCGGACCGCAAGCCCCGCCGCAACTGGACCCCGTGGGTGCTGCTGCTCCCCGGCCTGCTCTGGCTGACCGTCTTCTTCCTGGTCCCGATCCTGACCTCGGTCTCGGCCTCGGTGCAGACGGGCGACTACGACGACGGCTTCAAACTCACCTGGCACTGGGCCAACTACCACGACGCGATCGCCGACTTCGGCCCGCAGTACTACCACTCGCTGGTGTACTCGCTGCTGACGACGATCGTCTGCCTGGCGCTGGCCTACCCCGTCGCCTACTTCATCGCCTTCAAGGGCGGCCGGTGGAAGACGCTGCTGATGGCCCTGGTCATCGTGCCGTCCTTCACCAGCTTCCTGATCCGCACCATCGCCTGGAAGACGATCCTCGCGGACAACGGCACGGTGGTGCACACGCTCAACAGCCTGCACCTGCTGAAGATCACGACGGCGCTCGGCTGGACCGTCGGCAACCACGTGCTGGCCAGCCCGGCCGCGGTGGTCTGCGGCATGGTCTACAACTTCCTGCCGTTCACGATCCTGCCGCTGTACACCTCGCTGGAGAAGATCGACCCGCGCCTGCACGAGGCCGGCGCCGACCTGTACTGCAGCGCGTTCACCACCTGGCGTCGGATCACCCTGCCGCTGTCGATGCCCGGTGTCATCGGCGGCACCCTGCTGACCTTCATTCCGGCGGTCGGTGACTACATCAACGCCCAGCTGCTGGGCAACCCGAACACGACGGTGGTCGGTCAGCGCATCGAGGACCTGTTCCTGCGTCAGACCAACGGCTACCCGGTCGGCTCCGCGATGTCGGTCGTGATGATGGTCGGCACGCTCGTCATCGTCATGACGTACATCTGGCGGGCCGGGACGGAGGACCTGCTCTAGTGGCTACTCAGACCATCTCCACCGCTCCCGCCCCCGGCGGCGGCGCGCAGCTGAAGGTGCGCCGGCGCAGCCCGCTCGCCTGGGCCAGGCAGCACGTCCTGCTGGTCGTCACCTTCCTGGTGTTCGTCTTCATGCTGCTGCCGAACGCCGTCATCCTGTGGATGTCGTTCAACTCGCCCGAGGGCAAGTTCAACTACACCTGGAACAAGTTCTCCCTGGACGCCTGGAAGAACCCCTGCTCCAACAGCACGATGTGTCACAGCATCGGGCTGTCGCTGGAGATCGGCGTGGTCGCAACGATCATCGCTACGATCCTCGGCACGATGATCGCCTTCGCCATGGTCCGGCACCGCTTCAAGGCGCGCAGCGGCATCAACGCCCTGCTGTTCCTGCCGATGGCCGCCCCCGAGGTGGTCATGGGTGCGACCCTGGCGGCGCTGTTCTTCAACACCATCGGCCCCGGCGGGATGGGCTTCTGGACCATCACCATCGCCCACGTGATGTTCTGCATCTCGTACGTCGTGGTGACGGTCAAGTCCCGTCTGGCGGGCATGGACCCGACGCTGGAGCGGGCGGCGCAGGACCTCTACGCCACCCCGGCCCAGACGTTCATGAAGGTCACCCTGCCGCTGGTCGCCCCGGGCATCGGCGCGGCCGCGCTGCTCGCCTTCGCGATCTCGATCGACGACTACATCATCACGGTCTTCACCGCGGGCAACTCGGAGACCTTCCCGATGTACATCTTCGGCTCGGTGCAGCGCGCCTACCCGGCGCAGATCGACGTCATCGGCTCGCTGATGCTGCTCGGCACCATGGCCGTGATCGCGGTCTCGCAGGTCCTCAACCAGATGCGGGCGGCGCGCAAGAAGTAGCCCTCGTTTCTGTGGCTGATCCCCGTCCGGCTCGTCCGGGCGGGGATCAGCCTTTTTGCTGCGCGTAGTGGCGGGCGGCCTTGGCGCGGTTGCCGCAGTTGGCCATGTCGCACCAGCGGCGGCGCCCGTTCTGGGAGGTGTCGAAGAACGTCAGGATGCAGCGCTCGTGCGCGCATTCGCGGATGCGCGAGGGGCCGCGCGCCAGCAGCCGCAGGTAGTCGTCGGCGGCCAGCCAGGCCGCCAGCCAGACCGGGTCGGTAACGTCGGGCTCGTCGTGGGGTTGCCCGTCCCTGTCGAGGGTGCGGCGGATCCGGCCGTGGGAGAGGACCGCGTTGAGCGCCTCGGTGTCGCGCGGATCGGCGCGCAGCGCGAGCAGCGCGGTGCGGGTCTGGAGCAACGCCTCGAGCGCTGCGGGGGAGTCGGGAACGCGGTCGGTCAGGCCGTTGGAGGCGAGCCAGATCGCCAGACCGTTCGGCTGCTGGAAGAGCTGCTCGTCGTGCCAGCGGGTGTTGAGCAGGTCCAGCGAGAGCGGTTCGCCGCGCAGTGGGCGGGGGTCCTGGTCGGCGAGGGCGTCCATGGAGGGAGTCTAACCGTTCAGGCGTCGAGTAGCGGTTGCGGTGCTTCGGTTCTAACCCTTACTGTCGTGTTGAACGGTTAGACATCGCCTTCCTCTTCTCGGAACGGGAGTCCGTCCATGCCCGCCTCGCTGCGCACCGGCCACATCGGGATCAACGTCACCGACCTGGACCGCTCGGTCGCCTTCTACCGCGACGTCCTCGGGCTGGAGGTGATGGGAGGCAGCGAGCCCGGCACGCCCCCGGAACGCCGCCGGGCCCGGCTCGGCAGGAAGGGCGAGCTCGTGCTCACCATCTGGCAGCAGGCGTCCGGCGCCCATCCCACCGACCGGCCCGGCCTGCACCACCTCTCGTTCGAGGTGGACTCCGTCGAGGAGGTCCGCGAGGCGGAATGGGCGCTCAAGGAGCGCGGCGCGAGTTTCCACCACGACGGGATCGTGCTGCACGGCCCCGGCCAGGACTCCGGCGGCATCTTCTTCGCCGACCCGGACGGCACCCGGCTGGAGATCTTCACCGCGAGCGGCGTGGCCGCGGAGGGCTCCGCGCCCCACGCCGACGCGCCCACCTGCGGCTTCTTCTAAGGAGGTTCGGCATGGCGACGACGACCGGCTACCACGCGGGCGAGCTCGCGGCCCAGGTGCGGCTCGGGGACACCGCGCGGGCGGAGCACCTCGGCCGCAGCATCCGCAGCACCGTCCCCTCGGTCGCGGCGGCGTTCCTGGCGGAGCGGCAGCTCCTGGTCGTCGGCGCCGCCGACGAGACCGGGCGGATGTGGGCGACGGTGCTGACGGGCTCGCCCGGCTTCGTCTCCGTCCCCGACGAGCGGACGGTCGTCGTGGCCGCGTCCCCGCGCCCCGACGACCCGCTGGTCGGCGTGCTGCGGGGGAGCACGCCGACCAGCGTCGGCACCATCGCGCTCGAACCCGCGACGCGACGCCGGATGCGGGTCAACGGCACCGTGCAGGCCGGGCCGCCAGGCCTCCTGCTCCACACCGAGCAGGTCTTCTCCAACTGCCCCAAGTACATCCAGAAACGGCGCCCGGTCCGGCAGACCCCGACCGTCGAGCCGGGAACGGCGCGTCACAGTGCGGAGCTGTCGACGGCGCAGCAGGCGTTCGTCGCGACTGCCGACACGTTCTTCCTGGCCACCGCCGATGCGGAGGGCCATGTGGACGCCTCGCACCGGGGCGGCCTCCCCGGATTCGTCGAGGTCCTCTCGCCGACCCGGCTGCGGTGGGCCGACTACGTGGGCAACGGCGCCTACATGACGCTGGGCAACCTGGAACTGAACCCGCGTGCGGGACTCGTCCTGCCGGACTGGGAGAGCGGTGACACGCTCCTGCTCACGGGTGAGGCCCGGACCGACTGGCAGGAGCGGTCGGTGGAGTTCGAGCTGACGGCCGCGGTCCTGCTGCCCGGCGCGCTGCCGCTGCGCTGGACCGAGCCGGAGTATTCCCCGGCCAACCCCCCTCTACGCTGAGGACCGTGATCGACGTCGAGGAACGCTGGGCCGAGTTGGCGGCGGGCGGGGACACCGTCCTGCTGGAGGGCTTCCATGCGCTGAAGCACGCGCTGCGCTTCGGGGCGGTGGTGCCCCTTGCGGTGACCTCCGATCCGGCGGGGCTGGCGGAACTGGCCTCCGCTCTGGCGCCTGACCTGGGCGGCGTCGATGCCGTCCCGGTCTCCACGGAGGTCCTGCGCCGTCTGGTCCCCCGCCCGCACCCGACGGGCGTGGCCGCCCTGGCCCTTCGTCCACAGCCTGTGGACAACGCGGCGCGGACCAGCCCGTTCGTGGTCCTTGAGAACCCCCGCAACCTGGGCAACATCGGCGCGGTCATCCGCCTCGCCGCCGGCTTCGGCGCCGCGGGCGTCCTCACGACGGGCGACGTCGACCCCTGGCACCCGACGGCGGTCCGCGGCGCGGCGGGCCTGCACTTCGCGACCTCGGTGGCACGCACCTCGCTGGACGCCCTGCCCTCCGGGCCGGTCTTCGCCCTGGACCCGGAGGGCGTCTCCATCCACGACGTCACCTTCCCGGATGACGCTCTGCTCGTTTTCGGCTCGGAGCGCCACGGGGTGACGGATGATGTGAAAGGGATGGCCACCTCTACTGTGGCCATCCCTATGCGTCCTCACGTCTCCAGCTTCAACCTCGCCACCTCGGTCGGCATGGCGCTGTTCCACTGGCAGGGCCGCTCACGTCAGTAGGCGGGAGCCGCCATCCCCAACCTGTGGAGAACCTCGGCGAAGTGCGCGGGCCCTGCCGCGCAGCTCGGCCGACCCGAGGCTGACGGTGATGTCGGGCTCCGGCAGCGGCCGGTGCGAGCGATGCAGCAGGTGCCGCACCACGGAGGTGAACAGCAACCGCCGGGTGACCCAGTCCTGGAAGAGGCGGGCAGTGGGCTTGTCGGAGCGGAGAACGAGCTTGTAGAGCCCGCTCTCGTTCACCAGGTTCAGGGTCTGGTTACCGCGGCCGTAGGCATTCCTGCCTGTGGGTTCGTCGTATGCCTCGCTCTGGGCGAGGCATACGGTCCGCATGTCCACCGTGCGGGTCTCGTCGCTGTGGAGGTTCTTGACAGCGTCGCTCGGATTGCGGCGGCCGAGGACGCGGCAGATGTCCATGGTGGCGAACCACGGCTCGTCGTCGATGATCACGACGCGGATGGGCTGTCCTGTGGTCGGGAACTCGGCATGCATCAGGCGGGTGTCCATGGTCTACCGAACTCCGTTCAGGACGGTGAGGACGTCGGTCGGGGCGCCGGCGATGAGCAGGACCGAGCTGGGTGGCGCAGCCGGTCGGCGGTGGCAGGCGCGGGCGAGATCGGTGAGGCGGACCGGCGGGCAGGGGTGGCGGGTCCTGCTGCCGAGGATGCCGATGCGTTCGGGGCGGCAGCGGAAGTGCGGTCCGTAGGGCGGGCCGTCGTCCTCGTGAGGGGCGGGGAAGACCGGGTCCATCGCGCCGTGGGGGCAGTGGACGAAGCCGTCGGAGTAGAGCTGGAACGTCTGCCCGAGCAGCTCGAACGCGCTGACAGGCTCGGGGTCCGCGACGCTGTCCAGGTCCAGGACCTCGGCGAAGCTCTCCACCGTGCGCTCGCGCGGGTCGCCACGGCGGATGGAGGGGAGGAGCTCGCGGGTGACCCAGTCCTGGAAGGGCCGGGCCGTGGCCCTGTCGGAGCGCGTGATCAGTCGGTAGAGGCCCCTCTCGCTGATGACGTCGAGGCTCGAGTTCCCTCGGAAGGACCCGCGGTGACCAGCGGGTTCGTGAACACCGTCACTTGGAGTGCGGGTATTCACGGCCCTGACCTCATCCGTGGGGAGGAGCCTCACGGCCTGGGTCGGCTCGGTCCTGCCGAGGATCCGGCAGACGTCGGCGACGGCGAACCACGGCTCGTCGTCGATCAGGATGACGCGGAGGGGTTGCCCCGTGGTGGGGAACACCGCGTGGAGCATTCGCGTGTGCATGACGCGCCCTTTCGGGTGGGTGCTGGAGCGCCCTGCACAACGCGGGTTATCGGATGACCGACACGGCCTCTTGCTCGCGCTCGGTGGCGCGGGGGGCGCGCATGATCGTCTGGCGCAAGACTGGCGTGGAGGCGACCCGCGCCACCCCCTTAGCCACCCCCTGGCCGACTCGGACGAGGAAGCCGGTGGGGAGGAAGACCGCGTCGGCGGTGATCATCGCGAGGGAGAAGAAGGGGAGCCCGAGGACGACCGCGATGGCAAGGTGCTCGGTCATCATCAGCGCCAGCATCAGGTTCTTGATGCGCCGGTTGAAGACCAGGAACGGGAAGCCGACCTGAGCGATCACCGTGCCGTAGGTGATCAGGGTGACCAGCGTGCTGTTGGTGCCGAGCATGTTGTTGAGGGCCGGCCAGGGCTCGAAGTAGTGCAGGTGGAGCGGGTACCAGAGGGCGGTCCCGCCCTGCCACAGCGAACCCTGGATCTTGTACCAGCCGGCGGTGGCGTAGATGAAGCAGACCTCCGCCGCGATCACCAGCATCGCGGCGTTGTGGAGCAGCGCGGTCAGCGCGTCGAGCAGGGCCGAGCCCTCGCTCTCCGGCGCGCGGCGGGTGAGCGCGCCGCGCAGGCCGGCCAGCAGCCAGCAGAGCCAGAAGAAGGTGCCCCAGGTGTAGAGGCCGAGATCCAGCATGCCGAGCTTGGCGAAGCCGGTGAGCTGACAGAACGCCAGGGCCGTCCCCAGCAGCAACCACACCGCGACGCCGGCCGGATCGCCCGCGCGCCGCGTGCCGAGGCGCGCGGCGCGGGCGTCCAGGGACCAGACCTCGCCGCAGCGGGTGAAGACGAGGTAGATCGCCATCAGGTGGACGACGTTGTCGCCGCCGTCGCCGACCAGGACCGCGCGGTTCTGCAGCGAGAGCACCAGCACCATGAAGACCAGCGAGGTGGCGCGGGTGCGCCAGCCCAGCAGCATCAGCACGCTGACCGCGATCGCCGCGACGTACACGCACTCGAACCACCAGCCCGCGTCGGACCAGGCCAGCACGGAGAACGCATGGTTCGTCGAGAGCAACTGACGGGACAGATCCCCGCTCCACGGCGAGAGGTCGCCGTACAGGACGCGGCGGTGCGGCCACTCGCGCAGCAGGAACGTGCCGAAGGTCAGCGCGACGCCGATGCGCACGATCGCCGCCTGGTAGCGGGCGAGCGTGCGGCCGGTGACGGTGGTCCAGCCCTGGAAGGCGGCGTCGGCGCCGCGGGTCAGAAGGGCGCGCATCAGGAGACCCCCAGGCCGCGGTAGTCGTCGTCGGTGGCCGGCCACCACGCCAGCTGGCGGTAGGACGGTGCGGTGGTCGCGGGTGCGCCGGTCCAGGTGGGGCCGGTGACGTCGGTGGTGGCGGAGCGGAACTGGATCTGGATGACGGGTTCCCCGTGCCAGTCCCGTCCGATCCGCTGCAGGCCGATGCGCTTGAGGTACTCCACCGAGAGCGGTCCGCCGAAGCCGGTGGACTTCTCGTTCTGGTCGTGCCAGGCGGTGTAGTAGTCCCAGGCGCGGCGCAGCAGGTTCTGGTTGACGTGGCTGGGGAACGGGTTGTCGCGGATCGCGGCGACGTCCTGGGCGGTGAGGTCGATCCACGGCGACTCGGTGCGGCCGCCGTCGGGGTCGAGGGTCTGCACGCGTGCCTGGACCGCGATGTTCTGCTGCAGCGGGTTGGGTGCGAACAGCTGCCAGTTCTGCTCGAACTCGGGCATCACGTGCGCGTTGACCGTGGTGGCGTTGTGCTGCGAGATCGGGTTGCTGGGCGCGATGGAGAGGAAGACGGTGCCCAGGTGGTAGACCACGGCGACCGCGACGGCGATCACGGCGGCGTAGAGGACCAGCAGGGACGGCAGCGACCAGCGGCGTTCCTGCCCGGCCTCGGGCTCGTCGGTTCCGTCGTGCTCGGTCTCGGTGGTCTCGGTGGTCTCGGTGTCGGTGGCCTCGGCGTCGTTGGTCCGGCCGTCTGCGGGGCCGGCTTCGTCCGGTGCGGTTCGGGGCGCGGGTATGGGTTCGTACGCGGTCGCGCCGTCCGGCTCGTCTGCCACTTGTACCCGCCTCGCCGCTCCACTGATGTCTGAGCACGGTACTGATGTCGGCGGCCTGTGCGCGACCCTTCCGTGTATCTAGAACTTGTTCTAATCTGACGCACTGTCAGCATCTGCTTCGGAAGGGGCGCCCCGTGGACTTCACCTTCACCGACGCGCAGCAGGCCGCTGCCGAGGCGGCCCGCGGCGTCTTCGCGGACGTCGCACCGGACGGGGGCGTGCCCAGCCCCGCCCTCGGCATCGAGCCGGTGGCCGCGGACATCGACCGGGAGCTGTGGCAGCGCCTGGCCAAGTCCGACCTGTTGGGCATCGCGCTCGCCGAGAGCCACGGCGGCGCGGGGCTGGACGAGATCGCCTGGTGTCTGGTGCTGCGCGAGTCGGCACGGGTGCTGGCGCGCGTCCCGCTGCTGGAGGCCGGCGCGGCCGCCCTGGCCGTCCAGACTTTCGGCGCGGAGGAGCTGCGGCGCAGGCTGTTGCCGGAGGTCGCCGCAGGCCGTCTGCTGCTCGGGGTCGCCGCGCACGGCCGCAGTGGCCACGAGGCGGCCGACGAGGCGGTGACGGCGCAGCCGGTCGCGGGCGGCTGGGCGCTGACCGGGGAGCAGACCGCCGTCGCCTGGGCGCCGGTCGCGGACCTGGTCCTGGTCCCGGCGCGTGGCCCCGAGGGCACGGTGCTGCTGCTCGTCGACCCGCGTGGGGCGGGGGTGACCCTGGAGCGCCAGGTGTCGACCAACGGCGAGCTCGCCGGGCGGCTGGTCTTCGGCGGCGCGTTCGTCGAGTCTTCCTGGCAGCTCGGACCGGTCTCGGCGGACGGCGCCAACTGGCGTGCGGTGCGGGCCTGGCTGATCGTGGGCGTCGCCGCGCTCTGCCTGGGCCTCGGTGAGGCGGCCTTGAGGCTCACCTCCACGTACGCCTCCAAGCGCGAGCAGTTCGGGCATCCGATCGCCACCTTCCAGGCGGTGGCCGTGCAGTCCGCCGACCGCTACATCGACCTGCGGGCGATGGAGGTCACGCTGTGGCAGGCGGCATGGCGCGTCGCCCACGGCGCCGACCTCGCCGACCGGATGCCGCTGGACGCGGACCTGGCCACGGCGAAGATCTGGTCCGCGGAGGGCGTCCGCGCGGTGGCGTCGACGGCCCAGCACCTCCACGGCGGCATCGGGGCGGATCTCGACTACCCGCTCCACCGCTACCACGCCTGGGCGAAGCACCTCGAACTCCTCCTCGGGCCCGCGGCGGCCTTCGAGCAGGAGTTGGGTGACCTGCTGGCGGAGCACCAGCTGCCTTGAGTTCCGCTCCGGCGCGCGGGAACGAGCGCCCGGTGCGCTGTGGTTGCATGAGAGACACCATGGAGCGCTACGCATACGACGCCGTCGTCCTGGCCGGCGGCGCCGCCCGCAGGCTGGGTGGCGAGGACAAGCCCGCGCTGGTCGTCGGGGGGATGGCGCTGCTCGACCGGGTGCTGGCCGCCTGCGCGGACGCCGGTACGACGGTCGTCGTCGGCCCCGAGCGCGCGACCGCGCGCCGCGTGCGGTGGGCGCGGGAGGAGCCGCCCGGCGGCGGGCCGGTCGCCGGGCTGGCGGCCGGCCTGGCGCAGGTCGCCGCCGAGGTGACGGTGCTGCTCGCCGCCGACCTGCCGTTCCTGGACGCGGCCACCGTGCACCGCCTGCTCGACGCGCTGGCGGAGCCCGATGTCGACGCCGCCGTGCTGGTGGACGCGGGCGGCCGCGAGCAACTCCTCACCGCCGCCTATCGCACCGGGCCGCTCCGGGTCGCGCTCGCCGCCGTGGGGGATCCGGACGGGGCGCGGCTGCGGGCCGTCACGGGGGCGCTCCGCACCCTGCGGCTGCCCGACCCGACCGGCGCGGCCGTGGACTGCGACACCTGGGAGGACGTCGAGCGGGCCAGGAAACGCGCGCGGAACCTCGCGGACACGCAGGGAACACCACCCTGATGCACGCCGCCGGCGCGCCCATCGGGGACGATGGAGGCGTGCTGGATGACTGGATCGCCGCTGCGAAGACCGAGCTCGGGATCGACCTGGAGGTCGACGTCCACGGGCTGCTCGACATGACCCGGGACGTCGCGCACGGCGTTGCGCGCCCCGCCGCGCCGTTGACCGCGTTCCTGGTGGGGTACGCGGCGGCCTCGGCCGGGGGCGGTCCGGAGGCGGTTGCGGAGGCGAACCGGAAGGCCGCGCAGCTCGCGCTGCGCTGGGCCGCGGACCGCGCCGAGGAGCACCCGGAATGACGGGTCGCGAGGTCGAGACGGACCTGCTGGCCGCCTATCCGTATCTGCTGCCGCAGGCGTCGACCCCGCCGTCCCCGCCCGAGCCGGACCGTCCGTTCGACTACGAGGCGGGCGCGGAGGAGCTGCCGCCCGCTCCTCGGTCGCCTGGAGCGGACTCCTCCTTCGACCAGGTGCTGGACGACGCCTTCGGTCTGGTCGGCCCCTCCGCGGCATCAAGATCACGAAATGCAACACGTGGCGCATTTGATGATCTTGATAAGCCGGGCGACGCCGACCCGTCCGTTCCCCCGCCCGCGACCCACCCGGGCGAACTCGGCTGGCAGCAGGCGCGCGCGGTCGCCGCGCACGCGGGCGCGCGCCCGCTCGGCACGGAGGAGCGGGACGCGGCGGACGCGCTGGGCGCCGTCCTCGCCGCCCCCCTGACGGCCGCCACGCACCTGCCCCCCTTCGACACCTCCGCCATGGACGGCTGGGCCGTCTCCGGCCCCGGCCCCTGGCGGCTGCGGGAGCCGGCCGAGGGCGAGGGGCTGGCCGGTCGGCCGCCGGCAGCCTCGCTGCAGGACGGCGAGGCCGTGCGGATCGCGACCGGCGCGCCCGTTCCCGGCGACGCCACCGCCGTGCTGCGGCGTGAGGACGGCATCGTCCGCACCGAAGGCGTCGAGCTGGCCTGCCGTCCCGGCACCCTGTCCCCGCCGCTCGG
Organism: Streptacidiphilus melanogenes; assembly: GCF_000787835.1. Taxonomy (GTDB): domain Bacteria; phylum Actinomycetota; class Actinomycetes; order Streptomycetales; family Streptomycetaceae; genus Streptacidiphilus; species Streptacidiphilus melanogenes. Next base: position 57,201 of record NZ_BBPP01000005.1, read on the forward strand.
GCGGGACATCCGCCCGCGCGGCCAGGAGTGCCGCAGCGGCGAGGTGCTGCTTCCGGCCGGGGCGTCGGTGACGCCCGCCGTGCTGGGCCTGGCCGCGGCCGCCGGGGTCGACCGGCTGACCGTGCATCGCCGACCCGTCGCCGAACTCCTGGTGCTGGGCGACGAGCTGCTCACCGAGGGCGTACCCGGGGACGGCCGGATCCGGGACGCGCTCGGCCCGATGCTGCCCGGTTGGCTCGCCGCCTACGGTGCGACCGTCATCCGCGTGCGCCGGATCGGCGACGACCGGGACGCGCTCGTCGCCGCCCTGCGTGACGCCGACGCGGACGTCGTGGTCACCACCGGCGCGACGGCGTCCGGCCCGGCGGACTTCCTGCACCCGGCGCTGACCGAGATCGGCGCGAGACTGCTGGTCGACGGTGTCCGGGTGCGGCCCGGCCACCCCATGCTGCTGGCCGAGCTGCCCGGGTCGGCCGAGCCGGGCGCGTCGGCGCAGTCGGCCGACGCGCGGGAACCGGCGGCCGCGCGGGCGCAGCGTACGGAGGCGGGCGGCCGTCCCCGGTACCTCGTCGGACTACCCGGCAACCCCCTCGCCGCCGCCGTCGGCGCGGCCACGCTCGCCGAGCCGCTGCTGCGCGGCCTGGCCGGCTGTCCGGCCGCGGAGCCGTACCGGGTCACCGCCGCCGCGGAGTTCGCAGGTCAGACCGGCCACACCCGTCTCGTTCCCGTCGCCCTGCCCGAGCGCGGCGCTGTGCCCTTGCGGCACGACGGCCCCGCGATGCTGCGCGGGCTCGCGCTCGCCGAGGGTCTGGCCGTGGTGCCGCCCGGCGGCGTCGCGCCGGGCCGCCCGATCGAGGTGCTGGACGTGCCGTGCGGCTGAGGCCGGGCCATCGCGTGGCGACGGCCTCGGTGTCGGCCTCGGCCACGGCCACGGCCACGCGGGAGCGTGATCCGGGAGGGATTGCGGCAGAGCTGCGGCAGATCGTGCTGCCCGAGTCCGAGCGTGCCCACGACTCGCCGCTGCTGCGTGGCCCGGAGGCGCGCTCCGGGACCGGACCGCGTCTGTGCGCCCCGCCTGCGTGCTCGGCGGTCGGTCAGGGCGGGCCGGGGCCGAGGAGCCAGACGGCGCCGTAGGCGGCCGAGGCCAGGGCGAGCACCGTCAGGGAGACGGCGACCCACCGGATGCGGAGGGTGGCCAGCCAGGCCGCCAGGGGCAGCAGCAGGGGGAAGCCCGGCAGCAGCAGGCGGGGCTTGGAGTTGAAGTACGCCTGCGCGCCCAGTGACAGGGCGGCGATCGCGACCGCGTACGCGAGGACGGGCAGTGGCCGGCGCTCACGGACGCAGGCCACCAGCGCCCAGACGACCAGGCCCACGAAGGCCAGCAGCCCGACGCCCGCGCCCGGGCTCGTCGTCAGCTGGTGGCCGATGAAGCGGGCGTAGGCCGCGCCGAAGTCGAAGCCGTTGCCCCACTGGCTCTGGACGTGCAGGTACGCGGGCAGGCCGCCGACCCAGCCCGCGTACCCGAGCAGGCCGGCAGGGGCGAGCAGCGCGCCGAGGACGGCGCGGACGCGGCGGTCCTCGCCGCGCCACAGCGCGACGGCCGCGCCGACCCAGACGGCGGCGATCACGGCGGCCGCGCTCGGGCGGGTGAGGCCCGCGAGCGCGGCGAGCAGCCCGGCGGTGATCCAGCCGCGGCGCAGCACCGCGTACAGGCACCAGGCGGCGAGGGCGGTGAACAGGGACTCGGTGTAGGCCATCGACTGCAGCACGCCGATCGGCAGCGCCGCCCACAGCACCACCAGCAGCGTCGCCGCCCTGCGCCCGGCCAGTCGCTCGCCGACGGCGAAGACGCCCAGCGCCGCGGCGAGCGAGGCGAGGGCGCTGACCAGCAGACCCGCGTCGGCGAAGGCGAGGCCGGTGACGTTGTGCAGGCCGCGCTCCAGCCACGGGAGCAACGGGAAGAAGGCCAGGTGGGAGTGGGCTCCGGCGCCGCGGGTGTGCGGGGTGGCCTGGTAGCCGGCCCAGTGGTAGCCGTGGGCGGCGATGTCGGTGTACCAGAGCGAGTCCCAGCGGCCCGACAGCAGTTGGTGCGCGCTGCGCCCTTCCGCGCCGGCCCAGACGGCCAGCACGACGACGCCGAGCACCCGCACGGCGGCGAAGAGGCCGAGGGCGGGCAGGGCACGGGTGAGCGCGGCCGCCGTCCGCGGACGCGGCGGGCGGAGGTCGGTGGGCTTCGTTCCGGGAGCCTGCAGCGCGGGGACGGCGGTCGACGCGTCAGACGATGTGGCCACGCGCCAGTCCCTTGGGCGGGTGCGTGCCGCTGACGGCGCTGAGGCCGGGCCCGTCGGACTCGGCCTCGACGTCCTGCTCCTGCGCCGAGAGCTGGCTGACCATGAGCCGGACGACGGCGGCCAGGTAGGGGTCGTCGACGAGGTAGACCTGCCGACGGCCCTCGCGGCGGGAGCGGACGAGACCGGCCAGGCGGAGCTTGGCCAGGTGCTGGCTGACGGCGGGCAGCGTGCCGCCGACCTGCTCGGCGAGGCCGGTGACGTCGCACTCGCCCCCGGCGAGGATCCAGACGATCTGCAGACGAGTGGGCGAGGCGAGCATGCCGAACGCGGCGGCGGCCTGGTCCATGACCTCGGGGCCGGGCATGTCGTCCGGCGCGGTCGCGGCGGCAGCGCCGATCACGGCTCCGATGGCCTCCCGGACCTCTGCGCCAGTCGTCATGCGCGTTCTCCTTCGCCCTCGCTCTCCCCGGATCCCTGCCCGCGCCTGACCAAGACTAGTGCCGGGGCCGCCAACCTTGGCCGGGGCGAACACAGCGTGGCGGGGGTGGCGTGGCCGCGGCCCGGGCGCGGGGGCCCGGCGCGGCGGTCGCTCTCGTGGGCCGTGACTCGCGTGCGCGACGCCTGTTTCCGGCGTCGTGGGGGCTGCGCAGGCGAGCCCGGAGGACGCGGAGGACGCGGTGGCGTCGGTACGGGCCCGGCCGGGGTGGCCGGCGGTCACGGGGCGGAGTCCGGCACGTTCTTGGCTTCGGCGTAGGCCTGGATCGGGGACATCGGGACTCCGTTGAGCTCGACCGTCTGCTCGTGGCTGACCTCGGCGCAGCCGTTCGTCTCGTCCGCGGTGCGGGCGCTCGCGCCGTTCAGGGCCTGCTGGGTGTCGGCCGGGGCCGGCTTGCCGGAGGCCCCGGGGAAGACGGTGCCGGAGGGCCAGTCCGCGCCGATGACCAGGGTCACTCCGGAGCCGGCCGAGGACGCGCTCAGCGCGCTGTCCGGCAGGCCGAGAGCGGTGGCGACGGTGTGGGCGGCGGCCTGGTCGCCGGGCGCGTACTGGAGCCTGGTCGTCGTGGTGGTCGTGGGCGAGGTGACCGCGGTGGTGCCGGAGCCGAAGCCCTGCGAGGTCAGGGCGTCGGCGAGCTGGGTGGCCCGACCGCGGGTGCCGCTGGCGTTGTCGACGTGGACGTCGATCTGCCCGGCGGCGACGGAGTCGGAGCCGCCCCCGTCCGCCAGCGCCGACACCGACACCGACGGCGAGGCGGAGGGCGAGGCCGAGGCGGACGCGGAAGCCGAGGCGGAGGCCGACGCGGAGGGCGAGGCCGACCCGCCGCCTGGGGAGGTCAGCGACTGGTCGTTGGCGATCGTGGCGAACAGCGCCTGCGCGTCGGGTCCGACGATCAGGCGGTTCGGATCGTTGGGGTCGGTCTCCGTCTGCATGGTCGTGAAGGTCATCCGGCTGGTCGGCACCTTCGCCACGTCGTTGGCCAGACCGAGCAGCGAGGTGACGTTGCCGAGCCCGCTGTCGACCGTCAGCGCCTTGGTGGCCGAGTCGGCGAGGCCGAACAGCCGGGCCGGGTCGGTCAGCGTCCCGGCGCTGCGCATCGACCGCATCATCGAGCTCAGGTACAGGTGCTGGGCGGCCAGCCGGCCGAGGTCGCCGCCGTCGCCGAAGGCGTGCCGGGAGCGGACGAACTCCAGCGCCGCGTTGCCCTTCAGGTTGTGGGTGCCCTTGGCGAGCTTGAGGTGCGAGTAGGTGTCGTAGACGTTGTCGTTCACGCACACGTTGACGCCACCCACGGCGTCGGACATGGAGACCACGCCGGAGAAGGTCACCATCATGAAGTGGCTGATGGGGATGCCCGTCAGCTGGTGGATGGTCTCCATCTGGCACTGCGGGCCATAGGCGAGCGCGCTGTTGACCATGCCGCGGTAGCCCTGGGTGCGGTTGGCGCTGTCGGTCGGGTCGGTGCAGGCGGGCACGTCGACGATGGTGTCGCGGGGGATGCTCATCACCGTGGCGTTGGACCGGTCGGCGGAGACGTGCACGAGCATCTCGACGTCGGCGTTGCCGAAGCCGCCACCGCCGACGTTGCAGTCGCCGCCGAGGTTGCAGTCCTGCTGGGTGTTCCGCGAGTCCGTGCCGATGACCAGGATGTCGATCGGGGTCCGGCCGAAGGCGTCGGGCTTCTCCTGGCCGAGGCTCTTCCGGGTGTCGCCGCCCAGGTGGACGGTGTGCAGGTTGCCGCTGAAGCGGTTGTACAGCCAGGTGCCGAGCCCTGCGACGACCAGGACCAGGACGGACAGCACCAGGGCGAGGATCTTCAGGACGCGACGCGTCTTCGAACGCGGCTTGCGTTCGATGAGCTCGCCGGAGCCGTCCGTCTCGTCCTGCATGTCCTGGATCCCCCGTCGTGGTGTCCGGCGGGCCCTTTGGTGATCGGCTCCGCCTTCCATGCATTGCGCAATGCTTGCGCAATTCTGCAAGCGTACGCCTGTTCCCTGTGTGGGGCCCGGGTGGCTCACCGTGACGGAAGGTGCACGGAGGGTCCCGACCCGGGGCGGTTTCCGCCCGTCAGATCCGATACGGCGGCGCTGTGTTCCGGCGGGGTCCGGGGCTCTGGCACATCGCGGCGGGGTAGCGTCGGCGGCATGCGAGCGATCACGATTGAGACGCCGGGCGGCCCCGAGGCGCTGGTGCTGCGTGAGGTCCCGGACCCGGTTCCCGGTCCGGGCGAGGTCCTGGTCGAGGTGGCGGCCTCGGCCGTGAACCGTGCCGACGTCCTGCAACGGCAGGGCTTCTACGACCCCCCGCCGGGCGCGTCCCCCTATCCGGGGCTGGAGTGCTCCGGCCGCATCGTCGCGATCGGTGACGGCGTCGTCGACTGGGCCGTCGGAGACGAGGTCTGCGCCCTGCTCTCCGGCGGCGGCTACGCGGAGAAGGTCGCCGTCCCCGCCGGCCAGCTGCTTCCGGTCCCCAAGGGCGTCGACCCGGTGACCGCGGCGGGCCTCCCCGAGGTCGTCTGCACAGTGTGGTCCAACGTCTTCCAGGTCTGCCACCTGCGTCCCGGCGAGCTGCTGCTCGTCCACGGCGGATCGAGCGGCATCGGCACGATGGCGATCCAGCTCGGCAAGGCGATCGGCGCGAAGGTCGCGGTGACGGCGGGCTCGGCGGTGAAGCTGGCCGCCTGCGCGGAACTGGGCGCGGACGTGCTCGTCAACTACCGCGAGCAGGACTTCGTCGAAGAGCTGTCCGGGCTGGGCGGCGCGGACGTGATCCTCGACGTCGTCGGCGCGAAGTACCTGGACCGCAACCTCGACGCGCTGGCGGTCAACGGGCGTCTCGTCGTCATCGGCATGCAGGGCGGGGTGAAGGCGGAGCTGAACATTGCCAAGCTGATGTCCAAGCGAGCCGCGATCGCCGCGACCTCGCTGCGGGCCCGTCCGGTGGAGGAGAAGGCGGCGGTGGTGGCCTCGGTGCGCGAGCACGTCTGGCCGCTGATCGAGTCCGGCGTCGTCAGGCCGGTCGTCGACGCCGTCCTCCCGCTGGCCGACGCGGCGGAGGCGCACCGGCTGATGGAGTCCAGCACCCATATCGGCAAGATCCTTCTGCGAGCCTGAGCGGCGGAGAGTCGGCCCCGCGGTCCGGCCCGAACGCCGGTGTTGCGGCAACGGGATGAAGCGCGGGGCCGACCGTTGCTGAATGGCGTAGCCACGCTTGCCTGGGCCGACGGCCGGTGTCCTAATTACCACATATGAGCGCTTTGTCGGCCCTGGGGACGGGCGCTACGAGGGCGGCCGGGACGGCCCTCGTGGCGGGGTTGCTGATGGTCGTGGGCGCGGGCACCCAGCAGGCCGTGGCGGCCGCGTGGTCCGAGGCGCCGGCGCTCGGCCCGGTCAAAGCCCTGGTGAAGGCGAAGCCCGGCAAAGCGCCGCGCGGCTTCACGATCCGGCTGCCGGACGGACGGATCCTGCGCTTCAGCTACGCCCCCGCGCCGGGTGCCGGCTCGCACCGTCCCCCGAACGGCGACCCCCCATCCGGCCGGCCCGGTACGGGCACGTCGCCCTGGGGGAGCCCCCCTGACCGGGGGACCCCGTCGGCGCCGTCGAGCACCGATCCGTCCGTGAGCGGGATGCCGGTGCCGGTGGTCGGCTCGCTGTTCCCCTCGCCCGGGCAATCGGGCTCATCCGGCGGCCACACCCCCGACGAGGGCCACAGCAGCGGTGCGGCGGTGGCCCCGCCGCACCCGTCCTTGACGCCCGCGCGCAGCGACCCGGCCCAGGACGGCGCGGCAGCGGGCTCGGGCGCGGACGCGGTCGTTCCCGACGCGGTGGCGCCGGAACGCCCGGCCTCCACGGTCCCGCCGCCGCTCGGCCCGCAGGCGCTGCTCCACCCCGGCGCCGCGACCCAGCAGATCGCCGTCCGCAACGCGGCCTCCGGGGGCCTGGGTCCCCGGGCTCGCCTGCTCGGCGTCGGGCTCGCCCTGATCGGCGTCGGGGCAGCGCTCTTCGGCTGGCGCATCCGGCGACTGTGAACGCCCCGACCGGCCGGGTGGCGCGGTCGACCCACCGCTGTTCAACCAAGAGGCGCACACTTGTTCTGGCGAATATCACGCCGTCCCGACATCCCCGTAAGACAGAATGACGTCCATGAACAGCCCCAGCCAGCGGCCCGAAGACGGCCCCCACGTTCTGATCGTCGGACCCGACGGCCTGCCCGTCGCCGGTGGCAAGTCGGCGGAGGAGGGCGGCGACGCCCGGGAGCTGCCGATAACGGAGATGGTCGAACAGCCCGCCAAGGTCATGCGCATCGGCAGCATGATCAAGCAGCTGCTGGAGGAGGTCCGGGTCGCGCCTCTCGACGAGGCCAGCAGGGTGCGGTTGAAGGAGATCCACGCCAGCTCCGTCAAGGAGCTGGAGCAGGGGCTCGCCCCCGAACTGGTCGAGGAGTTGGAGCGGCTCTCGCTCCCCTTCACCGAGGACGCCGTGCCGTCCGAGGCGGAACTGCGGATCGCCCAGGCCCAGCTGGTCGGCTGGCTCGAGGGCCTCTTCCACGGGATCCAGACCGCGCTGTTCGCCCAGCAGATGGCCGCGCGAGCCCAGTTGGAGCAGATGCGGCGGGCCCTCCCGCCCGGCATGGCCGGGCACGAGGAGGGCGAGGAGGGACATGGCGGAATCCGTTCGGGCCCCTACCTGTAGGTCCGTCCGGAGACCCGCCCACGGGTCCGCCCACAGGTCCGTCTGCGAAGCATGGGCAGGGCGAGAACCCGGCTGTTTCCAGCCCTGCTCATCGCGCTAACGTTGGCCCCTGACGGCGTACCAGGCGGGGCGCCCGGTTGGGGGAGCGAGAGCGCATGAGCGAGCAGGGCGGCGCGGCCGACACCGGACGGACGGTCGGCCACGGCCGTTACGTGCTGCGGGATTTGCTCGGTCAGGGCGGCATGGCCACGGTGCACCTCGGCGACGACACGGTGCTGGACCGGCCCGTCGCCGTGAAGACGATGCTCGGCGACATGAGCCGCGAACCCTCCTTCCGCGAGCGGTTCCGCCGCGAGGCGCAGGCCGTGGCGCGGCTCAACCACACCAACATCGTGGCCGTCTACGACAGCGGCGAGGACGACCAGGACGGCACGCCCGTCCCGTTCATCGTCATGGAGTACGTCGAAGGCTCCTCGCTCAGCTCCGTGCTCCGCAAGGACATCGCCGAGCAGGGCGCGATGCCCACCGACAAGGCGCTGGAGGTCTGCGCCGACGTGCTGGCGGCACTCGCCGCCTCGCACGAACAGGGCCTGGTCCACCGCGACATCAAGCCCGCCAACGTCATGCTGACCAAGCGCGGCGTCGTCAAGGTGATGGACTTCGGCATCGCCCGCGCCATGCAGTCCGGCGTCACCTCGATGACGCAGACCGGCATGGTCGTCGGCACGCCCCAGTACCTCTCCCCGGAGCAGGCGCTGGGCAAGTCCGTGGACGCCCGCTCCGACCTGTACTCCGTCGGCTGCATGCTCTTCGAGCTGCTCACGGGGCGGCTGCCGTTCGAGTCCGAGTCGCCGCTCGGCATGGCGTACCAGCACGTCCAGGAGACGCCACCGGCCCCGTCCAGCGTCAACGCGGCGGTGCCGCTCGCGGTGGACGCGCTGGTGGCGCGGGCGCTGCGCAAGGACCCTGCGCACCGCTTCCAGTCTGCGGACGAGATGCGCGAGGAGTGCCGCCGCGTCGCCCGGTCCGCGACGGGTGTGGGCAACCAGCCGCAGGTCTCCGGCGACGGGCAGCGGATCAGCAACGTCGGCGGATCCGGCCAGAACGCCGTCTTCCCGCAGGCCCAGGGTCCCCTCAACACGCCGTACCCGCAGGGCCCCAACACGCAGATGCCGCGGCCCGGCATGGGCCAGCCCATGCCCCAGCCGATGCCGCCGATGGGCCAGGCGCCGTCGATGGGGCAGACCCCGCCGCCGTACCCGCAGCGGCCGATGGGCCAGGGGCCCGCCATGGGGCAGACCCCGCCGCCGTATCCGCAGCACCCCGGCACGCCTCCGCCGTACGCGCAGCGACCTGGCACCCCGCCGCCGATGGCGCGGCCGACCCCGCCGCCCTACGCGCAGCGCCCCAACACGCCTCCGCCGTACGCCCAGCGCCCCACCCCGCCGCCGATGGCCCGGCCCACTCCGCCGCCGGCGGCGACGCCCCGGCCGATGGCCGCGGCCGCCCCGCCGCAGTTCGCGCCGCGACCGCCGGCGGCCACTCCGCCACCGCAGTTCCAGCCGAATCCCGGCGCGGCGCCCACTTCGGCCGCCAAGGGCTGCGGGCGTCTCGCGGTGGTCCTGATGATCCTCGGCGTGCTGCTGATCGGGCTGATCCTGGTGCTCGTGCTCGCCGTCAACCACGCGACCAGCAGCACTTCGACGGACGGTATGGGTACTTCGGCGCGAATCGTCGTCAGCCTGACGGGCAACGGCGGATAAGTAGCTCCGCATCCGTCGCCGGAAACCGGTAGCGTGCGGAGAAGGTGCATCATCCGCGCACGGCGCGGACGGTGGCGGTGCGGTGCGCGACAGCGTACCGGCGCGACGGCGCAGCATGCAGAGGCGCGGAACGCGCAGAACGATTGCGGAGAACGATGGCAGACACGCAGCACCCGCGGGACGAGGACGGCCGGGACGGCCGAGGGCCCCGGCCTGAGTCTGACGCTGCCGCGGACACCGCCGCCGAACAGGCGGGGGAGGCCTTCGTCACCACCAGCGGGCTGAGCGTCGTGGGCGAGGGCCGGTACCGGCTGACCAGCCGGCTCGGCCGCGGCGGCATGGCCGAGGTCTTCGCCGCGATGGACCAGCGGCTCGGCCGCACCGTCGCGATCAAGGTGCTCCGCCCGGAGCTCGCCGAGGACTCCATCGCGCGCACCCGCTTCACCCGCGAGGCACACTCGGTTGCATCGCTCAACCACCATGCCGTCGTGGCGGTCTACGACACCGGCGAGGAGGCGCGCGGCAACGAGACGGTTCCCTACATCGTGATGGAGCTGGTCGAGGGCCACACGGTCCGCGAGCTGCTGCAGAGCCAGGAGCCGCCGCCGGTCGACCAGGCGCTGATCATCACCGCCGGGGTGCTGGAGGCGCTCGCCTACAGCCACAAGCACGGAATCGTGCACCGCGACATCAAGCCCGCGAATGTGATCATCACCAGCAGTGGCGCGGTCAAGGTGATGGACTTCGGCATCGCCCGGGCGCTCACCGGCGTCACGTCGACGATGACGCAGACCGGCATGGTCATGGGCACCCCCCAGTACCTCTCCCCGGAGCAGGCTCTCGGCAAGGCCGTCGACCACCGCTCCGACCTGTACGCCACCGGCTGCATGCTCTACGAACTGCTGACGCTGCGCCCGCCGTTCACCGGGGACACGCCGCTCTCGGTCGTCTACCAGCACGTCCAGGACCCGCCGAAGCCGCCGTCGCAGGCGAACCCGCGGGTTCCCGCGTCGCTGGACGCGCTGGTGCTGCGCGCGCTGGCCAAGGAGCCGGACGACCGTTTCCAGTCGGCGGACGAGTTCCGCGCGCACGTCCAGCACGCGCTGCGCCAGATGCACGGCGCGGCGGCGGAGGCGACCCAGGTCCTCGGCGCGGTTCCGCCGGTCTCCCCCACCGCCCCCACGACGGTCCTCCCGCAGGGCCCCGGCGGCCCGGGCGGGCCCGGCGACCACGCCCCCACGACGGTCATGGCCGCGGCGACCCCGCCCCCAGCGCCGCCGGCCGGGCGTCCGCCGGTGTACGAGGACCACTACGACGACGAGGGCGAACACGGCAGCCGACGCGGCCTCTTCGCGGTCATCGCCGTCCTGGTCGTGATCGCCGCCATCGGCGTGGGCGTCGCCCTCGCCCTCAACGGCGGTGGCCACGGCGGGGGTGGCGGCACGCCGTCGCTGACGCCGACGGTGACGCCGCCCACGACCCAGACACAGCCGAGCACGCCGTCGGAGCAGCCGTCGCAGCAGCAGAGCCCGAGCTACTACAGCCCGACGCCCACGCCGACCCCGACCCCGACGCCGACGCCCACTCCGACCCCGACGCCGACCCCGACGCCGACGCCCACTCCGACGCCGACGCCCACCCCGACGCCCACGCCGACCCCGACGCCGACGGACTCCCCGACCAGCACCGCCGCCGCTGCCGGCGGCGGCGACGGCACCTCGACCACCAAGCCCGGAGCCTGAGCCCCTCCGGGGCGCGAGGCTCTGCCGATAGACGGCTCCACCGCGGGGCGCGACAGGCCACCCACGCAGGTAGAGCCCCGAACGCGCAGGGTCATCCGCACAGGGTGGTCCTCGCGCAGAGCCCCGTGCCCCCGGGTAGTGCAACGAGCTGCCCTGTCTGAAGCTGCTCGCGCCTGCGCGGCGGAGCCGCACATGAGCAGAGCCCCGCGCCCCCCGGCTGGTGCAACGGCCCGCAGGGTGCCTCAGTTCACGTAGGCGTCCAGGACCTGCTGGTACTCCTCGCACCACCAGACGATCTGCGCGGCAGCGGCAGGGAACAGTTCGTTTGCGCGGTCGTCATGCCGCGCGTAGCGCCAGCGGAGCATCCAGAAGTCGTTGAGGCGTTCCCACCAGACGCGGTGGACCCCGGCGGCCATCTGTTCCGGCGTGTGGCCGGAGGCCGCGCGGTAGGCCCGGGCGTAAGCCCGCACGCGGGCGAGGTCGAGAACGCCGGAGGCGGGCGCGGAGAAGAACTGGGTGGCCGCACGGACCGCCTCCTCCGTGACGGGCTTGACGCCCAGGCGGTCCCAGTCCAGGACCGCGACCGCCCGCTCACCGCGGTACAGCAGGTTCAGCGGGTGGAAGTCGCCGTGGACCCACCCGGCCGGGGGCGCGCTCCGGGGGCCGGGCCTGCGGCCGCCGTAGGCGTCCAGCAGGACGAGCCGCTCGCGCAGGCGTTGCTCGGCCAGGGCGTCGAAGGGCTCGCGGGGGGTGCGGGCGCGGGCCGCGCCGAGGAGGGTGGTGATGGTGGTGCGGGTCTGCTCGGGGTCGGCCGTCGGCCAGGGGCCGGGGTCGAGGACAGGCGGCTGGATGCGGCGCAGTTCGGCGTGTATGGAACCCAGCAGCGCGCCGAGTTCGGCCGCGGCCGGGAGCGAGAGGGCGCCTGGCGGAGCGCCGTCCACGAAGGGGAAGAGGGCGTAGCGGCGGCCGCGTTGCAGAACGAGCGTCCGGCCGTCCTCGGCCGTCGTCGGCGCGATCGTGGGGAGGCCGGAGGCCGCGAGTGCGGCGATGGTGCGGTGCTGCGCGCTGAGCGCACCGCTGGAGGCGTGGCCTCCGTCGTCGAGGTACTGCTTGAGGATCCAGCGGCGGCCGTCCGCTGCATCGACCTGCCAGACGCGGTTCAGCAGACCGTGCGCGGTGCGTTGCATCCGTAGGGGTCCGTCGATGCCGAAGCGTTCCAGCACCGCCTGAAGGCGGGCCGGAACGGCTGATAAACCACTTGTCAGCGTGAGTGTCTGGGCCTCCGTCACGCGGCAGATGCTACTGCCGGGGTGCGTGGGGCAGGCCTTGCTGATCTTCTGTGACCGTTAACCCTCCGTCGCGTGCATCTTCGCGACATACGCGGCCGCCTGGGTGCGTCGTTCCATGCCCAGTTTTGCCAGCAGGCTGGAGACGTAGTTCTTGACGGTCTTCTCGGCCAGGTGCAGTTCGGCGCCGATCTGCCGGTTGGTCATGCCCTCGCCGATCAGGTCGAGGATCCGGCGTTCCTGCTTCGTCAACTCGGCGAGGCGTTCGTCCTCCTTCTGGCCGCCGTCGCGCAGGCGCTCGAGGACGCGGGCGGTGGCGACCGGGTCGAGCAGGGACTTGCCGGCCGCGACGTCCCGCACGGCGGAGAGCAGGTCGGTGCCGCGGATCGCCTTCAGGACGTAGCCGGACGCGCCAGCCATGATCGCGTCGAAGAGCGCCTCGTCGTCGGGGAAGGAGGTGAGCATGAGGCACTTGACCTCGGGCAGCTGCGAGCGGATCTCCCGGCAGATCTCGACGCCGCTGCCGTCGGGCAGGCGGACGTCCAGGACGGCGACGTCGGGACGGGTGGCGGGGATGCGGACCAGGGCCTCGGCCGCCGTGCCGGCCTCGCCGACGACCTCGACGTCCGTCTCCAGTGAGAGCAGCTCGTGGACACCGCGCCGGACCACTTCGTGGTCGTCGAGGAGGAATACTCGGATTTGTCCCGATTCGCTCATGGTCACAGCCTTGCATACAGGCCGAAAGACTGCCGGTCCCAAGGGGTGATTTGCCCCGGTTTGGGGACGAGCGTGGTAGTTGGACGTCCTAGGACAGAAGAAATTGGGTCTTCCCCTGGGTAACGTTCTCGAAGAGGATCAGGGCACACCTATCCGCCGATCCGCAGTCGTCGCCCACCCGAAGCGAGGACGCACGGAGCAGGCGACCGGACCGGTTGCCGGCAACCCCGGAGGCCGGAGATACCGAGGAGTGAACGTGACCGTCGAGAGCACGGCGGGGACGGCGACCGCTGCCGTCCCGGAGCTGGTGCAGCTGCTCACCCCCGAAGGGGAGCGAGTGGAGCATCCGCGCTTCTCCCTGGAGACCACCCCGGAAGAGCTGCGCTCCATCTATCGTGACCTGGTCCTTGTACGCCGCTTCGACGGCGAGGCCACCGCTCTGCAGCGCCAGGGTGAGCTGGGCCTGTGGGCCTCCCTGCTGGGACAGGAGGCCGCCCAGGTGGGCTCCGGACGCGCACAGCGTCCGGGCGACTGGGCCTTCCCCACCTACCGCGAGCACGGCGTCGCCTGGTGCAAGGGCGTCGACCCGCTGAACCTGCTGGGCATGTTCCGCGGCGTGAACCACGGCGGCTGGGACCCGTACGAGAAGAACTTCCAGCTCTACACCATCGTCATCGGCTCGCAGACGCTGCACGCGACGGGCTACGCGATGGGCATCACCAAGGACGGCACCGACGACGCCGTGGTCGCCTACTTCGGCGACGGCGCGTCCAGCCAGGGCGACGTCAACGAGGCCTTCACCTTCGCCTCGGTCTACAACGCCCCCGTGGTCTTCTTCTGCCAGAACAACCAGTGGGCCATCTCCGAGCCCACCGAGCGGCAGACGCGAGTGCCCCTCTACCAGCGCGCGGCCGGCTTCGGCTTCCCCGGTGTCCGGGTCGACGGCAACGACGTGCTGGCCTGCCTCGCGGTCACCCGCTGGGCGCTCGAGCGCGCCCGCAACGGCGAGGGCCCGACCCTGATCGAGGCCTTCACCTACCGCATGGGCGCCCACACCACCTCCGACGACCCGACCCGCTACCGGATCGCGGACGAGTTGGAGGAGTGGAAGCTCAAGGACCCGATCGAGCGGGTCAAGGCCTACCTGGTCCACGAGGAGTGGGCCGACCAGGAGTTCTTCGACGCCGTGGACGCCGAGAGCGAGCAGCTCGCCCGCCGCGTCCGCGAGGGCGTCCGCAACATGCCCGACCCGGACCCGACCTCGATCTTCGAGAACGTGTACGCCGAGGGCCACGCGCTCGTGGACGAGGAGCGTGCTGAGTACGTGGCATACGCGGCGTCGTTCGACGGCTCCGAAGAGGTTGGGGAGGGCCGCTGAGATGGCTGCCGAGAACTACTCGATGGTGAAGGCCCTCAACGAGGCGCTGCGGCGCTCGTTGGAGGCCGACCCGAAGACCCTCGTCATGGGCGAGGACGTGGGCCGCCTCGGCGGTGTCTTCCGGGTCACCGACGGACTGCACAAGGACTTCGGCGACGCCCGGGTCATCGACACCCCGCTGGCCGAGTCCGGCATCATGGGCACCGCGATCGGCCTGGCGCTGCGCGGCTACCGCCCGGTGGTGGAGATCCAGTTCGACGGCTTCGTCTACCCGGCCTTCGACCAGATCGTCACCCAGCTGGCCAAGATGCACGCCCGTGCGCTCGGCCACGTGAAGCTGCCGGTCACGGTGCGCATCCCGTTCGGCGGCGGCATCGGCGCCGTCGAGCACCACAGTGAGTCGCACGAGGCCTACTTCGCCCACACGGCCGGCCTCAAGGTCGTCTCGCCGTCGAACCCGGTGGACGCGCACTGGATGCTGCGCCAGGCGATCGCCTCGGACGACCCGGTGATCTTCCTGGAGCCGAAGCGGCGCTACTGGGACAAGGGTGTCGTGGACCCGCTGGGTGCGGCCCCGGCCCCGCTGCACGCCGCGCGCGTCGCGCGTCCGGGCCGGGACCTGACCCTGATCGCCTACGGCCCGATGGTCAAGGTCTGCCTGGAGGCGGCCGAGGCCGCGGCCGAGGACGGCCACCAGATCGAGGTCGTCGACCTGCGCTCGCTGTCCCCGGTGGACTTCGACACCCTGGAGGCCTCCGTCAAGCGCACCGGCCGCGCCGTGGTCGTGCACGAGGCCCCGGTCTTCATGGGTATGGGCTCGGAGCTGGCCGCCCGGATCACCGAGCGGTGCTTCTACGCGCTGGAGGCCCCCGTACTGCGGGTGGGCGGCTACTTCGCCCCGTACCCGCCGTCCCGGGTGGAGGAGACGTACCTGCCGGACCTCGACCGGGTGCTCGACGCCGTCGACCGCGCCCTCGCCTTCTGACGGGGGTTGGAGAGCACGATGAGCACTGCGGTTTCGAACGTCCGACAGTTCAAGATGCCGGACGTCGGCGAGGGCCTCACCGAGGCCGAGATCCTCAAGTGGTTCGTACAGCCCGGTGACACCGTCACCGACGGTCAGATCGTCTGCGAGGTCGAGACGGCCAAGGCCGCCGTCGAGCTGCCGATCCCCTTCGACGGGGTGGTGCAGGAGCTGTTCTTCAGCGAGGGAACGACGGTCGACGTCGGCACGGCGATCATCAG
>NZ_BBPP01000005.1:73314-278624 GCF_000787835.1 Streptacidiphilus melanogenes
AACGACGGTCAACGTAGGCACGGCGATCATCAGCGTCGCGGTCGCGGGCGGCGCCCCGGCCGAGGCGGCGCCCGCTCCGGCGGCCGCCGCCGAGGAGGAGCCGGAGCCGGAGCGCCGCGAGGTGCTGGTCGGCTACGGCCCGCGCTCGGGCTCGTCCCGCCGCCGCGCCCGCAAGCCCGCCGCTGCGGCCGCCGCGCCGACGGTGGTGCAGTCGGGTGGAGAGGCGACGTACTACGCGCCGGCTCCGGCCGCCGCGCCCGCCCCCGCGCCGGTCGCCCCCGCGGTCCCGGCCGCGCCCGTCGCGGTCCCCGGTGAGCGTCCGCTGGCCAAGCCGCCGGTCCGGAAGCTCGCCAAGGACCTCGGCGTGGACCTCGCCGCGGTCACGCCGACGGGTCCGCACGGCACCGTGAGCCGCGAGGACGTGCATGCGCACGTCGCCGCGGCGACCGCGCCCGCCGCGCCGGCTCCGGCCGCCGCGGTCGCCACGGTTCCGGCCGAGCCCGTCGGCTCCGCGCTCGGGGCCGGGGCACTGGGCGACACCCGCGTGCCGATCAAGGGCGTGCGCAAGGCGACGGCGGCGGCGATGGTCAGCTCCGCCTTCACGGCCCCGCACGTGACGGAGTGGGTCCAGGTGGACGTCACCCGCACGATGAAGCTGGTCGCCAAGCTGAAGGAGACCGGCGAGCTGGGTGCGGGCGTCCGCGTCAGCCCGCTGCTGCTGGTCGCCAAGGCTCTGCTGATCGCGATTCGGCGCCACCCGGAGGTCAATGCGAGCTGGGACGAGGCCAACCAGGAGATCGTCTACAAGCGCGCGATCAACCTGGGCATCGCCGCGGCCACGCCGCGCGGCCTGATCGTCCCGAACATCAAGGACGCGGGCAGCATGGCGCTCCCGGAGCTGGCCCAGGCGCTGACGGGGCTGATCGAGGTGGCCCGCGAGGGCAAGACCTCGCCCGCGGCGATGCAGGGCGGGACGGTGACGATCACCAACGTGGGCGTCTTCGGCGTCGACTCCGGCACCCCGATCCTGAACCCGGGCGAGGCCGCGATCCTGGCCTTCGGCCAGGTGCGGGAGCTGCCGTGGGTCCACAAGGGCCGAGTCGTCCCGCGTCTGGTGACGACGCTGGCTCTCTCCTTCGACCACCGCATGGTGGACGGGGAGTTGGGCTCCAAGGTGCTCGCCGACACCGCGGCGATCCTGCAGGACCCGAAGAAGCTGATCAGCTGGCAGTAGCCGGCCGCGACGCGGGGAACGGCACGACGCCGTTCCCCGCGTCTTGCTTTGTCCGGCTCGCCGCCGGTCCGGCTTGCCACCCTGTCCAGAAGTGCCCGAATGGTGCAACAACGGTTCCGCGGCGCCTTCGTTCTGCATTGAGTGAAGCTCTCTGCCGCACTCCTGCTGCTGTTCACGCTGCTGTTCGGCGCCACCCCCGTCCCCGCCTCGGCGTGCGAGCCGCACGTCGTGGACACCGTCGACCTCGTCGACAACGGCCCGGCCGGCAACCGGATCACCGTCGTGCTGATCGGCGACGGCTACACCCCCGCGGAGCTTCCGCGCTTTCGCGCGCAGGCGGCGGCGACCTGGCGAGCCATCAGTTCCGTGGAGCCGTTCCGCAGTTACGCCCGGTTCTTCGACGTCCGGCGGGTGGACATGGTCTCGCCGCACTCGGGGATCGGCCACGGCTCGCCGCTCGGCATGCACTTCGGCTGCGGCGGCACGCCGCGTCTGCTCTGCGCCGACGACGACGCCGTCGAGCACTGGATCGGTCCGGCCGCCGGGCCGCGGTACGTGATCGCACTGGCCGACTCCACGGACTACGGCGGGGCGGGCGGCAGGGGCGTGACCACGCTGTCCGCGGGGGCGGCGGACGCGGCCCGCATCATCGAGCACGAGATGGGGCACACCGTCGGCGGTCTCGGTGACGAGTACGACTCCGCGCCGGGCGGCGACGCCGACTACCCCAACCTGTCCGACCAGGGGGCCGACGCGATGGTGTCCGCGCACGTGAAGTGGTGGCGCTGGCTCGGCGCGGCCGACCCCTCGGGCGGAGTGGTCGGGGCGTACCGGAGTGCCAACGGGCTGTACCGGCCCACCCGGGACTCGATCATGCGGACCCTCGGCGGCGTCTACAACCTGCCCTGCCGTGAGGCGATCATCGAGTCCCTCTACCGGAAGCTGCGACTGCTGGACGGCGCGGACCCGGCGCCGCAGGCCGGACCGGTGCGGGCGGGCGGGGTCCTGCGGGTCCGGCCGCTGCTGCTGCCGGGCGGCGGTCGCCGACTCTCCGTCAGCTGGTCGGTGAACGGCCGCCCCGCGCCCTGGCGCGCGTTGCGGGAGGGCGGCCTGGCGCTGGACACCGGTGCGCTCGGACTGCACCGGCACGCCCGCGTCGTCGTCCGGGCCGTCGTCACCGACGAGTCGTCATGGGTGCGCGACGAGGCCTTCCGAGGGACGCGGATGCGGGGGCAGGCGGCGTGGCCGGTCGGCCGGTTCTGAAGCCCGGCGAGGCACCGCACGCAGGGCCGGTTCTCATGATCCGCAGAGGAAACGCACAGGTCACGTCCTGCTAACGGCGACCGGTGACGTGATCGGCGGACGACCTGTCATATGAGAGTGTGTAAAGACGAAAATCAGAGGGTGGGGAGTTCCACGTGGGTGAGCGCAGGCGCCGCCGCTTCGGAGGGGTCAGGACAGGGGTCGCGGCGCTGGTGGCGGTGGGCGTGCTGGGGGCCGTGTTCGCCCCGTCCGCGCTGGCCGAGATCAGCGGGAGCAGCGGAACCACCGGGGCCTCGGCCCAGCCGTCCGCGTCCGCGGCGCCGGGGGCGCCCGGGACCGGATCCATGGCGGTGTCCCCGCGGGTCGCCGCCACCTCCGCCGCCAGTTGGAACGCCGCCGCGGCCGCCAGGTTCTGGACCGCGGCGCGGCTGGACGCGGCGACCCCGGGCGACGCTCCGCGGACGCCCACCACGGCCGGCTCCCGTGCGGCGACCAGCACCTCGATCGCCCGCTCGTCCCACTTCGCGGGCGCGTCGAGCACGGGCATCATCTTCTACGCCGCCAAGGACATGACCACGCACTACTGCACCGCCAGCGTCGTGGACAGCACCCACGGCAACCTGATCATCATGGCGGCGCACTGCAACCCGGGCAGCTGGATGGCGTACGTGCCGAAGTACCAGCACGGGGCCTCCCAGCAGCCCTACGGGATCTGGGCCGTCACCAAGATCTTCAAGGACTCGCACTACACCGGGACCGCCGCGACCAGCGACTACGACTACGCCTTCGCCCAGGTGGCCCCCAACAGCAAGGGCCAGGAGATCCAGAAGGTCACCGGCGGCAACTGGCTCAGCCATCCGACGACCTACACCATGAACGTGACGGCCCTCGGCTACCCGAAGATCACCGCCGACTCCGCGGACCAGGCGATCCGCTGTCACCCGAACTACCCGACCAGCCGGCTCTCGGGCTACCGCCAGATGGTGCTGTACTGCACCGGGTTCTTCGGCGGCACCTCGGGCGGCCCGTGGCTGCTCGGTTTCAACGGGAACACCGGCTACCTGGTCGGCATCACCGGCGGCTACGAGGAGGGCGGCCCGAACAGCTGGACCAGCTACAGCCCGTTCTTCGACAGCCGGATCGACACGCTGTTCAACTGGGCCGAGTCTCACTAGTTGGTGCCTGCAAGTTTCACACGGTGGACACGGGCCGGGATGATTCGTCCTACCAATTAGGATGCCGCCACGATGACTGCCGACCCCGCCACCAGTGCCGCCGAGACCGCCACACCTCCCGCCCCGGCGCGGCGTGAGCCGCCGGGCGGCAGGGACGCCTGGCTGGCATGGGGCATCGGCGTCACGGTCTACGTCCTCGCCGTCGTCCACCGCACCAGCCTCGGCGTCGCCGGGGTCGACGCGGCGGCCCGGTTCGGGATCAACGCCTCGGCGCTGTCCACCTTCTCCATCCTGCAGGTCCTGGTCTACGCCGGGATGCAGATACCCGTCGGCCTCCTGGTCGACCGCCACGGCCCGCGCCGGATCCTCAGCGCGGGCCTCGTGCTGCTCACCGCCGGACAGCTCGGCTTCGCGCTGGCGACCTCCTTCACCCCCGCGCTGCTCGCCCGCGGCGGGCTGGGCTGCGGCGACGCGATGACCTTCGTCAGCGTGCTGCGGATCGGCTCCCGCTGGTTCCCGATCTTCCGCAACCCCTTCATCGCCCAGCTCACCGGCCTGGTCGGCACTGTCGGCAACCTCGTCTCGACGCTGGTGCTCTCCCAGGTCCTGCACAGCGCTGGCTGGACGGCGACCTTCGGCACCACCGCCCTGCTGGGCTTCGGCGTGCTCGCCCTGGTGGTGCTGGTCCTGCGCGAGACGCCGGACAGCGCCCCGCGCGAACCGCTGTTCGCGCGCCGCAGCGCACGCGTCCCCGACGCACCCGTGCCCGCACCGGGCTTCTCGCTCCGCGACCAGATCCACGCCTCCTGGCGTGAGCCCGGCACCCGGCTCGGCATGTGGGTCCACTTCACCACGGCGTTCCCCGCATCCAGCTTCCTGCTGCTGTGGGGCATGCCGTTCCTCATGTCCGGCCAGCACCTCTCGCGTGCCCTCTCCGGCGCGCTGCTCAGCCTGGTGATCGTCGCGGGCATGGGCTTCGCGGTCCTCTTCGGCCAGCTGATGTCGCGCAGGCCGCGCTGGCGGACGCCGACGGTCTTCGCGGTCGTCCTCACCACGGGCGCGGCGTGGGCCGTGGTGCTGGCCTGGCCGCAGCCGGGCCACGTCCCGATGTGGCTGCTGGTCGCCCTGGCGGTCGTGATGGGCAGCAACGGCCCCGCGTCCCTCATCGGCCTCGACTACGCCCGCCCCGTGAACCCGCCGGAGCGGGTCGGGACGGCCTCCGGCATCGTCAACATGGGCGGTTTCGTCGCCGCGGTCCTGGCGCTCTTCCTGATCGGCCTCGTCCTGGACCTCAACACCCCGGGCGGCGGCACGAACTACACCGCGAACGGCTTCCGTGCGGCGTTCGCGATGCTGTACCTGCCGATGGCGATGGGCATCTTCCAGATCCTCCGCCTCCGCAAGCGCGCGCTCGCGCGCGAACGCGAACTCACCGCCACGGTCCCCGTCCCCCGCGCCGCGGGCTAGAGCCCACCCGGGGTTGCCCTCACCCCTGGGGGTCCGCCGGAGCGGACCCCGGCATCACGGTGTGACGGCGAAGTTGTCCAGGATGAGGCGGGCGAGCTCCTCGTCGCCCTCCACCTTGACGTCCGCCGCGTTGGCCGGGATCCGACCGCAGGCGAGGCGGGAGAAGGTCTCCCAGTCCGTGCTGAGGGCCACTGCCGGGGCGAGGAGGACCTCGCCGTCGACGCGGCCGCGGCCGTCCGCGTCGACGTGGACGGTGCGCATGAACTCCTGCTCGCCGTGGACGTCGAAGACGGCCGTCGTGCCGGCGGGCGCGTCGGCCAGCTTGGCGACGGCGCGGGGGAGCATCTCGATCAGGTAGTCGCGGGTGATGGCGGCCGCCGCGGAGTCGAGATCGCCCGCCCGGCCGAGGGCCCTGCGGATGTCCTGCTCGTGGGTCCACACGTCGAAGACGCGGGTGCGCAGCAGTTGGTGGAAGGGGACCTCGCGGCTGTAGGGGCCCATCGGCCAGCGGACCTCGTCCGTCGGCGTGTAGCGGTCGCTCCGCAGCGCGCGGGAGCGGCGGATGATGGTGTACTCCAGCTCGGAGGCCATCTCCACCGCGGTGTGGCAACGCCGCTTGTCGACGGGCACCTCGCAGTGGCGGCTGAACTCGTCCACGACGTGCCGCAGATCGCGTGGCAGCGTGTGGATGGGGCGTGGATCGCCCAGCAGCTCGGACTCCATGGCGATGATGTGCGAGACGACGTCCCGCACCGACCACCCCGGGCATTCGGTAGGCCGGTTCCACGCTCCCTCCGGGAGCGGGGCGACCAGCTCGGATATGGCCTCGATGGATTGGGTCCAGGCATCGGCGTACGCCTGGACGGTCTGCTTGTCGGTCACGTTCACGACCCCTCAGGCGGAGCAGCCAACTTCGCTATCGGCACGTTACGCTGCCTGGTGTCCCCAGGCAGCGCTTTCCGGTGTTGATCGTAGGGCTCTTGACGAAACGGGTGGTACCGTGCGCGCTTCTCTTGTCCAGATCGATGTGAACGAGCGCGAGTCGGCGGACGACCGCCGGGCCCGGATCGCCGAGCTGGTGCGCGCGCAGCGCGGCGTCGCAGATCTCGTGGTGCTGCCGGAGCTGTGGACCCTCGGCGGCTTCGCGTACGAGGCGTGGGGGACCGGTGCGGAGACGCTGGAGGGCCCGACCGCCGAGGCGATGTCCGCGGCCGCGCGCGACGCGGGCGTCTGGCTGCACGCCGGCTCGATCGTGGAACGGGACCCGGAGGGGCCGCTCTGCAACACCTCGCTGCTCTTCGCGCCGGACGGCGAACTGCACGCCTGGTACCGGAAGATCCACCGCTTCGGCTTCGACAGCGGTGAGGCCGCGCTGATGGCGGCCGGGCAGGAACTGTGCGTGGTGGACACGCCGTTCGGGCGGATGGGCCTGGCCACCTGTTACGACCTGCGCTTCCCCGAGCTGTTCCGGGCCATGCTCGACCAGGGCGCGGAACTGTTCGTGCTCCCGGCGGCGTGGCCGGCCCGCCGTGCCGCGCACTGGTCGCTGCTGGCGCGGGCGCGGGCGGTGGAGGAGCAGGCGTTCGTTCTCGCGTGCAACAACGCGGGCACGCACGGCGGCGTGGCGCAGGCGGGGCTCAGCGTCGTGGTGGACCCGTGGGGGACCGTGCTGGGCGAGGCGAACGGCGGCGAGGGCGGCAGCGTGGAGGACGTGCTGACGGTCGAGTTCGACCCGGCTGTGGTCGAGCGCACCCGTACCGACTTCCCGGTGCTGCGGGACCGTCAGAAGTGGTGACCTGCTGAGTCGGTGAAGTGTCGGCGCGGTGGCCGGAAGCGGTAAATCCGGCCTTGGCAGGAAGCTGTCACCGATGCTCGTGGTGGCAGATCTGGTGAGGGTTCCGTAAAGCAGACATGATGATCAGCGCTCACACCGCATTCTGGTTGGCCTGCACGACGGTATGCGGTAAATGTGATGAGTGCCTGACAAAACAGCGTCCACGGCGACGCCTCTCCCCTCACAGGCGCGTACATCGCTGTGGCGCGACAGGGACTTCCTGCTGCTCTGGGGCGGCGGCGCGACCAGCGACCTCGGCTCGGCCGTCTCCACCCTGCTGATCCCGCTGATGGCCGTTCAGGACGTGGGTGCGACCACGTTCCAGATCGCCATGCTGAGCCTCGCCCGCCGGCTCCCCGCGGCGGTCCTCTCCCTGCCCGCGGGCGTCGTCGTGGACCGGCTGCGCAAGCGCCGGCTGATGATCTGGTGTCAGGTCCTGTGCGCGGTGGCCATGGGCTCCGTCCCGGCCGTCGCCTTCTTCGGACACGTCCACCTCTGGCAGCTCTACGTCGTGACCGCCGCGGTGGGCAGCGTCGGCGTCTTCTTCGGCATCGCCGACCTCAGCTACCTGCCGGGCGTGCTGACGCGCGACCAGCTCGTCGACGGCAACGCGAAGCTGAACGCCACCGAGACCGCTTCCGACGCCGCAGGCCCGGCCCTCGGCGCGCTGCTCGCCGGTGTGGTGACGGCGGCCCGGGCCCTCGCCGTCGACGCGGTCTCCTACGTGATCGCCGCCGCCACGCTGGTCCTGATGCGATCCCCCGACCCCGCGCCGGAGCCGGACCGCAGCCGGACCACGCCGGTCAGCTTCCGCGTGGCGATGACGGTGGGCCTGCGCTACGCCTGGCGCAACCCGGTGCTGCGCGCGATCGCCTGCTGCACCGCGACGGCCAACCTCGGCATCGTCGCCGTGGGCAGCCTGGAGGTCGTCTACCTCGTGCGCAGCCTGCACGCGGCGGCCCCCGTGGTCGGCGTCGTGCTCGGCGCGGGCGTGCTGGGCGGCTTCGTCGGCAGCCTGCTCGCCAAGCCGCTGACCGTCCGGGTGGGCAACGCCCGGGTGATGTGGCTGTCGCTGATCGTCTGCGCCCCTTTCGCGCTGATGATGCCGCTGGCCACCCCCGGATACGGCCTGATCCTCTACTCGCTCGGCTGGGCCGTCTTCAACGCGGGCGGCGCGGTCTACCAGACCGCGCAGATGGCCTACCGGCAGTCGAACATCCCCAGGGAGCTGCTCGGCCGCGTCAACGCCGGCATCCGCTGGGTCGTCTGGAGCACGATGCCGCTGGGCGCGCTGCTCGGTGGCATCGTCGGCACCTGGCTGGGCCTGCACACGGCCCTCTGGTTCGCCACCGGCTTCCTCGCCGCCACCGGCCTCTGGCTCCTCGCCTCCCCGCTGCGGGGCTGGCGCGACATCCCGGAGAGCTGAGCGTCCGCGGACGAGGTGTCAGCCCTGCCGGTCCGGTCGCGGAGCGCGCGTGGCGCGGATCAGGGAGAGCAGCTCGCGGGCCGGGCCCTTGGGCTTCGCGCCCTTGGGCCACACCGCGCGCAGTGGTCGTTCCAGGTCGAGGCCGGTGACCGGAACGGCCACCAGGCGGCCGGAGGCCAGGTCGTCGGCCACGGCGAGCTCGCTCAGCACGGCGGGTCCCGCCCCCGTCGTCGCCGCCGACTTGAGCGCGGTCGTCGACGCCAGGGTGAGCAGCGGCTCGGCGAGGCCGCCCGCGGGCGCGAGAGCCGCGTCCAGCACCTCCCGGGTGCCGCTGCCCTGCTCACGCAGGATGAGCGGCGTGGTGGCCACCTCGGCGGGCGAGAGCGGGGCGCGCCGACGGGCCCAGCGGTGCGCGGGGGCGACCAGCAGCAGCAGTCGGTCGCGTGCCACGACCACGCCGTCCAGTCCCGTCGGGATCCGCACGCCCTCGACGAAGCCGAGATCCGCCTCCCCGTCCAGCACCTGCGCGGCCACCTCGGTGGAGTTCGCCGCGCGCAGCGTCACGGCCGTGCCGGGCAGCGCCGCGTGCAGGGCCAGCAGCCAGCCCGGCATCAGGTACTCGGCGACGGTCAGGCTGGCCGACACCCGCAGCCGCGCGTCCCGGCGCTCCCGCAGTGCGGCGACCCCGGCGTCCAGCGCCCGCGCGGCGCCGACCACCTGCGCCGCCCACTCGGCGACCAGCGCGCCCGCCTCGGTCGGCCGGGAGCCGCGCGGGGAGCGCTCCAGCAGGGTGACGCCGATCTGCCGCTCCATGGCGGCGATCCGCGCCGAGGCGGCGGGCTGGGTGACGCCCAGCTCCGCGGCGGCCCGGCCGAGGCTCCCGAGCCGGACCACGGCCAGCAGCAGCTCCAGCGCGCCGAGCTCGGGCACGTGCGGCGAGAGGGGGGTGGTGACCGGGCCTGGGGTCGAGCTCATAGATCCAGCTTATGTCCCCACCGAAGATCGGTCCCTACTGACGGGCACGGGCCGGAACGAGCATGGAGACATGGCCTCCAGCACCCTCACCCTGCCCCTCACCACGCGGGTCACCGACAGGTTCGCCGACCGGTTCGCCGACCACCCCGTGATCGCGGCCGCCGGCCGCTTCGGGCCCAACTGGTACGCCGCGGTGATGGGCACGGCGATCGTCGCCAACGGCGCGCACGTCCTGCCGGGCGGGCTGCCGGCGGTGTGGGCGGAGCTGTTCTGGGTGCTCGGCTTCGCGGGGCTGCTCACGCTCGCCGGAATCCGGCTGCTCGGCCGTCTGGACCGCGCCCGGGTCCGGCCGCTGGACGACCCCTCGGTCGCCGTCTTCCTCGGCTGCCCGCCGATGGCGCTGATGGCCGTGGGCTTCGGCGCCCTGGGCGCGGGCGAGCCGCTGCTCGGCCCGGGCGTGGGCCTGGCCGTGGACGCCGTGCTGTGGACCCTGGGGACGCTCTACGGGCTCTGGGCGGCGGGGACGGTGATGTTCGGGCTGGTGACGCGGTACCGCGTCACCCGCGCGGACGCCGTGCCCACCTGGCTGCTGCCGGTCGTCGCGCCGATGGTCTCCGCCGCGCTCGGCCCGGCGTTGGTTCCCCATCTGCCGGCAGGGCAGGCGCAGCAGACCATGCTGTTCGCGTGTGTGGCGATGTTCGGCATGAGCCTGGTCGCCGTGCTGATGCTGCTGCCGACGCTCTTCGCGCGGCTGGCGCACGAGGGCCCGCTGCCGCCGGTGCTGGTCCCCACGCTCTTTCTGGTGCTCGGCCCGCTCGGTCAGTCGGTCACCGCGGTGACGCAGTTCGCGGCGCACGGCCCCGCGGTCTTCGCGGGCTTCGCCCTGCTCTACGGCGTGCCGGTGCTCGGCTTCGCACTGCTCTGGCTGGCGGTGGCGGGTGCGGCGACGGTGCGCGGGCTGCGCCAGGGCATGCCGTTCGCGATGACCTGGTGGGCGTACACGTTCCCGGTCGGCACCTGCGTCACCGGTGCGGCCGGCCTCTACGCCCGCACCGGGTCGGATGCCTTCGCGGTGGTGTCGGCGGCGCTCTACGCGCTGCTGGTCGCGGCCTGGGCCGTGGCGGCGCTGCGCACGGCCCGGTCGCTGCCGGCGTTCGTCAGGACGCCTCGGGGTAGGTGAGGGACGTGTCGGCCCAGTCGAGCGCGGTGATGATCGTGTGGCGCAGCTGCTGGTCGGTCCAGGTGGTGTCGAACTCCAGCGGAAGCACCGGCGAGACCTCCTCCAGCGTGGAGATCATCGGGCTGTGGGCGACGGCCTTGTCGACCAGCAGCACGACCGGCTTGCGCAGCGCGGTGGCCCAGCCCAGCTCCATGCCGACCCCGGCGGAGAGGGGCGAACCGACGTAGGCGATGGCCAGGTCGGCGGACTGCATGGCGCGGAACGCGGAGGGGACGCGCAGCCCGACTCCGACGCCGCGGGTGGTCCACACGTCGTCGTGGTGCGTGCTGAACACGCTCACGCCGGCGTCGAGCAGGGCCTCGCGCAGGGAGGAGATCTTGCCGCGCAGTGCCAGGCTGAAGACGCCGTCGGCGGGACCGGTGAGGCGCAGCGACGGGGCGGCGAGGAAGACGCGCATGGTGCGGCGTGCGTCAGCCGCGAGCTCCGCGTCGGACAGCTCGGTCATCACGATCGGCTCCATCGACATGGTTGACCGCGCAACGACAACTCCCGTACGTTGCGGGATGAGTGCTGCGCAGTCAGACGGGGGAATCAGGTGCCGGCGCCGGCAACCCTTGGGGGGATGCTTCGATGGTGCTGGGGAGAACACGTGAGCGTCCAGATTCCGCCTGTGACATCAAACTGCCGGGTAGTGGCATGAGATGCACGGTCACTCGAGCTCTGAGCTTGTGAGCAGTCCCATCTGTGCTGCTTTGACCCCCGCCTCGAACCGGCTCTCCGCGCCGAGCTCCTGCATGATCGAGGCGATGTGACGGCGGCAGGTGCGGACGGACATGCCGAGTCGCTTGGCCACCACCTCGTCCTTGAGGCCCTGCGCGAGCAGGCCGAGCAGGGCGACCCGGAGCTCGCTGGAGACGTTCTGGTACCCCGGACCGTCCGTGATGAAGGGCATGGCGTTCGCCCAGAACTGGTCGAAGAGCGTGCACAGGAAGGAGATGAGGACCGGCTCGCGGACCACGACGGCGCCCGGCGGCTGGCCGGGCTGGCTGCGTCGTGGAATGAAGGCGAGCTCGCGGTCGAATATGAACATGCGCTCGGCCAGTTGGTCGGCGGTGCGTATCTGGGCGCCGGCCTCGGCCATCGCGGAGACGTAGGAGCGGATGCTGAGCTGGGTACGGGTGGTGTGCTGGTAGAGCGAGCGCACCCGGACGCCGCGGTGGACGGCCTCCAGATCCCGCGGGAGGGCCTGCTGGAGCGCTATCGGGTCGCGGGCGCCCCCGGGCTGGACGGACAGCCACTCCTTGCTGCAGGTGTCGACGGCGTGGTTGACCAGGAGCTGGACCTCGGCCGCCTCGGTGATGATCTCCAGGCCGCCCGACGCGGAGCCGGACGCGGTCCGGCCGAGATAGGCGGGCATCAGCTGGAGCAGTCGCTCCCGGGTGCTCTCCATGGCCTGGCGGTAGGAGCGGATCGTGCTCTCGATCGGCTCGGCCAATCGTGCTATGGCGAGCTCGGGATTGACCGGCACCAGGGTTCCCGGGTTCTCGGAGGACGGCTGGAGCAGCTGGCAGGCCAAGAGGGCGTCCCGGCACTCGACGACCTGGTCATGGGGCAGACCGGACGCGGCCACGGCGGCCTCGAAGCGGAATTCTCCTTCCTCGAGGGCCCGCCGGTAGACGTTCACCGCGGCCGGACTGAGCTCCGGGGGAAGCATTCCACTGGGCGACGTTGATTCGTCCACTTTGATCCCGGAATCTCCTCTGGCCATTTCAAGACCTGCCACTTGTTGCCACTGACCCGCAGCCCGTCCTGTCACGTTCGTGCCCCATTGTGATGGATGACGGTCTCGGGGGAGCAGCTTTGGTCAAGCATCGTATGATCCGGTGACCTGCGCTCGGAAGGAAGTTGTGTCATGCGTTCCACGCGTCGCGGTTTGAGATTTGCTGTTGTGGCGTTGTCCCTGGGGGCTGCGGTGTTGTTCACCGGCGTCGCCACGGCTTCTGCGGACAGCGTGTGGGACGGCGGCCACATGACCGCCACCGCAAACCGCTAGGTCCAAGAGTCTCCCCGGTCGATCCTCCTCGACGACCGGGGTCTGCAAAAACTGAGGGACCGTGCCTCCCCGGACACGGTCCCTCGGTTCTGCATGCCTGTCGCCTGCACGTCTAGCGTGTGCCGTCCGGGCGCGGCTTGGGGCGCCAGACGACCAGAGCCGAGCTCTGCTGGTACGGCACCAGGTCGCGCCGGTACGAGGCGTGCACCGCTGCGGCCGCGGCCTCCGCGGCGCCCTGGAGCTCGGCCACGCGCGCCTGGAGCGCGGCGACCTGGTTCTCCAGTTCGATGATGCGCTTGATGCCGGCGAGGTTGATGCCCTCCTCCTGGGAGAGGCGCTGGACCTCGCGCAGCTGCTCGATGTCCCGGGCCGAGTAGCGCCGGCCCCGACCGGCCGTGCGGTCGGGGGAGACGAGGCCGAGCCGGTCGTACTGCCGCAGGGTCTGCGGGTGGAGACCGCTCAGCTCCGCAGCCACGGAGATGACGTACACCGGGGTGTACTCCGTCAGCTGGTACGCCGCTCGCCGGCCGCCGCCGGGCCCGTCGGTCATGCCTGGCATCTCACGCCTCCTCCGCCGCCTTGAACAACGCCGCCCGCGGGTCCTCCGCGGAGGTCGCGTCGCGGTACTTCTCCAGGGCCTCCTTGGCCTCGCCCTCCGTCTTCGGGGGGACCGCCACCTCGACCGTCACCAGCAGATCGCCACGCGTGCCGTCCTTGCGCACCGCGCCCTTGCCGCGGGCCCGCATGGTCAGGCCGTTGGACGTGCCCGCGGGGAGCTTCATGGTCACGGGGGGACCGCCGAGCGTCGGCACCCGGATCGTGCCACCGAGCGCCGCCTCGGGGAAGGAGACCGGCACCGTCACCGTCAGATTGTCGCCGCGCCGCCCGAAGACCGGGTGCGCGGTGACGTGGACCGTGACGTACAGGTCGCCCGCGGGGCCCCCGCGCTCGCCCTGGGCGCCCTTGCCCTTGAGCCGGATCCGCTGGTCGTCGCCGACACCGGCCGGGATGCGCACCTGCATGGTGCGCGCCGAGGTGGCCCGCCCGCTGCCGTGGCAGACCTCGCACGGGTCGTCGACCAGCAGCCCGCGGCCCTTGCAGTCCCGGCAGGGCTCGCTGAGGGCGAAGTTGCCCTGGCCGCGGCTGACGTAGCCGGTGCCGACGCAGGTCGGACAGACGCGCGGGGTGGTGCCCGCCTTCGCGCCGGTGCCCGCGCAGGCCTTGCAGGCCGCCTGACTGGTCATCCGGATCGGGACGGTGGCGCCCTCGACGGCCTCGACGAAGCTGAGCGTCACCTCGGACTCCACGTCCGCGCCGCGCCGCGGCTGCGTCGTGGTGCCCCGGCCGCGGCCGCCGAAGAGGCCGCCGAACAGGTCCCCGACGCCGCCGCCGAAGCCGCCGCCGCTCTGGGTCGTGGTCTGGCCGGTGCCGCCGAAGAGGTCGCCGAGGTCGAAGTTGAAGCCGCCGCCCGCGCCGCCGGGGCGGAAGCCGCCGTTGGCGAAGAGGGCGCGCGCCTCGTCGTAGTCCTTGCGGCGCTTGGGGTCGGACAGGACGTCGTTGGCCTCGGAGATCTCCTTGAAGCGCTCCTCGGCGGCCTTGTCGCCCTTGTTGGCGTCGGGGTGGTTCTCCCGGGCCAGCTTCCGGTAGGCCTTCTTGATCTCAGCGATGGAGGCGTCCTTGGGCACGCCCAGGATCTTGTAGTAGTCCTTCTCCACGTAGTCCTTGCCGCTCAACGCGCTCCCTCCTCACCGCTGCTGATCGTGTTCGTACGGTCCGGGGCCGGCCGGGACGCCCGCTCACGCGCGCCCGCGGCCGACCCCGGTCGGCTACTTCTCTGCGTCACTCTCGTCCTTGGAGCCCTTGGCGCTCTTGGCGCTCTCGGAGTCCTTGGCTGCGACGGAGTTCTCGCTCTTCGCGTCCGTCTTCTCCTCCTTGGCGCCCTCCGTGACGGAGGAGCCGCCCGGCTCCGGCTCGGCGACGGCCACCCGCGCGGGGCGGATGATCCGGTCGCCGATCTTGTACCCGGGCTGGAGGATCTGCACGCACGTCGTCTCCTCGACGTCCGGCGAGTAGCTGTGCATCAGCGCCTCGTGCAGCTGGGGGTCGAAGATCTCCCCCTGCTTGCCGAACTGCTGGAGACCCAGCTTGGCGACGACCGTCTCCAGCGACTCGCCGACGGACTTGAAGCCGCCCGTCAGCTCGTCGTGGTCGCGGGCGCGGCCGATGTCGTCGAGGACGGGCAGGAGGTTCTCCAGGATCGCCGCGACAGCGATCTCACGGACCGTCACCCGGTCGCGCTCGACGCGCTTGCGGTAGTTCTGGTACTCCGCCTGGAGCCGCTGCAGGTCAGCGGTGCGCTCGGCCAGCTGCTTGCGCAGGTCGGCGACGGACTCGGTGCCCGCCTCCGTCTCCTCCGCCGCGGCCGCGGCCGCGGCGGGCTTGTCGCCCGCCGCGCCGCGGCCCTTGGCGGTCTTGCCGGAAGCGGCGCCGGGCTCCTCAGTGTTGCCCCGCGTCTCTTCCGTCACTTGGCACCGCCCTCGCGCTTCTCGTCGTCGACGATCTCGGCGTCCACGACGTCGTCCTCGACGTGGGCGTCGGCGTGCGGGGCGTCCTGCGGGCCGCCGGCCGCGGCCGCACCTTCGCCGGCCTGGGCGTACAGGGCCTGGCCGAGCTTCTGGGAGACGGTGGAGAGCTTCTCCGAGGCCTCGCGGATGGCCGCGCTGTCCTCGCCCTTCAGCTTCTCCTTGAGATCGGCGACGGCGGCGCCCACCTCGTCCTTGATGTCACCCGGGACCTTGTCCTCGTTGTCCTTGATGAACTTCTCGGTCGAGTAGACGAGCTGCTCGGCGGTGTTGCGGGTCTCCGCGGCCTCACGGCGACGGTGGTCGTCCTCCGCGAACTGCTCGGCCTCGCGCATCATCCGCTCGATGTCCTCCTTGGGGAGGGCCGAGCCGCCGGTGACGGCCATGCGCTGCTCCTTGCCGGTACCGAGGTCCTTGGCGGAGACGTGCATGATGCCGTTGGCGTCGATGTCGAAGGTGACCTCGATCTGCGGGACGCCGCGCGGCGCCGGCGGCAGACCGGTCAGCTCGAACATGCCGAGCTTCTTGTTGTACGCCGCGATCTCGCGCTCGCCCTGGTAGACCTGGATCTGCACGGACGGCTGGTTGTCCTCGGCCGTGGTGAAGATCTCGGAGCGCTTGGTCGGGATCGTGGTGTTGCGCTCGATCAGCTTGGTCATGATGCCGCCCTTGGTCTCGATGCCGAGGGACAGCGGGGTGACGTCGAGCAGCAGGACGTCCTTGACCTCGCCCTTGAGGACACCGGCCTGGAGGGACGCGCCGATGGCGACGACCTCGTCCGGGTTCACGCCCTTGTTGGGCTCCTTGCCGCCGGTCAGCTCGCGGACGAGCTCGGCGACGGCCGGCATACGGGTGGAGCCGCCGACCATGACCACGTGGTCGATCTCGGACAGCTGGATGCCGGCGTCCTTGATGACGTTGTGGAACGGGGTCTTGCAGCGGTCCAGCAGGTCCGAGGTCAGCTGCTGGAACTGGGAGCGGGTGAGCTTCTCGTCCAGGTGCAGCGGGCCCTCGGCGGAGGCCGTGATGTAGGGCAGGTTGATCGAGGTCTCGCTCGAGGACGACAGCTCGATCTTGGCCTTCTCCGCCGCCTCGCGCAGGCGCTGGAGGGCCATCTTGTCCTTGGACAGGTCGACGCCGTGGCCGTTCTGGAACTGCTTGACCAGGTGGTCCACGACCCGCTGGTCCCAGTCGTCACCACCGAGGTGGTTGTCACCGTTGGTGGCCTTCACCTCGACGACGCCGTCGCCGATCTCCAGCAGCGACACGTCGAACGTGCCACCACCGAGGTCGAAGACCAGAATGGTCTGGTCGTCCTTGTCGAGACCGTAGGCCAGGGCGGCGGCGGTCGGCTCGTTGACGATGCGCAGGACGTTGAGGCCCGCGATCTCACCGGCCTCCTTCGTCGCCTGACGCTCGGAGTCGTTGAAGTACGCCGGCACGGTGATCACCGCGTCGGCGACCTTCTCGCCCAGGTAGGACTCGGCGTCGCGCTTCAGCTTCTGCAGCACGAAGGCCGAGATCTGCTGCGGCGTGAAGTCCTTGCCGTCGATGTTGATCTTCCAGTCGGTGCCCATGTGGCGCTTCACCGAGCGGATGGTGCGGTCAACGTTGGTGACCGCCTGTCGCTTGGCGACCTCGCCGACGAGCACCTCGCCGTTCTTGGCGAAGGCGACGACGGACGGTGTGGTCCGGGCGCCCTCGGCGTTGGTGATGACGGTGGGCTCACCGCCTTCGAGGACGCTGACGACAGAGTTCGTCGTACCGAGGTCGATACCGACCGCACGAGCCATCGTGGAACCCTCCAAGAGAGGAAGTTGAGCTGAACAGACTCAAGAGTGCCTGACGCCTTCGGCTTCGTCAACAGACATGAGTGGGCACGACTCAACTTTATGTCGCCCCTACGCCGCATGGGCGGTGGTGCCGTATGTCACCCCTGCTTCAGCTGTGGATCGTGTACGCGAATCGCTACGCTCGGCATGAACTGAGATAAGTTACTAATGGGTAGTTGTCGCTCCGTGGTCCTTTGAGGAGCCCGCATGCAAATCGCCGCGATCATCGTGTCGCTGGTCCTGGCCGTGGTCGGCGTGGCGCTCTTCGCGCGCGCGTTCCTCCAGATCTACGGCTTCGTCCGGCTCGGTCAGAACGTGCCCGCCGGCTCGCGCACCAACGACTGGAAGGACCGAACGGTCACCGTCGTCCGCGAGTTCCTGGGCCACACCAGGATGAACCAGTGGGGCATCGTCGGTGTCGCCCACTGGTTCGTCGCCGTCGGCTTCTACACGCTGGTGCTGACCTTGGTGAACGCCTTCGGCCAGCTCTTCTCGGCCGACTTCACCCTCCCGATCATCGGCAAGTGGGCCCCCTACGAGGTCTTCACCGAGCTGATCGGCGTGCTGACCACGCTCGGCATCATCGTGCTGATCGTGATCCGCCAGCTCAGCAAGGCGAACAAGCCGGGCCGCAAGTCCCGCTTCGCGGGCTCCAACGCCGGCCAGGCCTACTTCGTCGAGTCGATCGTGCTGATCATCGGCCTCGCCATCCTGACCCTGCGCGGTCTGGAGGGCGTGCTCCGCGGCGTGCACTCCTACGAGGTCAACTTCCTCTTCTCCTACCCGCTGACGGCCGCCTTCCGGGGCCTGTCCACGGGCACGGTGGAGAACCTGGTCTACCTGGTCGCGATGATCAAGATCGCCACCTCGTTCATCTGGATGATCGTCGTCTCGCTCAACACCAACATGGGCGTCGCCTGGCACCGCTTCCTCGGCTTCCCGAACATCTGGTTCAAGCGCAACGCCAAGGGCGAGGTCGCGCTCGGCGCGCTGCTGCCGATGCACTCCGGCGGCCAGCCGATCGACTTCGAGGACCCGGCCGACGACGCCGTCTTCGGCGTCTCCCAGGTCGAGGAGTTCTCCTGGAAGGGCATCCTCGACTTCTCCACCTGCACCGAGTGTGGCCGCTGCCAGTCGCAGTGCCCGGCTTGGAACACCGGCAAGCCGCTCTCGCCGAAGCTGCTGATCATGAACCTGCGCGAGCACGCCTACGCCAAGGCGCCCTACCTGCTCGCTGGTGAGGACAAGTCGAACGTCCCGGCCGCCGCAGCCGCCGAGGCCGAGCGTCCGCTGATCGGCACCGCCGAGGAGAACGGCGTCATCGACCCGGACGTGCTGTGGTCCTGCACCACCTGCGGCGCCTGCGTCGAGCAGTGCCCGGTCGACATCGAGCACATCGACCACATCGTCGACATGCGCCGCTACCAGGTCATGATCGAGAGCAACTTCCCGACCGAGGCCGGGACGATGCTCAAGAACCTGGAGAACAAGGGCAACCCGTGGGGCCTGGCCACCAAGGCCCGCCTGGACTGGGTCAAGGAGCTCAAGAAGGAGACCGGCATCGAGGTGCCGGTCATCGGCGAGGACATCGACCCCGCCGAGGTCGAGTACCTCTACTGGGTCGGCTGCGCCGGCGCCCTGGAGGACCGGGCCAAGAAGACCACCAAGGCCTTCGCCGAGCTGCTGCACACCGCGGGCGTCAAGTTCGCCATCCTCGGCAAGGAGGAGACCTGCACCGGTGACTCCCCGCGCCGCCTGGGCAACGAGTTCCTGTTCCAGATGCTCGGCGCGCAGAACGTCGAGACGCTGAACGCGGCGCTGGAGGACGCGCCGGTCAAGCGGATCGTCGCCACCTGCCCGCACTGCTTCAACACCCTCGCCAACGAGTACCCGCAGCTGGGCGGCCACTTCGAGGTCATCCACCACACCCAGCTGCTGCAGCACCTGATCGACGAGGGCAAGCTGCTGCCGGTCAACCCCGTCGAGGGCCTGATCACCTACCACGACCCGTGCTACCTGGGCCGCCACAACAAGGTCTACACGCCGCCGCGCGAGATCATCGAGAAGGTTCCCGGGCTCCGCAACGAGGAGATGCACCGCCACAAGGAGCGCGGCTTCTGCTGCGGCGCCGGCGGCGCGCGGATGTGGATGGAGGAGCGCATCGGCAAGCGCATCAACACCGAGCGCGTGGACGAGGCGCTGTCGCTCAACCCCGACATCGTCTCCACCGCCTGCCCGTTCTGCCTGGTGATGCTCTCCGACTCGGTCAACGGCAAGAAGAACGAGGGCGCGGCCAAGGAGAACCTGCGCGTCGTGGACGTCGCCCAGCTGCTGCTGGAGTCGGTCAAGGCCGACCCGGCCGCGCCGGAGGCGGAGGCCGAGACGCCGGAGCCGGTCTCGTCCTGAGCCCGGAGCACTCCGCTCGCACCATGGACGGCCCCCGATCGCTTGCGCGGTCGGGGGCCGTCCATGTGTTCGTGATGGCTCGTTAGGATCTTCCCCATGAGTTACGGCGGTTATCAGCCCCCTCCCCCCGTTCGCCCTCCGGAGCCGGACTGGAACGCGCTTGCGGACCGGCACGACGAGGAGAAGCGGCGCAACCGCCTGCGCCTGATCGGCGGTGTCGGCGGGGCGTTCCTGCTCGGCGCGGTGGTCGGCGGGGCGGGGGTGAAGGCCGTGGACGGCGGCGGCGGCAGCACGCCCGTGGCGTCGGCGTCCCAGGCCCCCGTGCGCGCGTCCGCGTCGGCCGGCGCCGCACCGAGCGCGTCGGCGAGCGCGGCTCCCGCCGCCCCCGTCCTCAAGGACTCGCTCGGCGGGGTGCCGCTGACGTACGCCGGCGGCGCGCATGTGCGTCCGGGCAACGGCAGCAGGGTCTTGTGGCTGGACGGCTCCCCGGACGCCTACGCGACCGCTCCGGGGCCCGTGGTGGACACCGCCCACAGCTTCACCGTCTCCGCGTGGGTGCTGCTGAAGCAGGCCCAGGGAGCGGCCATGGTGCTCAGTCAGGGGGCGGGCGGTTACTACACCTTCGCGCTCGGCCGCGACTACTGGCCCGGCCACCACGGCTGGGTCTTCAAGGTCCAGACGCGGGCGGGCAATTCGGACGCGTACACGCGTGCCGCCTACAGCCCCGGCGAGGCGAAGCTCGACTCCTGGGTCTTCCTGACCGGGACGTACGACGCCGGTCACCACACCCTCGACCTGTACGTGAACGGCAAGCTCGCCGACACGAGCCCGGCGCCGGGCATCTGGCAGAACGACGGGGCCCTCCAGCTCGGCCGGATCCGCTACAAGAACGTGTGGGGCAACAACTGGGACGGGGCCGTCGCCCACGTCCAGATCTGGGACCAGGCGCTGAGTGCGAGCCAGGTGGCGGCGGCCGTGCACGACGCCTCCGGCGTGAAGCCGGTGCACTCCTGGTTGGTCAACTGAAGGTCCGGACACGCCGTCCCGCCCGTGTCACAGCTCTGTTCCGGGTGATCACATGATCGTTCGGCCGTCGCGCGGGCGGGTACCGTCGGATTGTGCGTCTACGAGGAATGAAGATCGGCGGGGGCGATCGCCGGCCGCAGGCCGAGCCCGCCACGCAGCCGGTCGCGGTCGATCCGGCCGACGAGCGCGGCCACACCCGCGCCTTCACCGTGCCCGAGATGCCGGCGGCCGGGTACGAAGGCTACGGCCCGAACGGCGGCTACGACGGCTACGAGGGGCAGGAGTCGGACGAGCACGTCGCCGTCTACCGCGCCGGGCAGCCGCATCCGCAGGTCGGCTCGGAGCGGCTGCCGTGGCGGGAGCTGCTGCGCGGAATCCTGCGGCACCCGACCCGGACGTTCGCGCAGATGCGCACCCACCAGGCGTGGGGCCCGGCAGTGACCGTCTCCGCGGTCTACGGCCTGCTGGCCGGCTTCGCGTTCGGCGGCACCAGTGACGACGTGCTGCACTCGACCTTCACCGTCGCCCTGATGATCCTGTTCAGCAGCGCCGTCGGCTTCGTCCTGTGCGGGCTGATGCTCGGGTCCGTCACCCACGCGCTGGCCCGTCGTCTCGGCGGCGACGGCGCCTTCGCGCCGACGGTCACCCTGGCCATGCTGATCTCCTGGCTCACGGACGTGCCGCGGCTGGTGCTGGCGGTCTTCCTGGGCACCGGCAACGGCGTGGTGCAGCTGCTCGGCTGGGCGACCTGGGCGCTCTGCGCGTGGCTGCTGGCGGCCATGGTCCGGCAGCTGCACGACCTGCCCTGGGGCAAGGCGCTGACGGCGGGCGCACTGCAGCTGGTCATGCTGCTGGTGCTGATCAAGCTGCCGACCCTGGGCTGAGGCCGGAGCCGCCCGGTCGGCGGGGTTTGTTGTTCAATGGTCGGCAGACCCTCGATCGTTCGATCGCACGGCGGCGACCCCGTCCGTGCGGCCGCGACCGTGCCGACGTACCCGACCGTGCAACGGAGCCCGCTCATGACCGCGCCGTCCCTTCCCGCCGCCTCCACCCAGGTGACCTTCCCCGCCGGAGGCGTGGCGGACCGGTCCACGGTCGTGGCCTGCTTCCCGCTGCCCGACGGCCGCCACGGCGTCGTGGTCGAGCGAACGCCGTTCCACCCGCTCGACCACACCTGGCCCGACCAGCCCGCCGACACCGGCACGCTCGGCGGCCGGGCCGTCCTGGACTGCGTCACCGGCGGGGTCGGCCCCGAGGGCGAGTTCGCGCTCGGTGCGGACATCCCCGTGCGACGCGGCGACGACGACTGGGCCTGGCTGGTCGTCCACGTGATCGCCGAGCCCGTCGCGGTGGGCGAGGAGGTCGAGCTGCTGGTCGACGCCGACCGCAGGGCGGCGCTGAGCGCCTCCCACACCGGTTGCCACCTGCTGGCGCTGGCCCTGAACGCGGCGCTGGCACCGCGCTGGCGCAAGGACCCGGGCCGCAGCGACTCGCACGGCAACCCGGACTTCGACTCCCTGGCGATGGACACCTCGCGGATGGACACCGCCGCGAGCTACGACGTGTACCGGATCGGCAAGTCGCTGCGGAAGAAGGGCTTCACGGCGGAGGGCCTCGCCGAGGACCTCCCGGCGATCACCGAGGCGGTCAACGCGCGTCTGGCCGCCTGGGTCGCGGCCGACTCCTCCGTCCGCATCGAGGCCCCCGGCCCGGAGCTCACCGCCCGCCGCGAGTGGCACGCGGAACTGCCCGAGGGCCACGCCTCGATCTTCTGCGGCGGCACCCACCTGCACCACCTCGGCGAGCTCGCCGCCCTGAGCGCGGAGCTCCGCCTGAACGAGGACGGCACCGAGCTGACCGTCACCACCACGCCGAAGCGGGCCTGAGGCGTCGGCCGTTCCGGTGCTCGGACCTTCGTCAGACCTTCGTGCGGTGGAAGTTCATGTAGGACCGGGACGGGGTCGGACCACGCTGGCCGAGGTAGCGCGAACCGTAGCGCTCGGACCCGTACGGGAACTCGGCCGGCGAGGTCAGCCGGAACATGCACAGCTGGCCGATCTTCATGCCCGGGTAGAGCTTGATCGGCAGCGTGGCGACGTTCGACAGCTCGAGCGTCACGTGGCCGCTGAACCCCGGGTCGATGAAGCCGGCGGTGGAGTGCGTCAGCAGGCCGAGCCGGCCGAGGCTGGACTTGCCCTCCAGGCGCGACGCGATGTCGTCCGGCAGCGTCACCACCTCGTAGGTGGAGGCCAGCGCGAACTCGCCGGGGTGCAGGATGAACGGCTCGTCCCCGTCCGGCTCGACGAGCCGGGTCAGGTCGGGCTGCTCGACCGCCGGGTCGATGTGGGGGTACTTGTGGTTCTCGAAGACCCGGAAGAGCCGGTCGAGACGCACGTCGATGCTGGACGGCTGGATCATCTCCGGGTCGAAGGGGTCGATGACCACCCGACCGGACTCGATCTCGTTCCGGATGTCCTTGTCTGAGAGCAGCACGGGTCGAGACTACGTGCATGGCAGGACCCCCGCCCAATCCGGCACGGGGGTCCGTTTCTCGTTTCTCCCTCTCGCTACGCGAGGAAGTCCACAGCCTCCCGCCGCAGCGCCCGCGTGATCTGCTCCGTCGACAGCACCGCCAGGTCCGCGGGTACCGCGCTGCGCAGTCGTGCGCACTGAGGACACCGCATCAGCCGTCCAGGGCCGATCCGTGCGGGTCGCAGATTCTGCAGCGGGAAACTCGCGGTGCTGAACAGGTGCCCTTCGGCACAACGGACGACAGTGCGCTCCATTGCATCCTCTCCCCAAGCCGTAGGCCAGCCATGCCACATTAGGGGATCTTCCGGACATACCGCCCACAGGCTCGCCGACCCGTCCCCCGGCCGCCCAGGGCGTCACAGTACGCCCACGGCACACGGGGACACCACCGCTGCACGTGAGGTGCACGATGGGGTAGAGTGAAGATGGATCGGCCGTTTCTGACGGGTGATCAGGCGGGCGTAGTTTAATGGTAGAACATGAGCTTCCCAAGCTTAGAGCGCGAGTTCGATTCTCGTCGCCCGCTCCAGCAGTAAAGGCCCAGGTCAGGGACATGATCCCTACCCTGGGCCCTTGTCGTTCCAGGGCTCGTTTCCGCCCCGTCGGTTCATTGGTCGGAGCGTTAGACTCCCCCGCGAAAACGGAGATCCTGGGGGTTTTCTTGCGCACCACCCGTGCGGCGTTGCTCGCGCTGTTGCTCGTGCTCTGCGCGGGCTGCACCCAGTCCGCGGACGGGGCGGCTCGGGGCGCGGGCGGCACATGGGGCGCCGGGCCCACGGCCGGTGCGACGGTGGCGAAGCCGGACGTGCCGACGGTGGCGCAGCTGCTGCATCCCGACGGGGACTACTTCGGCGTGAGCACCGTGGGCTCACCGCAGCCGCAGGAGACGGCGTCCGTGGTCGCCGCGGCCGGGCAGCATCCGACGATCCTGGAGTACTTCCGGAACTGGACCCAGCCGTTCGACGCCGACGCCGTACGGGAGAGCTGGCACGAGGGCGCCGTGCCGCTGCTGACGTGGGAACCCGCGTCGCAGTCCAAGGCCGCGGACCAGCCGCAGTACGCGCTCAAGCGGATCGCCGACGGCGCGTTCGACACCTACGTCACCCAGTACGCCCTGGCGGTGAAGGCCGTCGGACTCCCCGTCATCATCCGTTTCGCGCACGAGATGAACGGCAACTGGTACCCCTGGTCCGAGCAGAACAGCGGGAACGCGCCCGGCGACTACGTCAGGGCGTGGCGCCACGTGCACGACGTCTTCACCAACGCCGGTGTCACCAACGCGATCTGGCTGTGGAGCCCGAACACCGTCCGGGGAACCCCGGAGCAGTCGGTGCAGCCGTACTTCCCGGGTGTCGACTACGTCGACATGGTCGGCGTCGACGCGTACGGATTCGGGGAGAAGACCGCGCAGGAGGTGCTCGACCCGACGGTGGTGCAGTTGCAGGCGCTCACCCGCAAGCCGATCCTGATCGCCGAAACGGGGGCCCAGCCCGGTGCGGAGCAGGCGGGGTGGACGGCCAGTCTGTTCACCTGGCTGCACCGGCATCCGCAGGTCGTCGGGTTCGTCTGGTTCGAGCACAGCGTCGCCGAAGGCGCCTGGCACGACTACCGCTTCACCGTCGATCCGGCGACGGAGGCCGCGTTCCGGGCGGGCCTGGCAGGGATGACGCTGCGCTCGTGGCCGGTGGCCTCGGTACTGCCCTCGGCCGCCGCGTCGAGCGGCTGAGGGCGGCACCGGGCGTCAGCGCTTGGCCGCGGTACGGGCTTTCTTGACCGTCGGGGGCTTCACCGTCGGGGGCTTGACCCTCGCCGGGCGGCGCTCCAGCAGCACCACCCGCAGTTCCCCGGTGAAACGCTGCTCGGACACCACCCGGAACTGCTGTGTCAGCACCGCCCGTTGCTTGTCCGGCAAGCCGTCGTAGAACGACGCGGTGGTGGAGGTGGAGACCAGCCAGATCCGCTGCACCCCGACCGCACAGGTGGCCGGAACCGCGCACGGCTTGCCCTCGTACGTTCCCGAGGCGGCCGGGGACTGCGCCAGGAAGACGTCCGAGGGCTGCGCGCTCGACCCGCGCATGGCGTAGGCCATGGTGCGGATCGGCACCCCGCGGGTGCCGGCGAAGGCGACCCCGTCGCCCGGTTGCTGGTGGTGCAGCAGCCACGCGGCCGCGCTCTGGAAGTCCGGCTGACCCGCGAGTGGGTTGACCCGCACCGCGCGCTGGTCCGGCAGGCAGACCGCGACCAGCGCCCCGACCAGCGCCACCCCGGCGACCAACTGGCGGGCGACCAGGCCCTTCCGTCGCGGACCGGCCAGCCCGGCCAGCCCGCAGACGCCCACGGCGGCGAGCAACGCCCAGGCGGGCAGGGTGAAGAGCAGGTACCGCGGCAGGAACAGGTTCAGCACCGAACGCGACAGGAAGAGCAGCACCGGTGGCACCAGCGCCCAGGTCAGCAGCACGAAGGAGTACCGCCGCGCGAAGAGCAGGCCGAGCAGCGCCGCACCGACGGTGACGTACATCCCGTCGGTGGACAGGAAGAACTGGCCGGGGAACTGCGGGAGATCCTTCAGATCGGTGGAGATCCAGGAGACCTGCGCGGACTGGCCGTGCCCGAGCAGCGCGATCAGCAGCACCGGGACCACGCAGAAGCCGACCACCGCCGCCCACGCGCCCCAGCGCTTCCTCGCCACCACCAGGACCAGCACCAGATGGGCCGCCAGGACGAGCGCGGCGACCAGATGGAACATGCCCGTGAACGGCAGGGACAGCGCGTAGCCGCCCCAGCGGTCCGCCCGGGGGTCGTCGAGCGCCCGGTACAGCAGCAGCGTCGCCGCGAGCACGGCCAGTACGGTGAGGGCGTAGGGACGTGCCTCCTGTCCGTACCGGCTGGTCGCCGGGAGCACCGCGAAGATCAGCCCCGCCACCATGCCGACCCGGGAGTTGAACATCCGGCGGCCCAGCAGCGCGAGCAGTCCGGCCGAGAGGCCCATGGCCGCGAGCGAGGGGATCCGCAGGGCCACCACCGAGGTGCCGGCGACCGAGATCCACAGGTGCATCAGCGCGTAGTACGGCGCCAGCACGATGTCGATGTTGCCGAGCAGGTGCAGCAGTTGGGACCAGGAGAGGGTGGCCGCCCACCAGGAGGCCGACTCGTCCTGCCACAGCTGCCGGTGCCCGAGCTGGTAGCCGGCGACCACCAGGGTGACCGCCGAGGGGACGAGCAGCAGCGCGGCGGTGCGCCAGGCGCGGGCGGCGCCGCCGGTGGCGCCCCGGTCCTCGGCGTCGTTCTCGTCGAGCGGCTCCGGCTCCGGCTCCGACTCCGAGACCGGGTAGAGCGGCTCCTCCTCCGGGTGGGTCCACATGTACTCGTCGCCGGCCATGGAGCCCGCGGAGCTCTCGGTGCCGATGGCGAGGTAGGGGTCCTGCGCCGGCGCCTCGGACGCGTACCCGGCAGCGGGGGCGGGCCGTGCGGCGTACTCGCGCTGCTGCACCGGTTGCGACTGAGGTGGGATCTGGTGCGCACGGGCGGGGGTGAACCACCCGTCCTCGGACTCGGGGGTCATCGGGTGCTCCCGCTCGAAGGTTGGGTGAGGCTGCCCAGCCCGGTGACCAGCGGCGCTGTGCTGATGCCGGCCTGGAACGCGTCCTCGCTCCGCGGGTCGCCGTCGAAGCGCCAGTCGGACAGGGCTCCCGAGTTCTTGTTCTTCTCGGTCCACACGAAGCCGATGACGTCGCGGTTCTGCTTCAGCCACGGGAAGAAGGACTGCACCCAGGAGACCTTGTCGTGGTCCGGCTCGGCGCCGGTCTCGGTGATCAGGATCGGCTTCCTGGTCAGCGCCCGGACCTGGCGCAGCGTCGGGTCGAAGGTCGTCGCGGGCGTGCTCTCGCGCACGCCGTAGCCGGTCAGGCCGACCCAGTCCACGTACGCGTCACCGGGGTAGAGGCTGCTCAGCTTCGTGTGCGGCACCGGCCGGATGATGTTCGGGCTCCACACCCAGATGACGTTGGTGGCCCCGGCCTTCTCGAACAGGTCGTGGACGTGCCGCCAGGCGGCGACGTACTGGCCTGCCTTGTTGCCGTTGGTCTTCTCCGACCACGGGTACCAACCGCCGTTCATCTCGTGCGCGAAGCGCAGCGCGACAGGCCACTTCGCGGCGGCGACGCCTTGGGCGAAAGCGGTGATGTACGAGTCGAAGGAGCCGTCGATGATGTTCGCCAACCGGTACTTGGGCTGGTCCGCGTTGTTCTTGGGGACCTGGCCGACCCCGATGTTGTTCTCCTGGCCGCCGGCCCAGGGCTCCCACGAGATCACCGGCAGCGTGCCGTGGTCGTAGGCAGAGGTGAGCATCGCGGGCCGGAAGGACTGGGTCCAGTTGACGAAGAACTCCGTCATCGTGGGACGTACCCCACCGGCCGCCGCGGCCACGGCGGAGACCTCGCTCGAGCTGTACGGCGCGCCCGGCGTCGCCGCCCCGAAGTAGACGCCCTTGGGGTCGAGGAAGAGGGACTTGTCGGGGACCGTGTTCCGGGGCTTGGCTCCGCCCCCGCCGAGGCGCCCGAGCAGTCCGGGCGCGGTGGGAGTGACGCCGAGACCGGCGAAGGACGTCCCCTCCGCCTTGGTCTGGACGGCGGCGTAGACGCCGTAGCTGATGGTGGCCAGCAGCAGCACGTTGACCGCCATCCAGATCCGGAGCCGGATGCCGCTGCCCCGGTTCCACCAGTGCAGTCGCTTGGTACGGCGTTGGACGGACCTAGACACTCATCATCACCGACCCTGCCAGCATGACGGCTCCGATCACATAGGGCACGAGAACGAGCGGGCTGTGGCTCTTCTCACCGGCGAAGCTGTCCTTCCGGGTGCCCCAACTCGCGTTGTGCGCGCAGCGGAAGAAACCGAGCAGGCGCACCGGGAGCAGCAGCAGCGTGTTGATGAGCATGAAGGTCGGCAGGAACAGCAGGTCCTGCGGCCGGTAGGCGAAGTGGCGGCCGAAGCGGATGGCGATCGACAGCAGCGACATCACGGTCGCCAGCACGACGACGAGCACCAGGGACCTGGTCGGGTCGCCGGGCAGGGGCAGGGCGTTGTAGATGCCGGGCCGGGACCGGTGGAAGGCCGCGGCCACCCAGGAGCCGAAGGTGCCGAGCAGGACGAAGGGCACGGCGATGTCGGTCAGGTAGAACAGGCAGAGCACCTTCGCGTGCCGCAGCATCCAGGGCAGCATCCGCAGCGTGTTGTACTGCGAGCCGCGTGCCCAGCGGTACTGCTGCTTGGCGAGTTTGGTCACGCGCAACGGAGCGTCGGTGTAGACCAGGGAGGTGGACTGGTAAACGGTCCGGTATCCGCGCTTCAACGTGTAGTTGGTCAGCGTTCTGTCATCGCTCACCTCGAGGAAGACGCCGAGGAACTTCTCGGACAGGAAATCGTCGAGGCAGTCGAAGAGAATGCTGCTGCGAAAGGCGATGGTGCGGCCGGGCAGGCAGCCGACGGTGCCGAGGACGCTCATCGCGGGCATCGAGTACTGGCATCGGACGCTCTCGAGCCAGTCGGCCCAGCGCGTCAGCACGGCGCGACTCGGCTCGAGAATGCGCTGACGGGTGGTCACCCCGCCCACCTCGGCGTCGCGGAAGGGCTTGATGAGCTCGCTCAGGGTGTTGTCGGTCCAGATGGTGTCGGAGTCGACGAGGACGGCGATCTCGCCGCTTGACTCCTCGAGGCCGATCTTCAGTGCGTTGCGTTTGCCCGGGATCTCCGTCCAGACCCAGTGCACGCCGACGTCCGCGCAGATTTTCTCGAGCACGGGATTGCGGCGCCCGTTGATGACCACGATGATCTCGGTCGGACGCTGGATCAGGATCCGCCGCAGCACGTCGCGGAAGAGCTCCTCCGGCTCGTCGACCACCGGAATGATCACGGATGTGGTCGCGGAGTACGGCCGCTTCCACGGCTTGTATCGGCGTGCCAGCACGATCCTGACGACCCATAGAAACCAGATGAGTGCCATGAACAGGGCAAACGGGTAGACCGAGCCGTCGGTCCACCACCTGCCGAGTTCGAGCAGGAAGGCCAGCATGTCCGTCCGTTCTTGCCTGCGGCTGACCGCATTGAGTCCGAAGCCGCGACCGGCGGCACCAGAGGATGGTATGACGGTGACGTGTGGCAAACTTGGACAAATACGTGCAGAACAACGGTCATTCAGCGAACTGTTATGCATCGGTGATGAAGGGTCAGTACTCGATTTCGGAATGAAGTTGGTGGGACCAGGACCCCTGCCGCTCTTTCCTGTCAATTCCGCTCCGACGCGGACAG
The DNA here is from genome assembly GCF_000787835.1 of Streptacidiphilus melanogenes. Classification (GTDB taxonomy): domain Bacteria; phylum Actinomycetota; class Actinomycetes; order Streptomycetales; family Streptomycetaceae; genus Streptacidiphilus; species Streptacidiphilus melanogenes. The sequence goes on from NZ_BBPP01000005.1 coordinate 102,606, forward strand.
TCCGTCAGAACACGAGCCAGGAACGGCCGTCGGGCACGGCGGCGGCGCGCGCTCGCTGACGGGTCCGGATGTGTGGCCCGATCGCTCCCCGACCGCCTCCATCAAGGGCGGGATCAGTCAGACTCGTCCTGGCACCGAAAGTCATCGATGGAGGAACCCGCCATGTCCGAAGCCTCGTCAGGCTCGTCCTCTCCGCAGGACCCGCGGCTCTACCCGCAGCAGCCGCCGGTGCCGGCGCAGCCTCAGCCCGTACAGCCTCAGCCGGTGCAGCCTCAGCCCGTCCCGCCGCCGGCGCCGCCGCAGCAGTACGTGCAGCCCGCGCCGCAGCAGCCGATACCCACGCAGCGGGTCCAGCCGGCGACTCCCGCCCAGCCCTCGCCGCACAGCGCCCCGACACAGGCGGGCGCCCCGGCACAGCAGTTCGGCGCGCCCGGCTACGGCTACCCGCAGCCGCAGCAGCCCACCAACCCGCCTCCGCAGCAGATGTACGCGGCCCCGCAGGGCGGGCCTGGCGGGCAGGGGGAGCCGGACTGGGCCGGCATGGCCGCCGACTACGAGCGCAACGGCCGGCGCAAGCGGCGGATGATCCTCTCCGGGGCGCTCGTCGCGAGCCTGGCCGTGATCGGCGGTGTGGTCTGGTTCGGCCTCTCCGGCTCCAAGGGCCACACCAACGCCGGTCCGTCCACCTCGCCCGCCCCCGTGGCCTCGGCGAGTCCGTCCGCCCCGGCCACGGCCTCGTCCGACCCCTCGCCCAGCCACACGCCCCCGCTCGCCCCGGCCGACGTCTTCGCCAAGAAGACGCTGACGATCGACGGCAAGACCTTCACGAGGACCGAGGACGAGAACACCGACCCGTGCTGGAAGGCCAGCATGGACGGGCTCGGCACCGTGCTCACCAAGAACGGGTGCGCCCAGGTGCTGCGGGGCACCTACGCCTCGGGCAACCACGCGGTCACCGTGGCGGTGGTGGTCTTCCACAGCAAGTCCGACGCGCAGGCCGCGGGCGCCGCGTTCACCGGCAAGGTGACGCCGCTCTACGGCGACAACGTGGACTCGTTCTGCGTCGGCAAGGCGGGCTGTGCCGTGACGCACGCGGTCAGCGGCCGGTTCCTGTACCTCGCCGAGTCCGGGCTGACCGGCGCCTCGGCGAGCACGCCGGACGCCCTGGCGAACACCGCCGGGCACGCCGCCGCAAGCTACGTGCTCAGTTCGCTGCTCAAGATCGAACAGAACAGCTGACCGGACGGCCGCGGCCGGGGCGCGTCGATGCCCCGGCGGCGGCCCTGCGCTTCGGCCGGTGCCCGGGTCAGGGGCGGCCGAGGGGGCGGACGGTCCAGCCGGCCGCGCGCCAGGCGGTGGTGTCCAGGGCGTTGCGGCCGTCGATGAGCCGGGGTGTGGCCACGACCTCGGCGACCGCCTTGGGGTCCAGGGCGCGGTACTCCGCCCACTCGGTCAGGTGGACGACCAGATCCGCGTCCTGGGCCGCCTCCAACGCCCCGGTGGCGTAGTCGAGTTCCGGGTGGCGCTTGCGCGCGTTGTCCAGCGCCTTGGGGTCGTGGACGCTCACCAGCGCGCCGCGGCGACGCAGGCGCGCGGCGACGTCCAGTGCGGGCGAGTCGCGGATGTCGTCCGACTCCGGCTTGAACGCGGCGCCCCAGACGGCCACCCGGCACCCCGACAGCTCGTCGCCGCAGAGCTCCTCGGCGAGCGCGACCACGCGGTCGCGGCGGCGGAGGTTGATCGCGTCGACCTCGCCGAGGAAGGCGAGGGCCGGGCCCGCGCCCAACTCCTCGGCTCGGGCCCGGAACGCCCGGATGTCCTTGGGCAGGCAGCCGCCGCCGAAGCCGACGCCGGCGTTCAGGAACCGGCCGCCGATGCGGGTGTCGAAGGAGAGCGCCCGGGAGAGCTCGGTGACGTCGGCGTCGGTCGCCTCGCAGACCTCGGCCATGGCGTTGATGAACGAGATCTTGGTGGCCAGGAAGGCGTTGGCTGCGGTCTTCACCAGCTCGGCGGTCGGGAAGTCGGTGACGACGACCGGCACCCCCTCGGCGAGCGGCGTCGCGTAGACCTCGCGCAGCAGCGACTCCGTCTCGGGCGTGGCCGGGTCGATGCCGAAGACCAGCCGGTCCGGGCGGAGCGTGTCCTCCACCGCATAGCCCTCGCGCAGGAATTCGGGGTTCCAGGCGAGCCGGGCGGCCGCCCCCGCGGGCGCGAGTTCGGCGAGCCGCGCGGAGAGCCTGGCCGCGGTCCCGACCGGGACCGTGGACTTGCCGACGACGAGCGCCGGGCGCTCCAGGAAGGGAGCCAGGGTCTCCACGACGGCGTCGACGTAGCGCAGGTCCGCGCCGTCGCCGTCCGCGCGCTGCGGGGTGCCCACGCAGGAGAAGTGGACGTCGGCGAAGGCCGCGGCCTCCTCGTAGGAGGTGGTGAAGCGCAGCCGGCCGGATGCGACGTGCTTGGCGACGAGCTCGTCCAGCCCCGGCTCGTAGAAGGGGAGTCGGCCGGAGCGGAGGGCGGCGATCCGGTCGGGCTCGACGTCGACGCCGAGGACCTCGTGTCCCAGTTCCGCCATGCACGCCGCGTGGGTGGCGCCCAGGTAGCCGGTGCCGATCACCGTGAGCCGCATGCGACAGGTCCTTCACAGCTCGATGGGCATTTCATATGAGTTCGGAGAGCCTAGTCGACCGCCCGGAGGAGGGTGCGCCGGGGTCGACCGCCTTTCGCTCGGTCGGCGGGACGGGCCTTGACATCGCTCGCGCTGTGAATGATACGTTCGGGCATATCGTTCAGAGCTAGAATGATTCAGGGAGATGGCCAATGACGGTCTTGTTGATCGCCAACGCGCTGGCGGCGCTGGTCAGCGCGGGGTCCAGTGTCGCCGGGGTGGCCCGGCCCGGAATCCTGCTGGCGCAGGGTGAGCCCGTCACGGCGGGGACGGGTCTCTACGCGCGGGCCTACGCGGTGCGGGCCGTCCCGCTGGGCCTGACCACGGCGGTCATGCTGCTGGCCGGCACGTCCGCAGCGGCCGTCCGGCCGATGCTGCTGGTGGCCGGGATGGCACAGGTCGGCGACGCGGCGATCGGAGCGCGGCACCGGAACCGCGGCATGACGCTCGGGGCCGGGACCTTCGCGGTGCTGCACCTCGCCTCTGCCGTCGTGCTCGCCCGGTGAGCGCCGGACTCCAGCCGGCCGGCCAGGCCTTGTGACGCGGGGTGACTGACGGAGCGTCGGGTCTCTCGAAGATCACACCCCTGGGCGGGGTTACACCCCCCGGTCGGGGGGTGGTGGGACCGGTCGGCCATGCGGCAGCATCGTCCGCACTGTTGCGGCGGTGCCGCGGCTCGGGGGTGGGGGTGACGTGTTCTTCAGGTGTTTCGTATGTCCCCCGGTGCTCGCGTGCACGCCACTGTGAGCCTGAGGAGAAGCATGGGTCGTTCCATCGCACGTTCGCGCACTCTCCGTGCGGCGTCCGCGGTGACCGCGGGGGCAGCAGCACTGCTCACCTTCACCGGCGTCGCGCCCGGCACCGCCCTCGCCTCGGGGGCGACGGCGCAGGCCGCGCTGCCGAAGCCGGTTCCGGCCTCGCAGGGCCACCTGCTCGCGTCGGGCATGAGCTCGGTCCTGCCGACGAGCACCTGCCTCAGCAAGATCCACATCCGCTGCTACACCCCGACGCAGTACCGCAAGGCCTACGACCTGGCCCCGCTGTACAAGTCCGGCATCACCGGCAAGGGCCGCACCATCGTCATCGTCGACTCCTTCGGCTCGCCGACGATCCAGAAGGACCTGACCGCCTTCGACAAGTCCTTCGGCCTGCCCGACACCAAGGTCGACGTGAAGCAGTGGGGCAGCGTCCCGAAGTTCACCGGCACCCCCGACCAGCTCGGCTGGGCGGGCGAGACCACCCTGGACGTCGAGTACGCGCACGCGATCGCCCCTGGCGCCAAGATCATGCTGATCGAGACCGGCGTCGCCGAGACCGAGGGCACCACCGGCTTCCCGGAGATGATGGCGGCGGAGAAGTACGCGATCGACCACCACTGGGGTGACGTCATATCCCAGAGCTTCGGCGCCACCGAGAACACCTTCCCCGGCTACGGCAAGAACGGCACGCCCTCGCTGCAGGCGCTGCGCTACGCGTTCGCCGACGCCTACAAGAAGGGCGTGACCGTCCTCGGCGCCTCCGGCGACGCGGGCGCCACCGACTCGAACGCGGCCGGGCAGCTCTACACCCAGCGGGTCGACTCGTGGCCCTCCGCGGACCCGATGGTCACCTCCGTCGGCGGCACCCAGCTGACGCTGGACGACAAGGGCAACCGCCTCAAGCCCGACGTGGTGTGGAACGACGGCTACGGCGCGGGCGGCGGCGGCGTCTCCGGTGTCTTCAGCCGGCCGTTCTTCCAGAACGGCGAGGCCAAGGTCACCGGCAATCACCGCGGCACCCCGGACATCAGCATGACCGCGGCGGTCAACGGCGCGGCCTGGGTCTACCAGACCTTCGACCCGAACCCGAAGAACGACGGCTGGGGCCTGGTCGGCGGCACCAGCGAGGCGACCCCGATCTTCTCCGGCATCGTCGCGATGGCGGACCAGAAGGCGGGCCACGACCTCGGCCTGATCACCCCGAAGCTGTACTGGATGGGCCAGCACAACGCGGCCCGCAACGGCATCGTGGACGTGACCTCCGGCAACAACTCCTTCAACAAGGTCACCGGCTACAACGCCACCAAGGGCTATGACCTGGCGAGCGGCTGGGGCACCATCAACGGCCCGCTCTTCGTCGACGCGCTGGCCCGGCGCTAGGCGGCTCCAGAAGCGGCGCTGACCGCATGAGCTGACGGGGCGCGAGGGTGACTGTCCACCCCTCGCGCCTCGTCCTTTCTGCCTCTCCCGAGTCCGCTCAGTCGAGCCGGTCGGCGAAGCCGGTGCGCCAGGAGCGCCGGCGTGGCGTCCAACCGCGGCTGCGGGCCAGCGAGTTCGCAGCGCCGCGGGCCCAGGCGGCGGGTTCGGCGTCCGAAGGAGCGGGAGCGGGTGCGTCGAGGGCCGCGGCGAGCACGGGCAGCCAGGAGGCGGCGGGCGCGGGCTCGTCGTCCACGATGTTGACCGGCCCGGAGGGCCACTCCAGCGCGGCGAGAACCGCCGTGGCCGCGTCGTCGACATGCACGAAGGAGCTCACGCCCGCGTCGGCGGTGAGCCCGGCCAGGTAGGGACCGCCCTCCTCGCCGCGCAGCGCGGCGGCGACGGGCCCGCCGGGCGCGTACCAGGTGCCCGGCCCGTAGAGCAGTCCGTTGCGCAGGACGACCGCGTGGGGCAGCTCCGCGGAGATCCGCTCCAGCTCCGCGACGGCGCCCACCATCCCACCGCGCGGCTGGGGAGAGTGCAGGTCCAGTGGCTCGCCCTCGTCGGCGGGTGCGTCGCCTCCGACGTACACCCAGCTGATCGACTGCGCGACGATCCTGCGCACGCCCGCCGCCCGCGCGGCGTCGACCAGGTTGCGCGTCCCCGCGCGGCGCAGAAGCGAGTTGGCCGCACCGTCGGCCGCGGACAGGTCCGTCAGCTGGTGCAGGACCGCCTCCGGCGCGGCGGCCGCGACCGCCCCCCGCAGCCGGTCGGCGTCGAGCGCGTCCACGAGGACGCCCTCCGCGCCGAGCGCGCGGACGCGCTGCGCGCCCGCCTCGCTCCGGGAGGTCCCCACGACCTCGTGCCCCGCGTCCACGAGCATCGGCACCAGCCGCCGCCCGATGGCTCCGCCCGCCCCGGCAAGAAAGATCCTCATGAGGCCACTGTAGGCAGGCCGCCGGAGGCGCTTCCCGAGGTGCAAACCGGGAGGACTTCCGCGCGCAGTGCCGCCCCTGCGCCGGACGCGTGGAGCAGACTGGGGGCCATGGGAGCGATCACCAACTGGCTGGCCGGCCTGTCCGGGCCGGTCGTGTACGCGGTCGTGGGCGCGCTGGTCTTCTTCGAGGACGCGCTCTTCGTCGGCTTCGTGCTGCCGGGCGAGACCGCCGCCGTCCTCGGCGGGGTGCTGGCCAACCAGGGGCACGTGACGTACTGGGGCATCGCGTTGGTGGTCGTCCTCGCCGCCATCCTCGGCGACAGCGTGGGATACGAGGTGGGCCACCACTTCGGGGACCGGATCCTCGGCATCCGGCCGCTCCAGCGGCACCGGGAGCGGTTGGGGGCGGCGCAGGAGATGATCCGGGACCGCGGGGCGGCCGCGGTCTTCTTCGGCCGGTTCATCGCCTTCTTCCGTGCGGTGATGCCCGCCCTCGCCGGCATCTCGAAGATGCCCTACCGCCGGTTCCTCCTCTTCAACGCGCTCGGCGGGATCACCTGGGGGATCGGCTTCACCCTGCTGGGATACCTGGCCGGTCAGGCCTACCAGCGGGTCGAGAAGCAGGCCGGTCAGGTGGTGGCCGTAGTGATCGCCGGGATCGTCCTGCTCGTCGTCGGGGTGTGGGCCTGGCGGCGCCACAAGCGCCAGGGCTAGGCGCCGGACCCCGGGCTTATCGTGGTAGCTGAGGGGGGCGTCTCCGGCGGCCCGGGAGGCCAGGATGAGCACGCGGCACCACTACCACCTCGACCTCGACGGCCACTCCGTCTCCCTCGACCTGCGCACCGGCTTCACCTGGCGCACCGAGGACCTGCTCCTCCTCGTCGACGGCAAGGAGGTCGGCTACCACCACCAGCGCGGCACCGGCACGACCGTGCTGGAGGCCGAGCTGCCCGGTGACCCGCCGACGCCGATCAGCGTCCGGATCGACCACCCCCACCACGGCGGGCACCGCCCGCACACCCCGGTCTGCACGCTGCTGACCGGAGGACGGCACCTGCCGATGCCGGAGAGCGTGCCCGCCTGAGGGCGCGGCCGCTCGGGAGCCACCGGCCGCAGGCAACGACAACAAGTCGTCAAGAACCGTTGGCCCGGCGCTAAGAGCGCGTCAGGAAGACGGCCCACGCCCTTGCTCCGCAGGAGAGTTGACGCCCGAGGCCGACAGGTCGGAGACGGGGAGAAGGCTCGGCGGGGATGACGACGGTGGGGGAACGGGTCGCGGTTGTCGAGCGGCCGCAGGGACAGGACGCGTCGGGAGCGGGAGCGGGAGCGGGGGACGGTGCGCGGCCGCGGGATCCGGCGCGCTCGCCCGGGCGCGGTCGCGTCCGTGAGCCGCTCACGACGCCCGCACGCCTGCGCTGGGCGACCGCCGGGTGCGCGTTGCTCGCGGTCCTGCTGGGCGGGGTGCTCGCCGGGGCCTCGACCGGAGCCCGCGGCGCCTGGGACCGGATCGCGCAGCACGAGGCGCCGCAGGTCACCGACGCCGGTGCGCTCTACCAGTCGCTGACCGACCTGGACGCACAGGCGGCGAACCAGCTGATGTTCGGCGACGACCCGAAGCTGGCCGGGAACCTCGCCACCGCGCGGCAGCAGTACGTCACCGACCGCACCGACGCCGACAAGGACCTGCAGCAGGCCACCCTCGACGCGTCCGGCAACGCCGCCGCGCAGACGGCACTCGCCGCGATCCTCGACGGGATGGGCCGCTACCAGGATCTCGCGGCCCGTGCGCTGGAGCTCAACACCCACGCGAACGCCCCCGCCGGACACCCGGACCCGTCGGCGCTCGCCGAGTACCGCCAGGCCACGGACCTGATGCGTGGGCAGCTGCTGCCCGCCGCGCACTCGCTCGTCCAGGCCAACGACCAGGCCTTCGAGCAGAGTTACACGGACGAACGCGGCGCGCTCGACACGGCCGGCCTGTGGCTGGTGCTGCTCGGCGGTGCGCTGGTGGCGGCGCTGCTCGGCACCCAGGTCTGGCTGACGATCCGCTTCCGACGCATCGTCAACCCCGCCCTGGCGGCGGCCACCGTGCTGTTCGCGGTGCTGCTCTCCACGGCCGGTTCGTTCCTCGACGGCGAGCGGCAGGACCTCTTCACCGCGCGCAAGGACGCGTACGACTCGGTCGTCGCCCTGACCCAGGCTCGCGCGACCGTGGCCGACTCCAATGCGGCGGAGAGCCGCTACGTGCTCGACGCGGACCGCCGGACGCAGTACCAGGCGGACTTCGTCACGGACACCGACCGGATCCTCTCGCTCGACGGCGCGCAGCTGGGCGCGTACGACACCGCGCTGGCGTCGGCGGTGGCGGCCGTGAAGCAGAACCCCGCGGACATCCGCTTCGGCGGGGAGTACGGGCGGGAGTTCCACAACATCACCTTCCCGGGGGAGGGCGCGGCGGCGATGAGGACGCTCCTCGCGTTCCAGGCGTACCAGGCCGACGACCGCAGGATCCGCGCCCTGGTCGCCTCCGGCCGCCTGGAGGACGCGATCGCCTACTGCACGAGCCTCGCCCCGGGCGGCTCGAACGCCGACTTCGACGCCCACGACGCGGCGCTGCGCCGGTTGATCGACATCAACCAGCAGGCCTACGTCTCCGCCTCCACGGCGGGCGCGGGGCACGCGGACGCAGCCCTGTGGGTGCAGCTGGGCTGCGTCGCCGGAGCTCTCGTCCTGCTGGCCGCAGGCGTGCGGCCGCGCCTGCGGGAGTTCCGTTGACCGGTAGCCCTCGGGTCGCTCAGTGGGCCAGGGCCGGGCGGTGCTGCAGGCCGAGGCGGGTGAGGAAGGCGGGGCGGACCGAGGGGGCGAAGACGTGGTCCGTCGGGGCGGTCGCCGTCGCGGTGACGGCGTCGCTCAGGGAGGCCGCGCGGACGGTGACGGGGCGGACCGCCGCAGGGAGCTGCTCCGAAGCCAGCGTCTCCCGGACGACCGCGTCGAGCGTCGTGCAGGCGCGCTGCTCCCAGACCCGGGCCAGCTCGGGGCAGGGGCGGGTGCGGTACAGCGGCTCGCCGCCGGTGGGGGACCAGGCGAGGACCGGGACCAGGACCGCGCCCGTGCGGCGGGCCTCCGCCGCGGCCCGGCGCAGCTGCGCACGGCCCTTCGCGGAGTCGCGGACACCGACGATGACACGGGCGGTCACTGCTGCGGTGGCGGTCTCGGGCATGGCGTATCGGTTCTTTCCGTGAATCGCAGGCCTCTGCGGCTTAGTGCCTTCACATTAGCAAGTTATGTGGCTTTCATGCATCAGTTTTAATGGCATCCATGCATTGTTCACCTCCGGATCGACGGACGGAGCCCGGGCGCGGGCCGCGTCAAGAATCCGTATGGGAGGCGGCCCGGACCGGCAAGGAGCCGTCAAGGCGACCCGTCGCGGGCTCGGCGTGCGTTTGTGTGAACGGTGGACGCCGGGCAGAGCGGCAAGGAGGCACGGCGCGATGGCGGGAAGCACGGGTACGGGTCGCGGGAGGCTGAAGGTCTTCCTCGGCGCAGCGCCGGGAGTCGGCAAGACCTGCAAGATGCTGGACGAGGCCCACCGGCGGGTGGAGCGCGGCCAGGACGTCGTCGTGGGGTACGTCGAGAGCCACCGGCGCCAGCACACCGAGGAGCGGGTCGCCGACCTGCCGCTGGTCCCCCGCGTCGGTCGCGAGTACCGCGGCGGGCGGTTCGAGGAGCTGGACCTCGACGCCGTGCTGGCCCGGCGGCCCGAGGTGGTGCTCGTCGACGAGCTCGCGCACACCAACGTCCCCGGCGGCCGCAACGCCAAGCGCTGGCAGGACGTCCAGGAGCTCCTCGACGCCGGGATCGACGTGCTGACCACCGTCAACGTGCAGCATCTGGAGTCGCTCAACGACGTGGTCCAGAAGATCACCGGTGTGCCGCAGCGCGAGACCGTCCCCGACGAGGTGGTGCGCCGCGCCGACCAGATCGAGCTGGTCGACATGGCCCCGGAGGGCCTGCGCCGGCGCATGGCCCACGGCAACGTCTACGCGGCGGAGAAGGTCGACGCCGCGCTGTCCAACTACTTCCGCATCGGCAACCTCACCGCCCTGCGCGAGCTCGCGCTGCTGTGGCTGGCCGGACGCGTCGACGAGGGCCTGCGTCGCTACCGGGCCGAGCACGAGATCCACAAGGTGTGGGAGACCCGCGAGACCGTCGTCGTCGCCCTGACCGGCGGGCCGGAAGGCGAGACGCTGATCCGCCGCGCCGCGCGGATCGCCGACCGCGCGGGCAGCGGCGCGCTGCTGGCCGTCCACGTCGCCCGCAGCGACGGCCTGGCCGATGCGGATCCCGCCGCGCTCGCCTCCCAGCGGCACCTGGTCGAGTCGCTCGGCGGCAGCTACCACTCCGTCGTCGGCGACGACGTGCCCACCGCCCTGCTCGACTTCGCCCGTGCCGCGAACGCCACCCAGCTGGTGCTCGGCACCAGCCGCCGCGGAGTGCTGCGCCGCGCGCTGACCGGCGGACGCGGCATCGGCGAGACCACGATCGAGCTCTCCGGCGACATCGACGTCCACATGGTCACCCACGAGGGCTCCGGACGCGGGCGGCACACGCCCGAGGGGCTTGGCGGCGCACGGCCCCGCTACGGCCGGTCGACGACGCGCCGCCGGGCCGGGCTCGTGTGCGGGCTCGTGCTGCCCTTCGTGCTGACCGCGATCCTGTGCCAGACCCGGGGAACCATCAACCTCACCAGCGAGACCCTGCTCTTCCTCGCCCTGGTCGTCGGCATCTCCACACTGGGCGGCCTGGTCTCCGCGCTAGTCGCCTCGGTCACCGCCTCGGTGCTGCTGAACTACTACTTCATCGCGCCGATCCACCGGTTCACCATCGCCGAGCCCAACAACGTCCTGGCACTGGCCGTCTTCGCACTGGTGGGCCTGCTCGTGGCCGGGATCGTCGACACCGCGACCAAGCTCGCCGGCCGGGCCGCGCGCGCCACCGCCGAGGCCGAGACGCTCTCCGCGCTCGCCGGCAGCGTGCTCCGCGGCGACCAGGCCGTTCCCGCGCTGCTCGCCCGGTTGCGGGAGACCTTCGCCTTCGACCGCGTCGACCTCGTGGACCGCGTGGTCGCGCCCGAGGAACTGGCGGACCAGCCGGGCGCGGAGGTCGTCCCGGTCGGCGGCAGCGCGTCGCTCGTGCTGCGCGGCCGCCCGCTGCCCGCCTCCGACCGGCGTGTGCTGGCGGCCTTCGCCGCGCACGTCGCCGTCGCCCTGGAACGGACCCGGCTGGCCGAGGCCGCCGCCGAGATCGAGCCCGTCAAGGCCGCCGACCGACTGCGCACCGCGCTGCTCGCCGCCGTCAGCCACGACCTGCGCACCCCCCTCGCGGTGGCGCTCGCCTCGGTCTCCTCGCTGCTCGGCGACGACGTCGAATTCAGCCGTGAGGACCAGCGCGAGCTGCTGGGCACCGCCGAGGTCTCGCTGGAGCGGCTGACCCGCCTGGTGGAGAACCTGCTCGACATGTCCCGCCTGCAGGCGGGCGCGCTCTCGCTCCAGCTGCACCCGACCGCGCTGGAGGAGGTGCTGGCGACCGCCCTGGACTCGCTCGGCCCCGACGCCGCCGAGGCCGAGGTGCCGGTCGAGACGCTGGGTCTGGACGGGATCCCCGACGTGGTCGTCGACGGTCCGCTGCTGGAACGCGTCGTGGCCAACCTCGTCGGCAACGCCCTGCGCCACGCCTCCGGCCATCCGGTGCTGCTCAGCGCGAGCGCACTCGGCGACCGGGTCGAGCTGCGCGTCGTCGACCGCGGTCCCGGCCTGCCCGAGTCGAACCGCGAGGAGATGTTCCAGCCCTTCCAGCGACTCGGCGACAACGACAACTCCACCGGCGTCGGCCTTGGCCTGGCGCTGGCCCGCGGCCTCACCGAGGCGATGGGCGGCACCCTGCAGCCCGAGGACACGCCCGGCGGGGGTCTGACCATGGTGGTGTCGCTTCCGGCCGCCGCGGAGGAGCCCATGGCGGACGAGCACGTGGCGGACGGGGCCGTGGCGGACGTCGACGACGTGGTGGAGCCGAACGAGAAGGAGGACGAGCCGGTATGAGCCGGATTCTGGTCGTCGACGACGAGCCCCAGATGCTGAAGGCCCTGCAGATCAACCTCCGGGCCCGGCACTACGAGGTGTCCACCGCGTCCGACGGCCCCCGCGCGCTCCAGGAGGCCACCAAGAACCCGCCGGACGCCGTCATCCTCGACCTCGGGCTTCCCGGGCTCGACGGCATGGAGGTCCTGCACTCGCTGCGTGCGTGGACCTCGGCCCCGGTCATCGTCCTCTCCGGTCGCGCCGACTCCCGCGAGAAGGTCTCCGCGCTGGACGCGGGCGCGGACGACTACGTCACCAAGCCCTTCGCCATGAACGAACTCCTCGCCCGGGTGCGGGCGGCGCTGCGCCGTCCCACCAGCGAGGAACCGTTCGCGGCACCCGTGCGCATCGGCGACCACGTCGTCGACCTGGAGCGCTGTGTGGTCGCCCCGGCCGAGGAGGGCGGTTCCTCGCCCCGGCTGACGCCGACGGAGTGGCGGATCCTCACGGTGCTGCTGCAGCACCCGGGCCGACTCGTGACGGGCAGTCATATCCTGCGCCAGGTCTGGGGGCCGGGGCACGAGGAGCACACCAACTACCTGCGCGTCTACTTCGCAGGGCTGCGACGGAAGCTGGAACGCGAACCGGCCCGCCCCCGGCACCTGCTGACCGAGCCCGGGATGGGTTACCGCTTCGAGCCGTGACCGGCCCCACAACTGAACGCCAGTTGGACAGGGCATGAGTTCCGAGGGGCCGCGCGGACGCAATCGCGTCACAGTGCCCGCCGAGGGCCCCACGGGCCGCTGGGAGATCATGCCGTCGGCCTAGACTCCCCGCCGGAAGACTGCAATGCCTGCGAGGACGAGGGACCTGCGGATGCGGGAAGTCACGAGACGCGGCCTGCTGCGCGGAGTGGGTCGAGCCGCCGCAGCGACCGCAGGGGTGGCCGCCGGTGCGGCCGGACTGGCGAGCCTGGCCGGCTGTGCCGGCGACAGCGACGACGGCGGAGGCGGTCCCGCGACGGCCAGGCCCGCCGACGTCCGGACCGGGAACCCGATCATCCGCGAGAACGGCGAGGCCGGCAGCCGGGCCTGGGTGTCGAACGACCGCGGCGCGAAGCCCGTCACGGACGACCTGAGCCAGATCAAGGCCTTCGCCGACACCACCAGCGTCGCCCACGGCGAGCGGATCACCTTCCACGTCGCCACCGCCGAACCGCAGTCCTACTCCGTCGCGATCTTCCGGATGGGCCACTACGGCGGTGCGGGCGGGCGACTGCTGACGACCGGCCCGACGCAGCGCGGGAATCGACAGTCCGCCCCGCAGGTGGACGGGCCGACCGCCACGGTCCGCACCGAATGGGAGCCCGGCTGGTCGCTGGAGATCCCGCAGGACTGGGTCAGCGGGCTGTACCTCGCCTCCTTCACCACCGAGCACGGCGAGCGCACCGCCGTGCCGTTCGCCGTGCGCGACGACAGCCGGGCGAGCACCTTCCTCGTGGTGCTGCCGTTCAACACCTACCAGGCCTACAACCAGTATCCGTTCGACGGCGTGCTCGGCCGCAGCCTCTACTACGGCTTCCTGCCCTCGGCCGCCGACCCCGCGGCGCGTGCCAAGGCGCCGGACGGCCGCGCGTACCCGGCCGAGCCGGTCCCGCACGAGCAGTACGTCCGCCACTACCCGCAGCGCTCCCGGGCGGTGAGCTTCCAGCGGCCCTACCAGCACGACGGCATGCCGGCGGAGTTCGCACTCGACCTGGCCTTCGTCTCCTGGGCCGAGCGGGAGGGCATGGACGTCACCTACGCCACCAACCTCGACCTGCACGAGGGCCGCGTGGCGCCGACGAGGCACCAGGCCCTGCTGTTCAGCGGCCACGACGAGTACTGGTCGGCGCAGATACGGCAGACCGTCGAGCAGGCCGTCGCCGGGGGCCTCTCGCTCGCGACGTTCGCGGCCAACGACTGTTACTGGAAGGTCCGCATCGACCGGGACCCGTCCGGCTACCCGCTGATGACCTGCTACAAGACCGATCCCGACCCGGTCCACGACCCCACCGGCCCGAGCACGTTCTGGCGCCGGGCCGCGCCCAACTCGACGCGGGCCGAGCAGCGGCTCCTCGGCGGTCAGTACACCGGCGCGGTGGTCGGGTCGTCCCCGCTCGTGGTGACCGAGAGCGCGCACTGGTTCTGGCAGGGCACCGGCCTGATCGACGGGGACCTCGTCCCCGACCTGATCAGCGGCGAGGCCGACGGACGGCAGAAGGGCGTCGCGCTGCCTGCGGCGAGGCAGTACCTGCTGCTCTCCGACTCCCAGTTCCGCGCGGCCGGACGCAACCGCCCGCAGCAGCAGAACACCACGCTGTACCGGTCCACGGCGGGCGGCTGGGTCTTCAACGCGGGCACCTTCGGCTGGGCGCTGGCGCTGGGCGGCGGGGCCGCGCTGGAGAAGCCGCAGGTGCAGCTCGCGACGCGGAACCTCGTCACCCGCTTGAAGGCCTGACTTCCCCTGCTCGTCACCGGAAGGCCGTACGGTCGGCGCATGAACGCACGCGTCCAACCCACGGCCCAGGTCGACCCCACGGCGGATCTCGGCGACGGCACCACTGTCTGGGAGCTCGCCCAGATCCGCGAGAAGGCCCAGCTCGGCACCGGCTGCGTGATCGGCCGCGGCGCGTACGTCGGCCCGGGCGTCCGCATCGGCAACAACGTGAAGCTGCAGAACCACGCGCTGGTCTACGAGCCGGCGGAGCTGGCCGACGGCGTCTTCGTCGGTCCCGCGGTCGTGCTCACCAACGACCACTACCCCCGCTCGGTCGACCCCGAGGGCAAGCTGAAGCGCGGCGGCGACTGGGAGCCGGTGGGCGTCACCGTCGCCGAGGGCGCGTCGCTCGGCGCGCGCTCCGTCTGCGTGGCACCCGTGCGGGTGGGCCGCTGGGCCCTCGTCGCCGCGGGCGCGGTCGTCACCCGCGACGTCCCCGACTTCGCCCTCGTGGCCGGTGTCCCCGCCCGCCGCATCGGCTGGGTCGGCCGCGCCGGCCTCCGCCTCGACCAGGACCCGGCCACGAACGAGTGGGTCTGCCCCCGGACGGGCTCCCGCTACACCGAACGCGACGGGGCACTCTTCGAGCTCTGAGATCGCTGAACCACCAAAGGGGCGCGGGGAACCGCGCGACGAGCCAACGGCGTGCAGATGGTCCCCCGGCAACAGGGCCATCCGCACGTCAATGGGTTGCTCGCGCCGCTCCTCGCGCCCCTGGGTGTTGCAGCCGCGCCTTGGAGCGCAGGTCTGCCTGGTCGCGCCGACGCGCCGGAGGCGCAGATGGGTACAGCCCCGCGCGCGGAGGCGGTGCAGCCGCGCGCGGGAGCGGGGGTTCGGCGTTACTGCAGGAAGCTGCTCAGCGCAGCGGCCGTGCGGCGGCCGTCGTGGTTCTCGCGGACGAAGGCGAGGGACTCCGCGCCGATGCGGGCGCCTGCCGCGCGGTCGTCCAGGAGGGACTCCACCGCCTCGCGGAGCGTCGCGCTGGTCGCGTTGACGATCGGCAGCGGGCCGGTGAGCGCGGAGACCTCGTCGGAGATGTAGCAGAGGACCGGCCGCCCGGCCGCCATCGCCTCGCAGGAGAACGTGCCGTAGGCGCCGATCGCGAACTGGTCGACCACGATGTCCGCGGTCTTGATCCTGCGGCGGACCTCCTCCCACGGGACGCCCTCCAGCAACTGGAAGTCGATCGCGCCCTTGTCGTGCAGCTCCTGCAGGACGGGGAGGATGCGGCCGCTGCCCTTCGTCCAGCGCTTGGACGGGGCGTGCACCACGACGGGGCGCCTGCGCTCCAGCACGGGTGCGTCGCTCGCCCAGGACTCGACGTCGACGACCAGCGGGGTCCACGTCGCCCACGGCAGGTCGACCAGCAGGTCGGGGGTCGTGACGAAGACGGGGAGGCCGGAGTCCGCGGCCGTCCTGCGGTTCCGCTCGGCGATCGTGGTCATCAGGGCGACCTGGTCCTCGGGGGCGTCGCGGAACAGCGACTCCGCGTGGCGCTCGAGGTGGCGGCCGGGGTGGCGGATCTCGCTGCCGTGGGCCAGCAGCGCCACCTTCAGCCCGGCCGACCGCAGCGCGGGGAGGTCCGCGCCGATGTGGTCGCCGTTGAGGGTGCCGAGGACCGGGCGGAAGGCGTCCGCCAGGAGGTGGGTGTACCGGCCGGAGAGGACCCTGCGGACCTGCTCGACCTGGACCTCCACCGAACCGAGCCGGCCGTTGTCGAGGTAGGCGTCCGCGGGGTAGCCGAAGCCGGTCGCGCTGCTGGCCATCACCACCTCGCAGGAGACGTCCTCCCGCTCGCGGCTGACCGCCGAGGCGAACGCGGCCAGCTGGCCCGCGTAGTTGGCGATGCCCATGCCCAGCCGGACGCCCTCGTCGTCCGAGGCCGCCAGAGGGCGCCAGCGGTTGTACGACGCCGTGCCGTCCTCGCTCTGCGCGGGGCGCTGGACCTGCTCGGTGATCGTCCACGGGACGTCGGGGCGGGCGATCTCGGGGCCGGTGCCGGCCAGTCGGCGGTAGAGGTCGAGCAGCGCGCCGGACTGGGCCTCCCAGGAGAGCTCGGCCAGCAGCGGCTCGGTGATCCGCTCCGCGAGGGTGTCGCGGGAGGCGACGGCCTTGGCGGCCGCCTCCGCGAAGGAGACCGCGTCGCCGGCGGTGAAGATCTCGCCGATGCCGTGCTCCTCGGTGAAGGCGCGGACCGTCTTCACGTCGCTGGCCAGCACCGGCAGGCCCGCGTGCAGGTACTCGGCCATCTTCGTCGGCAGCGACAGCTCGCAGTTGGGCGTGCGCCGGAACGGGATCAGGCCGAGGTCGGCCGAGGCGATGTAGTCCGCGACGGCGTGCTGCGGCACATAGGGGAGGACGTGCACGCGGTCGGCCGCCCCCACCTCCGCCGCCTGGTCCAGCAGCTCCTGCACGAACGGGTTCTGGCGGTTGGTCACCAGCGCGAGGTGCACCTCGGGCAGCTCGCCGAGGCCCGCGACGACGGTCTCCAGGCCGCGCTGACGGTCCACCCAGCCCGCGTAGACGAGCAGCGGGACGCTGTCGTCGAGCCCGCACAGCCCGCGCACGCCGGTGCCGGGCACATCCACCCCGACCGCCTCGCGGACCGGCGTGTTGGCCACGACCAGCGGCGTCTCGGACAGGTGGTGCGCCTCGCGCAGCAGTGTGGCGATCTCCGGGGAGACGGTGACGACCGCGTCGGCCTTGCCGATGAACTCCGACTCCAGTGCCGGGTAGGCGGCGTGACGCAGCGGGTTGCCCCACTCGACGCCTGCCACGTACTCGTGCGAGTCGTAGAGCCAGGAGCAGCGGTGTCCGGCGGCCCAGAGGCGGGCGGCGCTGTGCGCGGCGGGGACCAGCATGGTGACGTCGTTGGCGTGGATGACGTGCGGGCGGAACTTCTCGATCGTCGGGCCGAAGGCCAGGTCCAGGTCGAGCAGTTCGGGCCAGTCCAGGCGCCACTCGCCGACCGGCACGGCCGGGTCCGACTGGTGGCGGCCCTCCCAGCGGTAGGCCCAGTTGCGCGCCCGGTAGACCGTGCGGCGGGCGCGCAGCACGGCCTTGAGGGTGTTGCGGCGCAGTGCCGCCCGGCCCTCCCGCTGGAGCGTGCCGACCTCGGCGCTCTGCGCGCGGTCCCAGGTGCGGTGCGCGGCCTGGTAGCGCTTGAGCGCCTCGCTGTCGTCGAGGCGGAAGCGGGTGACCATACTGCGCAGGCCGCGTTCACGGTCGTGGGCGACCTGGCGGCGCACGTTGTGCCAGACCGGCACCCGGACCACCTCGACGGGGCCCATCCAGGAGCGCTCCACGCGCCCGCTGCGGCTGCGCCCGAGCAGCAGGACCCGCCAGCCCTCCCGGGCGGCGGCGATCGCCGTCTTCTGCACCCGGGAGTCACCGGTGATGCCGTTGCCCACGATGACGGCCAGCCGGGGCCGGTCGTCGACCTCTTCCACCTGGTCCTGCTGCTCCGCGTTCACCTGCGGTCGAGCCTCTCGCTTTGAAGTCACAGCCTGTTCCCCCCTGCCGGCGGAGCCTGGTCCGGCCCCGCCGGTTCGGCCCGCCGGTCAGCCGCCGATGACGACGCGGCGCACACCTTCCCAGCGCGCCGGGTCGGTGGTGCGGCGGCCGTCGATCAGCGCCCGGACCCCGGGCAGGTCGGCGGCGCCGAGCATCTGGTACTCGGCGTGGTCCGCCTGGATCACGGCCGCCGTCACCGGCTCGCCGCGGTGCGGCGGCAGGCCGAGGGCGACCAGTTCGGTCTCGGTGTAGAGCGGGTCGCTGACGTAGGGGACCGCGCCGCGCTCGCGCAGGGCCGCCACGGTCGGGAAGACGCCGGAGAACGCCGTCTCCTTGACCCCGCCGCGGTAGGCCGCGCCGAGCACCAGCACGTGCGCGCCCTCCAGGTCGCCGTACGCCTCGGCCAGCAGGTCCACCGCGTAGGCGGGCATGTCGGCGTTGGCCGCGCGGGCCGAGGAGACGACGGTGGCCTCCGGGTCGTTCCACAGGTACAGCCGCGGGTAGACCGGGATGCAGTGCCCGCCGACGGCGATGCCGGGGGTGTGGATGTGGCTGTAGGGCTGGCTGTTGCAGGCCGCGATGACTTGGGCGATGTCCACGCCGACCCGGTCGGCGAAACGCGCGAACTGGTTGGCCAGTCCGATGTTGACGTCGCGGTAGGTGGTCTCGGCCAGCTTGGCCAGCTCGGCGGCCTCGGCCGAGCCGAGGTCCCAGACGCCGTTGGGGCGCGGCAGCTCGGGGCGCACGTCGAAGTCCAGGGCGGCCTCGTAGAAGGCACGGCCGGCCTCGGCGGAGGCGGCGTCGATGCCGCCGATCAGCTTGGGATAGCGGCGCAGGTCCGCGAAGACCCGTCCGGTGAGCACCCGTTCGGGGCTGAAGACCAGGTGGAAGTCGCGTCCGGCGGTGAGCCCGGAGCCGCGCTCGAGCAGCGGCGCCCAGCGGTCGCGGGTGGTGCCGACCGGCAGCGTGGTCTCGTAGCAGACCAGGGTGCCCGGCTTCAGTCCGGCGGCGACCGCCTCGGTCGCGGCGTCGAGCAGCGAGAAGTCCGGCGTGCCCTTGCCGTCGACGAAGAGCGGCACGACGAGCACCACGACCTCGCTCGCGGCCACCGCGGCCGCCGTGTCCGTGGTCGCGCTCAGCAGGCCGGCGGTGACCGCCTGCTTGAGGCGCAGGTCGAGTTCGGCCTCGCCGGGGAAGGGCTCGTTCCCGGCGTTGACCTGCTCGACGACGGCCGGGTTCACGTCCGCGCCGACGACCCGGTGGCCCTTCGCGGCGAACTGCACCGCCAGCGGGAGGCCGATCTTGCCGAGGGCGACTACGCAGACGTTCACGCGGTTGTTCCTTCCTGGGCGGCGCGCGGGGTGGGGCGCAGCCGTCGTTTCAACGAGCGGACCAGGCTCAGCACGGCGACCGAGAGCTGCATCTCGCCCTCGGGACCGACCGTCGCGGAGACCCGGAAGAGTTGGGGACCGCGCCAGGCGCGCAGCTTGGCGGGCCTGACGCAGCGGACGGGCTGCACCTCGTGCGTGCGGCCGCCCGTGGTGGCCCGGCCGTGCAGCCGCAGCCGCACCGACCACGGCCCGTTCGCCGCGCCGAGGTGGGCCTGCCGCAGCAGCAGGCCGAGCGGGACCCGCGCGGTGAGCAAGGTCCCGCCGTCGGGCGTGGCAGCGTACGACACGAAGGCCTGGTGGGCGACGAACTGCTCGCCCGCGGGGCCGGAGCCGCCCGGACGGAAGGTCTCCACCCAGGCGCGGGCGACCGGCCCGCCGTAGCCCGGGAGCGGGCTGCGTGCGGTGAGGGTCAGGCAGGGACGGCGGCGGGCGTCCAGCGCCAGCTCGGCGGTCAGTCCTTCCAGGCGGGTCAGCGACTCGTCCGTCTCGAAGAACCGGTCGTCGATGCGGAGTCGGGCGTCGCCCAGGGCCGGGTGGTCCAGCAGGGCGCGCTCGCCCCGGACCACCAGCGGTGGCTGCGGGTGCTCCTGCTCGAAGCGCAGTGCGGCGAGCACCGCGTCCACCTCGCCCGCGCGGGCCAGCAGCAGCCGGATCCGGGCCGCGGCGGGCACCCTGAGCAGCACCTCCTCGCTCGCGTGCGCGCCGACCAGCGTCCCGACACGCGAGACGATCCGTTCCTGCACCTCGCGGTCCAGCTCCAGCAGCGCCGGGCCGAGGATGTCCGCGAGCTCGCCCTCCAGGTGGCGGCGGTGCACGCGGTCGCGGGCCTCGGGGGAGTCGGCGAGCTTCCCGGTCAGCGCCATGATCCGCTCGGTGCCGAGCAGACGCGGCTCCGGGCCGCCCCGGTAGGTGATGTTGCCGGCGTTGTAGCGGCGGACCGCGTAGTAGTAGTCGTAGTCGTTGAGGATCGACACCGGCCCGGCCGCGAACAGCGCCGCCAGGGTGAACGGCTGGTCGCTCAGGACGGGCAGGTCCTCGTCGTAGCGGAGCCCGAGCCGCTCGATCAGCGCGCGGCGGAACAGCTTGGTGTTCGACAGCGCCCAGGCCAGCGGGGAGTTGCCGAGCGTGGCGTCGTGACGCTGCCGCTGGAACGCGGCCTTGGGCACCCACCGCCCGTTGAGGCCGACCATCCGGCCGGCCACGACGTCGGTGCCGTGGGTGTCGGCGGCGGTGACGAGGCGTTCGAGCGCCTCGGGGCCCAGGTGGTCGTCGGCGCCCAGGAAGAAGACGTAGCGCCCGCGGGCCAGTTCCAGCCCGCGGTTGCTCGGGGCGGCCGGTCCGCCTGAGTTGGCCTGGTGGACCACGTCGACCAGGCCGGGGTGCTCCGAGGCGAACGCGTCCAGCGCCGCGCCGCTGCCGTCGGTCGAGCCGTCGTCGACGGTGACGATCTGCATCCGGTCCGTGCCGAGCGTCTGCGCGAGCAGCGACTCCAGGCAGGTGGTCAGGTACGGCATGGTGTTGTACACCGCGACGATGACGGTGACGTCCGGTTGCGCCGGACCGGACGGGCCCGCCTGCGCGGGCACGTGGGCGCCCGCGTCGGGCCCGCCCCCTTCGGAGGCCGCGAGGGCCGTGGCCGCCTCGGCTGCGGCGGTCGGCGGGGATGTCGTAACCGGAGCGCTCCCAGCTGCCGGTCCGACCGCCCGTCCGACCGCCTCCGCGACCGCCGGCCCCACGGGGGCCGGTGTCGCGTCCTGCTCGGCGACGTTCGTCCGCGCGTTCACGCGGCCGGTGTCCGGGCCGAGGGTATGCGGATCGTCCCACCGGACTCGGCCGAGGCCAGGACGGCGGCGGAGACCTCCACCGTGCGCAGGCCCTGCCGCAGCGTGACGATGTCGGCGTCCTTGCCGGAGACGGCGTCGCGGAAGCTCTCGTGCTCCACCAGCAGCGGCTCGCGCTTCGGGATCGCGAAACGGATCATGTCGCCCTCGGCGACGCCGCGGAAGGCGCGCAGCGCCTCCCACTCGGTGTCGATCGCGCCGTTGGCGTAGAAGGTCAGGTCGGCCGTCAGGGTGTCGGCGACGAAGCAGCCCTTGTCGCCGGTGACGACGGTGCGCCGCTCCTTGAGCGGGCTCAGCCAGTTGACCAGGTGGTTCACCATGGTGCCGTCGGCGAGGCGGCCGACCACGGCGACCATGTCCTCGTGCGGTCGGCCACTGCGGGAGACCGTGTGCGCGGCCACCGACTCGTACTCCTGGCCGGTCACCCAGCCGGTGAGGTCGATGTCGTGGGTGGCCAGGTCCTTGACCACGCCGACGTCGGCGATCCGGTGCGGGAACGGGCCCTGGCGGTGGGTCACCACCTGGTAGACCTCGCCGAGCTCGCCCGCCTCCAGGCGCCCGCGCAGGTTCTGCAGGGCGGGGTTGAACCGCTCGATGTGGCCGACCGCGCCGATCAGCCCGCGCGACTCGAAGGCCTCGACCAGGCGGCGTGCGCCCTCGACCGTGTCGGCCAGCGGCTTCTCGATCAGCACGTGGACGTCGGCCTCGGCGAGCGCCACGGCTATCTGCTCGTGCAGCGCGGTCGGGCAGGCCACCACCGCGTAGTCGATGCCCAGCGCGATCAGCTGCTGCACGTCCGGCACGACCGGGACGCCGCGCACGACACCGGCCGGGTCGGCCGCCGGGTCCACGACGCCGACCAGCTCCACGCCGGCCAGGCCGTCGAGCACCCGGTAGTGGTGACGTCCCATGGCGCCGACGCCGACCAGTCCGGCCCGCAGCGGCCGGTCCCCGGCGGTCACTTCTCGGCTCCCGTCGTGATGTCCAGCGCGTTGCAGGCGGCGACGATCCGGTCCAGGTCGGGGTCCGTCAGCGACGGGTGCACCGGCAGCGACAGCACCTCGGCCGCCGCGCGCTCGGTCTCCGGCAGGTCCCAGGTCCGCTCGCTGGCGGGGCCCTGGGTCGCGTACGGGGTGAGCCGGTGGATCGGCGTCGGGTAGTAGACGGCGCTGCCGACGCCGACCGTTGCGAGCGCCCGCTGGGCCTCGTCGCGGTCGATGCCCTCGGGCACGCGCACCGTGTACTGGTGGTAGACGTGCTGGGCGCCCTCGGCGACCGGCGGGGTCACCAGCGTGGTGATGCCCGCGTCCAGCGCCTTGGCGTTGGTCCGGCGGCGCTCGGTCCACTCCGGGAGCCGGCCGAGCTGCACACGGCCGATCGCGGCGGAGACGTCCGTCATGCGCATGTTGGCGCCGACGATCTCGTTGGCGTAGCGCTGCTCCATGCCCTGGTTGCGCAGCAGCCGCACCCTGCGGGCGAGCTCCGCGTCGGCCGTGGTGACCATGCCGCCCTCCAGGGCGTGCATGTTCTTGGTCGGGTAGAAGCTGAAGCAGCCTGCCGTGCCGAAGGCACCTGCGGGCGTGCCGCCGAGCGAGGCCATGTGCGCCTGGGCGGCGTCCTCGACCAGGGCCAGGCCGTGGCGCTCGGCGAGGGCGCCGAGGCGGTCCATGGCGGCCGGGTGGCCGTAGAGGTGCACCGGCATGATGGCGGCGGTGCGCGGCGAGATCGCTGCGGCCGCGGCCTCGGGGTCGAGGCAGAAGCTGTCGCGCTCGATGTCGGCGAAGACGGGCTCCGCGCCGACGAGCCGCACCGCGTTGGCGGTGGCGGCGAAGGAGAAGGACGGCACCACGACCTCGTCGCCGGGACCGACGCCCATCGCGAGCAGCGTCAATTGCAGCGCGGACGTCCCGGAGTTCACCGCCACACAGTGGCGGTCGCCGACGAGTCGGGAGAACTCCTCCTCGAATCCGGCGACTTCCGGTCCTTGTACGACGTTCCCGCTTCGCAGGACTCGGACTGCGGCCTCGATCTCGGCTTCGCCGATCAACGGTTTGGCCACGGCGATCTGGATCATTTCTTGCTCCGGCACCTGTGCTTCCTCTCCAGAAAGCATGAAGTAACAGGCGTATCCGCATCGCAAACAAGATTTTTCTGCAATGCGGTCACGGCGGGCACAGCATATAAGAGCTCCGCGACCGGGCAAGAGGGGTGTAAGAATTTCTTTGACCCGCTCTGACCTGCGTGTTTGTTTGGATTAAACCTGGAATTCAGCGAAAAGGGTCTCATTCTTAAGAGGGCCAACAACAGTTCACCGGGAGCCGTACGCGGGGAGCGGCGGCTCGCTTGCGGCGAGCAGTGCGCGCGTTGTCGCTCCGGCCGCGGCAGGGCTCCAACGTGCGGAAATGTCCGCGGTGGGGCCGGGGCGCCAGCCGTCCATGACGGTGATCCGGCCGCCCTCCGTCTCGAAGACCCGGCCGGTCACCCCGTCCGACGCGGCCGAGCCGAGCCAGACCACCAGCGGGGAGACGTTCTCCGGCGCCATGGCGTCGAACGCGTCCGGCCTTTCCGGCGCGGCCATGGCGGCGGCGAAGGCCTGCTCGGTCATCCGGGTGCGGGCGGCGGGCGCGATCGCGTTGATCTGGACGCCGTAGCCCGCGAGCTCCGCGGCCGCGACGAGCGTCAGGCCGAGGATGCCGGCCTTCGCGGCGCTGTAGCTGCCCTGGCCCACGCTGCCCAACAGGCCTGCTCCGGAACTGGTGTTGACCACCCGGGCATCCGGCCTGCGGCCCGCCTTGGCCTCCGCCCGCCAGTGCGCGGCCGCGTGACGCAGCGGCAGGAAGTGGCCCTTGAGGTGCACCCGCATGACAGCGTCCCAGTCGTCCTCGTCGAGGTTGACCAGCATCCGGTCGCGCAGGAAGCCCGCGTTGTTGACGAGGGTGTCCAGGCGGCCGAACGTGTCCAGTGCGGCGGCGACCAGGGAGGCCGCGCCCTCGCTGGTGGCGATGTCCCCGCCGTGGGCGACGGCCTCGCCGCCGCTCCCGCGGATCTCCGCGACGACCTCATCCGCGGGTGCCGTCGACGATCCCGCGCCGTCGCGCTCCACCCCGAGGTCGTTGACCACGACCCGCGCGCCCTCGGCCGCGAAGGCGAGCGCGTGCGCGCGTCCGAGACCCCGGCCCGCCCCGGTGACGGCGACGACCCGGCCGGCGCAGAGGCCGCCGGGCGTGGGGGAGTTGGTCATGGCGGTGCTCCTTCGCTGGTCAGTTCTCCTCGGTGGTGCCCGGTGTGCCTGACGCGTCGTGGGTGTCGGTGGCCGGATGGTTCGCGGTGGCAGCCGCCAGGAAGGCCGGGCGCTCGCCGCCGCCGTGGACGGTGAGCGCGGCGCCGGTGATGTAGCCGGCCTGCGGGGAGGCCAGGAAGAGGCAGGCCGCGCCGATCTCCTCGGGCTCGGCGAGCCGCCCCAGTGGGACGGTCGCGCCGACGGCGGCGACGCCGGCCTCGTCGCCGTAGTGGAGGTGCGAGAGCTCGGTGCGCACCATGCCCGGGACGACGGTGTTCACCCGCACGTCGGGGGCCCATTCGACGGCCATCGAAGCGGCCAGGTTGGCCAGTCCGGCCTTGGCCGCGCCGTAGGCGGCGGTGCCCGGGGAGGGGCGGGTTCCGCTGACGCTCCCGATCATGATCACGGAGCCCCGGCTGCGCCGCAGGTGGGGCAGGGCGGCGAGCGAGGCGGTCAGCGGGGCGAGCAGGTTGAGTTCGAGCACCCGTAGGTGGCGCGCGGCGTCCTCGGCCGCGCCGAGCAGTCGGAACGGGGTCCCGCCCGCGTTGTTCACCAGCACGTCGAGGCGGCCGTACCGGTCCGCCGCGGCGTCGAGGAACGCCGTGACCGCTGCCGGGTCGCGCAGGTCCACGGCGGTGAACCCGGCCTTGCGGCCCGCCTCTTGGACCGGCTCTGCCGGAGGTCTGCGGGCGCAGACCAGTACCTGTGCGCCCGCCCGCAGGAAGGCTCGGGCGATCCCGGCGCCGACGCCGCGCGTGCCGCCGGTCACGGCGACCACGCGGCCGGTGAGATCCAGGGTGATGCTCATACCGTCACACCCCTCCTCGTTTTCCTGCGGTCTCCCGCGGCGCGGCTGCCGCTGCTACCGTCAATGCCAGGATGGACCTAACAAACGTTTGGTGGAAAGGTAGCTGATTCGCCGATGGGTGTCTCCACCTCACGTCCCGAGAAGTCGATCGCCGTGGTGACGGTCTCCTATCCGCCCGTCAACGCCCTTCCGGTGCAGGGCTGGAGGGATCTGGCCGAGGCGGTCCGCGCGGCCGGGCGGGACCCGCAGGTGCACTGCGTCGTCCTGGCCGCAGAGGGGCGCGGGTTCAACGCGGGCGTGGACATCAAGGAGGTCCGGCGCGACCCGGGCCGGACGGCCATCATCGGCGCCAACCGCGGTTGCTACGAGGCCTTCGCGGCCGTCTACGAGTGCGAGGTGCCGGTCGTCGCGGCCGTCCAGGGCCACTGCCTGGGCGGCGGCATCGGCCTCGTCGGCAACGCCGACGCGATCGTGGCCGGTGACGACGCCTACTTCGGCCTGCCGGAGCTGGACCGCGGCGCGCTGGGCGCCGCCACGCACCTGGCCCGGCTCGTCCCGCAGCATCTGATGCGCACGCTGTACTACACCTCGCGCACCGTCACCGCCGCCGAGCTGCACCGCCACGGCTCGGTCTGGGAGGTCGTCCCGCGTGCCGAACTCGCCTCGGCCGCCCTGCGGTTGGCGGGCGAGATGGCGGCGAAGGACGGGGCGCTGATCCGGATGGCCAAGGCGGCGATCAACGGCATCGACCCGGTGGACGTGCGGCGCAGCTACCGCTTCGAGCAGGGCTTCACCTTCGAGGCGAACCTGAGCGGTCTCGCCGACCGGCTTCGTGACGGCTTCGGCAGTGAGGACGGCAACTGACGTGACGAACCAAGGAGTTCGCGACAAGACGATGAGCGCCGAGGAGGTCGTCGCGCGGCTGCGCAGCGGCATGACGATCGGCATCGGCGGCTGGGGCTCGCGGCGCAAGCCGATGGCGCTGGTCCGCGCCCTGCTGCGGACCGGCGTGACGGACCTGACCGTGGTCTCCTACGGCGGTCCCGACGTCGGCATGCTGGCGGCGGCGGGCCGGATCCGCACCCTGGTGACGGCCTTCGGCACCCTCGACTCGATCCCGTTGGAGCCCCACTACCGCGCGGCACGCGAAAGCGGGGCCTTCGAGCTCGTCGAGCTGGACGAGGCGATGCTCATGTGGGGCCTCACCGCCGCCGTCCACCGGCTGCCGTTCCTGCCGATCCGGTCCGGCCTCGGCTCCGACGTCATGCGGGTCAACCCGCGGCTGCGAACCGTGCGTTCGCCGTACGACGACGGCGAGGAGCTGGTCGCCGTGCCGGCCCTCCGGCTCGACGCCGCACTCGTCCACCTGAACCGCGCCGACCGGCACGGCAACGCCCAGTACCTCGGCCAGGACCCGTACTTCGACGACCTGTACTGCGAGGCCGCCGACCACGCCTACGTCTCGTGCGAACGCGTCGTCGACACCGAGGAGCTGGCCAAGGCCGGCGGGCCGCAGACGCTGCTGGTCAAGCGCCTGTCCGTGGCGGGCGTCGTGGAGGCCCCGAACGGCGCGCACTTCACCGCCTGCGACCCCGACCACGAGCGGGACGAGGCCTTCCAGCGCCACTACGCGACCACCCCGTGGTCCGCCTTCGCCGAGCGGTTCCTCGGCGGGAGCGAGCTCGACTACCGGTCCGCCGTGGCCGCCTGGCACGAGGAGCAGCTGTGACCGTCACGAGCGGCACCACCCGGGCCGAGTACTGCGTCATCGCCTGCGCGGAGGCCTGGCGCGGCGACGGCGAGATCCTGGCCAGTCCCATGGGCCTCGTCCCGGCGGTGGGCGCCCGCCTGGCCAAGCTGACCTTCGCCCCCGACCTGCTGCTCACCGACGGCGAGGCGCTGCTCGTCGCGGACGTCGCACCGATGGGCGCGCGCCCGCAGACCGTCGAGGGCTGGCTGCCCTACCGGCAGCACCTCGGCCTGGCCATGGGCGGCCGCCGCCACGTGATGATGGGCGCGAGCCAGATCGACCGCTACGGCAACCAGAACATCTCCTGCATCGGCGACTGGGCCCGCCCCACCCGCCAGCTCCTCGGCTTCCGCGGCGCCCCCACGAACACGCTGAACAACCCGACGAGCTACTGGATCCCCAGGCACAGCGCCCGCGTCTTCGTCGAACGCGTGGACGTCGTCTGCGGTGTCGGCAACGACCGCGCGGTCGGGCCTTACCATGCGCTGCGGCGGGTGGTGAGCGATCTCGGCGTCTTCGACTTCGCGACGCCGGACGGCTCGATGCGGCTGGTCTCGGTGCACCCGGGCGTCGGCGTGGAGCAGGTCGTCGCGGCGACGGGCTTCCCGCTGGCGATCGGCGACGACGTGGCGGTGACCCGTGAACCGACGCCGGAGGAAAGGCGGTTGATCCGCGAGGTGATCGACCCGCGCGGCCAGCGGGAGACGGAGGTGCGGTCGTGACGACGCCGCCCCCGGTCGCGGACCTCACCACCCCGCTGACCGAGCTCGTCGGCGTCCGCCATCCGATCGTGCAGACGGGCATGGGCTGGGTCGCCGGCCCGCGCCTCGTCTCCGCGACCGCCAACGCCGGCGCGCTGGGCCTCCTCGCCTCGGCCACCATGTCGCCCGAGCAGCTGCGTTCGGCCGTGCGGGAGGTCAAGTCCTGTACGGAGGCGCCCTTCGGGGTCAACCTGCGGGCCGACGCGGGGGACGCGGGCGAGCGCGTGCGGATCATCGTGGACGAGGGGGTCCGGGTGGCGTCCTTCGCCCTGGCCCCGTCGCGCGAGCTGATCGCGCGTCTCAAGGACGCGGGCGTCGTCGTGATCCCGTCGATCGGAGCCCGCCGCCACGCGGAGAAGGTCGCCGCCTGGGGCGCGGACGCGGTCGTCGTCCAGGGCGGCGAGGGCGGCGGCCACACGGGCGACGTGGCGACGACGGTGCTGCTTCCACAGGTTGTGGACGCCGTCGACATCCCGGTGGTCGCGGCGGGCGGCTTCTTCGACGGCCGCGGGCTGGCCGCCGCTCTGGCCTACGGCGCGGCGGGCGTGGCGATGGGGACCCGGTTCCTGCTGACCTCCGACTCGACCGTCCCCGACGCGGTGAAGGCGCAGTACCTCGCGGCCCAGGTCAAGGACGTCACGGTGACGCGGGCGGTGGACGGTCTGCCGCACCGCATGCTCCGCACGCCGTTCGTGTCGTCGCTCGAGAGCGCGGGCCGGGTCCGCGTCCTGGTGCGGGCCGTCCGTCACGCGGCCGGCTTCCGGAAGCTCTCCGGCATGAGCTGGTCGCGGATGGTCCGCGACGGCCTCGCCATGAAGCACGGCAAGGAGCTCTCCTGGAGCCAGGTCCTGCTGGCGGCCAACACGCCCATGCTGCTCAAGGCGTCGATGGTGGACGGCCGCACGGACCTCGGCGTGATGGCCTCCGGCCAGGTGGCCGGGGTCATCGAGGACCTGCCGAGCTGCGCGGAGCTGGTGGAGCGGGTGATGGCGGAGGCGGTCGAGGTGCTGGGCCGCCTCTCCCGTCACTGACGCCCGGTCGTCTCGGGTTTGGTGTGGAGGACGTCGCGGACCTGTTCGGCGGCGCGGAGCATGCTCTCGCTGATGAAGTCGCTGAAGCGGGCGATGTTCTCCAGGCGTGCGGCGGCCGGGCTGTCGCGGCCCAGGACGGTGACACCCTGCCGCGCGGTCCGGGCGACCTGGGCGATGCCGTGGGCGCTGGCGATCGTCGACTGGTACCAGACGTCCTCGTCGACGAAGTAGCGCTCGCGTCGGCGTGCGTCGCGCTCCCGGCGGATGAGGCCCTGCTCTTCGAGGAACGTGACCGCCTTGGAGACGGACGCCGGGCTGACCTCGAGGTGACGGACGAGTTCGGCGGCGGTCAGGCTGCCCGCCTCCGCGGTGAACAGGCTGGTCAGCACGCGGGCGGTCATTCTGGGCAGGCCCTGGCTCATCAGCAGGGTGGTGAACGTCTCCTCGTACTCGCGCAGCGCCTCGTCGTCCCGCCCGTGGCCTTCGTCGCGCCGGCCCTGGGGCGTCGTGGGCCTGCTCCGGCGGGCGCGGCGTTCGGTGGCGCGGTGGGCGACGTCGGCGCGGTAGGCGGTGGGGCCGCCGTTGCGGTCCACCTCGCGCGTGATCGTCGAGGTGGGGCGGTCCAGGCGTCGGGCGATCTCGGCGTAGGCGAGGTCGTCGGCCAGCCCCAGCGCGATCTGCTGGCGTTCCTGCTGGGTGAGTCTGCCTCCGGCCACCGGTCTCCCTCTCTGCTGCGGGGCCGCCAGCATAGCGTTCACTCTCAGATCAGTGCAACGGCAGCTCTATCTGCCGTTGCGTTAGATTTATGCTCGATGCAACGAAATATGGGCATGGGCCTGCGGCTATGCGGATTCGACGCAACAAGTATGTTGCCTAGTTCATGAACGCAACGTAGCGTTCTCGGTGTCGGAAACAGCAGCGCGCAAGGAGAGAACGATGCAGAAGTTCGCCACCCCCGCCCCGGTCTCCGCCGTCGTGGACGTCGCCGCCGGACGGATCCAGGTCATCGCCGCCGACCGCACCGACACCGTCGTCGAGGTGCGACCCGCCGACCCCGCCAAGAGCCGCGACGTCAGGGCGGCCGAGCAGACCGCGGTCGAGTTCGCCGACGGCGTGCTGCGCATCCGCACCGCCGACCCCAAGAACCAGTACTTCGGCCCGACCGGCTCGGTCGAGGTCACCGTCCAACTGCCCGCCGGCTCCCACCTGCAGGCCCACACAGCCTCCTGCGAGCTGCGCGGCGTCGGCCGCCTGGGCGACGTCGTCTTCGAGGGCGCCTACCGGCGCAGCAAGATCGACGAAGCCGCGAGCGTCCGTCTCACCGCCGTCGACGGCGACGTCGAGATCGGCCGCCTCGGCGGCCCCGCGCAGATCAGCACCGCCCGGGGCAGCATCAGCGTCGCGGAGGCCGTGAGCGGCGCGGTCGTGCTCCGCACCCAGATGGGCGACATCACCGTCGGCGCCGCCACCGGCGTCTCCGCCGCCCTGGACGCCGGCACCGGCCACGGCTGCGTCAGCAACGCCCTCAAGAACGACGGCACCACCGCAGTCGACATCCGCGCCACCACCGGCCACGGCGACATCACCGCCCGCAGCCTCTGAACCGACCGGCCCGCCGAACCGATCCGCAGACACCGATCCGCAGACACCGATCCGCAGTAAGCGATCCGCAGAAACCGGACCACCGAACCAGGGGGAAAGACCATGACCGACGACAGCGCATCCCAGGCCCTCGCACCGTGGACCGGCATGGTGCCGGTCGACGACGCCGCCCTGGCCGTCACCGACACCGGCGGCCCCGGCATCCCCGTGGTCTCTCAACGGGCAGTTCGCCACCCAGGGCTACTGGCGCCGGGTCCTCGCCGAACTCGGCACCGGATGGCGGCACATCACCTACGACGAACGAGCCCGCGGCAGGAAGTCCACGACCTCGGCCGACTACTCCTTCGAGGCCGCCGTCCGCGACGTCGACGCCGTCCTCGCCGCCAGGGGCGTCGACCGGGCCGTCGTGGTCGGCTGGTCCTACGGGGCGCTCGTCGCCGCGCACTGGGTCGAGCGCAACCCCGACCGCACCGTCGGCGCGGTCCTGGTCGACGGCGCCTACCCCTACGACTGGCTCGACGAGGCCATGGAGCAGCGCATCCGCAAGCTGTTCAAGCGGATGGGCTGGTTCACCCCGCTGCTGCGCCCGACCGGGCTCACGCCGCGGATGGGCGCGGCCCAGCAGGCGGAGAGCAACATCGAGCTCGGCCGGCTCTCTCGGGAACGCGAGCTCGGGCCGGTGCTGGACCGCATCACCGTCCCGGCGCGGTTCGTCGTCGCGTCGGGCACCTCCTTCGGCAGCCGCGGGGACGAGCAGGAACAGATCCGCAGCAGCCTCGCCGCGGTGACCGCCCGCAACCCCAACATCCGCAGCACCAAGGTCCCCAGCAACCACGGGGCCATCCTGAAGAAGGACTTCCGCGCCGTCGCCGAGGCCGTGCGTGAGGTCGCCGCCCCCGGCGACGGCCCGCGCCCGCCGAGGCAGGCTCAGTAGAGCCGCTCGACGATCGTCACGTTGGCCTGGCCGCCGCCCTCGCACATCGTCTGCAGGCCGTAGCGGCCGCCCGTGCGCTGGAGTTCGTGCAGCAGCGTCGTCATCAGCTTCACGCCCGTCGCACCGAGCGGGTGGCCCAACGCGATGGCTCCGCCGTTGACGTTCACCCGCTCGGGGTCCGCGCCCGTCTCCTTGAGCCAGGCCAGCACGACCGGGGCGAAGGCCTCGTTGATCTCGACCAGGTCGATCTCGTCGATCGACATCCCGGCCTTCTTCAGCGCGTACGCGGTCGCCGGGATCGGCGCGGACAGCATGCGGATCGGGTCCTCGCCACGCACGGAGAGGTGGTGGACGCGGGCACGCGGGGTCAGTCCGTGCTCCTGGACGGCCCGCTCGCTCGCCAGCAGCATCGCCGCCGCGCCGTCGGAGACCTGGGAGGAGCAGGCCGCCGTGATCGTCCCGCCCTCCAGGACGGGCTTCAGCCCGGCCATCTTCTCCAGCGAGGTGTCCCGCCGGGGCCCCTCGTCGACGGTGACGTCCCCGTACGCGACGACCTCGCGCGCGAAACGGCCCTCGTCGATCGCGCGGACGGCCCGCTGGTGCGACCGCAGCGCGAACTCCTCCATGTCCCGCCGTGAGACGCCCCACTTGGCGGCGATCAGCTCCGCGCCGTGGAACTGGTTGACCGGGGCGTCGCCGTACCGGGCGCGCCAGCCGGCGCTGCCGTGGAAGGGCCCGTCCGTCAGGCCCAGCGGTTCGCCGGCCTGGCGGCTGGCGAAGGCGATCGGGACCATGCTCATGTTCTGCACGCCGCCCGCCACGACCAGGTCCTGCGTGCCGGACAGGACGCCCTGCGCGGCGAAGTGCAGCGCCTGCTGGGACGATCCGCACTGCCGGTCGACGGTGACCCCGGGGACCTCCTCGGGGAGGCCCGCCGCGAGCCAGCAGGTGCGGGCGATGTCGCCCGCCTGCGGCCCGACCGCGTCGAGGCAGCCGAAGACGACGTCCTCGACGGCCGACGGGTCGACGCCGGTGCGTGCCATGAGCGCGGTGAGCACGTGCGCGCCGAGGTCCGCCGGATGGACGGCGGCGAGGCCGCCGCCCTTGCGTCCCACGGGGGTGCGGACCGCGTCGATGATGTAGGCCTCGGCCATGGTGGGCGGAACTCCCTTCAGCGGTAAGGCTCTAGGCGTGCTGGCTGCTCACGGAGACGGTCTCGCCGGTCATGTAGGAGGAGTAGCCGCTGGCCAGGAAGACGATCACGTTGGCCACCTCCCACGGCTCCGCATAACGGCCGTACGCCTCGCGCTCGGTGAGCTCGGCGAGCAGTTCGTCGGTGGTGACCTTCGCCAGGTGCGGGTGCATGGCGAGGCTCGGCGCGACCGCGTTGACGCGGACGCCGAACGCGGCGGCCTCCAGGGCCGCGCAGCGGGTCAGCGCCATCACGCCGGCCTTGGCCGCCGCGTAGTGGGACTGTCCGGCCTGGGCGCGCCAGCCGATCACGGAGGCGTTGTTGACGACGACCCCGCCCCGGCCGCCCGCCCTCATCGCGCGAAGCGCGGCCCGGGTGCAGCGGAAGGTGCCGCCGAGGGTCACGTCGATGACGCGGTCCCACTGGTCGTCGGTCATGTCGACGAGTTCCGCGGTGCCCCCGAGCCCGGCGTTGTTGACCACGATGTCGAGCCGTCCGTGCGTGCGTTCGGCGGCGGCGAACAGCTCCCGCACCTGGGCCTCGTCGGTGACGTCGCAGGGCAGCGCGGCGACGCGCTCCGCGCCGAACTCGGCGGTCAGCGCCTCGGCGGACTCCTTGAGCCGGCGCGCATGCGCGTCGCTGACCAGCACCTTGGCCCCCTCCTCGAGGAAGCGCCGGGCCGTCGCGCCGCCGATCCCGGCACCCGCGGCGGCGGTCACCACCGCGCTGCGTCCGGCGAGCAGGCCGTGCCCGGGCAGGTAGGGAGGAGGTGTGCGGAGACCGTCGACGTCACCCATGCGGGTACGTTAACCTACCAAACACTTGTTAGGGAAGGAGTCCCATGATGAGTGCCGCCCCCGAGTCCTCCGACGCCGCCGACGGCGAGCCGCCGGTGCTCTACGAGCGGCGCGGCGCGGTCGCGTGGGTGACCATGAACCGCCCGCGCTACCGCAACGCCCAGAACTCGGCGATGACCTACGCCCTCGACGCCGCCTTCTACCGCGCCGCGGCGGACGACGACGTCAGGGTCGTCGTCCTCGCGGGAGCGGGACAGCACTTCTCCGCCGGGCACGACATCGGCACACCGGGCCGCGACGCGCACCTGCCCTTCGAGCGGCGCGCCGGCCTGTGGTGGGACCACTCCGACAAGCAGGGCGCGGAGAGCCGCTACGCGCGCGAGTCCGAGGTCTACCTCGGCATGTGCCGACGCTGGCGGGAGCTGCCGAAACCGGTCCTGGCCTGCGTCCAGGGCGCTTGCGTGGCCGGGGGGTTGATGCTCGCCTGGGTCTGCGACCTGATCGTCGCGGCCGAGGACGCCTTCTTCGCCGACCCCGTCGTCCGGATGGGCATCCCGGGCGTCGAGTACTTCGCCCACCCCTGGGTGATGCCACCGCGCATCGCCAAGGAGTTCCTCTTCACCGGCGACCGGATCGACGCACGCCGCGCCTACGAGGTCGGCATGGTCAACCGGGTGGTCCCGCGCACCGAGTTGGAGACGCAGACCCTCGAACTCGCGGAGCGCATCGCCCAGATGCCGCGCCTGGGTCTCGCCCTCACCAAGCGCGCCGTCAACCAGGCCGAGGACCTGCAGGGCCTGCACGCTGGGATGGACTCCGTCTTCGGCCTGCACCACCTCGCCCACGCCCACAACGCGGAGGTCGCCGCCGACTCCCTCGGGGGCATGGACGTCGCCGCGATGAAGAAGCAGGCGGGTGCCTAGACCGTGGACCTCACCCACGACGCGGAGACCGAGGCCTTCCGCGGCGAGGCCCGTGCCTGGCTGGCCGCCCATGTCCCGTCCGCGCCGCTCCCCTCGCTGGAGACCCGTGAGGGCTTCGCCGCCCACCGCGCCTGGGAGGCCGAACTGGCCGCCGACCGCTGGTCGGTGGTCTCCTGGCCGGAGCCCTACGGTGGCCGTGGCGCGGACATCATGCGCTGGCTCGCCTTCGAGGAGGAGTACTACGCGGCGGGCGCGCCCGGCCGGGTCTCCCAGAACGGCATCAACCTGCTCGCACCCACCCTCTTCGACCACGGCACGCAGGAGCAGCGCGCCCGCGTGCTGCCCCCGATGGCCCGCGGCGAGGTGATCTGGGCACAGGCCTGGTCCGAGCCGGAGTCCGGCTCCGACCTCGCCTCGCTCCGTTCCCGTGCGGTCCGCACGAATGGCGGCTGGCTGCTCAGCGGCCAGAAGACCTGGTCGTCCCGGGCCGCCTTCGCGGACCGGGCCTTCGGCCTCTTCCGCAGCGAACCCGGCCTGCCCAGACCGCACCTGGGCCTCACCTACCTGATGTTCGACCTGCGCGCTCCGGGCGTGACGGTCCGGCCGATCGGCCGGCTCGACGGCAAGCCCGCCTTCGCGGAGCTCTTCCTCGACGAGGTGTTCGTGCCGGACGAGGACGTCATCGGCGCCCCCGGAGAGGGCTGGCGCGTCGCGATGAGCACGGCGGGCAACGAACGCGGTCTGACGCTGCGCTCACCCGGCCGCTTCCTCGCCTCCGCGCGCCGACTGGCCGCCCTGTGGGGCTCCACCGGCCGCGACCCGGCCGTCGGCGACCGCGTCGCGGACGCGTTGATCGGCGCGCGCGCCTACCAGCTGTTCACCTACGCGGGCGCCTCGCGCTTCGCGGCCGGCGCGACCATCGGCGCGGAGTCGAGCCTGAACAAGGTCTTCTGGTCCGAGTACGACATCGCCCTCCACGAGACCGCGCTCGACCTGCTCGGCCCCGAGGCGGAGCGCGCGGACGGCCCGTGGGCGGAGGGCTGGGTCTTCTCCCTGGCCGGCCCGGTCTACGCCGGCACCAACGAGATCCAACGCGACATCATCGCCGAGCGGCTGCTCGGCCTGCCCAAGGGACGGCGGTAACGGTGCGCTTCCTCCTCGACGCCGAGCAGCGGGACTTCGCCCGCACCCTGGACTCCCTGCTCGCCGCCGCCGACAGCCCGTCGGCCGCCCGCGCCTGGGCCCGTGGCGACCACGCCCTTGGCCGCGCCCTGTGGGACCGCCTCGCGAAGGCGGGCGTCTTCGCCCTCGCCGTCCCTGAGGCCTTCGACGGCGCGGGCCGGCTGCCGCTGGAACTGACGCTCGGCTTCGAGGCCCTCGGACGCCACGCCGTCCCGGGCCCTGCGGTCGAGACGGTCGCAGCTGCCGTCCTGCTCTCCGAGCTGGTCGACGCGGGCCCCGACGCCGTGGGGTTCCACGACGGCGGGCTCGACGGCCTGGGACTCGGCGACGCGGGCCCCGACGGCCCGGGGCCCGGCGGGGCGGAGCTCGGCGACACGCGGGGCGGCGGCCCGGGGTCTGAGGCCGGGGCGGCCGCCGGAGACGGCGCCGGGTATGCCCGGGGCCTGCTGTCGCGGTTCGCGTCAGGGGACGCGCTGGCCACGCTTCGCGTGGACGGCGGCTACGCGCTCGACGCCGACGTCGCGGACGTCGTCCTCGTCGTCGCGGGGCAGACGGGCGAGGAGCTCTGGCTGGCCGCTGAGCCCGGCCCGGCCGCGCCGTCGCACGACCCCGCCCGGCGCCTCTTCACCCCGGCCGCGGCCGGCCGGCTGCTCGCCCGGGGCCCGGGCGTCGCCGCAGGCGTCGAGCGGGCGCGGGCGTGGGGCGCGCTGGCGACGGCCGCGCAGGCGGTCGGCGTCGGCCGGGCGCTGCTCGAACAGACCGTCGGCTACGTGCGGGAGCGGCGGCAGTTCGGGGTCGCCGTCGGCTCCTTCCAGGCGGTCAAGCACCGCCTCGCGGACGTGCTGCTCGCGCTGGAGTTCGCGCGGCCGCTGGTCCACGCGGCGGCCCTGTCGCTCGACCCGGTCGACATCGCCATGGCCAAGGTCACCGCCGGAGAGGCGGCCTGCACGGCGGCGCGGGCGGCCCTCCAACTGCACGGGGCGATCGGCTACACGGAGGAGCTCGACCTGTCCCTGTGGCTGCGCAAGGCCCGTCCGCTCCGAGACGCCTGGGGGACGCCGGCGTCCTGCCGGGCCCGCATCGTCGGCGTGGGCTGATCCGCGCTCAGTTCCAGGCGGAGCTCAGTTCCAGGCGGAGGGGTGCTTCCGCTCCGGCATCTCCGGCTCGAACCACTCCAACGACGCCTGCCGGAACCGCGTCCGCGCCGTCCAGACCCCGTGCACCCCGCGTGCGAGCAGCGGCAGCAGCGCCGCCCCGAGCAGCGCGGTCAGCCGCCAGACCTCCGTCCAGCCGTCCCACCCGAGGACGCCGTCCCGGTGCTCGACGAACCCGTCGAAGCAGAGCCAGAAGACCGGCGCGACGACCAATGCCGCCCGCAGGTCCTTGCCCCGCCGCGCGACGCCGACACAGACGGCGCCGACCATCACCAGCCCCACCACGGCGTGCTTGGGCGTGGTCACCGCGCCCACGAAGACCGACGCCGCCAACGCGACGCCGAAGGCGACCACGAACAGCAGGGGCGTCGGCATCGACGCGGGAGCGGAATCCTCGAACACCCTGCCATCACACCCGCGTCGGGCGGGTGCGTTGTGCAATCTTGACGGGTTCCATACGCGAGGTACGCGCATCCATACGGCGCCCTAGCGCGGCGACGCCCCAGGGGCGGGAGACCCGCGACCCTGGGGCACCCGTGCTCGCGCACGCGCTCCGGCTCAGCTCAGCTGGGCGTAGCGCTCCCAGTTGTTGCCGCCGACCGCGCCGCCTGCGGTGAAGCCGCCGGCGCCGTTGGAGGTGTAGAGGTAGCACTGGCCGTTGGGCAGGCGGGCGATCAGCTGCTGGTGCCCCTGCCCGTTCAGGTCGCCGCCGAGGACGACGGCGTTGTACTGGCCCCAGCCCGAGCCGACGTAGACGTGGTGCGCCTCGAACCCGCCGTGGCCGTTGCCCACGAAGGTCCACAGGTGGCCGCCGGAGTCCCGTGCGACCAGGTCGGCGATGCCGTCGCCGGTGAGGTCACCGTGCCCGGCGACGAGGTTGAAGGAGTTCCACCCGCTGCCGACGCGGACCCGGCTGCCCAGGCCACCGTTCGCGGTGCCGGGGTGGAGCCACATCACCCCGGAGCGGTCGATGCCCACCACGTCGGTGATCCCGTCGCCGGTCAGGTCGCCCGGGGCGAGGATGCGGGTGTACTGGTTCCATCCGGTGCCGAGCAGTGTCTTCTTGCTGCTGTTCAGCTCGACGACGCCCACGCCGAGGCCCCAGAACCGGTACAGGGCACCGGACTTGCTGCGGATGAGCAGGTCCGGGCTGCCGTCCCCGTTCATGTCCCCGGCCGCGAGCACGAGGTTGAACTGCTGGTCGATGTCGCTGATGGAGCCCACGCCGCCGTTGAAGCAGCCGTGCATGTCACTCGAGCAGAAGGCCGTGATGACGTGGTCGGAGCCCTGCGCCGTGATGCCGCCGAAGCTCGTGCCGATGCCCCACGTGCCCAGGTCGCGGCTCCAGCCGCGCTCCAGCGCGATCTTCGGTGCCGTCGCGGTGTAGACGCGGACCGAGGCGGACGCGCACGAGCCCGCCGGGGTGGCCGACGTGCCGATCAGCTTGCCGCCCGCGACGAGTGCGCCGCCCGCGTCGCCGACGCACTGGTCCTGCGGGGCTGCCCAGGCCGCGCCCGGGGCCGGCGCCGTGCAGAGGGAACCGGACGGCAGCGCGTGGCCGAGCAGCTGCGCGCAGGTCGCGGCGGACTGCACCTGCACGGTCTCGGCGTGCGGGGTGCGGAAGTCGACGCCGTCCCAGCCCAGCGTGGACCAGGAGTAGAAGACCGCGGTGGTACCCGGTCGGTAGAGCGCGCTGTCAGCGGCCCCCGCCAGCACGGCGACGTTGCTCGACGCGGCGTCGTAGGAGCGGCTCACGCTCAGGTCGTCCTGACCGGACGACGCGTTGTAGCGCTGGTCGAGCAGGTACGGCGGGTTGCTGCCGCCGCCCTGGATCTCGCCGGTGGAGCGGTTGTAACCCCAGCCGCTGCTGGTGCTGCCGTGGCCGGTGTAGCAGTCGGCCGTGGCCAGGATGCGGGTCGGCGCGATCCGGACGCCTGTGCACGCGCGGACGTTCGACAGACCCGCGCCGTAGCTGAACGCCATCGGTGTCACCCAGGCGGGAACGCTGGGCGCCTTGCTGGCCGGGGTCCAGGCAGCCGAGGCGGGGATGCCGACGACGGGCGCGACGTGGAAGACGTTGCCGGCGTCGTGCCAGCCGAGCTCGGCGCTGTAGCGGTCCACGGTCCAGGACAGGTCGCGGTCGGGCGCGGCCGTCCCGCCGCCCAGCGAGGCCACCGTCGTGGTCGAGGCGTCCGCGTCGGTGTGGACGTCGTCGAGCACCAGCTGCCCGGCCGTCGCGTCGTGGTGGACGACGAAGCCGTCGCCGAGGAGGGCGTCGTCGTAACCGCTGCCGCTCGCGGGCAGGCGGTAGCGGGCCCCGTCGGCCATGTCGAGGATGCCCGCCGTGTGGGTGTCGCAGGTCCAGTACAGCCAGCGGCCGACGACCTGCACCTCGGGAGCGACGCACGGCGCGCCGCTGTCCACGACCCCGGCCACGCGATGGTTGGCCAGGTCCTCGATGGTGACCGCGCCCGTCCGGCCGGAGCCGACGTAGGCGAAGCCGCCCCATACCGCTCCGGGGCGGCCGCCGGGCTTGGCCGGAGCCCCGACGGGCCCGAGGACGGACCCGGTCCGGTAGTCCGAGGCGGTCAACGCGCCGCTGTCGGAGAGCACGTAGCGTCCGTCGGCGTCGACGACGAGCCCGGTCGACTGACTGATCCAGGCCGTCGGGCCGGAGCTGCCCGCCTTCGTGAGCTCCCCGTTGAAGTCGAACGCCACCTGGCCGTCACCGGTCGCGACGAGCGGCCCGGACGGCGAGCCGGTGGTCGCGATGTGCGTCAGCGCGCCGAAGGCTCCGCCCGTGAGGGTACGGCTCCAGATCGTGCTGCTGTCGGCGCTCCACACGGTGGCCGTGCCCCGCTCCAGCGCGAAGCCCGCGACGGGCGACGGCGCCCGGTACAGCGGTGTGATCTCGGTGGCGGTCGGTCCGGAGGAGCCGGGGGCCACCCGGTAGAAGCCCCACTCACCGCCCTGGAGGGTGCCTGCGATGACCGCGCCGCCGTCCGGGGTAGGGACCAACGCGTCGTCGGTCGCCGTGAGCAGCGAGGTGGCGGTCCCGCCCGCTTCCGGCGTCGCCGTCAGCGCGCCGCCGTTCGCAGCGGCCGCCCGCGGGTTCTGCACCGTCAGGACGGCCCCGGAGACCTCGGCGACGGAGGGTGAAGGCTGGCTCAACGAGTTCGCCGGCGTCTGCACGGTGGAGGGGGCGGCCGAGGGGTTCGCGCGGGAGAAGACCTGGACGGCACCGTTGCCGCGGGCCGTGAAAAGGACCGAGGTGGGTGAGAGGGCCACCTGGACGGGGGAGACGGACGAGGCGGGGGCGTTGAGACTGATCGGGGTGGCCACGCCCGAGGCCAGGTCGACCAGGGCCTGGTGGTAGCCGGCGGTGTCCATGTACTGCAGCACGACTGACGTGGCGTCGCCCGCCAGCACGTGGGTCAGCCGCCCGGCGGCATCGGCCGGAAGGCCGGTGACCAGGACGTCCTTCGTCCCGCCCGAGCCGTCCGGGGTGAGCAGATGGACACCCGGCACGGCGGCGGTGCCGAGGGCGCCCGTCGCCACCACGGTGCGGCCGTAGGTGCCGTCGTAGGTCAGCCCGTTGAGCGACACGACGCTCGGGGCGCCGCCCGCGCCCATGTCGTAGAGGGTGACCGCGGCCTTGCCGCTCCAGTCGAACGCGGCGACGACGTCGGAGCCGGTGCCGAACTCCCCGGGGATCGTCAGCCGGAGGTTCGACGTGGTGACGTTCTGGGGCAGCGTGAACGCCGTCACCGTCGCGCCGGTGTCGTACCGGGTCCACAACAGGTCGTTGCTGCCCGCGCGCTGGTGCAGGAACCCGGTGGTCCCCGCGCTGATCAGGGTCTCCGCGGCCGGCGTGGACGCGGTGGTGCCGGGGAAGTCGACCGGCGTGCCGACACCCGCGGCGCCGCTGCTCGCCGGGGTGGCCCCGGTGGCGGCGGCGGCCGTGGCGACGGCACTGCCGGTCACGGTCAGGGCGACGGCGACGGCTGCCGCGGTGAAGGCCGCGGCGGCCGCGCTCAGTGCCCGGGAACGGTCGGACAGCACATGCTCTCCCTCGGGAGGAACGTCGAAAGACGCGCACAGACGGTCCAACCGATGCCCCCGCGCGGTGCGTACCGGGCTCGAGCCCTGGCGGGCGAGCCTGCGGCGGTCTCGGGCTCCCCCCATGGCGCAGGCGGAGCCTAGCAGTCGCCACTGACCTGCGGTGAGGGCCTTTCTGAGCATGCGCCACTTGCACCGAAGGGTCAGATTTCGGTGTCACATCCCCTCTTGGACGGTCATCTACCCGTTCAGTCGCAACCGCAGTCGGCAGACCGTCGCGTCCGTGCCCCGCCGCACCGCCCGGCTGATCAGCGCGCCACGCTGGTTGTGGAGGGGCCAGGTCCACCAGTGCTCCGGTTCGACCTCCGGCACCAGGACCGTCACCCGGTCGTAGGCGTGCCCGCCGTCCTCCGCGCGCAGCTCGCGCAGGTACCGCACCAGCGGTCGTGCCAGCTCGCGGCGGGCCGAGGGGAGCTCGACCAGCGGGACTCCGGGCTGCCACAGCTCCCAGTCGCGGCGCAGGGACTCCGCCGCCGCGCGTTCCTCCTCGTCCGCCTCGCCGGGGACGACGGTGACGGCGAGGACCTCGTCGCCCAGCGAGACCGCCGCGGACAGCGCCTCGCGCGTCAGGCGGGACAGCGCGCCCACGGGGACGACGACCAGGGAGTGCCTCGGCTCCGGCGCGGCCGGGACGACGCCCAGCTCCAGCTGCTCGCCGATCCGGGTGTACCCGCGCCGGACGGCGGTGAAGAGCAGGACCAGCAGCGGCAGCAGGGTGACGACGAGCCAGGCGCCCTCGGTGAACTTGGTCAGCGTCTCGACCACCGCTGCCGCCGTGGTCAGCAGCGCGCCGAAGCCGTTGGTCGCCGCCTTGCCACGCCAGCCGGGGCAGCGCGAGAGCCACCAGTGCCGGACCATGCCGACCTGGGCGATGGTGAAGCCGACGAAGACGCCGATGGCGAAGAGCGGGACGAGGCTGTCCACGTCGCCGCCGGAGGCGACCAGCAGCACCGCCGAGGCGCCGGCCAGCGCGAGCACGCCGTGACGGTAGACCTGGTGGTCGGCGCGGAGCGCGAAGACGTGCGGGAGGTGGTGGTCGCGGGCCAGCAGCCGCAGCAGCACCGGCAGGCCGCCGAAGGAGGTGTTGGCGGCGAGCGCCAGGAGCACCATGGTGGCGAACTGGACCAGGTAGAAGAGGAAGCCGTGCCCGAACGAGGCGTCGGTCAGCTGCGCCAGCACGGTGACGCCCTCGACCGGCTGCAGGTGGAAGCGGCCGATGAGGACCGCCAGCCCGATCAGCATCACGCCGAGCAGCCCGCCCAACGCGATCTCGGTGTGCTGGGCGCGCTTGACGCGCGGCACCCGGAACGACGGGACCGCGTTGGCGATCGCCTCGACGCCGGTCAGCGCGGAGCAGCCGGAGGCGAACGCGCGCAGCAGCAGCAGGACGCCGACGGACGTGGCGTTGGAGGCGACGTCGGAGGTGTGCCCGGCGGCCAGCAGCGCGACCGGGTGGTCACGGAAGAGGCCGACGACCACCACGCCCAGGATGGACGCCACGAAGAGCACCGTCGGGATCATGAAGACGCGGGCCGATTCGGCGATGCCGCGCAGGTTGATTCCGGTGATCAGCGCCAGCACGGCCAGGCAGATCCACACGCGCTGCCCGTACAGGGAGGGGAACGCCGAGGTCAGCGCGGCGACGCCGGCCGTCACGGAGACGGCGACGTTCAGCACGTAGTCGACGACCAGGGACGCCGCCGCGACCAGCGCGGTGCGCCGGCCGAGGTGGGTCCTGGCGACGGCGTAGGAGCCGCCGCCGTCCGGGAAGGCGGCGATGACCTGGCGGTAGGAGAAGGTCAGCACGGCCAGCAGCGCGGCGATCGCGAGCGTGACCGGAAGGGTGAAGCCGAGCCCGTGCGCACCGGCGGTGGCCAGCACCAGCACGATGGCCTCGGGTCCGTACGCCACGGACGCCATGGCGTCCAGGGAGAGCGCGGCCAGGCCGCCGAGCGCGGAGAGGCGGTGCCTCTCCGCGGGGTCGGCGGCCGCGGGTATCGGATGCGGTGTGGACTCTTCGGTGGCGGCGGTGGCTGCCGACATGACCCCTCCCCGGGGACGTGCTGCGTCGTGGTGGTCGTCGCTCGGACGAGTCCCCATGCTGGCGTTTCCTGACGCGGCCGGGGGAACGT
This sequence comes from Streptacidiphilus melanogenes, assembly GCF_000787835.1. Classification (GTDB taxonomy): domain Bacteria; phylum Actinomycetota; class Actinomycetes; order Streptomycetales; family Streptomycetaceae; genus Streptacidiphilus; species Streptacidiphilus melanogenes. Next base: position 145,407 of record NZ_BBPP01000005.1, read on the forward strand.
TCTGACGATCTCCTGACGTCGTCGGGCGGCTCCGCTACGCGATCCTGACGCTGACCCCGGCAGCCCCGCGCCGCGCGCCGAAATCGGCCAAAATGCCGGGTTTCGCCTAGTCTCGGTTCGTGGTGAACATCCCTCAGGTGGTGAAGCGGCTGCTCATCGGCCGGGCGATGAGCAGCGAGGAGCTCGGCGAGACGCTGCTGCCGAAACGCGTGGCCCTGCCGATCTTCGCCTCCGACCCGCTCTCCTCGGTCGCCTACGCCACCCAGGAGATCCTGCTGGTCCTGACCGTCGGCGGCACGGCCTTCCTCTACCTGACCCCGTGGATCGGCCTCGGGGTCGTGCTGCTGATGGCGGTGGTGGTGCTGTCCTACCGTCAGGTCGTCTACGCCTACCCGAGCGGCGGCGGCTCCTACGAGGTGGTCTCCACGAACCTGGGGGCCAACTCCGGTCTGGTCGTCGCGGCCGCGCTGCTCGTCGACTACGTGATGACCGTCGCCGTCTCGGTGGCCTCCGGCGTCGACAACATCATCTCGGCCTTCACCGCGCTGGCGTCCTACCGCGTGCTGATGGCCGTGCTCTTCGTGGTGCTGCTGGCGGCGGTGAACCTGCGCGGCGTGCGCGAGTCCGGCAAGGCCTTCGCCACCCCGACCTACCTGTTCATCGCCGGCATCCTCATCATGATCATCACCGGCTTCGTCAAGATGGCCTTCGGTCACAGCCCGGTGGCCTCCAGCGCGAAGTACCCGATCACGCCGACGGACCACAACAACACGCTCACCGGCTTCGCCCTGCTGATGCTCGCGCTGCGGGCCTTCGCCTCCGGCTGTACCGCGCTGACCGGCGTCGAGGCGATCTCCAACGGCGTTCCGGCCTTCCGCAGGCCCAAGAGCCGCAACGCCGCGCAGACCATGGCGGCCATGGGCATCACGGCCGTGGTGATGTTCGCCGGCATCACGGTGCTGTCGCTGACCTCGAAGATCCACATCACCAACGACGGCTGCCAGCTCGTCGGCTTCCCCAACTGCTCGACCGCGCCACAACAGACCGTCATCGCCCAGCTCGCCGCGGCGATCTTCGGCGGCGACCACAGCGTGCTCTTCTACTACATCCAGGCCGCGACCGCCCTGGTCCTGGTCCTGGCCGCGAACACGGCCTTCAACGGCTTCCCGCTGCTGGCCTCGATCCTCGCCCAGCACCGCTACCTGCCGCGCCAGCTGCACACCCGCGGCGACCGGCTCGCCTTCTCCAACGGCATCCTGGCACTGGCCCTGGTGAACGTCGCCCTGCTGGTCGCCTACAAGGCGAACGTCACCAACCTGATCCACCTCTACATCCTCGGCGTCTTCACCTCGTTCACGCTCTCCCAGATCGGTATGGTCCGGCACTGGAACGAACTGCTGCGCACCGAGACGGACCAGCGGGCGCGCGCGGCGGCGAAGCGCTCCCGGATCATCAACGGCTTCGGCGCGTGCGTCACCGCGCTGGTCCTGGTCATCGTGATGGCCACCAAGTTCACGCAGGGCGCCTGGCTGGCCGTGGTCGCCGCGATCTTCCTCTTCGTCAACATGAAGGCCATCCACCGCCACTACGACGAGGTCGCGGACGAGCTCGCCGTCGACGCACCGGCGGAGGTGTTCACCCGGCCCGGCCGGGTCCACGGCGTGGTCCTGGTGTCCAAGCTGCACAAGGCCACCCTGCGCGCCATCGGCTACGCGGAGGCGCTCCGCCCCGACGTGCTGGAAGCCGTCACCGCGGCCGTCGACCGCGACGAGGCGAGCGAGCTGGAGCGGCAGTGGGACGAGTTCGACATCGACATCCCGCTCAAGGTCCTCGACTCGCCCTTCCGGGAGATCACCAAGCCCGTCGTGACGTACGTGCGCGGCCTGCGCAAGGAGTCACCGAGGGACGCGGTGGCGGTCTTCATCCCCGAGTACGTCGTCGGCCACTGGTGGGAGCAGCCGCTGCACAACCAGTCGGCACTGTGGCTCAAGAGCCGGCTGCTGTTCATGCCGGGCGTGATGGTCATCAGCGTCCCGTGGCAGCTCGCGTCCTCCCGCAGGGCGGGCGGACCCGCCCGCCGCGCGCCGGGCGCCGTCCGGCGCGGTGAGCCCAGCCCGCTCACTCCTCCCCGGCGCTGACCCCGCCGACGCCGCCGATGCCGCCGACGCGCAGGTGCGCGACGTGGTAGACGGCCTGGTCCAGCAGCGCGGAGACGTGGTCGTCGTACAGCGCGTACACCACCGACCGCCCCTGTCGCTCTCGCACCACCAGCCCCAGGTTGCGCAGCAACCTCAGCTGGTGGGAGCAGGACGACTGCTCCATGTCCACGTCGGCGGCAAGCTCACCGGCCGTGCAGGGGCCCTGCCGCAGCCGCGACAGGATCCGCAGCCGCGACGGCGTCGCGAGGGCCTGCAGTGTCCCGGCCACCCGCTCGGCCTCCACCGCGTCGAGCGCGGGCGCGGCAGGTGCGTCGTGCGCGGACGCGGCGGCTCTGGAGACCATGGTTTTCATCGTACTCAGGACACCCCCGCCCGCCTGTTCGCTCCCACGTGCGGTTGCACCTCCAGGGACGGGACCAGCCCGCACACTCGCTCCCGCAGGTGGGTGCACTCCCCGAGGGCGCGGGGCTGTGCCGACTTGCGGCTCCGCCGCGTGGGTGCGACCCGGGCGCACGTTCGCCCCAGCGCGACGGCGCACCGCTCAGGGGTGCGAGGAACTGCGCGACAAGCCACCGGCGTGCGGATGGTCCTCAACGCGCAGGGCAGTCAGCACAGCGTGGTTCTCGCGCAGTTCCCCGCGGCCCCGGGCAGCGTGCAACTGCCCGTGAGCGGGAAGGGATGCCAAGCTGACGGCATGGCAGATGAGACCGCGCTGACCAACACCCTCACCGACGTCCCCGGGTTCCGGGTCGGGCACGCCCACCGCGTAGGCGGCGGCGCGCTGACCGGGGTGACCGTCGTGCTCGCGCCGGAGGGCGGGGCCGTGGCGGCCGTGGACGTGCGGGGCGGGGGCCCCGGGACGCGGGAGACGGACGCGCTGGACCCGCGGAACCTCGTGCAGCGCGTGGACGCGATCCTGCTGACCGGCGGCAGCGCCTTCGGACTGGACGCCGCCGGAGGCGTCGTCGCGTGGCTGGAGGAGCGGGGCCGCGGATTCCGCGTCGGCGCGGAACCCACGCAGGTCGTGCCGGTCGTGCCGACCGCCGCGCTGTTCGACCTCGGGCGCGGTGGCGACTGGCGGGCCCGGCCCGACGCCGCGCTGGGCCGTGCCGCCGCGGACGCGGCAGCCGACGGGCCCGTCGCGCAGGGCAACGTCGGCGCGGGGACGGGCGCGGTCGTGGGCGGGCTGAAGGGCGGGATCGGCTCGGCCTCGGTCCGGCTGCCGTCGGGAGTGACCCTCGGCGCGGTCGTGGCCGTCAACGCCGTCGGGTCAGCGGTCGACCCCGCGACGGGCGAGCTCTACGCCGCCCGCTTCGGGCGGCCGGGCGAGTTCCCCGAGCTCCGCGCGGAGCCGTCCGCGCCTGCGGAGGGGCCGTCCCTGAACACCACCCTCGTCGTCGTGGCCACCGACACGACCCTCACCAAGGCTCAGGCCCACAAGCTCGCCGGCACCGCCCACGACGGCCTGGCCCGCGCACTGCGCCCGGTGCACCTGCTCTCGGACGGCGACACCGTGTTCGTTCTGGCCTCCGGCGCCCGCCCGCTGCCCGTCCCGGAGGGCGACCCGGCCTTCGCGGTCCACGTGGAGGCGGGCGCACTCAACGAGCTCTACGCGGCCGCCGCCGACACCGTCACCCGCGCCGTCGGGCATGCCGTGCTCGCGGCGGAGTCGGTGGGAGAGTTCAGCAGCTTTCGGGACAAGTGTACGAACAAGCCGAATTGTGGGTGATGGTACGTCAAACGACTGCCATTGCCCGGCGTGCCGTCTCACACTGACTGCATGCGCGTGGAGATAGCGGGGGAACCGCAACGGGGCGACCGCCCCTCGGAGGACTTCGTGGCCAGCAGCGGCGACGCGTTCGTGCTGCTGGACGGCTGCAGCTCGCCCGTCGCGATGGAGAACGGCTGCGAGCACGGCACGGCCTGGTTCGTCCGGCGGCTGGGCGTGCACCTGCTGGCCCGTCTGGTCGACCGCCCGGACCGGTCGATGGCGCAGTGTCTGAGCGACGCCATCGCCGAGACCGCGTCCCTGCACGGCGCCCGCTGCGACCTCGGGCATCCGAACACGCCCGCGGCCATGGTGGTGGCGGCCCGCGCGCACGGGCCGAGCCTGCAGTACCTGGTGCTCGGCGACTCCCAGCTGGTGCTGGACCGGGAGGGCACCTACGCGGTCGTGGGGGACAACCAGCCCTTCCCGGCGGGCGAGGGGCTGCGGCGCCAGGTCCACGCGGCGGCGCACGGCAGTCCGGAGCGGGCCTCCCTGCACATGCGCTACGCGTTGGCCGTGCGGGCCGCGCGCAACACGGGCCACGGCCCGTGGGTCGCCTCCGCGCTGCCGCGCGCCGCGGAGCACGCGGAGACGGGCGCCGCCCCGCTCGGCGAGCTCCGCGCGTTCGCGGCGCTCACCGACGGGGCGGCGAGGTTCGTCGACCGGTTCGACCTGGGCGGCTGGCCCGACGCGATGCGTCTGATGGACCAGCGCGGCCCGGCCGAGCTGCTCCGCCGGGTCCGCGAGACCGAGGCCTCGGATCCGGCGTGCGCGCGCTGGCCGCGTGGCAAGGCCAAGGACGACGCCACGGCCCTGTACGCGACCCTGCGCTGAGCCCGGCCTGACGGACTACTTCACGGTCTTGACGTACACCCAGTGGTAGCCCGAGCCGGTGTTCAGCGAGTCACCGTTGTAGGTGGTCGCGAAGCGCAGGGTGATCCCGGCCGGGATCGACTTCCAGCCGAACCAGGTGGAGCTGTTTGCGTCGAGCGTGGCCGAGGAGTACTGCAGCCCGACGTTGTGCCAGGCGCCGCTGTAGTACTGCTGAACGTGGAAGTAGACCGTCTTCCCGGCCTTGCTCGGGTACACCTGGGACTGCTCGATGACCGGCTGGGTGCTGTGGAAGTAGTTCCATCCGGAGTTGATGTACGCGGGCTTCTGCATGCTCTGCTTGATCACGGCGGCGTCGTGGACGTAGACGCTGCGGCTGGCCGCGTTGTCGCCGGAGTCGCCCGCGAACTTGACGGTGAAGCCGGTGTTGCGGCCCATCCAGACGGAGACGCGCAGGTTGCCGGAGCTGTCGACCTTGCCGGCCTTGACGAGCTGGTTGGCGGCCTCGGCCGCCGGGCTGCGGTAGATGGAGACGGTGCGGTTGGACGCCGTCTTGCCCAGGTGGGCGGTCAGGGTGATGGTCTGGCCGTCGACCGCGTTCAGCGTGCTGGCGGTGAGGCTCAGCTGCGGGTTGACCTTCGCGGCGGTGGCCGCGTTGGCCGGGGCGGCGCCGACGGCGAGGACGGCGGCGGTGGCGGCCACGGCGGTGGCCACAGCGGTGCGGAACTTCACGGAAGAACTACCCCCAGAGAAAGCACGCGCATGATGGAGCGCATGCCGAAGAATGTGCGATCACGGGCAGAGCGCTGCAGTCGCTCCACACACCGTGGTGCTGTGTGAATGACGTGAACGTTAGTGCATGCCTGTGACAGCCAAGTGAGAACCCCGTCCACTCACTTCGTGAACGGGGTCCTCCCGGGGGCTCGGTCGCGGGGCGACTAATCCCTGGTCACGGGGATCTGCCCGAATCGTCCGGCGTTGAAGTCCTCGATCGCCTGCTGCAGCTCGCGGTGACTGTTCATCACGAAGGGCCCGTAGTGCGCCACCGGCTCCTTGATCGGCTCGCCGCCGAGGATGATGACGTCCATGTTCGGCGAGCGCGACTCCTGCATCGCGGAGGCCTGCAGCGCGATGCTGTCGCCGTCGCCGAAGACCGCCGCCTGGCCCATGTGGATCGGACGGTTCTCCCCGCCGATCGTGCCCTCGCCGTTGAGGACGTAGACCAGCGCGTTGAAGTCCGCCCGCCAGGGCAGGGTGATCCGCGCGCCGGGGCTGATCGTGGCGTGCAGCATCGTGATCGGGGTGAAGGTCGTGCCGGGGCCCTGGTGGCCGCCGACGTCGCCGGCGATCAGCCGGAGGACCGCGCCGCCGTCCGCAGTGGTGAGCAGCTTGACCTCGCCGCCGTGGATGTCCTGGTACTTCGGCTGGATCATCTTGTCCGAGGCCGGCAGGTTCACCCAGAGCTGGATCCCGTGGAACAGGCCGCCGGTCATGACCAGCGACTCCGGCGGGGTCTCGATGTGGAGGATGCCGGAGCCGGCCGTCATCCACTGGGTGTCGCCGCCGCCCAGGTGGCCGCCGCCGCCCGTCGAGTCCTGGTGCACGAACTCGCCGTCGATCAGGTACGTCACCGTCTCGAAGCCGCGGTGCGGGTGCCACGGGGTGCCCTTGGGCTCACCGGCCGCGTACTCCACCTCGCCCATCTGGTCCATCATGATGAACGGGTCGAGGTACTTGGTGTTGATCTTCGCGAAGGCGCGACGGACCGGAAAGCCCTCGCCCTCGAAGCCCTCGGGAGCCGTGACCACGCCCAGGACCGGGCGCGCCGTCGTCGCGGCCGGGTCCGGCGTCTCCACACGCGGCAGGACCAGGGGGTTCTCTACGGTCACAGCGGGCATGGCTGCCTCCTTGCTCTTGCTTCGACACGTCCAAGATAGTTGAACGTTGAATCTCTAAGCAAGTTGAAGCGTCAACTAATTCCCACCCTGGTGGCGAGCTCCCCTACCCGTACATCCTGCGCATGGTGAAATCGACCATCTGTTCGACGGCCTTCGCGTCGAAGACCATCCGGTGCTCGCCCTCCATGTCCATCGCGAAGCCGTAGCCGGTGGGGAGGAGATCCAGCACCTCGGCGCCGGTCACGGTGAAGAACTTCGAGTCCTTGCCCGCGTAGCGGCGCAGCTCCTTGAGGGAGCTGAACATCGGGATCACCGGCTGGGGCGTGTTGTGCAGGGCGAGGAAGCCGGGGCGGTCCCCGCGCGGGCAGTAGATCTTCGAGGTGATGAAGATCGACTGGAAGTCCTCGACCGTCATGGCGCCCGAGGTGAAGGCCCGGATCGCATCCGCCAGCGAGGGCGGAGTGGGCTCCGGGTAGGGCTGCTGATAGCCGGGGTTCGGCCCCTGCTGGGGCTGCTCGTAGCCGTACACAGGTCAAGGCTAGCGAGCGATGTGACCTACGCCAGGGCCGCAGGGGGTTGATCTAAGTTACCCTTGGGTAGCATCATGGCAGCTACTTGCTGGTAGCAGGTAGAAGGTCTCACTGGTAGATCGCTGTAGATCTCGTCGATCGAGTTGAGGGTTCACGACTATGGGTCACTACAAGTCCAACCTCCGCGACCTGGAGTTCAACCTCTTCGAGGTGCTCGGTCGTGACGAGGTCTACGGCACCGGGCCGTTCGCCGAGATGGACGTCGAGACGGCGAAGTCCATCCTGTCCGAGATCGCGCGTCTCGCCGAGAACGACCTCGCCGCGTCCTTCGCCGACGCCGACCGCAACCCGCCGGTCTTCGACCCGGAGACCAACACCGCCCCGATACCGGCGACCTTCAAGAAGAGCTACCAGGCCTTCATGGACTCCGAGTACTGGCGTCTCGGCATCCCGGAGGCGATCGGCGGCACGCCCACCCCGAACTCCCTGGTCTGGGCCTACGCCGAGCTGATCCTGGGCTCGAACCCGGCCATCTGGATGTACTCCTCCGGCCCGGCCTTCGCCGGCGTCATCCACGAGGAGGGCACCGAGGAGCAGTCCAAGGTCGCCCAGCTCATGGTCGACAAGGGCTGGGGCGCCACCATGGTGCTGACCGAGCCCGACGCGGGCTCCGACGTCGGCGCCGGCCGCACCAAGGCGATCCAGCAGCCCGACGGCTCCTGGCACATCGAGGGTGTCAAGCGCTTCATCACCTCGGGCGAGCACGACATGTCCGAGAACATCATCCACCTGGTGCTGGCCCGCCCCGAGGGCGCGGGCCCCGGCACCAAGGGCCTGTCGCTCTTCATCGTGCCGAAGTACGACTTCGACTGGGAGACCGGCGAGCTGGGCGAGCGCAACGGCGCCTACGCCACCAACGTCGAGCACAAGATGGGCCTCAAGGCCTCCAACACCTGCGAGATGACCTTCGGCGCCAAGCACCCCGCCAAGGGCTGGCTGGTCGGCGAGAAGCACGACGGCATCCGCCAGATGTTCCGCATCATCGAGTTCGCCCGCATGATGGTCGGCACGAAGGCCATCGCCACCCTCTCCACCGGCTACCTGAACGCGCTGGAGTACGCCAAGGAGCGCGTGCAGGGCCCGGACCTGGCCCAGTTCCTGGACAAGACCGCGCCGCGTGTCACCATCACGCACCACCCGGACGTGCGCCGCTCGCTGCTGACCCAGAAGGCCTACGCCGAGGGCATGCGCGCGCTGGTGCTGTTCACCGCGTCCGTCCAGGACGAGGTGCAGCTGCTCAAGGCCCGCGGTGAGGACGCCTCCGCCGCCGAGCGCCTGAACGACCTGCTGCTGCCGATCGTCAAGGGCTACGGCTCGGAGAAGTCCTACGAGCAGCTTGCGCAGTCGCTGCAGACCTTCGGCGGCTCCGGCTTCCTGCAGGAGTACCCGATCGAGCAGTACATCCGGGACGCCAAGATCGACACCCTCTACGAGGGCACGACCGCCATCCAGGGCCAGGACTTCTTCTTCCGGAAGATCGTCAAGGACCAGGGCCAGGCGCTGACCGCCCTGTCGGAGCAGATCCTCAAGTCGATCGCCGCAGGCGTCGGCGGCGACGAGCTGGCCGCCGAGCGCGACGCGCTGGCCGCCGCCGCGGGCGACCTGGAGGCCCTGGTCGGCACCATGCTGGCCCAGCTCGGCACCGTCGAGCAGGACCTCCGCAACATGTACAAGGTCGGCCAGAACACCACCCGCCTGCTGCTCGCCTCCGGCGACGTGGTCCTCGGCTGGCTGCTGCTGCGCGCCGCGGCCGTCGCCCAGGCCAAGCTGGCGGAGGGCGCCTCCGAGAAGGACGTGGCGTTCTACCAGGGCAAGATCGCCGCCGCGCGCTTCTTCGCCCGCAACGTGCTGCCGGCCGTGCACACGCAGCGCCTGATCGCCGAGGGCATCGACAACTCGATCATGGACCTCGCGGAGGAGGCGTTCTGATCGGCGCCCGAGCCGATCGGCCGCGTGCCGGGAACCGTCTGAGCACTGCCTGAACACCGTCTGAGCACATGCCCGAGCACCGTCTCGGCGCAGAGGGCCCGGACCCGTAAAGGGTCCGGGCCCTCGTGCGTTCCGCGCGCCGCAGGGGTGGCCGTCGCCGAGGTCGCTCGCCACCCTTCGCCATGGTGAACGAAGGCGCGATCAACGCGCGCCCCTCGGCGTCGGCCCTATGCTCGACCGCAGAGATCGGCCACCCTCAGCAATTCTCAGCACGTCTGGAGCCCGCTTTGACCCCCGCTGCCGCCTCCACGCACACCGCCACGCCTGCGTTCGACCGCAGTCACACCGATGACCTCATCGCCTACCTGCAGTCGAGCCCGTCACCCTTCCACGCGGTGGCCGAGGCGGCGGCACGGCTGGAGAAGGCGGGCTTCCGGCAGGTGGAGGAGACGGCGGCCTGGGACGCGACCCCCGGCGGTCGCTACCTGATCCGCGGCGGGGCGCTCGTCGCCTGGTACGTGCCCGAGGGGGCCACCCCGGCCACCGGGTTCCGCATCGTCGGCGCCCACACCGACTCGCCCAACCTGCGGGTCAAGCCCGTCCCCGACACCGGGGCCGACGGCTGGCGGCAGGTCGCCGTCGAGATCTACGGCGGGGTCCCGCTCAACACCTGGCTCGACCGCGACCTCGGCCTCTCCGGCCGGCTCGCGCTGCGCGACGGCCGCGTCGTCCTGGTCCGCATCGACGAGGCGCTGCTGCGCGTCCCGCAGCTGGCCATCCACCTGGACCGCAGCGTCAACGAGGCGCTGACGCTCGACCGGCAGAAGCACCTCACCCCGATCTGGGGCCTCGGCGAGGTCGACGAGGGCTCGCTCATCTCCTACGTCTCCGCCGCGGCGGGCGTCGCCGCGAACGACGTGGTCGGCTGGGACCTGATGGTCCACGACGTGCAGCCGCCGTCCTACCTGGGCCGCGACCGCGAGCTGCTGGCCGCGCCGCGCCTGGACAACCTGCTCTCCGTGCACGCCGGGACCGCGGCGCTCGCGGCCGTCGCCGCCGCCGGCACCGAGCCGGACCACATCCCGGTGCTGGCCGCCTTCGACCACGAGGAGAACGGCAGCGAGTCCGACACCGGCGCCCAGGGCCCGCTGCTCGGCAACGTCATGGACCGCTCCGTCTACGCCCGCGGCGGCACCCACGAGGACCGAGCCCGGGCCCTGGCCGCCACCATCTGCCTCTCCTCGGACATGGGGCACGCCGTCCACCCCAACTACAGCGAGCGCCACGAGCCGGGCCACCACCCGATGCCGAACGGCGGCCCGATCCTCAAGGTCAACGTCAACAACCGCTACGCCACCAACGCCACCGGCCGCGCCGTTTTCGCCGCCGCCTGCGAGAAGGCCGGCGTGCCCTGGCAGAGCTTCGTCTCCAACAACTCGGTCCCCTGCGGCACGACCATCGGCCCGATCACGGCCGCCCGCCTCGGCATCGCGACGGTGGACTGCGGCGTCGCCGCCCTGTCCATGCACTCCGCGCGCGAGCTGTGCGGGGCTGACGACCCGTTCCTGCTGGCCTCGGCTCTCAAGGCGTTCCTCGAGAGCTGAGCCCTACCGGTCGTCCATCCCGGCCAGCACCAGGGCGAGCCGGTCCGTCCCCTGCGCGGTGACCCGGACCGGCACGCCCCAGTCCTGCTGGTGCACGTGGCAGGTCGGGAACTCGATCGCCGGGTCCGCGTCGCAGGACGCGGCCATGGCCGAGACGTGCAGCACGCCCTCGGTCACGTCCGGGTTCAGGGTCAGCTCGCGCCGCAGCGCGGTGTCCGCGCCGCCGCCCGCGAGGATCAGCTCCGGCGGCGTGGAGCTGACCAGCAGACGGGTGGCCGGGCCGTAGGTCTCGTCCAGCTTCTGCCCGGTGGGCGCGGTGAACACGACGTCCAGGGCGAGCGTGCCGCCCGCGATCTCGGTTGCGGGCCGCTGCGTCCGGTGCGCGGCGGCCTCCACCTGCACCGCCTCCTCCGGCAGCCGCAGCCGGGTCAGCCGGTGCCGCGCGGACTCGATCACCACGATCTCGTCCCCGTCGACCACCGCCCCGGACGGCTCCCGCAGGTCGGTGGCGAGCGTGCTCACCTCGCCCGTCTCCGGATCGAACCGGCGCAGCGCGTGGTTGTACGTGTCCGCGATCGCGACCGACCCGTCCGGCAGGACGGTGACCCCGAGCGGGTGCTGCAGCAGCGCCTGCGCGGCGTCGCCGTCCCGGTGCCCGAAGTCGAACAGCCCCGTGCCGACGGCGGTCCGCACCTCGTGCGTCCCGGCCTCGACGTACCGCACGGCGGACGTCTCCGAGTCGGCCACCCACATCCGGCCCCCGTCCGCGGCGACCGCCAGCCCGGACGGCTGCGCGAACCACGCCTCGGCGGCGGGCCCGTCGACCAGGCCCTCGTTCGTCGTCCCGGCCTCGACCTGGACCGTGTCGGCGTCCGGGTCGTAGCTCCACAGCTGGTGCGTCCCGGCCATGGCGATCCACACCCGGCCGTCGAACCAGGCCACGTCCCACGGCGACGACAGGTCCACGGCCCTGGCCGGACCGCTCGTCGCCGAGTTCTGCCACCACTGCCGCCCGGTCCCGGCGAGCGTCGTCACCTCACCGGTGCTGAGGTTCACTCCGCGCAGCGCGTGGTTGACCGTGTCGGCCACCACGACGTCGTACGGCCGACCCCCGCTCTCGCCCTCGACCAGGGCCACCCCTTGAGGCTCGCTGAACCGCGCGGCCTCGGCCTTCCCGTCCGTGAACCCGCGCTCACCGCTGCCGATCCGGCGCACGACGGTCTCCCCGTCCGCGGCCAGCTCGACCAGGCTGTGATGGCCCGAGTCCGCCACCAGGTACCCGCCCCCGGGCAGCCGGACCGCCTTGCCGGGGAACTTCAGCGCCCCGGGCACGGCCTCCGGCGCCACGTACGGCCCGTCCCCGCGCCGCAGCGTCCCCTTCGCCTCGTGCTCCGCCTCCAGCTCCGCCACCAGCGCGGCGATCGCATGCGCATGCCCCTCCCCGGCATGCTGCGCGACGACGTACCCCTCGGGATCGATCACCACGAGCGTCGGCCACGCCCGCACGGCGTACTGCTTCCACGTCGCGAGCTCCGGGTCGTCCAGCACGGGGTGTTCCACCTCGTACCGCGCCACGGCATCCACCACGGCCTGGTGCTCCGCCTCGTGCACGAACTTCGGCGAGTGCACCCCGACGATCACCAACGTCTCCCGATGCGCCTCCTCGAGCTCCCTGAGCTCGTCGAGGACATGCAGACAGTTGATGCAGCAGAAGGTCCAGAAGTCTACAACGACGCACTTACCTCGCAGGTCCGCGAGGGTGAGGTCCTTGCCGCCGGTGTTGATCCATCCGCCCTTGCCGACCAGTTCGGGGGCGCGAACGCGTGCACGTGATGCCATGCACCAATCCAACAGCATCCGCGTGCCGAAACCTTCCCTGGCTCTGGCGCGGGGCGAGAGGGCTAACTAGGATTCGAGTAAACGTTCGATTATGAGCAAGGGGTTCAGTTGCTCGCGGCTAGGTGGTGTCTGTGGTTCATTTCCATGCGCAAATTACTGGAGTGGAGTAGGCTTCCGCGCATGAGTGAAGAAGAGGACGCCGTAGGCGATCTTGAGGACGGCGGAGCCCTAGCAGGGATCCGGTGGGCAGGGGAGTCCGCTTATGGGCGCCTCCTTGAGGACTATGACCCGGCCACGGGCCATGATCAGGGCTGGATCGGCTACACAGCCCACAAGCTGCTGTTGGATCGCTTGAACCGCGTCTTCTCGTGTGGGCCCTATGCCGTCGGTGGCGGGGATGCACAGGCCGGCTTGGATGTCGTTGCTGCGGGCCTGGGCGACACCTACCTGACTATGCCCAGGATTCCTGCCGGGGCGGTCGCCCTGGCGGACCTCAACAAGTCGCCTGGCTGGCAGTCGAGCACGTGGCGGTGGCTCATGGCCTCGTATCCGCACGGTACTGTGGACAAGATCCGTTGGCAGCAGAAGAGTCCGACGAAGCGCCGCGTTGCGGCTCAGCCGAGCCCCGATGCACCCACCTTGCCGTTCGAGGAGTTGGAGGCGTTCGAGGACTTCTCCTCGCTGATTGAGCCCGAGGGGCCGGGCGCTGCCGATCTGATCGCGCGGACTCTCGTCTTGGCGCACAGCGTGCACCCGGAGTTCCGCGTGCGGGAGTTCTTCATCGGTCGGCCGCGGATGAACTCTGACGGTGGCAAGGCATGGTGGTGGAGGTATGACCTGTTGAGCAGTGCGCCTGGGGCTGGTGGTTTCGCCCCTGTCTCACCCCAGCCCGCACCTCTCGCTCCTTCTCCCCACGTTGTTCCCGATGCACCGGTGCGCAGGCGTCAGAAGCCGCAGGAAGCCACCGGCCCTGAGGCGATTGGATAGTCATGCACCTCGTTCACCGTCCCGCACCTCAGGTCGGTGATGTAGCGCGCCTGTTCGATGGCAGGCGTCTTCGGTTGGCCCGTCAGTTGGCGGGCCTCCGCAAGAATGCTCTCGCCGCGATGATCGGGAAGACTCCCACGGCTGTTGCCTCCTATGAGAATGGCACCAAGCGACCAGCTGCCGCGACAGTGGCTCAGCTCTGTCTCTCACTTGGGGTGGAGCCTGCATTTTTTCTCTCCGGTCCCGGAGAAATTGATTTCTCCGAGCGGTCCCCGCACTTTCGCTCGCTAAGGTCCACAACGCAGATCTCTCGGGATCAGGCAGCCGCCTATGGGCTGGCGACGATTGATGCAGCTGCTTCACTGGAAAGGCATGTGGAATTTCCCGAAGTTAATGTATTGCCATTTCCGGTAGACGTGGATTTGGAAATTATCCAGCTTCCAGAGCGTGCCGCGCGTGAGCTTCGTTTTCACTGGAAGATCCCTGACGGGCCGGTGGGGCACTTGGTGAGAATTGCCGAGAATCAAGGAATCTTGGTGGTCTTCAGTCCTGTTCAAGCCGCCTCCGTGGACGCCTACTCGTTTGATAGTCGTGTGCGCCCGGTGATTGTGCTGAATCCGGTCAAGCAAGACTACTTCCGCCAGCGCTTTGATGTGGCTCACGAGATCGGCCATCTGGTGATGCATGCGGACTCGGAGCCAGGGGGGCGAAAAATTGAAGATCAGGCGCAGGCCTTTGCGGCAGAATTCTTGATGCCTGCGGAGCAGATGAGGGACATTTTGCCGTCATCTGCGGACTGGCCACGGCTCTCTCAGATCAAACAAACATGGGGTGTTAGTCTCCAGGCGCTCCTATATCGCTCCCGAAGCCTAGGCGTTATGAGTGAGGTTACGTACCGCAACGCCATCACTTACCTTTCGGCGAAGGGGTGGAGGCGACAGGAGCCAGGGGTGATGCCCGCGCTTGAGCAGCCGTCCCTAATGGCCCAAGCGGTCAGCTTGCTTGAAGAGGATGGCGTAAAGCTGGGCGATATTGCGTATGAGGCGAGGGTCCCGCTTTCGTTGCTTGAAACGATTGTTGCCCGTACGCCTCAATTCCCCGTAGGCGGTTCATGGGGCAACGGTTCGGACGCCGCGTCACTTCCTCATGGTGTCAGCTCCATCCTGTCGGCAAGCCGGTTTGGCAAGGAAGGATAGCTGCGCGTGTTGCGGCCGACACCGTGACCTTCCCAGGCGCGGCGAGCGCAGCAGCCTAATCAACGGAGTCAGGGGTTGCGCTTAGCTCAGCTTCAACCTCCGCCACTACTTGCTCGCTCTGCGCAGTGTCCCCAGCCAGCCGAAGCAGGTCCGCAGACATCATGCGGAAAGTGACGCCGTAGGTTTCGTGACTCCAGAATTTCCGGAGCACGTTCAATGCCTCGTCGTATTTCCCCATGGCGCTGAGCACTCTGGAAAATTCCCCCGCTTCAATGTCGTTTGGCTGCCCTATTGAGCGGCACAGGCTCTCTGCTTCTTCAAGTTTTCCCTGAAGGCTAAGCGCTCTGATTAGGTGGATTCTAATATCGGAGTCATTTACTAGCGGTGATGCCTTTGCGAATGACTCTGCAGTTTGAAACTTCCCAGACCCGATGAGCATCTCCAGATATGATTCCGAGCAATTCTTGTGACTGGGATCGATTTCGGTTGCACGCCGGTGGTAGATCTCGGCCTCGTCGTAGAGTGCAAGTTCCTCCAGATAGAGGCCGACGAACCACGCGTATGTCGCATTGTTCGGGTCGAGCCTAAGGGCGCGCTTTTGGTGTTGAATCGCGCCGTCCCAGTCTTCCAGTAGGTTGGCAAGCATGTCTGCGATGTAATTTGCCGAGCGCGCCGTCCCCATCTCCAAATCCCTAAGATCTTCGAGAATCTCGACCATTTCCCCCCGGCGTCCTAGTTCATTCAGCGCGTCTAGATATGGCTCGATGAGCCCGGTGCGCCGTCGACTTTTTATTCGTGGGGCCAAATATTCGAGAATCTCCTCGTGCTTGCCTTCCTGTCGCAGCTTCCTGGCTGCATGAAAAGCAAGCATGTCTGCTCCGAGGTTTGGATCGTAGCTCGAAAGCATCTTGTATCGGCCGGCATGCCCGTCGGGCGTGGCGCGATCAGGATCCATCTCACCCGTGTTCAACTCGCGCGAGGACTCCAAGAGCGCACGCTTCCACAGCGTCCGTATCTCCTCGATGTCCCCGTTGATCGCCTCAACGATGAGTTCGATCGCCCCCCAGCGAGGAAGACGCTTGCCAGACAACGCCTGATGTACGGTGCTGTGGCTGATGACCAGGGTCTTGGAGGCGATGTCGCGGACGCTCGGTTGCCCCGCATCCAAGCGGAGCTCTCTGAGTCGAGCGGCCAAGGCCTGCCTTGATGCGTCATTTCCTGCCACTTGTGCCCCCCAGCGTTGGTGTCTCATTTTGTAAAACGTTACAGTCGCGGACGTTTTGCGCCGTCGCTGCTTGTATTGCTTTCTGTAAGGTTGCTCCATAATGTAAACGAGACGAGCAGGGCCGCGACGATTGAATCATGTCAAAGAAGCGGCAGCGCAAGATTGTCAAGAAGAATCACCGGCGCGCAAATGCACAGAATGCATTTCCTCTGGCCTGTTCCATTCTCACGTTGCTTGATCTGGTTCTTGAGATTGCTGCAAGAATTTCAGGAATCAAGTGACTGTGGCGATGCCCAGGGAGCGGACTTACCCCCATGAATCCAGAGAGACGCTTGGCCCGTCGCTGAGGTAGCTGAGCAAGGCAGCATCAGTCGTAGACACAAAATTGCGAGGGATGCGATCGGTGTTGATCCACGCTACCTCGGAGTG
The DNA here is from genome assembly GCF_000787835.1 of Streptacidiphilus melanogenes. Classification (GTDB taxonomy): domain Bacteria; phylum Actinomycetota; class Actinomycetes; order Streptomycetales; family Streptomycetaceae; genus Streptacidiphilus; species Streptacidiphilus melanogenes. The sequence goes on from NZ_BBPP01000005.1 coordinate 161,862, forward strand.
CTTGTCCGGTTCCCCGTTGGTCAGGTCACCCGACCAGCGGTGCGCCGCGAACACAATGGTGAGAAAGCCGTTGGGAGCTTCGACGCCCCGGGCTCCATGGATCACGTGGACGAGTCGAAGATCTTCAGGGGAGACGACGAGACCGGTCTCTTCCTTCAGTTCGCGGACTGCGGTCTCCGTGATCGGTTCTCCCGGCTCGCTCTTGCCGACGGGGAGGTCCCACATGCCCTGGGCGAACTTCGCCTTCTGGCTGCGGCGGAGTAGTGCCACGCGCTGAGCTTCGACGTCGTGGACGATGACGGCGGCGACCAGCAGGGTCATCGACTCCGTGGCGGGCGGGAGCTGGGTGGGCTGGTCTGTGGTCTGCTGGGCCACGTCGGTGGGTCCTTCCTGCGGTGAGGGTGTTAGATCAGTGCCTCGCGTGCGCGGCGTTCCAGATCGGTGGCTCCTGGGACTCCGCGTCTACGGTAGGTGGCCAGGTGAGGACGGATCGAGGAGATCGCCTTTCTGGTGCGATCGGATGACATGCCGTCCATGAGGTCGAGCGCGCGACCCCAAGTCGCGATCGCTTCGTCAGCTCGGGCCTGAGCGGCCAAGCTGTCGCCGAGATCGGCGTAGGTGAGCGCGTGGACGCGCTTGTACTTCTCGGCGTCCCAGCGGATCAGTGCGGCCCGGTGCTGCTGCTCGGTGCCCCGGTGGTCACCGAGGTCCGTCAGGGTCCTGGCGGTGTGGCTGGCGACAGTGCCGGCCGCTGGGCCGGTCACGAGTGAGAACGTGGGCTGCTCGTCCGTGGTGCGGGTGAGGGCGTTCTCGGCGGCCAGTAGGGCGTGGGCTGCGGCGGCCTTGTCGGAGGTGGCCGCGAATGCACGTGCGTGGGTGATGTGGAGTAGGGCCTCGGTCTGGCCATCCACGTGACCGAGGCTGCGGCTGAGCGCGTTCTCGATCAGGTCCACGCAGTGGCGCGGCTGCTTGAGGCTCAGCGCCTGGTGGGCCAGAGCCCGCATCATCCACCCGGCGTGACCCTTGGGGTCCGCCTCGACGGCCAGCTGATATCCGACCTGGTAGTAGTGCTGCGCAGCGCCCTCTTGCCCGAGGTCGTGGTGCTTCCAACCGGCGAGGTAGGCGAGCTCGGCCACGGTCCCGAACGCCTCGCGCCGTGTGGCCTCGTCGCAGAAGCGTCCGGTGAGCATTGGTGCGGCAGTGTCGGCCAGGTAGGCGGTGACCGTGGTCAAGCCGTGCCCTCCGCCGAGTCGTTCGTCCGCCGCGCTGAACACAGCGGTGATCTGGCGGATGACTTCGACTTCTGCGCGCCCGACCGCGGCGGTCCCGGTGCGGGCCCGCATGAGTCGGGAGGCTGGCTCGGGGTCGTACAGCAGCGGCATTGCCACGCCAGCGGCAGTGAAGGCGGCCACAGCGAGGAAGGTGCGGCGTTCAACATCAGCGCGGCCGAGGTTCGCGGCGGCCTCGATCGGGTCAGCGCTCGCAGCGAGCGACGCTTCCGGCGTGGCAAAGCCGAGCTCTGCCAGAGTGATCGGGCGACGGGCCCGCCTCGACATCGCCTCAGAGATGTACTGGCCGGTCTGACCGGTGGGCTCGGCTCCCCTGACCCAGTGGGCGACTGCCGACTTGTTCGTCAGCAGACTCTCGCCGTTCTCGGCCGCGATTCGCTGGACGGCCCTGGCTAACGACTCATACGTCCATCCACCGTCTGAAATCGCCTGCCTGAAACGGTGATTGGGCTCCTTGCGTGTGGCCACGATCGATCCCCCGAGCTGGAGCTGTAAACCGCGTAAACCACTGTACGTGGCGGGAAGTGTACCCGCCGTGGCTTCAGCTGGGTTCACTGAATAGCAGCGGCTCCGACCTGCGGCGCTGCGGCTCTCTGGCGGCCTCGGACTCGGGGACACCAAAGGCAACATCCGATGTCCGATCAGAATTGGTGGTGAGGCATGGCAGTGAAGACCGCACGTATCGAGGCGCATCCGTGGTCGGTGCCTCCGGTGCCTGGTGCGCACCTGTACGACTGCGAAGCCGGCCGGGTGGGCGTCTTCCAAGGCAAGACGCCGCACGATGGCCGGTACTGGCTGCGGCCGGTCGGGGGCGGGGTCGAGTGGGACGCGCGACTGGCGGACCTGTATCCGGCCGACCGGGAAGAGGAGTTGCGGGCGAAGGTCGAAGCGGCCAACCGTCGCAGTCGGCGGGGTTGGTGATGGGGACGACGACCCGCTACCGCTTCCGTGAGTACAGCGTGCGTGCTGTGGCCGACCCGTGCAGCCTGCCGACGCTCAGCGCCGTGTGCGTGACCGGGGAAGAGGCCGACTGCGGTGCCTCCTCCGGTGAGGTGCACAGCGCTGAGGAACTGGTGCGCTGGATCGCGGAGCACTGTGCGCAGACCCAGCATGAGCTGTTCGAGCGCCAGGAGCGCGCCACCGTTCGCGCTGAGGCGGGCGTGTGGTTGTGATCGCGACCACGCAGCAGCGGCGGCGACAGCTCTGGGAGCGTGCGGAACGCATGCGGATCGGGGTCATGACCGTGCGGCAGAGCCGGGAGGCCTTGCGTCTGATCCGGGCGGAGGCGGCTCGGCGGCTGCCCGCGGAAGCCCTGGAGTGGTTCGACCCCGGCGACTACCTGGTTCATGAGCGGCCGGGTGTGTCGCCGCTGCCAGCGCGCGTCCCGCGTGTGCCTGACGTCCGCTTCGCCGCCGTGGGGTGGCCGACCCAACGACACCCGCTCCGGCCATGTGTTCCCCCACCGTGGACCGGAGCGGGCCGCAAGAACCGCCGGGCAAGCCTCCCGGTGGCATCGTGTAAGGCGACTGAACAGGAGGTGCCAGCATGCGTGTTGGCCCGATCTCGCAGAACGGGGGCGACGGCGGCGACAGCCTTCCCGGCACCCCGTGGACCCCGCCGCCGGACCCGCCTTCCCCTGACGGCGGCCCGCCTCCCGGAGACGGGGACCACCGCAAGGGATGAGCACCGTACCTGAGCAGGAGGGCCGCGCCAGTGACGAGCTGGTGCGGTCCCTTCTCAACGCTGGCTCCCTGACGCCCGACTGGGCCGAGAGCTTCCACGCGGTGCCGCGCTCGTGGTTTCTGCCCGATCGGTACTGGAGCCACGACATGACGACCGGCCGCAACGTCGCGGTGAGCCGGGAGGAGGACCCGGAGGAGTGGGCCCGCCAGGCGTTCGCCGACGTGCCGATCGTGACCCAGTGGGACGACGGCCGGCACTCTGGCACCGAGCCGGGCACCGTGCCGACGAGTTCCGCGTCCATGCCGTCCGTGGTCGCTTCCATGCTCCGGGACCTGGGCGTGCACTCCGGCATGCGGGTGTTGGAGATCGGCACCGGTACCGGTTGGAACGCGGGCCTGCTGACCCACCGCCTTGGCAGCGAGAACGTCGTCAGCCTGGAGATCGACGCGGCCGTCACGGTGAGGGCCCGCACCGCGCTCACCCGCGCGGGTCTGCATCCGACCGTTGTGTGCGCGGACGGCGCGCTCGGCTACCCGGACGCGGCGCCCTACAACCGGGTGATTGCCACGGCCGGAGTCCGCACGATTCCCCGCGCGTGGCTGGAGCAGTCCGACTCCGGAGGGCTCATCCTCGCCCCGTTCGGCACGCACTACAGCAACGAGGACGCGCTCGTGAATCTCACGGTGGGAAACGACGGCTCCGCGTCGGGCCCTTTCCTGCGGCCGGTGGAGTTCATGAAGCTGCGGGCCCAACGGCTGGACTGGGACCGCTTCAAGGACCACGTCACCCTGCCCTACCCCGGCAATGCGGCAAGATCCTCGACACACCTGCGGCTGGCCGATCTCGGCGACCGATGGTCGGCGCAGCGCTTCGCCGTGGGCCTGGCCGTGCCCCATGTCGCGCACGTGGTCAACCGCGCCCCGGCAGGTGACGGCTCCTCGGTGTGGCTCTTCAGCACGACCGAACGTGCCTGGGCCTGCGCCGAGTTCCCCGACGATGGAGAACCGGTCGTCTACCAGGATGGTCCGAGACGGTTGTGGGATGAGGTGGAACGCGCGCTCGGCTGGTGGGCCGACCAGCAGCGCCCGCCGTTGGACTGCTTCGGGCTCTCGGTGTCGTCCGAGGGCGAGTTGCGGCCCTGGCTAGCCGACCGGAGCAACCCTGTGCCGTCGTTCGCCTGACGGCCTCCCGGTCCCGCCTCGGCGGGCAGGGCTATGGACCCGCCTCCCCTCCTGCTGGTAGGAGGGGCCGGGCCGTGGACGACCCCGATGACCCGCTTCCCGTGGCGGGTGGTCGGGGTCGTCGACGTGCCACCACTCCGGGCGGGCCCCCCGATAGCTGCCGGTGTGTAGGGGCGGGCGGGTTCGGTCAAGGCCGCGCGTACGGCGGTGAGGGTGCGGCGGTGGTGGGCGGCGCGGGCTTGACGGGTTCCGTTCGCCCCGGATCATCGGGCAGCGGGGGGCCTGGCCGTACGGAGAGTAACCATCGTCTGTGACGGTTCGCCAAGACTTGGGCAGCGTATTCGGGTCTCTGCTGGGCCTGCTGGCCCGCAGGAACGTTTCTGCGCCGCCAGTCTGGGGGCCGCCCCGAGCGGGGCGCTAGACAGGAGCGGGGGGCGGTCCTCGGGCGGCGGCGCGCGGCCCGCCTCTGGCGGGCCGCCTTGATCCAGTAGAGAAACTCTGAACACCGCTGCTCTGCCCCTGGCCGATCCGGAGCGGGCGACTGCTGCTCGACCTGACGCCTTGATCGTTCGCTTCGCTCGGATGCTCCGCTGGCGACCGGCACCGATCCACGCCACGGCAACGCTGAATGTCGCCCGTCTGCCGGTTGCCCGCGTGCTGGTCTGTCCTTCGATCGAGGGTTCTCGATCACGGTCGTGTTCGGATCGCCCCAAAAAATCGGTTTCTTCTAGTAGAGGCTGCTTTGCGCGCCGACAGCAAAGCCTCTGTCCACAGGCTGTTGATGCTCGAATGTTGTTCGACCGCTTCGAAGGTGGTTTGCCCTGAAAGATGCGAGTTGGGGGTTCCTATGCCCATGCGCCAAAAGATCTTGAAGAACGTTCGTCCCTGGGCACGCGCGCTGTCCGCTCCGTGATCTCCGTCACAGCTAAGGGGGTCTCACGGTGTCCATCGGTGTCCATCGGTGTTCATCCGTGTTCATCGTGTCTCACCTGCGGATTCGCCTGCGAAATAGGGGTGTTGGCGGGTGGCGTTCAGCCGTGCAGGATGACTTTCCCGGCCCGCCGGCCAGCTCTCGGCGGCGGGTTCGAGGCGTCGTGTGGGCGGGATCGTGCCACGGATTTCCGGCCGGTCCAAGCCGCGGTTCGCCTGCACCATGACCGGACCGTCGTCGGGCGAGAGAGGAGCGAGAGCGATGCAGATGAGCCGGAAGCGGGCGCGCGCTATACCGCAAGATCTCGAAACGGCCGTTTCCAGCTCCTCCGCAAAGCTGCTGATGACACAGACCACGAAGAAGGGGGCCCGGATGGGCGACGCCACTACCACGCCTGCGGCCGGATGCATCCGGCCGACGAGTGCCCATCGTGGTCATGCGGGGGCGGCATCGGACCGTCCTTCCGGACGCGGCCAGGAAGGGGACGGCATGAGTGGAGCACGTAGCACAGTCTCGGCGATTTTTCTCGCGGCCGGTCCTCGGCAGGCTCCTTCCAAGAGACACCGGCGAGGACTGGCAGGGGGCGGGATGGCAACGGCAGCCGAGCGGCCTGGTGACTTTCACAGAGCTGCTGGTGACCCTGCTGGTTACCTTCGCCGGGGGACTGGTGACCTTGCTGGTTACCTTCGCCGTTGCGCTGGTGACCTGCGGAAAGTAACCAGTGGTGACGCTATTTCAGGTGTTGCCGAAATGCGATGCCAACCGAGTGAATCCGGTGACCGTAGCGGTGACCGGTGCGGGGTTGATTGCAGCGACAACGATCAAGCACGCGGCTGCAACGCCGGAACGGGGAAGTAGATGAACGGCACTCAGTGGATGGACCGCCTCCTGGCTCAGGCGGCGCGCAACGGGGGCCTGCTGGCGGACCTGGAGGAGCGGATGACCCGCTTGGAGCGCTCTACCGGCGGGGCTTGCCCGACTGTCGCTCTTCCAGCGCGTCGATACGCTGCAACGCCTGCTGGATCTGCTCCTGCTGGCTCTCAAGCAGCGTCATGAGCCGTTCGAGGTCGGCGGCGGGAACCTGCACCATCTCGCCGCCGGCCTCCGGGCCCGCACCCTGGGCCTGCTTCGGGGTCTGGCGCACGAACGTGCCGCGCCCCTGGACGGCGTAGATCAAGCCCTCTTCCCGCAGCACACGCATCGCGTTGCGCAGGGTCATCGGGGCGACGCCGAAGCGCTTCTCCAGCTCCGGCGCTCCCGGTAGCTGGTCGCCGACCTTGTAGCGGCCCCTGGCGATGTCCGCCCGTAGCTCGTCGGCGGCCCGCAGGTAAGGGGGGCGCTCGTCGGCGGGGGGCACAGTCATAGCACCAGGGTAGCCCCCTCTAACCCCCATAGCCCAGTAGTCCGCGACACGCCAACGAAAAACCCCTCTTGCTCCTCTAGCTCCCCTAGAGGTACTGTTCTCGGCGTCGGCACTCCCGCCGACGTCACGGCCCAACCCTTTGGAGTCCTCATGGCTCGCATCACCGTCCGCCCCGACCTGACCGGCGTGACCCACATCGTCGCCGTGCCCCCGACCGTCAAGGTCAAGGACATGGAGACCGGCGAGATCGCCGTTGACCGGGACGGCAAGACCCGCCTGTTCACCGTCCAGCTGATGGAGACCTTCGGCCTCCAGGCCCAGGTCATCAAGGTCACCGTCCCCGAGACGGGCCTGATCGACGGCCTGGCCCTCGGCGCGATCGTCCGCCCCGTCGGCCTGATCGCCTCCCCGTGGGGCAACGCGTTCGGCGGTCAGGTCACCGTGGGTCTCGCCTACCGCGCCGAGTCCCTGGAACTGGCCAACCCCACGGCGGCCCCGGCCAAGGCCGAAGCCGCCGCGAAGTGAGACCGCCGAGCTGCCCTCGCCTCATCGCTGACGCGGGCCCGGCTCCGGCCCCCACCGCCCCGCACCACCCCCGACCCGAGATCCGATCGGATGTGACCGCATGACGCCCGCCGTGGCCCCCTCGCCGTCCCCGAGCCCGACCGGCACCCCGCTGCCCTCGCTCGACCCCTCGAACCTGGTCCCCTCCTGGCTGCCACTCCTCGGCGTCGCCGTGGCCCTGGTCCTCCTGGTCTGGCTGACCGTCAAGACCGTGACCTACATCCGCGCCGACACCGAGACCCGCGCCAGCATCCGCCAGGCCTTCCGCATCCGCCGGACCTGGCCCCGCCTGGCCCGCAACCTCGGCCTGACCACCACCGACCGGACCCCGACCCTGGCACAGCAACTCCGCACCTCCCCCGAGCGTCCCAAGCCGGAACCGCGCATCCTGTTCCCGAAGGTCACCACCACGGCGGACCGCTTCGGAGTCCAGATCCGCATGCGCACCATTGCGAAGGTGGGCCTGGCCGAAGTCCAGCGCGAAGCCGACCACCTGGCCGAAGCCTGGGGCTGCACCCGCGTCTCCGTCGACGTCGACAAGCCCGGACAGCTCCTGCTCCGCGCCGTGCGCAACGAACCCCTGCACACCCCGATCCACTACACGCCCACCGGCAAGCCCACCAAGGACCTGGGCGTGTGGGACCTCGGCGTGGACGAGTACGCCCAGGCCGTCGCCCTGCGCATGGCCAACGTCCCCGGCGCGGCCGTCGCCGGCCTCCCCGGCTACGGGAAAAGCTCCCTCATCAACGCCCTGATCGCGCGTCTGGCCCCCTCGGCGGCCGTCCAGTTCATCGTCCTGGACGGCAAGGTCAGCCGCGCCGACGAGGGCGACTACGCCGACGTCATCGACCGCATCGCCGAATTCGTGGGCGACGACCTGGACGCGGCCAACCAGCTGTTCAAGCGCCTCGTGCAGCTGCGCCGCGACCGCTCCTCGGCCATCCGCCGCGTGCTGGGCACCACGAACATGTGGGACAAGGGCCCCACCCCCGCATGGCCACTGCTGGTCGTCATCGTGGACGAGGCCCACACCTACTTCCGCGACTACAAGGGCAACGACCCCGAGACCAAGCGCCTCGCCGCCCTGTCCGCCGAGAACGCGCGCCTGGTCGAAGACCTGGTCAAGAAGGGCCGCAGCGTCGGCATCACAACCCTCCTGGCCACCCAGAAGGCCACCGGCGACGCCATCCCCACGTTCATCCGCGACGTGTGCTCGGTCGCCCTGTCCTTCGCCCAGAAGACCACCGACGCCGCCGTCGCCGCGCTGGGCGAGGACATCCGCAACTGGCCCGACGCCTCCCCGATCAACCTCCTGGACGACCGCTTCGTCGGCGTCGCCGTCATGGTCCGCCAGGGAAAGCCCGGCTTCCTGCGCGTCCGCATCCCCTACATCAACCCCGACCGGTGCGCCCAGGTCGCCCAGAACTGCGGACACCTCACCGCCGACCCCTTCCAGCTCCTCACCAAGCTCACTGGGCCGCGCCTGGTCACCGACGCCCTGGACGACGCGGCCTGACCACCCTGCCGCTAAGGAAGGAGACCCCGGCTCATGCCGAACCCGCACGTCACCCGCGTCACCGTGACCGCCGTCATGGGCCTGATCGCCGCCCTGGCCTTCACGTTCAGCTTCGGCAACGTCTGGGCCCTCGCCCTGCGCCTCGGCATCCCGCACCCCATCGCCCCACTCATCGCACCGATGGTGGACCTGTCCGTCGTCGGCCTCCTCGCCGCCCTGCGCCACCTGTCCCTGACCGGCATCGACCGCCGCGAACTGCGACCCGCGATCCGGCTCATGCACACCTCCGGCCTGCTCACCCTCGCCCTGAACACCGCCGAACCCCTGATCCTCCACCACTGGGGCCGCGCCGCCCTCGACGCCGTCGCCCCGCTCCTCCTGCTCGGCTGGGGCGCCGTCGGCCCCCTCCTCCTTCGCCATCTCCACACACCTCTAACCCCCCTCGCGCCTATGACGGGGCCTGTTGGTCCGGAAACCCACAGCCCTTCACCAGTCGAGACCTCCACGGCCCTGCCGCACCCCACCAGCCCCGACCCGACGCCCGCACCCGAACCCGTCACCGAACCCCCGGCCCCCGAACCCAACCCGGCCCCGGCCGCGCCGCTTCCAGTCCCGGCCGGACTGCTGGTCACCGCCCGTCAGCTCGACCAGCAACACCGCGCGCAGCACGGCCACCCCATGACCGCCACCCAACTCGGCACCCGCATGGGACTGCCCAGCCCCATGGCCAACGCCGTCCACGCCGAGCTGATCACCGCCTGATCCTCACCCGCCGCGCGCCGACCGGCGCACTCCCGCTCGCACCGGTCGGCGCACGGCAGCACCCCATCCCACCGGCCCCGGAGCAACCACGCCCACCGCGCCCGAACCCCGCCCCGTCCCCGACACCTCCGCCAGGAAGGAGCACCCGCCCATGACCGCTGACCTGAGCCCCGCCGCACGGGAACTGCTCCACCTCGCCCAGCACCCGCGCTTCGACCGCATCACCGCGTCCGTGGAAGCGGTCCGCGGCTGCACCCGGCCCATCCAGCTCTTCGGACACGCCACCACCCACGACGCCGCGACCGGCGAGGTGCTGCACCACTTCGACACCCGCGACGAACCCTTCGGGCGGCTCCTGGTCCCCTGTGGCAACCGCCGCGAAAGCCGCTGCCCGTCCTGCTCTCGCCTCTACTCCGCTGACACCTTCCACCTGATCCGCGCCGGACTCGCGGGCGGCAAGAACGTCCCCGACACCGTCACCACTCACCCGCGCGTCTTCGCCACCCTCACGGCGCCCAGCTTCGGCCCCGTCCACAACCAGCCCACCACCCGAAGCGGCAAGCGACGCCCCTGCGCCTGCGGCATCCACCACCTCGACACCGACCCCGCCATCGGTATCCCGATCACTCCCGCCGCCTACGACTACGCCGGGGCCGTGCTCTTCAACGCCCACGCCGGAATGCTCTGGGCCCGCTTCACCACCTACCTGCGCCGCGCCGTCGCCAAGGCCGCCGGGCTCAAGGTCAAGGAACTGCCCGACCACGCCCGGCTCTCGTTCGCCAAGGTCGCCGAGTTCCAAAAGCGCGGCCTGGTCCACTTCCACGCCATCGTCCGCATCGACGGACCCGACGGCCCGACCACCACCCCGCCGACCTGGGCCACCACCGAACTCCTCGACGCCGCGATCCGCGAAGCCCACGAGCGCACCGCCCTCACCGTGATCTCCAACAGGGTCGGCGAACGCGAGATGCGCTGGGGTGCTCAGCTCGACGTGCGCCCCATCACCACCAGCGGCGCGCATGACGACCGCGAGCTGACCGAACAGGCCGTCGCCGCCTACGTGGCCAAGTACGCCACCAAGAGCGCCGAATCCTCCGGCACCGTGGACCGCTCCCTCCACTGCAATCCCTGCAACGGGCGCGGCCACGTAGCCGACCCCGCCGGACACGTCCGCCAGTGCAAGCACTGCCACGGCACCGGACAGGCCGAACCCATCCGCGACCTTCGCGTCGCCACCCACGTCCGCGCCATGATCCGAACCTGCTGGGACCTCGGAGCGCTCCCAGAGTTCGCCGACCTCAAGCTCTGGAAGTGGGCCCACATGCTCGGCTTCAAGGGCCACTTCTCCACCAAGTCCCGCCGCTACTCCACCACCCTGGGCCAGCTCCGCGACGCCCGCCGCAGTTGGCGCGCCGAGACCAACCGCAGCCACCACGGTCTGCCCCCGATCGACGAGACCACCACCCTCGTCGTCAGCAGTTGGCAGTTCCTCGGCACCGGCTACACCCCCGCCGAACAGCTCATCGCCGACACCGTCCGCCACAACCTCGCCGTACTTCAACAGCACAAACGAGAAGGGGGTGAGACCGCATGACAATCGTTCCCAAGTCGCCGGGTGACGTCGTCGGAGCGTTCCACTTCGGCCGGCTTGTTGCGGGCCTTCCCCAGACGCTCTCCACCTGGTGCTTCACCACCCGCGATCAGGGGGCGGCGGAAGCTGTTGCTGAGCTTCTCGGCGGGGAGAGCATCGCCTCGCCCCGTGGGTACTTCGAGGTGGACACACCATGCGCCGCACTTCCGGTCACGCTGGACAGTGATGCTGCTGTAACCGTCGAGATGGAGCATTGGAAGGCACGTGCAGCCGCACGGCGGTGCAACGGCGCGTTCTTCCAGTCCGAAGGGCAGGCATCCGAGGGGGAGCCGTGCGGATGCCCGCAGGCCATCGAAGACCGTAGGGCCATGGCCACACGAGGGACGGGGGCAAGCCCTGTGACCACGGTGCGGTTCACGCTGGCCGACGCGCCCGAGCTGGGCGTTTTCGCCTTCGAGTCCCGCGCGTGGGACATGGCCGAGCACGCGGAAGACCTGGTTGCTCAGCTCGTCGGCTCGGAGGGCGCACGCAAGGCTGAACTCGTGTTGAGCGAAAGTGAGTTCACTTCCACGGACGGTCTCCGGGTGATGTACCGCCGTCCGCTGGTGCAGCTCGCGGCGCTTAGCGGGAAGGTTGCCTCGTTCCCATCCCGCAGTGCAACCGAACTGAGTCAAGCAGCCTGACTCACGGCTGTGGCGTCGGCTCCGCCCACCTGATCGACACGCGCTCGTCGGGCACGAAGCGCTTCCCGCGCTGGCCCTTCGTGACCTCGATCCGGTCGATGGCCAGCGTCAGGCGGTCCCGGCGGAGATCGTCGGTGGCGCCATCCCAGGCGGCCCGTAGCTGCCCGGCGTCCAGCATCGGCCGAATGTCGATCGAGGGCGCGGGCAGCTTCGCCAGGTCCGCTCGAAGACCCTCAATGCGGCCCCGCAGCCGTCCTGCCAGTCGGTCGTACCGAGTGACGGCGTCCTGGCCCTTGAACTCACCTCGCACGTATCGCGCGTCTTCCAGGTCGGCCAACCGGGCCTCTTCTTCCTGGATTTCAGCAGTGATCGCGTCGCGCTTCGCGAAGCTCTCCGGGTCCGCACGCTGAACCCACCGCTGGGCGATGGCGATGAGCAGAGGGTCTGTCGGAGCAAGCGCGGGCAGGCGCGTCAGGAACATCTGGGTGACGTGCTTGTCCACGCTCTCGGCCATGGCCGACGCACCCGCACAGAGATTCCCAGAACGCTTCGCCATGCACTGGTAGCTGTTGCCCACCTTGTGCATCCGTCGGCCGCACCCTGGCACGGCACAGTAGATCAACCCCGTAAGCAGGGCAGTTCCGCTCGGCTTCGCGTGGCGCTTCCCAGCGTGCTCGAAAGTCCTGGACTCCAACTGCCGGATGATGAGCTCACGCTCTCCGACGGTGATGATGCCCTCGCCGATGCTGACCGTCTCCAGCGTCTCCGGATCGCGATACGGGAACACCCGAGCTGTGTACTTGCGCTCGCCGTCGTCCGTCTCGACGGTTTCCGTCTCGGGCATGAGCCCTGCGAACGCGGGGGAGCGCAGCAACTGCATGATGCTCGCGGCGTTCCACTGGCCACCGCGCGGCGACGGGATCTCGTGCTCGTTCAGGAACCGGGCGATCTTGGTCAGGGACTTGCCCGCCAGTGCCTCGTCTGCGATCAGCCGGGCGTATGTGCAGGTGTCCGGGTTGTGCACCAGCTTCTTCGTCTCGGGGTCCAGCAACAGACCATAGGGCGGCTGGCCTCCGATCCACTGACCCCGCCGCCGAAGGAACTGCTTGGCGTGCCCGACACGCGTGCCCAGGTTCTTGGACTCGGACCGAGCCAGCTCCGCGAGCATGGCGACGATCATTCGGGCTGAGTCGTTCGACGTGTCCAGACCGTCGATCACGGAGACCAGCCGCCCGCCGGCCTTCTCGATGCCGTCCAGCACCTTGCCGACCTGGCCGATGCCCTTGCGGCTGAGCCGGTCCAGCTTCCAGACGATGAGGGTCCCGACGACCCCGGCGGTCACGGCGTGGAGTGCGGCGTCGAAGCCCTTGCGCTCGACGGACTTGTATCCGGAGCGGCCTCGGTCGATGTGGATCTTTCGGACGTGCAGTCCGTTGCGCTCAGCCCAGGCTCGGCAGTCGGCTTCCTGGCGCTCGATGGCGGTCTTGCCGTCGCGGTCCAGCGAAAGTCGCAGGTAGAGGTCACACAGGCCGTGGTGGTGCATGGCGTCGATTCTCCCGGAAGTTCAGTGCATCGTTGTGAACTTCCAGAAGTCGAGTACGACGATCTTCCCCCGCAGATCCGCGAGGGTCAGATCCTTGCCGCCGGTGTTGAGCCATCCGCCCTTGCCGACCAGCTCGGGGGCGCGAACGCGTGCACGTGATGCCATACCTTCATCCAACCCCATCGGGCTGTCGGTGCATTCCAGTCAGTCCCTGGACGTTGCTTGGCCAGGTAGTTCGCTCGGTGGTACGCCTTCGCAGTCCCCGGTCGGCGTTCGACCTCCACGACCGCGGCCCAGTGGGCAACGAACGCCTGGACGGGGAAAGCTGCCCCCGGGCTCTGCTTCGCGGGCTCCGGGGCGGCGGTCACGGTCGTCGGCGCGGTCACGATTGCGGGCAGCATCCGAAGAACACGGGCGGTCGAGTAGCGGCCTGCTGCGAGGCTTTTCATCCGGATCGACAGCGATGAGCAACGCTCCGTATTACAGTTGGAATATGAGCGACAAGGCCAAGCTGAGCATCAGCATCGACGAAGAGCTCAGCGCCACGCTTCGAGCGATCGCGGCGCAGCGCCAGGAGCAGATCTCCACGGTGGTCACGCACGCCCTGGTCGACTACTTCGCCCACGAGCAGCGGCGGCTCGACGGCCTCGCCGCCATGGCGGAGTACCAGCACGAGCACGGCGCCTTCACCGCCGACGAGCGGAGGGCGGCGTCGGAGCGGGTCGACGAGCTGATGGGCTGGACGTCCGGTGCCGGACGGCAGAGCGCGTGAACGCGATCGTCTACGACACCGGTGCCCTGATCGCAGCCGAGAAGAACGACCGCGCGTTCGTCGCGCAGCACGAGACGCTGCTCGCCGCAAGGGTTCGCCCAGTGGTGCCGGCGGGAGTGCTGGCACAGGCGTGGAGCACGCGTCCCTCGGCGGCCGTTCTGCATCGGGTCCTGCGCGGCTGCGAGATCCTGCCCCTGACGGAGGAACGCGCCAAGGCGGCCTCCGAGCTCTGCCGCCGAGCGGGCAGCCACGACGTGGTGGACGCGAGCGTCGTCCTCGCGGCCGTCGAGAATCTCGACGCGCCCATCCTCACCGACGACCTCGGCGACATCGGCAAGCTTGTGGAGGCGTCAGGGCGCCCGCAGATCAAGGTCGCCCGTCCGTAGCCTGGGCTGGACGGTCCACGCGACGGGCGGCAGACCGGGCTGTCCGTGCTCATCGCGTCGGTGTTCCCGTTGCGCAGCGCGCACCATGCGGATCCGTTCCATGTCGGGCAGTACGCCCGCGCTCTGCCTCTCGGCGGAGCGAGATCTTGTGGCCGAAGGCAGTACAGGAATCGAGCCCGACCCGGAGCGGATCGGCTACTACCGACCGCTCTGGGATCTCAGTCAGCCCCGTGCCTACGCTGTGGCGGGCAGGGGCGGCAGGGGCGGCAGGGGGAGCGGGAGGCCCGGCAGGCCGTCGATGCTCTGCTCGATGTGCTCCTTCTTGTGGAAGTACGCGTCGAGGCTCTCGTCCGTCTCGCGTTCGAAGCGGGACCGGTGCAGCGGGCGGTCCTCGTCGTAGGTCATGAACGGCACGGCGTACCCGCAGGTGTCGCGGACCAGCTCCGCGGTCACCACGATGATCGCGCGCGGGCCGTGCGGGGCGGGGTCGATCGCGGGGAAGTGGGCGACCAGCGCGGGCCAGCGCGGGTCGTCACGGAAGACGGGCTCGCCGCGCCCGTGCACGCGCACGATGTTCGGCGGGCCGTCGAAGGCGCACCACATCAGCGTGATGCGGCCGTTCTCCCGCAGGTGGGCGATGGTCTCGGCGTTGCTGCCGGCGAAGTCGAGGTAGGCCACGGTCCGCTCGTCGATCACCGCGAAGGAGCCGCTGAGGCCCTTGGGGGAGAGGTTCACGGTACCGTCGCCGGAGAGCGGTGCGGTGGCGGTGAAGAACATGTGCTGCG
Organism: Streptacidiphilus melanogenes; assembly: GCF_000787835.1. Classification (GTDB taxonomy): domain Bacteria; phylum Actinomycetota; class Actinomycetes; order Streptomycetales; family Streptomycetaceae; genus Streptacidiphilus; species Streptacidiphilus melanogenes. The sequence goes on from NZ_BBPP01000005.1 coordinate 176,911, forward strand.
CCTCGATGAACTCCCGCAGCCGACCGTCGATGCGTTCATACGTCTTTCCCATGGGGTCATGATGCGCAGGGCAGGGCTCTTTCGTCCGGGCTTTTCGGCCGGGGAACCGGGATGCCCGCGCGGACATCAAAGGGACATGGGACGTGAGCGAGCGGTGCGTGTCGCGGGGTTCGTCCTCGCGGGCCTGCTGTTGACATCCTGCGGTTCCGGCTCGGGTCCGGGTCCGGGTTCAACCCCCGGGACCGGCTCGCCGACGCCGGTGCGCCCTCCGACGGTGAGCGCGCCCGCAGCGGTGCACCTCCCGATCGAGGCCGTCGCGGTGACGGACGGCGGACGGAGGCTCGGCGTCCAGGCCCTCGGCGGCGGCTGCCGCCGGCTCGCCCTCCAGGCCCAGGAGTCGTCCACGGAGGTCCGGTTGACCCTGACGATGTCCCGCCCGCCGGGGATCTGCCCGCCCTACGTGACCCTCGTCGAAGTGACCACGACCCTCCACACCCCGCTCGGCGGCCGCCGCCTCTTCGACACCACCACCGGCCGGCCGGTCACCCCGCGTTCGCGCTGACGTCGTGCCGTCGCGCATGGGCTGGGCCCGCCGCGGGTGGCAGCATGTGCGATGACGCCCCGGCACATGCGAGAGAGGGAAAGCACGATGAAGTTTCTGATGCGCGAGCGGGTCTTCGGTATCGGCGACGACCACTGGATCACCACCGAGCACGGCGACAAGGCGTTCCTCGTCGACGGAAAGGCCCTGCGCATCCGGGAGACGTTCGAGCTCAAGGACCACCACACCGGCGAGATCGTCGCCGTGATCAAGAAGAAGATGATCGCGGTCCGCGACACGATGATGGTCGAGCGGGACGACGAGCGCATCGCCACGGTGAAGAAGAAGCTGATCACCGTCTTCCGCGACAAGTACCTGGCCGAGCTGGGGGACGCCGTCGGCGGCGGCGAGATCGAGATCCACGGCAACTTCACCGACCACGAGTTCACCATGGAGCAGGACGGGCGCCGGATCGCCCAGGTCAGCAAGAAGTGGTTCTCGATCCGCGACACCTACGCGATCGACGTGGCCGACGACGAGGACGTGCCGCTGCTGCTCTCGATCGCGGTGTGCGTGGACCACATGCACGCGGAGGAGCACCCGCACGAGGTGTGAGCCGATGCGTACCGACGCCTGCGCGAAAGGTTGAGTGGAATAGACTCAACTTATGTCATGCTTGACGGAGCAGACATAGCGCAGGCACAGGCGAGCCCGGGTGCGACCGGAGGAGGACCGAACACACGTGGATGCCAGCAAGCTCACCACCAAGGCCCAGGAGGCCTTGTCCGCAGCGATCCGGCAGGCTTCGGGCGCGGGCAACCCGGACGTGACGCCCGTGCACGTCCTCCTCGCCCTGCTGGAGCAGCCCGAGGGCATCGCCCGGCCGCTGCTGGAGGCGGTCGGGGCCGACCCGGCGCGCCTGCGCGGCGCGGCCGAGCGGCTCGCCCTCGCGCTGCCCAGCGCGCAGGGTTCGACGGTCGCCGCGCCGCAGCTGGCGCGGCAGACCGTCGCCGTCCTCAACGAGGCCGCCGCCCGCGCGGCCGAGCTGGACGACCAGTACGTCTCGACCGAGCACCTGATGGTCGGCCTCGCCGCGGAGGGCGGCGCGGCCGCCGAGGCGCTCAAGGCCGAGGGCGCCACGCCCAAGGCGCTGCTCGACGCCTTCAAGGAGGTGCGCGGCAGCGCCCGGGTCACCTCCCCGGACCCCGAGGGCAGCTACAAGGCGCTGGAGAAGTACGGCACCGACCTCACCCAGGCCGCCCGCGACGGCAAGCTCGACCCGGTCATCGGCCGGGACCACGAGATCCGCCGCGTGGTGCAGGTGCTCTCCCGCCGCACCAAGAACAACCCCGTCCTGATCGGCGAGCCCGGCGTCGGCAAGACCGCCGTCGTCGAGGGTCTCGCCCAGCGCATCGTCGCCGGCGACGTGCCGGAGTCGTTGCGCGGCAAGCGCCTGGTCGCGCTCGACCTCGGTGCGATGGTCGCGGGCGCGAAGTACCGCGGCGAGTTCGAGGAGCGGCTCAAGGCCGTCCTGAACGACATCAAGTCCAGCGAGGGCCAGGTCATCACCTTCATCGACGAGCTGCACACGCTGGTCGGCGCAGGCGCCGGCGGCGACTCGGCTATGGACGCGGGCAACATGCTCAAGCCGATGCTGGCCCGCGGTGAGCTGCGCATGGTCGGCGCGACCACGCTCGACGAGTACCGCGAGCGGATCGAGAAGGACGCGGCGCTGGAGCGCCGCTTCCAGCAGGTGCTGGTCGGCGAGCCCAGCGTCGAGGACACCATCGCGATCCTGCGCGGCCTCAAGGGCCGCTACGAGGCGCACCACAAGGTGCAGATCGCGGACGCGGCGCTGGTCGCGGCCGCCACCCTGTCCAACCGCTACATCACCTCCCGCTTCCTGCCGGACAAGGCCATCGACCTGGTCGACGAGGCCGCGTCCCGGCTGCGCATGGAGATCGACTCCTCCCCGGTCGAGATCGACGAGCTGCAGCGCTCCGTCGACCGGCTGCGGATGGAGGAGATGGCGCTGTCGAAGGAGTCCGACGCGGCCAGCGTCGAGCGGCTGTCCCGGCTGCGCCGCGATCTAGCGGACAAGCAGGAGCAGTTGGGCGCGCTGACAGCGCGCTGGCAGCAGGAGAAGAGCAGCCTCAACAAGGTCGGCGAGCTCAAGGAGCGCCTCGACGGCCTGCGTGGTCAGGCCGAACGCGCCCAGCGCGACGGCGACTTCGCCTCGGCGTCCCGGCTGATGTACGCGGACATTCCGGCCGCCGAGCAGGAGCTCGCCGAGGCCCAGGACGCGGCGCGGACCGAGTCCACCACCTCGTCCATGGTCAAGGAGGAGGTCGGCCCGGACGACGTCGCGGACGTCGTGGCGGCCTGGACGGGCATTCCCGCCGGGCGGCTGCTGGAGGGCGAGACGACGAAGCTGCTGCGGATGGAGGACGAGCTCGGCCGCCGTCTGGTCGGCCAGCTCGCCGCCGTCCAGGCCGTCTCCGACGCGGTCCGGCGCGCCCGCTCCGGCATCGCCGACCCGGACCGTCCGACCGGCTCCTTCCTCTTCCTCGGCCCGACCGGCGTCGGCAAGACCGAGCTGGCCAAGGCGCTCGCGGACTTCCTCTTCGACGACGAGCGGGCCATGGTCCGCATCGACATGAGCGAATACAGCGAGAAGCACAGCGTGGCGCGGTTGGTGGGCGCGCCCCCCGGCTACGTCGGCTACGAGGAGGGCGGCCAGCTCACCGAGGCCGTCCGGCGCCGCCCGTACACGGTGGTGCTGCTGGACGAGGTCGAGAAGGCCCACCCTGAGGTCTTCGACATCCTGCTGCAGGTCCTGGACGACGGGCGCCTGACGGACGGCCAGGGCAGGACGGTCGACTTCCGCAACACCATCCTGATCCTGACCTCCAACCTGGGCTCGCAGTTCCTGGTCGACCCGACGGTGGAGGACTCCGCCAAGAAGGACCGCGTCCTCGAAGTGGTCCGGGCCTCGTTCAAGCCGGAGTTCCTCAACCGCCTCGACGACATCGTGGTCTTCGAGCCGCTGTCCACGGCCGAGCTGGGCCGCATCGTCGACCTCCAGGTCGCCGCGCTGGACCGGCGTCTCGCCGACCGGCGGATCACCCTGGACGTCACCGAGGCCGCCCGCGACTGGCTCGCGATCACCGGCTACGACCCGGCCTACGGCGCCCGCCCGCTGCGCCGCCTGGTCCAGTCGGCCATCGGGGACCAGCTCGCCCGCGCCATCCTCGCCGGCGACGTCCGCGACGGCGACACCGTCCTGGTCGACGCCGACGAGGGAGCGGACCAGCTCACCGTCTCCCGCGAGGGCGACTGAGGTCCCTGGGCCTGGGACCGACGTCCCGACCGACGCCTGAACGGGCCCGGCACGCACGCGTGCCGGGCCCGTTCGCCGTGTTCGCCGTCGTCCCGGGCCCAGTCGTTCCGTGTTCGGCGGCGTCCCGTTGTCCCGGCCCTTCCGTCCGCGCGGAGTATGGGGCAGCCGGGCCGCTGATGCATGGTCATCTCCCGTTCTCTTGTGGCGGGTGGGGTCCTCCGGAATCCTGTTGCCCGGCGGCGTCGCCGGGGGTCGGGGGCCCGTCGGCGCCCGCAGCATGCCGCACCGCCGAGGTCCCAGGGCTCCGACCGGTGCCCGCCGTGGCGGGCGCGCCGAGGGGGGAGTCCTCTTCATGTCCTCGTCGTATCCCTTGCTGCCGCCCTCCGGCCCTGCCGCGCGGGCGTTATCCGCACCGGGGCCGCTCCGGAGGCGGACCGGGCCCGTGCCGACGGGCCATCGCAGGACCGTCGCGCTGTCGGCGGTCGTCGGCCTGGCACTGGCCGGAGCGCTCGGCGGCAACGTGGCGGCCGCGCAGGCCGCGAGCGCGTCCCCGTCCACGCCGGGCGGCGTGACCACCGCCTTCGTGGCCGACGCGGGGAGCAACTCCGTCTCGGTGGTCGACGTCGCCACGGGCGCGCTCAAGGCCACCGTCGCCGACGTGGGTTACGGCCCGCAGGGCGTGGCCGCGGCGCCGGACGGCGGGCACGTCTACGTGCCGAACATCGGCTCCAACAACGTCGCCGTCATCGACACCGAGACCGACACCCTGGCGGCCGACGTCGCCGTCGGCGCGAGCCCCACCGCCGCCGTCGTGAGTCCCGACGGCTCGCGGGTCTACGTGGCGAACCAGGGGACCGACACGGTCTCCGTGATCGACACCACGAGCGACGCCGTGGTGGGCACGGTCACCGTCGGCGCCGGTCCGGACGCCCTCGCGGTCAGCCCGGACGGGAGCCGGGTCTTCGTCGCGGACAGCGGCGGAGGCGGCGCGCTGTCGGTGATCGACACGGCCACGGACGCGGTGACCGGGACGCTGCCGTTGGGCGGCGTCCCGGTGGCCGTCGCGCCGACCCCGGACGGCTCCCGCCTGTACGTGGCGGAGCAGGGAGCGGCCTCGCTCTCCGTGGTCGACACCGGGGCCGCCGTCGTCGTCGACACCGTCGCCGTCCCCGCCGCACCGTACGCCCTCGCGCTGTCTCCGGACGGATCCCGGCTCTACCTCGCGGACGGTCCGGCGAACAGCGTGGCCGTGCTGGACACCGCGTCCGGGACGACCACGACGATCCCCGTGGGCGGCGATCCGCAGGGCATCGCGGTGACCCCGGACGGCTCTCGGGTGCTGGTCACCGACCTCGGCGCGGCCTCGGTCTCCACCATCGACGCCGGCGACGACCAGGTGGTGGGCGCCACCCCGGTCGGAGCGGACCCGGCCGGTGTGGCCGTCGCCCTGACCGTGCCCGCGCCCGTGGTGACCGGGGTCAGCCCGGCCTCGGGCCCGCCCGGAGGCGGCACCGCCGTCACCGTCGCGGGCAGCCACCTCTCCGGTGCGACCGGGATCGACTTCGGTCCGGGCAAGCCCGCCGCCTCCTTCTCCTGCGGTGACCAGAGCTGCACGGCTGTCTCCCCGCCCGGCGCGGTGGGGACCGTGGACGTCCGGGTCACCACCCCCGGCGGGACCAGCGCCACCAGCCAGGCGGACCAGTTCGCCTACACCGCCGCCGACGTGGGTGTCACCCTGGCGGCCACCCCCCGTCCCGCCCTCCTCGGCGGCTCGATCGTCTACACGGTCACGGTCACCGACCACGGTCCCTCCGCGCTGACCTCGGGCACGGTCAGCGCGCTGCTGCCCACGCCGATGGCGGGCAGCTCCGGCGACTGCGCGGTCAGCGGTCGCGGCGTCAGCTGCTCCGTCGGCCCCCTGGCCGTGGGTGCGAGCGCGACCCGGCAGTTCACCGTGCCGGTCGGCCTGCTCACTTTGGGGCTCCCCTACACGGTGACGGTCGGCCGCTCGGCCAGCAGCCCGGTCGACCTGAACCCGGCGAACGACTCGGCGAGCCGCAGCTGCACCGTGATCACCTCGCTGCTGATCAACTGCTCGTAGTCGGTGCGGCCCCGGGGCGGCCCGCGGAACGGCTCCCGGCACGGCTTCCGGGGCGGCGCGGCAGCCGTCCCGGAAGCCGGTCGCGTCGCCTCGTCGCCGCCCGGCCCGACCCGTGCGGCGCGCGGCCCGTGAGTGCACGCCCGAGGGCGGCGACACTGGGCGCGGCACCCCCGGGTGAGGCAGGATGAGAGGTGGCAAGCCGTAATCCCCGAAGGGAACCCCTGTCGTGAGCATCGACCCGTCCGCCATCCCCAACTTCGGCGGGCAGTCCCCGCAGCCTCCGCAGCCGCAGGGGCCGCCGCCGGTGATCGTTCCGGACGCGGAGCTGGTGAAGCAGCTGCTGGACCAGATGCAGCTGAAGCACGGCGTGGACGCCGAGGGCGACATCGTCGCGCCCTGGGAGGAGTTCCAGGTCTACTTCATGTTCCGTGGGGAGCAGAAGGAGCTCTTCGCGGTCCGTGCCTTCTACCAGCACGCGCACGAGCTCGCCGCGAAGACCGCGCTGCTCGAGGCGCTGGACGAGTGGAACCGCGAGACCCTGTGGCCGAAGGTCTACACGCAGACCACCGACGAGGGTGAGCTGCGCATCGTCGGCGAGACGCAGATGATCGTCGGCATGGGCGTGAACATCAACTACTTCGCGGCCATGGTCGTGAACTGGGTTCAGGCTGCCGTCACCTTCAACCAGTGGATCAACGAGCGCCTCGGCCTGGTCAAGGACGTGGACGACAAGCAGGCCGGCGACGAGGCCGACGGCGGCGCCGAGGACGGCGACTCCGCCGAGTCCTAATCTTGACCTTGCCTTTACATGACGCCTGCAACCGCTTGCGTAGGGTTCGGACTCTCTGGACTTGTTGAAAACGTCCAGTGATGACGAAGTGACGCGAGCGGAGCAGGTGGCGTGGGGCGCGTGGGGCGGATCAGGAACGGCATTGGCATAGCACTGCTGGCAGGTGCGGTCGCTTTCGGTGCGAGCGGCTGCGGGGGCACGGCCTCAGCGACGGCCGCCAAGGGATCGGACTCGTCGCCGGTCGCGAACGGCGGCGACCCGTCGGTGGGCGCGAAGGCGAGCCCGTCAGCGAGCCCCTCGCCGACCCACCCGGCGGGCCCCCCGGTCCAGCTGGACTCGATCTACCCCCTCAGCGGTGAGACCGTGGGCGTGGCGCAGCCCATATCCATCGTCTTCACCCACTCCGTCGCCGCCTCGGCTCGCAAGGCCGTCGAGCAGGCCCTGAAGGTGACCACCTCCGTGCCGATGACCGGTGCGTGGCACTGGTTCGGGGACCGCCGCGTCGACTGGCGTCCGCAGAACTACTGGGCGTCCGGGACCAAGGTCTCCGTCGACGCCGACCTGAACAACGTCACCGACGGCAACGGCCGCTGGGGCACGCACGACTACCACCACAGCTTCACCATCGGCGCCGACATCGAGACCAAGGTCAGCGTTCCCGGCCACTGGATGAAGGTCTACCGCAACGGCTCGCTGATCAAGACGATGCCGATCGACGCGGGCAGCCCGACCTTCCCGTCCTGGAACGGCACCATGGCCGTGATGGACAAGCAGCCCGAGGTCCGCATGACCTCCTGCAGCGTCGGCATCAGCTGCGACAAGAGCAGCCCCAACTACTACGACATCACCCTGCCCTGGGATGTCCACCTGACCCAGTCGGGCACCTACGTGCACTACTCCACCGGCGACCCGTACCCGGGCCACAGCTACGGCTCGCACGGCTGCGTGCACCTGTCGCTGGCCGACTCGAAGTGGTTCTACAACCTCACGCAGCCCGGCGACCCGGTCACCATCAGCGGCTCCTCGCGGGCCACCGTCGACGGTGACAACGGCTACGCCGCCTTCACGCTGAGCTGGTCCTCCTGGCTGTCGGGCAGCGCGGCGGGCGCGCTGCCGACGACGGTCGGCTGAGCCACCAACCGGAACCGGGCCTGAGCGCGGATCTCGGGCGGCAGGTCACGACGGCCGGTGCGGACTCGCACCGGCCGTTCCGTGTGCCTGGGCGTGCGGCTGGAGTGCCGCGTACTGGCGGCGCAGCGCGGCGGCGACCGGCGAGTCGGCGCCGTGCCGTGCCTCCGCCGTGCGCAGCGCGCTGCCGAGCAGCCCGAGCGCCTGGCTGATCCGCCCGGCGGCGAGCAGACGGCGGGCCTCGTCCACCGTCGCGGCGAGCAGGTCGGCCTCGGGACCGGGGAGCGGCGCACCGGCCGCGGGCCCGGCGATGGGCCCGGATGCGGAACCAGGGGCAGGACGGGGCGGAGGCGGCGGAGCTGCGAACGCCGGTGCCGAGTGCGGCGGCGCGTGTGGTGCCCAGTGCGGCGTCGACGCCGGTGCCGGCCGCGGTGGGACTGCGGCTGTGGTCGGCGACGCGGTCCGGTCCGGCCAGGGCGCGAAGGGCAGCCGGAAGGGCCGCGTCGGATCGCACGGGCCCTGCCCGGTGGGCGAGTTCCCCGGTGGTAGCTGGAGCAGCGGCGCCAGCGCCCGGTAGACGGCGTGCGCGTCGGCGGGCCGCTGCGCCGGATCCTTCTCCAGCAGCCGCAGCACCAGCGACTCCAGCGCCGTCGGCGTCTCCGGCCGCAGCCGACCCAGCGGGGTCGGCGGCTCGTACAGATGCCGGTGGAGCGTGCCGAGCGCCGACGAGCCCTCGAACGGGACGGTGCCGCTGAGCAGTTCGTGCAGTACGACGCCGAGTGAGTAGAGGTCGCTGGCCGGCCCGACCGCGTTGCCCATGGCCTGTTCCGGCGACATGTAGGCCGGGCTGCCGACCGGGGAGCCGGTCGCCGTGACGCGGGTCGTGTCCGCGCCCAGCACCGTGGCGACCCCGAGGTCGAGCACGACCAGCGTGCCGTCATGGCGCAGCATCAGGTTGCGCGGCTTCAGGTCCCGGTGGACGACCCCCGCCTCGTGCACGGCGGCCAGGACAGAGCACAGCTGCGCCGCCACGGCCACCGCCCACGGCCACGGATACGGGTCGTTCTCGGCGAGGTGGTCGGCCAGGTCGGTGCCACGGACGTACTGCATGACCAGGTAGAGCTCGTCCGCGTCCGTTCCGGCGTCGTGCACGGTGACCAGCCCGGGGTGGTCCACGCGCGCGGTGACCCGCGACTCGCGCTCGAACCGGCGGCGCAGCTCGTCGGTGTGCGTCCCGCCGGGCGTGGCGGCGCGCAGCAGCTTGACCGCGACCTCCCGGCCGAGCAGCCGGTCCTGGGCCGTCCAGACCTGGCCCATGCCGCCCTGGCCCACGAGCGCGGTCAGCTCGTACCGTCGGCCGAGGGTGCGGGCACCGGTGCCGGGTCGGGGGGTCGGGAAGGGGGCCGGTGCGGTCACGGGGCGGGCCGCTCGTGCCGGTGGAGCAGCGCGCTCAGTTCGTCGAGCTCCGCCTGGACCTGGCCGAGCGGGACGAGCGGCCCGAGCTGCGCCGCGGGCTCTGCCGGGGTCGCCGAGCCAGCCGAACCCGCCAGGGCCGAGGGACCCGAGGGACCCGCCGGATCCGAGGTGGGCCAGTGCGGGGCGGGGGACGCGTACGCCACCGGCTGCCGGTGCTCGGCCACGAGGTAGTAGACGGTGGAGGTCACGGTCAGCAGCATCAGGATCAGGATCCCGGCGTCGGACTCGCCGGTGTCGACGTTGTCCGGCGTCGAGATGACCATGTAGGCGCCCAGGGCCCACAGCAGCACCGTCGCCACCAGGACGACCCAGTCGACCGGTCGCCGTCGGACCAACGCGGCACGCACCAGCGGCACCCAGAGCAGCATGCCGATCGAGACGGTCGGGAGGCAGGTGAGGAAGACCCTGAGCAGGAAGAGGCCGACGCGGGCCGCGGTGGACCGCTCCGGCGGTACCACGGGGTGCCCGTAGGCGATCCAGCCCCCGGGCGGGGGAGGGTAGGCGTTCGGCTGGGCGGCGGCGTGGGGGCCGGGCCCCGGGTACCCGTACGCGTAGGGCTGCGGTGTGGCGGGCGGCGTGTACGGCGGCGTCGGGCCGGTGGCGGGGCCGTACATGTGCAGCTCCTGTGATCGGGCGCGGGTCGTCGGTAGCGTACCGTCGCCCGGGCCCGGCCCGGCAGGCCTCTCCGGTGGCTCTCCTGGCCACGTCACGTGGCCGGTTCCGCCTCGTCGGGCGCTGCTACTCACGCCTGGCCCACGCCTGGCCCAGGCCCACGCCTGGCCCACGCCTGGCCCAGGCCCACGCCTGGCCCACGCCTGGCCCACGCCTGGCCCACGCCGCGTTCACGCCCCGCCCGGACCGCCCTCCGCCAGGCCGTCGTAGAGGCCCTGGGCGAACTGCTCTCCCAGCCGCGCGGCTTGGTGCAGCGCCTGCTCGAACTCGGCGACGGCGCGGAAGCGCGCGCCGTAGCGTCGCTGCTCGGACAGCGGCAGGCGCGGCAGCTGGAGCCGGCGGGCGTCGAGGCGGGTGGACGTGCCCGTGAAGGTCGACGCCTGGCGGCTGTTCGCGGTGGAACGCAGGAAGCCGGCGAGGAACCACGGGTCGACCACGTCGGGTGCCGGGCGCAGCAGTTGGTGGCCGCGCTCCAAGGGCACCCCGGCTTCGGCCTCGGCCACGACGCGGATGCCGCCGCCCTCCTGGCCGTGCACCGGCACGACCACGTCCCCCGCGCGGGTCAGCGGCGCGTTGCCGGCGGCGGTGCCGGAGGTGCCGCCTCCGGCGGTGAGCAGGGAGAGCGCGCCCGCGCGGGCGAGCTCGCCGACGCTGGTAGCGGGCCACCCGCCGGGGCGCGCACCGCCGACGGCGGCCTCGACGACCTCACCGGTGGCGGGCAGCAGCGACGCCCGCCCGAGCGCGTCGACGAGCTGCTCGCGCAGCCCGTCGAGCCCGACGGCCCCGCCGTCCACGGCGGTCGGCGGCAGATGACGGGCCGGCGTGAGGTCGACCTCGTCGTCCAGCAGCTCGACGACGGGCACCACCCGGCTCACGCCGGGCCGCTCGACGCCCGGTCGTTCGGCACCTGCGCCTGCCCCGACCCCGGGTGCGGCCCCCATCGTCTCGGTCGGCTCCGTCCCCTGCACCTGTGCCCGGCGGCCCCGGGCCTGCGTCGCGCCCTGGGCCTGCGCCGCGTCCTGAGCGCGCGTCGCGCCCTGGGTCTGCGCCGTGCCCCCGGTTTGTGCCGCCCCTCCGGCCGCCTGCGCCACCGCCTGGGCGACGGAGCCGCCGGTCGGTGCAGCCTGCCCCGTGTGGGTCGTGCCCCCGGCATCGGCCGCCTGCTCCGCCGCGTGCCAGGCTGTCAGCGCGGCGTGGCGGGCCTCCGGCCAGGAGAGAGCGGCTGTTTCGACGAGCAGCAGGCCTTGCCCGGTGGGGGTGCCTGCGGCGGTCGGGCGACGCAGGATCCAGACGTGCAACGGGATCCCGTACGGCGGGGCGGCTCCGGCCGGGAGGGCGATGACGGCCCGTAGTGTGCCGCGGCGCAGCAGGTCGGCACGGATGCGGCGGCCGGACCGCCGGGATGCGGCGGCCGGAGGCATCAGCACCACGACGGTGCCGCCCTCGCGGGCATGCGCCAGCGCGTGCTGCACCCAGGCGAGTTCGGACTCGGTGCGCGGCGGCAGGCCGTACTCCCAGCGGGAGTCGTAGGCGAGCTCCTCGTGGCCCCAGTTCCGCTCGTTGAACGGCGGGTGGCACAGTACGACGTCGGCCCCTGGCGCGTGCGGCGGACGGCCGAAGGCGTCCGCCCGCAGGCTGTCGCCGGTCCGCACGTCCACCGATCCGCGCGGAACCGCCATGCCCCCGAGGCCCTGCGCGGCAAGCGTCAGGCGGAGTTCGGCGAGAGCCGCGAGCTCCGGCTCGGCGTCCTGGCCGCAGAGACGGGCGTCTGGGTTCCGCGTGCGGGCCGCTTCGAGGAGGCCGCCGAAGCCGCACGCCGGGTCGAGGACCTCGGTCGCCGAGCCGCCCAGATCGGCCATGAGCGCCGACAGTTCGGGCGGCGTCGAGGCGTACTGGCGTGAGACGGACTCGAGTTGACGGCCCAGCAGGAAGGCGAACGCCTCGGCGGGGCCGGCCTCCTCCGCCAGTTCGAGCCCCCTCGTCAACAGCGGGGTGCCCGCCGCCCCCGGATCGGGGCCCAGAGTGAGCGCGGAGCCGAGCCGGATCAGGGCGGCGGAGGGGCCGATCGGGTACTGCTCGACCTCCTGCCAGGCCCGTTCGCGCAGGGGGACCTGCGTGAGCTTGCCCTGGGCGCGCAGCCAGCCCTCCACCTCGGCGAGGTCGAACGTCGGGCTGCTGGGCGTGCCGCCGACGGGTTTGGGGAAGTCGGCGTGACGCCGGCGCCAGTTGCTGACCGCGGCCGGGCCGACCCCCGCCAGGCGGGCGATCGCCGTGGCGGTCACCTCGGCCTGTCGCGGCGGCTGCTGTGCGGGCTGACGGGCCTTGCGCGGCTGGGCCATCTCACGCCTCCTTCGGGATCCCCCCGTGGATCCGCGGCGATCATACACACCGAACCTTGATTTCACGCTTCACACACATGACCCGTGTTGACTGACTTAACAGCTCATGCTGTGATTCTCTCGCTGCACACGAGAAGCGCTCGATGCGAGCGCTCACGGCGTGTGTTCTGCGCCCTCACCTGCCATCCCCCAGCTCGGAAGAGGCGTCCCGCCATGACCCCCCACGTTCGTCGCGTGCTCGCCGCCGCTCTGTGCGCCGGAGCCGCCCTGGCCCTGACGGCCTGCTCCTCCGCCGGCGGCACGGCGACCGCCGGCACGGCCGCTCCGGCTGCCGCCACGTCGTCGCCCACCGCCACGGCGGACCCCGACGCGGGCCTGCCCGACGGCACCAAGATGACCGGCTGGCTGCTGCCCGCGAGTGCGGTCCCGACCCTCAAGGCCGACAGTCAGGCCGCGGAGAACTCCGCCGACACCTACGTGAAGCCGACCGACACGACGATCCCCAGGGCGAAGGCCTGCGACCAGCTGGGCGCGACGAACTGGATGGAGGCGGGCGGAATCGGCCCTTCGTCCACCGCGGGCGACGACTTCGCCGACGAGTACGGCAACGAGTACTACCAGCAGCTCAACGCCTATCGGACGACCCGTGCCGCACAGGAGTTCGCCGCCCTGACGAAGGTCTTCGCCGAGTGCAAGGCCTTCCCTGCCAAGGTCGCCGGCAACTCCTACACGATGCACCTCAAGACCAGGACCCTCACCGGCCTCGGCGACGAGGCCGTCGAGGCGGTCATGTCCTCGCCCGACATCCAGGGCGGTACGACGCTGGTCGTGATCCGCTCGGGCAAGATCCTGGTCACGACGATGTACGACGACCAGAACGGCAGCGGCGCCAAGGCGCTGACCCTGGCGCGCCGCCTGCTGAAGAACGTCCCCGCGGCACCGGCCGACGCCGGCTGACGGCTCGGTCGACCGTCCTGAGCGCACGGGGGTAGCGCTCAGGACGGTTGCCGCCGCGGGGGCTCGTCGGCCCCGCGCGGGCTACGGCAGCAGCACCGTCTTGCCGACGGTCTCGCGTCGCTCGATCGCCCGGTGTGCGGCGTCGGCGTCCGGGAGCGGGAACGTCGCGCCGACGAACGGCCGCAGCCTGCCCGCCGCCGCCAGGCCGAGCGCCGTACGCGTCTGCCGCAGCTGCGCCTCGGGGCCGCGCGGCCCGACCGGCGGGCCCCAGTAGGAGAGCACCTCGACGCCCCGCCCCGCCGCCTCCTCCGCGCCCAGCTCGGTGACCGCCCCGGAGGCGAAGCCGAAGGTCACGAACCGCCCACCCGGACCCAGCAGTTCGAAGGCCTCCCGCCCCACGCTGCCGCCCACGCCGTCGAAGACCACGCTCACCTTCGCGGCCCCCAGCGCGGCCGACCAACCGGGAGCACCGTAGTCCAGCACCGTGTCCGCCCCGAACTCCTCGGCCAGGCGCAGCTTCCGCGAGCCACGGGCCAGCCCGATCACCCGGGACGCCCCCGCCGCGCGGGCCAGTTGGAGCAGCAGCACCCCCACCGCCCCAGCCGCCGACTCCACCAACACCACGTCGTCCGGGCCGACGCCCGCGAGTTCGTCCAGCGCCACCGCGGTCCGCCCGGTGCCCAGCAGCGAGACGGCCTCGGCCGCGCTCAGGCCGTCGGGGACGGGATGAGCCGCCGCCGCGTCCAGCACGGCGAGCTCCGCGTAGCCGCCCGCCCGAGGAGTCTGCCCAGCGACCAGGCTCCCGAGCAGAGCCGGGTCCGCGCCCGTTCCGACGGCCACCACCTCGCCTGACACCTCCCGGCCCGGCGTCCAGGGCAGCGCGGCGGGCGCGAGCGGCGTTCCCGCCAGCGCTCCGGAGCGGACCTGTGTCTCGACGAACTGCACCCCGGCGGCCGCGACCCGCACCAGCACCTGCCCGTCCCCGGGCTCCGGATCCGTCACGGCCTCCAGCCGCAGCACCTCCGGCCCGCCGTACTCCCGCAGCACGCTCGCCCGCACGGTCCACTCCCTCGACTCGAATCGTCCTCGTCCCGCTACCGATGCCCGAGGCTAGGCGGGACCGCGCGGCTGCCGCCTCGGTCCGCGGTCGCAGTCCGCCTCCGCCTTTGCGCCTCCGCCGCTGCACGTTCGCGTCTGCGCCTCCGCCTTTGCGCCTCCCCTGTCGGTCCCGCCGTTCCGGCCACGTCCACGGAATCCGATCACCGGCGTGAACCGACCGCCTATGCTGCGGTCATGAGCGACAGGCCGCTGCTGAACCGCCGACTGGCGGGCATGGGGACGACGATCTTCGCGGAGATGTCCGCGCTCGCCACCGCCACGGGCTCGATCAATCTGGGCCAGGGCTTCCCGGACACCGACGGTCCGCGCGAGATCGCCCAGGCCGCGGCCGACGCGGTGCTGGCGGGGCGGGGCAACCAGTACCCGCCGGGGCCCGGCATCCCGGAGCTGCGCGCCGCGATCGCCGAACACCAGCGGCGCTTCCACGGCCTCGGCTACGACCCCGACACCGAGGTGCTGGTGACCGCCGGCGCGACCGAGGCCCTCGCCGCCGCGCTGCTGGCCCTGCTGGAGCCGGGCGACGAGGTGATCGCCTTCGAGCCGTTCTACGACTCCTACGCCGCCTGCATCGCCATGGCCGGGGCCACCCGCGTGCCCCTGACGCTGCGCGCGCCGTCCTTCCGTCCGGACCTGGACCGGCTCCGTGCGCTGATCACGCCGCGCACCCGGCTGCTGCTGCTCAACTCCCCGCACAACCCGACCGGCATGGTGCTGACCGGCGACGAGCTCGCCGCCATCGCCGCACTTGCCGTCGAGCACGACCTGCTGGTCGTCACGGACGAGGTCTACGAGCACCTGGTCTTCGCCCCGGCCGCGCACCGGCCGCTCGCCTCGTTCCCTGGCATGCGCGAGCGGACGGTCTCCATCTCCTCGGCCGGCAAGACCTTCTCCTTCACGGGCTGGAAGGTCGGCTGGGTCACCGGCACGCCCGAGCTCGTCGCCGCGGTCCGCACCGCCAAGCAGTACCTGACGTACGTCAGCGCCGGCCCCTTCCAGTACGCCGTCGCGGACGCGCTCCGCCTGCCGGACTCCTACTTCACCACCCTCCGCGCCGACCTCACGCGCAAGCGCGACCTCCTCGCGGACGGCCTGCGCGCAGCGGGTTTCGAGGTCTACGAACCCCAGGGCACGTACTTCATCACCACCGACATCGCCCCCTTCGGGGAGAAGGACGCCTACGCCTTCTGCCGCGAACTCCCGGCCCGCTGCGGCGTGGTGGCCATCCCCAACTCCGTCTTCTACGACGACCCCGACGCGGGCCGCTCCCAGGTGCGCTTCACCTTCTGCAAGCAGGACCACGTCCTGGAGGACGCCGCCTCCCGCCTCGCCGCGCTGCATTGAGACCGGCCACTGAGACCGGCCCGCGCTGCGTCAGCGGGCGATGTTGTCCGCGGGCGCACCGGCCACCTCGGAGGTGGCCACCGGGGTGGCCGGGGCGGTGCTGTGGGGGCGGCGAACGGCGAGGAGGACGAGCAGGCCGGCGACGAGGCCGGTGATGCCCGCCGTCAGGAAGACGGGGTGGAGGCCGGCGGCGAAGGCCGAGCGCGCGGAGTGGCCGTGGGCGTGCTGCTGGAAGATCGTGCCGAGGACGGCGATGCCGAGGGCGTAGCCGAGCTGCCGGGAGGTGTTGAGGGCGCCGGAGGCCATGCCCGCGCGCTGCGGCGCGACGGAGCCCAGGGCGGTCGCCATCAGCGTCGGGGTGGACAGGCCGACGCCGACGCCGGTGACGAGCATGCCGGGCAGCAGCGCGGACCAGCCGGAGGTCGCGGAGACGGCGGTGAGCAGCAGCGTGCCGGTACCGATGAACAGCAGGCCCACACCGATGGGGAGTTGCGGCGGGAACCGGTGCAGGGAACGGCCGGTGGCCAGGGCGACGACGAAGGCGGTCGCGGCCATCGGCGAGACGGCCAGACCCGCGTCCAGGGGTGAGAGGCCAAGGGCCTGCTGGAGCCAGAGCGAGGTGTAGGTCAGCTCGGCGAACGCCGCCGCGTTCATCAGCAGGCCGCCGACCAGCAGGCCCGTGAAGCTGCGGTTGCGCAGCAGCGACAGGTCCAGCAACGGGCGGCGGACCCGCAGTTCGACCACGGTGAAGACGATCAGCGCGGCGGCGGCGCCGCTCAGGGAGACCTGGACGACCGTGCTGCCCCAGCCGTGGCTTCCGCTCTCGATCAGTCCGTAGGTCAGCGCTGCGGCGAAGACGGTGAAGGCGAGTGCCCCGGCCGCGTCCACGCGGCCCTCGACGGCCTGCGGACGCGGCAGCCTCAGGCCCTTGCCCAGCGTCATGGTGAGCGCGACGGCCGCGATCGGCAGGTTGACCAGGAAGATGGAACGCCAGCCGAACTGGTCGGTGAGCAGCCCGCCGAGGACGGGGCCGACGGCGGCGGCCGCGCCGTTGACGGCGCCCCAGACGCCGAACGCGGCGCCCCGGTCGCGCCCCTGGTAGGCGCCGGCTATCAGGGCCGTGGTGGAGGTCATCATGGCGGCCCCGCCGACGCCCTGGACGGCGCGGGCGGTGATGAGCGTGGCCGCGTCCGGGGCGAGCGCGCACACGAGTGAGGCGGCCGCGAAGAGCACCAGGCCGGAGAGGTAGAGCCGGCGGTGGCCGAGCCGGTCCCCGAACGAGCCGCAGACCATCAGCAGCGCGGCCAGCGTCAGCGCGTAGATGTCCACCACCCACTGCAGGGAGGTGAACGACGAGTTCAGGTCGGCGGACATCTTGGGAAGGGCGACGTTCACGATGCTGACGTCGACGAGCAGCATGAAGGCGCCGAGGCAGATGGCTGTGAGCGGTATCCACTTACGCACGGTGGGCTCCGGTTGAAAGGACTGGGCTTGGGTCGGTCACGGGATCGGGTCGGGCCCGCGGCGCCGGGTGAGGCGCCCCACGGGCGTGCCCCTGCGTGCCGCGGGGCTGACCGGTCTGATCCACAGGACCGGCCCTGGGTCTCAGCGTGCGCCCGGTCGGGGTCACAGGCCCCGCCATCACCCGCTGCTGCGGTGGATCTCGACATTCCGTAGCCTGGGAGGGTGGAATCCGACATCGCCACCACGGTACGCGGCGGCGCCTTCGACCCGCTCGACCGCCAGTTGATCCAGGCGCTGCAGCTCGACGCGCGGGCGCCCTTCAGTCGTCTCGCCGAGCTGCTCGGCGTCTCCGACCAGACCGTCGCCCGGCGCTACGCCCGACTGCGGTCCACCGGGCTCCGCGTGCTGGGCCTCAGTTCGCCGGAGGCCCTCGGCGAGGTGCGCTGGATGGTGCGGGTGCAGTGCGCGCCCGCGGCGGCCATGGACCTGGCCGAGGCGCTGGCCCGGCGCCCGGACACGGCCTGGGTCAACGTCTGTTCCGGTGGCGCGGAGATCAACTGCTCCACCCGGGCGCACCCGGACCGCCACGACGACCTGCTGCTGCAGCGCCTGCCGCGGACGTCGGCCGTGGTGGGCATCGTCGCGCACTGCGTGCTGCACACCTACTTCGGCGGGGCGCAGAGCCTCGCGCTCAAGTCCGGTGCGCTGGACGCCGAGCAGGTCGCGTGGCTGCGCGCGCAGTCCGGTGCGCCGGAGGTCGCGCCGGGCTCGTCCACGCCGGGACTGCCGATGGCGCTGGACGACGGCGACCGGCGGCTGTTCGCCGCGCTGGGCGCCGACGGCCGCGCCGGCTTCCCCGAACTCGCCGCCGCCACGGGCTGGTCGGCCAGCACGGTGCGCCGCCGGATGGACGAGCTGTACCGCTGCGGGGCGCTCTACTTCGACCTCGACCTCGACTGGCGGCGCTTCGGCGTGCAGGCGGTCACGGAGCTCTGGCTCGACGTGGCTCCGGCCGAACTGGCGGCCACGGGCGAGGCGTTGGCCACGCACCCGGAGATCGGCTACGTCGCGGCCGTCACCGGGCCGAGCAATCTCAACGCCGTCGTGCTCGGCGCTGACGTGTCGGCCCTCTACACCTATCTGACCACCAGGATCGCCGCGTTGCCCGCGGTGCGGCGGATCGAGTCGGCGCCGGTGATGCGCACCGTGAAGGGCCCGGGGCCCTTGGTCACGCCGGTGCGGCCGAGCCGTCCGCGAACGGTGCGCCCGCGCGCGGCACGCCCGTCACGGCGAGCCGAAAGCTGACGGAGCCGAAGCTCACCCGGTCGCCCGCACGCACGGGAACCGTGCCGATCACCCGCCAGCCGTTGACCTGGGTCCCGTTGGTCGAGCCCAGGTCGCGCAGCAGCCAGATGCCGCCTTCGAGCCGCAGTTCGGCGTGGACGCGGGAGACCGACTCGTCGCCGAGCTTGAGATCGCAACCGGGCAGCCGTCCGATCTTCACCGGCCCGGCCGGGTTGCGCGGCAGCGGCAATGCGGGCAACTGCGGCGTGCGCCAGGCGTTGTCGAGGCGCACCTTGAGGGTGGCGACAGCCTCGACGGCCCGGGTCAGGGCGCGGGTGAACGGCCCGTCGCTGGGCAGGTCCGCGGTGAGGGCGTCGAGTTCGTGCCGGGCGCGGGCGGCGAAGGCCAGCTCCATCCGGCGCAGGAAGGTGTCGTGGGAGAGCCGCCCCTGCACGGCGTGCTCGCGCAGGCGGTCGACCACCCGCTCCCGGTCCGAATCGGAGAGGCGCTCGCCGGGCAGGTGCTCCTCCGGTGGGCTGTCCGGAAGGAGTTCGTCCATGCGGAGTACGGCGGTACGCGGTTCCGGTTGCGGTCGCGCGGCGGGGTTGCTCATGGAGCAGATTGTCATCTCTGCCGCCGGGCCCGTCCAGATCCGTCGAAGGAGGGAGCGGGCGCGGTCGGGCTGACGACCCATGGCTCCGTTCGGGTGGCACACGGACGGGTGATCCTGAGGGTCCGAAAAATGCCGGATATGCCCACAGAATGATCGCCCGGCACATGTCACCGAGATCGCAGGTGAGTTCACCGGGAATCGCGGCACGTCAAAGCCGTCTTCGCCAGGATGCCAGGAAACTCGTTCCATTTGCGGGTCGGATGGGGGACCGGTGGCGAAAATGGGTAAATCCCCTACGGACACGGAGCATTCGTGCTTCGCTGCTCCCTGAGTCCCCGAATGTCTCTCCGCCGCGGTGCCCCTTCGGTCCGTTCATGCCATTCATGCCGTTGACATGTCACTTCTTTGCCGTGTCGCGCCGTGACACGGCATGCCGGGGCCGCGCCCCGGCGTTGTCGAGTGACCCGAGTACGCGGAGCCGAGAATGCTCACCACTCTCAATACGACCTACACCGACACCCGTGCCGGAGATCTGGCTTGGTGCCTGGGGAGCGGCCTGCTCCCTGCGCTCGCCGTGCTCGACCTCGAACTCGGCCCGGGCGGCCTTCAGCTGCGCCTTCTCGGCGCCTCCCACCAGGTCGTCCTGGACCAGAGCGAGCAGGGGCAGGACGCCTGTGTGGAGACGGTCGCCTGCATGCCGGGCCGCCGCACGCCGCTCCCGGCCCGCGCCGCGGAGCACGTGCGGGGCTGGGAGTACGAATTCGCTGCACGCATCGAAAAACTGACGAAACATGATTTCGACTGCCGGGCCCAGGAGTTGCTGGCCCTGGTCGAGAACCACCCGCACGGGCTGGCCGGTGTCTTCCCCGGCGACCCGAATGCGTTCACCGCGCTGCTCGCCGGCGGTGACGAGGAGGGCATCCTGTGGCGCACCTGGCACGCCTATCCGCAGGAGGGTCGCTTGGTGTGCACGCGATCGACTTTGCGGCGCCGGGACTGGTAGCCCGGACAACTCGTCGGATGATTGGGTCAGGTGTCCGCAACGTCAATGTGACGATGTGCGGATCACCCGTCCGGGCGCAGAACCCGGACGGGTCCGTCGCCTAGCGTTTCTGCGTGATCAACCCCACCCCTCGAGCCGCCCGTTTGCTGGTGCTGCTTGCGGCCTTCGTGTGCGCCGCCTGCGGGTTGGTCTACGAGCTGGAACTGGTCGCCCTCGGCAGCTACCTGTTGGGCGACTCCGTCACCGAGGCCTCCGTCGTCCTCTCCGTCATGGTCTGCGCCATGGGCGTCGGCTCCCTGCTGGCCAAACGGTTCACTCTGCGGCCGGCCGCCTCCTTCGCCGTGGTGGAGAGCCTGCTCGCGCTCGTCGGCGGCCTCTCCGTGATCGGCCTCTACGGCTGCTATGTCTGGCTCGGCCACTACCAGGCCGCCCTGGTCGGCTTCGCCTCCCTCATCGGTCTGCTGATCGGCGCCGAGATCCCGCTGCTGATGACGCTGATGCAGCGCATCCGCCGGCAGGAGGCGGGCCGCGCGGTCGCCGACCTGTTCGCCGCCGACTACGTCGGCGCGCTCGTCGGCGGGCTCGCCTTCCCGTTCCTGCTGCTGCCCACCCTCGGCCAGCTGACCGGAGCGCTGCTGACCGGCGTCGTCAACACCGTCTCCGGCGGGCTGATCGCCTTCTGGCTGTTCCGTGCCGAGCCGGCGCGGCGGGAGCGGCTGCTGCTCGGACTCTGCAGCGGGGCGGTGGTCCTGGTGCTCGGCGTCGCCTGGGCCGGCAGCGGCGCGTTCGAGCGCGCCGCACAGCGACGGCTGTACGGGGCGCCGGTCCGCGTCAGCGCGCAGAGCAGGTTCCAGCAGATCATCCTCACCGGGGGACCGGGCGGCCCCGGTGGGGGCGAGGACGCGGCCCGTCTCTACCTCGGCGGCCGCCTCGCCGTCTGCGGCCGCGACCAGGCCGCCTACCACGCGGCCCTCACCGACCCGGCACTGAGCGGCGGCCGCCGGGCGCGGGTCCTCGTCCTCGGCGGCGGCGACGGCCTGGCGGCCCGTCACATCCTCGACACGCCAGGCGTCGCCCGGGTCACCGTCGTCGACCAGGACCCGGTCCTGCTGCGCCTCGCCACCGAGGATCCGGTGCTGCACTCCCTGAACGGCGGCGCGTTGGACGATCCGCGGGTGCAGACCGTGACCGCGGACGCCTTCGGCTGGCTCCGCACCGCGCCGCTTCAGGAGCACCCCTACGACGTCATCGTCGCCGATCTGCCCTCGGCCGGGCTCGACGCGGCGGACAAGCTCTACACCCGCGAGTTCTACGGCCTGGTCCGCCGGATGCTCGCGCCCGGCGGCCGTCTGGTCGTCCACGCGGGCGACCGCCTCTGGTCCGTCGCGGACACCGTCCGCGCGGTGGGCCTCACCCCGTACGGCTACGAAGCGGTCGGCCGTGACGCGGCCGCGTGCGGCGAGCCGGCGACGGGAGACGCCTCGTGGCACTTCGTGCTGGCCTCGGCTGCGCCCCTGGCCCCTGGCTCACTGCGCGGCGTGAAGCGTCTGCGGGAACCCTCGGACGCGCCGCAGCGCGTCGCGACCCTGCTGGGGCCGCTCTGAGGGGAGGCCGACGGCCGGGGTGCGACATCCCCGCGTGATCCCCGCGTGCGAATCGGCTCCTACGGGCCGAGGGCTCGGTAGGCTCACCAGGCATGGAGCATGAGGTACTGGTACCACTCTCGCCGCAGGCCTTCCGGCGGTCCATGGACCGGCCCGAGCTGCTGGGTGTGTGCATGCCCGGCTTCACGTCCGACGAGGGCGGGGAGAACCCGCTCGAAGGGCGGCTGAAGCTGCGGATCGGCAGCACCTCCATCACCTACCGCGGCGAGCTGCACCGGCTCGACGCGGGCGACGACCCGGACGAGTTCCTCTTCGCGCTCGACGCCCACCAGGCCGTCGGCGCCGGGGGCGTCGCGGGGACGGTGCGCCTGCGTCTGGACGCCGACACGACCGAGCCGGGGCTGGAGACGCGCATCCTGTTCCTGACGTCCCTTCAGGGAACGGGCAGGATCGAGGAGCTGTCCGCCGCTGCCGTCCACACGGCGATCCGCCGTCTGCTGGACCGCTTCTGCCTCGAACTCGCCGAGCGCGCGGAGGAGGACGTCGCGGTGGAGGACGAGACGGAGGACGGCACGGACGGCTCCGACTTCTTCCTCGTCGAGGGCCTGGGCGACCTCAACGACCTCGGCCCGCTCGAGGACGAACTCCAGGACCTCGCCGGACTGCCCGAGTTCTCCGAGCTGGACGACCTCCCCGCGCCCGCCGAGGCGACCGCGGACTCCTCGGCCGGCGCGACCGCCGATCCTGCCCGGCGGCACATCGTGGGCCGCTCCGCCGAGGAGGTGGACCACGCCCCGCCGCGCGGACGCTACGCACCGGCCCTGCCCGCCCGCAGCGCGCGCTCGCGGGCGTCGGCGCGCTGGGGGAGCCCGGAGCCGAGAATGGGGGAGCCGCCCGTCGTCGCGCCGGAGCGCATCCCGACGCCGTGGCTGGTCGGCGGCGGGGTCGTCCTGCTCGGCGGAGCCGTGGTGCTCGTCCGGGCCCTGCGCCGCTCCCGCTGACACGATGCCGCCCGGCCGACGCGTGCCCGAACCCGTCATGACGCCAGAACCCGTCATGACGCCAGAACCCTCCGGAAGGAAGAACCACCCGTGCTCGACCTCGCCCCCGTCCTGCTCTCCGCGGGCGACGCGGCCCTGACCGTCCTGCCCGACGCGGGCTGCCGCCTCGGCAGTCTGCGCCTCGGCGATGTGGAACTCCTGCGCACCGCGCAGGACATCGCGGATCCGGCCGGTGACGTCTTCGGGTACGGCTCCTTCCCGATGGCGCCGTGGGCCGGCCGGACGGACCGCGGCCGGTTCAACAACGGCCCGGTGCGGCACCAACTGCCCCTCGACCTCGTCCCGCACGCCGCGCACGGCACCGCGCTGCGCGGCCGCTGGCGTGTCGCCGCCGCGCCCGCCGTCACGGACGCGGGCATGACCGCCGCCTTCGTCCACGAGCTGGCCGAGCCGTGGCCCTACCCCGGCCGGGTGTCCCAGCTGTTCGAGCTCTCGCCGGACCGGCTGCAGATCACGCTCTCGGTCGAGGCGACGCGCGACTCGTTCCCGGCGCAGGCCGGCTGGCACCCGTGGTTCCGCAAGTGGCTGCGCGAGGACGGGCCGCAGGCCGCGCTGGACTTCGCGCCCGCCTGGCAGGAGGAGCGCGGCCCGGACCACCTGCCCACCGGGCGTCGCATCGATCCGGCGCCGGGCCCCTGGGACGACTGCTTCGGCTTCCCCGACGGCATGGAGGCGACCCTGCGCTGGGGCGACGAGCTGGCGCTGCGCATCTCCAGCGACTGCGCCTTCGCCGTCGTCTTCGACGAGCAGGCCGACGCCCTGTGCGTCGAGCCCCAGTCCGGCCCGCCCAACGGACTGAACACCGCCCCGCACCTGGTCACCCCGATCGAGCCGCTCGAGGTCACGACCACCTGGAGCTGGACCCGCACCAGTTAGGCTGGAGCCTCATGAGCACCTCACGTGACGCGCTTCTCGAAGAGATCAAGACCAAGGCCGTCGTCCACGGCAAAGTGACCCTGTCCTCCGGCCTCGAGTCGGACTACTACATCGACCTTCGGCGCGTGACGCTGGACGGCGTGGCCGCGCCGCTGGTCGGCCAGGTCATGCTCGACCTCGCCGCCGACCTCGACTTCGACGCCGTCGGCGGGCTCACCCTCGGCGCCGACCCGGTCGCCACCGCCATGCTGCACGCCTCGGCCGCGCGCGGTCAGCGGCTGGACGCCTTCGTGGTGCGCAAGGCGCAGAAGGCCCACGGCATGCAGCGCCGGATCGAGGGCGCCGACGTCAAGGGCCGCCGCGTCCTGGTCGTCGAGGACACCTCCACCACCGGCGGCTCCCCGCTGACCGCGGTCGAGGCCGTCCGCGAGGCCGGCGGCGAGGTCGTGGCCGTGGCCACCATCGTCGAGCGCAGCGCCGCCCAGGCGATCGCGGACGCGGGCCTGCCCTACCTCTTCGCCTACCAGCTGAGCGACCTGGGGCTCTGACGCGCGGACGTCCGGGGCGTCACCGCCTGCGGTGGCGTCCCCCGCGGCCCGCACCCTGGCCCGCCGCGACCGAGGACGGGCCCTGCGCCAGGCTCGCGTCGCCGTCGCCCACGGCGGCTGTCTCGGCCACACCGTGCGCGGCCTCGCGACGGCCGCGCAGCATCTCGATGGCGATCGGGATCACCGAGAGCAGCACGATCAGCAGCACCGCCGGGATCAGGTACTTGTCGATCACGGGCGCCATGGAGTCGCCGAACTTGTAGCCGATCAGCAGCATGGCCTCGGTCCAGACCAGGCCACCGACCGCGTTCCACAGCAGGAACGTGCGGGCGGGCATCTCCAGCGTCCCGGCGACCGGGTTGAGGAAGGTGCGCACCACCGGCACGAAGCGCGCCATCACCACGGCCTTGGCCGGGCCGAAGCGGTTGAAGTACTGCTCCGCCTTGACCACGTGGTCCCGCTTGAACAGCTTCGAGTTCGGCCGGTCGAACATCCGCGAGCCGACCTTCGCGCCCAGCAGGTGACCCAGCTGCGCGCCCGCGATCGCGCAGAGCGGCGCGCCGACCAGCAGCGTCCCGATCGACATCTGCGTGCCGAGCAGCGCCTTGCCCGCTCCGGACGCGGCCACGCCGCCCAGGATCAGCAGCGAGTCGCCGGGCAGGAAGAAGCCGATGAGCAGGCCCGTCTCGGCGAAGACGATCGCCAGCAGCCCGTAGACGCCGACCTGCGCGATCAGCGCCTTGGCGTCCAGCAGGGTGCTCAGGTTGAGCGCGAGATTCTGGGTCACCCGCGCAGAGTAGCGGGCGCAGGTGTCCGGACGCTGTGGCGCCCGTTGCCCCGCAGGGACCCTTTCGTCCGCCGGGCTCCCCCCGTGACCTGCCGCCCGGCGTGATGAGGGGCTTGCGCCGCAGTGCGAGAATGGCGCTCGGTGCCCGGTCGACGACGTCCGGCGTCAGCACCCCATCCCCATGCGTAGACGCCCACGACAGGAGCGGATTCGAATGCCTATCGCAACGCCCGAGGTCTACAACGAGATGCTGGACCGGGCCAAGGCAGGCAAGTTCGCCTACCCCGCCATCAACGTCACCTCCTCGCAGACCCTGCACGCGGCCCTGCGCGGCTTCGCCGAGGCCGAGAGCGACGGCATCATCCAGATCTCGACCGGCGGCGCCGAGTTCCTGGGCGGCCAGCACAGCAAGGACATGGTGACGGGCGCGGTGGCCCTCGCCGAGTTCGCGTACATCGTGGCCTCGAAGTACGACGTCAACATCGCCCTGCACACGGACCACTGCCCGAAGGACAAGCTGGACGGCTACGTCCGCCCGCTGCTGGCGATCTCCGCCGAGCGCGTGGCCCGCGGCGAGAACCCGCTGTTCCAGTCGCACATGTGGGACGGCTCCGCCGAGACCCTGAACGACAACCTCGCCATCGCCGAGGAGCTGCTGGCCCAGGCCCGCGCGGCGAAGATCATCCTCGAGGTCGAGATCACCCCGACCGGCGGTGAGGAGGACGGCGTCTCCCACGAGATCAACGACTCCCTCTACACCACGGTCAACGACGCCGTCCGCACCGCCGAGGCTCTGGGCCTGGGCGAGAAGGGCCGCTACCTGCTGGCCGCCTCCTTCGGCAACGTCCACGGCGTCTACAAGCCGGGCAACGTCGTGCTCAAGCCGGAGCTGCTGCGCGAGCTGCAGGACGCGATCGGCAAGCAGTACGGCAAGACCGACCCGTTCGACTTCGTCTTCCACGGCGGCTCCGGCTCGACCACCGAGGAGATCGAGACCGCGCTGGAGAACGGCGTGGTCAAGATGAACCTCGACACCGACACCCAGTACGCCTTCACCCGCCCCGTGGTGGACCACATGTTCCGGAACTACGACGGTGTCCTGAAGGTCGACGGCGAGGTCGGCAAGAAGTCCACCTACGACCCGCGCACTTGGGGCAAGCTGGCCGAGGCCGGCATGGCCGCCCGCGTCCTCGAGGCCGCGAAGCAGCTGCGCTCGGCGGGCAACAAGCTGAAGTAAGCCCGGCGGCACGCACCCCGCGCACGACGAGGGCCCCGGAACCGCCTGGCGGTTACGGGGCCCTCGTCCTTGCCGTCGTCCGGCTACTGCTTCAGCTCGGTGTAGGCCTCGGGGCTGCTGTCCTTCAGGAACTGCCAGCAGCGCGCCGCCTCGTCGGTCTCGCCGATGGTGTCGGCGGCGCGGGCCAGCGCGGCCAGGCAGCGCAGGAAGCCGCGGTTGCCGCGGTGCTCCCACGGGACCGGCCCGTGGCCCTTCCACCCGGCGCGACGCAGCTGGTCCAGGCCGCGGTGGTAGCCGGTGCGGGCGTAGGCGTAGGACTCGACGACCCGGCCCGCGGCGAAGGACTCGTCCGCGAGCTGCGCCCAGGCCAGGGAGAAGGTCGGGTGCGCCGCCGCGATCTGCGCGGGGGAGGCGGACTGCTCTGCCATCTGCTGGTACGGCTGCTCGTCCTCGGGCAGCAGGGTCGGCTCCGGTCCGCCGAGCAGGTTCTCGTGAATGGACATGGCTGCCAGTCTGCCACTTCGGCAGTCGGCGGATCGATGTCACGGTTCGACGAAGGTTCGCGTGCGGTGGGAACTCCGCAGCGGCGAGAAGGCATCCTCCGTTCCGTCATCACATCACCGCACGTCACGGGAGGACGACTGTGGGCGGGAGGTTCGCCTGGCCGGCGGCGTTCGTTGCCGCGTTCTGTGTGTTCGTGGGCGGGGTCTGGGCTGTCGCGACGACCAGCTGGTCCACCGTGGCGGCCGAGGCCGCGGCTCCGACCGCCACGCCCACGACGACGGCGCCCGCACCGGCGCCGTCGTCCAGCGCCACACCGGCGCTGTGGACCCAGAGCACCCTGCGCACGTACCTCGTCGCCGAGCTGAACCGGACCGATCCCGGTGTCGCCCTCGACGACCTGGAGCACATCACCCGGGTCCAGCCGCAGGTCAGCCGGTTCTGCCACCCCGTCGCCCACGACCTCGGGCACGCGGCCCTGAAGAAGTACGGCAGCTTCGGCAAGGCCGTGGCCTTCCGCAACGACGTCTGCGGCTCCGGCTACCTGCACGGCGTCGTCGAGGAGACGCTGGCGCAGAGCCCCGACCCGGTGGCCGCCGTCACCACGCTGTGCGCCCCGCAGATGTCGGCGTCGTGCATCCACGGCATCGGCCACGGCGCGATGTTCGTCTCGCGTCTGAACGTCCCGAAGGCGGAGCGGCTGTGCGACCGCTTCGGGCAGACCTACCAGGTGGTGGCCTGCTCCGAGGGTGTGTTCATGCAGCTCTTCGAGCCGGACGAGGACGATCCGGCGGCCCTGGTCCAGCTCCCTTCGGCCCGGCTCGCGGCGGAGCCGCTGTACCCGTGCCCGGAGCAGCCGTCGATCTTCCAGTCGGCGTGTTACTTCTACGCCCCGATCTACTACCTGCAGACGCACGATTACGTGAACCACCCGGAGAGCTTCGTGCAGGCGCTGCGGTGGTGTCTGAAGGCGCCGACGTCGGCAGGGCAGCAGTCGTGCACCCGGGGGACCGGCTCGCGGCTGATCAAGTACAACATCGACCGGCCCGTGTGGACGGCGGCGCAGTGCGAGGCGGCCCCGCGGGAGTGGCAGCGGCCGGCCTGCGTGGGCGGGATGGTCAGCTACTGGAACGTCAACTTCCATGACAAGTCCGCGCGGACCAAGCTGTGCCCGCAGCTGTCCGGTGAGGCCGCGGTCGAGTGCCGGGCCTCCTCCGGCGGCAGCAGCTCCGAGGACTGACCGAGACGCGCGGAGAAGAAGGATCATGAACTTGTTTCCCGAGTCGTCCGAGTGGCACGAGGCGCCCGAGTCGCCGGACTGGCGTGATACGCCCGAGCCGTTCGAGGCGCCGAAGCCGTTCGAGGTGCCCGATGCGTCTGCGTCGTCCGGGTGGCGTGCGACCCTGCGTCGCCAGTCACTGCTGCCGCTGCGGATCTTCCTCGGCGTCACCTTCTGTTACGCGGGGCTGAACAAGCTCGGCGACCCGCACTACCTGGCCGGGGCGGCCGATCCGGCGTCCTATCTGTCCCAGCTCCATGCGGCCCTCGCCGCGCACAGCCCCGCCGCTCCCCTGCTGCGGCTGGCGCAGCACGCGCCGACGGCGACCGGCACGGCGCTGGCCTTCGGGGAGCTGGCGGTGGGGCTGGGCACCCTGCTCGGGCTGTTCGGCCGGATCGCGGCGGCCGGGGGCGCGTTGCTCAGCCTGACGCTGTTCCTGACGGTCAGCTGGCGGACCCACCCGTACTTCCTCGGCAACGACCTGGCCTACCTGGCCGCCTGGACCCCGCTGGTCCTGGCCGGGGCGCCGTCGCTGTCGCTCGACGCCCGGCTGGCAGCCCGACGCGCGACCCGGCGTGCGGCCAGCATGCTGCCGGGCCGACGCCGGGCGCTGCTCGAAACGGGCACGGCGGCCCTGGCCGTCGCCGGCGGCGGTCTGCTGGCGGGCGCGCTGACGGCGCGAACCCGCGGCCGGACGACCGCTCCAGCGGCACGCCGACCCGACAGCGGCGACGCGACCAGCGGTGCGAGCGTCGCCGCCGCGAAGGTGCCGGTCGGCGGGGCGGTCCAGCTCAGCGCACCGGGGAGCGGCGACCCGATCTTCGTCGTCCAGCCGAAGCCGGGCACGTTCTGCGCGTTCTCCGGGGCGTGCACCCATGCCGGCTGCACCGTCCTGCCCCCGAAGAACGGCTCGTTCGTCTGCCCCTGCCACGACTCCGCCTTCGACGCCGCGACCGGAGCGGTGCTGCGCGGTCCGGCCACCGAGGCACTGCCCCGCTACGCGGTGACGGAGTCGGGCGGCGTGCTCCGGGTGGCGGCGAAGCCCGAGTAGGTCCGGCCGCGGACGCGGCCCGCTACCGCGGCACGCGCAGGGACCAGGCGGAGGGCTCCACCGTCCAGGTGCGCTCGCGCACCGGCGCACTCAGCGCGTGGTCCGCCTCGTAGGTGAAGATCGAACCGCCGACCGTGACGCGGCGCGCCTGGACCGGGACGGCGGCGTCGATGCGCAGTTGGGCCGCGCCGTCGTGGCTGGAGAGCGCCAGTGCGCGGATGGGGTGTGCGAGATCGGCCAGGACCTGCCCGTCGGCCTCGACGCGGAGGGGTTGCGGCTCCGGGAGCGTGCGCGTTGCAAGGGCCCTGGCAACCCGCCCGGCGAGATCTGTCCACCAGGTGGACGGCAACATGTTCGCCCTGGGCGAACGCTGCCCCGGGATGCGGACGCCGCCGAGGACGACCCCGCCGCCGTCGTCGACGAGCAGGTCGAGCGGCCGGTCCGTGCCGCTGACCACGGCGCGCGCCGCCTGCACCGGACGGACCTCCGCGCCCAGCGCGCGGGCCAGCTCGGTGCGCGGTCCGCGGCCGACGGGGATGACCGCGACGGGGGCGGCGCCCAGCGTGGCCTGCTGATGGAGAAGTTGAACGACGAGTTGCAGATATCTGTCATCACCGATCACGACCGGTCGCCTGCGGCCGCGCCGCGCCAGCAGGCGATCAAGGTCGGACAGGCTCTCCGGGACCGCCGTCTTCACTGTCAGGGCGGCGCCGAGCACGTCCTTGGCGACCCGCACCGACTCGCCGTCCAGGGCCAGCGCCGCGGGGGAGACCAGGACCAACACGGGCTCGCCCGCCGAACGCTCAGCCGACACCGTGGTCCTTCCTCGGGTAATCTCTCGGTGTAAGAGCCCCTTGCGCTTTTGCGCCAGGGGCTTGGTCTATCCGGGGCCAGTGCGGCGGCCTTCCGCCGTGAGTTTTGCCCCGCCCGAAAGGGGTGTACGCCTGTGCCCGCACTCGTGCTGGTCGGCGCTCAGTGGGGAGACGAGGGCAAGGGGAAGGCGACCGACCTTCTCGGCGGCTCGGTCGACTACGTGGTCCGCTATCAGGGCGGCAACAACGCCGGTCACACGGTGGTCGTAGGCGACCAGAAGTACGCACTTCACCTGCTCCCCTCCGGCATTCTCAGCCCGAACTGCGTCCCGGTGATCGGCAACGGCGTGGTCATCGACCCGGCCGTGCTCCTCTCCGAGCTGGCCGGGCTGCAGGACCGTGGCGTCGACACGTCCAAGCTGCTGATCTCGGGCAACGCGCACCTGATCACCCCCTACCACCGGACCCTGGACAAGGTCTCCGAGCGGTTCCTGGGCAAGCGCAAGATCGGCACCACCGGACGCGGCATCGGCCCCTCCTACGCCGACAAGATCAACCGCATCGGCATCCGGGTGCAGGACCTCTTCGACGAGAGCATCCTGCGGCAGAAGGTCGACGCGGCCCTCAATGACAAGAACCAGATCCTGGTCAAGCTCTACAACCGGCGGGCGATGCCGGCCGAGCTGGTCGTCGAGGAGTACCTGGGCTACGCCGAGAAGCTGCGCCCGTTCGTCGCCGACACCGCGCTGATCCTGAACCAGGCGCTGGAGGACGGCAAGGTCGTCCTTATGGAGGGCGGCCAGGGCACCCTGCTCGACGTCGACCACGGCACGTACCCGTTCGTCACCTCGTCCAACCCGACCTCGGGCGGCGCCTGCACCGGCACCGGCATCGGTCCCACCAAGATCGACCGCGTGATCGGCATCCTCAAGGCCTACACCACCCGCGTCGGTTCGGGCCCCTTCCCGACCGAGCTGTTCGACGAGGACGGAGAGGCGCTGCGCCGCATCGGCGGCGAGCGCGGCGTGACCACCGGCCGCGACCGCCGCTGCGGCTGGTTCGATGCCCCGATCGCTCGCTACGCGACCCGGATCAACGGTCTGACCGACATCTTCCTCACCAAGCTGGACGTGCTGACCGGCTGGGAGCAGATCCCGGTCTGCGTCGCCTACGACGTCGACGGCACGCGCGTCGACGAGGTGCCGCACTCGCAGAGCGACTTCCACCACGCGAAGCCGATCTACGAGATGCTCCCGGGCTGGTCCGAGGACATCACCAAGGCGCAGACCTTCGAGGACCTGCCGAAGAACGCCCAGGACTACGTGAAGGCGCTGGAGGAGCTCTCCCGCTGCCGCATCTCCGCCATCGGCGTCGGCCCCGGCCGTA
The DNA here is from genome assembly GCF_000787835.1 of Streptacidiphilus melanogenes. Classification (GTDB taxonomy): domain Bacteria; phylum Actinomycetota; class Actinomycetes; order Streptomycetales; family Streptomycetaceae; genus Streptacidiphilus; species Streptacidiphilus melanogenes. The sequence goes on from NZ_BBPP01000005.1 coordinate 208,221, forward strand.
CCGAGACGATCCAGGTGCACTCGCTGCTGTAGCAGTGGCTTCTGATCAAGCCCTCGCCCCTTCCGGGCGGGGGCTTTTTCATGTCCAGGACTCCTCTCTCTGATTTGTACTAAGGCAGATACTGATTGCTTCTAGTGCAAAGCAGGGCTATGTTTCGGGCATGACCGCGAAGACCCCTCTCCCCGTCGTGCTCACCGGACGCCACGTCCGGCTCGAGCCGCTCACCCTCGACCACGCGCCCGCTCTGTGGGAAGCGTTGGAGCCGGACGCGGAGGAGGTCTTCCGGTGGATCCGCCCGGCGCCCCGGAGCGCCGAGGAGCTGGCCGGGTACGCCGACGACCTGCTGCACGGACCCACGCGCTACCTCGCTTTCGCCGTCGTCGACCTGGCGGCCGGGCACCCCGTCGGCTGGACCACCTACCTGGACATCCAGGAGGAGCACGAGCGCCTGGAGATCGGGTGGACCTGGTACGCCCGCTCCCACTGGCGCACCGCCGCCAACACCGAGGCCAAGCTGCTCCTGCTCACCCACGCCTTCGAGGAGCTCGGCTACGGCCGGGTCCAGTGGAAGACGGACATCAACAACGAGCGCTCGCAGCGCGCCATCGCCCGCCTGGGCGCCCGGCGGGAGGGGGTGCTCCGCCGCCAGGTGCGGCGCGGCGACGGCAGCTGGCGCGACAGCGTCTACTTCGGCATGAACATCGAGGAGTGGCCCGAGGCGAAGGCGCGCCTGACCGAGCGACTCAGGAAGGGCTGAAGGTCATCACCATGGCTGACATCACCATCTCCGCCCCGACGGAAGCCGACCACCCGCGCTGGCGCGAGCTGTTCACCGGCTATGCCGAGTTCTACCACGTGGAACTGACGGAGGAACGGTTCGCACAGTCCTGGGCCTGGATCCACGACGCAAACCACCCCGTCGAGTGCCTTCTGGCGCGTGACGCTGACGGTCGGGCGATCGGACTGGCCCACTTCGCCCCGGACCACTCGCCGCTGCGCGGCACCCGCGGCTTCCTGCACGACCTCTTCGTCGACCCCGCCCACCGCGGCAGCGGGACCGTGGACGCGATCCTCGCCGAGCTTCGCCGGCTCGGCCGCGAGCGCGGCTGGTACCAGATCCGCTGGAACACCGCCGACGACAACTACCGCGCCCGCGCCGTCTACGACCGCAACGGGGAGAAGACGCCGTTCCTGCTCTACGTGATGCCCTGCTGACGAGCGACTGACAGGCTGTCGCCCTGCCCCCGGATCGCCAGACAGGCTGTCGGTTCCGGGGGCGACGCGTCCGAAAATACGCTGGCCGACATGACGATCTCCCCAGACCCCGTTGCCGGCCAGGCGGTCAAGGCTGCCGACCGTGCCCACGTCTTCCACTCGTGGTCCGCGCAGTCCCTGATCGATCCCCTCGCCGTGGCCGGGGCGGAGGGCTCGTACTTCTGGGACTACGAGGGCAAGCGGTACCTCGACTTCTCCTCCCAGCTGGTCAACACCAACATCGGGCACCAGCACCCGAAGGTCGTCGCCGCGATCCAGGAGCAGGCCGCCAAGCTCTGCACCTTCGCGCCGGCCTTCGCCATCGAGGCCCGCTCCGAGGCCGCGCGCCTGATCGCCGAGCGCACCCCGGGCGACCTCGACAAGATCTTCTTCACCAACGGCGGCGCCGAGGCCAACGAGAACGCCATCCGCATGGCGCGACTGCACACCGGCCGCCAGAAGGTGCTCTCCACCTACCGCTCGTACCACGGCGCCACCGCCAACGCGATCGCGCTGACCGGCGACCCGCGCCGCTGGCCCAACGAGACCGGCGTCTCCGGCATCGTCCACTTCTGGGGTCCGTACCCCTACCGCTCCAACTTCCACGCCGAGAACGAGGCGCAGGAGTGCGAGCGCGCGCTGGCGCACCTGGAGCAGGTCATCGCGTTCGAGGGTCCGCAGACCGTCGCCGCGATCATCCTGGAGACCGTCGTCGGCACCGCCGGCATCCTGATCCCGCCGGCGGGCTACCTCGCGGGCGTCCGCGAGATCTGCGACCGCTACGGGATCGTCTTCATCCTGGACGAGGTCATGGCCGGCTTCGGCCGCACCGGTGAGTGGTTCGCCGCGGACCACTGGGGCGTCACCCCGGACCTGCTGACCTTTGCCAAGGGCGTCAACTCCGGCTACGTGCCGCTGGGCGGTGTCGCCATCAGCGGCAAGATCGCCGAGACCTTCGCGGAGCGCCCCTTCCCGGGCGGTCTGACCTACTCGGGCCACCCGCTGGCCTGCGCCTCCGCCGTCGCGACCCTCAACGCGATGGCCGAGGAGGGCATCGTCGAGAACGCCAAGCACATCGGCGAGACGGTGATCGGCCCCGAGCTGCGCGCCATGGCCGAGCGTCACCCGTCCATCGGCGAGGTCCGCGGCCTCGGCGTCTTCTGGGCCGTCGAGCTGGTGCGGAACCGTGAGACCCGCGAGCCGCTGACCCCGTACAACGCGGCGGGCCCCGCCAACGCGCCGATGGCCGAGCTGGCCGCGGAGTGCAAGAAGCGCGGCCTGTGGCCGTTCACCAACATGAACCGGTTCCACGTCGTGCCGCCGTGCAACGTCTCGGAGACCGAGGTCAAGGAGGGCCTCGCCATCCTCGACGAGGTGCTGACCTTCACCGACCAGCACACCGCCTGACTTGGTCTATACCTTCAAGGCCCCGCACCCCCTCCGATCGGGGGGTGCGGGGCCTTACCATTGGGGGGATCGGACCGGCAGTATGCGGATCAAATCCTGAAATCTGGGACGGAACCCGGTCAGTCCCGACGAAACCGGAGTGGAGGATCCGCCATGCCGTTCGGCGCCGCCGCCTCCGGCCGGCACCTCACCGGGTCCCCCGTCGTCCAGCGCAGTTCGCTGCGCGAGCAGGTCGCGGGCGCGCTGCGCGACGAGTTGATGGCCGGTCGGCTGGCCGCCGGTCGTCACTTCACCGTCAAGGAGATCGCCGAGCTCTACGGCGTCTCCGCGACGCCCGTGCGCGAGGCCCTGGTGGACCTGGCCGCGCAGGGCATGCTCGTCGTCGACCCCGGCCGCGGCTTCTCCGTGCCCCGCTTCACCTGGGACGACTTCGTCGACATCGTCGAGGCCCGCTCGCTCGTCATCGACGGCATCTTCCGCCGCCTCACCGGACGCCTCTCCGCCCTCGACGCCGAGGCCGTCGCCTCCCTGCGGCGCCGCGCCGACGCCGCCGTCCGCGCCGCCCGCGCGGGCCGGCTCGACGTGCTGGTCGGCTGCGACCGCCGCTTCTGGGCCGAGCTCGGTGCGTTCGCCGGCAACCGCCGCATCGGCGACTATCTGGACTGGCTCCGGGTCCAGTACTGGATCTTCGCGGCCGGCTACCTGCGCGGTCGCGACGACGCGGCGAGCTTCTGCTGGGCCCGGCACCTGGAACTGGTCGACCTGATCGAGGCCCGCGACCAGCCCGGCGTGCACGCGATGCTCCTCGCCTACAACCAGGAGTCCCTGGAACAGATGTCCGCGCTCTGCGGGCGTGCTCTGCCCGAGGGGCAGACGACCGCCGGGCCCCCGGCCCGGCAGCAGCCGGGCCAGGTCCCGCCCCCGCGGGAAGCCGACCCGCGGCCTGCGGCGACGCAGTAGGGTGGATCACCCGGAACACCATTGCGCACCCGCGCGACACGCCGCGCACCACTGGTCTGGAGAGTGTCTTGGCTTGTGACATCTGGCTCGTCCCCTTGGTCGACCTGCTGGTGCTCAGCCCGGACAACCCCTTCGCCGAGGACCTGGCGATCTACAACGCCTCGCTGCACGCCTCGGGCCTGCCGCAGCTCCCGGTCTTCCCGTACATGCCCGGCCTGAGCGGCGACGTCGAGCCGGTCGCGGCCTTCGACTACGACTCGCTGCACTTCCTGCGCCGTGCCTACCTGCTCCAGCTGACCGGCCTGGACGTCACCCCCGTCGACGAACTGGGCGGCGACTACGAGCAGCTGCTGGAGATGTTCGAGGCCACGGCGGAGCAGAGCCACCTGGTGTGGCACTTCGACCATGCCGGCGCGTACGTCCCGCTGGACTTCGAGACTCCCGTCGTCGACGACGCCCTGCTGGCGACCGGCGGCCCGCTGGGCTCGGTGCAGCGGCTCCTCAAGGAGCTGGAGGCAGTCGCCCCGCACATCGGCATCGACTACCAGCTGCCCCCGGTCCCGGTCCGCCCGGTCGCCCCGACCACGTTGGAGGGCCCGGCCTACCCGCCTCCGGGCCAGGACGGCCCGTACGCCCGCGAGCGCCACGCCTGGGTCGGCCTCTACGCGGCCGCGACGCGGGCCCTGGCCCAGGGCTCGATGATCGTCTTCGCCTGAGACCGCTTTCCCTGCGCCCGCCCCTAGGACATCCTTCACGGACATCCTCCGCAGAAACCTCCGCGGACATCCTCTGCGGACATCCGCGCCCAGCAGCCCGGCGAAGGCCCCAAAAGGTCACCCCCGAAGCCGACTTGGCGGCTGGCGGGGGTGTGGGTGGCTGTACGGCCGACCAGGCGGATCGTGCCGCGCGCTCAGCGCAGCGGGGACTCCGGCGGCCGCTGCCGCGGCATGGTCGGGCGACTGCCGACCGAGGGGAGCACGCGGACCTGCGCGCCGGTGCCCTCGGCCCGGCCGCCCCACGCGCCCGCGGCCTGGGTCGGGAGTTGGGTCATCGAGGCGCGGAACGCGAGCATCCACTCCGAGGTCTCGGTGCGGACCATGTCGGAGATGTCCTCGCAGAAGCGGCGCAGGACGCCGAGGCACCGCTCGGCCGCCTCGCTCGCCGTGCCCTCCGTCGGGCCGAGCACCTCGCGCACGCACTCCGAGGCCCAGTCGAACTGGAACGCCTCGAGCCTGCGCTGCAGCGCCTGGGCGGTCGAGACGTCCCGCATCCAGCCGCTGGTGAGGCCGAAGACGCGGTCGGCCAGCAGGCAGCACCCGGAGAGCAGCAGCAGCACGTAGCCCCAGTCCTGCCCGGCTTTCCAGATGCCGGTCAGGGCGACCAGCGGCAGTACCGCTCCGCCCATGCCGAGCAGGGTGGCGAGCACACGCAGCAGCCTCGCTCCACGGCGCTTCCAGCGGCGGTCGCGGTGGTACCAGTCGATGGCCTCGACCGCGCGCTCCTCGGACCAGCGGTAGAGCTCCTCCAGCCGCTCGGCCGGCTCGCCCCAGTCGCCCAGCGGGAACTGCCGCACACTCAGATCGCGCCCCGGGCGCGGCTCGCGGGGCGCGGGCACGGCCGGAGCGGCCGTGGCTGATGTGTCCTCAGCCCCGGGCTCCTTGCCCCAGGGTGTCTCCTCGGGCTGCATCTCCGGCTGGCTCACCGTGGAACTCCCTGTCCTTCGGCCGGTCCTTCGGCCCTGCTGGCTTCCAAGAGCTACTTCTTACCGCCAAATGGCTGACCGTGGTGGCGGTTCGAGCCGGATTGTTGTGCGAAACGGTGAGGGTTTCGCAAGTGGGCGGCCGTTTCCGGCCCTCCGCCGCCGATTCAAATCTCACTCCTACGGGTGGGTGCTTCCGGGGAGCCGATCTGACCTGTGGTCGAATTGTTGCCAAATATGGCATTCGCCGTTACTGATCCGTTTCGGGCGTCTGGCCCTCGGCCGCGGCCTGTCCGGTGGTCCGCCCTGCGGTCCGGCCTGTGGTCCGCGCAAGCCCTCCCCGGGGGCAGGCACTAGGCTCTAGAACCGTGAAGGTCCTTGTCATCGGCGGCGGCGCCCGCGAACACGCCCTGTGCCGAGCGCTCTCGCTCGATCCCGAAGTCACCTCTCTGCACTGCGCGCCCGGCAACGCCGGCATCGCGTCGGTCGCCCAGGTCCACCCCGTCGACCAGCTCGACGGCCGAGCCGTGGCCGACCTGGCCGTCGAACTCGGCGCCGAGTTCGTCGTCGTCGGCCCGGAGGCCCCCCTCGTCGCCGGCGTCGCGGACGCCGTGCGCGAGCGCGGCATCCCCGTCTTCGGCCCGGGCGCGGAGGCAGCCCAGCTGGAGGGCAGCAAGGCGTTCGCCAAGGACGTCATGGCCGCAGCCGGCGTCCCCACCGCGCGCTCCTACGTCTGCACCACCCCCGAGGAGGTCGCCGAGGCGCTGGACGCCTTCGGCGCGCCCTACGTCGTCAAGGACGACGGCCTCGCCGCCGGCAAGGGCGTCGTCGTGACGGACGACCTCCAGGCCGCCGTCGACCACGCCGCCGCCTGCGACCGCGTGGTCATCGAGGAGTACCTCGACGGTCCCGAGGTCTCCCTCTTCGCGGTCACCGACGGTACGACGGTCGTGCCGCTTTCACCTGCGCAGGACTTCAAGCGCGTCGGCGACGACGACGCCGGCCCGAACACCGGCGGCATGGGCGCCTACTCGCCGCTGCCCTGGGCCGACCCGAAGCTGGTCGAGGAGGTCCTCGACACCGTCCTGCAGCCCACCGTCGACGAGCTGCGGCGCCGTGGCACGCCCTTCTCGGGCCTGCTCTACGCCGGTCTGGCGATCACGTCGCGCGGCGTGCGGGTGATCGAGTTCAACGCGCGGTTCGGCGACCCGGAGACGCAGGTCGTCCTCGCCCGCCTGCGGACCCCTCTCTGCGGCCTGCTGCACGCGGCGGCCACGGGCCACCTGGCGGACTTCCCCGAGCTGCGCTGGCGCGACGGTGCGGCGGTCACCGTCGTCGTCGCCTCCGAGGGCTACCCGGCCGCGCCCGTCTCCGGCGACCCGATCCTCGGCCTCGCCGAGGCGGAGGCCGAGGACGGCACGGCCTACGTCCTCCACGCGGGCACCCGACTCGCGGACGACGGCGAGACCGTGCTCAGCGCCGGCGGCCGCGTCCTCTCCGTCACGGCCACCGGCTCGGACCTCACCCAGGCCCGGGACCGCGCCTATGCGGCCGTCGACAAGATCACCCTCCGCGGCAGCCACCACCGCGGCGACATCGCCCTGAAGGCGGCCCAGGCGGAGTAGGGCGCACACAGCACCGCCCGAGGGGCGCGGGAGCCGCGCGACGAGCCACCACCGGTGGCGACTCGCACGGACCCGCGCCCCTCAGCGTTATGGGTCCTGCGCTCTGGGCCCTTGGGTCTGAGCTCTCCGGTCTGAGCTCTTCGCTCCGGGCTCTTCGCACTCGGCTCCGCGGTATGGGCTCTGCGTGATGGCCGGGGTCACCTCGACCTCTCACCATTCGGCCATGGCAGCCGTTCGCCCGTGCGGAGGGGCGCACCCCGCACGGCTCAATCGTCACGACCCAAGCAGATTCGCTGCCCTCGCGCAGCGTTTGCCGTACCCGCACATTCCTTCGGGTGATGGCGGGGGCATCCACCTGACGTATCCCGGCCTCCGGTCGTATCGTGCCCAGGACCGGCGCACTCGTCCCAGGAGTGCGCAGGCGCTGCGCGGGTGCGGCCACCTGCCAAGGGGGAAGCTGCGGTCCACGGGGAATCACCGATCCGAGTGGTTCCGGACCTCGGCAGGAACACCGGACGGGGCTCGTGCGTCGGACCGGACAGGGGCTGAACAAGTGCGGAAGTTCGACAGCGGTCGGATTCGGTAGGCGACAGGGGGTGAACCGATCCATGCGAGGAGACTCGGAGGTCGACACGGTCGCGGACGCCGCCGGCGCCCGCGCCGCGGCGATCCTGCGGCTGCGCGGGTTCGCGCTCGCCGTGGCCGCCCTGCCGGCGGCCGTCGCGGCCGTGCTGTGGGCGGGCCGGTTCACGGGTCGCCTGGGCGCGTCCGGGGCGCCGGACGCCGGGGTCTGGGACGCGGCCCGCTGGGCCGTCACCGGCGTGGCCCTGCTGACGCTCGCCTGGGCCGCCGCCTTCGCCGTCGCGCTGCGCCGCGCCCGGCCGCACCGGACGCCCAACGTCCCGCTCGCCGAGCGGGACGCCCCGGAGCTCTACCGGCTGGTGCGGGACCTCGCGGGGCGGATGGAGGCGCCGTCGCCCGGCGCCATCGCGCTCACGCCGGACTGCGACAGCTGGCTCGAGGACGAGAGCACGCCCGCCGGGCGCGAGCCCGCGCCGCCGACGCTGGTGGTCGGCTCCCCGTTCCTGTGGTGGATGCGCGTCGCCGAGCTGCGCGCCCTGCTCGCGCCCGTCGTGGCCGGCGCGGCCTGCGCGATGGATCCGGAGATCTCCGCGGCCCGGCGTTTCACGCACGGCCTCGACGCGGTCATCGCCGCGCACCCGGGGCGGCGTGGTGCCTGGGCCTCCATACCCGCGGCGTCGCTGCTGCGCCGCTCGCGCGGCCACGCGGCGGAGATGGAGCGCGCCGTCGCGGCCTGGGCGTCCGAGCGCGCACGGCAGGTCGACTACGGGCAGCGGATCGTGGCACAGGAGCAGGTCGGCCTCGCCTACGCGGGGTGGGACCGGCTGCTGACCAGGGTCGCCCTGCCCGCCTGGCGGCTCGGCCGGACGCCGACGAGGCTCAATGCGGGCGTGGTCTCCGCGCTCACCGAGCTCTCCCGGCGCGACCGGCTCGCGGCCGAGGGCTTCGAGACGCGCCTCGGCGAGCGCCCGGCCTGCGATCTGCTGGAGGAGCCCGGCCGGATCGACGAGGCCGCCTCGCGGCTGGCCGCCCGTCTCTTCTACGCCGGCCCGCCGGCCGCGCCCCCGTCGGCCGGCGGTGAGACGGCGCTGGACTGGGCCGCCTACCCGGACGAGGTCGTGGTGGGCCAGTGGCGTCACCAGTCCTCCGCGCTGCTCGCCGTGCTGCGGCTCCCCCCGGAGACCGCCCCGCTGGCCGCCCTGGGGGCAGCGCTGCGGACGCTGCGCGAGCCCGGCGCACGGCTCGGCGCCGAGACGCTCGCAGCCCGGCTGGAGGCACAGGCCCAGGCGCAACGCGGAGCCCTCGCCGTGCGCACCGGCAGAGACGCGCTCGGCGACGGCCTGTACGCGCTGGTCTGCCGCGCGGCCGTCGCATCGGGCCGAGCCGAGCCAGGGCTGGACTGGCTGGACGGGCCGGTGCTGCTGGTGGACGGGGTCCGCTGCACGGATCTCGGGGCGCCCATCGCGCTCGCGGTCGAGCACGGCGACGAACAGCCGCTGCGCGCCTGGCTGGAGGAGTTCGGCATCCCGGTGGACCGGTTCGACCGGCCGGCCCGGCTGCGGTGAGGGGCCGGTGGCCGGGGTGGGGGATCCCGGTGGCGGCTGCGGTGACGGAGCAGCGGTTGCCACGGCGGGCAGCGAACGATCATGACGGAGCGTCAACGACCGAACCGACCCCTGCTGCGATGACGTGCCAGTGCCTACGATGGTGATGCACGTCCGGTGAGATTCCGGACGCGCACCGTGACGGAGCGCGGGACGGCAGTTCGGTCGCAGGCCGAGCCGGTCGGTACCGTGACGACTCGTCAGCAGGCAGGTCCGGCAGGCAGTCCCAGGAGGGGGTCGGGGGCATTGGGTGCAGAGCAGACCCGCCGTTGGGAGTCCGGCGCGCTCGCACACGGGGTGACCGACCCGTTCGGCCTCGGCCCGCTGCCGTGGCTGCGGGGCACCGACCAGTACTTCGACGACACCGGCCTGATGGTGCCCTGGTACGTCGACCCGGCGCTGCTGCCGGGCGCCCGGCGGGCACCGGAACAGGACCCCCGGCCCGCTCTCGGGCGGCCGCGCACCTCCGAGGACGTGGGCGGTCAGATCAAGGGATTCGCGGCCGGGGCCACCGACCTCGGCGGCTCGCTGGACCTGAGGGTCAGCGTGAACCCGCCGCAGGAGTTCACCGTCGACGTCTACCGCATCGGCCACTACGGCGGGGCCGGCGCCCGGCACGTCGCCGCGAGTCCGCGTGTCTCCGGGCTGGTCCAGCAGGCCCCGCTGGTCGCCGGCCGGACGGTCTCCTGCCACCACTGGTGGATGTCCTGGCGGCTGCAGATCCCCGTGCACTGGACGCCCGGCGCGCACGTCGCCGTGCTGACCACGGCCGACCACCGGTACCGCAGCCACATCCCGTTCACCGTCCGCGCCGGGCGGGCGGCCGACCTGCTGCTGCTCCTGCCGGACGTGACCTGGCAGGCCTACAACCTCTACCCCGAGGACGGCCGCACCGGCGCCAGCCTCTACCACGCCTGGAACGAGAAGGGCGAGCTGCTCGGCGAGGAGGCGGCGGCCACCACCGTCTCCTTCGACCGCCCCTACGCGGGCGCGGGTCTGCCCCTGCACATCGGCCACGCCTACGACTTCATCCGCTGGGCCGAGCGCTACGGCTACGACATCGCCTACGCCAACGCCACCGACCTGCACGCGGGCCGGATCGACCCGACCCGCTACCGGGGCATCGTCTTCCCCGGCCACGACGAGTACTGGTCCGTGCCGATGCGCAGGGCCGTCGAGCGAGCCCGCGACGGCGGCACCTCGCTCGTGTTCCTCTCCGCCAACACCATGTACTGGCAGGTCCAGCTCTATCCCGGCCCCGACGGCCAGCCCGACCGGCTGCTCAGCTGCACCAAGCGCCAGGCCGACACCCCGGCGAGCGTGCTGTGGCGCGAGCTGGGCGAGCCGGAGCAGCAGCTCCTGGGCATCCAGTATTCGGGCCGGGTGCCGGAGCCGGTGCCGATGATCGTCCACAACACCGACCACTGGCTGTGGGAGGGCACCGGCCTGCGTGACGGCGACCCGGTGCCTGGCCTGGTGGCGGGGGAGTCGGACCGCTACTTCCCCCGGGTCCCGCTGCCGGAGTCGACGGAGCGGGTCCTGCTCGCGCACTCGCCCTACCGGGATGCGAAAGGCGCGCCGCGACATCAGGAGACGTCGCTCTACCGTGCGCCCAGCGGCGCCCACGTTTTCGCCAGCGGCACCTTCGCCTGGTCCCCGGCGCTGGACCGCCCGGGACATACCGACGAGCGCATTCAACGAGCCACGGCCAACCTGCTGGATCGTATCTGCAAGGTGCACTGAATCCGTCCGGACGGCCTCATGAAAGACTCGGTGTGGTCACCACTCTCCCCCAGCTTCGGCCGGGGGCCCCCAAGACGGCCACGTCGCGAAGTCCGAGGGAACCACCTTGAGCGGATTTGTCGAGAAGCCCCAGCCGGTGCAGGTGCCCGGCCTGATCCACCTGCACACAGGAAAGGTGCGCGACCTTTATCGGGACGAGGCGGGCCTGCTGGTGATGGTCGCCAGTGACCGCACCTCCGCTTTCGACTGGGTGCTGCCGACGGACATCCCCGACAAGGGCAAGATCCTCACCCAGCTCTCGCTCTGGTGGTTCGAGCGTCTGGCCGACCTGGTGCCCAACCATGTCGTCTCCACCGAGGTCCCGGCCGGCGCCCCTGCCGACTGGGAGGGGCGCACACTCATCTGCCGCAACCTGCGCATGCTGCCCGTCGAGTGCGTCGCCCGCGGCTACCTGACCGGTTCCGGCCTGCTGGAGTACGACGAGCAGCGCACGGTCTGCGGCATCACCCTCCCCGAGGGCCTGGTCGACGGCTCGGAGCTGCCCGCCCCGATCTTCACACCGGCCCTGAAGGCCGAGGTCGGCGAGCACGACGAGAACGTCCCCTACGAGGAGGTCGCCCGCCGCGTCGGCGCGGAGACCGCCGCCCAGCTGCGGCAGACCACGCTGGCCGTCTACGGCCGTGCTCGGGACATCGCCCGGGAGCGGGGGATCATCCTGGCGGACACGAAGTTCGAGTTCGGCCTCGACGAGGACGGCGAGAGCGCCGAGGCAGGGCCGACGCTGGTCATCGGCGACGAGGTGCTGACGCCGGACTCCTCCCGCTTCTGGCCCGCGGACGAGTGGGAGCCGGGCCGGACCCAGCCCTCCTTCGACAAGCAGATCATCCGCAACTGGCTGAAGTCCCCGGAGTCCGGCTGGGACCCGGCCGGCGAGACGCCGCCCCCCGCGTTGCCCGCGGAGATCGTGGAGCGGGTCCAGGCCCGCTACGTCGAGGCCTACGAGCGTCTGACCGGGCTGGCCTGGTCCTAGTCGTACGGGCTGAGGGGCGCAGCGCTTCCCGCGCCCCTCAGCCCGTACGTCAGCCCGTCGTCGTGCCGGGAAACCGGAAAACGATGAAGGGCGCCTCCGAAGAGGCGCCCTTCACGTGGAGCGGACGACGAGATTCGAACTCGCGACCCTCACCTTGGCAAGGTGATGCTCTACCAACTGAGCCACGTCCGCACGATATGAACGGCAACACCGCCAGAGGGGTGCTCCCGAATTGGAGCGGACGACGAGATTCGAACTCGCGACCCTCACCTTGGCAAGGTGATGCTCTACCAACTGAGCCACGTCCGCATGTGCCCCGGGACCCTTGGGCCTCGGTGTGCAGTCCACTCTACCTCATCGCCAGGAGTGCTTTCGCCACCCTTTTGGTGAGACCGAGCGGACAAGAGCAGGTGACAGGGATCGCACGCTGTGCCTTCCCTCTGGAAGAGGGACGCTCTACTACTGAGCTACACCTGCGAGAGCCGCCCCGCTGACCTGGCCTTTCGGCTCGTGCCTGCGGTGCGTTCCGCTGAGAAGAACATTAGCCCATCTCGCGGGCCGTGATCACCACGGCGGGGCGGTATGTCCGCATTGCCCCGAAAAGTCATAGACGAGGACGCGGAGAGATTGCGTCAGCTCGCCTGGGCGAAGGCCTCGTAGACGTGCTTGGGCAGGCGTCCGCGGGCCGGCAGGTCGATTCCGCGCGACTGGGCCCAGGCGCGGACCGTCGCGGGGTCGGGTGCGATCTCGGTCCGGCGCGGGTGGGCCTTCAGGGCCGCGGCGGCGCGGGCCTGCTTCCGGCCCGCCTGCACATACGGAGCGAGGGCGGAGCGGAGTTTTTCCGCGTTCTGGGCCGACAGGTCGATCTCGTACGACTTTCCGTCGAGACCGAACTGAACCGTTTCCTCGGCGACGCCTCCGTCCAGATCGTCGGAGAGCGTGACCACAACGCGCTGAGCCATGGAAGCCAATCCTCTCGGGCTTTGCCGTGCGACCGCAGGTGCTGGCCGCGACCGGCGTTGCCATTCTGCCCTCCGGGGGCCCCGGAATCGAAGAGGCAGGTTTTTCGGTCTCTATTTCCGTGTCGTTTCGGTACCGCGCCGATACCGGTGCGAAACCTCAGAATCGTGCATTTTCGGCAGGCGTGTCGCCGCACTTCGGCGGCCGCGGGGCGACAGGCCGGCGGTGGGGTCTTTGTGTGAACCTCCGCACGATCCGCAGATCTACGCGCGTCACGCTGGATGAGTCTCCAAGATCGCATTTTCGTCCCGGTAGGCTGGGAAGTCCCCGCACCACTTATCACCGGGAGTACCCGTGGCACGCGTCGTGGTCGACGTCATGCTCAAGCCCGAGATCCTCGACCCGCAGGGCCAGGCGGTGCAGCGCGCACTGCCGCGGCTGGGCTTCGAGGGGATCGCCGACGTCCGTCAGGGCAAGCGCTTCGAGCTGGAGGTGGAGGGTCCGGTCGACGCGGCCGCGCTCGCCCGCATCCACCAGGCAGCCGAGACCTTCCTCGCCAACACCGTCATCGAGGACTTCACGGTCCACGTCGAGGAGGGCCAGTGACCGCCCGCGTCGGCGTCGTCACCTTCCCCGGCAGTCTCGACGACCGTGACGCACTGCGCGCGGTGAAGCTGGCCGGCGCCGAGCCGGTCGCGCTGTGGCACCGCGACAAGGACCTGCACCAGGTCGACGCCGTGGTCCTGCCCGGCGGCTTCTCCTACGGCGACTACCTGCGTGCCGGTGCCATCTCCCGCTTCTCGCCGGTGATGGAGACGATCATCGAGCAGGCCAGGGGCGGCATGCCGGTCCTGGGCATCTGCAACGGCTTCCAGGTGCTGACCGAGTCGCACCTGCTGCCCGGCGCCATGCTGCGCAACAACCACCTGCACTTCGTCTGCAAGGACCAGAAGCTGCGGGTGGAGAACAACGGGACGGCCTGGACCAGCGACTACGCGCCGGGCCAGGAGATCATGATCCCGCTGAAGAACATGGACGGCCGCTTCACCGCCGACCGCCGCACCATCGACGAGCTCGAGGCCGAGGGCCGGGTCGTCTTCCGCTACCTGGACGGCAACCCGAACGGCTCGATCGACGACATCGCCGGCATCACCAACGCCGCCGGCAACGTCGTCGGCCTGATGCCGCACCCGGAGCACGCGGTCGACCCGATCGTCGGCACCGGCGGCACGGACGGCACCGGCTTCTTCACCTCGATCCTCAAGCGGCTGGTGAATGCGTAATGACGCTCGACACGGTTAAGAACGCTGAGCAGACGCCCGACGTCGAGCTGCCCTGGGCCGCGCTGGGCCTCAAGGAGGACGAGTACCTCCGGATCCGGGAGATCCTGGGCCGTCGTCCCACCGGCGCCGAGCTGGCCATGTACTCGGTGATGTGGTCCGAGCACTGCTCCTACAAGTCGAGCAAGGTGCACCTGCGCCAGTTCGGCGAGAAGGCCCCGCAGTCCGACGCCATGCTCGTCGGCATCGGCGAGAACGCCGGCGTCGTCGACGTGGGCCAGGGCTACGCGGTCACCTTCAAGATCGAGTCGCACAACCACCCGTCGTACGTCGAGCCCTACCAGGGCGCGGCCACCGGCGTCGGCGGCATCGTCCGCGACATCATCTCCATGGGCGCCCGCCCGGTCGCCGTGATGGACCCGCTGCGCTTCGGCGCGCCGGACCACCCGGACACCAAGCGCGTGCTGCCCGGCGTCGTCGCCGGCATCGGCGGCTACGGCAACTGCCTGGGCCTGCCCAACATCGGCGGCGAGGTCGTCTTCGACTCCTGCTACCAGGGCAACCCGCTGGTCAACGCGCTGGCCGTGGGCGTCATGAAGCACGAGGACATCCACCTGGCCAAGGCGTCCGGCGCCGGGAACAAGGTCGTCCTCTACGGCGCCCGCACCGGCGGCGACGGCATCGGCGGCGCGTCGATCCTCGCCTCGGAGACCTTCGAGGGCGGCACGCCCACCAAGCGCCCCGCAGTCCAGGTCGGCGACCCGTTCCAGGAGAAGCTGCTGATCGAGTGCACCCTGGAGGCCTTCCGGGCGCAGCTCGTCGTCGGCATCCAGGACCTCGGCGCGGCCGGTCTGTCCTGCGCGACCAGCGAGCTCGCGTCCAACGGCTCCGGTGGCATGCGCTGTGACCTGGACGACGTCCCACTGCGCGACAACACGCTCACTCCTGAGGAGATCCTCATGAGCGAGTCGCAGGAGCGCATGTGCGCGGTCGTCGAGCCCGAGAAGGTCGACGCCTTCCTCGCCATCTGCGAGAAGTGGGACGTCACCGCGACCGTCATCGGTGAGGTCACCGACGGCGACCGCCTGGAGATCTTCTGGCACGGCGAGAAGATCGTCGACGTCGACCCGCGCACCGTCGCCCACGACGGCCCGGTCTACGAGCGCCCGTACCACCGCCCGAGCTGGCAGGACGCCCTGCAGGCCGACGCCCCGACCGCCGAGCGCCTCGCGCGTCCGGCGAGCGGCGACGAGCTGCGCGCGGCCGTGCTGCAGCTGGTCGGCTCGGTCAACCAGGCCGACAAGAGCTGGATCACCAGCCAGTACGACCGCTTCGTGCTCGGCAACACCGTGCTGGCCATGCCGGAGGACTCCGGCATGATCCGCGTCGACGAGTCCACCAACCTGGGCGTCGCGATCGCCACGGACGGCAACGGCCGCTACACCAAGCTCGACCCGTACACCGGATCGCAGCTGGCACTGGCCGAGGCCTACCGCAACGTCGCCGCCACCGGCGCCAAGCCGCTGGCCGTCTCCGACTGCCTCAACTTCGGCTCCCCGGAGGACCCGGAGGTCATGTGGCAGTTCGCCGAGGCCACCCGTGGCCTGGCGGACGGCTGCCTGGAGCTCGGCACCCCGGTCACCGGCGGCAACGTCTCGCTCTACAACCAGACGGGCACCGAGGCGATCCACCCGACGCCGGTCGTGGCCGTGCTCGGCGTGATCGACGACGTCACCCGCCGCACCCCGATGGCGTTCGCGGAGGAGGGCCAGCTGGTCTACCTCCTCGGCACCACCGAGGACGAGCTCGGCGGTTCGGCGTGGGCGCAGGTGGCCCACGACCACCTCGGCGGCCTGCCGCCGAAGCTGGACCTCGACCGCGAGAAGCTGCTCGCCGAGATCCTGATCGCCGCCTCGCGCGACGGCATGATCGACGCGGCGCACGACCTCTCCGACGGCGGCCTGATCCAGGCGCTGGTGGAGAGTGCGCTCAAGGGTGAGCAGGGCATCCGCCTGATCGTCCCGGACGGTCTGGACGCCTTCGTGTTCCTCTTCTCCGAGTCGACCGGCCGCGCGATCGTCTCCGTGCCGCGCAGCGAGGAGCTCCGCTTCACCGAGATGTGCGGCGTCCGGGGCCTCCCGGCCACCCGCATCGGCGTCGTCGACGGCGACGTCATCGAGCTCCAGGGCCAGTTCACCCTCCCGCTCGCCGAGCTCCGCGAGGCGAACACGGGCGTGATCGAGGCGCTGCTCGCGTAAGTCCTTTCGCGTACGCCCAGGGCCCGGTGACGTTCCGTCACCGGGCCCTGGGCGTATTGCGCCAAGAGGTGACCTCGGGTCACCCGGAGCGGTTGAGCGGCAGGTGGCGCACCACGTTTTCGTCGACGAGGTCGAGCACCGGGGTTACGGGGTGGCGGCGGCCTACGTGCCGACCGGACAGTTGATCCCCGCGTGCAGGGCGATGAGCCGCCGTCTGCTGCCGGGGCAGCGTCGTTTTGGTCGCGGGGGCGACGCGGATGGTGCTCGAACTGGATGAGGTGGCCGAGGATCGGGACCGTCGCCTGCTCTTCTCGTCCGCCTGCTCTTCTCGTCGAGGTTCGCCAGGTTTGACCCTGGACAGTGGGAAACCCGGCGGGCCGACCGTCCGGATGGCTGCTGGGTTCACTTCGCGGCGCTATTGCCCCGCCCCCGTCGCTATTGCCCCGCCCCCGTGACGAGTGCCGAAGCGACGGCTGCCGCCAACTCATGGTTCGCGGGGTGCTGCACAGCGCGATGTCACGTTCTCGGCCGCCCGCCTGTCTCCTCTCTGGAAGCCCGAATACCGGCTCGCAGGAAGGCGGAAACGACCATGGCCCGCATCTCGCTCACCCCGCCCCGGACGATCGTCTACCGGATCGCGGAGTGGTACTCCAAGCGCATGTACGGCGACGTGCTCGACCCCGGGAAGGTGTACGGGCACAACACCAAGGTGCTGCTCGCCTACGCAGGGTTCGAGCGCAAGGTCGCCAGGTGGAAGGCGCTCGACCCGCAACTCAAGGAGCTGGCCGTGATGGCGGCGGCGGCGCGGATCGGGTGTTCGTGGTGCATGGACTTCGGTTACTGGGAGGCGCACAGGCTGGGCATCCCGCAGGAGAAGCTGCGGGCTGTGCCGATGTGGCGGGAACAGCCGGAGCTGTTCGCGCCCCTGGAGCTGTCCGTGCTGGAGTATGCCGAGGCGATGACCGAGACGGAGCCCACCGTCACCGATGAGATGGCACAGAAGCTGATCAAGCTGCTGGGCGAGAAGGCCTTCGTCGAGCTGACCGCGATCGTGGCCGTGGAGAACCTCCGATCCCGCGTCAACTCCGCTGTCGGGCTCGTGGGGCAGGGATTCAAGGACCGATGCGCGGTACCGTCGAAAGCGTGACCGACAGCGCTGTCCTTACGACCTTCGAGGAGCACCGTCCCACGCTCTTCGGCATCGCCTACCGCATGCTCAGCAGCGTGGCCGATGCCGAGGACATCGTGCAGGACGCGTGGCTGAAGTGGAGCGCCGTCGATGTCGGGAAGATCTCCCAGCCGCGCGCCTACCTGGCGCGGACCGTCACCAACCTCTCCCTCAACCGCCTTCGGTCCGCGGCCGTGCAGCGTGAGTCCTACGTCGGCCCGTGGCTGCCGGAGCCCCTGGTGACCGCGCCGGATGCCGCCGGCGGCGTCGAGCAGGAGGAGACCGTCTCGCTGGCCATGCTCGTCGTGCTGGAGACGCTCTCGCCGTTGGAGCGGGCCGTGTTCCTGCTCAAGGAGGTCTTCGGGTTCTCCTACGCCGAGATCGGCGAGATGACGGACCGCTCCGAGGCGGCGGTCCGCCAGGTCGGCAGCCGCGCCCGTTCCCACGTGCAGGCGCGGCGCCCCCGTTACGACGCCCCGGCGGAGACGCGGAGGCAGGCGACGGAGGAGTTCCTCGCCGCCTGCCTCGGCGGCGACCTGAACCGGATGATGGAGCTGCTCGCCCCCGACGTCACGGTCTGGTCCGACGGCGGCGGCAAGATCCGCGCCGCGCTGCGCCCCCTGCACGGCGCGGACAAGGTCTCCCGCTGGATCCTGGGCATTCTCGAGCGCTACATGCCGCAGGACCTCGGTGCGCACCCGGTGGACGTCAACGGCAGGTTCGGCCTGTTGCTCACCACGGCGGGAGTCCCCGACGACGTGATCACCGTCGAGCTGGACGAGGCGGGGCTGATCACGGAGGTGCGTCTGGTCCGCAACCCGGACAAGCTCCGGCACGTCACCGTGCCGGACGAGGGCCGGCCGGGCGGCCGAGAAGGGTGAGACGCGGCGCAGGGTGAACTCCGGCGCCGCGTGAGACCCCGTGCAGGTCGGAGGGTTCAGCGCCGGGTGAAGCGGGCCACCGCCACGCCGCCGAGGCACAGCACGCCTCCGCCGACCGCCATCCAGGTCGGCGTCTCGCCGAGCATCAGCCAGCCGAGGAGGATCGAGATCGGCGGCACCAGGTAGGTCGTCACGCCCAGCTTGCCCGCCTTGGTGCGGGCGAGCGCGTAGGCCCAGGTGGTGAACGCGATCGCGGTCGGCACCGCGCCGAGGTAGACCGCCCAGGCGATCGCCGAGGCGGGTGCCTTGGGCATCTCGTGCGCCAGCTGCGGCGCGAACGGCAGGCACGCGATCATGCCGACGGCGCAGGCGAGGAACGTCATCTGCAGCGCGGAGACCCGGCTCAGCACCGGCTTCTGGATGATCGTCGCGGTGGCGTAGGCGACGGCCGAGGCGAAGCAGAGCAGCGCCCCGAGGAAGTCGGCTCCGCCGTGGTGCGAGGACCCGAAGCCGATGACGAGAACGCCGCTGAACGAGACCAGCATGCCGAGCAGCAGCGACCTGGGCAGGCCCTCCTTGAGCACCAGCCCGGCGATGACCGCGATCAGGATCGGGCTCACGTTCACCAGCATCGACGCGGTCCCCGCGTCCACCCGCTGCTCGGCGGCGTTCAGCATCACGTTGTACGCGCCGAACCACAGCACGCCGACGATCACGATGCGCGGCAGATCGCGCCGCGCGGGCCAGGCCTCGCGCCGGACCAGCACCATCGCGCCGAGCAGCACCGTCCCGACGGCGAGCCGCAGCAGGGCCAGCGGCCCGGCGGAGAGGTCGTGACCCGCCGACCGGATCCCGACGAAGGCGGAGGCCCACAGCACGACGGTCACGCCCGCCGCGACGGCGGCGAGACGCGCGGACCTGGGGGAGGCGGGGGAGGCGACGGCGGATTCGGCGACGGTCGGTGCGGCGGTGCTTTCGGTGGTCACGCCTCAAGGGTTCCGGCGAGGGGAGGGGTGCGGCAAGCGGTAAACCGCCATGACACTACTGACATCCCGCCAACCTCACCCTGCGCCCACCCGCGTCCGGGCCTGCGGTTCCCGTCCCCGTGTCGGTGCGGGTCACTAGAGTGCCGGGCATGCCGCCAGTCTCGCGTTCCCGTGCCCGCACCTACGACCGGCTCAAGTCCCGCGCCGCGCTGCGCGCGGAGGCAGGGGCGATCGGGGCCGTCGTCGCGGGGCTGGACGACGCTTCGCTGGACCTGCCGACCCGGCTCGGGGGATGGCGGGTGCGGGAGCTGGTCGTGCACCTGGCCGGCGCGCTGGACGCGCTGCCGCGGTTCCTGGCCGCGCCCGACGACGGGGGGCCCACGTCCACGATCGGGGACTGGGCCGCCGGCACCCGTGCGGGGGCCGCGGCGATCGAGGAGGACGCCTTCGAGCGGGCCGCCGCCGCGGGCGACCCACGGGAGGTGTTCGCAGGGGCCGTCGACGCCGCGCTGGCCGTCGTGGACGCCGACCATGCGCCGGAACGGCGGATCGTCCACCGCCGCGGCGCCATGCTGCTGGACGACTACCTGGTCACCCGCCTGGTCGAGACGGTGGTCCACGCCGACGACCTCGCCGACGCGCTCGCGCTGGACGCCTTCCCGCACGACCGGCACGCCCTCGCGACCACCTGCCGGGTCCTCGCCGACGCCCTCGCGACCAAGGCCCCCGGCGGGGCCGTGGAGCTCCGGGTCCCGCCCTTCGCGGTCGTGCAGTGCGTCGAGGGCCCCCGGCACACCCGGGGCACGCCGCCCAATGTCGTCGAGACCATGCCGCTGCCCTGGATCCGGCTCGCGACCGGGCGTCTGACCTGGGCGGACGCGCTGGACGTGGCGGAACTCACGGCCAGTGGTGAGCGCAGTGATCTGTCATCGCTACTGCCCGTGATGACCTGAGGTCGGTCTACGCGCGTCCGGGGCGGCTCCGGGTCCACGGCGACCATCGCTCGTCGGCCCGGCGTGTCGACCTGCCCTAGACTCGATGTCGTGCCACGCGGTGACGGACGACTCAGCCATGACCTCCTCCCCGGCGAGAAGGGCCCGCAGGACGCCTGCGGAGTCTTCGGAGTCTGGGCCCCCGGTGAAGAGGTAGCCAAGCTCTCTTATTTCGCCCTTTACGCTCTGCAGCACCGCGGACAGGAGTCCGCGGGCATCGCGGTGAGCAACGGCTCCCAGATCCTGGTCTACAAGGACATGGGCCTGGTCTCCCAGGTGTTCGACGAGACCTCGCTGAACTCCCTCCAGGGCCACATCGCGGTCGGCCACTGCCGCTACTCCACGACCGGCTCCTCGGTGTGGGAGAACGCCCAGCCGACCTTCCGCGCGACCGCCCACGGCAGTCTCGCGCTCGGCCACAACGGCAACCTGGTCAACACCGCCGAGCTGGCCAAGCTGGTCTCCGAGCTGCCCGGCGAGGAGCACGTCTCCCGCTCCGGCCGCCCGGTCGTCACCAACGACACCGACCTGCTGACCGCCCTGATCGCGGGCCAGCCGGACCTCTCCGTCGAGGAGACCGCGCGCGCGGTCCTGCCGAAGGTCAAGGGCGCCTTCTCGCTGGTCTTCATGGACGAGCAGACCCTCTACGCAGCCCGCGACCCGCAGGGCATCCGTCCGCTGGTCCTCGGCCGCCTGGAGCGCGGCTGGGTCGTGGCGTCGGAGACCGCCGCCCTCGACATCGTCGGCGCCTCCTTCATCCGCGAGGTCGAGCCGGGCGAGCTCATCGCCGTCGACGAGAACGGCCTGCGCACCTCCCGCTTCGCCGAGGCCGCGCCCAAGGGCTGCGTCTTCGAGTACGTCTACCTGGCCCGGCCGGACACCACCATCGCCGGCCGCAACGTGCACCTCTCCCGTGTGGAGATGGGCCGCACGCTCGCCAAGGAGTCCCCGGTCGAGGCCGACCTGGTGATAGCGACGCCGGAGTCCGGCACCCCGGCCGCGATCGGCTACGCCGAGGCCAGCGGCATCCCGTTCGGCTCCGGCCTGGTCAAGAACGCCTACGTGGGCCGGACCTTCATCCAGCCCAACCAGACCATCCGCCAGCTCGGCATCCGGCTCAAGCTGAACCCGCTGAAGGACGTCATCCGGGGCAAGCGCCTCGTCGTCGTGGACGACTCGATCGTGCGCGGCAACACCCAGCGCGCCCTGGTCCGCATGCTGCGCGAGGCGGGCGCGGCCGAGGTCCACATCCGGATCTCCTCGCCGCCGGTCAAGTGGCCCTGCTTCTACGGCATCGACTTCGCCACCCGCGCGGAGCTGATCGCCAACGGCCTGTCCGTCGACGAGATCGCCGCCTCGCTGGGCGCGGACTCGCTGGCCTACATCTCCATCGACGGCATGATCGCCGCCACCGACCAGCCCAAGGACCGGCTCTGCCGGGCCTGCTTCGACGGGGAGTACCCCGTCGAGCTGCCCGACCCCGAGCTGCTGGGCAAGCACCTGCTGGAGGCGGAGATCTCCGCCGCGAAGCAGCCCCCGGCCACCCGTGGCGGCAACCGCTCGGACGTCGACGGCGTGCAGACGCTGCTCGGCGGCCCCGGCGCGGCGGACGCCCTGCGGCGTCCGTGAGCCCTGCGAGTTTTCCCGTAACAAGCTCTGACCCGAAAGGGCCGTCCCGTGTCTGACCAGTCCACCGGTGCCACCTACGCCGCCGCCGGCGTCTCCATCGAGGCCGGGGACCTGGCCGTCGAGCTGATGAAGAAGTGGGTCGGCAAGACCAAGCGTCCCGAGGTCGTCGGCGGCCTCGGCGGCTTCGCCGGCCTCTTCGACGCCAGCGCGTTCAAGCGCTACGAGCGCCCGCTCCTCGCGACGGCCACCGACGGCGTCGGCACCAAGGTCGCGCTGGCCGCGGCCATGGACAAGCACGACACCATCGGCCACGACCTGGTCGGCATGGTCGTCGACGACCTCGTGGTCTGCGGTGCCGAGCCGCTGTTCATGACCGACTACATCTGCGTCGGCAAGGTCCACCCGGAGCGGGTCGCGCAGATCGTCAAGGGCATCGCCGAGGGCTGCGTGCTCGCCGGCTGCGCGCTGGTCGGCGGCGAGACCGCGGAGCACCCCGGCCTGCTCGGACCGGACGAGTACGACGTGGCGGGCGCCGGCACGGGCGTGGTCGAGGCCGACCGGCTGCTCGGCCCGGACCGGGTCCGCGCGGGCGACGTGGTCATCGCCATGGCGGCCTCCGGGCTGCACTCCAACGGCTACTCGCTGGTCCGCCACGTCCTGCTGAACCAGGCCGGCTGGCAGCTGGACCGGGAGGTCCCGGAGTTCGGCCGCACGCTGGGCGAGGAGCTGCTGGAGCCCACCCGCATCTACTCGCTCGACTGCCTGGCGCTGGCGCGGGCCACCGAGATCCACGCCTTCTCCCACGTCACCGGCGGCGGCCTGGCGGCCAACCTGGCCCGGGTCATCCCCGACACCCTCCACGCCCGCCTGGACCGCGGCACGTGGACCCCGATGCCGGTCTTCCAGACGGTGGCCGGGGTCGGCCGGATGGAGACGCTGGAGATCGAGAAGACGCTCAACATGGGCATCGGCATGGTCGCCGTGGTGCCGCAGGAGTCCGTCGACGCCGTCCTCGCCATCCTGGAGGACCGCGACGTGGAGGCCTGGATCCTCGGCGACATCGTCGAGCGCGCCGGCGACTACGCGAAGGCCGACGGCGCGGCCCTGTACGGCGCGTACGCCTAGCACCGACCCCCTCCGGGGCGCGGACCACTCCCGTGCCCCGGAACGGGCGGCAGAACCGAACCTGGTGACGACGCCGAACCTGGTGACGACGCCGATCGTGGTGACGACGAAAGGCCGACCCGGTCAGACCGGATCGGCTTCGTCGTTTTCAGGGTGTGGTGACGTCAGGCCCGTTTGCGCGAGGGACTCTCGTCCACGTCCTCGTCGTCGTCCACGTCGTTGTATAGCTGTGCGTACGAGGCGTACGGATCGTCGTCCTCGTCCTCGTCGTCGAACGGCTCCGGATTGACCGTGTCGTTCGTATCCGACACGCCCAGCTCATTAGCCAGGCGTGACGCGTCGAAGCCGCCGCTGTTGTACTTCAGCTGGCGGGCGACCTTTGTCTGCTTGGCCTTGGCCCGGCCGCGCCCCATGGCTCGACCCCCTCAACGACGGAGCCTCTGGCTCCGAGTCTTGTCACGCGTTCATGATTCGGAACGGCTCCTCGCCGAAGATGAGAGAGCCGGTCCTTAGAGCAACAACGGTACCTGCTTCCAGCGCCGTACGGTACGCCGCCTGTGCGACGTGGCGCACGCCACCCTTGGTTGTGACCATATTGATGCAGGTCAGGGCCGCAAAATGGGCGATGAGCGGCGGTGTGGACCGCGTGCCCCAAGTGACCGTTCCGACACGATTATCCCCCGTACGGGCAAGGGGTATCCCCCGGACGGGGGCTTCAGGTGAGAACGCCGTTCCCGTCCGGGGGTATCCCTTCAAGGGGATTCGTGACGCCGAAGTCAGCGCGAACGCGGCAGCAGGATCGTCCGGAGGCGGCCGACCTCGGCCATCCGGCGCTCGGCGAGGCGGTCCGCGGCGACGGCCGGCGGGACGCCGTCCGAGTCGGCAAGGGCGAAGATCTCCAGGGTGGTGTCGAAGATCTTCGACGCCTTGGCCTTGGCCCGGTCGAAGTTGAAGCCCTCGATCTCGTCCGCGACCTGGATCACGCCACCAGCGTTGATCACGTAGTCCGGGGCGTAGAGGATGCCGCGGTCCGCGAGGTCCTTCTCGACGCCCGGGTGCGCCAGCTGGTTGTTCGCGGCGCCGGCGACGATCTTCGCGGTCAGGGCCGGGACGGTCACGTCGTCGAGCGCGCCACCGAGCGCGCAGGGGGCGTAGACGTCCAGGTTCGCGCGGATCAGCGCGTCGGTGTCGGCGGCGACCTCGACGCCCGGGTGCGCGGCGCGCACGCGGTTGACCGCGTCCTCGCGCACGTCGGTGACGACGACCTGCGCGCCGTCCTCGATCAGGTGCTCGACCAGGTAGTGGCCGACCTTGCCGATGCCGGCCACGCCGACGCGGCGGCCCTGGAGCGAGGGGGAGCCCCACTTGTGCTGCGCGGCGGCGCGCATGCCCTGGAAGACGCCGAAGGAGGTGAGGACGGAGGAGTCGCCGGCGCCGCCGTACTCGGGGGAGCGGCCGGTGACGAAGTCGCACTCGCGGGCGATCACGTCCATGTCGGCGACGTAGGTGCCGACGTCGCAGGCGGTGACGTAGCGGCCGCCGAGGGACTGCACGAAGCGGCCGTAGGCGCGCAGCAGGGCCTCGGTCTTGATCTTGTTCGGGTCGCCGATGATGACGGCCTTGCCGCCGCCGAGGTCGAGCCCGGCCATGGCGTTCTTGTAGGACATGCCGCGGGAGAGGTTCAGGGCGTCCTGGACGGCCTCTTCCTCGGTCGCGTAGGGGTGGAACCGGGTGCCGCCGAGGGCGGGGCCCAGAGCGGTCGAGTGGATCGCGATCACGGCCTTGAGGCCGGTGTCGCGATCGTGGCACAGGACGACCTGCTCATGGCTGTCGCCGGGCGCCGCATCGGGGTCGCTCGCGAAGATCCGGCTGAGTACGCCGGAACGCTCACTGACATCAGTCACGGTGGTGACTCCATTGTC
The DNA here is from genome assembly GCF_000787835.1 of Streptacidiphilus melanogenes. GTDB lineage: Bacteria > Actinomycetota > Actinomycetes > Streptomycetales > Streptomycetaceae > Streptacidiphilus > Streptacidiphilus melanogenes. Next base: position 233,326 of record NZ_BBPP01000005.1, read on the forward strand.
GACTGGCGTCCGCTTGCTGTGGTGCGGACGTTCTGTCTGAAGCGTAGGACGGCCGCCCGGCCGCGCGGTACGGGGTCCGGCTGGCGGACAGTCGTGCCGCGGTCGCGAGCCGGTCGCTGCGCTGCTCGCGCGGCGTTCCGGGCGGTCGGCGGCCGGTCGGTGCGGGCTCGACGAGGCGGTCGCGCGGGGCCCGCTCGTGGGCGGCCTGTGCCCGGCCGGCGGTGGGGCACAGGCTCGGGCGGAGGCCGGGGGAGCAGGCCGGACGCCGCCGGGCCGGGCGGCGGGAACGGACCTCGTGCTTCCGGGGCGCCGGAGGGGTGGGGCGTGCGACGATGCCAAGGTGCCTACCTTGCGGACCTCGGTGCATCCTCCTTACGCCGCCTACTTGCGCGTCTACGAGCCGCTGGCCGCCTTCGCGGAGCCGGAGCGCTCGTACTGGCAGAGCTACGCCGCCGAGGGCCCGAGACTCACCGCGGTGGACGAGCACCGGGCCCGGCTGGCCGACCTGACCGCCGTGCCGCCGCTGGCCGTCCCGGAGCAGGAGAGCCGCGACGCGTTCGTGCACGAGGCCGACGGCGTCCTCTACCTCTGCCCCTGGCGCACCCGGCTGCGCAGCTGGCTCGCGCTGGCGGAGCTGCGCGAGGAGCTGCCCGCGCCGTTGCTGGACGCGGCGGTGCCGCCGGTGGTGCGGGCCCAGGCCGAGGCGGACTGGGACAGCTGGCGGGCCCGGCATCCCGACGGCCGCCCGTGGATCCTGACGAGCACCTGGAGCATCCCGGTGCGCTGGTTCCTGCTCTTCGGTGACGAGGAGCGCGAGTACATCCCCTCCGGCTCCGAGCTGGCGGTCGAGGGCACGGACGGCTATCCCGACGGCCTGCCGGACGGTCACAGCGGTGGCGGTTACGACGGAGGCTTGGACACGGGCTTCGGCGACACAGGCCCGGAGGGCCCGGACGACCCGGCCGAGGGCGCGGCGGCGGACGCGCGGCAGGAGAGCGCGAGCGCGAAGCGGCGACCCGCGCCGGTGCTGCGCTACCGCACGCCCATGGCCCAGGCCCGTCGCCGCGTGGCCCGGGGCTTCCGGGTCCTGCGCGAGACGCTCGACGCCGGCCCGCTGGTCGACGGTGTCGAGGAGGTCGGGCGCTGGTTGGAGGAGTTCCACCCGCGCTCGCTGGTCGAGCTGGACTACGGCGGCCTGGTCCACGCGATCCCGGAGCAGGGGCTGGCGGGGGACCGCTCTGCGGAGGAGGTGGCGGAGGGCGTCGCCGCGCTGCGCGCCGGCGACCCGGTCCGGGCCGGACGCTGCTACCGCGCGCTGACCGATCGGTGGCGTCGGGTCCAGGAGCTGCAGTACGCGAACTGATCCCGCTGAGCTGCGAGAGCCCTCTCCGGAAGTACTCCTGAGGAGCTGTCACCACTCCCAATGGTCACAGCAACAGCACAGCTCAGAGGCGGGTCGGCCACGGCCGACGGGTCTACGCGCGTCCAGTCCTGGCGGAGTTCCGCCACGACGGATCACGCCATGGACGGCCCCCGGACCAGTCGGACATGCGTGGCACCATCTCCTCAGACGTCACAGGGGTGCTTATCCCGTCTCCACATGGGACCTAGGTCCCAGATCGGGTCAATCCCCCATCAACGTGATGTGACTCACCGTTGACGCGAAGGTCGCACTGGGTGTCAAAATAGGACAACCAGCCTCACTCAGGACTGCTCTGCCCACGTAAGGGTGGTTCTGCGGACATCGGGGGCCTTCGCGGGGGAAGCGGGGGTTCTTGATGCCGTGACGGGGGGTCGCTTTGCGGTGACTGTCCGTTATGACATGGTCCATTGTCATCCGTCGACCTTGGCCCCCCAGGGGTCAATTCCGCCGGTTTGGCTGATTGGACTGGACGGATGGTGTAGTTGTAGTGCCAAGGACAAGCCGTTCGTCCTATTACCGACTTGGTAGGCGGTGGCCATTTCGGACATCGCACACCAAGGTGCAGAATTTCTAGGAAAGAACCGTGTTGGTTCGGTTCTCCCGAGGAGGCCGCTCATGACCGCTCGTACCCCTGATGCCGAACCCCTGCTGACGCCGGCCGAGGTCGCCACCATGTTCCGCGTTGACCCGAAGACGGTCACTCGCTGGGCCAAGGCTGGCAAGCTCACCTCGATCCGGACGCTGGGGGGTCACCGCCGCTACCGCGAGGCGGAGGTGCGCGCCCTGCTTGCGGGCATTCCGCAGCAGCGCACGGAGGCCTGAGAGGGCTTCGAGTAACAGCTTTGAACTGCACCGGACTCCGCCGGGTCCGGTGCAGTTCTTTTTTGTTTTCGGGTTCCTTTTTCGGGATGTGCAATTTTACATATAAAATGAGCAGGTGTCCCGGCGTGCCGAACGTGAGCAGTCGTCAAGAAAAAGGACGTGACTCGCGTCACATGCGCCACATCCCCCACGCCGAACGCACGTGGGACCCACGTGGGACCCACACATCGTGCGGAGAAACAGATCAGCCCGGATCCGATTGGATCCGGGCTGATCGTGCAAGCGACCCCGACGGGACTTGAACCCGCGACCTCCACCTTGACAGGGTGGCGAGCTAACCAACTGCTCCACGGGGCCTTGTGCGAGTGAGACTCTACTGCATGCCGACCGCCCCGGTCGAATCGCCCTTCGAGCGCTGTTCCGGCGGTGCGCCGCAGGTGAGCGGGGTCGTCCTCAGGCCGCGTGGAGCAGCACCCCCGCCGTGTAGGTGATCGCCATCGCGATCGCACCCCCGAGGACGTTCCGGGCCACCGCAGGGGCGACCTTGGCCGCGCCGAGCCTGGCGCTCAGCCACCCCGTCAGCACGAGCGCGGCGATCACCGAGCCGACGGTCACCGGCACCCGGATCGAGGACGGGGGCAGCACGATCGCCAGCAGTGGCAGCAACGCCCCCACGGTGAAGGCCACGAAGGAGGCCCCGGCGGCGTGCCAGGGGTTGGTCAGCTCCTCGGGATCGATGCCCAGCTCCGTCTCCGCGTGCGCCGCGAGCGCGTCGTGCTCGGTCAGCTGCACCGCGACGTCGTGCGCCAGTTCTCGGGGGAGCCCCTTCGCCATGTAGAGGCCCGTCAGCTCCTCCAGCTCCGCCTCGGGCGTGTGGGCCAGCTCGCGGCGCTCCTGGTCCAGGGCGGCGAGCTCGGAGTCCCGCTGGGTGCTGACGGACACGTACTCGCCCGTCGCCATCGACATCGACCCCGCGAGGAGGCCGGCGAGGCCGGCCGTCAGCAGCTCGGCGGAGGTCGCTGCGGCTCCGGCGACGCCCACGACCAGACCCGCCGTCGACACCACCCCGTCGTTCGCCCCGAGCACCCCGGCCCGCAGCCAGTTCAGCCGCGACCCCAACTCCCCCTGCCGATGCGGCTCCCCCTCATGCCCACGATCCCCCGCGGAGGACCGGTCCTCGTCGCTGCTCACGTCCGCAGTCTTTGCCACCCGCCCGGTTGTTGCACCCACGACGCGCGGGGGAGACCCCACGTCCTCCGCCTCGACCGCGGTCACGCGGCGGAAGGCGGTCCCTGCGTGGGCCACTTCGCAGCTGTGCTGCTGCGCTGCTGCGTCGGCCGGGCGGCCGGGGCGCCTGAGGCGGTGTCACCCGGCGCCTGGCCCGGCGCGCGAGGTGGCGGCGGGAGCCCGCCGTCCGGGGGAGCCCCCCGCGGAAGGGCCCGCCTCCGGGAGCGGAGCCTCGGGCGTTGGCGGGAGGGGGAGTTGTCGTCGCGGAGACGATCCGCGCTGGTGGGGGCTGCGCCGAACGGGTGGCGGGGCGTTGGTGCCGCAGGTGTGCGGCGGGTACACGTGTGCCGTGGCACGACTCGTGGGTCCCCTGGGGACCTCCTCGCGGACCGGGTGGGGTGCGCTCCTCGGCCTCTGCCTCGGTGCGCTGCTGCCGGTCGCGCTCGCGCCCGGCAGCGCGCTGCACGCGGGTGGGCGAGCCCAGTGGGTGCCGAGGCTCGCGCAGGATGCCGTGGTGCGGCAGGTGGGCCCGGAGTGGCTCGCCTTCGGGCGCGGACGGCTGCGGCTCACTCCGGCGCGGCTGCTCGCGTACGCGGACGCGCCACGGCCCGCGCCGAGCACGGTCCCGGCCGCGTCGGCCCCGTCGCTCGCCCCGGGTTCCTGCGGAGTGGCAGGGTGGTTCAGCCCGGCGCCCGGAGCGGTGATCAGTCAGATCTTCGGCAACCCCGACCCCGAGTACGCCGCCGGCTATCACACCGGTGTCGATTTCGCCGTCTTCAGCGGCACGCCGCTGCTCGCGATCGCCGACGCGGTCGTCGAGGTCGCCGGCTGGGGCGGCGCGTACGGCCACTGGATCGTGCTGCGGCTGCCGGACGGTCACTTCGCCCTGTACGCGCACATGTCCCACCTCGACGTGCACGCGGGCGACCGCGTGGCGGCCGGCAGCCGGCTCGGGCTCTCCGGGGAGTCGGGGAACGCGCGCGGGCCGCATCTGCACTTCGAGATCCGCACCGAGAACCACTACGGCGCGGTCATCGACCCGCTGCCGTATCTGCGGGCCCACGGCTGCCGGGTATGAGTCGCCCGGGTCCGGACCCGGGTGGGTGAAGAAGTCGGCAAGAGTTTCCGGTCGTGCAGGAAACACCCAGCATTCGCACAGATAGGCTGCGTTCGGCGTGGACACGGCACATCACGCCCGTACATGAACGAAAGCGCACGGAAGCCACGGAGCACAGACCGACCATGAGCCTCACCGGCACGCCGTTCTTCGTCCTCACCGTGGCGCTGATGATCGGGGCCATGGCCCTGCTCGCCCTGGTCTGGAACCGAATACCCGGGCCACGGCCGGTCCGCTACGCGGGCCGGATGGGCGCGACGATGCTCAGTCAGATCACCGCCGTCCTCGTGGTGCTGGTCTACGTGAACAACACGATGGGGCCGTTCTACGACAGCTGGCAGGACCTCTTCGGCGGGGACGCGAACCAGTCGGCCACGGCGACCGACGTCTCCGGCGGCGCGACGCACGAGAGGCTCACGTTCACGAACTACCTGCCCGGCGTGCGGACGACCGTCGCCCACGGGCCCGCGTCCGGCATCGACGGCAGTCTCTACGTCTGGCTGCCGCCGCAGTACGAAGACCCGGCCTATGCGAACACCGCCTTCCCCGTCGTGGAGCTGCTGCCCGGGACGCCCGGCACGCCGCAGGCGTGGTTCGGGTCGATGAAGGTGCAGGACGAGATGGCCCAGCTGATGGCGCAGGGCAAGGTCAAGCCGATGATCCTGGTCGCAGCCAAGCTCAACGTCATCCCGGGCGGCGTCGACCCCGGCTGCGCGGACACACCGGCTCCGGGCGGGGCCAGGACGGCGACGTGGCTGTACCGGGACGTGCCGAGCCTGATCGCGGCCAACTTCCGTACCGCGAAGAACCCGCGCAAGTGGGCGATCATGGGTTACTCGGCCGGTGCCTACTGCGCCGTCAACCTCACTGTCCAGCACCCGGACGTCTTCCACGCGGCCGTGAGCCTCTCCGGATACAACGGCCCCGAGGCTCCGCTGGTCGCCAGGAACCCGGCGCTGAGGAACGCCAACGACCCGTACCTGGTCCTGCGGGGAGAGAAGCACCAGCCCGACATCGCCGTGCTGATGGCCGGCAGCGCCCAGGACCCGGGAACGATCCCGGCGGCCAGGAAGCTGCTGTCCGTCCTGCACACCCGAGGTCCCAACCAGCTGCTGACGGTCCAGTTCGGCGGACACACGACCAACGTCTGGCGCACCATGCAGCCCGGCGCCCTGCTCTGGCTCTCAGCCCGGCTGAACTGACCAGCCCCGCCCGTCGTCGCCTTGCCGTCGCCGTCGCGTCCCCGCCGCTCCCTGTTCAGCGCTTCCGCAGGACCTCCTCGCGCAGCAGCCTGAGGAAGCCGGGCCGGGCGTCGACGGTGACCACACCCATCGCGCCCCGCAGGTGGGCCTTCTCCGCCGTCTCGCGCAGCATCGCGGCGGCGAGGTCGGCGCGAGCGGTGTAGAGGCCGTCGGCGCTCCGGGGCGCAGTCCGGTAGGAGGTGACGGAGGCGTGGTCGAAGAGTCCGGAGGGGCGGACGACGGTCCAGTCCAGGGTGCTGTCCGCGAGCACGGCCTCCATCCGGCGCATGTCCTCGTGGGCGCTCCGCGCGACGACGCGGTTCACGTACGGGTCGAGCACGTGGTTGAAGAAGAACTCGCCGCTGGGCCGCCAGGCCGGGTCGAGCGCGGCGGAACTGACGGCCAGGAGGCGCTTGACCCCCTGCCGCTCCATCGCGGCGACGGCGTTGGCGATTCCCGTCGAGTAGAGCGAGACCGGCGCGCGGCTCGGCTGCACGCCGAGCGCCGACAGGACCGCGTCCGCGTCCGCGACGACGGCGTCGAGCACGCCCTCGCGGGTCGCGTCGGCGGCGACGGTCGCGAGGCCCGGGCGCGCCGGCAGCGTGTCCGCGCGCCGGGCGACGGCGGTGACGCGGTGGCCTGCGGCGAGGGCCTGGTCGGTGAGGGCACGGCCGGTCGGTCCGGTGGCGCCGAGGACGACGAGATGCACGGAGACTCCCTTGGTTCGTGGCGAACGGGTGAGGGCTTGACCGTCGCACCGCGGAGCGCAGATATTCAACACTGATGAATAAAACCCAGACCCCCGCGCGCCAGGCGACGGGCGCCGTCCGCCGTCGTGGACGGCCGCACGGGCACCCGCAGACCAAGGCCCGGATCGTCGCCGCGGCCGAGCCGCTCTTCCTCGAACACGGTTACCGGGCCACCACCCTGCGCGCCGTCGCGGCCGCGGCCGGGGTCGACTCGGCCCTGATCGGCTATCACTTCGGGTCCAAGCGCGGCCTGTTCGGCGAAGTCACGCAGATCCAGTGCGCCCGGGCGCTGGACCTCACGCGGGCGTTCACGGGCAGCCGCGAGGGCCTCGCCGACCGTCTGCTGGCCGTCGTCACCGAGCTCTGGGACGCGGCCGAGGTGAACCGCCTGGCGGTGGAGAACGAGGAGGTGATGCGCGCCTTCCGCGAGTACCTGGAAGGGGAGGTGCTGGCGCGCCTTGCCGAATATCTCGGCGGCCACGACGCGACCCGGCGCGCGCTCGCCGCGGTGACGCTGATCGGCGGACTGATCTTCACCCGCTACCTCAACCCGCTGCCCCTGGCGGCGGCGCTCCCTTCCGAGGAGATCCGCCGGACCCTCGCCCCGGCGCTGCGCGCGGCGCTCGCCCCGGCCGCCGGCGGTCCCCGTACTGCACGCGCCACCCGCCCCGGGGTGTAGTCGGCACCACCCCCGATTCGGCTGTTGGAGCTACCGACTCGGCCAGCGTTTCCCGGAAGGCTGAGTCCGTGCCCGAGAGGCCTCGGGCAGGGGAGAGTCGGGGACTCAGGGGGAGCCATGGCGAGCACGTTCGCACTGCACAGCGGGGCCTGGACCGGAGCCGGGCACCGGAACGGTCGGATCCGTCCGGGCGTGGGGGGCCGGGCTCGGGCTCGGCGGGTGACCTTGCCGGTCGCGCTGGTCGGCATGGGCATAGCGCTGATCCCCTGGATGCTCCTGCTGGCCTCACAGGGGGAGTGGCCGTGGGTGGGCCTCGACGTGCTGGAGTCGACGGGCCTGATCGGCACCGGTCTGCTGTTGCGTCGCGGGGATGCCCGCTCCGCCTCCACGGCGGGGGCCACGGCCGCGCTGCTGCTGACCGACGCCTGGTTCGACGTCACCACCTCGCACGGGGCGGAGCTGGCCCAGGCGTGGGTGCTGGCCCTGCTGCTGGAGCTGCCGATCGCGGCGCTCTGCGGGCGACTGGCCCTACGGCGCGGCTGAACCCGCGGGGTCCTGTGGTCGGCGGAGTTCTCGGTCGCCGGAGTTCTCGCGGTGGCGGATTTCCCGGGGCGGCGGGTTCTGTGACCGGCCCGGCACCGTCGGTTCCGGGGAGCCGACGGGACCGCGGCGTTAACCGGTAGTGCGGCGAGTCAACCGAACGGATGAGTGACCCGTGCCGCATCCTGGCGTTGATCAGGTCGAGGGCGGCCTCCTACGGTCGCCCGTCCGCAGTCCCGCCACGCCGGAGCACGCCATGGCCGTCCCCGCCTCTGCCCACGACTCGTCCCTCGCCTCCACTGCCGCCGCCGATCCCGTCCTCGATCCGGACGCGCCCCGTCCGGCCACCCTTGAGGACGTACCGGGGTGGTTCCCCGTCACCGACCACCGTCTGTTCTGCTGGCTGCTGGAGCACCAGCGCGAGCGGAAGATCCCGGGCGACATCCTGGAGATCGGCGTCTACCTCGGGCGCAGCGCCATCCTCCTGGGCCAGCACATGCGTGAGGGCGAGACCTTCACCGTCTGCGACCTCTTCGAATCCGAGGCCACGGACAGCGCGAACTCGGCCGAGATGAGCGGCAGTTACCGGGGCAAGCTGACGCGTCGCGCCTTCGAGGCCAACTACCTCGCGTTCCACGACACGCTGCCGCGCATCCACCAGGGCCCCAGCGAGGAGCTGGCCGACACGAAGCTGATCGCGCCGGGCAGCCAGCGCTTCATCCACGTCGACGCCTCGCACCTGTACGAGCACGTCGCCGCCGACCTGCGGTTCGCCCGCGAGGCGCTGCGCGAGGACGGCATCGTCGCCCTGGACGACTACCGCTCCGAGCACACTCCCGGCGTCGCCGCCGCGACGTGGGAGGCGGTCCGGTTGCACGGGCTGCGGCCGGTGGCGCTCACGCCGCAGAAGTTCTACGGCACCTGGGGCGATCCGGAGTCCACCCGGCAGGCACTCATCGAGCAGTGCCGCCGCCGCGATCCGCGGGCGCCCGACCTGCAGGTCGTCTACGAGGAGCAGGTCCCGCGTCTGTGGGCGGGAGCACTGCCGGCCCAGGAGCAGCCCCGCTCGCGCTGGTTTGCCCAGCACCAGGCCGAGCAGGAGGCGCGCAAGCGCGCCGAGCGCGCCGCCCAGCAGCGCCTCCCGGCCCGCGCCCGCCGCCTCGCCGCCGACCTCACCCCGCCGATGGCAGCCCGTGCCCTGCGCAAACTCCGCGCCCGCGCCCGGTCCCGTGCCCAGGCGTAGCGTCCGTCCTTGGGGCCGGGCCAACCCGCCGGGATTCACGCCGGCCAAAATCGCTTCACCGGGGTGATGCGCTACTCCTCCACGTGACACCGGCTTCCTACGGGGCTCTGGTCGACCCCGCGGTCGCCCCGCCGTACCGTCGCGCGTCGCGACTGTTCGGGCGCAGGCAGGCAACAGAGCATGACCGTCGACCACTGGCGGCTCGCGCTCACGGCTTCGAGTTCAAGCCTCGCCCGTGCGCCGGTTACGGCGGGCCGGCGCTGACCCGAGCCCCGGGGGGCTCGGGTCAGCGGCGCGCTGCCTGGACCTCGCTCTCACATCCGTCGGTCCCACCATCCAGGACTGGCAGGTTCCTCGCCGTAGGTCGCGGCCAGGACCCGCGCGTCGATCGCTCCCACGACTGCGGCAAGTTCACGGCGGCTGCGCCGACCGAGAGCGTGCATCGCCCTTTCAAGGCCGAGGCGGCCCTCCGGGGGGTCGTCGTCGCAGCATGGGCATGTGAGACAGCTGCCGTCGTAGGTGCCCACCGGCAGACCGAGCCAACGGCGGCTGCACATCCGAGCGGCCTGCCCTCTCCACCAGAGAAGGTCCAGCTCGACCTTGCCGGGGCACCCCGCTGCGCGCTCCCAAGCGCGGATCTCGCCCAACGTGCGGGCGGACACGCCGTCAATCACTGACAGTCGCCGCCCCAGGCGTGGGCGCAAAGGAAGTGCGGCTCGTACGGCCGCAGGCCGTCTACGCGGCATCGCTCCCGAGAGATGTCGTCATGGGCCGCACGCTTCCACGTGCCTGCCCGCCCCCGCCACCGATTTCAGGTCCCTGGGAAGCGCCATCCGCTGTCCCGCAAGGGGTGTCCACGACGCCAGCCTCCCAACTCATCGACACCGCCCTGTTCCTGGCAAGGCACGGTGCCCCGGTCCTGCCGCTCGCAGAGCTGAGCTGTTCTCGAACCGGTTGTCGTGGTGGACACGAAAAAGCCCCTGGCGGATTACTCCGCTAGGGGCTTCCTGCTGGTCAAACGAGTGGCCAGGGCCGGGGTCGAACCGGCGACCTTCCGCTTTTCAGGCGGACGCTCGTACCAACTGAGCTACCTGGCCAGGATCCCTCGTGAGAGGGAGCCTGAGCGACCCCGACGGGACTTGAACCCGCGACCTCCACCTTGACAGGGTGGCGAGCTAACCAACTGCTCCACGGGGCCATGCACACAAACCGCGTGTGTAGGCCTGCTGTACTGCTTGCACTGCTGTTACTACGTGCCCCCAACGGGATTCGAACCCGTGCTACCGCCTTGAAAGGGCGGCGTCCTGGGCCACTAGACGATGAGGGCTGGTGGACCGTACCGGCTTCCTTGCGGCCGTCGGGGACGTTCAGAAGCATATGGGATGGGAGCGGGAACACCAAAATCGGTTTCGCGGGCAGGCGACGAGGTCAGGGGTACGGCGTGCTGTGGATGGGCCGGGAACGGTTCGAAGAGCTGGTCGGGGACGCACTGGACCGGATTCCGACCGAGCTCACCCGTTTGATGGACAACGTGGTGATCTTCGTCGAGGACGAGCCGCCCGGCGGCGGTCCGGAGCTGCTCGGGCTGTACGAGGGAACGCCGCTGACCGAGCGCGGTGAGTGGTACGCCGGGGTGCTGCCGGACCGGATCACCGTCTACCGGTATCCGACCCTGCGGATGTGTGCGAGCGAGGACGAGGTGGTGCGGGAGGTCGCGGTGACGGTCGCGCACGAGATCGGACACCACTTCGGCATCCCGGACGAGCGGCTGCACGAGCTCGGCTACGGGTGAGCGCCGGGTCCCTGGGTGGCGGAACGTTCGTGTCCGGTGCGGCCGTGTCCTTTGCCTGGCCGTCGCGTTGAGAGGGATGAGGGGGCGGGAAGCAGCACGTCAGGCGAGGAAGCGGGGCCGGTCGCGATGGGCAAGGTCGGAGCGGGGGCGTGTCGGGTCGCGGTGTGGGCGCTGATGACCGGGGCCGCGGTCGGCGCGCTGTCCGGGTGCATGGAGGTCGGGCCGGCCGCGGCGCCGGTCGGCGCGGACGGAGCGACGGTGGGCCCCGGAGGCGAGGGTGGCACCTCGCAGGACGGCGCGGGCGGCCACCACGCGGGTCTGCGGCACTACGCGGGTGGGGGGCTCGACGCCGGGGCGAGCCCGAGCGCGGGGGAGAGCGCGGCACGACCCAGCTCCGGGCCGTCGGCGGCGGTGCCGGTGCCCGTCGTGGTCAGCCCACCCGTGAGCACGCCGACGCCTGCGGGCCCGACGACTCCGCCGGCGCAGCCCAGCAGTGGGCCCACCGAACACCCCACGCCCACGCCCACCGTGGTGACGAGCCCACCGGCGTCCCCGAGCCCGTCGTCGCCCGCGCCGTCGGCAAGCCCTTCCGCAGGCTGATCCGGCGGGGTAATGTGACGCCTTTGGCGCACCATTTGGCAGTCGTGTCCTCGCTGCGCTATCTTGGTAGATCGTTGTGTTCAATTTGCCCGGCGCCGTACTGATCTAAGGCGCACCTGGCGCGTTCCGGTACTCCGTGGCTGACCGCATTGAGGCGGTCTGGGAAATCCGCGGGTGTGGGCGCGTGCCGACACCCGGAAGGTTTTTCATGTCCCTCGTTGACGACGCCCGCTTCGCCATGCCCGAAAACGACCAGGATGCCCTGGTTGAGATCGAGGCCGCCGAGGTCGAGGCCGACGCCGCCACCCCCGCCGCCGAGACCGAGAAGACGCTCACCTTCGGTGACCTCGGTCTGCCCGACGAGGTCGTCCGCGGCCTCGCCAAGCGCGGCGTGACCACCCCGTTCCCGATCCAGGCCGCCACCATCCCGGACGCGCTGGCCGGCAAGGACGTCCTCGGCCGCGGCCGCACCGGCTCCGGCAAGACCCTGAGCTTCGGCCTCCCGCTGCTGACCCGCCTGGAGCAGGGCCGCACCCGGCCCAAGCGCCCCCGCGGTCTGATCCTGGTCCCGACCCGCGAGCTGGCCATGCAGGTCTCCGACGCGCTCGAGCCGTACGGCACCGTGCTCGGCCTGAACCTCAAGGTCGTCTGCGGCGGTACCTCCATGCCGAAGCAGATCTGGGCGCTGGAGCGCGGCGTCGACGTCCTCGTCGCCACCCCCGGCCGCCTGCGCGACCTGATCGACCGCGGCGCCTGCACCCTCGACGAGGTCGAGATCGTCGTCCTCGACGAGGCCGACCAGATGGCCGACATGGGCTTCCTGCCCGAGGTCACCGAGATCCTCGACAAGGTCCCCTCCGGCGGCCAGCGGATGCTCTTCTCCGCCACCCTGGAGAACGAGATCGACACCCTGGTGAAGCGCTACCTGGTGGACCCGGTCACCCACGAGGTCGACCCCTCCGCCGGTGCGGTCACCACCATGACCCACCACGTCCTGGTCGTGAAGCCCAAGGACAAGGCCCCGGTCACCAACGCCATCTCCGCCCGCAAGGGCCGCACGATCGTCTTCGTCCGTACCCAGATGGGCGCCGACCGCGTCGCCGAGCAGCTGCGCGACTCCGGCGTGAAGGCGGACGCGCTGCACGGCGGCATGACCCAGGGCGCCCGCACCCGGACCCTGGGCGACTTCAAGGACGGCTACGTCAACGTCCTGGTCGCCACGGACGTCGCCGCCCGCGGCATCCACGTCGACGGCATCGACCTGGTGCTCAACGTGGACCCGGCCGGCGACCACAAGGACTACCTGCACCGCTCCGGCCGCACCGCCCGTGCCGGCCGCTCCGGCACGGTCGTCACGCTGATCCTGCCGCACCAGCGCCGTTCCACCTTCCGTCTGCTGGAGGACGCCGGCGTCGAGGCCACCCGCCACATCGTCGGCGGCTCCTTCGACGCGGACCTCGTCCGTATCACCGGTGCCCGCTCGCTGACGGAGGTTCAGGCCGAGTCCGCCGCGACCCAGGCCAAGCAGGCCGAGCGCGACGTCACCGCCCTGACCAAGGAGCTGGAGCGGGCCACCCGCCACGCCGCCAACCTCCGCGAGGAGGCCGACCGACTCGCGGCCCGCGCCGCGAACGAGCGGGCCGAGCTCGGCCTGGACGACGAGGAGGCCACCGAGGCCGAGGCCGTCGTCGCGGGCGAGACCGTCGAGGAGACCGCGGTGGCGGTCGAGGCCGGTGACGCTCCGGTCGTCGTCGAGGCCCGTGCCCCGCGCGCCGACCGCGGCTACTCCGCCCGCGAGGAGCGCTCCCGCGAGCCGCGCGGCGACTTCCGTCGCGACGACCGCCGCGACGACCGTGGTGGCTTCCAGCGTCGGGATGACCGTCGTGACGACCGTGGCGGTTTCCAGCGTCGGGATGACCGTCGCGATGACCGTGGTGGTTTCCAGCGTCGTGACGACCGCGAGGGCTTCCGTCGGGATGACCGTCGTGACGACCGCGGTGGTTTCCAGCGTCGGGATGACCGTCGCGATGACCGTGGTGGTTTCCAGCGTCGTGACGACCGCGAGGGCTTCCGCCGTGACGACCGTCGTGACGACCGCGGTGGTTTCCAGCGCCGCGACGACCGCCCGTCCTTCGGCGGCGGCCGCTCCTTCGGTGACCGTGACCGGGACCGTCGTCCGTCCTTCGGCGCGCGCCGCGACGACCACCGTCCGGCCTCCGGCAACTTCCGCCGCGACGACCGTCGTGACGACCGCGGGGGCTTCCAGCGCCGTGACGACCGCGGCCCCGCCGGCTACGGCCGCGCCGGCTCCGCCGAGCGCAAGCCGCGCTGGAAGAACTGAATCAACTGCTGACCGCTGAGCGGTCAGACCGGCTCAGCCGACAGGCCGCCCCCGACCCGGGGGCGGCCTGTCGCCGTTTCGGCCTGCCGCGCCTTCCGGACTGTTCCGGGCCTTCCGGCTGGAACGGCCCGGAAACGCAGAACGGCCCGCAGGCTGTTCCGCGGTCCCTGCGTCCAGGGGCCGGGGCATCGGGGACGATCCGATGAGCCTGCGGGCCGGGTGACTGCTCTGGATTGCGCTTGCGCGCCAGTGTTGGAGTGTCCGCTGCCGGGAGCTACCCGTCACGGACGGGGCAGCGCTAGCGCGCAGCCACCTCACGCGTCCTGGTAGTACTCAACTCAGGATCACCTCCTTTCAGTGTGCGAACACAGTAGGCAGACGCTCCCACCACCCGCAATGGCTTTTTTCGCGGCCCCGCGCAGGCCGCCGCAAATCCGGTGGCTGTGCGCGGGGCGAGCCCGGGAGACTCGAACGATGAACGCGGTTTCGAACACTGTCCTGCTCGAAGGGGTCGTCGGCTCGACGGCGTACGGCCTCGCCCACGCGGGTTCCGACGTGGACCGGCTGGGCCTGTTCGCCGTGCCGACGGAGCGGCTCTTCGGGCTGCACCGGCCCGGCGAGTCGGTGGTGAGCACCGCGCCCGACCGCACCCTGCACGAGGCGGCCAAGTGGTGCCGTCTCGCGCTGAGCGCCAACCCGACCGCCTCCGAGCTGGTGTGGCTGCCGGACGACTGCTACCTGGTGCGCACCCCGCTGGGCGAGGAGCTCATGGCCGTCCGGCGGTCGTTCCTGAGCGAGCGCGCCGTCCGGAACGCGTACCTCGGCTACGCCACGCAGCAGTTCCGCAAGCTGGTCGCCAAGGACGGCCGCGGCGAAACGCCGCCCGCGCGGTTGGCCAAGCACGCCCGCCACCTGCTGCGGCTGCTGGAGCAGGGCGTCCACCTGCACCGCAGCGGCGAGCTGCGGGTGCGGGTGGACGATCCTGAGCGGCTGCGCGCGGAGGGCGAGCACCTGGCCTCGCGTCCGGCCGAGGCCGAAGCGCGGCTGGCCGAGGCGGAGGCCGCCTTCGACCGCCCCGGTGCCCTCCCGGCGACGCCCGACGAGCGCCCCGTCGAGGCGTGGCTGGCGCGGGTCCGCCGGGCGCTGCTGTGAGCCGTGCCGACAGGGCCGCCGGGCGGCGGGTTCCCTCCTGGCGGCGGGTTCCCTTCCGGCGGCCCGTTCCCTCCCGGCGGTTACTTGCCGCCGGGCTGCGTGACCGCGAACCCGGAGCCGGGCGCGAAGGTGGTGACGTTCGGCGGGATGGCCTTCATCTCGTCGATCGTCGCGCAGGCCGGGCAGGCCGAGTAGCCCTGCTGCCGGATCTCGTTCGCCTGCGCGTTCGCCTTGGCCTGGGCCACCTGGGCCTGCGCCTCGGACACCGCAGCGAAGGCGGCCTGCGCCTTGTCGACGGCGGCCTGCACGTCGTCCGGCAGGGTCACCCGGACCAGGTCGAAGTGCAGGTTGATCAGGAACTTGTCGCCGAGTGTGCTCTGCAGGTCCTGGGTGAGGGAGGTGTTGATCGCGTTCTGGACCGCCGCGATGTTGGAGTTGTTCGTCGTGGCCGCGCTTCCCGTGGACGCGGTGGCGCTGCTGTTGTTCTGCACCAGCGCACAGGACGAGACCAGCTGTGCGCAGCGGAAGTTGCCGATCTGCTGCCGCAGGTCGTTGTCGATCACCGGCCGGACGATCTCGTCCAGGAAGGCGGACCAGCCGGCGTCGCCGTCGTAGGCGTGGTAGGCGTGGCCGTCGACGGAGTTGAAGGTCCGGGTGCCGAACTTGTCGTCGAAGTCGCGCAGGGTCTTGTCGTCCAGGTTGAGCGAGAAGTAGAGCGTGCCCTCGATGCCCATCTGCACGCCGTCGGCGGACGGCGTGGACACCACGTCCACGCCGGGCCGGTCGCCGCGCTTGGGGTCGGACGTGATCGTGTAGAACCGCTGCTGCGCAGGGTACTTGTGGCTCTCGGAGTACCAGCCGATCCAGGTCAGCCCGGAGGCCGGCTGGATCACCTGCCGAATGTTCCGGTCGTCGAACGGCCCGCCGTTGCGGACCACCGCGACCTCTCCGGCGTCCGTCCGGTCGAACGCGTCCGAGAACGACACCCCCACGTTGATCAGCACGATCGCGGCGACTGCCGCAGCAGCACCGAAGACGATCCGCTTGTGCTTGATCTGCCGTATCAGCCTCATGTCCCCCACCACACCGAACCACCCCCGGGCGGTTCCGTACGACGGACACGCTGCACCAGGTAGGCTACGCCTGGCCGGTCCTCACCGGCCGGGCCGCACGCGGTCCCGGGGCGCTAGCTCAATTGGCAGAGCTGCGGACTTTTAATCCGTAGGTTGTGGGTTCGAGCCCCACGCGCCCCACCGAACGATCACGCCCCAGCCAGGCAAGGTGCCGACGGCTGGGGCTTCTTTCTGTGTCTCTGGGGAACGGTCAAAACAGGAGCTGCTCGCTCGCTGCTCGCTCGAAGCGCAGGCGATCATGAATTCTGCGCGGCTGCTTGCTCCACCGCGTCGCGGCCGGCCGTCTCGCGAGCTGCGCCCCGAGGTGTACGGCGGCCGGAAGGCCGGGACCGTCACCGCCGCCCTGAGGCCGTTCGGGATCAACGTGATGGACGTGTGGTCCGCCCCGGACGGCGGCGGCAAGTCAACCACCTGACGGGGCATCGAGCGCCGCGAGAGTGGCCTGGGCGGTCTCATTCCGCTGCCCTGACCGCGAAGGAAGCCCCCGTGCACGGACCGGTGCACGGGGGCTCTGTCCTGGCTTAGGAGAAGATCACGGATCGGAGCTTCAGCCTGTCGCCGAGCTTCTTGCCCGGGTTCATCACGTAGTAGGTGTCACCCTCGCAGTCGGCGTCGAGGAAGACCGTGGCGGTTGCATCGGTGTAGTTCTCCGGTGCGAACCCCGGGGCATCCTCGGTGGCGAACGGCAGGTTGATGCACTTGCCGCTGTCGGGGTTGGCGATGCCGGTCGGCACCCCGGGTCCGACCTTGTAGAGGAAGTCGCCTGTCGCCGCGGATGCGGGGCTGGAGGCTGACAAAGTGAAGGCGAGCACGCCGACGGCAGTGACCGCGGCCTGGCGGAGACGCATGGGTAACCCTTCGGGGCAGGCACCGTACGGTGCCGTCTGATTGATGCGGGATCACCATAGATTTCGCAAAAATGCAGAAACGGTTCGTTTGGTACATGTCTTCGATCGTGTCGTCCCGACAGAACACCCCGTGCAAGGGCCCCCGACGCTTGAGTCCGAAGCGTCGGGGGCCTTCTGCTGTCCACCTCCTGCACAGCATGTGGACAGCAGTCCCGCCCGGAGCGGGCAGCGGCACGGAGAATCCCCGGGGCAGGCAGCTCTACTTCGTGCCGCGCCTCCGGTCGCGGCAGGGGCAGTCGCAGCCGTTCGGCCCGCTGCCGAGCGTGGTGACCACACCCACGGGGCAGGCGCCCCCGCTCGAACAGCTCGGTGCTCCGGTGCACGCGCCGAAGAACGACCGCTCCGGCGGCGTCCACGTCCGCTGTCCGGGCTCGGGCCTCAGGATCAGTAGCAGGGGCGGGGCGGCGACACGGCCGCAGCGGAGGATGCGGTGACTGCCATGCTTCGGAAGGTAGGAGCGGCCAGAACACGCCCTCAACGAACTTGCGGAGACTTGCGCAGCGTCACCCCAGCGCATGGATAGCCGCCCCGATCAACTTGCGGGCGTTCCCGCCGTAGACGGCCATCCTGGCCATGTCCGAGAACGTCGAGGTGTGCATCTCGACCTCGTGCGGCTGCGTGATCGTCAGGAACGCCGACACCAGCTCGACGTTCACCTGCTCCTGGTCGAACACCCAACGGCTGACCCCAACTCCCCCGGCTAGCAGGCCGGCCCGATCCTCACGACGGCGTCCCTCAGGTGCTTGGCCGGGGTCGCGTGCTCGTTGTAGCCGGGGTTGTCCCACGCCCACGCCGCCTCGGTGCAGTAGCCCGGGTCGGTGGGGGAGGTTTCCTGGATCATGTCGAAGGTGGCCGCGCAGTCCGGGTACTCGTCGCTGCCGAGGCGCTGGGCGGTGTCGGGCAGGGTGGGGACGCGATACCAGACAAGGACATCGAGACCGGGGTCGCACGCGTTGTCGCTCCGGGGGCTGGCTGTCGTCGCGCACCCGGCGAGGCCGAGGGTGAGGGCGGTGGCAAGGCCGAGGGCGACGAGGCGGTTCATGGCGCCAGCGTTCCGCACCTGTTGAGGCCTTGTGATGGGAGTTGCCGGGCTGTGACCCGCTCGTCCGCTTTGTCGTCCCAGCTGAGCTCTGCCGCCCGCTTCCGGGCCGCTGCGACCCACCGGCGCACTGTCGTGTCGGAGACGTCGATCTGAGGCTGGGACACGGTCCACTGGATTGGCGCCCGCGGCGACACCTCCTGAGCCTGCACCCGCAGGTCCCCGCCGAGTTCCACTTCACGAGCTCGCCCGACGTGTGGAACTCGAGCAGCGACCCCCACGAGCGACCGGGCGTACTACGCGAGCTTCCACCTGGACAACAACGGCAGCATCATCTGCCAAGGTGAGGCCGGCTGGGGACTTCTCCGGCCACCAGTTCCACCCGACCTTGGTCGGCTGCCAGAACCCGTGAACATGAATCGGCCCCGGCGCGCCCGTGGTGGGCGGCCGGGGCCGATTGCGTTGCTGAGGTCAGCCGCGGACGATGTTCGCGGCCTGCGGGCCCTTGGGGCCCTGCTCGACGTCGAAGCTGACGGTCTCGCCCTCGACGAGCTCGCGGTAGCCGTTGCCGGTGATCGCGCTGTAGTGGGCGAAGACGTCCGGGCCGCCGCCGGCCTGCTCGATGAAGCCGAAGCCCTTCTCGGAGTTGAACCACTTCACGGTGCCCTGAGCCATGCTGATCTCCCGTTCGGGACGGAGGGGCCAGCAGATGGTGCTGACCCCTTGGGTTGGTCGCGTCCTCGAACAGCGGGTGAAGCGGTACGGCGGACAGCGAATACGGGATCACGCTACGCCGGATGGACGCCGATCGCGATCAGTCGAGCGATACGACATGCGGGCGGACCCGATTCGGTGCCTGCTGGAGTCATGGAACACCCAATCGTCAGGTTCACGAACGAGCTGATGCGCCTCACCAACGACCTCGACCAGGCAACGGCCGCAGAGTTCGTCAGTCACGTCTACAAGGCCGGCTACGAAGAAGGACGCGCCTGGGAGCCGGCCAGCGACTTCGATGAATGACACGACCCCGGCGCCCGTAGCGGGCCCCGAGGCCTGCTGAACCCTGCAGGGACGTCATACCTGCCTCCACCGTGCTACCAGAAGGATCACCTGCCACGGGGGTGGTGCCTGCGCCACCCCGAGTCGGGTCCTGGCGTCAGAGACGGGCGCGGCGCGTTGGGGGAGGGTGGTCGGTGTCCGGAGCGGAGGCGTGCGGGCATCGGGAGGGGTTGTGTCGAGGTTCAGGGAAACGTCGCGGGTGGGTGGCCGGGCGGCAGCGGTCGTGGTTGCTGCGGTGGTGGCCGTGGCGGTCGCGGTGAGTCCGGCGGCGGCGACGGACCGAACCGGGGCTGGGTTCGGTGGCGGGTCCGGGGGCGGGTTCGGGCCGCCGAATGCTTCGGCGTTGCAGGCGTCGATCAGCGGTCTGCCGAACCCGGTCATCACCGGCTCGGTGGTCGACGTCGGTGGCACGGACGGAAGTTGGAGCGGTGTCTCCGGTCTCGGCGACGTGGCCAGGGGGACCGCGCCCACGCCGGACGCGCGGTTCAGGATCGGCAGTGTGACCAAGGTGTTCACCGCGGTCGTCACGCTGCAACTGGTCGCCGAGCACCGGATCTCGCTCGACCGGAGCATCCAGCACTACCTGCCGGGCGTCCTGCCGGCCGACTTCCCGCCGATCAGCGTCGCGCAGTTGCTCGACCACACCAGCGGGCTGCCGGGCGTGGACGTCGGCGACGACGAGAACGACCCGGCCGGGTTCGTCGCGCACCGGTTCGACCATCCGACGACCGCCCAGATCGAGGCGGCACTCGGCGGGCTGCGGATGAGCTTCGCGCCGGGCACCGCGCAGCAGTACAACGGCATCAACTACTTCCTGCTCGGCACGCTCATCGAGCAGGTCACGGGGCACAGCTACGCGGCCGAGGTCGACCGGCGGGTCATCCGCCCGTTGCGGCTGGGCGACACGGAGGCCCCGCCGCGACCGACTACGACATCCGCGGGCCGCGGCTGCACGGGTACCTGGCCGTCGACACGGACGGCACCGGGACCAAGGACCTCGTCGACGTGACGCGGCAGAGCCCCTACCCCTGGGCCGAGGGCGGCATGATCTCGTCGGCCCGCGATCTGGAGGCGCTGATGGAGGGACTGCTGGCCGGACGGCTGCTGCCGCGCGCCGAGCTGAACGACATGTTCACCGTCCCTGACGTCGCCTACCTGGGCACCAACCAGTGCCAACTGGGCAGCCCCGGCCGGGCCTGCTTCGGCATGGGCCTGATGAGCGCGACGATCGACGGCGTCACCGTCTGGGGCAAGACGGGCTCGCGACCGGGCTACACCGACGGCGTGTTCGCGACCAGGAACAGTGGACGGATCCTGGTGTACGCGTTCACACCCACCAGCGAGGCCGCCGACACGAACGCGTTCGTTCTCGGCATCGCCCGGGCCGCACTGAGCTGAGCGCGCGCAGGCCCCGTACCCCGGTCCCCCGGGGACGGGGCCTGCGCGTGATGCCTGGTGCTTGCCGTGCGTGGTGCGGAAGGTCAGCCGCGGGTGACGTTGGCGGCCTGGGGGCCCTTCGGGCCCTGCTCGACGTCGAAGCTGACCGGCTCGCCCTCTATGAGCTCGCGGTAGCCGTTGGAGTTGATGGCGCTGTAGTGGACGAACACGTCCGGGCCGCCGCCCTCCTGCGCGATGAAGCCGTAGCCCTTTTCGGAGTTGAACCACTTCACAGTGCCCGTTGCCATGCAGGTCTCCCGTTCGGAACGAAGGGCACGCGCGGTGCGTGCCCTTGCAGCGGTCGCGTCCTCGAACGGCTCGAACAGCAGGGTGCAGCGGCAGTACGGGGGACAGCGAACTACGGTGATCACGCTACCCGCCACGCCCCCTCCACGAACCGGTTCCCTTGCAGAACATTCGCCGGAAGCCCGGGGACACTAGGCCCATGAGTGAACGGATCGGGATCAGTTGGGCAGAGATGCGCGTCCGTCTGGCCGGCGCGCGGAGCTACTGGGTGTGCACGGCGTCCCCGGCCGGGGTGCCGCACGCCATGCCGGTGTGGGGCGTCTGGCTCGGCGAGCGGCTCTGGTTCAGCACCGGGAGCGGAACGGCCAAGGCCCGGAACCTGACCGCCAACCCGCGGGTGAGCGTGCATCTGGAGAGCGCGGCGGAGGTCGTCTCGGTCAGTGGCGTCGCGGCGGTCGTGCCCGAGGCCGCGCGGCCGCCGGAGGTGGACGCCGCGTACGCCGCCAAGTACGCGCTGCCGCGGACCGGTGAGCCCGCCACCATCGTGATCGGCGGCTCACCCGTCTTCGCGGTGACGCCGCGTCGCGCCCACGGGTGGTTCGAGGGCGCCTTCGCGGAGTCGATGACGCGCTGGCGGTTCCCGGAGACGGGAGGGGAGCCGGTCGCGGAGGCGATGACCTACCCCGCCGACGCGGTGGAGCCGTCGTAGCAGCCAAGCCGTCCTCACGCCGAGCCGCAGCCGCAGCCGCAGTCGCAACTGCCGGGCTGCCGAGCCGCCACAGAGAAACCACAAAGAGGCTTCCTACGCTCGCCGAGCCAGCGGGCGAAGCCCACCGCGCGTGCCGACGCGCACCCGCCCGCTGCGGAGCTCGGAAGGAGACGACCATGCCCCTCGTCATGCCCAAGCGCGCCCGTCTCGCGGTGGTCGGAATCGCCGTCGCCGGCACGCTGCTCGCCGGAGGCCCGGCGTTCGCCGCGTCCGGCGGCACGGCGAGCCCGGCCGCGCAGGCCCCGAAGGGCGACGGCGCGCACGCGCTGTGCCTGCGCGTGCCCAAGCTGCAGCGGCGCATCGAGCGCGACCTGACGCGACTGGCCGGCGGCCAGAACGTGCGCGGCTCGGTCGCCCGCCTGGAGGCGCGCGTCGCCAACGCGAAGAAGCTGGACCACACCGCGATCGCGACCTACCTGCAGGATCGCCTCAACACCCGTGAGGCGCTGGTCGGCACCCTGAAGCAGCGCCAGACGGACCTCCAGGGCGTCCAGGCCTGGTGCGGCGCGAACGACAACGGCAAGGGGGCCAAGTGAGCACGGGCGCACCCCGCCTTCGGGTCGGCCTCGCCGCGGCTGCGGTCGCGGCGGCTGCACTCCTCTCCCTGACCGCCTGCGGTGGGGGGAGCGGCAGTGCCGCCGCTCCTGCGGGGGCCGCGTCCAACCCCGCGGCGTCCGCCCCCGCCGCGGCGCCCTCCGGGGCGACCGGCACGCTGCAGCAGGAGCAGGCGAAGGTCGACGCCGCGCAGTCCGCGGCCGCGGCCGCCGACTCGGACGCGGCGACCGACCCGAACGAGTAGCCCCGAAGACCGGAAAAGGACGGGGCAGGCCAGGTGAGGCTGTGTCAGGCTGCGCCGCATGGCCTCCTCCGCACCGCTCCCGCCCGCACCCGGCCCCGATTCGCTGCCGCGTCAGCTCGCGCGGACGCGGCGTCTCACCCTCGGCGCGCCCACCCGCCTCACCGTGACCGCCGATGGCGGGACCGTGCTGTTCCTGCGCGGCCGGGACGGCGCGGACGCGCGCACCTGCCTGTGGGCGCGCGAGCTCGCCACGGGGGAGGAGCGCGTCGTCGCGGACGGCGCGGACGGAGCCGTCACCGCCTACGGGACCGACGCGACCGGTCGCCGCGCCGCCTTCGTGCGGGCCGGGCGGCTGTGGGTCGCCGACCTCGGGACCGGCCCGTCGGGTCCGGCCGCGGCGGACACGGTCCGACCCGTGGCCGGTCCGGTCCGCGTGCACGGCGTGCACGGCGGGGACGGCGGGGAAGCCCGGGACGGCGTGGCCGGACCGGTGTCCGATCCGCGGCCGGATCCGACGGGTCGGCGGATCGCCTACCTGAGCGGTCGTGCGCTGCGGGTCGTCGACGTGGACGGCGGCGGCGACCGCCCGATCGCCGCGCCGGGGCCAGGGGACGGAGCCGAGGTCTCCTACGGGGCGCCGGAGCACGTCGCCCGGGAGTCGATGCTCCGCCACCGTGGCTTCTGGTGGTCGCCCGACGGCGAGCGGCTCCTCGTCGCCCGGGTCGACGAGGAGCCCGTCGCCGTCCGGTACGTCGCCGACCCGGCGAACCCGGCCGTGCCGCCGCGCGCCGTCCGCTACCCGTCCGTCGGAACGGCCAACGCGGACGTGCGGCTCGGGATCGTCGACGCGGTTCGGGGAGGTTGGACCGAGGTGGCGTGGGACCGGGCCGCCTTCGAGTACCTGACGGGCGCCGGATGGGACGAGCACGGCCCGTTCGCGTCCGTGCAGAGCCGGGACCAGCGGACCGTGCGCGTCCTCGGCGTCGACGGGTCCAGCGGCGGGACCACGCTGCTGGCCGAACAGCGGGACGACGCGTGGGTGCAGCTCGTGTGGGGCCTGCCGGCGCGGACCGCCTCCGGTGCGCTGCTCACCCACCTGGACCTCGGTGACACCCGGCATCTCGCCGCCGACGGCGAGCCGCTGACCCCGCCCGGCCTCAACCTGCGCGAGGTGCTGTGCGTCGACGGCGACGAGGTCCTGTTCAGTGCCACGCCGGAGAGCGACCCGTTCTCGACCCACCTGTGGCGCTGCCGCGTCCCCGGCGGCACGTTGGAGCGGCTCAGCGAGGAGCCGGGCGTGCACGACGGCGTGCAGCGCGGCGGCACGCTGGTCCGACCGGGCGACGTGGACGACCTCTCCGAGACGCCGGTCGTGCCGCTGCGGCGGAGGCTGCACCGGGTCGGCGAGCGGCGGCTCTGCACGGCCGTGCACCTGCCGTCCTGGCACACGCCCGGCACCCGGCTGCCGGTGCTGCTCGACCCGTACGCAGGTCCGGCGATGCAGCGAGTCACCGCGGGTGGCGGCTGGGCGACGCATCTGTCCCAGTGGTTCGCCGAGCAGGGCTTCGTCGTGCTGGTCGTCGACGGTGTGGGCACACCGGGCCGCGGTCCGCGCTGGGAGCGCGAGGTCCACGGAGACGTCTTCGCGGGTCCGCTGCGGGACCAGATCGACGCGCTGCACGCGGTCGCCGAGACGTACCCCGAGTACGGGCTGGACCTGGAGCGGGTCGCCATCCGCGGCTGGTCCTACAGCGGCTCGCTCGCCGAGGTCGCGGTGCTGCGCCGGCCGGACGTGTTCCATGCGGCGGTCGCCGGCGCGGGCGTGACCGACCAGCTGCTCTACGACACGCACTGGCGCGAGCGGTTCCTCGGCCGGCCGGAAGGCTCACCCGAGGCCTACGCCGCCTGCGACATCCTCCGCGACGCGCCGAAGCTGCGCCGCCCGCTGCTGTTGATGCACGGCCTGGGCGACGACAACGTCTTCCCGGTCAGCACACTGCGGCTCTCCCAGGCCCTGCTGGCGGCGGGCCGCCCGCACGAGGTCCTGCCGCTGAGCGGCGCGGGACACCGGGTGACGCAGGAGGCCGCCGCCGAGAACCTGATCCTGCACCAGCTGGACTTCCTGCGGCGGGCGCTGCGGCTGAAGGACTGAGCCGGCCCGGAGGAGCGGTCAGACGCCGGTGACGGTGGTCAGCAGGACGACGGCGTCGCTCAGCGCCATCAGGTCGTGCCGCTCCTGCGGAACCTCGGCGAGCTCCCCCGCGCCGAGCGAGACCATCCCCCCGGACTCCGTGCTGATCTGCACGCTTCCGGCCAGCACCAGCACGCTGGCCGCGTGCGGGGCGTCGTGCTCACCCAAGACGGACCCCTGGGTCAGCGCGATGAGGGACTGGCGCAGCATGTTCAGATGCAGCAGCAGCCGCGCGGCGCGTCCGTTGGGCGACTGCCGCGCCTGCTCGAGCTGTCCGCGGGCGACGAGGGTGAGTTCGTCCATGGGATCAGTGTGGGGTCGACGCCTGCCCTTCGCACGGCGAGGTCCGACCGGACCGGCGTGCGACAGGGCCGGGGCGCCGCCTAAACCAGGTGCCGGTTGTCGCCTGCTCGGCGAGAATGCCGTATGACCACCACCGCAGCCGCGCCGGAGTGCGCGCACGCCGTCGCCCATACGCCCGTCGAGTCGCTCGCGGTCGTGGTGGAGCGCCGCGTCGCGGACGCGCTGGGTGGGGCGGAACCCCTGCTGCGGCGGAGCGAGCGGGCGGACTTCCAAGCCAACGGTGTGCTGCCGCTGGCCAAGGCGCGGGGGACGAATCCGGCCGCGCTGGCGGCGAACGTCGCCGCGCAGGTCGGGGCGCTGGACGTGGTGGCGCGGTGCGCCGTCTCGGGGCCGGGGTTCCTCAACATCGACATCGCGGACCGGGCGCTGCTGGAGAACCTGGCCGCGCGGGCGGCCGATCCGCGGCTCGGGGTGCCGCTGATCGCCGCGCCCGGCGTGACCGTCGTCGACTACAGCTCGCCCAACGTCGCCAAGGAGATGCACGTCGGCCACGTGCGGTCGACGGTGATCGGCGACGCGCTGGCCCGGGTGTTCGAGTTCACCGGGGAGACCGTGGTCCGGCGGAACCATGTCGGCGACTGGGGCACCTCCTTCGGCATGCTCATCGAGCAGCTCTTCGAGGAGGGGGAGACCCCGGCGGACATCCTCGCGCTCGGCGCGGCGTACCGGCGGGCGCGGGCGCGGTTCGACGCCGAGGCGGACTTCGCCGAGCGGGCGAGGCTGCGGGTCGTCGCACTGCAGGCGGGTGACGAGCGGACGCTGGTGGCCTGGCGGGAGCTGGTGGCGGTGTCCCAGCGGCACTTCCAGGAGACCTACGCCCAGCTGGGGGTGCTGCTCCAGGAGTCCGACGCGGTCGGCGAGAGCCACTACAACCCGAAGCTCCCACAGGTCTGCGCGGACCTGGAGGCGGCGGGCATCGCGGTCGCCTCGGAGGGCGCCCTCTGCGTCTTCCCCGAGAACGCGGGCGAGGGCGGGGGCGACGGGGGCGCGCCGCTGATCGTCCGGAAGGGCGACGGCGGCTACGGCTACGCGGTGACGGACCTCGCCGCGATCCGGGAGCGGGTCGGCGGGCTGGGCGCGCGGCGGCTGCTGTATCTGGTGGACGCGCGGCAGGCGCGGCACTTCGCACAGGTCTTCGCGACGGCGCGGCGGGCCGGCTGGCTGCCGGAGGGGGTGACCGCGCGGCACCTCCCCTTCGGCATGGTGCTCGGACCGGACGGGCGGCCGTTCCGGACCCGGTCGGGTGACACCGTCGCGCTGCAGGAGCTGCTCGATCAGGCGACGGCGAAGGCGGCGGAGATCGTCGCCGCCAAGAACCCGGGGCTGAGCACCGAGGAGCTGGCGGATCGGGCGCGGCAGGTCGGTATGGGCGCGCTCAAGTACGCGGACCTGTCCAACAACCGGATCAAGGACTACGTCTTCGACCCGGACCGGATGCTCTCGCTCACCGGCGACACCGCGACCTACCTCCAGTACGCGCATGCCCGGATGCGGTCGGTCCTGCGGAAGGCCGAGGCGGCCGATCCCGCAGGTGAGGCGGGTGACGCGGGTGAGACGGGTGAGCGGCTCGCCGCCGCGCCCGGTCTGCCGTTGCAGCCCGCCGAGCGGGCGCTCGGACTGCTGCTGGACGAGTTCGGCGCCGCGGTTGCGGCGGTGGCGGAGACGTGCGAGCCGCACCGGCTCTGCGCCTACCTGCACGCGCTGGCCACGGCTTTTTCTGCGTTCTGGGAGCGCTGCCCGGTACTGAAGGCCGAGGACGCCGCGGTGCGGCGGAACCGGCTGCTGCTGTGCGCGCTCAGCGCGCGGACGCTGGAGCTCGGCATGGGCCTGCTGGGGATCGAGGCCCCACCCCGGTTGTAGTGATCCCCAGGCGCCTGGGGATAACGCCATCCCTCTTGGCAGGAAAGGAGATTCGACGTGCAGGCCGAGCTCGAAGTGCTGCGCTCCATACTGCCAAGCAGATATGTCGATGCATCAGTTAGCTTGCTGACATGGCAAGTTGACCGACTCTGTGAGGAGCCTGTCAGTGCGCCGTGAGGACGGCGGGGCCCGCCGTGAGCCGGTCGGGCAGGTCGCCCGGCCGGAGAGTTATCCACAGAGCCGGGCGCTCCCACTCCGGTTTCTGTGGATAACGGCGGTCGCCTACTCCGTGAGGATGACTTTTCCCTCATCCGGGCCCAGGGCCGATCAGGACCAGGGGCTGATGAACCTCATACCTGGCCAGGCTACGGTGCAGTTGTGTTGACCCACCTGCTCGCAGCGGTGGACCCGATGAACGGGTCCTCCCTGCTGTCCGCGTTCGGCGCGCTCGCCGTGCTGGTCGTGACGTTCGCCGAATCGGGCTTGCTGATCGTCGGCTTCTTCCTGCCCGGGGACACGCTGCTCTTCCCGGCCGGCGTGCTGTGCGCGGCGCCGGCCGCGCACGGGGGCACGAACCTGGCGCTGTGGCAGGTGCTGGTCGGCGCGGCGGTGGGCACCTGCCTGGGCAGTCAGCTGGGCTTCCTCATCGGCCGCCGCGGCGGCGGGGCCATGCTCGCCCGCTCGCGCAGCGCGCGCCTGAAATCCACGGTGGCCCACGGCGAGGAACTGCTGGCCAGGTACGGGCAGCGCAAGGCGATCTTCATCGGGCGCTTCATCCCGCTGGTCCGCACCGTCCTCGGCCCGGTCGCCGGCGTCCTGCAGGTCCCGACGCGGACGTTCACCGTGTGGCAGGTCGCGGGCGGCATCGTCTGGTCGCAGTCGCTGGTCCTGCTCGGCTACTGGCTCGGCGCGGCGATCCCCGGCGTGGACAACTACCTGCTGCCGCTGGTTGCCGTCGTGGTGGTGCTGTCGTTCCTGCCGGTGCTGCTCGAGCGGCGGAGAAAGTCCTAGGGCCCAGCCCCCGGCCGGGTCAGGCAGCCGGCTCCGGCTCCTACAGGGCGGAGACCAGCGCCCAGCCCGCCGCCGCGGCGGCGAGGCCGGCCGCCAGGGAACCGAGCACGTTCAGCGCGGCGAAGCGCACCGCTCCGGAGTTGAGAAGCCGTACCGTCTCGTAGCCGAAGGTCGAGAACGTCGTCAGGCCGCCGCAGACACCCGTGCCGACGAACAGGGACACGTCGGTCGGCCAGCCCTGCCGGGCCACCCCTGCGGCGATCGTGCCCAGGACGAACGAGCCGACGACGTTGACCGTGAACGTGCCCCACGGGAAGAGGCTGTCGTGCCGCGACTGCACCGCGCGGTCGGTGAGATAGCGGAGCGGGGCGCCCAGCATGCCGCCCACGAAGACCAGCAGGACCGCCATCAGGCCACGACCTCCACCCGGTCCAGGGTGATCAGGCCGTTGCCGTCACCGAGCACCTCGCGCACCTCGGGGACGAACGCCCGGACGCGGGCCTCCTCGTCGACCACGACGACCGCGATCGGCAGGTCCTCGGCAAGGTCCAGCAGGCGTGTGGTGTGCACGCGGCCGTGGCGGCCGTAGCCCTCGATGCCGCGGAAGACGCCCGCCCCGGCGAGGCCGGCCGCGTGGGCGCGGTGGACGATCTCGGAGTAGACCGGACGGTGGTGCCACTTCCCGCTCTCACGCAGGTAGACGGTCATCCGCAACCGGAGATCGGATTCGGACGTCATCAGCGCTGCCCTTCCGCACTCGGCACGGGTTCGGGTTCCGCGACCACCGCACCGCGACGACGACCGCGCGGCAGCGCGCGGGCCAGGGCCACGCCGCCGAAGACGGCGAGGATTCCGAGCACGACGCTTGCCAGCAGGTACAGCCCGGCGGTGCCGAGGTGGCCGCCGTCGAGCAGCCCGCGGGACTCCACCATCGCCGTCGAGAAGGTCGTGAAACCGCCGCAGATGCCGACGCCGAGGAAGGGGCGGCGGTAGCGGGACGGCGGCCAGACCTCCAGGACCAGGTACATGAGGCCGCCCAGCACGGCGCAGCCGGTCACGTTGGTGATCAGCGTCGCCCAGGGGAAGCCGCCGGCGGGCGTGGTGATGCCGCGGGCCAGGCCGTAGCGGGCGATGCTGCCGATCCCCCCGCCGACGGCGATGACGGCGACGATGTCGAGGTCCCGCCGCGCGGTCTGCCAACCGCCCTGCCCGTCCCTGGTCACGTCACCAGCCTATCGGGCCCGTCAGGGCGCCGAGTTTGGGACCTTGGGGCTCAGAGCGTAGGCGCGGGTCGGGGTCATCCCGCCGTATCCCGGCAGGGAGACCGTGTCGAAGGTGCTGACCTGGGCGCAGCCGGACTCGTTTGCGGTCTGGGCGTGCGAGTCGGTCAGCGCCGCCTTGGTGTTGGCCGGGGCCGGCACCGCGGTGCCGCCGGGGAAGGTGGTGCCGGAGGCCCAGTCGGAGCCGATCAGCAGCACGATCGAGCTGCTGACGCTGCTCTGCTTGACCGCCGCGGACTTGAGGCCGAGGTCCTTCGCGACCGCCTGGGCCTCCGCGGCCTTCCCGGCGGGGTAGCTGAGGGTGGTGGTCGCCGCCGAGGAGCCGCTGAGCGCGACGGTGTTCTGGCTGAAGCCGTCACCGATCAGCTTCTGGCTGATCGCCCCGGCGCGGCCGGTGATGCCGGTGCCGTTCTCGACCTTCACCGCCACGTCGGCCTTGTTGACCGGGCTCGCGGTCGCGGAGGGGGACGCGGCGCCGCCCTTGCTCTTGCTCTTGATCTCGGTGAGCGACTGGTCGTTGGCTATCGAGTCGAAGAGCGACTGGGCGCCGGGGCCGGTGACCAGGCGGGCGTTGTTGGCCGGGTCGGGCAGCGTCTGCATGGTCAGGAAGGTGATGTTGTTCATCGAGATGCCGCTCAGCTCCTCGCCGAGCCCGGCGAGCTTGAAGACGCTGTTCAGGCCGGTGTCGACGGTCAGCGCCTGGGTGGCGGCCTGGGCCAGGCTGTACATCGCGGGGATGTCGGTGAGCGTCCCGGCGCTCTTCATCTTCTTCACCATGTCCGAGATGAACAGGTGCTGCGCGAAGGTGCGGCCGAGGTCGCCGCCGTCGCCGAAGCCGTGCCGGGTGCGGACGAACTCCAGGGCCGAGGTGCCCTTGAGGGTGTGGGTGCCGGCCGACAGCTTCAGGTGCGAGTACGGGTCGTAGACGTTCTTGTCGACGCAGACGTTGACGCCGCCCACCGCGTCCGACATGGCGACCACGCCGCCGAAGTCGACCGTCATGAAGTGGTCGATGTGGATGCCGGTCAGCTGCTGGACCGCCGCGACGCTGCAGCCGGGGCCCCAGTTGAGCGCGGCGTTGATCATGTCGGTGTGCGGTGCCTGGCTGGGGTAGCCCTTGGCGGCGTCGCACTGCGGGATGGTGGTCTCCAGGTCGCGCGGGATGCTCATCACCGTCGCGTTGGAGCGGTCGGCGGAGACGTGCAGCACCATCTCGACGTCGGCGCGGGCGCCGGGGCTGCCGCAGTCGCCGCCGAGGTTGCAGTCCGCCGCGGTGTCGCGCGCGTCGGAGCCGATCAGAAGGATGTTGATCGGGCTGCGGCCGAAGGCGTCGACCTTCTCCTTGCTGTTGCAGGTGGAGCCCGAGCAGAGGTCGGAGGATGTGATGTTGCCGTCCAGCGAGTGCACGACGTAGTAGGTGCCGGCGGCGCCGATCACCGCCAGGGACAGGACGATGGCACCGGCGATCTTGAGGCCCTTGTGCTTGGTCCGGCCGGTTTTCTTGCGGCCGCGCCGTGCCGCCGCCCGCCCGCCGACGGCCGTGGAGCCGTGTGAGCCCGCCGCGCCGTCCTGGGACCCGGCACCGTCGGCTATGGAGGTGCCTGCCCGGCGTCGGCCCTGGCCTGCGGCGCGGTTTGCGGTCACGGTCACATCCTCTGCGGCGAGCTTCGGTTCACCCTGAAGGGGCGGGCACTGTAGCAATCCCCGCTGGGCGATCCCTGGGAGGCTGGTTCGACTCCCGTTTCGATGGGTATAGGGGGCGACTCTGCCACAGCTCTGATCACAAATGGAACGGCGGGGGTCACATCCATACCTGATCACTGTGTGGCACCGGCCTCATACCGCCTCTGGCCTGTGTGAACACGTGCCGCACGTGTACGTAGAGGTCCTGTGCACTTCCTCTGAGTGCATTGACGCCCCTGCTGAGACCCCACGAAGATGGGTGGTCGTTGTCACAAACCAGGTCACCTGGTCGTCGGACCGGCCGAGGCCCGAAGGGCGCTGCACACCGTGATAGTGATCGACGCCGTGACCAAGCGGTATCCCGACGGGACCACCGCAGTCGACCGGCTCACACTGGAGATCCCCGACGGCTCGATCACGGTGCTGGTGGGCCCCTCCGGCTGTGGCAAGACCACCACCCTGCGCATGATCAACCGCATGGTCGAGCCCACCGAGGGCCGGATCCTGCTGAACGGCCAGGACGTCCGCGAGGCCCCGGTCAACGCGCTGCGCCGCTCCATGGGGTACGTCATCCAGCACGCCGGGCTCTTCCCGCACCGGACCGTGATGGACAACATCGCCACCGTCCCGCGGCTGCTCGGCTGGGACAAGCACCGGGCGCGCGAGCGCGCCAGGGAGCTGATGGAGCGTGTCGGCCTGGACGCCTCCTTCGCCAAGCGCTACCCGTACCAGCTCTCCGGCGGGCAGCAGCAGCGTGTCGGCGTCGCCCGCGCCCTGGCCGCGGACCCGCCGGTGCTGCTGATGGACGAGCCCTTCTCCGCCGTCGACCCGATCGTGCGCAAGGGCCTCCAGGACGAGCTGCTGCGCATCCAGGCCGATCTGGGCAAGACCGTGGTGTTCGTCACCCACGACATCGACGAGGCCATCAAGCTCGGCGACATGGTCGCCGTGCTGCGCGAGGGCGGCCGCCTCGCCCAGTACGCGCCGCCCGCCCGGTTGCTCTCCGCGCCCGCCGACGAGTTCGTCGAGGACTTCCTCGGCGTCGACCGGGGCATCCGCCACCTCTCCTTCTTCGGCACGGAGGAGCTGGAGCTGACCGCCGAACCGATCGTCACCGAGGACGCCACCGCCGAACAGGTCCGCGCCGCCACCCTCGCGGAGCTCCCCTATGTCCTGGTCACCGACGCCGAGGGCCGCCCGCGCGGCTGGTCCGACGCCCTGGACCGTGCCACCGGCACGGAGGGCGAACTGCTGCCCTACGGCCGCGCGTTCACCGTCGGCCGCGACTCGCTCCGGGCGGCGCTCGACTCCGCGGTGCTCTCGCCGACGGGCTGGGCGGTCGCCGTCGACGAGCAGGGCCGCGCCGTCGGGGTCGCCGCCCAGGAGGCCATCGCCGCCGCGATACGCAGCGCCCACACGGCGGGCGTGCTGCGGTGAGCGGTGGCGGGTTCTTCGAGGTTCCGAGCGATCTGCAGAACACCTGGTGGGGCCTGGTCGGCTGGCAGCTGCAGCTGACCCTCGTGCCAGTCCTGTGCGGGCTGGTGATCGCCCTGCCGATCGCCCTGCTCTGCCGCCGCTTCGGCTGGATCTACCCGCCGGTGCTGGGCGTCGCGACCGTCTTCTACGCGATCCCCTCGCTGGCCTTCTTCGTCTTCCTGATCGACTGGTTCAGCGAGAGCGACCTCACCGTCGAGATCCCGCTGACCGTCTACACCCTGGTCGTGCTGGTGCCGGCCATCGTCGACGGCATGCGCTCGGTCTCCGCGGACACCCGAGCGGCGGCGGAGGCCATGGGCTTCGGCACGCTGCGCCGCTACTTCCAGGTGGAGCTGCCGATCGCGGTCCCCGCCGTCTTCGCGGGCCTGCGCGTCGCCACCGTCTCCAGCGTCAGCCTGGTCAGCGTCGGCATGCTGATCGGCAACGAGGGCGCGCTCGGCAACCTGCTCTCCGACGCCCTCAACTACCACCGCCCGCAGCTCGCCTGGGACGCGGTGATCTCCATCGCCGTCATCGGGGTGCTGCTGGACGCCCTGCTCGTGCTGGCTCGCCGGCTGCTGACGCCCTGGGCGAGGAAGGCCACGGCCAAGTGAACATCTTCGGCTACGCCCAGCAGTTCTTCGACGCCCCCGGCCAGTGGTCCGGCGCGGACGGCATCCCCACGCGCCTGCTGGAACACGTCCAGTACAGCGCCCTCGCGCTGCTGATCGCCCTGGTGATCGCGCTGCCCGTCGGCCTGGTCACCGGTCACACCGGCCGCAGCGGCAACGCGCTGGCCGTGCTGGCGACGGCCGCCCGCGCGCTGCCGTCCTTCGGCCTGCTGGTCCTGCTCACCATCCTGATGGGCCTGGGCCTGACCCCCGTGATGGTCCCGCTCGTCGCCCTCGCGGTCCCGCCGATCCTGGTCACCACCTACGAGGCGATGCGCGGCGTCGACCCGTCACTGGTCGACGCGGCACGCGGCATCGGCCTGCCGTGGTGGCGCGTCCTCGGGCAGGTCGAGCTGCCGGTGGCGCTGCCGCTGATCCTGAGCGGGATCCGCTCGGGCGCCATCCAGATCGTCTCCACCGCGACGATCGCCGCCTACGTCTCCTTCGGCGGCCTCGGCCGCTACATCGTCGACGGACTCAGTCAGGTGAACTACGCGAAGGTCGTCGGCGGCGCGGTCCTGGTCGCGGCGCTGGCGCTGGCCACGCTCGGGTTCTTCTGGCTGCTGGGCAGGGTCCTGGTGTCGCCCGGGGTGCGCCGCAGCCGGTAGCCCGTGGACCCCCGGCGCCCCGCGGCTACTCCTCCTCGG
Organism: Streptacidiphilus melanogenes; assembly: GCF_000787835.1. Classification (GTDB taxonomy): domain Bacteria; phylum Actinomycetota; class Actinomycetes; order Streptomycetales; family Streptomycetaceae; genus Streptacidiphilus; species Streptacidiphilus melanogenes. The sequence goes on from NZ_BBPP01000005.1 coordinate 266,824, forward strand.
CGCGCTGGAGAGCCAGTTCGAGCACCACCAGCAGCGCGTCCCGGACGCTGCCGCGCTCCCGTGCGTCGAAGAGCACCAGCGGGACGGAGTCGGGGATGTCGAGGGCCCAGCGGACCTCGTCGAGGTCGTGGTCGAGGTTGCCGTCGAAGACGTTGATGCCGACGGCGAAGGGCAGTCCCTTGTTCTCGAAGTAGTCGACCGCCGCGAAGCAGTCGTCCAGCCGCCGGGTGTCCACGATCACCAGACCGCCGAGCGCCCCGGCGACCAGGTCGTCCCACATGAACCCGAAGCGGTCCTGGCCGGGCGTGCCGAACAGGTACAGCTTCAGGGTCGGGTCCAGCGTGATCACGCCGAAGTCCATCGCCACCGTGGTGGTGGTCTTGTGCGGAGTGTGCGTCAGGTCGTCGACGCCCGCCGCGACCTCCGTGATGGAGGCCTCTGTGGTCAGCGGGTCGATCTCGGAGATGGAGGCGACGGTCGTGGTCTTGCCCACGCCGAAGCCGCCCGCGATGACCATCTTGACCGGCAGCGGCGGGCGGCCCGCACCGGACGCGGAGGGGTTAGGCAGGGCGGTTGTTGTCACGCGTGAGACCTCGCGAGTCGGGGACGGCGCGGAGCCCGTCGATCACCCGTCGCAGGACGGAGAGGTCGTGGGCGGCGTCGGCCTGGGGAGCGTGGACGGTCAGGTGTCCGGCGGAGCGCAGGTCGCCGGCGAGGACCCGCACCACGTTCAGGTGCAGGTGCAGCCGGGCCGCGAGCTCCGCGAGCGACAGCGGTTCGCGGCAGGCCGCGACGATGTCGTGCTGTTCGAAGGTGAGGGCCGGCAGGGCGTTGAGTCCCGCCGTCGTGGTGATGACCTGGGTCTCCAGCGGGAGCCTGTCCGCGTCGGTCACCCGTCCCGCGGTGACCAGGAACGGCCGGACGGAGAGGCTGCGCCGGACCGGCTCGCCCGCGGGCCCCGGTGCGGGGCCGGACGCGGAGGCGGACCGGGAGGAGGGCCCCGGTGCGGGGGTGTCCTCCTCCGGCGGGTCGACGTAGGGCCGGAGCGCGCGGACGACCGCCTTGCCGCGTCTTCCGGAGGCGTCGTCGGAGCCGCTCACGCGCCGACGCCGTTCTTCAGCTCCATGATCAGCTGCGGGCTCAGCGCGGCGCCCGCGCGGTTGGCGAAGAGCGTCATCTCGTAGGCGATGTTGCCCAGCTTGGCCTCCTTGGAGGCCACCACGCCGAGCACGCAGCCGTTGCCGATCGAGGAGACCAGCAGGTGGCCGCCCTCCAGGTCGATGATGACCTTGTTGAGCCCGCCCAGGCCGTAGTTGCCGGAGGCGCCCGCCGCCAGGCTGGTGATGCCGGAGACGATCGCCGCCAGCCGCTCGGAGTCGGCGTGGTCGCGCAGCCGGGAGACGGCGATGAGCAGGCCGTCGGAGGAGACGGCGATGGCGTCGACGACGCCGGCGGTCTCCCCGGCGAAGCGGCCCAGCAGCCAGGTGAAGTCCGCCGCTGCGCCTTGCAGGTCCTGCACGGTGGGATCGGTCGTCACTGTCCCACTCCTTCCGCTCGCTCGGGGGTGCTGGTCGTGCCGGTGGTGCTGGTCGTACGGGTGGAACCGGGACTGCTGTCGCGCTCCGCGCGACTGACCGCTGCTTCGAACTCCTCCAGGGCGGAGCGCACCTCGTCGGGATCGGCGGGGCGCGCCGCGAAGTGCGCGGCGCCGCCGTGGTTCTCGCGCAGGGTCGCGCCGCGGACCCGTCGGCGCAGTCCTCCCGGCGGCGGGGTGTCGTCGCTGCCGCCGTCCGGGGCGGGAGCCGTGGTGGGGGCGGTGACGGTGGCGGCCGTGAGGGCCGGGGTCCGCTCCGGGGCGGGAAACGCCGCTTCCATGCGTGCGGCGACGGTCGGCGCGGGCGCGGCGACCGTCGACCAGGTGAGGCCCGCCAGCGTCGCGCTCGGGGTGACCAGGTCGGCGGGCAGGGCTACGTCACAGGTCACACCGCCGCCGGGGGTGCGCGACAGGGCGACCTGGAGGTCCCAGCGACGGGCGAGCACGCCGACCACGAAGAGGCCGAGCACCCTGGTCGGCGCCAGGTCCAGGCGCTCGCGGCGCACCAGGCGCGCGTTCTCCTCGACGAGCCGTTCCGCGCTCATGCCCAGACCGTGGTCGACGATCTCCAGCACCGCCTGCCCGTGGCGCTCCCGCAGCGTCACGGCGACCTCGCTGTGCGCGGGGGAGAAGGAGACCGCGTTCTCCAGCAGCTCGGCCAGCACCAGGACGAGGTCGTTGACGAGGTCCGGTGCCACGGTCGCGTCGACCTCGGCGACCAGCCTGACCCGCTCGAAGCCCTCGATCTGGCCCAGCGCGGCACGGACGACGTGGCTCAACTCGGCGGGCCGCCCGTCCAGTTCGGTTTCCCGCAGACCGGCCAGCAGCATCAGCGAGTCGGCGTTGCGCTGCAGGCGCACCGCGATGTGGTCGATCCGGTAGAGCTGCTCGAGCAGCTCGGGGTCGGTCTCGCCGCGTTCGACCGCGTCGACCAGCGCGAGTTGACGGCCGGTCAGGTTGGCGACGCGGCGGCCGATGTTCCCGAACATCTCCGCGATGTTGCGGCGGCTCTGCGCCTGCCGCTCCAGCAGCGCGCCCGCGGTGGTCTGCACCTGGTTGAACGCCCTGGCCAGCTCGCCGATCTCGTCGGCCGCGAGGATCGGCAGGTCCTCCAGCTGCGGCGGGCCGTCGGCGGCGGGGGTGTCCTCGTCCGCCACGCGCGCCAACTCCTGGGCGGAGAGCTCGGAGACGCGGCGCGCGGCCTCGGTCACCTGCTGCAGCGGGCCGACGATGGAGCGGCGGATCAGGGTCAGCAGCAGCACCCAGCCGAGGAAGAGGACGACGGCGAGGGCGAGCAGGAGGCTCGCCCGCCACCAGGACCGCGTCGAGTCGCTGCGGGCCTCGGCCGCGATCTGCGGGATCAGCCTGCTGATGACGCCCGCACGCTGCTCGGACTCGCGGACCGCCGCCGGCTCCAGCGCCTGGGCCGCCTTGCTCGCCGTACGGAGCTGGGCAGGGGTCGGGTGGGCGACGCTCGAGATGTTCTGCGCCAGATCGCCGAGGGCCGACTCGAGCCGCAACTCGTCCGGGCCGAAGTCGACGTCGTAGAGCGCGCTCGACCGGTCCGCGGGCGCGACCACGGCGAAGCGGGCCTGCTGGGCCTTGTAGAGCTGAAAGCTGCTCTCCGCGACACCGAACTGCACGGTGGCGTCGGAGTCCCCGGTGAGCGCCGAGACGACGGACGTCTCGAACTGGGCGTGGGCCGAGTCGGCCCGGAGCAGCACGTCGAGCTGGTCGGCGAGGCGGGCGGTGCTCTGGCTGTGCTGCTGGGCGGTGAGGCCGAGGCCGTCGATCAGGTCCTCGGAGACGTCGCCGTAGGAGGCGTCGATGTTCTCGGTCGGGAGGAGGCCGGAGGCCACCGCCTCGCGCGCGAGGCCGAGGCCGTACGGCCCCAGTCTCTGCAGCGCGGTGTCCAGCTCCGCCGGCATCGCGCCGCCGAAGGCCCGTCGGACCGCGGCCGCCTGGGCGTCGGTGGCATGCTGAGCGGCCAGGTAGGCGGCGTGCTCGGCCGGGTTCTTGGCGACTCCGGCCGGGGCGCTCCAGTAGCTCTCGTAGTAGAGGATCGCCTGCGCCTGCTCGTGCTGGATGTCGTCGACGAGCCCGGCGACGGTGGCGCTGTTGCCGAGCAGGTCGGCCTCGGCGGCCGCGGACTGGGCCTGGCTGACCTGGCCCGCCATCGACGCCGTACCGAGCAGGGTGATCACGACGAGCGGGGCGGCGATCAGCGTGTTGAGCTTGCGCCGGAACGGCAGCCGGGTGAGACGCCGTCCGAGCCGGTCGGCCAAGGTGTCCAGGGAGGACAAGAGGAGCTCCTAATGTCCCTGCGATTCCTTCGTGTTGACGGTGTATCCGGCGGCGGGTCGAACCTGAGCCCGCCCCCCGAACCCGTGACCGCGGCGAGACTACCGGTTGGGCGGTCCGTTTGTCAGAGGCGACTGTGAATATTGCGCGACAACGGGGCCGCCGGACTTCCGGTCTCCGCGTGCGGCGGTACACCATCGTTCGGTCCGACGTGGTCGATCGTGACCAAATATCCGTTGACTTGCCTGCGTTGCAGCGGATTTGATCATCTGTGGCCTTGTCCGAACGGGGCCCGAACGACGACCGAGAACGACGCCCGAACGAGCCCACGACCGAGCACAGCGACCACAGCAGAAGCCGGATTGGAACCGTGACCTTCTTCCTCGCCTCCCGCTCCACCCGTACCCGTACGGCCGCTGTCGTGGTGGCGGCCGCAGCCGCCGTCGCCCTCTCCGCCTGCGGCTCGTCCAGCTCCACCGCCGCAAACCCGCTGGCGCCCTCGGCGAGCGCGGGCGGAGGCGTCATCACCGTCGGCAGCAACAACTTCTCCGAGAGCACGATCCTGGCCGACATATACGGCCACGCCCTCGCGGCCAAGGGCTTCACGGTGAAGTACCACCCGAACATCGGCAGCCGTGAGATCTCCTACGGGCTGATGAAGAACGGCGCGGTCACGCTGATGCCCGAGTACAACGGCGCACTGCTCGCCTACCTCGACCCGAAGGCCGTGGGCACCAGCACCGCCGACACCGACGCCAAGACGGCCGCCAAGCTGAGCCCGACGCTGCAGTTGCTCAACCCCTCCGCCGCCGAGGACAAGGACTCGCTGACGGTCGACGCCGCCACGGCCAAGCAACTGAACCTGACCTCGGCGTCCACCATCAGCTCGCTGAGCAAGGACGCGAGCTCGCTCGTCATCGGCGCCTCGCCGGAGTTCCAGACCCGCGAGCAGGGCCTGGTCGGCCTGAAGGACACCTACGGTCTGACCTTCAAGAGCTACAAGGCGCTGGACGCCGGTGGCACGCTGACCGAGACGGCACTGAAGGACGGCAACGTCCAGATCGCCGACATCTTCACCACCGACTCCATGATCCAGAAGAACGGCTGGGTGACCCTGGTCGACGACAAGGGTCTGTTCGGCTTCCAGAACGTGGTGCCGCTGGCGAACAAGTCGCTGCCGGCCGGAGCCGTCACCGTCCTCAACGACGTCTCCTCCAAGCTCACCACCGACGGCCTGATGCAGCTGGATGCCCAGGTGGGCGCCCAGGGCGCGGACCCGGGTGCGGTCGCGGACACCTGGCTCAAGGCCAACGGGCTCTCCTGACGTCCGAACAGTGAGAGGGGCGCGGCACCGTTTCGGCGGTGCCGCGCCCCTCTCACTGTTCGGCCTGCTCGGCTGTCAGTGCCCGTCACCGTCGCCGGTCGGGTCCTCGTTGCGCCCGTGGGCGTCGGGCTGGCTGTCCTCGACGCGGCGCAGCATCCGGTCCAGCGCGCCGGCGAGCTCCGAGCGCTCCTCCGGCCCGGCGTCCTGCAGCAGGCTCTCCTCGAACACGGCCGCCATGCGCATCGACTCCAGCCACTTCTCGCGACCGAGCTCGGTCAGCTCGATGTTGACGCGCACGCGGTTGCTCTCGTCCCGGCTGCGGGTGACCAGCCCCGCGGTGGCCATCCGGTCGACCCGGTGCGTCATCGCCGCAGGGGTCAGCCCGATGCGCTTGGCCAGCTCGCCCGGCCCGAGCCGGTAGGGGGCTCCGGCGACGATCAGCGCCTTGAGGACCTCCCAGTCCGCGGAGGAGATGCCGAGGTCGTTGAGGTGCCGTCCGTAGGAGACGGTCATGCGCCGGACCAAGCGGCTGAGGGTCGAGACGATCGTCTCGACCTGCGGATCCACATTGGGGAACTCGCGCTGGTAGACCGCGACCTGCTCGCTGATCGCGAGCTCGTGCGGCTCCTGGCCGGGCTCCTGCGACGACTCTGTCATGGCAGCCAGTGTCTCATGCTCAAGCCTTGCGGGATTAAAAGTTGCCATCTGAAGACTTTAGTAGTGTAGTCTTTCGTTCGATACGAAGACGGGGTCGTAAGAAGACGGCTCAAGAGACGGCTTGAGAGACGGTTCGAGAAGGGCGGTGTGCGAGATGGCGATCACGAAGGAGAAGACGATGCGGGGGGCGCTGCGCCGCGTCCAGGTGGGGAATGCCCTGAGTGCCTTCGGCAGTGGGTTCACCCTCCCCTACATGTTCGTTTACGTGGAGAAGGTGCGCGGTCTGGGTTCCATGACCGCCTGGCTGGTCTTCACCCTGTTCGCCGCCGCCGCGCTGGTGGTGCTGCCGCTGGGCGGCCGTGGCATCGACCGCTTCGGTCCGCGCCCGGTGCTGGTCGCCGGCGCGGTGCTGACCGCACTCGGTGCGCTCAGCTTCGGGCTGGCCACCACGCAGTGGACAATCCTGGTGGCGGCCTTCCTGTTCGGCGCAGGCGTCACCACCTGCCAGCCCGCCCTGGCCACCATGGTCGTCCGCAGCTCCACCCGGTCCACCCGGGCACACGCCTTCGCGCTCCAGTTCACCCTGGTCAACCTGGGCATGGGCATCGGCGCGATGCTCGGCGGCCAGATCGTCGACGTCTCCCGGCCGGGCAGCCTGACGCTGCTCTTCTCGATCGAGGCGCTGATGTTCCTGGTCCTCGCCGCCGTGACCGGCACCATCCGGCTCCCCGCCGCGATGACCGCCGAGGATGCCCCTGCCCGCAAGGCCGGCGGCTCGGACTTCCGGACGCTGCTGGGCGACCGGGCGATGGTCAAGCTCTCCGTTCTCGCCGGGCTGATCTTCTTCGCCTGCTACGGCCAGTTCGAGAGCGGCGTGGCCGCGTACGCGACCAGCACGGTCGGCATCTCGCCGTCCGCGCTCGGCATCGGCCTCGGCGTGAACACCTTCGCGATCGTGCTGCTGCAGATGTTCGTCGTCCGGATCACCGCGCGCCGTCGCCGCACCACCGCGATCGCGGCGACCGGCATCGTCTGGCTGGCCGCGTGGATCTTCGCGGGTGTCGCGGGCCTCTTCCACGGTGGCTCGCTCGCCGCGATCGGCTCGATGATGATGACCTACGCCCTCTTCGGCGTCGGCGAGGCGCTGCTCGCGCCGACCCTCGGCCCGATCGTCGCCGACCTCGCCCCGGCGCGCCTGCTCGGCACCTACAACGCGGCGTTCGCACTGGTCAAGCAGGTGGCGATCGCGCTCGGTCCCGCGCTGGGCGTGCTCCTGGTCGGCGCCGGACTGTCGACGCTGTACCTCGCTGCGCTCGCCGTGTTCTGCGTTGCCATCACCGTCGTGGCCTGGCGGCTGCGCCGGGTGCTGCCCGCCGTCGCGGACAACGCCGCCCCGGTGCGCAGCACGGTCGTCACCGGCTCCCCGCAGCCCGCGGAGCTCGCCACGGCGGCATGACGGCGTGATGACGTGGTTCAGGCCCCCCGGCCGTCGGCCGGGGGGCCTTTTCGTTGCACCTGAACGGGCGAAGCCGTCGAGTTCCGACGTGCCGGGGCGCGGGTCGGGTGCGAGCCTCGGGAGGTGATCCGGGAGCTGAGGACGAACGCCGGCGCGCTGCCCGCGCTGCTGCTCCTCCTGTTCGTCCTGCTCCAGCTCTTCGCGCTCCCCACGAGCAGCTTCAGCAACGACAGCTACCGCTACGACCTGCTCGCCCGTGAGTACGCGGGCCAGTCCGCGGTCGTCGCGCAACGTGCGGCCAACGCCGACTACTGCGCCGAGTCGGCCAAGGTCGACCTCCGAAGAAGCCTGCTCCTGCCGGTCGCCACCTCCTTCCCCGAACCCGACGCCGCGGCCCTCCAGGCGGGCGTCGCCGCGTGCCGGGCGCGCCTCGGCGCGACGGTGCTCCCACCGAACGACCCGCGGTACCTGCGGATCTTCGCCACCCGGCCCGGCTACCCGCTGCTCGCGGCGCCGGCCGTCATGCTGCTCGGCGGACCGACCGCGCTGCGTGTCACCTCCGTGCTGCTGACCGGCGTCGCCGGAACGCTGGTCTTCGCGACGCTCCGCGTCGTCCTCCCGCTCGCGCGCAGGCGCGTCGCGGCGATCGGGCAGCTGCTCTGCTGCCTCTGTCCCACCGGCACCTACGGGGTGCGGCCGCTCTCGGAGGGGGCCGCACTGCTCTGCCTGACGGCGGGTCTGCTCGCAGTGGCGCTCTGCTGCGACGGACGGCGACCGCGCCTGTGGGCCGGAGGAGCGCTGCTCGTCGCCGCCTACCTCGCGCTCGGCCTCGTCCGGTACGCCGAGCTGGCGCCGCTCGCGCTCGTCACCGCGCTCGGTTCGGCCGTCCTTGCCGCGCTGCGCCGCGGCAGGAGCCGGGCCGGGCGAGGGAGCGGCGCGCAGGTCGGAGGCACGGTGGTCGTCGGCGCCGCCTCACTGGCCGCGCTCGCGGGGCTCGTCGTCGCGGACGCGGTCCTGCACCTGCCCTCACTTGAGCTGAGCCTCGACGACCTGTTCTCGGCGCACTTCACCCAGCCGCTCGCGTCCGACCCGCACGCCCGGCTCGTCGTGCTGAACCTGCGGATGTGGTGGCAGTGGGCGCAGAGCACCGCGACGGCGCCGGTGCTGCCCGTCGCGCTCGGGCTCGCGGCGCTCGGGCTGCGGCGCGCGCCGACGCCGGTCGCCGCCTACGCTGTCGGCTGCGCGGTCACCGGGATCGCGTCGGTCGTGGCGCATCCGCTGGCGTACGAGGCGGACCGGTTGATGTCGCCGATCTGGCTGTCGGTGATCGTCGGACTCCCGCTCTGGCTCGCCTCGGTGAACATCACTCGACGGGTGGATGAACACCCGCCATCCGGGCGCCTGGCGTCTACACGCTTGTAGTAATTTCGGGCTGCTCGACGTCCCGTCCCTCCAGCAGCCCAAGGTCGCCATACCGATGTCCGTGCTCACCTATCCCGAAGCGATCGGCGTCGGCCTGCTGCAGGGCGTCACCGAGCTGTTCCCGGTCTCCAGCCTCGGCCACAGCATCCTGATACCCGCGCTGCTCGGCAAGCCGTACTCGGACGACCTGAACGTCGCCGGCGACCAGTCGCCGTACCTCAGCGTTCTGGTCGGGCTGCACCTCGCCACCGCGGTGGCGCTGGTCGTCTACTTCCGCAAGGACTGGGCGCGGGTGCTGCAGGGCCTCTTCAGCTCGATCAAGGAGCGGCGGATCGAGACGGTCAACCAGCGGCTGGCCTGGCTGCTGATCGTCGCCACCATCCCGGTCGGCGTCGCCGGTATCGCACTGGACAAGGTCTTCCGCGAGAACCTGGGCAAGCCGATCCCGGCCGCCTTCTTCCTGATGCTGAACGGCTTCGTGCTCTTCTTCGCTGAGCGGCTCAAGCGCGGCGGCACCGGCCGACGCCGGGCCGGCGACCTGTCGAGCCCGGGCGACGAGCAGCTGCACCCCGACGTCATCTCGGACCGGCGCATCGTCAAGCTCGGCTGGGCCAGCGCTCTTTGGGTCGGCGCCGCGCAGATCCTGGCGCTGCTGCCCGGCATCAGCCGCTCCGGTGTGACCATGAGCGCCGGTATCTTCAAGGGCCTGCGCCACGAGGACTCCGCCCGGTTCGCCTTCCTGCTGGCCACCCCGGCGATCGGCGGCGCGGCCCTGCTGAAGCTCCCCTCGCTCGCGGGCTCGCAGGGGGCGGGCATCCACGGCCAGCTCCTGGTCGGCAGCATCTGCGCGTTCGTGGCCGGCTACGTGGCGGTGCGCTTCCTCGACAAGTACTTCGAGACCAAGACGCTCACCCCGTTCGCCATCTACTGCTTCCTCGCCGGCGCCGGCAGCCTCGTCTACCTCTCGCTGTAGGGTCGGGGGCCGACCGGTGACGGCGCGTCGAGCCCGTTCGGCGGGTGGCCGGGTGTTGCACTGGACCCTGTGCGACCACTTCGTGCCCCGACCGCCCCGCCGCCGCACGCCGCCCCCCGCGCGCCGCTCCCCGCGCTGCTTCTCGCACTCCTCCTCGGACCGCTCCTCGGGCTGACGGGCTGCGTGCAGGTGAACGGGCGCGGTGCCACGCTCGCGCCGCACTACGCGAAACCCTTCGTCAGCGTCTCCCCGGTCGTGCCCGCGCCGGTGCCGACGGGCTACGACCCCCGGGCGGACGCCTCCGCCGCCGTCGCGGCGGCGCTGGCCCAGTCGCGCCTGGACGGACGGCCGGTGCTGGTGGAGTTCGGGGCCGACTGGTGCGTCGACTGCCAGGCGCTCGCCCGCCGCGTCACCGACCCGGCCGTGAGGCTCGTGCTCCAGCGCGACTACCGCCTGGTCCTCGTCGACATCGGCCACTACGACCGCAACGGCGCGCTCGCCGCGCGCTGGATCGACCTCAAGCGCAGCGGCATCCCCGCGCTGGTGGTGCTCAACCCGGACGGCACCGTCCGGGCCACCACCCAGGACGGGAGCTTCGCGAACGCGCGCACCCTCTCCTCCGACGCCGTCGCGGGCAGGCTCGTCGCATGGCTCTACCCCGCCGCCCGATGACGGCCGACGGGCGCTGTGGCCCCAACTGCCCCCCGGGAAACACTTGGATTCAGGCCGCTTTAGTATTAACTTTCCATAACAGTACGCGCGGACGTCGTGTGTATCGCCTAATCCGTATGGAACCGGGGACCCAACGCACCTGGGGTGTATCGGCCTTGAGGCCGTAGGAGACCTCCCTCTCCGAACCCGTCAGCTAACCCGGTCGGCGTAGGGACGGAAAGGAGCACGCCAGTCATGGCGGCATACCCGGCCGAGGTCCAGCACCCGGCGCCGACCGACCAGCCCGTCCTCGCCATGCCGCGGCAGCGCGGCGCCGCGTTGGGCCTGGCGGCCATGGCGGTCGGGGCCAGCAGCGTCATCGGCCTCGCCGGCCCCGCGATGGCGGCGGAGCACGCCGAGCGCGGCGAGCACAGCGGCGCGACGGGCTCGCTCTTCGTCGACGAGCACGCAGGCGCGGCGTCCACCGCCCACGCCTCCGACGCCGGCACCGCGCTCCTCGACCGCATCCGTACCCAGGGCGGGCCGGACCACACCTCCGCCGCGCCGACGGTGGCGCAGTCCGTCCGCCTCGAGGCCGCGGCCGCGGCCTCCGCGAAGGCCGCGGCGGCCGAGCGGGTGCGGGCCGTCGGCCCGCTCGTCCCCCCGATCGCCTGCGCCTCGACCGGCCTCGGCCGCGATGCGTCCTACTGGTCCCACCTCCACCCGGGCCAGGACTTCCCGGCCCCCGCGGGCACCCCCGTCCGTGCGGTGGGCGCCGGGACCATCACCTCCGCCGGCTGGGCCGGCAGTTACGGCTACCGCGTCATCCAGACGCTGCCCGACGGCACGGAGATCTGGTACTGCCACCTCTCCGCGATCGCCGCCGCCACGGGCTCCGTCCCCGCCGGCCACCCCATCGGCCGCGTCGGCTCCTCCCGGGGCTTCACCACCCCCCACGTCTACATCGAGGTCCGCCCCGACGGCGCGGACCCGGTCGCCCCCGCGGCGTGGTTCGCCGCGCACGGCCTGAGCGTCTGAGTCGCAGGGTCGTTGCACTGTCCAGAGGCGCGGGACTCTGCTGACATTCGGCTCCGCCGCGCGGGCGCGAGAAACCACCGGCGTGCGGATGGCCCTGCGCAGTGAGGACCTTCTGCTCATCGGTGGCCTGTCGCGCCCGCGCGGCGGAGCCGCATATCAGCGGAGCCTCGCGCCCCTGGTCTGCAACTTCTGGGGGAGCGAAAGGCTTTGCCTACTTCCGGTCGGCGACGGCCCAGGAGGCCAGGGCCATGGTGCCCGCCACCGTGAGGACCGACGGCCATGCGCCCAGCTTCTTCGCCAGCGGGTGGGAGCCCGCGAACGCCGCGACGTAGAGGCCGCCCAGCGCCGCGGCCGCCTTCGGGCCGGCCGCGCGGCGCCACTGCCA
>NZ_BBPP01000005.1:278644-297856 GCF_000787835.1 Streptacidiphilus melanogenes
GAGGCCGCCCAGCGCCGCGGCCGCCTTCGGGCCGGCCGCGCGGCGCCACTGCCATGCGGCGACGCCGCCCGCCGTGGCGAGCGCCACGCCGCCCAGCTCGCGGCGCTTCGTCGCGCGGGCGACGGCGTAGCCGCCGACGAGGCCGGTGGCGGCGACGAGCGAAGAGGGGACCTGAGCCATGGAAAGTGAACCTCCGTCAGTCGTTGGGTCAGTTCGTACGCGTGTTGTGCAGGTGCAGCCCGATGTAGCCGATGTAGACCCGCCCAGTGCCGGAGCAGTCGTCGTGGTAGTGCAGGCGCGGAGCCGTGCCGCCACCGCCTATGCGCAGGTGGGCGCCCATGAAGACGCGACCGGACGGGTCGACCTCCACGGGGACGTGCAGCTGGCGCTCCCGCTTCCACTTGGCGTTGGTGCTCACCGTCCGGGACTCCCCGCGGATCACCTTGCGCGGCGGGAAGGGGTGGCAGTCCGGCGGGGTGTTCTCGCACCAGCTGCGGAAGTCGCCGCCGGCTGAGCCGGACTTCGCGGACTCGGCGTAGTCCTGGAGGGCCATCAGCGCGTCCCAGGTCATCCGGACCCAGGTGGGGTGGTCGGTCTGCTCGTCCAGCTCCTTGGTCAGCCGCGCGTCACCGGTGAACGCCAGCTGCGGGAACTCGTCCAGACGGTCCAGCAGCTCCGCGAAGGTCGCGGGCTCGGAGTCCTGCGGACGTATGGGGCGACCGGAGAGCGTGCGCAGCTTCGTGCGGACCGCGCGCAGTTCGCTGTACTGCTCGTCGTACTCGGCGGCCAGCAGGGACTCGCGCTCCTCCGCGGCGCGCAGCCACCGGCGGACCTCCTGCAGCTCCTCCGCACGGGCCCGCTGCTCGTGGGCCTCCTCCTCCTCGTGGTCCACGAGGAGGCCGCCGGGCTGGATCGCGTCGGCCTCGGGCAGGCCCTCGGGACGCAGCGGCGGCAGGCCGACGAGCTGGTCCGCCAGAGGGGCCTGCACGGCGAGCCGGCGCGGCAGCCAGGCCAGCAGGCCGGACGCGCGCCGCAGGTTGTCCTCGATCGTGGTGCGCGACATCACCCGGTGCCGGGCCGCCTCCGGCGCCCACGCCGGATCCAGGCCCGGCAGGTACGTGCGCACCGCGCCGCCGTAGACGCGGTGGTGCTCCAGCGCCGTGTTGAAGGCGCGTTCCGCGCCGGGGGAGAGGGCGTAGAGGACGGCGAGGCCACTGCAGCTGCGCAGCAGCGGGTCGACGGTGTCGTCGAGCCAGTCCTCGAAGTCGGTGTGGAGGGGGGTGCTGGCGACGACGATCGGCAGCCGCCGGTCCGGGTCGCACAGCTCGTCGAGGATGTCGTCGACGTCGCCCCGCTCGATCACCCCGGGCAGCGCGTGCACCCGTGCCGAGCCGGGCTGTTCGCCCTCCGTCGCGTCCAGCACGTCCAGCAGCCCGCGGGCCAGCGCCGGAACGGGCGCCTTCGCCGGCTCCTCGCCGCGCACCGGCAGCTGCTCGGCGTCCAGCTGTACCCAGGTGTGGCCGTCGCGCGCGGTGGCCACGGTCAGCGAGGTCTGCCAGATGCCCTGCACGGTGAACTCGCGCAGCCGCCAGCGGGCCAGCCGCCCCTGCACGGCCTTGCCACGGGCCACCTGGTCCAGCACGGCCTGCGGTCCGACTCGCCGCCGCCCGTTCCCCGAGCCCGGTTCGTCGTAGTGCAGTGCCTTGAGCCACTGCCGCAGCTGCTGCTCGGCCAGGGCAACAGTCTCCTGATGTCCGTGCCCACTGGTCACGGCCATCCGGTAGATGCCATCGGTCACCGGCGCTGCCTCCTGACGCTGTGTCGGCGTCGCCGCACATCGATGTGCGGATATCCAGAACAACGCGGCAGGGGGTCCCGATGGTTCCGGTACGGCCGAAGTCGCTGGTGGGACGCCGGTGGTCAGTGCTCGGCGGTGGGCGGCTGCTGCTCCTGCCCCGCCTCCCGCGCCGGCTCCTGTGCTGCCTCCCGCGTCGCCTCCTGGGCCGCCGTCCCGGGCCGGGTCGCGGGGTACGGGTGGCCCTGCGGAGCCGGAGCCTGCGGCTGCGGCTGCGGCTGCGGCTGCGGTTGGGCGGGCTGGTACGGGTGGGGCTGGTACGGCTGCGACTGGGCCGCCGGATACGGGTACGGCTGCGACTGAGCCGCCGGATACGGGTACGGCTGCGGGTACGGGCGCTGCGCGTACGGGCCGGGCTGCGCGTACGGCCCCGGTTGCCCGTACGGGCCGGGCTGCCCGTACGGGCCGGGCTGGGCGTAGGGCCCCGGCTGTCCGTACGGGCCGGGCTGGGGTGCGTACGGGCCAGGCCGGCCGTACGGAGCGCGGTACCCCTGCACCGGAACCTGCATGGGGGTCCCCATCGGCACGCCCATGGGCATCGGGCCCGGGCGGCCGAACGCGGGCATCAGCGGCGGGTGCTTGCGGAACCACTCCTGCTCGCCGACCCGCGCGAACACCGTCGCGACCGCGTCCTTCCGCTCCCACAGGTGGTGCAGCAGCTCCTGCTCGCGCTCCGTGAAGTGCTGGACGGCCAGGCCGCGCGCCACCCGCTCGCGCAGCAGCGCCAGCGAGGTCGCGAAGGACAGGTACTCCCGCATCGCCCGGTCCCCGGCCGGGCCCTGCTGGAACCGGGCCAGGGCGCGGGCCTGCTTGCGGGTGCGCATCGACGACATCACCACGGGGACCGGCGAACTCATCCAGCCCGCCGTCACGTACACCGCCAGCTGGCGGCCGACCGTCCGCAGCTCGTTGCCGCGCGCCCAGACCAGCAGCCACACCATCAGCGCGAAGACCGGGACCATGAAGAGGAAGTAGACGCCGAAGAAGCCCGCCGCCCCCAGCGACGGAGAGCTGTTCCAGGTGCCGTGCATCAGCATGGCGAAGATCCAGCCGGCGATCGGGGCGCAGATCCGTTGCCAGCGCTTGCGGCTGATCGCCGCCACACCGAAGCCGACCGCCGTCATCGACGTGAACAGCGGGTGCGCGAACGGCGACATCACCTCGCGCATCAGGAAGGTGAAGACGGTGACCACGACGGCGCTGCCGCCGTCCGGGCTGCCGTCGGCGACCGAGCGGCCGATGTAGAGGATGTTCTCGGTGAAGGCGAAGCCGGTCGCGGTGAAGCCCGCGTACACCGCGCCGTCGACGATGCCGGTGAAGTCCCGGCGGCGGAACAGGAAGATCAGCAGCAGCGCCGAGCCCTTGCAGGTCTCCTCGACCAGCGGCGCCACCAGGCTCGCGCTCAGCGTCTCGCCGCCGCCCACCTGATGGCTGATCAACTCGGTGGTGGCCCAGTCGTTGGCCAGCAGCGCGACCAGGGTGGCCGCGCAGGCGCCCCAGCCGAAGCAGAACAGCAGCAGCTTCCACGGCTTGGGCTCGACGCGGTCGAGCCAGTAGAACGCGCCGAGGATCAGCGGCACTGGCAGCACGGCCAGCGAGGCGCCGACCAGGAAGCCGGAGGTGCCGGTCATCTTCTGCAGCTTGGCGAGGATGACCACCCCGCACAGCGCCAGCACCAGCACGACCGCGAGCAGGCGCAGCCACCGGTTCTCCAGCAGGTTGCGCCGCACCTTGTAGCGGAAGCTGGTCGGCGGGCTGAACGGCAGCGCGTCCGTGCCGCCGGCCTGCGGGGCCGCCGGCAGTCCCTCGGGCAGCACCGCGCCGTCGACGGCGTCGACGGAAACGGCGGGGTGCGGTTCGGGTATCGGACCGGCTGCCGCAACGGCCGCGGGCTCCTCGTACTCGCTGCTCACCCCACGACCTTAGCGGTGGCGCGGAGCGGCCGGTAAGCAGTTCCTGCGGGTCAGACCGTCAGACCCGGCGGAACAGAACATCCCGGACGACGTGACCCTTGGCCAGACCCTGCCGTTCGAACTTGGTCACCGGCCGCCAGTCGGGACGCGGCGCGTAGTCCGTGTGCAGGTTCTCCAGCTCGGCGGAGCCGCTCAGCACCTCGAGCATCTGCTCGGCGTACGGTTCCCAGTCGGTCGCGCAGTGCACCGTCGCACCCGGCCGCAGCCGGGAGACGGCGAGGGCGATGAACTCCGGCTGGATCAGTCGGCGCTTGTGGTGGCGCGCCTTCGGCCACGGGTCCGGGAAGAAGATCCGCAGTCCGTCCAGGCTCTGCGGCGCGAGCTGGTCGCGCAGCAGCACCACGGCGTCGCCCTCGGCCAGCCGGAGATTGTCGAGACCGTCGGACTCGATCCGGCGCAGCAGGTTGCCGTGCCCCGGCGTGTGCACGTCGACGGCGAGCACGCACCGATCCGGCTCCGCGGCGGCCATGGTGGCGGTCGCGTCACCCATGCCGAAGCCGATCTCCAGCACGACCCGCGCGTCCGCCCGCCCGAACCACTCGTCCAGGTCCAGCCGACGCTTGCCGTCGACGCGGATGCCGTACCCGTCCCACGACCGCGCCAGCGCGTCGTGCTGGGCGGTGCTCATCCGCCCCTTCCGCGGGTGGAAGCTCCGGATCCGCCGCTCCCGGTGCAACTCGGGCGAGACGGGCGACCCGGGCCGGGCGTCGTCGGCTGCGGCGCGGACGTCGAGGCGGGCGTCGGCGCCGGGGGTTATGGCGGGGGCGGCGGTCTGACTGGTCACAATGCGCTCCAGTCTACGGAACGGGCAGCGGCTCCCCGAGGACGCTACGCGTCCAACGCGGTGAGGGTGCGCGAGGCGATCTCGCGGCCGATGAGCAGGGAGGCGGTCGCCGCGGGCGAGGGGGCGTTGAGGACGTGGACCGTGCGCGGCCCCTGCGCGAAGGCGAAGTCGTCGACGAGCGTGCCGTGGCGGTCGACCGCCTGGGCGCGGACGCCGGCCGGGGCGGGGACGAGGTCGTGCTCGGTGATGTCCGGCAGCAGCCGCCGCAGGGCGCGCGTGAACGCGCGGTGGCTGAGGGAGCGGTGCAGCTCCACCGCCTCCGCGCGCCAGTGGCGGGACGCGAGGGACCAGGTGCCCGGCCAGCTCACCGTCTCGACGAGGTCCCGCACACTGATCCGGCTCCACCCGTACCCCTCACGGGCCAGCGCCGGCACGGCGTTCGGGCCCACGTGGACGCCGCCCACCAGGTCGCGGGTCAGGTGCACGCCGAGGAAGGGGAACGCCGGGTCCGGCACGGGGTAGACGAGCCCGCGCACGAGCGCGGCCGCGGCAGGGGAGAGCTCGAAGTACTCGCCGCGGAACGGGACGATGCGCAGCCCCGGCTCGTCACCGGCCAGCCGCGCGACCCGGTCGCTGTACAGACCCGCGCAGTTCACCAGCGCGCGGGCGCGGACCTCGCCGAGCGAGGTCGTGACCGTCACCCCGTCCGCGCGGCGGTCGATCGCGGTGACCGCGTTCCCGGTCCGGATCCGCGCCCCCGACAGCTCCGCGTACCGCTGCGCGACGGCGGGGAAGTCGGCCAGGCCCGTCGTTCCGACGTGCAGCGCGGCGACCCCGCGCACGTGCGGCTCGTACTGCGCGATCTCGCCCGCGGCGAGCTCGCGGATCGGCAGTCCGTGCTCCCGCCCGCGCTCCGCGAGGGCGCGCAGCCGGGGCAGTTCGGTCTCGTCGACGGCGACCACGAGCTTGCCGGTCACCTCGTGCGGCAGGCCCTGCTCCTTGCAGAACTCCACCATCTCGGCCGCGCCGGCCAGGGCGAAGCGCGCCTTCAGCGAGCCGGGCTTGTAGTACAGCCCGCTGTGGATCACGCCGCTGTTGTGGCCGGTCTGGTGCGCGCCGAGCCGCGGCTCCTTCTCCAGCACGATCACGTCCGCCCCGGGCCGAGCGAGGCTCAACGCGTACGCGGCACTGAGCCCGACGATCCCGCCACCGATGATCACGACGTCGCAGTCGTAGGAGGAACCCATGCGGGAACTCTAGTTGGAGCAGTCCGAAGGCGTGGGGCTCTGCCGACATGCGGCCGCGCGGGGTCCGCGGGCCACCTGGGTCAGGCCGGAGCCGCCAGCGTCAGCCTGGCCCGCTCGACGAGCTCCTCCGCGATGCGTTCGCCCTTGAAGCGGTCCAGCCGCTTGAGCATCTCGCCCAGGTACTCCCGGGTGCGCTGCGAGGAGATCCTTCCGGCCACGTCCAGCGCCCGGTTGCCCGCTGCGACCGCGCGTTCCAGCTCGCCCTGGTCGAGTTCGGCCATCGCCGAGACGATCAGGCGCAGGCCGTGCGAGCGGACGTACTCCTCGGTGGGGCGCGCCAGCGCCCGCTCGGTGAACTCGCGTACCTTGCCCGGCATGCCGAGGTCGCGGAAGCCCTCCGCGGCGTCGGCCGCGAGCCGGTCCCAGGTGTAGAAGTCGATCCAGGCCGGATCCGGATCCCCGGCCCGGGCGCGTTCCAGCCAACTCTCGGCCGCCGCGAGCGCCGCCGCGCAGGCCGTCGCGTCGCCCGCACGGGCGTGGGCTCTGGACTCGACCAGGCGGAAGAAGGACATGGTGCGCGCGGTCGCCAGACCGCGGTTGCGCTCCACCGCCGCCTGCGCCAGGTCGACGCCCTCCTCGGCCGCGCCGCGGTAGGTGGCCTGGAGGCTCATCGAGGCGAGCACGTAGCCGCCGAGCGGCACGTCCGCTGCTGCCCGGGCCAGCCGGAGCGCCTGGATGTAGTAGCGCTGCGCGGCCTCGTGCTGGCCGGTGTCGAAGGCCATCCAGCCGGCCAGGCGGCTGAGTTCAGCGGTCGCGCCGAACAGCGCGCGGCCGACCTCGTCGCTGTACGAGGCGAGCAGCAGCGGCGCCGCGTCGCGGCGCAGGCACTCGGGGACCATCGAGGAGCGCCAGTCGCCGCCGCCGTAGCGGGAGTCCCAGCGGCGGGCCTCCTCCGCCGCCATCCGTAGCTTCGCCGCGTCGGCGTGGCCCACCCGGTACGGGCGGCCCTGCGCGTCGGCGAGGCGGGCCAGGTCGGAGGGCTCGTGCACGTCGGAGAACGAGGTGGCGGCCGTCGACTCGCGGGCGACCGAGCCGTCCACGGGCGTGATCAGCCAGCGGGAGACGGGCGTGGCGTACGCGGCGACGGAGAAGGTGCCGGCCAGGCTGTCCCACCAACCCGGGCCGGTCGCACCGGGCTTGCGGGCGCGGCCGGGATCGAGGCGCCACAGCTCCGTGGCGGAGCGCACCGCCGCGGGGACGTCGCGCGGGAAGGAGAGGCCGACCTCGGGCGTCGGATCGGCGCTGCCCAGGCCGATCTCCTCCAGCGGGACGCTCCGTCCGAGCTTGCCGCCGATCGCCGTCGCGATCAGGTGCGGCACGGGCCCCTGCGGGACCATGCCCTTGGTGACCCACCGGGCCACCGACGTCTTGTCGTAGCGGAACGTCAGGCCCCGCTGTGCGCCGAGATCGTTGACGCGCCGGGCCAGCCCGGCGTTGCTGATGCCCGCGAGCGTCAGCAGGGAGCCCAGCTTCTCGTTCGGTCCGCGCCCGTTGGCCACCATTCCCGGCTGCACCCCCTCGACTGCTCGATCCCGACCGTGGCGGCCGTCCCGACGGCCCCGACTGTTCTGATTTTGATCCGACTGCCCCTGGGAAGCAGCCCCTTGACGGGATATCACCCATCCTGACTGATAACACCCAGAGTAGTTCCCCGGGTTCCCAGGGTTAAGGGGTCTTGTACCGGATGGCGGGAACAGGTACCGGCCACGGCCGAGACGGCCGACCTCCCGCCTGCGGGATTCGCCCCGGACGAACCGCACAGGCGTACGCCGGATGGCTGGCCTATGCCCCTGGCGCGTGCGGCGGTGCGCCCCGCCGTGCCCCCTCCCTGACGTGCGGTTCCGGCAGTTGCATGGTGGCGTGGGTCGGCCTGCCGTCGAGGACCCGGCGGGTCGGGGGACGCCGCCGCCGTACATCCCCGCGCGGCGGCGGACCGGCCCGGGGGGTGTGCGGACACCTCCCGGGCCGCGAAGTCACCGCGCAGTTCGGGGCGGGCGTGGGGCTCGTCCGTCCGGGCCCTCCTGGTCCGGGCCCCAGGGGTCGGGGCCCGGACCAGGGAGGGGATGGCCCGGGGCCCGAGCCGCCCGGGGCTGCCTGCTGGGTGATTCGGTGCGCTTTTCTTCGCATTTGTCGCATGCTCGGGCTGACGGGTGATCAACGACCGTACACAGAAGGGAAGTCGATCTCTGCGAGGCCGCCGACGTGCGCGCCGTGAGCTGGCACCATGTGAGCTGACGGTGCGGCACCGTGCTGCCTTGCCGGGGAGGCGACGATGCGGTGGGTGGTGGGCTGGAACGGCGTGCGCGGCAGGGCCGGGCAGGAGGCCGCCGCGTTGCGGCCGGTCGGCGGCCGCCTGCTCTGGCCGGGGAACGACCCGCTGTGGGTCGTCGGCGACTGGCGCCCCGACGAGATCCGCGGCGTCGCGGTCTACCGCTTCCGCCGGCACCACCGGCACGTCGTGCAGAACGGCTTCCCTGACCTCGAGGAGCTTCCGGCCCCGTCCGCGACCGGTGCGCCCACGCCCGCGTTCCCGCCGGAAGACGGCGCGCTGGCACGCCTCTTCGTCCTCGGCCGCTGCGGCGCGGCCGACTCCGCGCTGCGCACCGCCCTGCTGGCCACCAGCGGCGGCGCCCTGCGCCATCTGACCACCTGGCCCGGCAGCTACGTCGTGGTCCTGCAGCAGGGCACCCGCGTCGCGGTCCTGGGCGACCTTGCGGGAGTCCAGCCCGTCTACTACACCGGCTGGCGCGGCGGCACCGCGTGGGCGACGGCGGCGCTGCCGCTGGCGGACCTGGTCGAGGCGCCCGTCGACCACGTGCACCTCGCCGCACGGCTGGCCCTCCCGGACTCCCCGGAGGGGGTCGGCGACACCAGCCCGTTCCAGGGCGTGCGCCGGGTCACGCCGGGGCAGGCGCTCAGCATGCGCGCGGGCGCCCCGGACGTCGCCGCCTACGAGGCCCTGCCCGGCGGGATCGGCAGCTACGAGATGACCGAGGCCTCCGCGACGGCCGAGGTCACCCGGTCACTGCTGGAGTCCGTGCGCCTGCGCGTGCGCACGCCCGCGCCGCGCAGCGCGTTCGGCGTCGGGATGCTGCGCGCGGCGACGAGCGAGACCGTCGCCGCCGCGGCCGGCGTCCCCGGGCTCGCCGGGCGGTGGGCCGCGGGCCGGCCCGGTGCTTCGCAGCCGGGTGCCGCCGCGCGTCGGGCGGACCCGGACCCGCCCGAGGGCGGGGCGTCCGGGGTTCCCTTCGGCCGCCGTGCGGCCGCCGAAGCGGGCCAGACACGCCGCGCCGATCACGGCGCGTACGAGCAGGGAGGGCGCGGCCATGCAGGGCAGGGGCACGGCGCGGACGAGCACGGCCGGGCCGGGTTCGACGCGGGGCACGATGCAGGGCACGAAGCGGGGCCGGGTGCGGGTCACGGCGCGGGTCTCGGCGTCGGCCTCGCGGCATACGGCGTCGGCACGATCACGCCTCGTCCCGCGGTCAGCGTCGACCTCTCCGGCGGCAGCGCCTCCACCGTGCTCACCCTGCTGGCGGCCGGCATTCCCCGCGCCTCGGGTGCCGTCGCCTCCGCACGCGCCGGGCGCCTCGTCGCCGCCTCCCTCTTCAGCCGTGGCGCCGACGAGACCGAAGCGGAGCTCGACCCCGACGAGGACCCGGTGAACCTGTCCCCGGGCTCTCCCGGTGCAGAGGCGGCGCCGGCCGACCCGGCCCGGCCCGCGACCGCCCGACACCCCATGCTCGGCACGTTCAGCGAGGAGCGCTGGGGTGATCCGCGCAGCTCGCGCACGCTGCGCCACGGGCCTCCAGGCGCGGATCCGGGCGAGGAGGGCGGCGCCGCTCCGCGGCGTACCGGCGCGGTCCGCGGCTCCTGGGCCAGGAACGGAGCGGTGAGCGAGCCGGAGAGCGACACCCTGCTGGCCATCACCTACACCGATGCCGAGGGTGCGACCGGCGCTCCGCTCAGCCCCGGCCGCGAGGCCGAGCTGCTGCGGGCCCGCGCGGTCGCCGAGTCCGTGGCCGACCGGATCGACCACGTCGTGGTGCCGGGCGGTCAGGACGCACTGCCCTTCGCCGACCTCGCCGACGATCCGCTGGCCGGTCCGCTCACCGACGAGCCCGGCCCGGCCCTGGTCACCGCCGTTCGGCAGCGCGCCCGTCTCGCGGCGGCCGGGGTGGAGCACATCAGCGGCCACGGGGCGCGCCAGGTGCTCGACGGCCACCCGGCCCGCCTCGCCGACCTGCTCCACGATCGCCGCCGCAGTCCACTGCTGCGGCCTGTCGCCGCGCTCACCCGCGCCGACAGCGCGGCGCTCGGCGCAGCCGGGCTCGGCACGCCCGTCTCCGTCGTCCGCGCGGCACGTCGCCTCGCCCGCACCGGTTACGTCGACGGACTGGAGGCCGCGGCCGCTTCGCTGCTCCGCGGACTTCCCGGCGCGTCGCCGCAACGCGGCAGTGCCGGCGAGGCCTCGACCCGCGCGCTCGCCTGGTGCACGCCGGGCCCGGCCGCGGACTGGCTCACCGAGGGCGCGCGCGGCGCGGTCGCCGCTCGACTGCGCCTCGCGGCGCGCGCGGGAGCCCCCGACGAGCGGCCGGGCGCCCGGCGTGCCCGCCTTGCGCTCCAACGCCGCGCGGCGGACTTCCGGGTCCTGGCCCAGGTCGTCGAGTCCGCCCCTGACGCGCGCGGCCGCCGCCTGCACGCACCGTTCCTCGACAACCAGGTCGTCCGCGCCTGCCGGCTGGTCCCCGACCACGCCCGTATCCAGCCCGGCGCCCGCCAGGGCATCCTGCGCGCGGTCCTCGCGGGCGCGGGCGTCGCCGCCCTGCCGGACGACCTCGCCACCAGCGCTGCGGCCCCTCACGACGCCTCCCCCTCCACCGCCACCATGCGGGCAGGCCTCCGCCGGGCCGCCCCGGCCCTGGACCGCCTCCTCGCCTCCTCGCTGCTGGGGCGATGGGGTGTCATCGACGTCCCCCACGCCCGCAGGGCGCTCGCCGCGGCCACGTCGGAGACGGCGCCCGGTCCGCTGGACGGGCTGCCGGAGCTCATCGCGACGGAGCTCTGGGTCCGGCGGCTGCACAGCCGCAGGGGGAGCTGCTGGACCGACCTGCGCAGCCCGTCCGTGCCCGCGGTGGGAGGCTGACGCCGCAGGAAGGGCGTGTTGCAGCTGACCGCCCGTCACCGCGTCGCCGCATCATGGCTGCATGCGCCCACTCCCCGTCTCGCACGAGCTGCCGCCCGCCGACGCCGAGGCCGGCGTCCTCGTCGGGGTGGACGGGTCGGACGGGTCGCTCTGGGCGCTGGAGCGCGCGCTCCAGGAGGCGCAGGTGCACGGGCTGCCGTTGCGCGTCCTCGCCGCAGTGAACCCGACGCCCAGCGTCGTGACGGCGGGGCTGGAGGACGTGATGCAGGACAGCGTCGACCGGCTGCTCGTGGGCATGGCGGACGTCGTCCACCGGGGCGTCGCCGCCGCCACCGCGAACGTGCCGGGGGTGACCGTCACGCCCACCCTCCACGTCGTCGCCGGGGATCCGATCACGCTGCTGCTCGGCGCCTCCGCGCGGCAGCACACCCTCGTGCTCGGGGCTCGTGGCAACGGCGGGTTCTCCCGCCTGCTCGTGGGGTCGGTGGCCTCCACGCTGTTGTTCCACGCGCTCTGTCCCGTCCTGCTCGTCCCGGGGCCGAAGCGTTGACGGCGCCGGGCTGACGGCGCTTCCGGCGGGGCTGGGCCGGCGGGGCGGGTCGGTGGGAATGAACCGAGCGGCCGACATGTTCTCTGAGTGCGCAGAGAATCGTGAAGGTGTGAGGAGCCTGCCCTTATGAAGGTCGAGATCTACTCGGACATCGCCTGCCCCTGGTGCTACATCGGCAAGCGCCGCTTCGACCGTGCCCTCGCCGCCTTCGAGGGCGCCGGCGACGTCGAGGTCGTCTACCGCCCCTACCAGCTCGTCCCGGACGCGCCGACCGAGCCGAGCCCGCACCGCGCCTGGCTGGAGGAGCGCTACGGCCCCCAGTCGCGCGCGATGGACGACCGGGTGGCCGCCATCGGCAAGCAGGAGGGCATCGACTACGACTTCGACGCCGCGCTGCACGTCAACACCATCCACGGCCACCGTCTGCTCTGGCTCGCCGAGCAGGAGTACGGGCCGGCCGTCCAGGCGGAGCTGAAGGAGCGGCTTCTCGCCGCGCACTTCTCCGACGGCATCGACGTCGCCGACTACGCCGCCCTGACCGACGTCGCCGTCGCCGCCGGGCTCGACCGCGCGCGCGTCGAGGCGTTCCTGCGGTCCGACGAGGGCCGGGGCGAGACCGACCGCGAGCTCGCACACGCCCGCGAGATCGGCGTCAGCGCCGTGCCGACGTTCGTCTTCGACGGCAAGTACGCCGTCCAGGGCGCGCAGGAGACGGAGACCTTTCTCTCCGCCCTGCGTCAGGTGTCGCAGTTGAAGGACTGAGCCCCGGAACCGAGGGTTGTGGGGTGAGAGGCGCGAGGCGCGGGCTCAGCAGGTGAAGCCCGCGTCCGCCCAGTCCGCGATCTGCCCGCCGAGGAACCCGTGCGAGCCGTGGACAACCAGGCGGATCGAGGTCAGCCCCTCCAGCGGCACGCTGAACGACACCGCCGGATCGCCCCCGTGGATCACCCCGGAACGCCACAGCACCGCGCCCGAGGCGCCGTCCTCGACGGTGAACCTCGCCGAACCGAGGCCCATCGTCATGTCGTCGATGCCCACGGACGCCGAGAAGAGCTCGCAGCTGCGGTTCAGATCGATGAGCGTGCGCGACGGCGCGACCACCGTGACGCCGCGCCGGTACGAGGCGCCGCCGACGCTGACGCCGTGCGGCCGCTGCCAGACCCAGCTCAGGGCGTCCGGCTCGATCGCCGGGCCGTCGTCGTTCGACAGGCCCTGGAACGGCAGCGAGTCCACGAAGTAGCTCTGCGGCGGGGGAGGCGGAGGTGCGGGCGTGGGCGTCGGGGTGGGGGTCGGCTTCGGCGTGGGCCGGGGAGCCGGGGGCTTCGGCGTCGGCTTCGGGGACGGCTTGACCACCGCAGCCGGGACGGGTGCGGCAGGCTGTGGCGCCGGACCCGCCGGAGGCGGCGTGGGACTCGGCGTCGGCTGCGGCGCCGGAACGCTCGCCACCGGCTGCGGCGTGGGCTTGGCGACCGGCTTGTGCGGCGGCGTGCTGCCGGACAAGGCGAACGCCAGCCCGACCCCGGCCGCGACGGCCACCGCCGTCGCGATGCCGATCTTCGCGGGCAGCCCGATCCCCTCCGACGCGGCGGCGCCTCCCGCCGCCCCGCCGGCAGAGCTCCCGCCACCCGCCGCCGCGCCTCCCGCGGCGGCCCCACCCGCCGCCGCGCCCGTCGCGGTACCCACGGCGGCAGCGCCTCCGGCCACGGCCGCACCGCCCACGAGACCCGCCGCCACGGCCGTGCCGTAGCCCGTGCCGAGCCAGACCAGCAGGCCGCCGGGCAGCAGCTCGCGCAGGCTGTGGTTGAGGTCGACCAGCTCCAGGTAGGCAGCCGAGCAGCGGTCGCACTCCTGCAGGTGTGCGCGCACGTCCGTCGACGCCCGCTTGCCGAGCTGCCCGCGCGCGAACCCGCCCAGCTTGCTCGCGTGCCGCTCGCAGTCGGACGCCTGCCTGTCGGAGACGTGCGCCTGCAGGAACGCCGTGGCCAGCCGCTCGCGGGCGCGGTGCGCCTGCACGGCCGTCGCGTTGGCCGTCTTGCCCAGCAGCAGCGCGACCTCGCGCGGCGGCTCCTGTTCGACCTCCGTGTGCCACAGCAGCAGCCGGTCGTCCGCGTCGAGGTTGCGGAACGCCCGGACGATCAGTGACTGGTCCACCCCGGACATGGCCCGCGCGTCCGCGCCCGGGTCGGTCACGTCGACGGTCGCGACGACCGCGTGGGTCGAGGCGAACACCTGGAAGTCGTCGATCAGCTGCTCGCGCCGGTCGCTCCGACTCCACGAGGCGGCGATGTTGCGCACTGCGGTCAGCAGGTACGCGCGCACCGCCACGTCCGGCCCCTTGCCGGCGCGCAGCGCCTGCAAGGTGCGGGCGAAGACCTCGCCCGCGAGGTCCTCCGCGGTGAAGGCGTCCCGGCAGCAGCTCTTGGCATAGCGGCGGACGGCCGCGGAGTGACGCCGGTACAGCTCCTCGTACGCGGCGTCGTCCCCCGCGCGCACGGCCGCGGTCAGCTCGGCGTCGGACGGTCCGAGCGGCGCGCCCTCGTCGACGGGCCCGCCGGGCGCAGGCACCGTCGCAGCGGGCAACGCGGCCTCGGGCAGCGCCACCTCAGAAGCCGTCACTTCAGGAGCCGGCACCTCGGGCACGCCACGGCGCCGCCCGCTGCCATCTCCCTGCGGCGGCACCTTGGCAGCGGCGGCGGTCGCCTCCGGCTCCTCTGCGGCCATGACACGGACCCCCGCTCACTCGCTCGACCGGGAAACCTTCCCATACGGCGGTGAGCGCAAGGGAGACGATGACGGTTACGCCACTCCTTCGGGGAATACCGGAATCCGGCGGCACCTGCGTAGCCCGCAGCAACAGGCACCACGACCTGCGGGATTCGACCGGTCGCCGGTCAGCGACCCGTCAGCGGCGCACCGGCCGCACCCGCACTGGTATCCGAACGAGCGGCGTCAGCCGCGCAGGCCGTCCAGCAGCAGCTGCAGCAGCCGCCCCGACGCGCTCCCGTCGGACGACGTGTGCTGCGGCACCGCCGCCGTCAGCACCAGCACCACGTCCGAGACGGTCACCCCGGCCCGCAGCTCACCGGCGTCCCGCGCGGACTCCACCAGCTCCGACAGCAGCTCCAGCAGCCGTGCCGGGTCAGCGTCCGCGCCGTACTCCTCGTCCGCCCCCGACGTCGTCGCCACCGCGTCCTCGGCGACCGCGTCGTCCGCCGACGGGTTCCGCTGCACGGGCACCCGCACCAGCGCCTCCGCCTGACGGAACGTCTCCGGCGGCAGCAGCCGCCCCGCCCCGGAGGACGCCGCACGGGCCAGGAACGAGGCCAGCGCCTCCCACGCCCCCGCGCCGCCGGCCTGCACCGAGATCGCCTCGCGCGCCTGCTGCGTCAGCCAGACCACCTCCTCCGAGGCGATCCGCCGCACCAGCACCTCCTTGCTGGGGAAGCGCCGGTAGACCGTGCCGACGCCGACGCCCGCACGCCGGGCGACCTCCTCCATCGGTGCGCCGTAACCGAGTTCGCCGAACACCTCGCGTGCGGCACGCAGCACCGACTCCAGGTTCCGTCGCGCGTCCACCCGCAGCCGCGCGCCCGAACCGCCGCCCGCGCCGTTGCCCGCCCCCCGCGTGGCACCGTTCGCCGCGACCCCCCGCTGGACCGGGATCGCCCCGTCCACCGCTCGCGGCAGTACCTGCTCCTGTTGAACCATGAGGTTCGTCCTCCCCCGTAGACAGATCCAATGACGATAGTTGACAGCACATCGACGCGAACAGGGAACCCTAAAGGATTCGCTCCGTCCGCATCGGACGTGCCCACACCACCCCTGCAGCGCAGCGTAGGACATCTGCGCAGATCAGTGGAGTCACGGGGTGCCCACGAAGCGTTGCCCTCCCTGCGCCGCGCCCCGGAGGCGCGCAGGAGGGCGGATGCGCGCGGTCCACTCATTCAGGTACGGAGTATGGACGCGCGGGCGTACGCGGGTGCGGAATAGAGGCGTGCTCCCACCCGCGCGCATTCTGCTCATCGGCGGCGGCCAGGTCGGCGTCAACGCCGCCCTGCGGCTGCGGTCACGACTACGTCCAGGAGAGGCCGAGGTCACACTCGTCGACCCGACCTCCTACATGACGTACCAGCCGTTCCTGGCCGAGGCCGCCGCCGGCGCCATCGACCCGCGGCACGTCGTCGTGCCGCTGCGGCGCGCGCTCCCCGGCGTGCGGATCGTGCAGGGACGCCTCACGTCCCTCGACACGACAGGACGGCGGGCGCACCTCGTGCTCCCCTCGCCGCTGCACCGCGACGGGCCGACGCTGGACCTGACGGTCCCTTACGACCGGCTCGTCCTCGCCCCCGGCTCCGTCTCGCGCATCCTGCCCGTCCCGGGCCTCGCCCGGAACGGCATCGGGTTCCGCAGCGTCGAGGAAGCCGTCAAACTGCGCAACCACGTGCTCGGCCAGCTCGACGCCGCAGCCTCCACCCGCAACCCGGAGGTCCGTCAGGCCGCGCTCACCTTCGTCTTCGTGGGCGGCGGCTACGCCGGCACCGGCGCCGTCGCCGAACTGGAGGACATGGCCCGCCACGCGCTCACGCACTACCCGACCATCCAGCCCGACGACCTGCGCTGGATCCTCGTCGAGGCGGGCAAGCGCATCCTGCCCGAGACAGAGCCGCAGGCCGCCGAGCGCACCACCGCCGAGCTGCGCGAACGCGCCGTCGACGTCCGGCTCGGCACCCGCCTCGCCGCCGTCGGCCCCGACGGGATCGTCCAACTGACCGACGGCAGCCGGTTCGCCGCCCGCACGCTCGTGTGGACCGCCGGCGTCCGTGCCAACCCGGTGCTGAAGCAGACCGGCCTCGCCGTCGACGCCCAGGGCCGACTGCGCTGCGACACCCACCTGCGCGTCCTCGGCGCCGAGGACGTCTACGCCGCCGGCGACTGCGCCGCCGTCCCCGACCTCGCCCGCCCCGGGGAGACCTGTCGAGCCAACGCCCAGCACGCCGTGCGCCAGGCGGTCGTGCTCGCCGACAACCTCGTGGCCAGCCTGCGCGCCGAGCCGACGGCCGAATACCGCCACGAGCTCAAGGGCTCGATCACCTCACTCGGCCTGCACAAGGGCGTCGCCCAGCTCCGCGGACGCTCCCTGCACGGACGCTCCGCCTGGCTGCTGCACAGGGCCGTGCACCTGCGCCGCATCCCCACCTGGGAGCGCAAGGCGCGCGTCCTCTCCGACTGGCTGCTCGCCGGCCTGACCGGACGGGAGATGGTCTCCATCGGCGAGCTGGAGGAACCTCGCGCCGGCTTCGAACAACTGATGGACGAGCGATGACGCGAATTCGGAAGGTCCGTACGACCGGAACGAACAGGTGCGTAAGGGAGCGGTGTCCGATCCGTCTGGATTCGCCGATCTTCAAGACACCCCAGGGCAGCTGATTCCCCGTGGCGCGGGTTTCAGCCAGACTGGACCCCGACTCCGCGCGACCTGAAGCCTGCCTCGACCGAAGCCTGCCTCGATCGAGCCCGCTCGACCGATGCCCGTTCGACCGAGGGCCGCTTTGACCACAGCGTGCCCGCAGCCCGAAGGACTCCGTTGAACCTCACACGCTGGAGCGCCCGGCTCCCCGGCGGCCAGCGGCGCGCCTCCGCGCCCACCGACCGCGACACCGGCCCGACCCCCAGCGTTCCAGCCACCCGCGAGCTCCCCGAGGCACGGATCGCCCACGAGCACGCCGGCCACGAGCACCTCGCCGTGCACGACGTGCTCGGCCACCTGCCCGCACTCGTCGCCATCGGCTACGGCCCCTCCCACCGCCTCGGCTACCTCAGCCGCGCCTACACGGAGGTCTTCGGTCCCCGTCCGACGGGCGTGCCCGCCCACCAGGTCATGCCGGAGCTTGAGGAACTCGGCCTGCTGCCGCTGATGGACCAGGTCTACCGGACCGGCCGCCCGCGCACCGTCAAGGCGCGCAAGGTCCACGCGCAGCCGTCGGGCCCGGTTTCCATGGCGCCCTCCGGCACCGCGGAACCGCGCTACTTCACCTTCGTCTGCGCACCGATCCGCGAGACGGAGGACCTCGGCCGACAGCTCGCCCAGCTCACCCTCGGAGAGACCGCCACCGTGGGTGCGGTCGTGGGCGGCAGCTCGAGCGCGGGCGCAGGTGCGGGCGTCGGTGGCGACGTGGGCGTGACCGCTCGAGCCGAGGCCGGCGGGCGTACCCCGCACGGCCTCTCCTCCCTCGGGCTCGGCAGCTTCGCCTCGCTGCGCCGCAGCACCGGAGCCTCCGACGTCTGCGGGGTCCTCGTCTTCGGCGCCGAAGTCACCGACCAGGTCCGGGTCACCGAACGGCTGCGTGAGAGCGAACGCCGCCAGCGCGAGGCGGCCGTCACCCTCCAGCGCAGCCTGCTCCCGCAGAAGCTCGAACAACCCGACGACCTGCGCGTGGCCGCCACCTACCAACCCGGCGGCGCCGACACCGCCGTCGGCGGCGACTGGTACGACGTCATCACCCTCGGCGGCGGGCGCACCGCCCTCGTCATCGGCGACGTCATGGGCCGCGGCATGCGCGCCGCGGCTGTCATGGGCCAGCTCCGCACGGCCGTCCGCGCCTACGCCCGTCTCGACCTGCCCCCGCACGAAGTCCTCCAGCTCCTCGACGGCATCGCCGCGGAGATCGACGCCATGCAGATCGCCACCTGCCTCTACGCGGTGTTCGACCCCAGCGAGCAGTCCGTCACCTACGCCTCCGCCGGCCACCTCCCCCTGATGGTCCGCTCCGCCGACGGCACGGTCACCCGTCCGGAGGAACCCGGCGGCCCGCCGCTCGGCACCGGCGGCTGGATGCACACCTCCGGCACCATGCCCTTCCCGCCCGGCGCCACCGGCGTCCTCTACACCGACGGCCTCGTCGAACGCCGCGACCGCGACATCGACCGCGGCCTCGACGCGCTCGCCAAGACCCTCAGCGGCGCGACCGGCACCCCGGACGTCATCTGCTCCCGCCTGCTGCGCGCCATGGGGGTGACCCCCGAGCACGACGACGACGTCGCCGCGCTCGTCTTCCAGCTCCCGCAGCGCGAAGTCGACTCCGCCGACCTCTTCCGCAGCGCCTCGCTCGACCTCCTCGGCGGCACCGAGGCCGCGTCCAGCGCCCGCGCCTTCACCGGAGGCGTCCTGTGCAGCTGGCGCGTCGGTGAGGACATCCGCGACCTGAGCGTCCTGGCCGTGAGCGAACTGGTCTCCAATTCCCTCACCCACGGCCACCCCCCGATGCGCCTCCGGCTGCGCCGCACCGACCGCCGCCTCACGGTGGAGGTCACTGACGCCGACGACCACCTCCCGCGCCGCCGCCAGGCCCTGCCGGCCGACGAGTCCGGCCGTGGCCTGGCGATCGTCGCCACGATCGCGTCCAACTGGGGCACCCGACGGACCCCCGACGGCGGCAAGGCCGTCTGGTGCGAGTTCCCGCTCAGGGAGGGTTGACACCGCCCTCGGGGATGCGTAATGTTCTCCGAGTTGCCCCGCTCGCGGTGCGGGTGTCCGGGCAGCCAACCCCCTCGAAACTGATCGCACAAAGGCTTTCTTTGTGCTGCCATTTTCGAATCC
>NZ_BBPP01000004.1:0-19045 GCF_000787835.1 Streptacidiphilus melanogenes
AGCCGACACCCGAAGCCAGCTGACACCCGAAACCCCCACCGACGCCCGGCCACCCCCACGGTGACCGGGCGTCCGGCACACCGGCGGCTCTCGGGATCTCGCAGCGGTTGTGGAAACCTGTTCGTTCGATTGACACGCCGTCACGCTGCGCGTATGACCGTTGCAGGGCGTCACGAAAGCGGAGTGGTGCCCGCCGTCGCCGGTCCAGGGGGTGTGACGCATGACGACTGTCGAGACGGCCGTCCCAACCGACCAGGACACCACTACCGTCAAGCGCCTGCGGCTGGGCGTCGGCATCGTCGGCCTGGCGCTGCCGATCGTGCTGCCGCTCGGCAACAGCATCATCTCCGCGCACCTCGGCCTGCTGGCCTCGCTGAGCGGCTCCTACTACACCCACATGCGCAACGTCTTCGTCGGCGGCCTGTGGGCCATCGGCGTGATCCTGCTCTGCTACCGCCACAACCGCCGTGAGGACGTGTGGAGTTCGGTGGCGGGCCTGTTCGCGGTGGTGGTCGCGATGTGCCCGATGGAACCGCCGTCCTCCATCGTCGCCCACCCGTCGACGACGCAGAAGGTCCTCGGTGAGATCCACGTGGTCTCCGCCGCCGCCGTCTTCGCCGCCCTCGCGGTCTTCTGCATCCGCCTCTTCCGGGACGAGTCCGAGCCCGACGGCCCGCTGCGCCGACGCATCTACCTGGTCTGCGGGACGGTCATCGGCCTGTGCATCGCGGGCATACTCTTCGCCGACCTGCTCCACTTCACCGGCACGGGCGGGCTGACACCGGTGTTCGCGGGGGAGTCCGTCTCGGTTTTCGCCTTCGGTACGGCCTGGTTCGTCAAGAGCGACGCGATCGCGGACCTCGCCCGCGCTGCGGGCCGCCCCGCGGTCGCCGCGGCCTGGCGCTGAGCGCCGCCGCGGGCGGCCTGACTTCAAGCCCCCGCCGGGCCCGCCTGGCACGGCCTCCCCCCAGCCTTCGGCCGGCAGGCGCCCCACGCTGCGTTGTCGGATCGCCCAAGCACACCCAGGCGGAGGACGACCCTCCGCCTGGCATCTGACCGCGCCAGGCGACCCGGGCTGATCCGACGGCGGCTAGAAGACCGGCCCTAGTGTGGCAGCGACGCACCGAGCGCGTTCGCCACGACGCGCCCGAGTTGTGCACTACACCGCCGTGGTCGTCACGGCGGCGCGCGCTGCGGGAGACTGAACGGCCGTCAGGACACCGGCGGGTCCCAGTCGAAAGTGACCGTCACCGGCGCGTGGTCGCTCCACCGCTCCGGGTGGGAGGCGGCGCGTTCCACGACGCCGCCGGTGGCGCGGGCGGCGAGGCCGGGCGTGGTGACCACGTAGTCGATCCGCCAGCCGCTGTCCTGGTCGAACGCGCGGCCCCGGTAGGACCACCACGAGTACGGGCCGGTCACGTCCGGGTGCAGGCTGCGGACGGTGTCGACGTAGCCGAGCTCGTCGAAGACGCGGCTGAGCCAGGCCCGCTCCTCCGGGAGGAAGCCGGCGTTCTTCTGGTTGGCCTTCCAGTTCTTCAGGTCCGCCTCGCGGTGGGCGATGTTCCAGTCCCCGCAGACCACGACCTCGCGGCCCTGTTCGGCGGCACGCGCGCGCAGGGCCTTCAGGTGGTCGAGGAACTCGCCCATGAAGCGTTCCTTCTCGTCCTGGCGCGGGGTGCCGACCTCGCCCGAGGGGAGGTAGAGGCTGGCGACGGTGACGCCCGGCAGGTCGATCTCCGCGTAGCGGCCGGAGCCGTCGAACTCGTCCGAGCCGAAGCCGATCTTCATGCGGTCCGGCTCGCGCCGCGACAGGACCGCGACGCCCGCCCGGCCCTTGGCCGTCCTCGAGGGCGCCCACAGCACGTGCCACCCGGCCGGCGCCGCGACCTCGGCCAGGAGCTGCGCGGGCTCGGCTCGTACCTCCTGCAGGCAGACGACGTCCGCCGCGGTGTTCGCGAGCCACTCGACATAGCCCTTGCCCGAGGCGGCGCGCAGGCCGTTGACGTTCACGGTGGTGATGATCACCTGGGAGCTCATTCCTCACGAGTCGGTTCCAGGCGGTCGCACCGGCGACGCGCCCGGACCACCTTACGACGCGCCGCAGCCGGGACCTGCCCCCACCCGCTACGCTCCGAACATGACCTCGAGCCCCGACGACTACGACAGCACGAACTGCGTCTGGTGCGGGGCCGCGGTGCATCTGGGTCCCGACGGCGGCTACGTCTGCGGGCAGTGCACCTACACCGTGACCCCGCCCGGCTACGAGAAGCAGGCCGCGGCCGAGCGCGCGCAGATCAGCGCGCGCCGGCACGCGAAGAGACCCGGCTGAGGAACCCCGGGCCGGCCGCCGCGCTCAGCGCGCGGCGATGAACAGGCTCTGGGCGGAGCGGCCGATGACGCCCTTCTCGTCCAGCAGCAGCGCGTCCGCGAGCCCGATGCCCGCCTGGTCCACGCTGGTCTGCGCGTCCAGGCCCACCCACTCGCCCTCCGGCGGCCGCCGGAGGTGGACCGACAGGTCGGGGTTGACGTAGGTGTGGCGGCGGAAGTCCAGCGTGCCGGAGATGCCGTTGCCGGAGTCCGCGGCGATCAGCACCCGGCACAGGCCCGAGGTCTCCTCGTCGGCGACCAGCGGCAGCCGCATCCGGAACCAGGCGGCGGCCGGACCCCGCTCGGTGGCCGAGCCGTGGGCGAAGCGCATCTCCATCGCCGTGTGGTAGCCCTCGTCCCACGGCATCGGGAAGACCTGCGCGGCGGACTGCTCGGGGCCCGGCACGGCGAGTGGCGACTCGATCGTCGGCAGGTCCGCGAGCTCGGCGGGCTCCCCGACGCGGATCCGCAGGGCCTGCGCGCGCACGGCCACCTTGCCCTCGGCGGTGCGCAGTTCGGCCTCCACGCGCTCGACGCTGCGCCCGGTCTCCGCCTCCCGCACGGCGACGCTGACCTCGCCCAGCGGCACCGGCCGCAGGATCTCGAAGGTCATCCGCACGACGCGGAAACCCTCGCGGGCGCCCTCACGTCGCTCGACCGCGCGGCCGAGCAGCGCCGCCGGGGGACCGGCGTGCTGACTGTCGGGAGACCACGGCCCCCGGGTCGCGGCGGTGGCGGCGAAGCGCTGCTCGCCGAGGGGCAGGAAGAACGCACTGGCGGTCATTACCGAAGGGTAACCATTCGGTGGGGTTCCGCGGGAGACCGGGGCCGCCTTTCACCTGCGCGCGGCATCGGCCATGCTGGTGCGCGGCGCACGGAAATCCGTGCGGAGGGAGCGGTAGGGGAGGCGACGCGATGCTCACGCGGACGCGACTGTTCGGCGGCAAGACCCGGGTGACGTTCCGGCTTCCGGCTCAGGTGCCGGTGGGGGTGGTGAGCGTGGTCGGCGACTTCAACGGTTGGCAGCCCGGCACTGCCGAGCTGGTCCAACGCCGCGACGGCACCCGCACGGTGAGCATCTCCTTCCCGCCCGGCGAGCACCGCTTCCGCTACCTCGCCACCGGCGGCGTCTGGTTCGACGACGAGGCGGCGGACCGGATCGACCCGCAGGGCAGCCTGATCCGCCTCGAGTAGGCGAATGCGACGAAACGGGCGGTAGGCGGCGTATCGTCGGCACCACCCCTCCACAGGAATCCGGTGACCGCCCATGGCTCCGCGACAGGCCGTCCGTCATCCCGTCTTCGCCCGGCTCTGGTCGAAGGCCATCGGCCCCGCGCTCGAGAAGGCCGGTATCGCGGAGCACCGGAGGCGGCTGCTGGCAGGGCTGACCGGCGAGGTCGTCGAGATCGGTGCGGGCAACGGGCTGAACTTCGCCCACTACCCGCCCGAGGTGACCCGCGTGCTCGCCGTCGAGCCCGAGCCGGACCTGCGCGCCCTCGCCGAGCAGGCGGCGCTCACCGCCTCGGTGCCGGTCGAGGTGGTGGCCGGGCGGGCCGAGCGGATCCCCGCGGCGGAGGAGTCGTTCGACGCCGCGGTCGTCTGCCTGACGCTGTGCTCGATCCCGAACCAGCACGCAGCCCTGACCGAGCTCTGGCGGGTGCTGCGGCCCGGCGGCGAGCTGCGGTTCTTCGAGCACGTGCAGGCGGAGTCCCCGCGCATGCGCCGCGTCCAGCGCGCGGTCGACGCCACGTTCTGGCCGCTGCTCGCGGGCGGCTGCCGCACCGGCCGCGACACCCGCTCCGCGATCGAGGCCGCCGGGTTCACCATCACCGAGCTCGACGCGTTCGCCTTCCCGGAGACGCGTGTGCCGTCGCCCTCGACCCCGCACATCCTCGGCACGGCCGTGCGCTGAAGCCGACTGGTTGAGCATCCGACGACGCGGCGCCCGCCGTCCGGCGGTCGCCGCGTCCATCCTTCCGCCCGTCGAGGCGTCAACCCTGGTCGGTGGCCTCGCCCCCGGTGGCAGGGGTGCGGCCGTGGCGCATGAGCAGGGCGACGACCAGCCCGACCGCACCGCAGCCCGCCGCCAGCAGCAGGCCGTTCTGGTAGCCGGCGAAGCCGTACAGCGAGGTCACCGGGTGGAAGCCGCCCGTCGTGGCCTCCGGGACGCCCGTGATCTGCACCTTCACCTGGAGCGCGTGTCCGGCCAGGAACGCCGTCAGCGCGCCCGTCCCGACCGAGGTCGCCAGGCTGTTGACGACGCCCAGCATCCCTGCGCTGATGCCCTGCTGACGGGCGGGCACCGCCTCCATCATCAGGTTCGGGCAGGCGGCGTAGAACGCGCCGAAGCCGATCCCGAAGACCGCCGCGAACAGCCCGTACTGCCACTTGGAGTGCGGGAAGTACGCGTACAGCACCGTGGAGAGGGTGAACATCGCCATCGCGATGACCAGCGGCAGTCGCGGGCCGGTCTTGCGGGCGAGCTCGCCCGCCCCCGCGCCGGAGAGCATGCCGACGCCACCGGAGTAGACCGCGGAGTAGTAGCCGTAGGCCAGCAGCGAGGCGCCCAGGCCGAAGGCCAGCGTGGAGTTGAAGACGGTGTGGAACAGCGGGGCCATCGCCGGCGGGAGCGTCTGCCCGGCGCCGCCCGAGAGTGCGACCTGCAGGATGCTCGCGTGCAGCTGCTGCTCGTTCGGGGTCTGCAGCATGTAGGGGATGCTGTAGCCCTGGATGCCGATGACCATGCTGCCGAGCGTGGCCGCGCCGAGGATCATCAGCACCCGCGGCGACAGGAGCAGCCGCGGATCCATGATGGGCTGCGACACGACCCGCTCCACCAGCAGGAACGCGACCAGCATGGCCAGCCCGCCGAGGAGGTAGCCGAGCGAGTCCAGCCGGCCCCAGCCCCAGGTCGTGCCGTTGGAGAGGTAGACCAGGACCAGGCCCACGCCGCCGCCGAGCAGCAGCGCGCCGCCGACGTCCAGGCGCTGGCGGGTGCGCAGGGTGGACTCCGGCACCACCAGCCACATCAGCGGCACCATGACGCCGACGAAGATGAGCAGGAACCAGAAGAGCCAGCGCCATCCGTGCGCGTCCACCAGCGAGCCGCCGATCAGCGGCGCGGCCAGCGCCGACATGCCGAGGCCGGTGGCGATGACGCCGATCGCCGCCGGGATGTAGCGACGCGGCAGGATGTCGCGGAAGAGGCCGTAGGCGACGGTCGGGGCGGAGATGGCCACCGCCTCCAGCGCCCGGCCGACCAGGAAGACCCACCAGGTGTGGGTGAGCGCGCAGACGAGTGTGCCGACGGCGAAGGACACCCCCGTCAGCAGCATCGTCCGGCGCTTGCCCCACAGGTCGGACAGCTTGCCCAGGAGCGG
Organism: Streptacidiphilus melanogenes; assembly: GCF_000787835.1. Lineage (GTDB taxonomy): Bacteria > Actinomycetota > Actinomycetes > Streptomycetales > Streptomycetaceae > Streptacidiphilus > Streptacidiphilus melanogenes. Next base: position 5,748 of record NZ_BBPP01000004.1, read on the forward strand.
GGTGGTGGCCCCGCCGACCAGGCCGAAGATGATGACCATCCAGCTGATGTTGGCGCCGACGCCGGGAAAGCTCGGCGCGATCTGGCGCGCGGCCGAGGCGACCATCGTGTACTGCAGCGCGGCGATCTCGGCGAAGAGCACCACGACCAGGATGACCGCGAAGATGCGCAGCCGTGAGGCGCCGTCGAGGCGGTTGGTGGATTCCGGTTCGGGTTCCGGCCCGGGTCTCGGAGCCGGGTCGACGCTCGTAGGTGCGGATGTCACAGGGCGGCTCCTTGGGTCCAGGGTGGCTCCAGGGTGGGTGGATCCGGCCACGACGGAGGCCCGAGCTGGGCGTCCGCACCGTGTATCTAACAGTCCGTCAGAAAGAAGGGAAGAGCGGCCACGGCCACGATCTGGTTCAATGGCCCCATGGACAACGTCCTCGAACCGTTCTGGCCCTCGCGCCAGCAGTTCCACTTCGACCAGACCTGTCGCCGCTCGACCGGCGCGCAGGCCTGAGTCCTTCCCACTTCGGGCCATTCCGCGCGCAGACGCCGCCCCGTCCCTTTCGCGCGAATCGAGTCCTGCCATGTCTGTTCCCGTGCTGAACCCTGTCCGTCCCGCCGTGCCCCGGCTGCGTTCCGTCAAGCCCGACGAACCGGTGCGGCCCGGCGTGTACCGGCTGCCGCCGCACGTCGTCAGCGAACTCCAGCTCGACGCCGCGGCCGGAGCGCCGCTGGTCGGCTACCTCGTCCTGGTGCCGGAGGGGGTCGCACCCACCTTCGGCACCGCGCCCGCCCTCGGCGCCGCGCCCTTGCCGCCCTCCGTGCCGGTGCCCGGCTCCGTGCCCGGCTCCGTGTCCGCCCACAGGCCCGCCACGGCGGACGCCGACGGCCTCGCCATCGACCGGGAGCTGCGCACCGTCCACCTCGACGGCGAGCAACTGGAGCTCACCTACCTCGAGTTCGAGCTCCTCGCCCACCTGGCCGCGCACCCGCACCTCGTGCACACCCGCGACCGTCTCGTCGAGGCGGTCTGGGGCTACGGCCACGTCGGCGACGGACGCACCGTCGACGTCCACGTGGCCCGGCTCCGCCGCAAGCTCGGAACGGCCTACCGGGGACAGATCGTGACGGTCCGGCGGGTGGGCTACAAGTACGTGCCGCCGGTCCGTTAGTGCCGTGCCCGCGCGGGCGGACGGCTCAGCTCTCGCTGATCCGCCCGTCCGCCACGTGGATCCGGCGGTTGGTCTCCACCGCGTCCAGCATCCTGCGGTCGTGGGTGACCAGCAGCAGCGTGCCGTCGTAGGAGGCCAGCGCCGACTCCAACTGCTCGATGGCGGCCAGGTCCAGATGGTTCGTCGGCTCGTCCAGCACCAGCAGGTTCACGCCCCGGCCCTGGAGCAGCGCGAGCGCGGCCCGGGTGCGCTCACCGGGCGAGAGCGTCGCCGCCGGACGCAGCACGTGCACCGCCTTGAGGCCGAACTTGGCCAGCAGCGTGCGCACGTCGCCGGGGGAGAGGTCCGGCACGGCCGCGCCGAAGGCCTCCGCGAGGGGCAGCTCGCCGTGGAAGAGACCGCGCGCCTGGTCCACCTCGCCCACCACGACGCCGGGGCCGAGCGCCGCGTGGCCCGCGTCCAGCGGGAGCCGACCCAGCAGGGCGGCCAGCAGCGTCGACTTGCCTGCGCCGTTGGGGCCGGTGACCGCGATCCGGTCCCCCCAGTCCACCTGGAGGTCCACCGGCCCGAAGGTGAAGCCGCCGCGCTTGACCTGCGCGCCGCGCAGCGTCGCCACCACCGCGCCCGCGCGCGGGGCGGCGGCGATCTCCATCCGCAGCTCCCACTCCTTGCGCGGCTCCTCGACCACGTCCAGCCGCTCGATCAGCCGCTGCGTCTGCCGCGCCTTGGCCGCCTGCTTCTCCGTCGACTCGGTGCGGAACGCCTTGCCCTGCTTGTCGTTGTCGCTGTTCTTGCGGCGGGCGTTCTTGACGCCCTTCTCCATCCACGAGCGCTGCATCCGCGCCCGCGCCTCCAGACCCGAGACGGTGTCGGCGTACTCCTCGAACTCGGCCCGCGCGTGCCGCCGGGCGCGCTCGCGCTCCTCCAGGTAGGAGGCGTAGCCGCCGCCGAACTGGTTGACCTGCTGCTGGTGCAGGTCCAGCTCCAGCACCGCGTTGACGGTGCGGGTGAGGAACTCGCGGTCGTGGCTGACCAACACCGTCCCGGCCCGCAGGCCCTGGACGAAGGCCTCGAGCCGCTCCAGGCCGTCCAGGTCCAGGTCGTTGGTGGGCTCGTCCAGCAGGAACACGTCGTAGCGGGAGAGCAGGAGCGAGGCGAGGCCCGCGCGGGCGGCCTGGCCGCCGGAGAGCGAGGTCATCTCCTGGTCCAGCCCGACGGCGAGCCCCAGCTCGTCGGCGACGGCCTCGGCGCGCTCCTCCAGATCCGCGCCGCCCAGGTCCAGCCACCGGTCCAGCGCGACGGCGTACGCGTCGTCCGCGCCCGGAGTCCCGTCGACCAGCCCCTGCGTCGCCTCGTCCAGCGCGGCCTGCGCAGCGGCGACCCCGGTCCGGCGGGCGAGGAACGCCCCCACGGTTTCGCCGGGGCGCCGGTCGGGCTCCTGCGGCAGGTAGCCGACGGTCGCGGTCGGCGGGCTCAGCTTGATGCTGCCGCCCTCGGGGGTGTCGACCCCGGCGAGCAGCTTCAGCAACGAGGACTTTCCGGCGCCGTTCACCCCCACCAGCCCGATCACGTCGCCGGGGGCGACGACCAGGTCGAGCCCGGAGAACAGCACGCGCTCGCCGTGTCCGGCGGCAAGGTCTTTGGCGACGAGAGTGGCAGTCATCAGGCCCGTAAGCCTACCGGCCGCGAGTCAGCCGAACTGCGCGGTGTCGACCTCGAAGGACAGGGGCTCCGGGAGGGACAGCGCCTGGCCGAAGGGAACGCGGGCGACGGGTTCGCCGTAGGCCCGGCTGCCGTCGTCCGGGAGCCGGTGGAGCAGGCAGACCCGCTGCTGCCGGTCGATGATCAGGTAGTACGGGATACCCGCCTCGGCGTAGATCTGACGCTTGCGGTGGTAGTCCTGATCGCGTGTGCTCGGCGAGGTCACTTCCACGACCAGGTGAATCGGCTCCCCGGCCACGGGGTTGTACTCGCCCCGGGCGCCGCTGAAGGCGTCCTTGTCCGTCACGATCAGATCCGGTCGTACGCCGCTTCCGGACTCGGTCAGCAGGCCGCTGCCGCCCGCCCAGAACCGCAACTCGCGCTTTGAGTCATGGAGTACGACTTCGGTGGCGAGGTCTCCGATGATGCGCTCGTGGTCCGGCACGGGAGGAGGGGACAGGAAGATCACCCCGTCGAGGAGCTCGGCACGGAACCCTGCCAGGGCAGGGTCGTGCTCGACGTGCGCGAGTGCCGCCCAGACGTCGTCCAGAGGGGAGTCGTCAACGGGCGGTGCGCTCATCTCTCCTCCATGTGGCAGCAGGGCGTGACATGTGTCACCCCGCAGACTAGCGCGGCCGCTCGTCCGGGGGCGGACCGTCGTCCACCCCCGGACGAGGGACTACTCCGCGAGGCTGAGCGCGGCGAGCGCCGCGTTGACGATCGACCCCGAGTCCAGGTTGTTGATCTCGTAGAGGTCCGCGACCGTGCCCGACTGGCCGAAGGCGTCGACGCCCAGTGGCACCGTCGGGACGCCCAGGGCCGCGCCCAGCCAGGCCATGGAGTGGGAGGCGGCGTCGTGGACGGTGACCAGCGGGGCGTGGCGGTCGGAGCCGAAGGCGGCGCGCAGCGCGCCGGGGGAGTCCGGGGTCCGGGCGGTGCGGTAGCCCGCGCGCAGGGTGCGCTGCCACTCGCGGTAGAGCAGGTCCTGCGAGGTCACGTCGACGACGTGGGCCGCGACGCCCTCCTCCGCGAGCTCCGCCGCGGCCGCCAGGACCTCCGGCAGGACCGCGCCGGAGGCGGCGAGGCGAACTACGGGCGCGTCGGGGCCGACGCCGGACGCGTCCACCAGACGGTAGGCGCCCGCCAGCACCTGTCGTCGCAGCACCGCCTCGCCCAGTCGGGCCCTCGCCGCCTCGAACGGGGACTGGTCCAGCGGACGCGTGGTGAGGCGGAAGTAGTGCGCCCCGCCCTCACCACGCGCGACCTGGCCGACCGCGTCGCACAGCAGCCAGTCCAGCGCGCCGGCGAAGGCCGGCTCCAGGGTGACGGTGTTCGGCAGCTCCAGGCCCACCGACGGGGTGATCGTCGACTGGTGCGCGCCGCCCTCGGGGGCCAGCGTCACACCCGACGGGGTGCCCGCGACGATGAAGCGCGAGCCCGAGTAGACGGCGTAGACGAACGCGTCCAGGCCGCGCAGCACGAACGGGTCGTAGACCGTGCCGACGGGCACCAGCGGCCGGCCGGACAGGTCCCAGGACAGGCCCAGTTGGCCGAGCAGCAGGAACAGGTTCATCTCGCTGATGCCCAGTTCGATGTGCTGCCCCGTCGGGCCCTCTGCCCAGCGCAGCACCGGGTCGCTGTTCCAGGCGCGGCGCTCGACCGGCGCGAAGACGCCGGTGCGGTTGATGAAGCCGGCCAGGTTCGTCGACGTCGCGACGTCCGGCGCGGTCGTGACCAGCAGCGGTGCGAGCTCCGGCTGCCGCGACAGCTCCGCCAGCACCCGGCCGAAGGCCTCCTGGGTCGACAGCGGCTTGCCGGTGCGCAGCCCGCTCGACGCCGGGACGGCGGGCGCGGCGAACGAGGGCGCGGCCGGGCGGGACAGCAGCCGGGCACGGTCGCCCGCGAGGCGACCCGCCGGGGTCGCCGGGTCGAGGCGGTCCCACTCCGTCGCGGCGGTCAGCCCGTGCGCGGCCCGCAACTCGTCCACCTGAGCGGTCGTCAGCAGCGCCGAGTGGTTGCGCGGATTGCCGGCCGTCGGCAGGCCCCAGCCCTTCACCGTGTACGCGAACACGACGCTCGGCCGGTCGGCGACCGCGTCGCACTCCGCGTAGGCCTCCAGCATCGAGCCCAGGTCGTGGCCGCCCAGGTCGGTCACCAGCGTCGCCAGCTCCGCGTCGGGGATCCCCGCGCAGAAATCCGCGACCGTCTGCGGCGCGCCGTCCAGGAACTGCTTGCGTACGTCCTGCCCGGACAGCCCGAAGAGGGACTGGTAGTGCTCGTTCGGCATGGTGTCGATCCAGGCGCGCAGCGCCTCCCCGCCCGGCCGCTCGAACGCGGCGGACAGCCTGCGTCCGTACTTCACCTCGACGACGTGCCAGCCCGCGGCGGCGAACTGCGCCGTCCACTGCGCGATCCGCACGCCGGGAACCACCCGGTCGAGCGACTGCCGGTTGAAGTCGACGATCCACATCACCTTGCCGAGGCCCTGCGTGGCGTCGTCGGCGATGGCCTCCCAGACGTTGCCCTCGTCCAGCTCCGCGTCACCCATCAGGGCGACGAACCGCGAGGCCGGGCGTGCGCCGAAGTGGGCGTCGACGTACCGGCGGGTCGCGGCGGCGAACAGCGGGGCGGCGGGGCCCAGACCGACCGAGCCGGTGGAGAAGTCCACCCGGTCCGGGTCCTTGGTACGGCTCGGGTAGGACTGCAGCCCGCCGCGGGAGCGCAGGGTCGTCAGGTAGGAGCGGTCCAGGTTGCCGAGCAGGTACTGGATCGCGTGGAACACCGGCGAGGCGTGCGGCTTGACGCTGACCCGGTCCGGGGCGTCGAGGTGGGCGAACCAGAGCGCGGTCATCGCGCCGACCAGGCTCGCACTGGAGGCCTGGTGCCCGCCGACCTTCACGCCGTCGCCGGTGGCGCGGTCGTGGTTGGCGGCGTCGACGATGCGGGTGGCGAGCCAGAGCACGCGCTGCTGGATCTCGTCGAGCAGCTCCAGGTCCGCCGCGGCCGGGGTCGCCGTCGCGGGGGCCGTGGAACCACCGTCGAGAGGATGAGGGTGGTGATCCATGCCAGCAGAGTGCCCGAAGCGCCGCGGCCTGTCACCCGTGCGGCGGCGCAGGTCACACGAGTGATCGCCGGACTCGGGAACAGCGGCTTCCGGTCGACCGTTCCCGAGATGCGTCGCTGTGTCGTCGCTGTGTCGTTGTACGAGAAGCACGGAGCAAGGAGAGGGCCGGGGCATGGGACTCAACCGGGCGGGGAGGATCGCCGCAGGGCTCGGCGTGGCGGGAGCGACGGCTGCGGCCTGGGCGGCACGCGAGGTGCCGGTCGCCTTCGGCGGCGACCCGACCTCCGGCGGACGCGGCGAACGCCTCAGGGAATCCCCGCAGTACCGAGACGGCGTCTTCCACAACCCGCCCGGCCCGGAGCGGACGGGCGAGTTCTCCCGCCCCGACAGCGGAGGCGTCGCCCGCGAGCTGCTCTTCGGCAAGCAGCAGCGCAAGCCCTCCCGCCCGATCCCACTGGTGCGCGACCTCGCCGCGGAGGCAAGCGAGGACCTCGCGGTCACCTGGTTCGGCCACTCCAGCGCGCTGGTCGAGATCGAGGGCCAGCGGGTCCTGCTCGACCCGGTCTGGTCCGAGCGCTGCTCTCCCTCCCAGTCTGTCGGCCCGCGCCGCCTGCACAGCCCGCCGGTCGAGCTGGAGCGGCTGCCGGACGTCGACGCCGTCCTCATCTCGCACGACCACTACGACCACCTCGACATGCACACAATCCGCGCCCTCGCCCGGCTCCAGGACGCGCCCTTCGTCGTCCCGTTGGGTGTCGGCGCCCACCTGGAGCGGTGGGGCGTGCCGCGCGGCCGCGTCATCGAGCTCGACTGGGACGAGTCCGTCGAGGTCGGCGGCCTGCGCCTGGAGTGCACGGCGGCCTACCACTTCTCCGGCCGTGGCTTCCGCAACAACGGCACGCTGTGGAGCTCCTGGGCGATCGTCGGCGCGGAGCGCCGGGTCTTCTACAGCGGTGACTCCGGCTACTTCGACGGCTTCCGCAGGACCGGCGAGCGGCTCGGCCCGTTCGACCTGACGCTGATCCAGATCGGCGCGTACAGCGAGCACTGGCCCGACATCCACATGACGCCCGAGGAGGGGCTGCGGACGCATCTGGACGTGCGCGGGGGACTGCTCGTCCCCGTCCACTGGTGCACCTTCGTCCTCGGCCTGCACGACTGGTCCGAGCCCGTCGAGCGCCTCTGCGAGGCCGCCGACGCGGCCGGCGTCACCCTTGCCGTCCCCCGCCCGGGCGAGCGTCTGCTCGCGGCCGCGCCCCCGAAGCTCGACCACTGGTGGCGCTCGGTCGTCTGAGACGCGCGCCCGTAGGGGCGTGGGGCCGTGCTGATGCGCGGCTCCTCCCCCAGCCTGCGGCCGGGGTGCCCCGGCGTGGGTGCGAGAAACCACCGGCATGCGGATGGTCCGGGGGGTGCGGATGGTCCGGGGCGTGCGGGGCCGTGCGCGCGCCGGCGGTTTCCCGCGCTCCTGGCGGGTCGCGCTCAGGTGCCCAGCCTTGGGCGGGGGATGGGGAGTTCGACCCAGATGATCTTTCCGCCGCCCGGGGTGCGTTCCACGTCGCAGGAGCCGCCGGACTCCGCGGTGACCGCCTTGACGAGGAGGAGGCCGCGGCCGCCGAGGCGGTTGAAGTCCTCGGAGAGCGCCTTGGGGCGGTAGGGGTGGCTGTCCTCGACCGAGACGCGGACCCAGCCGTTGGCGAGGACCACCTCGACCACCAGCTCCGGGGAGAGCAGCGCCGCGTGCCGCACCGAGTTGGTGACCAGCTCGGAGACGATCAGCAGCAGGCCGTCCAGCAGGTCCTGGTACCCCGAACCGGCGATGCCCTGCGCCAGCAGCAGATCGCGGACGGCGTGCCGGGCGTGCGACACGGTCACGTCCACCGCCGGCGCGGCGAAGCGCCAGACGCCCTCCACGCCCGGCGGGGGTGTCACATCCGCGCCGACCGGGAGGACGGTCCCGGTCGCGAGTGGCGGTTCGCAGGGCTGGTCTCCGCGGACATGCATGGTTCGTTCCGCCATCCTCGGCTAGCAGTGGTCGTCGCTCCTGGGCAGTGAGGTCGTCCTATCACAGCCTTGTCCTGCCCACCGGGCGGCCTCAGCGCACAAAGTGACCGAAGATGCACGTTGCGTGTCCAAATGCAGTTTCGGGTGACGGCTTTCGATCGGAGACCGGGTGGTCGGGAGCACTCTGTTTTCTTGGTATTGTTGTGCACGTCAGCGCGGGGAACCGCGCAGGCCACCGGCGCGGGTGGCGGAATGGCAGACGCGCTAGCTTGAGGTGCTAGTGCCCTTCGGGGCGTGGGGGTTCAAGTCCCCCCTCGCGCACATGGGGATCGTTCAAGGCTTCGTGCCATGAACGATCATGATTGGCCCCCTCGATCTCGATCGAGGGGGCCAATTTGGTTCCCAGTGAGACTTCGAGTCTCTTGCTCTCGGACCGAAGATGCCAATCCCCGGCCTGCCTACGGCGCCGGCCAGAACCGGATCCGGGTCCGCTCCACCGTCGACGAGCCCGCCCTCGCCCTCCAACTCCTCCTGCCGCGCCGCCTTGGGTCCGCGCGACACGGCGTCGAAGCCGTACGTCCCGGAGCCCTGAGGCAAGCGGAAGGACAGCGGAGTCCGCCCCGTCATCTCCCATACTGCAAGCTCGCCCGAGGGGAGCGTCAGCGTGCCACTGGCGCGTGCCTCGACCTGCTCCTCGATCGCAGGCGTGGGCGTGGCCGAGAGGAAGTCAACGATCAACGCCACCTGGTGCGTGTGCACTGCCGTGGTGACATCCAACCGCCCCGGTCTGACCTCCACGAACGCGGCCGCGTCCAGACCGACCAGACCGGCCGGGAAGCATTCGCCGACCTCCGCCACGTCCTGGACGGCGAACGTGTAGTAGGAGACCGGCACATCGAACTCCGGCATGGCAGCTCCCGGTGAGTTGGACCGCGCCGCACGCACTGCGTGGACGCAGGTTTGGACCTGCATGCGGCTGGAAACGACCAGCCCTCCCGGTTCTTCGATCGGGAGGGCTGATCAGATTTCGGTGACGGATCGTCAGTGTCGTCAGTCCGAGTAGACGGTCAGTACCGCGCCGTCGATCTCGATCCGACGGGTGCGGCTGATGTCGCCGCGGCGCAGCGCGTCGAGGCAGCGGCGGAAGAGGATCATCTCCTCGCCGTCCAGGACCGCAGATGCGACGTCCAGCACCGGTCCGAGGGCGTCCTCCGTCAGTTCCGCGGGCAGTTCGCCCGAGAGCAGGATGACGGATTCCCCGGTGCGGCCCCGGACCACCGCGGTGGTGGGGCCTCCTTGCACGACCAGCACGTGTCCCCCCTGGCCTTGTTGCCAACGTTCGACAGGGGGCCGCCGAAGGCGGAGGTCCCTGTTGGCAGAGAACGCTAAACCCAGGAGGGTGCTTTGGCCCCTGGCAATCGCCGTTTTCGCTCATTCCGGTCGTAATCGGACGTAGCTGCAACCGTTTCGGGCAGTCCGGCGTCCTTATCCGACTTCAGTCCGAAGCCTCACCCTCGGAGGCGTCCTGACCTTCGGGTCGGCGGCTCCGTTCGAGCAGGGATTCGACGAGTGCGGCGACGTGGCGCCGGTTCTCCGGCGACAGCTGCTGGACGCTCGCGATGAGCACGTCGACCTCGGGGTCGGGCGCCGCCTCGTAGAGGTGGATGCCGCAGGCCTCGGCCGCGGCGCGGCGGATGGTGTCCAGCGGCAGTTCGAGCCCGCGCGACAGGCCCTCGAGCGTGGCGGGCTGGGGCATGCGCACCAGTCGGTCGGCGGTCGCCAGGTGGTGCACCGTGGAGCGGGGGATCTCGCCCCGACGGGCCACGTCGCCGTAGGACCAGCCCTGCCGATCCAGTCGCTCTCGCATGAGCGCCTGCAGTGCGTTGGACACCCTGCACCCTCCCTCGGGTTCACTCGGGCCGGCCGGACGATGGCCGAACCGGCGGTCGTGCGGCCTCGATTCTAGGGCGATCACGCCTTTCCGGGCTGGTCCACCGCCGCTCACCTGCACATTTCTCTCTGTTGCGAGTCTGTTACAGAGAGTCGTCAGAAAACCCTTGCGTCACCGATCGTCACCCGACTACTGTCCAATCTCGTTGGACAAGGCGTCCGACGGAATTGGACGGACGCCACCGCTACCGCACCCCGAGGGGGACTCATGAGCATGGACATTCGCGAGCTGGACGCCGAGTCGGCCGAGCTGCTGCCGGGCCGCGAGGCGCTGGGCCGGCTGAAGTTCAACTTCACCAAGACGGTCAACGTGACCAAGCACGTCGCCACCGTCAACGCCCACAACAACTCCAGCGCGCTGAACATCGGCTCGCACGACGCGACCGCCGCCGCCGACGCGTCGCAGTCGATCAGCATCCACCAGTAGTCCGCAGCGCGGTAGTCCGCGCGAAACACCACACCCACGAGTGAAACCACCGAAGGAGAACACCATGAGCATGGACATGCACGAGCTGGACGCGGAGTCGGCCGAGCTGCTGCCGGGCCGTGAGGCGCTGGGCCGGCTGAAGTTCAACTTCACCAAGACGGTCAACGTGACCAAGCACGTCGCCACCGTCAACGCGCACAACCACTCCAGTGCGCTGAACATCGGCTCCAACGGCGCGGACGCGGAGTCCGAGGCCGCGCAGTCCATCGTCATCTCGCAGTAATCCAGGCAACAGACACGACCGCGGCGTGGGCCGGCCCGGGGGAGGAGGAGCCGGCCCACGCCTACGGGGAGGACATACGCAAGATGACAGTCACTGTGGAGACCGAGGTCGCGGTCGTCCCCGGTCCAGGTGGCTTCGCCACGTCCGTGCAGCCGCCGTTCCCGTCAGGTCCGGTGTTCCCCGTACCCCGGCTCTCGGCTGGGCTGCGGCTTCACGGCGAGTACCAGGGCTCCGGGTTCACCGAGCCCCGGTACATCGCCCGCCGTGGGGACGGCCAGGTGGTGCAGTTGTCCCGGCTGCTCCACCTGGTCGCCGGCGCGATCGACGGGGAGCGCGACACCGAGGGGATCTCGCACCGCGTCAGCGGTCTCTTCGGGCGTGAGGTCAGCGAGGAGAACGTCGCCTACCTGATCGAGCAGAAGCTCATCCCGATGGGCGTCACCGTCCCCTACGGTCAGGAGGACGACGAGGTCGACGCCCCGCGCTCGGACCTGCTGCTGGCGCTCAAGGGCCACCGGGTGCTCTTCAACGAGCGCCGCGTCGCCCGGATCGGGCGCTCGCTGGCGTGGCTGCACCGCCCCGCCGTCGTCGCGGCCGTGCTGCTCGCGGCGGTCGGCATGGACGTGTGGCTGTTCGGCTACTACGGGGCGATGACCCCGGTGCTGAACGTGCTGGACCAGCCGGTGCTGCTGCTGGCCGTGTTCGCGCTCACCGTCGCCTCCCTGGTCTTCCACGAGTTCGGCCACGCCTCGGCTTGCCGCTACGGCGGCGCGAGACCCGGCTGCATCGGTTGCGGCCTCTTCCTCATCTGGCCCTCGATGTACACAGACGTCACCGACGTCTACCGGATCGGCCGGGCCGGCCGGATCCGCACCGACCTGGGCGGCGTCTACTTCAACGTCGTCTTCATGCTCGGCCTGACCGGCTGTTACCTGCTGACCGGTCAGCCGTTCTTCCTCAGCGCCGTCTACCTCGGCCACTTCGAGGTCCTGGAACAGCTGATGCCGGCCGTCCGCCTCGACGGCTACTACATCCTGGGCGACCTGGCCGGCATCCCCGACCTCTACGGCAAGATCCGCCCGATCGTGCTGAGCATGATCCCGGGCCGTCCCACCCCGCCCGAGGTGCGCGACCTCAAGCGCTCGGCCCGCGTCATCGTCACGACCTGGGTCTGCACCATGGTCCCGCTGCTGCTGGGCGACCTCGGTTACGCGCTGTGGAACCTGCCGCGCATCCTGGCCACCGGCATCCGCTCGCTGACCGAGCAACTCTCCGGCACCGCGGACGCGTTCGCGCACGGCCAGCTCGCCGAGGGGACCGTCGGCCTGCTCGGCTGCCTGATGCTCGTCTGCCCGCTCGCCGGCATGGCCTACCTCTCCGTCCGGCTGGCCGGACGTCTGCTGCGCGCCGCCCGCCGCGCCACCGACGGCAGGCCCCGCCTGCGCGCGTCCCTGTGCGCGGTCGGCCTCGTCGCCGCCGGGGGGCTGTGCTGCGCCTGGTTCGTGGGCCTGACCCCGAAGCCGCTGCCGGCCCAGCCGCCCATCGTCCCCGTGCTCCAGCCCGGGGTGCCCACCGTCGTGCCGAGCCCGCCGGTCACTCGTCACGGACACGGCGGCGGTTCGACCGGCGGCCCGACGCCGAGCCCCAGTTCGAGCCACAGCCACTCCGGTGGCGTCGTGTTGCCGAGCGGCTCCGCGTCGGCCTCGCCGCAAGCCTCCGTCAGCCCGTCGGCCACGCCCACCCCGCCCGCGACGACCCGGACGTCCCCGAGCGCGACCCCCACCGTCGGCACGACGACGGCCCACCCCACCACCGGCCCGACGGCCAGCCTCTCCGCGACGCCGACGGCGTCCCCCACCACGTCCGCCACGGCGCCTCCCCCGCCCACGACGGCCGCGACGAGTGCCGGCACCGCGGCGCTCAGGTAATCCCCAGCAGCCCGTTCACAGCGAGGAGCAGCACACCATGGAGCTCAATCCGCACCGCAAGACCCGCACGCGGGTGGGGGCCGCGCGCCGCGCCCTGCGCGTCGGCCTGATCGCCACCGCAGGGCTCGGCGTCATCGGCGGGACCGCCGGGGTCGCCCAGGCCGTCGGCGGTCCGCCCGGCGTCGCGCTGGCGAACGACGGCGCGCACACCCTGGCCGACCGGGCGCACGAGACCCGCTTCCAGGACTCCTTCACCGTCCACCAGTACGGGACGCTCTACGCCGCGAGCGCCCGCAACCAGGCGCAGGCGATCTCCGCCTACTGCTCGCCGCACGACCCCTGCCGTTCCGTCGCGCTCTCCTTCCAGATCGTGACCATGGCCGGGACGAACATCCACCTCAACGCGCTGAACCTCAGCAACGCGGAGAACGTCCACTGCGCCGGCTGCCAGACGCTGGCGGGGGCCTACCAGTTCATCGTCTCCACTCCGCGCCCGTTCACGCTGAGCGCCACGGCGGAGCGGCAACTCGCCGACATCCACCGCAAGCTGGACGCGCTGGGCCGTTCGACCGCGCCCACCGCGCAGCTCAAGAGCCAGGTGGACGCGCTCGCCGCCCAGGTGACGGCGATCCTCAAGGCTGCCGCGGCCACCGCACCCAAGGGCCCGGGCGTCTCCGCCCTGGCCCAGATGGAGCCCGAGGTGACGGTGCACCGGGTCTTCGACGAGCACTGACCCGAGTCGCGGCGGACGACGGCGGGGCGGGCCTCCGGGGGGGGGCCCCCCC
>NZ_BBPP01000004.1:19427-191525 GCF_000787835.1 Streptacidiphilus melanogenes
GGGGCGGCCTCCGGGGGAGGCCCGCCCCGCCGTCCACCCGTTCACCGCGCGTGGTCGTCCGGGCGGACCTCGATGTGGTCTTGCGCGAGGTCGACGGCGACGCGGTGCTCCATGCCGAGCGCCTGGAGGAACTTGGCCGGCAGCTGGACCCGGCCGGTGCGGTCGAGCATGACGTACTCGCGCTCGCTGACCGACTCCTCGCCGTGCTCGTCGACGACGGTCCGGCGCAGCACCTCGCTGCTGGTGCGCCCGTCGCGGACGGCGACGGTGCGGCGGACCTCCCCGGCGACCATCGGGTCGTGCGTGACGATGACCACGGTCGCGCCGAGCTCGCGGTTGACGGTGCGGAAGGCCTCGAAGATGCCCGCCCCGGTCTCCGAGTCGAGCTCGCCCGTCGGCTCGTCCGCGAGCAGCACCGCGGGCCGGTTGGCCATCGCCACGGCGATGGCGACGCGCTGCTGCTGGCCGCCGGAGAGCTCGGCGGGGAGCCGGTCGGCGAGGTCGCCGATGCCGAGCGCGTCCAGCAGTTCGCCCACCCGCGACAGGTGGGCCTTCGCCCTGCGCCCGTGGGCGAGCTGCAGCGGCAGCGCGACGTTCTGCGCGGCGGTCAGGAAGGGCAGCAGGTTGCGGGCGGTCTGCTGCCAGACGAAGCCCACCACCTCGCGCCGGTAGCGCAGGCGCTCCTTCGCGGTCATCGTGAGCAGGTCGCAGCCGGCGACGGTGGCGCCCCCGGCGGAGGGCAGGTCGAGCCCGGCGAGGATGTTCAGCAGCGTGGACTTGCCGCTGCCGGACGCGCCGACCAGGGCCACCAGGTCACCCTGGTCGACCACGAGGTCCAGCCCCTGGAGGGCCTGGACCTCGATCCGGTCCGCGCGGAAGATGCGCACCAGCCGGTCGCAGGCGATCGCGGCGCCCGCGCCGTAGCGTCCGGGGGCGGCGGCGTCGAGGGCGCGGCCGCGCAGTTCGTCGAAGGTCGGGGTGCTGCTCAACGGCCGTCTCCTGCTCGCAACTCGATGGTGATCTGCCGTCTTCCCGCGACGGCCGCCTCCGCCAGCACCGCCGTGACCGCCAGCGCAGCGACGATCAGGGTCTGTTCGAGGATCGGCGCGGCGGTGGGCGTCAGGCCCGTCGGCACGCTCGCGCCCACCAACGGCGAGAGGTCGACGGTGGGTCCGAGCAGCAGCACCGTGGCGGTCGCCGCCAGCCCGCCGCCGAGCGCCGCGGTGAGGGTCTGCGGCAGCGACTCGGCCAGGATCAGTCGCAGGCCCTGCCGCGGCCGCAGGCCCATGGTCCGCAGCCGGGCCAGCAGCGCGGCGCGTTCCGGGCCCGCCCGCACCAGGGCCAGCAGCACGGCCAGCAGCGCGAAGCACCAGGTGGCGACGGTGCAGGCCCAGAACATCCGGACGGCCGACGCCTGGAGGGGATCGTCGGCGAGCGCGGCGACGTGTGCCGCGCTGGTGTCCGTCCCGTATCCGGAGGGGACGCTCGCGCGCAGGCGTGCGTCGCTCACGTCGCCGAGACCGAGCCAGCGGTTCGGCCGGCCGGTCCCGGGCGCCCGCACGGCGGTCTCCGCCGCCGGAATCACGATCACCGGCGTCGCGGAGTCCGGGACGGCGGGGGTCCCGTCGACCACGCCGACGCCGGTGATCGGCAGCAGCGTTCCGCCGTCGAGGTGCAGCCGGTAGCCCTGGTCCGCCGAGGTGCCGGCGGCCAGGTCCGCGGTGACGAGTGCGGGGACCGCGGCCGCGGATCCGGCGGGGCGGGTCAGCAGGGCGGGGTCGAACGCCCCGATGCCGACCGACCGTGCCACCCGCGCGTAGGCCTGCGGGTCCACCGCGACCACGGAGGCCTGCAGGGTGACGTCCGCGGAGGAGGTGACGGCGACGTCGTCCTCCTCCCACAGGGCCGTGCCGAGGGTGAGTCCGGGCAGGGCGGCGAGGGCGTGAGTGACGGCGGGCGAGAGAGAGGTCCCCGGGGGCGCGACCACCGAGGCGTCGCCGCCGACGGTGAGACGTGCGAGCGTCGCCCGGTCGTCCGTCACGGACCGTAGTGTCGCGGCGCCGAAGGCGGCGGTGGTGACGGCCAGCGTCAGCGCGAGCAGCGGCAGCACGGAGGGACGCCGGGCGCCGCCGGTGCCGCGCGCGGCCCGGGCCAGCCCCAGGAAGCCGACCGCCCCGCTGCCCCGCGACGCCGCGCGGGCCAGGAGGCCCACCAGCAGCGGCTGGCAGCGCGCCAGCAGCACCGCCCCGACCGCGGCGAGCAGCAGCGGAGCCGCCACCTGCAACAGGTCGAGCCCGCCCACACCGCGGCGGCGTACCTCCACGACCGCGCCCACCGCGGCGGCGAGCAGTGCGAGTTCGGCGACCGATCGGCGGGCCGGCACACGGCGTGCGCTCCGCATCGCGAGCGGGTCGCGGAGCGACATGCGCACCGGCACGGCGAGCAGCGCGAACAGCCCGGTGCTCACGGCGGCCACCAGCGCGGGGAACAGACGCGGCGTCGGCAGGAGCGTCAACGCGAGGACGGCCGCGAGCAGGCAGGCCGGGAACACCGTGGCGAGGCCCTCGGCGAGCAGACGCAGCAGCAGGGCGCCCCGGGAGCCGCCGCGGGCCCGCAGCAGGTGGAGTTCCGCGGAGCGCCGCTCCGCGGTCAGCCCGGCCGCCAGACACAGCACGACGGCGACGACCCCGGCGAGGCCCGCCGGGCCGACGGCCGTGAGCGGCCTGACCGCCGCCTGGCGCGCGGCGGCCTGGTCGAGCAGGTCCGGCAGCGAGGAGTCGACGAGCAGGTTGTCCCTGCCGGTGGCCTCCGCCGCGGCCTGCTGGGTCGGTCCGCTGATCCAGGAGGCGAGTTCGGCGCGGGTGAGCGCCAGCGTGTCGCTGCGCAGCTGCTGGTAGTCCACCGGCAGCCACCAGAAGTCCTGGCTCGGGGCGCTGCTCCAGGCGTCGGTGGCCGTCAGCGAGGCCGGGCCCACGAGCGCCGAGGCTCGCCAGTACTTCGGCGGGTCGTTCTGGCCCGGCAGCGGCAGCAGACAGGCGCGGGTGGCGCAGGACAGGCCCGCCCAGTAGCGGGCCGCCGGATCGTCCGGCACGTAGAGGCCGACCACCTGCAGACTCACGGCGGCGCTCACGGCGGCGGTGGTGTGCAGCAGTTGACCGACGTGCACGCCGATCGTGCGGGCGGCGGCCTGCGACAGGACGATCTGGACGACGCCGCCCGCAGGCGCGGCGTCCGGCCAGCGGCCGCTGACCAGCCGTACGTGGTCGGCGAGGTGAGCCAGGTAGAGCAGGTCGAGCCGGGGGTTCACCCCGTCGGGCCGGGCCAGGCCGGGATCCGGGAGCTCCCGGGGCTGCCCGCTCTGCTCTCCGTAGGCCACGTCGCCCGCGTCGAGCGGGAGGTGGGGGCCGAGCTGTGCGCGCAGCGCGGCGAAGGCGGCGTCGAGGTCCTCGGCACGCGCGTCCCCGGTCTCCTCGCGCGGAGCGGCCACCAGCTGGAGCTGGGTGTCCTGCTGGTCGACGCGGCGCAGGTCGGCGCGGAGCGCCTGGTCGGCGGACCGGTCCAGCTGTCTGGGCAGCGCCGTCGCCAGGAAGACGGCGCCGAAGGCGAGGACGGCGGCGAGCAGCGAGGCCAGCGGCGCGGTGCGCAGCCGGGTGCGCACCCACGGCGACCGGACGGGCGCGGTCACAGCTCCTCCAGCGGACGCGGGCGGGCGGTCGCGCTGCGACGCCCGCTCAGGAAGGCGGTGAGCACCGGCACCACGACGATCGCGGCGATCAGGGCGACGGTCCGGTCGAGCGGCAGCACCACCCGGACCGGCGGCACCGGTTGCTGCGCCGTCGGGGTCAGCACCACCAGCGGCACCACCAGATGGACGATCAGCGTGCCGACGGCGAGGCCCACCGCCGCACCGAGCGCGATGAGCAGGGCCGGCTCGGCTGCGGCGGTCCGGGCGAGCCGGCGCGGCGGGCAGCCGAGCGCGCGCAGGATCGCGCTCTCGCGGCTGCGCTCGGCCGCCGCTGCGGCGGTCGCCGCGCCGAAGCCGATCGCGGCCAGGACCGCCGCCACGCCCGCCAGCACCAGCAGGGTCACCTGCGGCCCGGCGCTCAGGGGGTCGTCCGTCAGCTGGGCGGCGACCTCCTCGCGCAGCTCCAGGTTCTGCGTCCCCGGCAGGGCCCGCAGCGCCGCGGCCGCCCGGGCGGGCGTGGGGTCGCCGGGGGAGGCGGCGGGCAGCCACCACTCGGTCGGCTCCGGGCAGGCCGCTCCGATCGCGGCCAACTGCCGTGTCAGCGTCGCGAGATCGACGACCACGGTGTCGTCCCCCGCCGTCGGCACGGCGTCCACCGCGGCGGTGATCCGGAGTTTCACGGTGGTGTCGCCGACGGGGAACGGCACGACGTCGCCCACCTTCGCGCCGACCGCGTCGAGGTAGGCGTGCGTGGCCAGGGCGGGCAGCGCGTCCGCCTGGCCCGGCGTCAGACCGGGTGCCGTGGGCGTGAGCACCGTGTCGAGGACGCCCTGGGAGGCGCTGTAGTCGACGGCCGGCAGGCCGCCCGGGCCGTTGCCGACGGTCGCCGTCTGTGCGTCCGCGTCGGAGGAGGCCTGCGGCACGCTGTAGGCCGACCAGGCCAGGCCGGAGGGCGCGGCGACGGCGGTGGCCGGGCCGCTCGGGGACGGTGCGACGGCGATCCCGCGCACCGTCAGCCCGCCGCTGAGGGTGGCCCCGGGCAACGGCTGCACCTGGAGCTGCACCCCGGCGAGGGTGAGCGGCCAGGCGATCGCGCCGAGCGGCGCGCCCGCCGGTGCGGTCAGGTTCACCGACACCGTCATGTCCCCCGACAGGGGAATGTTCGGGGTCTCCAGCACATGGACGGCGCCGAACCGGTCGCGCAGTTGCAGCTGCAGGGTGGGGCCGCTCTGGCCGCTCGCCTTCGCCACGGAGCCGTCCGGCTGCGGGAAGGCGGTGAAGCCGGTCAGCCGCGTGCTCACCCGGAGGTCCAGACGCTGTGGCCGTCCCGGCAGCGCGACTCCGGCGGCGGCCCCGCTCGGCGCCGGGCGGACGAGCGGTGCGAACAGCTGCGACACCGTGTGCCCGCCGAGCAGGTCCGACCGGATCGGGACGCGTGCCGCGACGCCCGCGGCGTCGAGGGCGAGCAGGTCGCCCTCGTTCCCGTCGGGCAGCGTCGTCTGGGCGTGGGCCACCGCGACGATCCGGTCCCCGCCCGGCAGCGAGGCGAACCGCCCGCCCTGGCCGAGCGCGGGCAGCGTCGAGCCCCAGACGCGCAGCCCGTCGGCGGTGGCGAAGGAGGCCTGGTCGGACTGCGAGGCCGACCAGGAGGCATGCTGACCGAGCGCCAGCACGCCGGTGGCGACGGCCAGGACGAGCAGCAGCGTCGGCCCGGTGGTCCGCCCCGGTCTTCGCGCCAGCTGCCAGCCGACCAGCGCCGCGGACAGTCCGCTGCCACGGGCGGCGAGCGCACCGCCGAGGCGGGCCGCGTAGGGGAGCAGCCGCAGCACCACGACGGTGCCCGCGCACAGCGCGAGGCTGGGGGCCGCCACGGCGACGGGGTCGACGCCGAGGCCGCCGCTCGCGTCCGCGCCGGAGTGCCCGAGTTCCTGGTAGGCCAGCACGGCCAGGGCGATCAGCGCCAGGTCGGCGCCGGAGCGTGCGGCGGCGCCGACCACCGCCTGCCGCCGTCCGGCCCGCTGCTGCACCAGCCCGACCGCGCCGCGCAGCAGCGACGGCGCAGCGGCCAGTGCCGCGCACGCGAGCGCGCACAGCCCCGCCACCAGCCAGGAGCTCCAGCGCAGGGAGGTGTCCAGCGGGACGTGCGCGAGCGGCCCGTAGCCGTGGGCCAGCAGGCGCAGCAGCAGCGGTGTCAGCGGCGGCGCGAGCACGGCCGCGGGCAGGGCGAGCAGCAGTGCCTGACCGGCCGTCAGCAGGGCAAGCCGTCGCCGGGTCGCGCCGCGCGCGACCAGCAGCGCGTCCTCGGGCGTCTGCCGGGCGTCGATCAGCTGGACGACCAGCAGCAGCGCCACCGCCGCCAGCAGCGCGAGCTGCAGCGAGCCGATCAGCTCGTCGGACCTGGACGCCTGCGCGCCCGCGCGCACCGCGTCGAGCTCCGCGCCGAGCTGTGTCTGCACGGTGAGCGAGGTGGCCTGTTCCACGGCGGCGGTCGCGCCGTCCACACGGGCGCGCAGGGCGTCCGCGTCGCTCTGGCGGACCGTCGACAGGTCGGGGCTGATCAGCCAGGAGCGGCCGTCCTGCGGCAGGGTGCGGGCGGTGAAGACGGTGTCGTCCACCAGCATCGGCCCGTAGTTCGCGAAGCCGTTCAGCTGCACCTCGCGTCCGCCGTACGGGTCGAGCTGCCAGTAGGGCGCGGAGGCGTCGAGAGCGCGGTAGACGCCGGTCACGGTGACCGTGGTCGGCCCGCCGCCGTAGCGGTCCGCGAGCCGGACCCTGGCCGGCAGCGCCCCCTCGGTCAGCCGCAGCCGGGTCAGTTCCGCGCGCGGGACCGCCACCTCGATCGTCCCGCCACGGCCGCCCACCGGCCCGTGCGCCGGCGCCGGCCAGCGGCCGGAGAGCAGTTGCACCTGGCTGCGGTCGAGCGCGGCGAGCTTGGTCAGGTCAGGATCGGTGCCGCCGGTGCTGGACGCCCCGGGCAGACCGTAGGAGCGGCTGTGCGAGACCGCGTCGATCGTCACCGGGAAGCGTCCGAACAGCGCGTGCGCGAACGCCTGGACGGCCGCGTTCTCCGCCCCGCGCCGGTCCTCGCCGGCGGTGCCCTGGACCAGCACGGTGGTGCGGTCGTGTCCCGGCCCTTGCAGCGCACGCCGCACGCCGGCCTCGCCGACGGAGCGACCGAAGGCCTGCAGGCACGTCAGCACCGTGGTGGTGATCAGCACCGTGAGCACCATCGCGACGGTCAGCGGCAGTCGGCCGCGTGCCCGGCGTACGACGAAGCCGAACAATCCCCTGTCCCTCCCCGTACGTGCCACAGGGGCGAGGCGACGCTCCCGTGCGGCACAGCGGCCGATCCTGGCAGACGCGTTCCGTGCACGGAAGAGGGGACTTGCGCGAGGGCGGCAACCGATGCGCAAATGTGAGCACCAACAGGGGTGGCACGGGTGGCACAGGTCGGGGGTGGCCGGATGACGGCGGCGCGGGCGATGGTGGCGGTCGAGGATCTGCACCGCAGCTTCGGCAGCGGATCACGCGCGGTGCACGCGCTGCGTGGCGTCTCCTTCGAGGCACGGCAGGGTGAACTCACCGCCCTCAAGGGCCGGTCCGGCTCCGGCAAGACGACGCTGCTGAACCTGGTCGGCGGTCTCGACACGCCGACCTCGGGCCGCGTCGAGCTCGACGGCACCGATCTGGCCGCTCTCGACGAGGACGCCCGGCTGGCCCTGCGCCGCGACCGGATCGGGTTCGTGTTCCAGTCCTTCGGCCTGATCCCGGTCCTCTCGGCGGCGGAGAACGTCGGCGTGCCGATGCGGCTGCGCCGCGTCCCCGCCAAGGCGCGCGAGGAACGCGCCCGCCTGCTCCTCGCCCTGGTCGGCCTCGCCGACCACGCCGCGCAGCGCCCCGGCGAGCTCTCCGGCGGTCAGCAGCAGCGCGTCGCCATCGCCCGCGCGCTGGCCAACGAGCCCGGCCTGATCATCGCCGACGAGCCCACCGGCCAGCTGGACTCCGAGACCGGCCGCTCGGTGATGGAACTGCTGCGCGCGGTGGTCCGCAGCGAGGGCGTCACCGTCCTGGTGGCCACGCACGATCCGAACCTGATGGAACTGGCGGATCGGGTCGTGGAGTTGCGCGACGGCCGTCTGGTCGAGTGACCCGGCGGGGGTCCACGAACGAAGGCCGAAGGGTCAGGACGGGAACCCCGGCAGGGACTCCAGATACCGCATGGTCGCCTCCGGGCTGCCGAGCCAGCGGGGGAAGTCCGTGGGGTCGGCGTAGGTCTGGGCCAGGCGGGCGGCGACCGCCGGGTGGGCCGCGGCCTGGGCGAAGGCGAGGCCGATGTGGTCGGGGAGCGGGCCGAGCATGGTCGTGGTGAAGTCCACCGTGTGGCGGGCCTCCCCCCAGTACGCCGCGAACAGCTCCCGCATCCACGGCTCGTCGAAGGGCAGTTCGCCGCGCTCGGTGACGGCCGCGGTGTAACGGGCCGCGCAGCGCGTGGCGTTGTTCGCGCCCTGGGCGGTGATCGGGTCGTTGAGGACCAGCGTGTCGGCCATCCCGAGGACGGCCGGTCCGGCCGCGCCGCCCGGGTGTGCGACGGGGTGCCGCACGGTCGGCGTGATCGCGCCGACCAGCGACGCCCCGCCGTCGGTCGGCTCGGCGGCGGCCAGTGCCTCGTACTCCCAAGGAACATGGCGGCGGATCAGTTCCCGCGTGCGGGCCAGCAGTTCCTTCGGATCAGGATCGTCGCCGAAGACGTCCAGCGGACCGCCGGGCACGGCCTCCCAGAGCAGGATCATGCAGGGGCCGCTCAGCGTCACCCCGGGCTGCAGCACGAGCTCGCCCGCGCCCGCGACGATGTGGATCCGCGCCGGATCGCCCGGCTCCGGCCCGAGATCCGCCGCCGGGCCCACACCGTGCAGGTAGACCGCGGCCAGCGTGCGCTGCGGCGCGTCGAAGCGGCTGCGCGCCGCATCGCGGGCGAAGAGGCCGCCGAGCGGGCCGCGTCCGGCCGCGACGACGGTCAGGTCGTTCCGCTCCGCCAGCCGGGCGACGTCCTCGGCGCCCGCCCTGCGGTACTCCACCCGGCCGCCGCGCTCCTCGAACAGCTCCAGCCAGGCAGCGGTCTTGAGCCGCTGGTCCACCGAGTGGGCCGACTCCTCGGGCGCGGCGTCGAACGTCAGCGCCGGCTGCCCGTCCACGCCGACCACGACGTACAGCGCACCGGTGTCCGGCGCGAGGCCGTCCCACAGGGCCAGCCCGGCGGCGCGTTCCAGCGCCCGCGCGGGGCCGAACATCGCCTGCGTGGACAGCACCCGTCCGGCCCGGACCTGCTGCGGCGTGCGCTCGGCGACGACCGTCACCCGATGCCCGGCCGACTGCAGCGCCAGTGCCAGATGCAGTCCGGACTGCCCGGCCCCGACGACCGCCACCTCACGCATCCGTCCACCCCTTCCGTCGCCGACGACGGCTCCCCGCATGGCCGTCGGACTCATGCTCGCCGCGACGAGGGCCGGAGGCAAGGTGGCCCGTCCTTGCGGCGATAGGCCGCTCGCCGATATATGTAGGCGACATGACTCCCAGCCCGAGGTCCATGCAGGAGCCCACCCTGCTGCTGCTCACCGCCTTGGCCGACGAGCCCAGGCACGGCTACGCGCTCATGCAGCAGGTCGCCGAGATCTCGCACGGACGAGTGCGGCTGCGCACCGGCACGCTCTACGGCGCGCTGGAGCGGCTGCAACGCGAGGGCATGGTCCGGGTGGAGCGGGAGGAGGTCGTCGACGGCCGCGCGCGCAAGGTCTACGCGCTCGCCGAGCCCGGCGTGACCGCGCTCGCGGAGGAGACGGAACGGCTGCGAGCGGTGGCGGCGGAGGCCCGGCGACGTCTTGCGCTGCGGCCCCGCCCGAGGGGGGCGACGGCATGACGGAGAAGCAGACGGACGACAGGCCACGGCTGCTGCGAGCGGCCCTGCGCGCCTACCCGAGGGCGTCCCGGGCGGTCCACGGGCAGGAGCTCGCCGCCATCTACGTCGAGGCCACGACCGGTGCGGGCCGGATCACCACGCTGCGCGAGGCCGTGGACGTCGCCGGACACGGACTGCGGCTGCGTTTCGGGCTCGGCGGCCGGGGCCGCGTCGAGGAGATCGTGACCCGCGCGGCCCCTGCGGCGGCCGCTCTCTGCGCGACCCAGGGTGTCGTCTACGTCGTGGCGTTGGCGGCCATGCTGCTCAACCCGCCCCAGTTCCAGGAGCTCGGCACGGCGAACGCGCTGATGCTGGGCGACGCCGCCGGCGCGACCGCCGTCTGGGTGGCCGTCGTCGCGCTGCTGCTGACCGGGCGGTGGAGCGCCGCACGGATCCTGGGCGCGTTCGGCACGGCTGCGCAGGTGCCCGTGGTGCTCGCAGCGCTGCCGGGCCTGGAGATGGAGCGCGCCTACGCGGTGTGCCAGGCGCTGCTTCCGTCGCTTTTCGTCTCGCTGCTGCTCCTCGCCGTGCCGCGCGACCTGGCCGGGCCGCTGGAGGCGCGGGACCGTTCGGCGATGGGGTGGGCGGTCGTGTTCGCGCTCGTTCCCTACGTGTTCATGCCGCTGGTTCATGTCCCGTACGTGATGCAGCTGTTCCTCAGCTTCGTCTGGTTCCTCCCGGGCGGGTGGGCGCTGCTGCGCGCCCGCCGCGGGGACGCCACGGGTCCGGCCGCCTTCGCCCTGGCGGGGGGCGTCGGCGTGCTGCGGTTGAGCCTGCCGATGCTGGTCGAGCTGTCCTCGTCACGGGAGCTCGCGGCGGCCGCCCTGGTGCTGGCCGCGGCGGCGTTCGGATGGCGGCGCCGATCCCGCCGCGCCACGGAAGATCGGGCCGCGCGCTCCTGAGCACGTGACGGCGGGGCTCCCGCCTCCTGGCCGTGCCGAGCCAGGCGCGCCTCTCCTCTGATCGCTGGGCCACGCCGACGATCCACTCGGCGCCCGCGCCGCCACCCTATGCTGGCCGCGCAGGCAGCAGGCAGCAGGCAGCGGCACGGGGCAGTGGGCACAGGTCAGCGGGCCGAGCGGGCGGACGGAGGCGGCACGGGTGGACGGCACGGCGGGCACGGCGGGCGAGCCGCCGGAAGAGATCCGGATCCTGGCCGCGACGGCGATCCTCGGTTATGGCTTTCCCGACGCGTCGTTCGAGGCAGGCCTCGCGCGCCGACCGCACGTGATCGCGGCGGACGCCGGGTCGTCCGACCCCGGGCCCTACTACCTCGGCGCGGGCGAGTCGTTCACCGACCGGGCCGCCGTCCGGCGGGACCTGGAGCGGATGCTGACGGCAGCCAGGCGGCTCGGCGTCCCCGTCGTCATCGGCTCGGCGGGTGGCGCCGGGGCCGCCCCGCACCTCGAGTGGCTGCGCGCGATCGCCGACGAGATCGCCGCCGCGCAGGGCCTGCGGCTGCGCACCGCGGTCATCCCGGCCGACGTGCCGCAGCAGACGGTGCTCGACGCGCTGCACGCCGACCGGATCGCCGCCGTCCCGTACGGGCCGGAGCTGACCGCGGCGGACGTGCGCGCGAGCACCCGGCTGGTGGCCCAGCTCGGTGCCGAGCCGCTGGTCGAGGCGCTGCGCGCGGGCGCCGACCTGGTGCTGGCCGGACGCGCCTACGACCCGGCGGTCTTCGCCGCGCTGCCCCTGCTCCACGGATTCGACGAGGGCCTCGCGCTGCACCTCGGCAAGATCCTGGAGTGCGCGGCCATCGCCGCCGTGCCCGGCAGCGGCAGCGACTGCATGCTCGGCACGCTGCGCCGCGACCACTTCGTCGTCGAGCCGCTCTCCCCGGAGCGCCGCTGCACGCCCACCTCCGTGGCCGCGCACACGCTCTACGAGAAGAGCGATCCGTACCACCTGCCCGGACCGGGTGGCCACCTCGACCTCACCGACTGCGCGTTCACGCCCGAGGGGGAGCGCGGCGTCCGTGTCACCGGCTCGCGCCACGTGCCCGCGCCGTACACGCTCAAGCTCGAGGGCGCGCGCCTTCGCGGCTACCGCACGGTCTCGCTGGCCGGCGCCCGCGACCCGGTGTTCGTCCGCGAGCTGGACGCGATCGTCGCGGGCGTGCGCGAGCGCGTCGCGGACAACTTCCCCGACCTGAAGCCCGGCGACTACGAGCTCCTGGTCCGCGTCTACGGCCGTGACGGCTGCATGGGTCCGCTGGAACCGCATCCCGTGGTCGCGGGACACGAGGTGGGCCTGGTCATCGAGGCGGTCGCGCGGACCCAGGCGCTCGCCGACACGCTGTGCGCCTTCGCCCGCTCCACGATGCTGCACTACGGCTACGCCGGCCGTCTCTCGACCGCGGGGAACCTCGCCTTCCCGTACTCGCCGTCCGACTTCCACGCGGGCGCGGTCTACGAGTGGAGCGTCTACCACCTCATGCGTGTCGACGACCCGGCCGCCTCCTTCCCGATCCGCTGGACCGAGCTGCCCACCGAGTCGCCCACCGAGCTGCCCGAGGGGGCGTCATGACCACGGCACCGCTCACCGACCTTGCCGATGTGGTGCGCAGCAAGAACGCGGGTCCCTACGAGCTGACCCTCGACGTGATCTTCAGCACCCGCGAGCAGTACGAACTGGTCAAGCGGGACCGCCTGATCAGCCGTCAGGTCGTGGCGGAGCTGTACGGCCTCCCGGTGGCCGACGTGGGCGAGCCGATCTTCTACGACCCGGCCCGCGCCGTGAAGGTCAACCTGCGTCGGCCGCTGCCGTCCGGAAACGTCGGCGAGACCGACGTCTACGGCGCGCAGCAGCACGGACCGTTGCTGGCTCTGCGCCTGCCGCTCCCCGAGGAGGGCGCGTCCGCGACGTAGGGTGGGCCGGGTGAGTGCACGAACCGGCTCAGGGGTGGTAGGGATGCGGATACGACGGACGGGGGCGGCCGTGGTCGCCGCCCTGCTCTGCGCGGGCCTGGCCGCGTGCGGCGGCTCCGACCGGCCCGCGGCGGCGGATTCGTCGAACCGCGCCGCCATGGTCGCACCGAGCGGCTCACCCTCGGCCTTGCCGTCGCACGCGCCGAAGCCGCTCGCGTCGGGCCCCTATGTCGCCCTCGGCGACTCGTACACGGCCGGGCCGGGCATTCCCGTGCGGACCGGCGTCCCGCTCGGCTGTGACCGGTCCAGCCACGCCTATCCGGCCCTGCTCGCCGCGCGCCTGCACCTGGCCACGGCCCAGTTCCACGACGTGAGCTGCAGCGGCGCGCGGATCGCGGACCTGGGCGGCGAGCAGTCCACCTCCGAGGGAGTCAACCCGGCGCAGCTCTCCGCGCTCTCGTCGTCCACCCGGCTGGTCACCCTCGGGATCGGCGGCAACGACATCGGCTTCGCCAACCTCGTCGAGCGCTGCGTCACCGCAGGTCTGCTGCGGCAGACGCCCTGCCGCGACCAGCTGACCGCGGGCGGCGACAGCGTCGAGGCGCGGATCCGCACGGCAGGGGAGCAGTTGGCGGTCGCCCTGGCCGCGATCCACCGCCGCGCCCCGCACGCGCGCGTCTACGTGGTCGGCTACCCGGCGATCCTCCCCGCCGACGGCGGGGCCTGCGCGTCCGGGCTCGCGATGACGCCCGGGGACGTCGCCTACCTGCGGGTCAAGGAGCAGCACCTGAACACGATGCTGCGGCAGCGGGCCCAGGCGGGCGGAGCGCGCTTCGTGGACACCTGGACGCCCTCACTCGGCCACGACGCCTGTGAGACGGCCGCGACCCGCTGGATCGAACCGCTGCTGCCGGCTGCGCAGGCGGCCTCGCTCCACCCCAACGCGCGCGGCGAGCAGGGCATGGCGGAGGCGGTCATGGCGACGCTGGGTGACGAATCCTGAAAATCCGCTGGGAGCGGTCGTACTGATGAACGGTCTCTCAGCAGGGGTTTTACGTACAAGTGACCGAGTTGTGCGCGTCTCCTCTGAATATCCGCAGAACTTCTGTTGACGCGTCAGATGACGCGCTGCTTGTCTTGGGCACAGCAAGGTACACCCCTACCTTGTGGTGTCATATCCCTATCCGCCCTGGTTTCGACATGCCTGTCAGTGGGTCCTCACTTGGCATGTTCACGACACTCTGCTGCCTACCGGCGACAGGGCGGCCAACCCCGAAAGGACCCCGCAACCCCATGGGCAAGGGATCTGTTTCGCATCGGAAGACCACCGCCATCGGCATAGCCGTGGTCGCCCTCATCGGCGGCGCCGCCGCCATCGCCGCACCCGCGACCGCGAGCTCGGTGGCGACGCCCCCCGCGGCCGCGAGCGCCGCCGCGCACCACGCGCACTCCCGGCACCTCTGCGGCGCCCCCAAGCACGCCCGCATGATGTCCTGCCTCGCGGAGGTGCGCACCGACGTCACCCAGCCGCACGCCTTCGCCGCGCACGCCGTCTCCGCCGCCGCCACCCCCTCCGGCTACGGCCCCGGCGACCTGGTCAGCGCCTACAACCTGCCCGCCGACGGCGGCGCCGGGCAGACCGTCGCCATCGTCGACGCGCAGGACGACCCCAACGCGGAGGCCGACCTGGCCACCTACCGCAGCCAGTACGGCCTGCCCGCGTGCACCACCGACAACGGCTGCTTCAAGAAGGTCGACGAGAACGGCGGCACCAACTACCCGAGCGCCGACTCGGGCTGGGCCGGGGAGATCTCCCTCGATCTCGACATGGTCTCCGCGATCGCGCCGAAGGCGAACATCATCCTGGTCGAGGCCGACTCCGCGAACATGACCGACCTGGGCACGGCGGTCAACCAGGCGGTCTCGCTCGGCGCGAAGTTCGTCTCCAACAGCTACGGCGGCTCCGAGGACCCGTCCGACCTGAACGCCGACAGCAGTTACTTCAACCACCCCGGCGTCGCCATCACCGTCTCCGCCGGCGACTCGGCCTACGGGGCGGAGTACCCGGCGTCCAGCCAGTACGTGACCTCGGTGGGCGGCACCTCCCTCACCAAGGACTCCAGCAGCCGCGGTTGGAGCGAGAGCGTCTGGTCGACCTCCAGCACCGAGGGCACCGGCTCCGGCTGCTCCGCGGACGAGCCCAAGCCCAGCTGGCAGACCGACACGGGCTGCGCCAACCGCACCGTCTCCGACGTCTCCGCCGTCGCCGACCCGGCCACCGGCGTCGCGGTCTACGACACCTACGGCGCCTCCGGCTGGCAGGTCTACGGCGGCACCAGCGCCGCCTCCCCGATCATCGCGGGCGTCTACGCCGACGCGGGCGCCCCGGGCGCCAACGACTACCCGGCGCAGTACCCCTACCAGCACACCGACGCCCTCAACGACGTCACCTCGGGCAGCAACGGCAGCTGCGACCCGACCTACCTGTGCACCGCCGGTCCCGGCTACGACGGCCCGACCGGCCTCGGCACCCCGAACGGCCTGACGGCCTTCACCGCGGGCTGACCACCCGCAACCCGGCTCGCCCGGGACGAACGGCCCGCGGCCTCCACGCCGCGGGCCGTTCGCGGTTGAGGTGCCGCTATACCTGGCCCGGCTCGGCGAAGAGGAGCTCCGCCGAGGGGGCGCAGGCGCAGGGTGCCGCCCCGGCAGCGAGTTGAACGTGTTCAAAAATGGGTCCATGATGGTGCGCATGAGCGAAGGGGAGCGCCTTCGGCGCGCACGCGTGTGGATCGTCCTGTTCGTGTTCGGGCTGGTACTGGCGGGGCTGACGGCCTTTCCGCTCGTCAGCGAGTCCGGGTGGCTGGTCTGGTGGGCGACCGACCGCGGCTCCCCGCTCGCCGGGTTCGCGGGGCACTTCCCCGCCGGGGTGGCCTGGGCCAGGCACGTGCACGCCGGGCTGGCCGACACCGCCCGCAGCTACCCGTTCCTCGCCTACGGCACCGACTGGCTCGCCTTCGCGCACCTGGTCATCGCCGTGGCCTTCGTCGGGCCGCTGCGTGATCCCGTCCGCAACGTGTGGGTGTTGGACTTCGGGCTGATCGCCTGCGCCGGGATCGTCCCGCTCGCCGCGATCTGCGGGCCGTTGCGCGGACTGCCGCTGTGGTGGCTGCCGATCGACATGTCCTTCGGCGTCTTCGGCGCCCTCCCGCTCTGGCTGGCCCGGCGTCATGTCAAGGCCGTCGAGCGCGGGCGGACCGCGACCGTGGCCGCGGCGCCCGCGGTTGTCAGTGGCCTGTGATGGGATTGGGCAGTGTCCCGGCGAACTGCAGGGCGCCGGCCGGGTCGGTCAGGTCGACCATCTGCCGGTTGTTGCGCAGTTGGAGCCGGTTGAGGCAGGAGAGCGCGAAGCGCTCCGTGAAGAGGTCCAGCTCGGAGAACCGCTCGGCCAGTTCGGGGTGGGCGGTCCCGTAGTCGCGCAGCACGCGGGCCACCACGGCCCAGAAGGCGTCCTGGTGCAGGGTGCCGCCCGTGTGCAGCTCGGCGGAGAGGAAGCGGAGGAAGCAGTCGAAGACGTCCGTGTGGAGGGAGAGCGCCCACTGCTCCTTCGGCACCCGAGCACGGATCCGCGCGACCTCCGGCGGCAGCGGCGTGTCCGGGTCCAGCACGGCGATCTCCTCGGCTATGTCCTTGAAGAAGACGCGCACCGGCGTTCCCTCGGAGGTGAGCACGAGGATCACGTTCTCTCCGTGCGGCATGAAGGTCAGGCCGTAGGCGCAGAGCCCGTGCACGACGGGGGTCAGGTAGGCGGTGAGGTAGCGGCGCAGCCACTCCTCGGGGGCCAGGCCCGAGGAGGCGATCAGCGCCGCTGCGAGGGAGGCGCCGTCGCGGTCGGTGTGCAGCAGTGCCGCCATCGTCGCGGTGCGCTCGCCCTCGCGCAGGAACGGGACGGGGCTCTCCCGCCACAGCGCTGCGAGCTGCTTCTGCTGCGCCGTGCCCTTGGGGTAGCGCGGGTGCCGGTAGCCGACGGCCGTGTGCTCGCGCAGGATCGAGAAGCCGCAGCCGGTCAGCGTCGCATCGGCGGCGACGAGGTCGGCGAGCCAGTCGTTGACGGCGGGCGTGTGCTCCATGTAGTCGGCCGACAGACCGCGCGTGAAGCCCATGTTCAGCACGGACAGCGCCGTCTTCACGTACGGCCGCTCCGGCGCGGCCGCGTTGAAGAACGTCCGGATCGACTGCTGGGCCAGGTGGCTGTCGCGCCCCTCCCCGAGCAGCACGATGCGACCACGCGCGATCTCGTCCGCGTAGGACACGGAGAGCCGGTGCCGCCACTGCCACGGATGGACGGGGATCGGCACGAAGCCGGCCAGCTCGGGCGGCAGCGGCGGCGCGCCCGGCAACCCGGGATCGGGATCGACGGACCGCCCCCGTGCCCGCACGGCGTCGTCGGGGTGGACGGCGACCCACAGCAGTCGCACCGGCGCGCCCGCCTCCGGCGCGTAGCGCAGCTGGTCGACGGCGTCGAAGCCGAGCCGGCCGCTGTTGGCGAGGAAGCAGGGGTGGCCCTCCGTCATGCCCGCCTCGATCGACTGGAAGTCGGACGCGGCGAGCTCGTCCGCGCCGACGAAGGGGAGGGAGAGCTTGAACGCGGTCGCGGCCAGGGTGCTGGTGATCTCCTCCAGGTAGAGCGGCAGCACCTCGTCCGACACGCCGAGGCTGCGCCGCAGCTCCAGCACCAGCCCGCCCGCGTCGAGGGGCAGTTCGACGCCGTCGTCCGCACGCAGCCGCAGGATGCTGTCCGCCTCGATCTGCCAGTGGTCCAGCGCCAGCAGCTCGGCGCGGAAGCGGTACGCGACGGCGTCGTCGTCGCTGGCGACGCCGTTACCAGCCGCCGCTCTCCGGCAGCGGCACAGGCGTGATCAGCCGCTCGTGGGCGAACTCGGCCAGCGCCTTGCGCACCAGCCGCCGGTTGGCCTCCGCCCACAGCTCCGGTGTCAGGTGGGCGAGCGGATCCCGCTCGCGTTCGCCGCTCGCGGCCCGGAACTGTTCCCGCGTGCAGGTGCTGAGCAAGGCCCGCTTGCCGGACTCCGGCAGCGTCACCGCCCGAACCGGCCGGAAGCCGACGGCGGCGTTGATCCGGTGCACGGCCCGGTTGCGCACGTCGGGCTCGACGACGACGCGGCGCACCGCCGGGTCGGCGAACAGCTCCTGCATCACCGCGGCGAGGGCGGCCCGGGTGAAACCGGCGACCGGCCGCTCGGTGGGCGCGGTCAGGAAGTGCATGCCGACCTCCCCGTCGGCGCCGCGGTGCACGGCGCCGACCTCGGTCGAGGCCGGGTCGTACCGCTCCATCAGCACCGCCGGTTCGCCGCGGAAGCAGCCGATCCAGGCGTCCAGCTTCGCGTACTCCTCGGCCACCCGGTCGACCGTCGCGTCCTGCATCAGCCAGAAGACGGCCTTGGAGTGGGTCACCCAGCCGTGCAGCAGGACGGCGTCCGCGCCCGGGTCGACGCGGCGGAAGGTGAAGTCGTCGGGGGAGGCTGTGTCGTTCATGCGGCTGAGAACTCCTGGAAGGCGATGCGGCGCTCGATCGGGTAGACCTCGCGCCCGGTGAGGGAACGGAGCAGGACGGAGTTGCGGTGGGCGCCCATGCCGAGATCCGGATCGGAGAGGCTGTGGGTGTGCAGGGCGGCGTTCTGCACGAAGATCTCGCCGCGCCCGGCCGCGTCCACCGACCAGTCGCGGCGCACGGCCAGCCGGCCCTGCTCGTCGCGGGCGATCCGGTCCGCGATCCCGGCGAGGAACGCGGGCTCGCGGTAGCGGTAGCCGGTGGCGAGGACGAGCGCGTCCGTGCGCAGCGTGTGCGTCACGTCCTGCTCGCGCTGGTGCAGCGTCAGCTCGTAGGCGTCGGCGGCGTCGTCGTAGCGCGCCGCGGTGAGTGCGGTGTTGGTCAGCAGCCGCGTCGGCACCGGCCCGCGCAGGGACTTGACGTAGAGCAGCTCGTGGACGGCGTTGACGGTGTCGGCGCTGATGCCCTTGTAGAGGGCCTTCTGCGCCGCGCCCAGCCGGTCGCGCACGGGCGTGGGCAGGGCGTGGAAGTAGTCGATGTACTCCGGGGAGGTCAGCTCCAGCGTCAGCTTGGTGTACTCCAGCGGGAAGAACCGGGGCGAGCGCGTCGCCCAGACGAGCTCGTAGCCGTATCGGTCGATGTCCCCGAGCAGGTCGAGGTAGATCTCCGCCGCGCTCTGCCCGCTGCCGACGACGGTGATCCGCTCGCGCTTGCGCAGCTCCTCGGCGTGGTCGAGGTAGCGGGAGCTGTGCACGGCGGGCCCGCCGACCCCGTCGAGGGCGGTCGGCCGGTGGGGCGGCGTCCCGGTCCCCAGGACCAGCCGACGGGCCCGGTACGTCTCGCCGTTCGCACAGCGGACGGTGTACGCGTCGTCGGCTTCGTCGTGCCCCACGGCCGTCACCTCCCGTCCGAAGCGCACCGAACGCAGCCGGCACGCGGCCCAGCGGCAGTAGTCGACGTACTCGCTGCGCAGCGGGAAGAAGTTCTCGCGGATGTAGAAGGAGTAGAGGCGGCCCTGCTGCTTGAGGTAGTTGAGGAAGGAGTATGGCGAGGCCGGGTCGGCGAGCGTCACCAGGTCGGCGAGGAAGGGCGTCTGCAGGCTCGCCTGCTCCAGCATCATGCCGGGGTGCCAGTCGAACTCCGGCTTGCGCTCCAGGAAGACGCCGTTCAGTTCCGCGAGGGGCTCGCTCAGGCAGGCGAGTCCCAGGTTGAACGGGCCGAGGCCGATGGCGACGAAGTCGTGGATCCCGTTGTCCGTCATGGGAGCTCCCCTCAGGCGGCCTGGTCGGCGGCGAGGTAGGCGGTGGCGTGGGCGTCGAGCAGGTCGAGGACGGCGGCGAGGTCGGCGACGGTGGTCTCGGGGTTGAGCAGCGTGAACTTCAGGTGGTGGCGCCCGTCCACGACCGTGCCCGCGACGACGGCCGCGCCGCTCGCCGCGAGCGCCTCCCGGGCATGCAGGTTGGCGGCGTCGACCAGCGACGCGTCGCCCGGCGCGTGCGGCGGCTGCCAGCGGAAGACGAGCGTGCTGAGCTGCGGTTCCACCACGACGCGGAAGCGCGGGTCCCGGGCCAGCAGCGCGTGGCCCTCGGCGGCCAGGTCGAGCACGGAGTCGAAGAGCGCGCCGACGCCGTCCGCGCCCGTCACGCGCAGCGTGAGCCAGAGCTTGAGCGCGTCGAAGCGGCGTGTGGTCTGCAGGCTCTTGTCGACCTGGTTGGGAATGCCGCGCTCGGCCATCCGGCGGGGGTTGAGGTAGTCGGCGTGATGCCCGGCGTGGCGCAGCACAGCCGTGTCACGGACCAGCAGCGCGCTCGAACTGATCGGCTGGAAGAAGGACTTGTGGAAGTCGACGGTCACCGAGTCGGCCCGTTCGATCCCGTCCAGCCGGTGGCGGCGGGTGGACGAGACCAGCAGCCCGCAGCCGTACGCGGCGTCGACGTGCAGCCGCACGCCGTGGCGGGCGCAGACGTCGGCGATCGCGGGCAGTGGGTCGATGCTGCCGAAGTCGGTGGTGCCGGCCGTTGCCACCACGGCCGCGGGCAGCTCGCCCGCGCGGCGGCAGCGTTCCAAGGCGCGCTCCAGGGCGGCCGGGTCCATGCGCCGCCGGTCGTCCGTGTCGACGGCGATCGCCGCGCCCGTGCCCATGCCGAGCAGGCGTGCGGACTTCACGACGCTGAAGTGCGCGGCGTCGGAGGCGAGGATCCGCAGCCGGGGGAGGGGGGTGAGGTCGCCGCCGAGCGCCTCGTCGCGGGCGATCAGCAGCGCCTGCAGGTTGGACTGCGTCCCGCCGCTGGTGAACACCCCGTCCGCGTGCGGCCCGAGACCGATGCGTCCCGCCGTCCACTCGATCAGCCGACGCTCGACCAGGGTGGCCCCGGCGCTCTGGTCCCAGGTGTCGAGGGAGGAGTTGACGGCGGCGAGCACCGTCTCGCCGAGCAGGGCGGGCAGCACCACCGGGCAGTTGAGATGGGCGAGGTAGCGGGGGTGATGGAACCACACCGCGTCGCGCAGGTAGACGCGCGACAGCTCGTCGAGTGCGGCGTCGGCGTCCCCGAGCGGCGCGTCGAGGTCGATCGGCGCGAACTCGCGCTCCAGCGCACGCGGTTCGACGCCGGTGAACGGCCCCCGCACGGCGGCGACATGACGCGCGACGAGGGCGGCGCCGTCGCCGACGAGCCTGCGGTAGGCGTCGGCGGAGGCGGAGTTGAACAGCTGAGCCTGCGGGTGCGGCGGGTTCATGGGGTCCTTTCGGGGGTGAGCTCTCGGGAGGACGGGACTGTGGGGGTGCGCGCGATCTGTGGAGGCCGGAGCGCGGGGCGCGGGGCACGTCGGGTGGCGGTTGCGGCGGGAGGCCGGCCCGCCGCCCCGGGCCCGGGTCGGAGACCGGGGGCCCGTGCGCCTGGGCCGTGGTGCCCCGGGCCCGAGGCCGGTGGCCTGTGTGCCTGGGCCGTGACCCGTGGCCTAAGGCCTACGCCCGAGACGGGTGACGCGTGGTGGGTGCCCGCCACCGGGCCGCGCGGGGCCTGCGGTGTGGGCTTGGCCCAGGTGGAGGTCCTGGTCTCGGACGGTGGAACGGCTGGGGGCAAAGCCGCGTGGTTCGGGCGGCGCTCGATCGGGACGCCGGGCGATGTGGTCCGGGGCGGTCGCAGCTCGTCCACGTGAGTTGGCGACCACGGCCTGCCCCGCGTGGCGGTGGGCCGATCAGGGCGTGTCTGCGGCTCAGCGACTCTGCGGCTCGTCCCGGGGCGGTGCGCTACGCGGCCTCGGCGAGGAGGTCCTCCTCGGTCGCGCCGCGGCGCCAGTAGCCAGTGAAGGTGATGCGGGAGCGGTCGAAGCCGCGTTCCCGCAGCAGGTGGCGCCGCAGGGTGCGGACGCAGCCCGCCTCGCCCGCGAGCCAGGCGTACGGAGTGCCGGGCGGGAGCGCGCCCGCCTTCAGGACCGCGGACGGCAGGCCACCGCGGGCGACCCAGCGCACGTCCACGTCCCCGCCCGCGCCCGCCACGGACAACTCCTGGCGGTCCCGCTCGAACGGCACCTCGATCCAGGCCCGCACCGGAAGTTCGGGCCGTTCGGCGCGGAGCCAGGCCATGATGCCCACGACGGCGGGCAGCGCCGTCAGGTCGGCCGTCAGCAGGACCCAGTTCGTGCCGTCCGGCGGCCGGAAGTCGATTCCGGCGTTGTCCGGGTCCGTCGGCCCGAGCGCGAGGACCCGGTCCCCGGGTGAGGTTGCCGCCGCCCACCGGCCCGCCGGGCCGGTGCCGTCGTGGAGGGCGAAGTCGACGGCGAGCTCGCCCGGCCGCTGCGCGCGCACGGTGTAGGTGCGCATGACCGCACGCCGGGCGGGGTCGAGTCGGCGCCAGTGCGCGTACCAGTCCGCGCCCGCCGAGGTCGGCACCAGGGGCGTGGACTCGCCCGGCTGCGGCAGGAACAGCTTGAACCGCTGGTCCCGGCCGCCCGAGCGGAAGCGGTCGACCTCGGGGCCGCCGAAGACGATCCGGCGCATGGACGGGCCGAGCGCCTGCGCCCGCAGCACGCGCAGGTCGAAGAACTCCCATGCGGTCGCCATCAGCTGACCTTCTTCGCGTGGTCCAGCGCACCGGCCAGCTGCTCGACCAGCGGCGCGCAACCGGCGTACGAGAACCGCACCTCGCTGAGCCACGGCACCACCTGCCCGGCCCTGACGGCCGGGAGCCGCTGCCACGTGGGCTTTCCGGTCAGGTCCTTCGGCTGGAGCGCCGAGCTGCGGCTGTCGAGCAGGATCAGATCCGCACCGTACTTGTCGGCGTTCTCCCAGCTGAGCGGCTCGAAGAAGCCACCCTGCACCTTGTCGGGCGTGACCAGGTCGACGCCGAGGCCGCGGTAGTAGGCGAGGTCGGGGTAGACCGCCGGGTCGGAGACGTACAGCAGGTCCGCACTGGCGGAGGCGGCCAGCACCTTCAGCCCGCCGCGCGCCTTCGCTGTGCGACGCAGCGTCTCGACCGCCCGCTGGAAGCGCTGCTTGGCGGCGACGACGGATGCGGCGGCGAGGTCCGCACCCAACAGTCCGGCCAATTCCTCGTGACGGCGCAGCGGTTCCGGCAGCTGGACGTTGGCGATGGTGATCCCGGCCGTCGGCGCAAGAGCGGCGATCCTGTCCTTGCTCGCGTCCGGCACGTACCAGAGCTGCTGCGGCTGCCACATGTCGGTGACGAGCAGCTGCGGGCGCAGCTCGGCGTACTTCTCCAGGTCGAACTCGCCCCAGGCGTTGCCGAGCACGGTCACCTTGGAGACGTCGAGCTGTCCGGCCATCGGGTCGGCCTTGCCGTCGGCGAGCTTGGTCGGACCGAAGACGCCGACCAATCGGTCGGCGGCGCCGAAGTCGTGCAGGGCGGCGGCGGTGCCGGTGTAGGCGACGACGCGGGCGGGGGCCTGGGGGAGCGAGACCGTGGCACCGCGGTCGTCGGTGAAACGCCACGGTCCGCGCGAGGCGGAGCCGGACGCGGCGGCGTCGCCGCTGCGCGATCCGGAGCTTGGTCCTGCGCCGCAGGCGGCGAGGAGCGCGCCGAGACCGGCGACGCCGCCGGCGGCGAGCAGGGTACGGCGGGAGGGCTGAACAGGCATGGCGCAGAACGCTTTCTTGGAGGAAGGCGGGGAGGGGAACCATGGGCTCAAGGTCAACTTAGGGTAGCCTAACCTAAGTTTTGTTGCCCTTGTCCACCCCGCCGCTCGCCCCGCCGTTCGCTCGTGCCGTCCACACCCGCCGGAGGCTCTCCGCCCATGACCGCGCTCACCGTTGATCCCCCGTCACTCACGCTCCGGAGGTGGCGGCTGCCGCTGGCCTCGGCCGCGCTGCTCCTCGCCGTCCTCGTGCTCTCCCTCGCACTCGGCGCGCGGCCGCTGTCGCCCGCCGCCGTCTGGCAGGGCCTCACCGACCCGGCCGCGCCCGCCTACGACGTCGTCCACGGCCTGCGGCTGCCGCGTACCCTGCTCGGCCTGCAGGCCGGAGCCGCGCTGGGCCTCGCGGGCGGCGTCATGCGGGCGCTCACCCGCAATCCGCTCGCCGACCCCGGCCTGCTCGGCGTCAACGCGGGCGCCTCCGCCGCCGTGGTCACCGCCTCCGCCGTTCTCGGGCTCTCCGGCTTCGGCGGGGCGGTCTGGTTCGCCTTCGCGGGGGCCGCGCTCGTGGCTGTGCTGGTGCACGCCGTCGGCGGGGGGCGCAGGGCCACCCCCGCGCGCCTGGTCCTCGCCGGAACCGCCGTCAACGCGGCGCTGTTCTCCTATGTCAGCGCGATCGAGCTGGTCGACACGGACGCACTCGACCGCATGCGGTTCTGGACCGTCGGCTCCCTCACCTCCGCGCAGCTCGGCACCGTCGCCCTGATGACGCCGTTCGTCGTCGCCGGACTCGTCCTCGCGCTGGCGCTCGCCCGCCCGCTCGGCGCGCTGGCCCTCGGCGAGGACTCCGCCCGCGCCCTCGGCTCCCGCCTCCCCGCGACCCGGGCGGCCGCCACCGTCGCCGTGACGCTCCTGTGCGGCGCGGCGACGGCGGCCTGCGGGCCGCTGGTCTTCGTCGGCCTGCTCACGCCGCACCTCGTCGCCCGGTTCACCGGGCCCGACCCGCGCCGCCAACTGCCCTACTGCGCGCTGCTCGGACCGGTCCTGCTGCTCGGCGCGGACGTCCTCGGCCGCCTGGTCGCCCGTCCGGGCGAGGTGCAGGTCGGCGTCGTCACGGCGGTCGCCGGCGGGCTGCTGCTGCTCGCGCTGGTCGGCCGACGGGGAGGGGCCGTATGAGCGCCGTGCTCCGCTCCCGCCCGGGCGACGCTGCCCCGGTCCGCTCGGTGGACCGCTCCGCCCGCCGTGCACGCCTGGTGACGACGCTGTTGCTGCTCGCTGCGCCGGTTGTCGCGGTGCTCGCCCTGGCGGGCGGTGGCGATCTGGCCCTCGCGCCCGCCGCCGTGGTCCGGGCCCTCGTGGACCCGGGTTCCGCGACCGCCGACCCGGCCACGCACTTCGTCGTCTGGGAGCTGCGGCTGCCACGGGTGACGACCGGTCTGCTCGCGGGCGCGGCGCTCGCCTTGTCCGGCTCGGTGTTCCAGGCGCTGACCCGTAACCCGCTCGGCAGCCCCGACGTGCTCGGCTTCACCCAGGGCGCGGCCACCGGCGCCCTCACGGCGATCGTCCTGCTCGGCGGCGGCCCGCTCGCGCTTCCGTTCGGCGCGGTCCTGGGCGCGCTGGCGGCCGGGGGAGCGGTGCTGCTGCTCGCCCGGGGCGGACGGCAGCAGCTGGTGCTCGTCGGCATCGCCGTCTGCGCGGTACTCACCGGTGTCAACGGATACCTGCTGACACGCGGCCAACTGACGGACGCCGTCCGTGCGGTGCTCTGGCTGACCGGCAGCCTCGACGGCAGCGACGGGACGGACGCGACGGTGATCGCTTTCGCGCTCGCCCTGCTCGGACCCCTGGTGTGCGGCCTGGGGCGCTCGCTGCGCCTGCTCGAACTCGGCGACGACGCCGGCACGGCACTCGGCGTCCCGGTGGCCCGCACGCGGCGCGTCCTGCTGCTCGCCGCCCTGCTGCTGGCCGCCGCGGCGGCTGCCGCCGTCGGGCCGGTGGCGTTCGTCGCGCTGACCGCGCCCCAGCTGGCGCGACGCCTGACCCGCGCACCCGGCCCGAATCTGCTGCCCTCGGCGGCGACGGGCGCACTGCTGCTGGTCACGGCGGACTGGGCCGCGCAGCGGGCCGTGCCGGGACACCAGCTTCCGGTGGGCGTGGTCACGGGCCTGCTCGGCGGCGGCTACCTGGTCCGACTGCTCGTCAAGGAGCGCCGTTCGGCGACGGTGTGACGGCGGTGTCGCCACTGTGCACGGCACCGCTGTGCACGGCGCCGCCGGTCCGGGCGGCGCTGCCGTGGCGGGCGGACGGGATGACGAGCGGGGTGCCGGTCTCCGGGTCCGGCACGACCCGGCATTCCACCCCGAAGACCTCCGCGACCAGCTCGGCGTCCAGTACCTCGCGCGGCGGTCCCGCCGCGACGAGGCGGCCGTCGTGCAGCACCACCAGGTGGTCCGCGTAGCGGGCGGCCTGGCCGAGGTCGTGCAGCACCATGACGACGGTCCGGCCGGACTCGCGCTGCAGGCGCACGACCAGGTCCAGCACGTCGAGCTGGTGGCGCAGGTCGAGGAACGTGGTCGGCTCGTCCAGCAGCAGCAGCTCCGTCTCCTGTGCGAGCGTCAGCGCGATCCAGGCCCGCTGGCGCTGCCCGCCGCTGAGCCGGTCCACGAGCCGGTCGCGCAGCCCTGCCGTCCCGGTGCGGTCGAGTGCGCGCTCGACGGCGTCCTGGTCGGCCGCGCTCCAGGTCCCGAACAGCCCCTGGTGCGGGTGCCGTCCGAGGCGGACCAGCCCCTCGACGGTGATCCCCTCCGGCGCGACGGGCTGCTGCGGCAGCAGCCCGAGCCGCCGGGCCACCTCGCGCGAGGGCAACCGGTGCAGGTCGGCGCCGTCCAGCAGCACCGTCCCAGCGGTCGGCTTCAGCAGGCGCGCGAGCCCGCGCAGCAGCGTCGACTTGCCACAGCCGTTGGGGCCGACGATCGCGGTCACGGTGCCACGCGGCAGCTCGACGTCGAGGTCGGCGACGACGGGCGCGGACCTGGCAGCGGCCGAGGCCGAGCGGGCGCGGTCGTAGGAGAGGCGGAGGGCGCGGGTCTCAAGCATGCGATCAACTTAGGGTTGCCTAACCTAAGTATGTCAAGCTCGACGCACGCGCCGCCGCTGCGGACGGTCGTTGTCAGTCATGGCTGGTAGGACGGAACCGAGCTGGGCACGGCTCGGAACTCCTGGGGGTGGACGCATGAGGACGACGCTGTCGGAGCGTGAGGCCGAGGCGCGGCGCGCGTACGACGCGGTCGCGGAGACGTACGCGGCGACGGTGCCCGCGCTGTTCGCGCAGGACGTGTGCGGGCGCGCGATCATCGCGGCCTTCGCCGAGCTCGTGGTCGCGGGCGGCGGCGGTCCCGTCGCCGATCTCGGCTGCGGTCCCGGCCACGTCGCGGCCCACCTGCGCGGGCTCGGCGTTCCCGTGTTCGGCGTCGACATCTCACCCGCGACGGTGGCGGCCGCCCGTATCGCCCACCCGGACGTCCGCTTCGAGCTCGGGTCGCTCTCGTCCCTCGACCAGGCCGACGGCACGCTCGGCGGTGTGCTGTCCTGGTGGTCTTTGCTGCACACGCCGCCGGCCGAGCGGCCCGCCGTCTTCGCCGAGTGGCACCGCGCGCTCGCTCCGGGCGGGCATGCGCTGCTCGGCTTCCACGTCGGCGAGGGGCAGTCGCACGTCCGGGACGCCTACGGGCACGAGGGGGTCGACTACACCATCGACCTGATAGAGCCCGAGGAGGTCGCCGCCGAGCTGACGGCGGCGGGCTTCGAGCGTGAGGCGCTGATGCGCCGGCCCGGCGCCCGTCGCGAGCAGGCCTGCCTCCTGGTCCGGAAGCCCCGCAGGCGCCCCTGAGGTCTTCGTCGGGTCTCCGCCTTGCGCGGTGTCTGTTACCGACGGGTAGCGCTACAGTGCTGCCCATGGTGTCTGATCGAGCGTCGGAACGTGCCTACGACCTGGTCCTCTTCGGTGCCACCGGCTTCACCGGCGGGCTGACTGCCGAGTATCTCGCCGGACACGCCCCGGAGGGCTGCCGCTGGGCGGTGGCCGGTCGCAACCGCGCCAAGCTCGAGGCGTTGCGGGAACGGCTCGGCCTGCCCGAGCTGCCCGTGCTCGTCGCCGACAGTGCGGACGCCGAGGCGCTCGCCGAGGTGGCCCGCTCGGCCCGGGTCGTGGTGACGACGGTCGGGCCCTACCAGCGCTACGGCGAGCCCCTGGTCAAGGCGTGCGCCGAGGCGGGGACCGACTACGTCGACCTCACCGGCGAGCCGGAGTTCGCCGACACCATGTACACCCGCTACCACGCCCGCGCGGTGGAGAGCGGCGCCCGCATGCTGCACGCCTGCGGCTTCGACTCCGTCCCGCACGACCTCGGGGTCCTCTTCACCGTCGGTGAACTGGCCCGCGCGGCGGGCCGGGAGGAACTCGACGGCCCGGTGGTCGTCGAGGGCTACGTCCGCGTCTCCGGCACCTTCTCCGGCGGCACCTTCGCCTCGACGCTGACGGCGTTCTCCCGCCCGGTCCAGATGGGCCAGGCGGCGAAGGCGCGCCGCGCCGTCGAGCAGCGACCGGTGGGACGCAAGGTGCGCGGCGTTGCCGTCGGTCCGCGCTGGTCGAAGGACGCGCACGCATGGGTCGTGCCCATGCCCGCCATCGACCAGCAGGTCATCGTGCGCAGCGCGGCCGCGCTGCCCCTCTACGGTCCGGACTTCCGCTACGGCCACTACGCCGCGGTCAAGCGCCTGCCGATCGCGCTCGCCGGGATCGCGGGCGTGGTCGGCATCGCCGTCGGCGCGCAGATTCCGCCGCTGCGCCGCAAGCTGGAGGAGCTCCGCCCCTCCGGTGCCGGCCCCGACGAGGCGCAGCGCGCCCGCAGCTGGTTCACCGTCAGGTTCTCCGGCACGGCCGGAGACCGCCACATCTGGACCGAGGTCTCCGGCGGCGACCCTGGCTACGGCGAGACGGCCAAGATGCTGGCCGAGACCGCGCTCTGCCTCGCCTACGACGACCTGCCCAAGACATCCGGCCAGCAGACCACGGCGTCCGCCTGCGGCACCGCCCTCATCGACCGCCTTCGGGCGGCGGGCCTCACCTTCCGCGTCCTCGACGCCCAGCCGACCGAGGCCCCGGGCCGCTTCCGCGGCTGACGCCGCGAGCGGCGACCCGGCCACCGCGCAGATCCACCGCGCCGATCCGCTCAGCCGATGATGATCACCGGGTGGGCGGAGGGGTCGAGCCACTGCAGGAAGTGGCGCATCACGCTCGCGGGGACGGCCACACAGCCGGCCGTCGGGCCCGCGGAGACGCTGAGGTCGTGGAGGAAGATGCCCGCGCCGCGCCCCGGCACGGCCGGGTGCATGTTGAAGTCGATGACCAGCGCGTTGTCGTACTGGACCGGGTAGTTCACCAGGTGCTCGCTGCCCCGGTCGCCCGCCTCCGTCAGCGGGAAGCCGCCCTGCCGGGCCGTGCGCATCGAGTTGTAGTACGGCGACTGCGGGTCCTCCACCCACCAGTCGTCCGGCGTCACCCGGTGGTACGGCATCCGGGTCTCGCGTGGAGCCGGGCCGTTGCCGAAGCCCTGCGTGATCGTGTAGACGCCGGTGGGGGTGGTCAGCGTGCCCTGCTTGCGCGTCGCCCCGTTCGTCAGCCCGTGCGCGCCGATCCGGGCCGCCGACGTGGCGAAGACCTGCTGCCATCCGACCGGGCTCAGCTGCCATGCCGTCACCGTCGCGTAGGTGCCCTGCGCGTGCACGGTGATCACCTGCCGCGGGTTCCCCAGCCGGGCCGAGGCCGCGAGGTGGGGCGGCGCCGTGCGGCCGCCCGCCGCGACGGCCGGTGAGACCAGCAGCGCGACCGCTCCGAGCAGTGCGACGGCGCCGGCGAGGACGGACCGCATGCCCAAGCGGTGGTGACGGTGGTGGGACGCGTGCGACATGGCGGCATGCCTCCTGAGGTGGCATCACAATTCGAATCCCGCACTGCCTATGGTGTTGATCACGGCCCCCGGCGCGTGAGCGACACGGCGGTTCGTCCCCCGGAAGCGGTAGCGTTGTGGATCAACGGGAGGAGCTGCATGACGCAGGGGTTCAACGAGGACGAACAGCGCTCGACGGGCCGGATCGCCCTCGTGACGGGGGCGGGTTCGGGCATCGGCCGGATCACGGCGCGGGCGCTGGGCCGCGCCGGATGGACGGTGGTGCTCACCGGCCGTCGTGAGGACGCGCTCAGGGAGACCGCCGCGGAGATCGCCCAGGCCTGGGTGCAGCCCGCGGACGTCGCCGACGAGGCCGCGGTCGCCGCACTCTTCGACCGGATCGCCGACCGCTACGGCCGGTTGGACCTGCTGTTCAACAACGCCGGGGCCTTCGGCACGTCCGCCCCCGCGGCCGAGCTGCCCGCGGACCGCTGGCGTGCGGTCGTCGACGTCAACCTGACCGGCGCCTTCCTCGTCGCCCAACGCGCCTTCGTCCTGATGCGCGACCAGACCCCCTCCGGTGGCCGCATCATCAACAACGGCTCCATCTCGGCCCAGGTCCCGCGCCCCAACAGCGTCGCCTACACCGCGACCAAGCACGCGATGACCGGCCTCACCAAGGCGCTCGCCCTGGAAGGCCGCGCCCACCGCATCCCCGTCGGCCAGATCGACATCGGCAACGCCGCGACCGAGATGACCGAACGGATGGCCCAGGGCATCCTGCAGGCCGACGGCCGCATCGCCGTGGAGCCGGTCATGGACGCGGCCCATGTCGCGTCGACGGTGGTGCACCTCGCCGCGCTGCCGCTGGACGTGAACGTCCCCTTCATGACGATCATGGCCACGGGCATGCCGTTCCTCGGCCGGGGATGACCGTACGCCACGTGCGTCGTGGGGCCAGGCCGAACCCACGACACACGTGACGTCAGATCAACGGATCAGTGCTTCAGCCCAGAAGGGCGATCAGCTCCGCCGTCGTCCCCGTCTCGCCGAGCTTCGGGAAGACGCGGGCGAGGCTGTGCTCGTGCGAGACCGGGTCCATGTCGGTGACGGCGTCGGACGCGATGGTGACGTGGTAGCCGTGCTCGTGGGCGGCGCGGGCGGTGGACTCGACGCCCATGCTGGTCGCGACGCCGGTGATGACGACCTGGGTGACGCCGCGCTCGCGCAGGGCCGCGTCGAGGTCGGTGCCGTGGAACGCGCCCCAGGTCTGCTTGGTGACGGTGACGTCGCCGTCCTGGACGGGCAGGACCAGCTCGGCCCAGTCGGCCGGGAGCTCGCGCGGCGGGCGGGAGAAGGACGTGCG
Source organism: Streptacidiphilus melanogenes (assembly GCF_000787835.1). Classification (GTDB taxonomy): domain Bacteria; phylum Actinomycetota; class Actinomycetes; order Streptomycetales; family Streptomycetaceae; genus Streptacidiphilus; species Streptacidiphilus melanogenes. Next base: position 49,910 of record NZ_BBPP01000004.1, read on the forward strand.
ACCCGGGGCGCCGCCCGTGACGTTGACGTGAACGACGAGGAGGCCGCGCTCGCGGAACGCGATGGCGAGCTTCTCCGCGTTGGCGAGCACCTCGTCCACGCCGTGGTCGGCCGCGAAGGCGGTGATGCCCTTCTGCAGGTCGATCATGATCAGCGCGGTGGTGGGGTCGAGCGTGGTGGCGGTCATCAGGAACCTTTCGGATTCTCGGGCTTTTCGGGAAGGGTCAGCGGCCGGCGCGCAGGGCGCGGTCTGCGACGGTGAAGACCAGGAGTGCGGCGCACAGGGCGATCATCACGGCCGCGATGTCGTGCAGCCCGCCGTCGGTGGCGCGGGAGCCGTAGAGCAGCGCCAGCACCGAGGACGACAGGATCGCGCCCAGGTAGATGGACGTCCGCTGGAGGCCGGCCGCCGAGCCGGTGCCGTCGGCGGGCGCCTGGGCGTAGACGGCGGCCTGGTTGCAACTGGAGGCGAGGCCCTGGCCGACGCCGAAGACGGTGCTGGCGAACACCAGGACGGCGATGGAGGTGTGCCCGTCGAGGAGCATCAGCATCGCCGAGCCGGCGCCGAGCAGCAGCGTGAGCGCCACCAGCGGCGTGCGCAGCGTCTTCGTGCGCGCCCCGAGCAGGGAGAAGAGCGCGGCGGTGAGCGACATCGGCAGCGCGATCAGGCCCGCGTGGAACGAGCTGAGGCCGTGCGACTCCTGGAGCCACTGCGAGAAGCCGTAGAGCATGCAGTAGAGCACCAGGTAGGTCAGGCCGCTGCGGATGAACGTCCGGGTCAGGCCGGGGCTGCGGCCCAGCAGACGCAGGTCGAGGAAGGGCTGCCCGGCCCGCAGCTCCCAGGCCACCAGCGCGACACCGAGCAGCACCGCCAGGGCCAGCAGCAGCCAGTCCGGGTGGGACAGGTCCATCAGGAAGAGCATCATCGTGGCGATGGTCGCCGCGAAGAGCAGCAGGCCCGGCGGGTCCAGGCTGATCCGCTTCCGCTCGGCCGGGCGCGGCGGATCGGCCGGAGCCCAGCGAAGCGCCAGCAGCAGGCCGACGACGGCCGCCGGGATGTTGACGGCGAACACCGCCCGCCAGCCGAGGGTCGCCGCGAGCGCGCCGCCGAGGACCGGCCCGACGGCCGCGCTGGCGAGCGAGGCCAGCGAGAGCCGGCCGAGCACGGTGCGCGGAGCCTCCACGCCCGTGCGGCGGGACTCGGCGCGCAGCATCGCCATCGCGGAGGGGTAGGCGGCGGAGGTGCCGACGCCGAGCAGCACGCGCGAGGCGATCAGCCAGCCGAAGGCCGGGGCGAGGGCCCCGACCAGCCCTGCGGCCAGGACGACCACGAGCCCGCTGAGGAAGACCTTGCGCGGCCCGATCAGGTCCGCAAGCCGCCCCATGGTCGGCTGCCCCACCGAACTGGCCAGATAGAGGCTCGCCACCAGCCAGGCCGTCTGCGCGACGCCGACGCCGAAGGCGTGGCCGACGGCGACGAGCGCCGTGGCGATCATCGTGGAGTTGATCGGGTTCAGCGCCACGCCCAGCAGCAGCGGCGCCATCATCGCGCCGCTGAACGGCTTCCGTGTGCCCGGCGCCCCGATCTGGATGGAGCGGGCCGTGCGCGGCTCGGCCTCGGTACTCACGCGTCGGCCCCCGACGCCCCTGCTGCGCCCGCCGAGCCCGCCCCGCCGACCGCGCCGGAAGTGCCCGCCGGGTTCGCCGCGCCCACGTCGCCCGCGCCGACGGCGACAGAGGTGCCGGTCGTGACCGACGCCTCCGCTGCGCGAACCGCGCCGGAGGGATCCCCAGCGCTTGCGGTGCCCGCCGCGCCCGCGGCGCTTGCGGTGCCGACCGCGCCGGAAGTGCTCGCCTTGATCGTCGCTGGAGCGGGGCCATCGCCGTCGGCGTCCGCGGCTGTGGCGTCCGCGCCGGCGAGTGTGCGCAGCACGGGGAGCGCCCCGGCCAGTGCTGCGCGCTCAGTGGAGTCGAGGTCGCCCGCGATCGCGGAGCTGAGCCAGTCGCGCTTGGCCGTGATGATGCCGGCGATGGTCGCCCGGCCCTCCTCGGACAGCTGGACCAGGACCTGGCGGCCGTCGGTGGGGTGGGGCGTGCGGACGATCAGCCCGCGCTCCTCCAGGGCGCCGAGCGTCATCCGCATCGACTGGGGGCGCACGAACTCGGCCCGTGCCAGGTCGGCCGTGGTGGCCGGTCCCTCGCGCAGCAGTCGCGCCGCGACGGACCGCTGCGAGGCGGTCAGCTCGGTCGCCGCGCTGGCGGCGCGGGCCCTGCGGGCGATCAGTCCGAGCACGGCGTGCAGTTCCGCCGCCAGTTGGGCGGCGTCGGCGGATCCTGTCGGTGGCATACCTCGACCGTAGGACTTCGACAGACAGTATTGCAAGTTTGCCTGTTGAGTTTCCCTGTCGATGTGCGGCCGAGGCGACCGCGGCCCGTCGCGCCGGGCAGAAGGTCCGGCTATGGGAAGCTCAGCACCATGAGTGATCGTTTGCGCCGGTTCGCCCGACTCTGGACCGTCTTCGTCCCGGCGCTCGCATTGCTCCTGCTGGTGACCACCTGGGGACGCTCCCTGCCCGGCGCGCTCGTCGCCCTCGTCGCGGTCTTCCTCGCCGGCGCGGTGCTCGCGGCCGTCCACCATGCCGAGGTCATCGCCCACAGGGTCGGCGAACCCTTCGGCTCCCTCGTCCTCGCCGTCGCCGTCACCGCGATCGAGGTGGCGCTGATCCTCACGTTGATGGCGAGCGGACCGGTGAAGAACGCCAGCCTCGCCCGCGACACCGTCTTCGCCGCCGTGATGATCTCCTGCAACGGCATCGTCGGTGCCTGCCTGCTGGTCGCCTCGCTGCGGCACCGGTTCGCGATCTACAACAGCGAGGGCACCGGCGCGGCTCTCGCTACCGTCGCGACCCTGGCCACCCTCAGCCTGGTCCTGCCGCGCTTCACCACCAGCACGCCGGGTCCGCAGTTCAACACCACCCAGCTGATCTTCGCCGCGCTCGCCTCGGTCACCCTCTACGGCCTCTTCGTGCTGACCCAGACCGTGCGGCACCGCGACTACTTCCTGCCGATGACGCGCGGCGGCGTCATCATCGAGTCGGAGGAGCACGCCGACCCGCCGAGCACCCGCGAGGCCTACACCAGCCTCGGCCTGCTGGCGGTCGCGCTGGTCGCCGTCGTCGGCCTGGCGAAGGTCGTGTCGCCCACGATCGAGAAGGGCGTCGCCGCGGCGGGCCTGCCGGCCTCCGCCGTCGGCGTCGTGATCGCGCTGCTGGTGCTCATGCCGGAGACCATCGCCGCGGTCCGCGCCGCGAGTCGCGACCGCGTGCAGACCAGCCTCAACCTGGCCCTGGGCTCCGCGATGGCCAGCATCGGCCTCACGGTCCCGGCCGTCGCCATCGCCTCGTTCTGGATGAGCGGCCCCCTCGTGCTCGGACTCGACCCCAGTCTCATGGTGCTGCTGGCTCTCACGGTGATCGTCGGCACCCTGACGGTCGTCCCCGGCCGCGCCACGCCGCTTCAAGGCGGAGTCCACCTGTCGATCCTGGCCGCGTACCTGGTGCTGGCCGCGAATCCGTGACGCACCTCACGTTCCGGCGTCCGTCGTTTCGGGCGTCATCAAATCGTTTGCCGTCGGGGGGCCCTGACGCGAACACTGAAAGCGCGGCGGTCGCCGGGCGCACTCGGGGGAGTGCCCGGAGCCGCCGCACACCAGGCGAGGCTTCACGCGACACGAGCAACAAGCAAGCCCCGGTCCGCGCGGTGCGGGCCGGGGCGCGTGCGCGTCGACGCGCGAAAGGACTACCAGCCCGCGCCCGGGAACGCCGTGCGGATCGTCGGCAGCGCCGCGTCCAGCACCGTGCCGAACCACACCGAGAACGGCTTCTCCGCGCGCAGCGCGGCCAGCTCCGCGGGAGTGACGAAGGCGGTGTCCCCGACCTCCTCGGGGTTCGGGGTGAAGGCGGCCGCGGCCAGGCCGACGAACAGGTGGTTGTACTCCTTCTCCACCAGCCCGGAGGCCTCGTCCGGCAGGTCGTACGTCACTGTCCCGGCCGCCTCCAGGCGGACCGGCGCCTCGCCCAGCTCCTCGGCCGTGCGGCGGGCGGCGGCGACGAACGGCGGCTCGTCCGGGTAGGGGTGCCCGCAGCAGGTGTTGGACCAGACCCCGGGGGAGTGGTACTTGCCGAGCGCGCGCTGCTGCAGCAGCATCCGGCCCTGCGCGTCGAAGAGGAACACGGAGAAGGCCCGGTGCAGCCGGCCGGGGGCCTGGTGCGCGGAGAGCTTCTCGGCCGTGCCGATCGTCCGGCCCTGCTCGTCGACAAGTTCGAGCAGGATCTCGTCCGTCGTCGTCACGGTGGTGGTGGTCATGGATCACCTTTCGCGTCGGTCGCGCGGTTCTGTGCCAGCAACAGCGCCCTCTCGGGCCAGGTACAGTCTGCCCCAAAAGGCCCCCGCATCTGCTGCGGCTTGTCCCGCGACGTCGAGGTCCGCAATGATGATCGGCACGATGGGGTGGGGGCGAACCCTTCGTGAACGTACGTGAAACCGCACTGGCAATCCCTGGAGAATCCACATGATCGGCCTTGTTCCGGCCGCAGGCGCGGGCAGCCGCCTCCGTCCCTACACCGACACCCTGCCCAAGGCGCTGGTGCCGGTCGACGACGAGCGGACCATCCTCGACATCACCCTGCGCAACTTCGCCGAGGTGGAGATGCGCGACGTGGCGATCATCGTGGGCTACTGCGCCGACGCGATCCGTGAGCGCAAGACGGCGCTGGAGCGCCGCCACGGCGTCACCCTGCACCTGGTGGACAACCCCAAGGCCGAGACCTGGAACAACTGCTACACGGTGTGGTGCGCACGCGACCTCTTCAAGGAGGGTGTGATCCTCGCCAACAGCGACACCATCCACCCGGCCTCGGTCGAGCGGACCCTGCTGGAGGCCAACGCCAAGCTCGCTGCCGAAGGCCGCCAGCCCGGCATCCTGCTCGCCCTCGACACGGTGAAGAAGCTGGCCGACGAGGAGATGAAGGTCACGGTCGACCCGGAGCTGGGCGCCCGCCGCATCACCAAGCTGATGGACCCCGCCGACGCCACCGGCGAGTACATCGGCGTCACGCTGATCAACCCCTCAGCCGCCGACGACCTCGCCTCCGCGCTGCAGGCCACCTTCGAGCGCGACCCGCAGCTGTACTACGAGGACGGCTACCAGGAGATGATCGACCGCGGCCTGCGGATCGACGTCCAGCCCATCGGACAGGTCGACTGGGTCGAGGTGGACAACCACGACGACCTCGCGCGCGGCCGGGAGATCGCGTGCCGGTACTGACCCGACTGGTCCCCTCGCCGCTGGTGGTCGATGTGCGCTGTGGCGCGCTCGACCACCTCGGCCAGGTGCTGGCCAACCCCGGCATCGCCTCCACCGGCCGGATCGCCGTCGCCGTCAGCAACGGCTCCGGCGCCGCCATGCGGGAACGCCTCGCGCCGCAGCTGCCGGGTGCGGCCTGGTTCACGGTCGCGGACGGCACGCTCGACGCGGCGGTCAAGCTGGCCGACCAGATCAAGGGCGGCCACTACGACGCGCTGGTCGGCCTCGGCGGTGGCAAGATCATCGACGTGGCGAAGTACGCCGCGGCCCGCGTCGGCCTGCCCGTCGTGGCCGTCGCGACCAACCTCGCCCACGACGGCCTGTGCTCGCCGGTCTCCACCCTCGACAACGACGCCGGCCGCGGCTCCTACGGCGTGCCCAGCCCGATCGCGATGATCGTCGACCTCGACGTCATCCGGCAGGCCCCGGCCCGCTACGTCGCCGCCGGCATCGGCGACGCTGTCTCCAACATCTCCTGCATCGCGGACTGGGAGCTGTCGCAGCGCGAGACGGGCGAGGTCGTGGACGGTCTCGCGGCCGCCATGTCCCGCACCGCAGGGGAGACGATCCTGCGCCACCCGGGCACGATCGCCGACAACGACTTCCTGGTCGCGCTCGCCGAGGCGCTGGTGCTCACCGGCATCTCCATGAACGTCGCGGGCAGCAGCCGCCCCGCCAGCGGCGCGTGCCACGAGATCAACCACGCGCTCGACATCCTCTACCCGGACCGCAAGGCGCAGCACGGCGAGCAGTGCGGCCTCGGCGCCGCGTTCGCCACCTACCTGCGCGGCGACCTGCCCGTGGCCGGGCAGATGGTCGACGCCCTGCGGCGCCACGGCCTGCCGGTGACGGCCGACCAGATCGGCTTCTCCGAGGAGGAGTTCGTCCAGGCCGTCCACTTCGCGCCGCAGACCCGCCCGGGCCGCTACACCATCCTGGAACACCTCGATCTCTCCCCCTCCGCCATCCGGGACGCGTACTTCTCCTATGTCAAAGACGTCTGCTCCTGAGCGGGGCACCGCCATGAACACGAGCAAGCCGACCCTCGCCGAGTTCCGCGCCGTCGCGCACCCGGAGGGGCTGCTGGACCGCCGTTCCGGCGAGCACTGGGCCGGTCGCCTCTACATGCGGCGGATCTCCTCACGGGTGACCCGCCACCTGATCGACGCGCCGGTCACGCCCAACCAGCTGACCTGGCTGATGATGGTCGCAGGCGTGCTGGCCGGGGCCGTGCTGCTGGTCCCCGGGCTGTGGGGCGCCGTCCTGGGCGCGCTGCTGATCCAGGTCTACCTGGGTCTGGACTGCGTCGACGGCGAGCTCGCCCGCTGGCGCAAGCAGACCTCCACGACCGGCGTCTACCTCGACCGCATCGGCCACTACCTCTCCGAGGCGGCCCTGCTGACCGGCTTCGGCCTGCGCGCGGCGGACCTCTTCCAGCAGCAGGGCGCGCGCGCCTGGCTCTGGGCCTTCCTCGGCACGCTGGCGGCGCTCGGCGCGATCCTGATCAAGGCGGAGACGGACCTCGTCGACGTCGCCCGGATCCGCCGCGGCCTGACGGCCGTCGACGACTCGGCGTCGGTCCCGCGCGCGGCGGGCGTTGCCAAGGCGCGGAAGGTCGCGTCGGCGCTGAAGTTCCACCGCCTGATCGGCGGCGTCGAGGCGTCGCTGGTCATCCTGGCGGCGGGCATCGCGGACGCGATCCAGGGCGACCTGTTCTTCAGCCGTCTCGCGGTGGCGGTCCTCGCCGCGATCGCGCTGCTGCAGACCGCGCTGCACCTGCTCAGCATCGTCCTCTCCAGCCGACTGCGGTGAGTGTCATGACAGACTCCAAGGAACTGAAGCTCGGCGCGGTGGTCATCACCCAGGGCACACGCCCGGTCGAACTCAAGGCTCTGCTCGACTCCGTGGCCGCGCAGCGCGGCCCCGTGGTCGAGGTCGCGGTCGTCGCCAACGGCGCGCCGCTGCCCGAACTCCCCGAGGGCGTGCGCGGCGTCGCCCTGCCGGAGAACCTCGGGATCCCCGGCGGCCGCAATGTCGGCATCGAGGCCTTCGGTCCCGACGGCCGCGAGGTCGACGTGGTGCTCTTCCTCGACGACGACGGCCTGCTGCCGCTGGAGGACACGGCCGAGAAGCTGCGGGAGGCCTTCGCCGCCGACCCGAAGCTCGGCATCGTCTCCTTCCGCATCGTCGACGAGGAGGGCCTGTCGCAGCGCCGCCACGTGCCGCGCCTGCGTGCCGCGGACCCGATGCGCTCCTCGCGGGTGACGACCTTCCTCGGCGGCGCGAGCGCGGTGCGCTCGCAGGTCTTCGCGACCGCCGGGCAGCTGCCGGACGTGTTCTTCTACGGCCACGAGGAGACCGACCTGGCCTGGCGCGCGCTGGACGCGGGTTGGGAGATCGAGTACCGCTCGGACGTCGTGCTGCGCCACCCGCGCACGCTGCCCTCGCGGCATGCGACGTACAACCACAACATCGCGCGCAACCGTGTCTGGCTCGCCCGCCGCAACCTGCCGGCGATCCTGGTCCCGGTCTACCTCGGCGTCTGGCTCCTGCTGACGCTGGCGCGCCGCCCCTCGGGCGAGGCCCTGCGCGCCTGGCTCGGCGGCTTCGCCGCGGGCTGGCGCCAGCCCGCGGGTCCGCGTCGTCCCATCCGCTGGTCGACGGTGTGGCGCATGACGAGGCTCGGCCGGCCGCCGGTCATCTGACCCGGCTGTCCGCCGTCGAACCGCGCCCCCGGTCTCCCCGCACAAGGAGGCCGGGGGTTCGTCGTCTCCGTGGCACAGTGGCGTCGTGGTGACGCTGACGACCGATCGACTTCTGCTCCGTCCTCCGGCCGAGGACGACGTCGAGCCTCTGCTGGGGATGAACTCCGACCCCGAGGTCATGCGGTACATCGGAGACGGTTCCATCGGCCCGGTGGATCGGGCGTCGACCGTCGCGATCGTGACACGGGCGCGGCAGGCGTGGGCCGAGCAGGGGTTCGGCATGCTGTCGGTGATCACCCGGGACGGCGGGGAGTACGCCGGGTGGGTCACCCTCGCGGTGCCCCGGTTCCTGCCGCAGATCCTGCCCTCCGTCGAGATCGGCTGGCGGTTCCGGCGCGCCTCGTGGGGCCGCGGCTACGCCACCGAGGCGGCGGCGCCCCTGCTGGCGTTCGCCTTTGCGGAGGTGGGGCTCGACAGGGTCGTGAGCATTCGTCACCCGGACAACGACCGGTCCGGTCGGGTGATGGAGAAGCTCGGCCTGCACTTCGTCGAGGAGGCGGTCGTGCCGGGGCACGGCACGCGCGTCGTCGTGAATGCCGTCACGCGCGAGGAGTATGCCGCCGCCCGCGGGTGACCCCCTTCCCACCGGTGCTTCCGGCTTGTGCTTCCCGGTTGTGCTCAGACGAGGACCGAGCCCCCGGCGACGTCGAGCACGACGCCGCTGATCCAGGCGGCCGAATCCGCCGCCAGGAAGAGGGCGGCCAGGGCGACGTCCTCCGGGGTGCCGAGGCGGCGGACCGGGTGGGCGTCGACCATCGTGCGCTGTATCTCCTCGGGAATCCGGCGCTGGTTGCGCTCCGTCAGGATCGTCTCGGGGGCGATGCAGTTGACCCGCACCCCCTGCGGGCCCGCCTGGACGGCGAGCTCCTTGGTGAGCAGCTCGACGCCCGCTTTGGCCGCCGCATAGGCGGCGGGGGTGTGCTGGGTCGGGCGGCGGGCCGCGGCGGAGGAGAGGGTGACGATGCTGCCGTGGCCGCGCTCCTTCATGCCCGGCAGGAAGCTCTTCACCGTCAGGAAGGTGCTGGTCAGGTTGGTGTCGACGGTGGCGCGCCAGCCCTCCTCGCTGATCTCCTCGATGGGCCCGGGACGCACCGGGTTGCCGCCCGCGTTCGCGACCAGGACCTCGACCGGGCCGAACTCCGCCTCCACCCGGCCCCGCAGGGCCTCGATCTGCTCGAAGCCGGTCAGCTCGGCGGGCACGGCCAGCACGTCCGCGCCCGTCGCGGCGATCTTCGCCCGGACGGACTCGAGCGCCTCGACGTCGCGGCCGTGTACGACGACCCGTGCACCCTCGGCGGCGAAGAGCTCGGCGATGGCGGCGCCGATCCCGCGGGAGCTGCCGGTGACCAGCGCGACCAGGTTCTGAAGGGCGTTCATGGCTCTCCTGACGATGAGGGATCCGGGGGAGTGAGTGTCAGGCCGCGGGCGGCGTCGGTGGCGCGGGCGGCGTGCGCAGGCTCAGGTGTATCCCGACCAGCCGCCGTCCGGGGCCGCCGGTCAGGAGGAGCGTGGCGCGGAACGCGCCGTCGGTCGGCCGGCCCTGGTATGTCCCGGCCTGCTCCTGGGTGCCGATGATCAGGGCTGTGCCCGCGACCTCCCGGACCTCCTCGTCCGGCGCGAAAGTGAACGCGGAGTAGTGCAGGCCGTCGGCGAAGCGCCGCAGCCACTGCTCGCGGTCGAGCACGAACCCGAAGGGGCCGACGCCGCGGAACTCCTCGTGCAGCAGGCCGCCCAGCGCGGCGGAATCGCCCTCGCGCTCGGCCGCGGCCCAGGTGGTGAGCCAACCGGCGACCGTGTCGGCGCCGGAGAGAGTGCTGCTCATGATCGGTCTCCTGTCCCTCGCTGTCCGCTGTCCTGCAACGGCTGTCCCGCTACCAGAAACGTAGACCTCGAATGCTTAGATGTCAAAGGATTAGGCGTCTACGCATCCTGGTACCCTCCCGGTATGCAGACGCCGCAGCCCCCGATGCGCCCGCCCACCGGTCTCCAGCTGGGCCAGGCCGCCCGCGTGGTGAGCCGGGCGTTCGACGACGCCCTGGAGCGGGCCGGAGGTTCGCTGCCGGTCTGGCTGATCCTGCTCAACCTGAAGATCGGGCGCCCGGGCACCCAGCGTGAGCTGGCCCAGGCCGTCGGCGTGCGCGAGGCCACGCTGACCCACCATCTCAACGCGCTCGACAAGCGCGGTCTGATCTCCCGTCACCGCGACCCGGACAATCGGCGCATCCACGTGGTCACCCTCACGGAGGAGGGCGAGGCCGCCTTCCTGCGCATGCGCGAGGCGGCCATGGCCTTCGACGAGCAGCTCAACGACGGCCTGACCGACGTGGAGCGCGCCCTCCTCGCCGACCTGCTGAAACGCCTCGCGGCCAATGTCGGCCCGGAGGGCGAGGGCGCTCCGCCCTGGGCCGGTCTCGCGGAGCGTCCCGCGGGCTGAGCCGCTTCCTCAACTCATCGGTTGACAATGCTCGGGATCGGCGTAGCGTTGTTATCAACCAATCGGTTGAGAAAGGGGCCGGGAAAGGACGACGGTGGCCGACGACCAGCTCTCCCGGGCGTTCACCGCGCTCGCCGATCCGACCAGGCGGGACATCGTCGCCCGCTTGTCACTCGCGGACGCCACGCCCGGCCAGCTGGCCGAGCCGTTCGCGATGTCGCTCCAGGCGGTCTCCAAGCACCTCAAGGTGCTGGAGGAGGCCGGGCTGATCAGCCGGACCCGCGACGCGCAGCGTCGCCCGTGCCATCTGGAGACGGCCGTGCTCGACGAGATGACCGCCTGGGTCGACCGCTACCGGCGCAGCGCCGAGGAGCGGTTCCGGCGCCTGGACGCCGTGCTGGCGGCCATGGACGACGACGTGCAGGACGACGAGCTCCAGGACAACCACGAGGACCAGCAGGACGAGGACGAAGGAGCGCCATCACCATGACCACGCGACCGGTCCACGAGACCGCCATCGAGGCCGACCCCCAGCTGCCGACCATCCGCATCACCCGCGAGTTCGACGCGCCCGTCGCCAAGGTCTTCCGCGCCTGGATCGACCCGGAGCTGGTCGGCCGCTGGCTCGGGCCCAAGGACCTCACCACCGAGTTCGACACCTGGGAGCTGCGCACCGGTGGCCACTACCGCTACCGTCAGCTGCGCGGGGGCGAGCAGGTCGCCGCCTTCTACGGCTCCTTCCACGAGGTCCGCCCCGACAGCCGCGTGGTGCAGACCTTCACCTACGAGGGCGTTCCGGACGGCGTCGCCCTGGACACCGCCACCTTCGAGGACCTCGGCGACGGCCGCACCAGGGTCACCGTCCTCTCGCTCGTGGAGTCCCTGGTGAACCGCGACATGATCCTGGCCAGCGGCATGGACCGCGGCGTGATCGAGGGCTACGAGCAGCTGGACGAGGTGCTCGCCGGGCTCGACTGACGGGGTGCGGGGTGCGGGGGTGTCCGGCCGGGCCGGGGCGGGGCGCCCCGGCCCGGCCGCCGGATCAGCCGTTGTTGGCGAGGTCGGCGATCGAGACCAGGTGGTACTTGTCCGCCGTGGCCTTGGTGACCACGATCGCGTCCTTGTCCTGCGCGGAGGACTGGTCGAGGACCGTGAGCGGCGCGGGCACGGCCTTCTGCAGCGCCGCGTACACGTCCGCGGAGGAGACCGCGGTGGTCTTGGGGTCGAAGTACACCAGCAGCGCGCCGCTGTACTCGGGGATCAGGTCGATCGACCCGTCCTTCAGCCCCGGGACGTAGGTCTCGCGACTGCCGATGTTCAACCGCGTGGTGACGTTGGCGCCCTGCGCCTGCAGGGCCTTCGCGTAGATCTCCGCGAGCAGGACGCTCTCCTGGAAGTTCGCCGAGCCGATCTTGATCGAGACGCCCTGGGCCGCCGTGCCGGTCTTGTTCAGGCCCTCGGAGGCCAGCCAGCCCTCGGCGACGGCCGCCGGGTCCTGCTTGTCGGTGATGACGTGGACGTCCAGCTGGGCGAGCGTGTTGGTGTCGAGCTTGTCCGAGACCGACTTGAGCGTCGAGGTCACACCCGGGGTCGCCTTCGCCTTGTTGATCAGCGGCAGCACGTTCTGCGCGGCGTAGAGGTTCTTCGGGTCCTGCAGGACGACGAAGCCGTTCGCCTGGATCGAGGGGTCGGTGGTGAAGATGTCGCCCGCGTCGATCTGACCGTTCTTCAGCGCGTTGATGGTCAGCGGCCCTCCGGCGTCGAGGGTCTTGTAGGAGCCGAAGGTCACCCCGTAGACGCGCGCGAGGCCGGGGATCCCGTCCGTGCGGGTCTTGAACTCCGGCGAGCCGCCCAGGACCAGCTTCGACGCGATCGTCGTGCCGCCGCCTGACGCGCTGCTGCCACCGCTGGCCGAGAGCCCGTTCGCACCGCTGCTGCCACTGCTGCCGCAGGCGGCGAGCGCCATGGCGCAGACCGCGACGAGGGCCGACGTGAGTGCCTTCTTCATCGTTCGTTCTCCTGGGAGATGGGGGCGGGGAGTTGGGGGAGACGGGGGAGTCGGGCGCAGGCGACCCGGCCTCATGCGGTGTGCGTCGAAGGCGGCGCGTCGGCCGTGGCCACCGGGTCGCCGACCAGCGTCCGCCGCGGGAATCGGCCCGAGACGCCGCGCGAGACCGTGTAGCGCTGGGCCAGGGCGAGCACCAGGTCCGCGGCGACCGCGAGCAGCGCGACCAGCAGCGCGCCCGCGTCCCGCTCGGCGAAGTTCTGGCTGGCCTGGCCGTCGTAGACGAAACGCCCGAGGCCGCCGAGACCGAGGTAGGCGGCGACCGTCGCCGTCGCGATGACCTGCAGCGTCGCGCTGCGCACGCCGGAGAAGACCAGCGGCAGCGCGTTCGGCAGCTCGACCCGGCGCACCACCTGGCCGCCGCGCATGCCCATCCCGGCCGCCGCGTCGCGCACGGCCGGGTCCACGTTCTCGACACCGGCGACGGTGCTGGCCAGGATCGGCGGGATTGCCAGCAGGATCAGCACGATCTCCGTGGGCAGCAGGTAGACGGTGTCGCCCCGGCCGTGGATGTGCGGGGCCAGCATCACGTAGAGCAGGATCAGCAGGCCGACGACGGGTAGCGCGCGCACCGCGTTGGCGACGGTGACCAGCCACCGACCGCGCCCGGCGTGCCCGATCAGCAGTCCGACCGGCAGGGCCAGCGCCGCGGCGACGACCAGCGCGATCAGCGCGTACTGGAGGTGCGACCAGAGCTGGTCGAAGATGCCGCCCGGGGCGGTCCAGTTGCCGGGGTCGTTGAGCCACGCGATCACGAGCCGCTCACCGCCCGCCGCCACGGGGTCGCCAGCCGGGTCCCGCCGACCACCAGCAGGTCCAGCGCCAGCGCCAGCAGCACGCACAGCACGATGCCGAGCGTGATCGGCGGGTAGTAGGGGCTGCCGACCGAGAGCTGGAAGCCGGTGGTGAACAGCTGCCCGAGGTTCGGGACGCCGATCGTGCCGGCCACGGCCACCAGGCTGACGTTGGCGACGACGGCGACGCGGACGCCCGCCGCGATCACCGGAACGGCCAGCGGCAGTTCCACCTTCAACAGCCGCTGACGCCGGGTCAGGCCCATCGCCGTCGCCGCCTGCGCGACGTCCTCCGGCACCGCGCCGAGCCCGTCGGCGACGACGCGGACCAGCAGGGCGACGCTGTAGACGGTGAGGGCGACCGCGACGTTGATCGGGTCGAGGATCTGGGTGCCGATGATGTCGGGCATCGCCACGAACAGGGCGATGGAGGGGATGGTGTAGAGCAGCCCGGCCGTGGTGACCAGGGGCGGGTAGGTCCACCGGTAGCGGCGCGCCACCCAGCCGAGGGGGAGCGCGATCAGCAGCCCGGCCACGACCGGGACCGCGGACAGCCAGGTGTGGTACCAGAGCCAGTTGAGCACCTCGTCACGGTGGTCGCTGAAGTACCCGAACATGCCGAACGGCGAGGAGTCCTGGGCGAGCAGCGAGTCGTGGAGCGGCATCAGGAGGCCTCACTCTCTGCTCCGCCGGGCCCGACGTCGCCCGTGAACGGCGGGTCGGCCGCGGCGCGCTGCTGCTCGATCCGGGTGAGCACCTCCGAGGCGGTGACGGTCCCGAGCAGCCGTCCCGCGCCGTCGACGATCACGCCGCGGCCGCTGGGGGAGGAGAGCGCGGAGTCCAGCGCTTCGCGCAGGGTCGCCGTCTCGGAGGCGAGCGTGCCGCCGAGGTTCAGCTCCGGCGCGGTGACCGGGCCCGTCGGCTCCGCCTCCGCGAGCCGGTCGGTGCGCAGCCAGCCCTGTGGCCGGTCCTCGGCGTCGGTCACCAGCACCCAGCCGTCCTCGGCGGCGTCGTGGGCCTCACCCCGGCCGCTGCCGAGACGGACGGCGTGCTCCTTGCGGACCGGCAACAGGCCCGCCTCGGCGAAGCCCAGCGCGCGGTAGCCGCGGTCACGCCCGACGAACCCGGCCACGAAGGTGTCCGCCGGATCCGACAGCAGCTCGGCGGGCGGCGCCAACTGCGCCAGGTGACCGCCGACCTGGAGCACGGCGACCCGGTCGCCGAGCTTGATGGCCTCGTCGATGTCGTGGGTGACGAAGACGATGGTCTTGCCGAGCTCGCCCTGGAGCCGCAGGAACTCGTTCTGCAGCTGTGCGCGCACCACCGGGTCGACGGCGCTGAACGGCTCGTCCATCAGCATCACCGGCGGGTCCGCGGCCAGCGCCCGCGCGACACCGACGCGCTGCTGCTGCCCGCCGGACAGCTGGGCGGGATACCGCTTGGCGAAGTGCGCCGGCAGGCCGACCCGCTCCATCAGCTCCAGCGCCCGGCGGCGGGCCTGCTTCTTGTCGGTGCCGAGCAGCTCGGGCACGGTCGTGATGTTGTCCACCACGGTCCGGTGCGGGAACAGCCCGGCGTGCTGGATGACGTAGCCGATGCCGCGCCGCAGCTCGTGGGTGGGGACGGTCGCGGTGTCACGGTCGTCGAGCCAGATCCGGCCGCTCGTCGGCTCGATCATCCGGTTGATCATCCGCAAACTGGTGGTCTTCCCGCAGCCCGAGGGCCCGACGAGCACGGTGATCTCCCCCGAGGGCGCGACCAGCTCGAGGCGGTCGACTGCGAGCGTGCCGTCGGGGTACTTCTTGCTGACGGACTCGAACCGGATCACGAGGCCGCCCCCTTTCCCTTTCGGCCGGAGACAGGTGCGGACACCATCGAACTGTCCGCGACGTCGTCAGCGCGGGCGGCGCGCTGGAGGCTGTAGGCCGTCCGGGTGAAGCGCGCGGCCGGAAAACCGGAGGAGGGCGCGCGGTCGCCTGCGGCACCATGGCGCCTGTGAACCCCGCCCTGCTCGGCCTCGCCGAGAACCCGTCCCTCCCGGCCGACCTGCTCGACCGTCTGGTCCTGACGGCGGACGACGAGCTCGCGAGCACGCTGGCGCAGCGTCCCGACCTGAGCGACGAGCAGGTCCGCGCCCTGGCGGCCCGCTCGGAATCCGCCGCCGTCGCGCTCGCCTACGCGGGGCGGCTGACGGCGGAGGACGTCGACCCGGCCGTGCAGCCCTTGGCGGCACTCGCCCTGCTCGACGAGGGAAGAGGGCTTCCGCAGTGGGCGCGCCGCCTCGCCGTGGACCCGGCGGTCGAGCATCGGGAGAAGCTGGCCGACTGCCCCGGGCTTCCGGCGGACGTGGCCCGCAGGCTCGCCGACGACCCCGAGGTCCGGGTCGTCTCCGCACTCGCCTACCGTGCTTCGGGACTCCTCGCGGCGGAGCTGGCGCGGCATCCGCACGCGGAGGTCAGACGCTTGGTGGCCGCCAACGAGGAGACACCGCCGGAGCTGCTGCACGCTCTGCTGACGGGGGACGGCTTGCCGCCCGCGCGTTCCTGCCACGTCTGTGACCGGGAAGCCGTTCCTTTCGTCCATGCCCCGGACTGTCCGCGCGACGACTGCGAACTGCTGCCCGGCGACGCCTGTGACGGCTCCCACCAGTCGACCGTGCACGCGACGCAGTGGCAGGCCCTGCACAACCCGGCGACGCCTCCGAAGGCGGTGGCCGTTTTCGCGGACCACCCGTCAGCGCTGCTGCGAGAGCTCGTGGCCGCCCGCGAGGGCCTGCCGAGCGAGGTCTACGAGCGGCTGGCCGCGGACCCGATCCCCGTGGTCCGAGCGGCCTTGGCCGGGAATCCGTCGATCGACGACGCCCTGATCCGGCGCATGGCCGACGACGACGGTCACGACGTTCGGCGGTCCCTGGCTCACCACCCACGGCTTCCGCTGGACCTCCTGGCCGACCTCGCCCGCTCGACGAAGCTCGGGTCCCCGCTGCTTCCACGCGTCGAGGCGGCGACCCCGACGGAGGTCGCCGCGCTCGCCCCGGCGGCCGACCCGACCGTGCGCATGCTCGTGGCGCTCCGCCGCGACCTGCCCGATCCGATCCGGGACGCGCTCGCGTGCGACCCGGACGCGAAGGTCGTCAAGGCCATCGCCCCGCACCCGGGTCTCTCCGAGGCTCAACTGATGGCCGTGATCGACCGTCACGGGCCCCGGGTGGCAGCCAAGGCGGCCACGAACCCGGACGCGACCCCCGCCGTGCTGGAGCGTCTGAGCCGGCAGCCCGCCTCCGCGCGAAAGGCACTGCGTGCGATCGCCCGGCACCCGCGCGCGACCCTGCCCGCCCTCCTCGCCTGCCTCGCGGACCGCGACGCCCGCTCCGTCGCCGCCGGTCGCCCCGAACTCCCGCTGGACGTCGTCGCCGGGCTCGTGAACGACGAAGCCTGGGGCGTCGCGCACGCGGCCGCCGCGAATCCGTCCCTCCCGGTCGAGGTGATGCGGTCCCTCGTGGCCTGAGACCCGGGCGCTCGACCTGGAGGGCGGATCCGGACCGGCTCAGTTGATCGGCTGCTCGGGCGCGAGCAGGTGGGAGAGGTCCTGGACGATGTTGTTGCCCAGGTTCTGCGCGTTGAGGTCGGTGGTGGGCGAGTTGGTCACGGACACCGCGATCGACAGGTGCTTGCGCGGTAGGTAGGCCATCACGGCCGCGTAGCCGGAGAAGGAGGGGTTCTGGATGACCCAGCCGTTCACCACCAGCACGGACACCCCGAAGTGGTTCTCCTCGGTCTGCGGCAGGCAGACCGTGGCCGGGCACCTCTTCGTCGGCGTGCCCAGCCCGATGGTGCCCGGGTCGAGCAGGGTCTTGTAGCCCTTCTTCGACAGGGTCTGCCCCGAGCCGATGCCGGCGCCCGAACGGGCCAGGTCGCAGATGTTCTGGTTGATGACCGCACCCGGGGCCGTCGTCCAGGAGGGGTTCCAGAAGGTCGACTCCTCGTACTCCCCCCGCTCCGCGGTGAAGGCGTGCAGCACGGGCCTGGGGATGTCGGGGGTGTAGCTGTTCGACGTCGCCCGAAGCCCCAGCGGGCGGTAGATGCGCTGCTCCAGCAGGTGGTCGAGGCGGGTGTGCGTGATCCGCTCCAGCGCCTCACCCAGCAGCAGGAAGTTGGCGTGCGAGTAGCTGAAGTTGGTGCCGGGCTTGTAGAGCAGCACCCTCGGGTTCGCGTAGTGGAGCAGCTCCGCGGGCGTCCAGTGCTTGAACGGCTTCGCCTCCAGCACCGCGAGGAAGCGCGGATCGGTGACGTAGTCCCGGAAGCCGGAGGTGGTGGTGGCGAGCATCCGCAGCGTGATCTCTCGCGAGTGCGGGATCTCGGGCATCCAGCGTGACAGCGGGTCGTCCAGGCGGACCCGGTGCTCGTCGACGAGCTGCAGCAGGATCGTGCCCATGAAGGCGATGCCCACGGAGCCCGTGCGGAAGCGCATGTCGGGGCGGGCCGGGACGGAGGTCATCGACGGGCCGATCGCGCCGGTCCACAGGTCGCGGCCGTGCTCGGTCACCCGGGCCACCACTGCCCGCAGCTTCAGCTCGCGCCGGTCCTTCCTGATGACCTCCTCGATGGCGCGGCCCTGGCCACGGGCCGGCGTCGGGGAGGCGACGCAGTCGGGCCCGCGACGCGGGGCGGCGTCGGCGGAGCCGACGGTCCCGGCCAGGAACGGGGTGGAGGACAGCAGCACAGTGGCGGCGCACAGCAGTGCGGTTCGTTTGCGAGTCATGACTCACCATGTCCGCACCGTGTTCGAAAATCGGTGCAGGACACATCGGCATGCACTCCGACGGCGGAACCTGCGGACGGCGGGACACAGCTCTGGCTTCGGCGGGCCGAGGCGGACCGGGGCGGACAGTGGCGGGGCTCGCCCCGGGCCCTCCGGCGCGGCATGATGTGCCGCGGTACCAGTCCTCCGTCGTAGTCCTCCGTCCCCGGCAAGGGGGAACAGCATGACCCGCCAGACCCTCCGACCAAAGGTGTGGACCCCGCCCCGACGAGGCGGGCGGGCACGCGCGTGGCGGGGGTATCGCTCACTGCCCGAACTGACGCTCGTTCCGCTGTCGGGGCTGGGGCCCGAGGACGTGGTCGTGGACGCGCAGGGGCGCGTCCTGTGCGGGGTGGACGACGGGCGGCTGCTGCGGCTGAGCCCGGACGGCAAGGAGGCCGTGACCCTCGCGGACATCGCACCGGGACGCCCGGCCGGCCTGGAGGTCCTGGCGGACGGGCGGGTGCTCGTCTGCGACGCGCGCGCCGGGCGGCTGCTCCGCGTCGACCCGGACACCGGCGCCGTCGAGACGCTCGCGGACCGGGTGGGCGGCGAGCGCCTGCGGCTGGTCAGCAACGTCGTCGCCGCGGCCGACGGCACGGTGTACTTCACCGAGTCCAGCCGCCGCTTCGGCATCGACGAGTGGCGGGCCGACATCCTGGAGCACTCCGGCACGGGCCGACTGCTGCGCCTGAAGCACGACGGTGCGGAGCCCGAGGTCCTGCTCGACGGGCTGCAGTTCGCCAACGGACTCGCCCTCGGCCCCGACGGCTCCTACCTGGCGATCGCGGAGACCGGCAGCTACCGAGTCATCCGCTACCACCTGACCGGCGAGCAGGCCGGTCGGCGGGAGACCTTCGTCGACCTGCCCGGCTTCCCGGACAACCTCGGAGCGGGCGCCCACGGGCTGCTCTGGATCGCGATGGTCGCCCCGCGCGACCCCCTGCTCGATCTGCTGCACCGCAGTCACCCGCTCGCGCGGCAGGCGCTGTGGCGGGTTCCGCCGCCGTTGCTGCCCGGGCCCAAACCGACGGTGTGGGTCATCGCCGTCGACACGGCCGGACGCGTCGTCCACGACCTGCAGGGGCCGAGCCCGGCCTTCCGCGCGGTCACCGGCGTCGCCGAGCACGACGGGCGGCTCTGGCTCGGCACACTCACCGAACCGGCCGTCGCCTCCTTCGACCTGGCGGCCGTTCGCATCTGACGTGTGCGAACCACTCGGCCCGCCACCCGTCAGGGTGAGTCGGAGCCCGTGCCGCGCGCGGGCCGGGAGCGTGCGTGAGAACGTCGGGGGGTGACCGGTGCAGTCGCTGACGTGACGGAGCGCGCCGACGAGGGCCTCGCCCCGGCCGAGCTCGCCGCCAAGTACGGCCTGACCCTGAGCGGCCGTCGCCCGTCGCTGCCCCGGTACACGGCGGAGCTGTGGGCGCGCCGCCACTTCATCCTGGCCTTCGCCACCGCCCGCCTCACCGCCAACTACAGCTCGGCGCGGCTCGGCCAGATCTGGCAGGTGATGACGCCGCTGCTCAACGCGGCCGTCTACTACCTCGTCTTCGGCTTGCTGCTGGAGCAGAACCGCGGCATCCCGAACTACATCGCGTACCTGTGCACGGGCATCTTCACCTTCCAGTTCACGCAGTCCGCGGTGCTGGCCGGCACCCGCTCGATCTCCGGCAACCTCGGGCTGATCCGCGCGCTGCACTTCCCGCGCGCGTGCCTGCCGGTGTCGATGACGATCCTGCAGCTGCAGGAGCTGCTGGTGTCGATGTCGGTGCTGGGCGCGATCATCCTGCTCACCGGGGAGCCGCTGACCTTCAAGTGGCTGCTCGTCATCCCCACGCTGTTCCTGCAGACGGTCTTCAATGCGGGCCTGGCCATGCTGTTGGCGCGCTGGGGTGCGAAGACGACGGACCTCGCCCAGCTGATGCCCTTCATCATCCGCACCTGGATGTACATGTCCGGGGTCTTCTGGAGCGTCCAGTCCCTCAGCGCCCACATCCCGGCGTCCATCCGCACCCTGCTCTACCTCAACCCGGCCCTGATCTTCAACGAGCTGATGCGCTACGCCCTGATGGCCTCGGTCCCGGCGAGCAGCCTCAGCCCCCACATCTGGGCCACCGCCCTGGGCTGGGCGATCGTCGCCGGCGGCGTCGGCTACGTCCACTTCTGGCGCGCCGAGGAGGAGTACGGCCGCGGCTGACCGTCGTCCGTACCGAGGAGCCCCCCGCTACGCGTCCTTCGTGCCGCCGAAGCGGTGGGCGAGGTTGGGGTCGTCGAGCCACCAGGGGCGGAGCATCTCCGGGTCGTCGTCCGTCGCGACGACCGACGCACCTGACCGGGCCGGGGCGTCCGCCTCGGCCTCCGGGGTGGCGGCCTTGCGGGTGGCGGCCTCCTCGCGCTGGCGGGCGATCTGGGCGTCGATCGCGGCGTCGACCGCCGCCGTCTCGGCGCGGCCCTTGACCATCCAGCGGCGGACCAGGGCGGCGATGAAGGGCAGACCGGCCATGTCACCGAGAGCCCAGACCGTGCAGCCGCCCCACACCTGGTCCTCACGGATCGACGGCCCCCAGGGGCGGCCCAGTGCGGTGTAGTAGTGCTCGGCGATGGTCGCGTGGCCGTAGACCAGCATGATGCCCAGGCCCGCGTCGAAGATCACCTCGGCCATGGTGATGAAGAGGCCGACGAGCGCCGGGTACTCGTGCGCCACCGGGTCGATCTGCAGGCGGGGCCAGAAGTAGGCGAGGCCCAGGACGACCAGGATCACGTGCAGACCCGTGTTCCAGCCCGCGCTGGTCATGGTGTGCTCGTACCAGGGAGTGAAGTAGTAGAGCCACGGCGGCAGCATCAGCAGGGCCGTCGAGACCGCCGGGAACATCAGGATCCGTGACGGCCAGCTGCGCAGCACCTTCATCAGCCGCGCGCGCCCGCGCTCGCCCACCGTGTCCGCGATCAGGGAGACCGGGCCGCCGAGGCCCAGCAGCAGCGGGACGATCATCAGCAGGGTGACGACCTGCGCGGCGCGGTCGGTGAACAGGACCCGCTCGTAGACGCCGACGCCGGACATGGTCGACCAGATCCACAGCGCGCAGCCGCCGAACCAGGCGGCGCTGCGGCCCAGCGGCCAGCTGCCGCCCCTGCGGCGGAGCCGGACCAGCCCGACGGCGTAGAGCGCGGCGAGGACGACGGAGACCGTGAGGACGACCGGCTCGAGCTGCCAACTGGTGACCACGTCCGACCACTGCCAGGCCGGGGGACCGGTGTAGCCCGCCGCGAGTGTCGTTCCCGCCATGCTCCTCGCCTGCCTCTGCCGCGTCTCGCCTATCTAGCGCTGACCATCATGACGGACGGCGCACGAACCGGACGCACCGACCCCCCGAAGGTGTGAGGGGCGCGTCGCTGTCGGTGGCGGGCGGTAGGTTGGGGCGCATGACGGTTCGCATCGCCACCTGGAACATCAACTCCGTGAACGCCCGGCTGGAGAAGCTGCTGGAGTGGCTTCGCTCGGCGCAGCCGGACGTCGTCTGCCTGCAGGAGCTGAAGACCACCTCGGACGCGTTCCCCTTCGAGGCCGTCCGGGAGCTGGGCTACGAGACCGCCGCGCACGGCACCGGCCGGTGGAACGGCGTGGCGATCCTGTCCAAGCTCGGCCTGGAGGACGTGGTCCGCGATCTGCCGGGCCAGCCCGGGTATCTCGACCCGGCCGTCGCGGGCGAGGAGACCCTGCTGCCGGCCGAGCCGGAGATCGAGCCGCGCGCCGTCGCGGCGACGTGCGGGCCGGTGCGGGTCTGGTCCGTGTACGTGCCCAACGGGCGCGAGGTCGCCCACGCGCACTACGCCTACAAGCTGCAGTGGCTCTCGACGCTGCGGGACGCGGTGGCCGCCGACGCGGCCGGCGAGCGGCCGTTCGCCGTCCTCGGCGACTTCAACATCGCGCCCACGGACACGGACGTCTGGGACATCGCCAAGTTCGACGGCGCCACGCACGTGACGGCGGCCGAGCGCGCGGCGCTCGCGGACCTGCAGGCGGCGGGTCTCGCGGACGTCTTCCCGCGCCCGCTCAAGTACGACCACCCGTACACCTACTGGGACTACCGCCAGCTCAGCTTCCCGAAGAACTACGGCATGCGGATCGACCTCGTCTACGGCAACAAGCCGTTCACCGAGGCCGTCTCCGACTCCTACGTGGACCGCGAGGCCCGCAAGGGCAAGGGCACCTCGGACCACGCCCCGGTCGTGGTCGACCTGGCGCTCTGACCTGAGGCGTCGGCGGCTCCCGTCGCCAGCAGGTACTGGCCGGCCAGATAGGTCAGCATGATCCAGAAGTCGGCGGCGGGCAGCTGCGGCCAGTGGGCGAGGCCCGTGGCGATCAGCGAGTCCGAGAGCAGGAAGAGTGCGCCGCCCAGCGCCTTGCGGGGGAGTCCCGTGGGCGGGCCCGACGCCAGGGAGGTGGCGGCGGTGCCGGCCAGCAGCAGGCTGTAGCAGGCGACGGGGATCCGCAGCCCGGCCGGGAGGTCCGGCCAGAGCAGGGTGATCAGCGCCGCCCAGACGACGGCGTACCCGCCGAGCGCGAACCGGGCCCGGCGGGTGAGCGGCCGCAGCGCGCCGCCGCGTGTGAACAGCGTGATGTAGCAGACGTGCGCGGCGGCGAAGCCGCCCATCCCGACGAGGAACCAGGCGCCGCCGAAGAGCAGTGCGGTGTCCCCGACACAGGACGCGAGCAGAGCGCCGAACAGCAGCCCCGGCGCGCGGCGCGGCACGAAGGCGAGTGCGAGCGCGGGCATGAGCAGCGGCTTGAGCAGCGCCGTCGCCAGCGGCAGGCCGACGAGGGTCAGCGCGAGGTAGACGCCGGACAGGACCAGATAGCCCGTGAGCCGGCGGTTCGGGGCGGGGGCGGGGGCAGGGGCCGCCGGGGTCACGCGGCGGCCTCGGCCTTCGGGGACACGGGTGCGCTCGGGGCGTCGAGGGGCGTCGGCGCCCAGCCGGGGCCCCGGAAGAGGTAGCCGAGCCGTTCCCGCCAGCCGTGCGCGCCGGCCAGGTCACGGCCGATGGACGCGTACTCGTGGGTGGCCACGCGCAGCGGGTTGTACGTGGCGATGTTCTTGGTCAGCCCGTAGACGGGCCGCTCGGTCTCGGCGGTGAAGGTGCGGAAGAGCCGGTCCCAGACGATCAGGATGCCGCCGAAGTTGCGGTCCAGGTAGCCGCCCTGGGAGGCGTGGTGGACGCGGTGGTGTGACGGCGTGTTGAACACGGCCTCGATCGGTCGCCAGAGCCGGTCGATGCGCTCGGTGTGGATCCAGAACTGGTAGACCAGGCTGACCGAGCCGCAGAAGGCGACAGCGGCGGGGGAGATGCCCAGCAGCACCATCGGCAGGTAGAAGACACCGAAGCTGAGGTCCGTCCACGGCTGCCGCAGGGCGGTGGAGAGGTTGTAGTGGCGGCTGGAGTGGTGCACCACGTGCTGGGCCCACAGCAGCCGGACCCGGTGGTTGCTCCGGTGCGACCAGTAGTAGCAGAAGTCCTGGAGCAGCAGCATCACCGGCACCGTCGCCCAGTGCACGCCCAGCTTGAGCGGCGTGAGCGCGTAGACGGCGTTGTAGAGGATGACGGTCGGGATCTTCCAGAGCAGGTTGGTGAAGAGACTGCCCAGCCCCATGCTCAGGCTGGTCGCGGTGTCCTTGCCGGCGTAGCCGACCTCCTCCTCGTCCGGGTGGATCAGGAAGGAGAGCAACTCGACGACGGTGAGCAGGACGAACGCGGGTATGGACCAGAGCACGGGGTCGGGCAGGTTCGGCATGGCCCGCAGCGTAGGCGCGCGCGCCCGCGCTGACTAGAGGTCGTTACCGGGAAGTAGTCACACGTCGGTCAGAGGGTGGCGCACTGGCCCAGCTTGAGGCCCTTCACCATGTTCGGGGCTCCGCCGGAGTCGCCGACCTGGGCGGCCGGCTTGTTGAGGTAGCAGCCGAGGTCGCCCCTGACGGTGTTGGTGACGACCTCGTTGCCGTCCGGGTCGAGGGTCCTGTCGTCGAGGACCAGGATGTTGGTGCCGACGTGGTTGCGGATCACGCCCATCCAGCAGGACCGCAGGTGGGCGGTGGTGATGTAGCCGCCGACGGTGTTGTCCTCGAAGTCGTCGTAGGCGGGGGTGCCGGTGCCCAGATTGGGGATGTTCGCGAGCTGCTTCGACGGCGCGCAGGTGAGGCCCGGGCCGTCGGCCACCGTGGTGATGTCGCCGTTGACCTTGTCGGCGTGCAGGATCACCGCGGTCGCACGGTCGCTGTTGATGTTGCCGCCCACCTCGTCCTTGGTGGGCGTCGCGCAGTTCGTCTCCGCGTTGCAGCCGAGGCCGAGCACGGCCCCGGGGCCGACCTGGACGTTCCCCTTGACGTGCACGTGGGCGGTGGTGACGGCGTTGAGCGTCGAGCCCGCGCGGACGTAGAGCTGGGTCTCCACCGT
This sequence comes from Streptacidiphilus melanogenes, assembly GCF_000787835.1. Taxonomy (GTDB): domain Bacteria; phylum Actinomycetota; class Actinomycetes; order Streptomycetales; family Streptomycetaceae; genus Streptacidiphilus; species Streptacidiphilus melanogenes. Next base: position 74,585 of record NZ_BBPP01000004.1, read on the forward strand.
GACCTTCGCGCCGTCAGGGATGGTGCAGTCGCCGTGGACCACGAGCTCGTAGTAGTCGCCGGAGGCGATGTCGCCTCCGTGGCAGACCACGGTGGTGGCGCCGCGCGGGGCGGCGTGGGCGGCGGGGGCGCCCGCGAACGCGAGGGCGGACACGGCGGTGAGGGCCACGGGGGCCGACCGAAGGAAGGTACGGAACAACGTCGTTCTCCTCGAAGAGCCCCCCTGACTGGCTGACGCTGGTCACGCTAGGCGGGGTCCAGGGGCCTCGCCACGCAGTCGGCGGCTGAAGTGACGGCCTGTGACCTGGGCGGGCCGGTCGCCACCGGCCGCGCACCCCCGGTTTCACCCGGACGGCGCGCGGCCGGTCGCGCCTTGTCGCAGCCTCACCAGACCCGGACCGACGAGCCCTTCGCGAAGACCGGACTGGTCGCCCCGGGCGGGGCCGCCTCCAGCGGTCGGTTGACCTCCTCGACCAGCGGGCCGGCCTTCGCCGCGACGGCGTCCAGCGCGTCGAGGTCGAACCCGTACACGCGCGCCGCGTTGCCGCCGACCATCGCGGCCACCTCCGCGTAGGGGACTCCGGCGAAGGAGGTCCGCAGCGCCTCGGTGGTGTACGGATAGGTGCCCTCGTCGTGCGGGAAGTCACTGCCCCACATGATCTTGTCGAGGCCGATCCGGTCGCGCAGCGGCACCTCGTGCGCGCGCATGAAGCTCGCGCCGACGTAGCAGTTGCGCTCCCATGCCGCACGCGGCCCGTCGCCCATCAGCTCCGCCAGCCCCGCGCCGAACTTCGACTCCGCCGTCACCGCCCGCGTCGCCGCGCCGACCAGGCGCTGGTGGTAGTAGTCCAGCATGTCCAGAACGCCCGGGATCCAGCCGGAGCCCTGCTCGGTGAGGACCAGCTTCAGCCCGGGGTGGCGGTGGAAGACCCCCGCGAAGGCCAGGTGCCACAGGGCCCGGTGGGAGAACCACGTCGTCTCCACCATGAACACCGCCCGCGCGGCCGGCTCCTCGCCGAGCTGCGGGCTCGCCGAGCCCGCGTGGTGGTTGACCGGCACGCCCAGCTCCGCGCAGACCGCCCACAGCGGCTCGTAGACGCTCGACCACAGCTCCGGCACCGGCGACCCGGGCGGCACGCCCGGCAGCACCAGACCCCCCGTCAGCCCGGCGGCGTGGCAGTGCCGGACCTCGGCGACGGCGGCGCCCACGTCGTTCAGCAGCACCTGGAACGTCCCGGCCCGACGGCCGGGCGCCTTGGCGCAGAAGTCCGCCATCCAGCGGTTGTGCGCCTGCAGTCCCGCCCAGCGCAGCTCGAACTCCGCCGCCGTCGGCTGCGTGGCGCTCAGCGACGCGCTGGGGAAGAACGGCGGCACGGTGTTGGGGAAGACGACCTCGGCGACGATGCCGTCCTGCTCCAGCTCGGCCCGGCGCCGGTCGGAGTCCCAGTTACGGGCGGCCTCCGGCGCCATCAGGTCGGTGAACGGGTTGACGTAGGAGGCGGCCCAGGCGTCGAACGCCTCGTGGTGACGGGCGGCCAGATAGGGCCGGTACTCGAGCAGGTCCGCGCCCGCGTGGCAGTCGGCGGAGATCACGGTGTAGCGCTCGGGCCGCTCGGGCCGCTCGCTGGGGCGGGTCACAGCGTCGTCCCTTCCGTCGGCGCGGCGGTCCCGATGTACGGGAAGTCGTGGCCGGTCAGCCAGTGCCGCCCCACCGCCTTCGCGGGCGCCCACGCCGCCTCGACCGCCGCCTGGTCCTGCGGCTGCCCGAGATCGGCCGGACGCGGCCCGATCCGTTCGGCGATCGGCGCGAGCTTCCCGGTGTCGAACCCGAAGACCTCCGCGCAGTTGAGGCCGAGCATCCGCCGGGTCTCCCCGATCGGGATGTCGCGGAAGGTGGTCGCCATCCACTGGCGGGTGGCGGGCCAGGTGCCCTCGGGGTGGGGGTAGTCGCTGCCCCAGCAGATGGTGCCGACGCCGATCTCGTAGCGGTGGGCGAGCTCGCGGCGCTTGGTGTTGGTGGCCGCGATGAAGCAGTTGCGGTCCACGTACGAGCTGGGCGGCATCGTCAGCTCGCTGAACGGCGAGAGCTTCTTGCCGCCGTGCGCGCCGAGGTAGAGCCGGTCCATGAACCACAGCAGGTTCGGCAGCCACCAGCACCCGGATTCGGCGACGCCGAACCGCAGCCCGGGGAAGCGCTCGAACACCCCGGACCAGAGCAGGAACCACAGCGGCCGGGCCGGCCAGAACGTCACCTCGGTGACGTAGATACCGAGGTGGTCCCCGTACTCGTGTCGCGGCGCCGCACCGGAGTGCGTGACGACCGGCATCCGCAGCTCCTCGCACACGGCCCACACCGGGTCGTAGCGGCGGTCGTGGTAGGGCGCCTTGTCCACCCACATCGACGGGATCATCACCGCCCCGAGCCCGTCCGCGTGCGCGCGCCGCACCTCGGCGACGACGAGCTCCGGCTCCGCCGTGATCGGCAGCAGGGCGACGCCACAGCGTCGCTCCGGGCTCCCGCCGGCGCGGATGAAGTCCGCGAGCCACCGGTTGTGCGCGCGGGCGCCCGCCATCCCGAGCACGGGATCCTGATCCCCGCTCAGCCCGAGGCCGACGCCGAACGGCGCGGCGGTGCGGGAGTCGACGGCGTCGGCGTCCGGGAACACCACCTCGGCGGCGACGCCGTCCCCGTCCAGCTCCTTGTCGCGCTGGGCGGCGTCCCACCCACCGCGCAGGCCCTCCTCGTGGTCCTCGAACCACTTCTGCGCGAACGCTTCGTTCCGGACGCCGAGCCGGGTCGCCTCCTGCCGCCGCGCTTCGGCCTGCGCCAGGAACGCGTCGAACGCGCGGTGGTGTGCGGCCTCCAGGTACGGGCGGTACTCCTCGGTCGGGAGACCGGCGTGGCAGTCGGAGGAGATGACGAGATAGGGATCTTCGTAGGACATGATCATTTTCTCCCCTCGGAAGTTGCACGGTCCAGGGGCGCGGGGACCTGCGCGACAAGCCACCCGGCAGCTGAGTCCCCGAGCGCGCAGGGCCATCCGCACGCCAGTGGTTGATCGCGCGGTTCCCCGCGCCCCTGACGGGGCTACTCGTCGAGAACGAACCGTTCGAGGTAGCCCGGGTTTTCCCGGCTGAGCATGGACTGCGACCGCGCCCGGATCTGACGGTCGCTGTGCTCGCTCGGTGGCAGCAGCCAGAAGCGGTCGGCGCGGATCCCCTCGGCGACGAAGTCCGCGACCTCCTCCACCGGGGTGAAGTGGACCTCGTGGCCGGAGGCCTCCATCGCCGCCTCCCACTGGGCCAGCGAGCGGTACGGCGTGCGCCGTGGCCGCTGCTTCGCGAAGCGTTCGGGGCGGTTGCGGTGCGACTCCCACAGGCCGGTGCGGAGCATGTGGGGGCCGGGGAAGAGGACCGACGCGCCGATCGGCGCGTCCTCGGCGCGCAGGTGGGCGTAGAGGGACTCGGTCATGGTGACCACCGCGGCCTTGGTGACCGCGTACACGGATGCCGTGGGCAGCGGGGCGATGCCGCCGTCGCCGGAGGAGGTGTTGACGACGTGTCCGGGCTCGCCTCCCGCCAGCATGCGCGGCAGGAAGGCCTGGACGCCGTGGAAGACGCCCCAGACGTTGACGGCGAACGCCCACTTCCAGTCATTGGGCTCGTGCTCCCACATCCGGCCCTCGGCGCCGGAGCCGACGCCCGCGTTGTTGCACAGCACGTGGACGGCGCCGTACGCGCGGTATGCCGCCTCGGCCAGCGCCTCGACGCTGTCGCGCTCGGAGACGTCCGTCAGTTGCCCGACGGCTTCCGCGCCCTGCTCGCGCAGTCCGGCGACGGCCTTGTCGAGCGCGGCCTCCTCGACGTCCGCGACGACGACCCGCAGGCCGTCCGCCGCGAAGCGGCGGGCCATCGCGAGGCCGATGCCGCTCGCGCCGCCGGTGACGACGGCGACCTGTCCCTGTGTCAGTTCCACGCTCACCCCTCCTGCGGCGGCGTGACGGAGTCGAGGACCTGCGCCGCGTCGTCGTAGCGCTGGTGCACGAACGGGAGCAGCGCCTGCGCGCTGACCCGTTCGACGACGCGGCCGCGCTGGTCGGAGGTCTTCTCGCCGACGGTGATCTCCAGCAGCCGCCGTACCGGCAGGTCCGCGACCGGGTCGAACGCGGACTCGCGCAGGATCACCTCGCCTGTCACGGCCTCCAGTCGGCGCACCCGCTCGACGCGGGTGCAGTGCACGAGGACCGGGTCGAGGTCGAAGCCCTCGCCGTCGACGGCGGGGAGGAACTTGAAGTAGAAGTCGACCTTCTCGGCAGGCCCGGGCACCGGCAGCTCGCCGGAGACACGGCCCCGCACCTCGACGAAGTCGACGCCGTGCCGGCCGAGGCGGGCGGTGACCGTGTCGCCGTCCCGGGCGACGGACACCTCGCCGAGCTTCTTCGGCTCGCCGAAGACCTCCCGGCCGCCGATCAGCGCGCGCTCGGTGGTCATCGGCATGACCAGCGGATACCAGCCGCTCTGCGCGCCGTGCTGGGCGGCGACGGCAAAGGAGCCCGCGCCCAGCGGGCTTCCGAAGATGTCGACCTGACTGATGTTCACCCGCACCAGAGGCCGCTCGCCCGGCTTGAGCGGTGCGGGCAGCACCTGGGCGACGGCGTCCGGATCGCTCTCCCAGACCGCCACCACCCCGGTGGACCAGATGTCCGGCAGGACCGAACGGGCCTGCTTCGCCGCGCTGATCTCCTCCTCGGTGCGCGGACCGTAACGTACGCGTGCCATGGCGGTGCCGTCCCTTCGTTGGCGGATGCCGGTCGTTCTCTGTAACGGTGTTACTTACTCCGAACGGCGCGAAGGGTGAAGACTCATGACGATGATTCAGTTCATGAGCGCGGCCCGCTGGGTGGCCGCGATGCAGGCGAGGACAAGCAGGGCCGCGACCGGCGCCGCGGCCGGGATGTGCTCGTGGAGCAGGAGCGCCGCCCACAGCAGGTTGAGCAGCGGCTGGGCGAGCTGGATCTGCGCGGCGCGCTGGACGCCGATCAGGGCCATCCCCTGGTACCAGGGGATGTAGCTGACGAACTGCGAGACGCCCAGGAACAGGACCCCGGTCAGTGCCGTCGCGCTCACGTGGACCGGCTCCCCGGTGACGGCCGGGGTCGCCAGCGTCGCGGTGACGGGCAGGACGGCGACCAGCGCCCAGGCGATCACCTGCCATCCCGGCATCTCACGTGCCAGCCTGCCGCCCTCCGCGTAACCGGCCGAGCAGAGCAGCAGGGCGGCGAACAGGTAGAGGTCCGCTCCGCTGGGCGCGCCGCCGTGTTCGAGCAGGGTGAAGGCGACCACGGTCGCGGCGCCGGTGACGGCCGCGGCCCAGAAGGCGCGTGGCTGCCGGCTGCGGGTGCGCGCGGCAGCGTAGCAGGAGGTCGCGAGCGGCATCAGGCCGATCACGACGGCTGAGTGCGCGGTGGTCGTCGTCCGCAGGGCGAGGGTCGTCAGCGTCGGGAAGCCGACCACGCAGCCGAGCCCGACCGTGGCCAGCCCGGCCCAGTGCCGCCGTTCGGGACGCGGCACCCGGAACAGCGCGAGGCAGACGGCGGCGATGACGGCGGCGAGCGCCCCGCGCAGACCGACGACGGACCACGGGCCGAAGCCGCGCAGGGACCACTCGGTGGCCGCGAAGGAGAGCGAGAACAGGCCGACCCCGGAGCCCGCCAGCAGCATGCCGTGACCGCCCCGGCCCGGTGCGGCGGTGCCGACCGCTACCGGTCGCGGAAGAGTAGCGCTATCGTGTGTCTTCATGAATGACGGTAGCAGTGTCACTGATCTCGTGGAAACGCTGCGTCGGGAATGGGAGCGCTACCCGACCGGTGAGAAGCTGCCGTCCAGCCGTGCGCTCATGGAGCGCTACCGGGTCAGTCCCGTGACCGTCTCGCGGGTGATCGGCACGCTCGCCGCGGAGGGGCTGGTCGTCAGCCGTCCCGGCGCCGGCGTCTACCGCGCCGAGCGGCGAGCGCAGCGCCGGCCCGGGGGAGACCTGTCCTGGCAGGAGGTCACGCTCGGCGCCCACGACGCGCTCGCCGCGCCCCGCGCGGACGCGAGCGGCCTGCTTGCCACGCTGACCGCACCGCCCGCCGACGTCGTCGACCTGAGCAGCGGCTACCCGCACGCCTCCCTGCTGCCCGAGCGTGCCCTCGCCGACGCGCTGGCGCGCGCGGCGCGCCGCCCGGAGGCGTGGAGCCGCCCACCCGTGGAGGGCCTGCCGGAGCTGCGCTCCTGGTTCGCGCGTGAGATCGGCGGCCCCGACGCCGCCCTGTCGGCCGCTGACGTGCTGGTCACCGCGGGAGGGCAGAGCGCGCTGACGGTGGCGCTGCGCGCCCTCGCGCCTGCGGGCGCGCCGGTGCTGGTCGAGTCCCCGACGTATCCGGGCATCCTCGCCGTCGCCCGTGCGGCGGGTCTGCGTCCCGTCCCCGTGCCGGTCGACGCGGACGGGCTGCGCACCGATCTGCTGGCTGACGCCTTCGCGGTGACCGGTGCGCGGCTGCTGGTGTGCCAGCCCCTGTTCCAGAACCCCACGGGCGCGACGCTCGCGGCGGGCCGCCGCGCCGAGGTGCTCCGACTGGCCCGCGCGGCGGGCGCGTTCGTCGTCGAGGACGACTACGCCCGCCTTCTCGCCCATGCCGACGCGCCCCCACTGCCGCGACCGCTCGCCGCGGACGATCCCGACGGAGTGGTCGTCCACGTCCGCTCGCTCACGAAGGCCGCGTCCCCGAGCCTGCGCATCGCCGCGCTGAGCGCGCGCGGCCCAGCGTTCGAACGCCTGCGCGCGACGCAGGCGGTGGACAGCTTCTTCGTCCCGCGCCCGCTCCAGGAGGCCACGCTCGAACTGGCCTCAGCTCCCGCCTGGGCACGCCATCTGCGCAGCCTGGCGGCCACGTTGAGCGAGCGGCGAAGCGCGCTCGGCGCGGCCCTGGCCCGCTGCCTCCCGGATCTTCCGCCCGCACCCCTGGCCCCGGGCGGCTACCTCGCCTGGCTTCCCCTCCCGTTCCGTGCGGACGAGGTCTCGGTCGCCACGGCGGCGCTGCGCGCCGGCGTCGCGGTCACCCCGGGCGCCGCGTACTTCGCGGCGGAGCCGCCCGCTCCGCACCTGCGGCTCACCCACGTGGCCGCGGTGAGCCCCGCCCAACTCGCGGAGGGCGTCGCCCGGCTGGGCGAGGCGTGGGTCAACCTCCATGGGGCGAACGCTCGGTAGGGATGAGCCCGGGACGGTCCGGTGCGGGTCAGTAGGCGACGCCGACCACGGCCCGTTCGGTCTCGGGCATCGTGAGGCTGCGCAGCATCAGATCGGCCACGTCCGCGCGGGAGATCTTGGTGCCGCCGCGCAGGTTGCGGCCCAGCGCGGTGCGGTAGTGACCGGTGTGCGGCTTGTCGTTCAGCTGCGGCGGGCGGACGACCGTCCAGCTCAGGCCGCTGGCGCGGATCTCGTCCTCCATCACGGCCAGGTCCGCGTAGTGGTCGCGCAGGACGCGCTTGACGACGGGGCTGAGCAGGTGCCGCATGAGGAAGCCGTCGCCCTCGTCGTGCCGCGGCGGGTGCGGACGCGCGGGGGAGGGGAAGGTGCCGATCGGTGCGGCGCTGACGACGACCAGGCGCTCGCTGCCGACCGCGTTCATCGCCTCGATCAGGGCCCTGGTGCCGCGCGCGGCGACACCGTGGTCGGCCCTCGTACGCGCGCCCAGTCCGGAGAGGACCGCGTCGGCGCCGGCCATCGCCGAGCGCAGCGCGTCAGTTTGGGCGTCGGGTGCGGAGAGGTCCACGGCGACGGCGTCCACCTCGACGTCGAGCCGGGCCGGGTTGCGGACCACGGCGGTGACTTCGTGCCCGGCCGCGAGCGCCTGCGCGAGCAGTTGTCGGCCGATGCCGCCGGTGGCGGCCACGATGGTGAGCTTCATGGGAAATACCCCTGCCGATGCGTGGTGCGGGTAGTGTTCCTTTGTAAGCCATACTCTATGGAGACCGTAACATATGACTTCCAAAGTATCCAGGGGCGAGGCCGCCCGTCGGGATGCCCGGCGCGAGGTCCGGGAGGGGCTGCGCGAGGTCGGCGTCCAGCTGGCCCAGTTGAACCGCCGGGTCAGCGGCCGGCTCGGGCTGCGGGACGCCGACATGGACTGCCTGGACCTGATCGGTCGGCTCGGCCCCATCGGCGCGGGGCCGCTCGCCAAGGCGGCCGGCCTCCACCCGGCGACCCTCACCGGCGTGCTCGACCGCCTCGAACGCGCGGGCTGGATCGTCCGCGAGCGAGACGCCGAGGACCGGCGCGTGGTCCGGATCCGGGCGCTGCCCGAGCGCGGCAAGGAGGTGCTGGCGCAGTTCGCCGGGATGAACGGCGCGGTGCAGGAGATCTGCTCCCGCTACGACGAGCAGCAACTCTCCGTCATCGCCGACTTCCTTGCGCGCGTCGCCGAGGCAGGCCGCGTCTCGACGCTGGCGCTGGACGAGGCGGAGCGGTAGCGCTGCCCCTGAGGCGCCCATCTGTGGTATCCCGGGGCACAATTGGCGGCTCGACGACTCGGACGCGGTGGAGGAGTGGTGATCGGATGGCCGTGCGGGACGCACTCAGCCGGGGCGCGGTGCTGGACGCCGCCGCCGAGCTCGTCCGCGCCCACGGGCCGGGCGCGCTGACGATGCGTCGACTCGCAGCCGAACTGGGCTGCGCTGTCACCGCGATCTACTGGCACGTCGGCAACCGCGAGGCGCTGCTGGACGAGCTGGTCGCGCGGACGGTCGAGGAGATGGGGGAGATCCGCGCCGAGGGGCGCACGCCGGCGGAGCGCGCCGAAGCCGTCGCCCTCGCCCTGCGCCGCAAGCTGCGGGCCCGCCCGCATCTGATCGCCCTGGTCCACGAGCGCGGCCTCACCGAGCTGATGATGCTGCCCGCGCAGCGCGCCCTCGTCCACGAGGCCCACGCCGCAGGACTGCGCGGCGCCGCCGCGGCGGAGGCCGTGCGGGCACTGCAGTTCCAGGTCGTCGGCTTCGTGCTGGTCGAGCGCAACCGCGAACGGGCTCCCGCCCAACACCCGGGAGAACCCGACCTCTGGACCGCCGAGACCGCCGAGCAGGACCCGGAGCTCGCCACCTCCTTCGCGGCGGCCCCCGACCTCGACACTCTCTTCCGCGCCTCGGTCCGGGGGCTCATCGCCTCCCTGTGGGAGGTTCGCGGCTAGGCGGTGCGCGTCAGCAGGACCCAGATGTGACCGAACGGGTCACGGAGCATCGACCTACGGGCGGGGTAGGGCATGTCGGTCGGCGGGGCGAGAAGTTCGGCACCGGCTGCGACGGCCTGGGCGGTCAGGCCGTCCACGTCCGGGACGTAGACGTGCAGACCGACGGACGGGCCGTCGGCCTCCGGCGGAGAGAACGGGGCATGCGCGTCGCCGAGCATGAGCGTCGAGCCGTGCACCTTGATCTCGGCGTGGCCGATCCGTCCGTCGTCGCCCTCGTGCCTGAAGATCTCGGTCGCTCCGAACGCAGCCGCGTAGAACTTGATCGCTTCGGCGGCGCCTTCCAGCATCACCTGCGGGATGACGGCGTACTTGTACTGCTCGGGGATCTCCATGCGCGGCACGCTAGGACCTGCCGGTCGGTCAGGGATCGAGCGAACGTCGAGTGCGCTTTGACGCTCAGCTCTCCTCCGCGACCAGATGCGCGGTGAAGCTGAAGCGGTCGCCGCGGTAGAGGGAGCGGACGCACTCGACGGGGAGGCCGCCGCGGTCCCGGGTGACGCGGTTGAGCAGCAGCATCGGGAGGGCCGGGCTGGTGCCGACCAACTGCACCTCGCGGGGGGAGGCGAGCACCGTCTCGATGCGCTCGTCCGCGTCCGCGAAGACGACACCGGCGGTGCGCAGGTAGGCGTAGAGCGAGGTGCGCGGGTCGAAGTCGGTGGCGAGTGCCGGGAAGCGTTCCGCTGAGAGGTAGGTGCTCTCCAGACCCACGCGCTCCTCGTCCGCGAACAGCAGGCGCTCCAGGTGGAAGACCGGTGCGCCGGCCTCGACGCGCAGTCCCGACGCGAGTGCCGGGTCCGCGGCGAGCTGCTCGAACGCCACCAGCTCGCGGCCGGGCCGACGGCCCTGGCGGCGCAGCCCCTCGGTGTAGCTGGCCAGGATCAGCGGCTGCACCAGCTTGGGCCCGGCCGCCACCGTCGAGCGCCCGCTGCGCTGGACGCGCCCCTCCAGCCGCAGTTCCCGGATCGCCTGCCGCACGGTCATCCGGGAGACGCCGAACCGCTCCGCGAACTCGCGCTCGGTCGGCAGCGGCGTCCCCTGGCCGAGCTCGTCCAGGACCGCGTCGATCTTCTGCTTCACCTGGAAGTACTTCGGCAGCTCCCCGCGTTCGGGCACCCCGGCCCGCGAGGCGGCCAACATCGCGGGAGTGTCGGGGGTGACCGGCGCGACGGGCGTGACGGGCACGACGGAACGGGTCGCGCTCCGCGGTTCGACGGGCAGGCTGCTCACGCCTGCGAGCCTAGCCGAGCCGGTCACGTGGGCGGACACCGCAGTGGCCGCACGCCCGGAGGCCCGGCCGCCTCAGGCGGCAATCGGTGCCGGCCGGGCGCTGCCGGTGGCCGGCGCCGTGCCGGCACTGCCGCTCGGGTCGGGAGTCGGCGTCGCGGAGCAGGTCGGCGGGTTGCCCGTCGGCGAGCTCGAAGGAGAAGCACTCGAAGGAGAGGCGCTCGAAGGCGGCGCGCTGGCCGTCGGAGACGGGCCGCTCGGTCCGGGGCAGGGTGGGACCGACACGGTGCCGCTGGGAGTGGGGGACGCGCTCGACGTCGTGGTGGGTTGCGTGCTGCCGGTACCGGTGCCGGCGCTCGGGGTGGGCGAGCCGCCGGCGCTGCGGGACGGACCGGCACCGGGCGAGGTCGACGCGGGCGGCGTCGCTTTCGTGCTCCCCGGCGTCGTAGCCGTGGGGGTGCCAGGGGCGCCAGGGGTGTCGGACGGCGGGATCGTCGACGAGGCGGTGGGGACGGTCGGGGAGGAACGGTAGTAGCTGATCCAGGCGGTGACCGTGGCCAGGTAGGCCGGAGAGTGGTTGTACGACAGGATGGCGGCGTCCAGATCCGCGGTCCGGCCCAGATCGCGTCCGTCGGCGCACAGGTAGTGGCCGGCAGCGAGTGCGGCGTCGTAGACGTTGTTCGGGTCGGCGACACCGTCCCGGTTGCCGTCGACCCGCCAGGACGCCCACGTGGAGGGCAGGAACTGCATCGGACCCTCGGCGCGTGCCCAACCGCCGCCGGGGGCGGGGACGGCGGCGTTGCCGTTCGTTCCGTCCAGGGCCGGTCCCAGGATCGGGGACCGGGTGGTGCCGTCGGCCGTGACGTTCCCGCCGTCGGCCTGGCCCGATTCGACCTCGCCGACAGCGGCCAGCACGGTCCAGTCGAGATGGCAGCCCGGATCGGATGCCGTGACGGATCGTTGTGCGGAGCGGTAGGCGTCCCAGACGACCGACGGAATCCCCGAACCTGCCGGGATGGTGACGCCCCCGGTGCCGGGTGCCGCGTCGGGGGAGGAGGCGCCGGGGGAACCCGTCGGCGTCGGGGGAAGAACCAGGTCCAGCGGTCCGCCGTCACCGGTGGCGGAGGTCGCGTGCGTGGCGGCGGGAGTGGCTGCGGCCGCGGCCGTCGGGGCCGGCTGGCCGACCACTGCGGCGAGGACGACGGCACCCGCGAGCGAAGCCGCCGTGCACCACAGCCGTGCGCGGTCGGGCCGAGCCCTGTGCTTCGCGGGTCCGATCGTGCGGCGGTGCGGTCGGTGGGTGTTCACGCGCTGCTGGTCTCCGTCGAGTGGAACGTCGGGATGTGGGATGCCGGGGGCTGGAACGTCGCGGTGTGGACCGCCGGGGTCCGCAGCGTCGGGGTGAGGGACGCGTCGCAGAGCCCTCGGGGTGCTGCCGCCCGCCATGTTGGCACGGAGACAGCACCCCTCGGATGCCGGCCCGGCGTCAGCCGATGGCGATGACGGGGTGGTCGGCGGGGTTGATCCACTGCATGACCTGGGCCATGAAGGTGGCCGGGACCGCCACGCAGCCGGCGGTGGGCCCAGCCTGGGGGCCGAGGTCGTGGAAGAAGATGCCGGCGCCGCGGCCCTTGACGGCCGGGTTCATGTTGAAGTTGATGACGAGGGCGTTGTGGTACTGGGTGGGGTAGTTGATGAGGTGTTCGCTGCCGTCGTCGCCCTGCTCGGTGAGGTGGAAGCCCCCTTGGGTGTCGGTGCGCATCTGGTTGTAGTAGGCGCTGGTGGGATCCTCGACCCACCAGTCGTGGGTGGTGACCTGGTGGTAGGGCATCTTGGTGCCGGGGTTGGCGCCGACGCCGAAGCCTTCGGTGATGGTGTAGGTGCCGGTGGGGGTGGTGTCGGTGCCCTGGGTCCGGGTGGCGCCGTTGGTGATCCCGTTGGCGCCGACGCGGGCGGAGGTGGTGCTGGCGATCTTCTGCCAGCTGGTGCCGCTCTTGGCCCACAGGGTGACGGTGGCGTAGGAGCCGGACGCCTTGACGGTGATGACCTGGGTCGCCTGGCCGACCGCGACCGGAACCGGGAACGGGTTCGCGGGCGTGGGGTTGGTGACGTAGGAGCCGGCCGGGAGGACGAGCTTCTCGCCCGGGTGGATCACGTAGGGGGACGCGATGTGGTTGGCGGTAGCGAGGGCCTGGTAGCCGCCGGGGACGTGCTCCTTGTAGGCGATGCCGGAGAGGGTGTCGCCGGAGACGACGGTGTAGCTCGACACGGGGGTGGTGCCGGGCGGGGTGGTGGCGGCCTGGGCGCTGTTGGCGCCCGCGACGGCGGAGACCGCGGCGGCCGCACCCAGTGCGGTGGTGGCGGCCGCGCGGCGGGCGACGGGGGTCCGGGGCTTGGCGTGACGTCCGGATGAGCCGGAGGACATGAGCGGGCTCCTAGGGGTTCAGACGGGGAAGGGTGGGGTCGCCCCGGAGGCCGGGGCGACCCCACCCGGGGTCAGCCGCCCGCGCGGTGCGGGCTACTGGGTGGTGCGGTGGTTACCAGTTGACGCCGATCTGGAAGCGGGCGCCGGGGCTGGTGCGGGTGCCGTTGCCGGGGTAGTCCCAGAGCACGGCGCCGGGGCCGCGGGTGATGATGTCGGGGTTGCCGTCACCGTTCCAGTCCGCGAGTGCCTCGACCGGGAAGTTGGTCCAGCCGGTGCCGAGTTCCACGCGCGCGGTGCTGGTGTCGTGGTTCGCGTCGCCCGGGTAGAGCCACAGGTTGCCGGAGGAGTCCATGGCGACCAGGTCCATGTGGCCGTCCTTGTCCCAGTCGACCAGCCCGGAGAGGGTGTAGGTGCTCCAGCTGGTGCCGATCTGGACGCGGGTGCCGAGGGTGCTGGTGCCGTTGATGCCGCCGGTGCCAGGGTAGTTCCACAGGGTGCCTGCGGAGTCCTTGGCCACGACGTCGGGCTTGCCGTCGCCGTTCCAGTCGCGGACGCCGGCGAAGCTGTAGGAGCCCCAGCCGTTTCCGATCTGCACGCGGGGGGTGCTGGTGTCGTGGTTGGCGTCACCGGGGTAGAGCCACAGGTTGCCGCTGGAGTCCCTGGCGACGATGTCGGGGTAGCCGTCACCGTTGAAGTCCGCGATGCCCGCGATGGTGTAGCTCTCGAAGGCCCACCCGAGCAGGGTCGCGTTGCTCGGGCTCGGGCCGTGGCTGCCGTCGCCCCAGAAGATCCACAGGTCCCCGTCGGCGGCCTGGGCGACCAGGTCCGGGTGGCCGTCGCCGTTCATGTCCACGCTGTCGGCGAACACGTACGGACCGCCGGCGGCGTCGGACAGGTACAGGGCGCTCGCCTGGTTCCCGGACAGGGCGTAGGCGTAGGTCTGCACCCCGCTGACCGAACCGCTGAAGAAGTCGGTCGGAGTGGCGTTGTACAGGGCGCTGCCGACGGTGAACGAGTTCGGCGCGTTCCAGGTGGTGACGCCGCTCGCCGAGGCGGCCAGTGCGCCGTTGACGTACAGCTGCGTGGTCTTGGCCGCAGCGTTGTAGACGCCCACCAGGTGGGTCCACTGCCCGGTGTTCACGCTGGTGCTGATGGCGTGCGTGAAGCCCGGGCTGGCGGTGTCGCCGTTGGTGACCGAGAAGTCCCAGGCCGGCTTGGACTGGTTGGCGTAGTTGTACTGCAGGTAGAACGAGCTGGCCTCGGCGCCCTGCTGGGCGGCGATGGTCATGTTGTGCGTCGGGGCGCTGGGCAGCTTCACCCAGGCCGAGACGGTGAAGCTCTTGCTGGTGTCCAGGACCGGGCTGCTGTCGGTGGCGGTGCCTGCGGTGCCGTCCAGGTTCAGTACGGTCCCGCGCATCGGGTCGTCGCCCCACGTGGCGCCGGTGCCGGACAGGGTCAGGGTCGCCTGGCCCGTGCTCGAGTTGAGGATGGTGCCGGGCGTCTGCGGGGTGTCGGTGGCGGCGGTGTCGGTAGCCACCGGCATGCCGTTGCCGTCGTTCGCCTGCCAGCTGTTCTGCGGGTTCAGGATCGCGTCGGACAGGGCGCCGTAACCGGCCAGGGACAGGTTGGCGTGGTCGCCGCTGTCCGCCCACGGCGCAAGCCGCTCCTCACCGGCGTACGCGCTCGGAGCCGAGACGGCCCCGTCGAAGTCGGCGAAGTAGACGGCCGGGGTACCCCAGGGGCCGCCCAGGTTGTTCCCGCCGAGGTAGGCGTTGACGTCGACGCGGTTGGTGTCGGTGGTGCCGGTGCAGGGGTCGTTCGGGGTGGCGCCGTCGCCGCCGAATCCCTGGCAGGGAGTCAGCGAGGTCAGCACGACGTTGATGCCCCACCCGTTGAGCTGCTGGACCAGCGCCTGGTAGCCGTTGTTCTCCAGGTCGTTGCCGGCCGTCGAGTCGCCGCTGCGGGCCAGGAGGTCTTCCAGGCCTTCGCTCACCACCACGGTGTTGATGCCCGGCTGGTCCAGGATGTCGCGGTCGATCCGGGAGAGCGCGGACGGACCGCCGATGGCGCCGCCGTTGAGTGTCTCCGGGTTGTCCGTCATGAGCTGGTTGGACTCGATGCCCTCGGCGAGCACGCCGAACGGGGCGCTGCTGGTCGGCTCCGCCGAGGAGAGCGCGTCGGAGACGCGCAGGCCGTTGGAGTTGGGAGGCGAGGTGTTCGGCTGGAACGGGTCGGTCAGGTTGTCCCCGAGCACGGCCTCGGTGGGCACGTTGGCCGACTGGACGTCCAGACCCGTCACCAGGTCGGTGTAGTTGCCCTGGTAGGTGCCGGTGCCGGAGAACGGCGTGCCGGTGGTGTCGGTGGTCTTGTCACCGCTGCCGGACGCGCTCATGTACTGGTACGAGCCGTTGGCGTAGGAGTGCTGGACCAGGTAGGGCACGGAGTTGGTCAGCTGGTAGGAGACCAGCAGGTACTGACCGGCCGTCACACTGAAGCTGAGCGGGTCGCTGTAGACGGCGCCGCCCTGCGGAACGACGACGGACTGGCTGCCGCCGAACTTCAGCGTGGTCGGGGTGCCGGACGGGGTGGCGCTGGGGGAGCCGGAGTTCGAGCTGAGCGCGATGGTCGCGTGACCGATGTTCAGCGTGCTCGTGCCGATCCCGTTGTCCAGCTTGATGCGGACCGTGCCGCCCGACAGCGACGGCTTCAGCGCGATGCGGAAGGTCTGGTTGCTGAAGTTGCTGCCCTGGAAGTTGTAGTTGCCCTCGTTGGCGTTCGCCCAGGCACCGGTCCAGCTCTGCCCCGAGGGGGTCGCGGCGTAGGTGCCGTTGACCTCCGGGGTGCCGGCGGTGGTGTTGCGGGTCGAGATGCCGTACACGTGCAGCGCCTGGCCGCCCGTGCCCGAGCCGCTGACGTCCGGCAGGGTGACCGACTGGACCTGCAGGGTCGGGTCGATCGGGACGGAGAAGGGGTAGATCTTCAGGCCCTGGCCGGCGCCCGCCGTGACCTGCCCGGAGGGGCGGTTCCAGTGCGGCAGGGAGACCGCCGCGATGGACTGCGGTCCGGAGACCCAGTCAGGAACGGTCAGCGTGAACGTGGTGCTGGTGCCGTTGGTGTAGGTGATCGTTCCCGTCGTCGGGCACACGCCGACCGGAGTGGTTCCGGTGAAGCAGTAGGACGCGGCGATCGGGGTGTTCTCCGGCACGTAGGGGGCCGTCGACTGGCCCGCGATCGCGCCGGGGGAGGTGTTGAGCGGGTTGGTGTTGGTGGCGTTGGTGAGGAACACCAGCGCGTTGCCGCCCGTGCCGGCAGGCATGGTGATGGTCTGGTTGGCCGCGACGACGTTGTCCTTCTGCCCGGAGCCGTAGGCCGGCAGGGCGAAGGTGGCGCCGTCGACGGTGACCTTGCCGCCGCTGGTCCATCCCGCGTTGGTGAGGTCGGTGGCGGACATGCTGGAGTAGCCGTCCGCGGCGCCCAGACCCATGTTGTTGTCGGGGGAGATCGCGACGTTGTTCAGGCAGGACGAGAAGCTGTTGCAGGTCGTGTTCGGCGTGCCGGCCGCCATGAACCGGTAGGCGCGGTCGCCGGAGACGTCGTTCGCAGCGTCGACGGAGTACACGTACAGCGTGTGCACGCCCGGGGACTGCGGAGTCACCGTGATGGTGGCCGCGTTGTTGGTCGCCGTGACGGTCTCGTTGGCCGGCGGGTTGGTGTTGGCCGGCTTCTGGTCGAGGTTGTAGACGAACTTCGTCGCGGTGGTGCCGTTGCCCGAGATGGAGAACTGACCGGCGGTGCCGGCGGTCGCGCCCACCGTGGGCGAGTCCGTGGCGTCGATGTCCGGGTACAGGTTGTTGACCGACGCCACGGTCGGGTTGTCCGGAGCGGTGGGCTCGGCGTTGAAGTGGCAGGTCGGGGACTGGGTGTAGGACGTGGAGTCCATGCCGTCGAAGAACTTCACGTCCCAGTCGACGGTCTGGCCGTTCGTCAGGGAGGAGATGAAGCTCGACGGCAGGCTCGCGGTCGCCGAGGTGCCGCTGGCGAGGTTGTCGCCGCTGAGCATGGTGGTCTTGGTGCTGGAACCGTCCAGCCAGTACTGGAAGGTGGCCTGGAGCTTGTCCCCGTTGGGGTCGGTCACCTTGGCCTTCAGCACCGGCGGGGTGCTGGCGATCGTCTTGCCCATGTACGGGTACGGCGAGGCGGTGTCACACCCCACGTTGTCCGCCCCGGCGACGGCCGACATCGTCTCGGCGGTCGGCGGGTTCGGCGGGTTGTTGAAGAAGATCTGCAGCGTCGGGTTGTTCGAGAACCGCTTGAACCCGAGGTCGTTGTGGGAGGACTCCATCGAGTCCTCGCTCAGGGTGACCGTGAAGGTGGTGGCGCCGCTCGCGGCCTCGCTGCGGATCGGCGAGAGCACGTTGAACCCGTTGGTCACGCTGCCGTTGGAGGAGCAGTACTGCGGGTTGTAGGCCGGGCCGAAGCTGGCGGAGGTCGAGTAGCTGTTGTACCCGGGGCGGTTGCTCCAGTCGGTGCCCGAACCCATGCCCTTGGACCAGTGCAGGTTCACGCTCGCGGTGGTGGAGCAGGACGCCGAGTAGATGTCGGTGGCGTTGACCGTCGCGGTGTTGATGTCCGCGTGGTAGAGCGAGCGCGGCAGGTTCCACTGGTACACCGCGTGCTCGTCACCGGTGTAGCAGTAGCCCTCCTGCCAACCGTTGTATCCGACCCCCAGATAGCCGTTGTCGGCGAGTGAGCCGGTCTGGTTGGTGAAGGAGTTGCCCGGGCAGCCCTGCTTGACCTCGTCGAACATCGGCGTGCCACCGGTGGCGGGGTGCCAGTTGACGTTCGGGTCCTCGTAGACCGGCCACACGGTGCTCTTGCTGGTCAGCATGGACGTGTTCGGCGTCAGCGTCAGCGAACCGGGGGCCACGTGAGTGCCCACGGTCGCCACGCGCGCGGCGAGCCCCGGGTGGTCGGCGTCGGAGCGGTCAGCCGCGACCTTTCCGGCGCGCGGGTGCGCGGAGGTGGGCAGCGTGGTGTTCGAGTCCCACTGCATGGGCGTCGCGCCGTCGGCGACCTGGCGACCGGTGCTGTCCAGCACGGTCAGACCGCCATCGCGGCCCTGCACCAGCCGGCCGCCGTGGACCACGGTACCCAGGTGCAGGGTGCGCAACTCGGGGTTCTGCGCCGCCTGCGCTGAGTGGATCACGAGGACGAAGCTGAAGCCGCCGCTGGACGTGGCGGAGACCTGCAGGTCCACGCCGGGCAGCACGGAGGCGTAGGTGGCGGTCACGCCGTTGACCTGCGGGGTGGGCAGAGTGCCCGGCCAACTCAGGGCGACGGAGGTGCCGTTGGAGCGGATCACGGCCAGCGGAGCGGAGCCGCCGCCACCGGAGAACGACACGGTGCCGTAGGCCGTCTCCTTCGGCGCCAGCGTGCCGTCCGACTGACGCGACAGGCGCAGGTCCACGGGGGCCCAGCCACCGGACGTGTGCACGCGCACCGGGTGCGGGTTGGCCGCGAGCTCGAACTTGCCCGAGGGCTCGGCCAGTACCTCCTCGGTCGGGGTGGTGAGCGAGTCCACCACCACGGCCTTGCCGGACTTCTTGGCACTCGCCGAGGCCCGGCGCATCTGCACCTGGTCGGTCGGCGTGATACCGAAGCCGTTCGGCAGGGATCCGAGGTTCTTGTCTGAGTGAGTCTGATGTGTCGTCGGCTCGGGGGAGCCTGACGTCTCAGCGTTTCTATGGACTGCCTTGGCGGGCGCGGCGGCGTAGGCGGGCGTCAGCCCGGCCGCGCTCACCCCCATGACAACCAGCGCCGCCAGCGCCGCGCGGCGCGGCCGCGCCTGGCCGTTACGTGGACCGTGCATCGTTCGGTGTCTCTCCCCTGAAGGTAAGTCAACGTTCGGACATGAACCTAGGGGTGAGCTGAGACGGTGCGCCAGCGATCAACTCGGCAAGATCGAAAGGTATGTCACTGCAGGTCAATACATGTGCTGAAGTGTCCTAATCAAGAAGTGGGTAAGAGCGCCGCGGGCCCGGGCGTGCCAGCGTTGTCGATCTTCGGCCTAGCGGGGGGCCTTCCGCCGCTTTCTTACCGACTTCCCTCGGTCTTGCCGGAAGGTAAGACTCCGATTCGGTCAACTTCCGTCCTGTCGTGGCTCGGACGGCGCTGGTAGCTTTCCCGGATGTTCATGATCAACAATCGATCAGCAGGGGAGAAGACTGCCGTGATACCTGGGCGCCGCGTCGGCCCGGCGGATTCGCCGGCGCCTGGGCCGGGGCCGAGACCGGAGCGGAAGGCGGCGCAACGATCGCGAAACGACGACGAAAGCCTGGACAGGGCAGCATGTGGTTCGACAGCGACGAGGGTGACGAAAGCTTCCAGCCGGACGAGTTGAGGCTCCTGCAGCTGGTGCGCGCACGGTGTGAGGAAGGTCTGCTCGACGTCGACCCGGACGACACGTTCGCGATCCCCGCGCTCGGCGACCACCGCAGGGAACTCCTGCTGCTGCTGTTCGTCGACGACGATCAGGCGGCGACCTCGCTGCTCGTCTTCGGCGTCTTCTGCGCGAGCGACGCCGCTGTGGCGGACGAGGTCCACGACCAGATGTTCACCTTGCCGGGCGCCCCCACTGAGGCCGCCGCGGGGTTCCGCGGCACGCCCGATGAGCTGACGTGGCAGGTGGTCGACTGGTTCGTCCGGCGCAGCCGAACCCCGGTGGCACGTCGTGAATGGGACAAGGACGGCCGCACGGTGGTCCGGCAGTGGTTCCTGCCCCGGACGGGCCGCAACCTGACGACCGTCCCGCAGTGGCTCACCGAGGAACCGACCCGGGTCGTCCACGTCCGGGGTGATCTCTGACCTCCGCGGAACCGTCTGCCGGGTGATCGGCGCGGTGCCGCGGTCCGGCCGCTCTCCTGGGGGGCGCGGCCGGACCCGGCACGTCAGAACATGTCCTGATGTGACCAAATCGAAGAGGCGGTAAGAGTCTCCAGGTCCAGCCCTCAGCTGCTTCGGGGCCCTCGCGCGCTTGGTAGTGTCCGCGCGGATCTCAAGATCACGAAGGTGACGACAGTGGAGTCGAGTATGAGTACACCCAGAAGTTCCACGCGAACACGAGGAAGTGACGGCCCACCAGGACGCCTGCGACGGGTGGGTGCCGCCACCGTGGCCGCCGCCATGCTGATCGCCGGACTGACGGGGGCCGCGCAGCCGGTGCAGGCCCGGAAGGCGCCGCACGCCGTCCGGACGGAGCCGGTGTCGGTCACCCCGGTGACCTCCCACTACCGTGCGGCCAAGCGGCTTGCCACGTCGCCGAGTCCCCATGTCACCTGGCCCGCGGGTCGCGCAGTCGTCGGTGCGACCTCGACGCCGGCGCCACGGTCCGCCGGAGCACCGGTTTCCGCAGGGGCTGCCAAGTCGGCGCGGCAACGCGCAGGATCACTTCCCGTCTGGCTGGCCCCGGTGTCAGGCTCTGCGGTCACCGGGTCGACGGTGCAGATCCTCCCGCAGAGCTCAGCGCGTGCAGCGGGCGTGAGCGGTGTACTGCTCTCCGTCTCAGGTCTGTCGGCGGCCCCGCACGGCAAGGTCAGGTTCGACCTCGGGTACAGGGACTTCGCCGGAGCCTTCGGCGCCGACTGGGCCTCGCGGCTGCGCCTGGTCGAGCTGCCCGCCTGTGCCGTCACCACGCCGCACGTCGCCGCCTGCCGCAAGCAGACGCCGCTGGTGGCGACGAACAGCGTCCCAACACAGACGCTCTCTGCGGAGCTCCCGGTCTCCGGCGGGTCGGGCCCGCACGCCTCGACGGCCTCCTCTGTCTCCACGGCCACGGC
Organism: Streptacidiphilus melanogenes; assembly: GCF_000787835.1. Lineage (GTDB taxonomy): Bacteria > Actinomycetota > Actinomycetes > Streptomycetales > Streptomycetaceae > Streptacidiphilus > Streptacidiphilus melanogenes. Next base: position 95,352 of record NZ_BBPP01000004.1, read on the forward strand.
CTCGGCTCATGCGACCGCCATGGTCCTGGCCGCCAGTTCGACCGGCGGTGGCGGGGACGGCGGCGGCGACTTCACCGCCACCAGCCTCAAGGCGTCCGGCTCCTGGGCCGCAGGCGGCAGCACCGATGCGTTCACCTGGTCGTACCCGATCACGGTCCCCCCGGTGCCGGGGAAGTTGGCGCCGAGCCTGAACGTCGGCTACGACTCGCAGGCGGTGGACGGCCTGACGTCCTCGACGAACAACCAGGCGTCCACGGTCGGCGACGGCTTCTCGCTCACCGAGGGCTTCGTCGAGCGGTCCTACCAGTCCTGCCACCAGAACCCGTCCGGGACGACCCAGACGTGGGACGCCTGCTGGTCGTCCGACAACCAGATGACGATGTCGCTGAACGGACAGACGACGACCCTCGTCAAGGACGACAGCACCGGTGTCTGGCACGCGCAGGACGACGCGAACGAGAAGATCGAGTACCTGACCGGTGCGTCCAACGGGGCGCAGGGCGGCGAGTACTGGCGGGTCACCACACCGGACGGCACCCAGTACACCTTCGGCCTGAACCAGCTGCCGGGCTGGGCGTCCGGCAGCCCGGTGACGAACTCGGTGCTGACCGAGCCGGTGTACGCCACGGCCTCCGGGCAGCCCTGCTACAACGCGACCTGGGCCAACTCCTGGTGCCAGCAGGGCTACCGGTGGATGCTCGACTACGTCAAGGACACCCACGGCGACGTGATGTCCTACTTCTACACGCCGTCGACCAACTACTACGCCCGGGACCTGGGCACCACCGCGAACACCCCGTACGTTCGGGACGCGGCCCTCGCCAAGATCCAGTATGGTCAGCGCGACGGATCGGTGTACTCCACGACGCCGGCCGGGCAGGTGACCTTCAGCTACAACGGGCGCTGCAACACCTCCTCGACCGGCTGCGCCACCTCCACCCTGAGCTCGAGCACCGCGTCCCACTGGCCGGACGTGCCCTACGACCAGAACTGCGCCAGCGGCGCCTCGTGCTCCGTCAACTCCCCGACCTTCTGGTCGGAGAACGAGCTGACGGGCATCCAGACCCAGGCGCTGGTCGGTACGAGCGAGACGAACGTCGACTCCTGGGCCTTCGCCTACTCCTTCCCGGCGACCGGCGACTCGACCACGCCCTCCCTGTGGCTGTCCTCCATCGCGCACACGGGGCAGGACACCAGCGCCGGCGGTTCGACCTCGCCGATCACCATGCCCGCGGTGACCTTCTCCGGGACGCCGCTGTCGAACCGGGTGAACCTGAGCGACGGATACCCGCCGATCACCCGCTACCGGCTGAACACCATCACCACCGAGACCGGTGGCGTGATCAGCGTGGGCTACTCGGGTCCGGCGTGCGCCGGAGGCACGCCCAGTGACCCGAGCCAGAACACCACACTGTGCTATCCCGACTACTGGACCCCGAGCGGGCAGACCAGCCCGATCCAGGACTGGTTCAACAAGTACATCGTCACCGGCGTGACCCAGCAGGACCCGACCGGTGGCGGCGTGAACGACACCATCGTGACCAGCTACACGCCGATCGGCTCGCCGGCCTGGCACTACAACGACAACCCGCTGACCCCCTCGAACCAGCGCACCTGGGACCAGTGGCGGGGCTTCCACGGGATGAAGGTGACCACCGGCACCAGCCCCGACCCGGTCACGGAGACGGACTCCTACTACTTCCAGGGCATGGACGGGGACACCCTCCCCGGCGGCAAGACGCGCTCGGTCACGATCGCCGACACACGCGGGGACGCGCCCGTGGCGGACTCCGACCAGCTCGCCGGACAGACCTTCGAGACGGTGGTCCTCAACGGCTCCGGCAGCGGCAAGGTCGTCTCCGACACCGTCAGCGACCCCTGGAGCAGCCCCGCGACGGCCACCCACGCGCTCTCCGGGGGCCTGCCGTCCCAGCGGGCCTTCCACATCGGCAACGCCGACACCAAGGTCTTCACGCCGCTCGCCTCGGGTGCCACCCGGGAGACCGAGACCGACAACACCTACGACTCCTACGGCCGGGTGGTGAAGGTCAACGACCAGGGCGACGTCTCCACGACGGGCGACGACCTGTGCACCACGACCAGCTACGCGGACAACACGACCGCCTGGATCCTGGACACCCCGGACGAGGTGCAGACCGTCTCGGTGAACTGCTCCACCACGCCGAGCCTTCCGGGCGACGCGGTGTCGGACACCCACACCTTCTACGACGGCAGCACCACCTTCGCCGGCGCCCCGACTGCCGGTGACCCCACGACGGTGCAGAAGGTCTCCGGCTACAGCGGAACGACCCCCACCTGGACGACCATCTCCTCGGTCACCAGCTCCGACCAGTACGGCCGTCCCACGGCGGTCACCGACGCGGACGGCCGCAAGACCACCACCGGCTACAGCCCGGCCACCGGCGCCGAGCCGACCTCGATCACCGTCACCGATCCCCTCGGGCACACCACGACGACGGCCTTCGACCCGCTGCGCGACCTGGAGACGTCCACCACCGACGCCGCCGGATACGTGAAGTCCAGTCAGTACGACGCACTGGGCCGCACCACGGCGGCGTTCGCCCCCGGTGTCAGCGCCGCGGTCGCCAAGTACTCCTACGCCATCTCGGCCACGGCGCCCTCCGTGGTGACCACGCAGACCCTGGACAACGACGGCAGCACCTACCGCGTCAGCGAGACGCTGTACGACGCGCTGCTGCGGGTCCGAGAGAGCCAGGCGGCCACCCTCGACGGCGGCCGGAACGTCTCCGACACGGTCTACAACACCCTCGGCTCCGTCGCGAAGACGACCGCGCTCTACTACACGACGGGCGCTCCGGGCAGCACCCTGGTCCAGGCCCAGGACGGTCAGATCCCCTCGGAGACCGGCTTCGTCTACGACGGCGACGGCCGGAAGACCGCGACCGTCGCCTACGCGCTGGGCAGTGAGACCTGGCGCACGAGCTACGTCTACGGAGGCAACTTCACCACCACCGTGCCCCCGGCGGGAGGCGTGGCGCAGAGCGTCATCACCGACGCACGCGGGCACACCACGGATCTGTACCAGTACCACTCGGGTGTTCCCGCGGATCCTCTGAACGACCCGGCCGGGGACTACTCGGACACCAGGTACACGTACTTCCCGAGCGGGCAGCAGGCCACCGAGAAGGACGCAGCCGGCAACTCGTGGTCCTGGTCGTACGACCTGCTCGGCCGGCAGGTGTCGTCCACCGACCCGGACTCCGGGACGACTGCGAGCACCTACGACAACGCCGGCCAACTGCTGACGGTCAGCAACACGTCCCTGGCGACCAAGCCGCAGACCAGCTACACCTACGACCTCGACGGCCGCAGGACGGCCGCCTACGACACCACCGGGAACGCGGCCCAGTCCAGCGCCGACCAGATCGGGGCCTGGACGTACGACACGCTCAAGAAGGGCTACCCCACCGCGACGACCTCGTACAAGCTGGGTACCGCAAGCCCGGCGTACACCTCGACGGTGCTGGCCTACAACACTTACGGGGAACCGGCTGCGTCAAAGGTCACCCTGGCCAACCTGCCGAGCAACGAGGCCGCGCTCGCGCCGACAGCCGGCTACACGACCGGTTACACCTACAACTCCACCGGAAACCTGGCCAGCCAGCAGGACCCGGCGACAGGCGGCCTTCCCTCCGAGAGCGTCAACTACGGCTACGACACCTACGGCCAGCTCACCAGCGTGGCGGGCAGCGGCGGAGCCACGTGGACGTATGTCAGCGCCATCGGCTACGACGAGTACGGCAAGGTGTCGCAGTACACCATGGGGCCGTCCACCAGTTGGGTCGCCCTGGGCCTGTCCTACGACCCGCAGACGAACGCGATCACGGACGCCAAGACCACGGACTCGACGAGCTCGACCGTCGTCGACGACACCCAGTACACGTTCGGCAACGCGACCGTGTCCAAGGGCGCGGGACTGCTGACCTCCACGACGGACTCGCAGAACGGCGGGGCCACGGTCGACACGCAGTGCTTCGGCTATGACTACGCCACTCGCCTGAACGCCGCCTGGACCGCGACCGACCACTGCGCCGCGACGCCCACCGGGGGAAGCAGCAGCACCGTCGGCGGGCCCAACCCGTACTGGCAGACGTGGACCTTCGACGCCGCCGGTGACCGGCTGACCGAGACGGACCACGACACCGGCGGTACCGCTGCCAACGACACCACCACGAGTTACAACTACCCCGCGGCCGGCTCCGGAACCGACCAGCCGCACACCCTCACCAGCACCACCGCGACCGGCCCGAACGCCGCCGCCAACACGGCGGGCTACAGCTACGACGCGGCGGGAGACACCACGGCGATCAGCGGCGGTGCGCTCGGCAACCAGAACCTGGTCTGGAACGACCAGGGAAGGCTGGCGAGCGACACCACCGGCGCGGGCACCACGAACTACCTGTACGACGGTGACGGGAACCTGATTCTGCGCACCGATCCCGCACAGGCCACCCTGTTCCTCGGCGACAGCCAGATCGCCGAGAACCTGTCCTCCCAGGCGCTCACCGCCACCCGCTACTACAGCGCCGGCGGGACCACGGTCGCCGAACGTTCCAACACCGGCGACGTCCAGTACCTGATCCCGAACCGGCAGGGCACGGACACCCTCGCGATCGACTACCAGACGCAGCAGACCACGCGCCGCCAGTACCTCCCCTTCGGAGGAACCCGCGGCACCGCACCGTCCAGCTGGCCGGGGGACGACGGTTACGTCGGCGGGACGCCCGACCCCGCCACGAACCTGGAGAACCTCGGCGCCCGCGAGTACAACCCCCAGACCGGCCGGTTCCTCTCGGTCGACCCGGTCTTCGAGGCCACCGACCCCAACCAGCTCGGCGGCTACGACTACGCCGGAAACGACCCGACCACCGGCAGTGACCCGAGCGGCCAGATGTACGTCGACCCGGGCAACGGCCCGGGACACGAGATGTGCTACTACCTGCACAACTGCGGGAAGCCGGCACCGGTCTACACGCCGGTCTACGTGCAGATCACGCCGCATGTCTTCATCGAGGACAAGGGCGACGGCGTGGTCCAGCACCTGGCGAAGCTCTTTGCCGCGGAGTTCAAGAAGTACGACTCTTTTGCCGGCAGCTACAGCAACCTGAAGCCGGAGGAGGAACTCTCACTCTGGCACGACGTCTGCTCCTCCCACAGCGGTCTGTGCGATCAGTCCGTCATCGACCTGTTCTTCAGAGCGCACTTCGCCGCGGCCGGCGCGCAACTCGGGATCGCGGGCGCCTACCGGCCCACGCTGTTCCTTAACGACTGCGCGTTCACCGGCGGATGCACGGGCGACGCCACGGGGTTCGTGCTCGGCCCTGCCGGTGTGGCCCACGGATCCATGCCCGGCGCCTGGGCGGCGGTCAGTGCGGCTGCCGCAGTCCCGATCGGTGGAGGTGGCAGCGGGAGGCCGGACCTGGGCGCCGACTGGCAGCCGGCCTCCCTCGATTCCATTACAGGCAGTTCGGGGTGCGAGAAGATCGCTCAGGAAATCCAGGCTCAGATCGGCGGCTATCGGGCGCAGATCTACGACAAGACGATGACCGGCGCACCGTATGGCACCGGATGGTTGACCGGGAAGTACCGCACCCAGGAGATGGTGTGGGGCCGGCACATCGTCGTTGTGAACGAAGGGCAGGTTTTCGACGCGTGGACCGGGCGTTACGGAGAATCGATCCCCGAATACATGAGCAAGTTCACCGACGGTGATTTCTTCGCCATTGGTGGTCCGCTCCCGGACGACTACGACGGCATCGGCGACACGCTGGTGCTTCCGCCCGGCGAACGGTAACCATTCTCGCTGCGGGGCCGCGCATTCCGCGCGGTCCCGCAGCTTCCACGCACGCGTCGATATGGAGTCTCCATGGAGCAGGAACGTCTCGCGTACGTTGCGCGAGAACTGGCCCGACTCAAGGATCGTCCAGGCCTCCTTGGCCTGGACGGCAGTTACCGCGACTACGTCATGCTGATCCAGGGGATGAATCTCGCGACTCGTTTCGAGCTGTTGCGGGGGTTCTCGGAGGAGCTCGTCGGCGCCCTCGGCACCGGGGGGAACCTGCCCTGGCCGGTCCTCATCTGGCGGCTTGCCTACCCGGACCGACCAGCGTCGGAGAGCCTGGGGCTTGACGATCCCCAGGGGCGTGCCCGTGAGCTGCTATTCGAGCGTCTTCTCGCGTTCCTCGGTCGCGCCGCGGACGGCGACGGCTGAGCGCCGGCTGGCCGACCGGCGGGGAATGGGCCACAACCTCGGCTGGCCGTCTATGGTCATCGCCTGCCCCCGGAGGCTTGTCGGCCTGAGCAGGGGGCGGTCAAGCCCGCGGGATCGAACGCAGAACCGCACCGCTTCCGCCGTCGGGTCGTTGATCACGGCAGTGGAGTCGACGGACGGGAGCGGTGCGGTGACGGAACCTCGGGTGACGGTGCCTCTGGTGAGCCTGGCCGGGCGGTCCTGCCTGGTGACCGGGGCGGCGAGTGGGATCGGGCGGGCGACGGCGGAGCTGTTCGTGCGGATGGGGGCGGACGTCGTCGGCGCGGATCTGGACGGCGCGGGGCTGGAGCGGCTCGGCGCGCGGCTCGTGGCCGAGGGCGCGCCGGGGCGGCTGCTGCCGGTCGTCGGGGACGTGGCCGTCCCGGCCGAGGTGCGGCGGATGGTGGCCACGGCCGTGCGGACCTTCGGACGGCTGGACGTCGCCGTGGCGAACGCCGGGATCCTGCCGCTGTCCGACGTGCTGGAGACCACGCCGGAGGGCTGGGACAAGGTGATGTCCGTCGACGGGCGCGGGATGTTCCTGACCTGCAAGTACGCGATCGAGGCGATGCTGGCGCAGGAGGAGCAGCACGAGGGGCGCGGCGGCGCGATCGTCTGTGTGTCCTCCATCTCCGGCCTCGCCGGGCAGGCGCGGCAGGCCGCGTACGGACCGGCGAAGTTCGTCGCCTCCGGCCTGACCATGCACCTGGCCGTCGAATGGGCCGCCCACGGCATCCGCGTCAACGCGGTCGCGCCCGGCACCATCACCACCGAGCGGGTCCGCGCGCTCGAGGACGAGCCCGGCGGGCCGGCCTACCTGGAGGGGATGGCCCAGGCCCACCCCCTCGGGCGGCTCGGGGCGCCGGAGGAGGTGGCCAGGGCGATCGCCTTCCTGGCGTCGGACGCGGCCTCGTTCGTCACCGGTGTGGTGCTCCCCGTGGACGGCGGGTACATGGCGCGCTGAGCGTCGTCGCCCGACGCGTCGTTACCGGCACCGTTCTTGGCATACTGACCTGCAGGGACGACGAATCGGAGACGGGCACGATGGACAAGCCGGGGACGCCGGGCAGGCCCACGGAGCTGATCGAGTACGAGATGATGGTGCTCGGCCGGCACGTGCACATGGGCTCCTCCAGCAAGCGCACCAGCGCCAACCTGGAGCGCAGCGCGTACATCCTGCTCAGCCGTCTCCAGGGCGAGGGCCCGATGTCGATCGGGCAGCTCAGCGAGGCGTTCGGGCTCAACGCCTCCACGCTGAACCGGCAGACCGCCGCGCTGGTGAGCGCGGGTCTGGCCGAGCGGATCCCGGACGCGGAGGGTGGGATGGCCCGCAAGTTCCGGATCACCGAGGACGGCGCGAGCCGCCTGGAGGAGGCGCGCGCGGAGCTCGTCTCCGGCCTGGACAAGGTCCTGACCGGCTGGGCGCCCGAGGACGTCGCGGCGTTCGCCGACTACCTCAAGCGCTTCAACGCCTCCATCGAGCACATCGACGGCCGCCCCTGGCCCCGGCCCTGAGGCGTCCGGTCAGTCCGCGCGGTGCGTGACGACCCCGTTGGACATGGTCAACGGCACGGCGGTCCGCGCCAGTTCGTCCGGTGCCGCGGTGAGCGGGTCGAGGGTGAAGGCGGTGAGGTCCGCGCGCAGGCCGGGGGCGATGCGGCCGGTGGTCTCCGGCTCGCCCGCGGCGAGGGCCGCGTGGGTGGTGTAACCCTCCAGCGCCATCAGCGGGGTGAGGGCCTGGTCCGGGGCGACGGGCGCGGTGTCCGTACCCGCGTGGCGGCGCAGTTGGGCGTAGGCGAGGATCGCGCGGGCGTCGAAGTGGGCGATCGGCCAGTCGGAGCCGAGTGCCAGCACCGCGCCCGAGTCGCGCAGCGTGCGGCAGGTCCAGGCGCGTGCGGCGCGCTCTTCGCCGAGGCGCAGGGACCACTGGTCGGTGTGGTCGGCGCGGGTGTACGCCGAGTGGGTGGGCTGCATGGAGGCGATCACACCGGCCTGCCGGAAGCGGACGGCCTGCTCGTACGGCAGCGTCTCGATGTGCTCGACGCGGTGCCGCATCCGGCCGTCCGCGCCCAGCGCCTCGACGGTGTCGAGGACGTGGCGCACGCCCGCGTCGCCGATCGCGTGGGTGGCGGTGCGGACGCCGGCGTCGTGCAGGTGGTGGACGGCGGCGGTGTACGCCTGCGGGTCGAGCCAGAAGCTGTCACGGCTCTGGCCGTGGCAGTCGGGGTGCTCCAGCCACGCGGTGCCGCCCTCGACGGTGCCGTCCATGAAGAACTTCACGCCGCCGACCAGCCAGTTGCGACCGGCCTCGCGCTGGAGCGCGATCAGCTCCGCAAGGCCCTCTTTGTCGGTCCCCGGCATGCACCAGGGAGCCAACCGCAGCCGCAGCGGCAGCTCGTGGCCGTCCTCGACCCCGCGCAGCAACTCCAGCACGTCGCCGCCCGCGTCCATGACGTGGGCGCTGGTCAGGCCGGTCGCGGCCATCCCGGAGAGCAGCGCGAGCAGCGCCTCGCGACGCTCCTCCAGGGGGCGGCGCGGCATCACGGCGACGACGAGATCCATCGCGGCATGCTCGATCAGGTGTCCGGTGGGGGTGCCGTCGGCGTCGCAGACGACCAGGGCGCGCTGCGCGAACTCCCGCGGACCGTCGAGGCCGGCGATCCGCAGGGCCGCACCGCTGACCAGCGCCGAGTGGCCGTCGTAGAGGCGGACGAAGGCCGGGGTGTCCGGACCGAGCGCCGCCTCCAGGTGCTCGCGGTGGACGGGGCGTCCGGCGAAGACGTTGTGGTCCAGGCCCCAGCCGACGACCCATCCGTCGGCGCGCTCCGCGCCGGTGAGCGCGGCGCGCAGGCCGTCGAGGTCACGGACGCCGGAGAGGTCCACGCCGGTGGCCATGTCGAGGCCGAGCACGGGGTGGCTGTGAGCGTCCGTCAGACCGGGGACCAGGGTGGCGTCGCCGAGGTCGAGCACCTCGGTGCCCGGGCCGCGCCACGCGCGGGCGTCGAGCGCGTCGCCGACGGCGCTGATCAGGCCGTCCTTGACGGCCACGGCGGTGACGGGCGCGGCGTCGGGGGAGAGGGTGTGGACGCGGGCGGCGAGGACGATCGTGTCCGGTGCGGAGGACAACGCGAGCTCCTTCGAGTGACGGTGAGGGGCGGTCAGGAAGCGGCGGGGACGGCGGGCGCGGACTCGCCGACGGGCTCCTCGGCGGGTTCGGCCGCGAACCGTGCGTACAGGCGCGGCCGGCTCGCGCGCACCCGCAGCGCGTAGCCGAGGCCCGCCGCGAAGGCGGCCGGGACGAGCAGGATCAGCGTCAGGTTGACGGTGGACGAGGCGCCGGTCAGCAGGTTGATGTTGGCGACCACGAGCCACAGGGCTGCCCCCAGCAGCAGCGTGGCGACCGCTGGGGCGACGACGGTGCGCAGCGGGCCCTCGCTGTGGGAGACACGGCGGAAGTAGAGCGGAACGGCGACGGCGGCGAGCAGTTGCAGCGCGACCAGCGCCAGCATGCCGGGGGTGTTCACCCACAGCAGCAGCTGCGTGTACGGGTCCGCCCCGGCCGCGGCGAACGCGACGACGACCACGACGGCCAGGATGCTCTGGGCGACGCCCGCGACGTAGGGCGAGCGGTGCTTCGCGTGGATCCGCCCGAGGGCGGCGGGCAGCACGCCCTCCTCGGCCATGGCCAGACCGTAGCGGTTGGTGGCGTTGTGGAAGGCGAGCAGCGAGGCCAGGAGGCTGGTGACGATCAGCACGTGCATGACGTCGGCGGCCCACGGCCCGACGTAGCTGCTGATCGCGGAGAAGAACAGCCCCGTCGGGTCCTTCGCGGCCGCCGCGACGACCTGCTGGTCGCCGTAGGCCTGGATGACGGTCCAGACGATGAAGGCGTAGAAGAGGCCGAGGAAGGCGACGGCGATGTAGGTGGCGCGCGGGATGGTGCGTGCCGGGTCTCTGGCCTCGCGGCGGTAGATGACGGTGGACTCGAAGCCGGTGAAGGCGGCGAAGGCCATGGCCAGCACGCCGGGCATGCCGCCCGCCGTCATCCGGCCCGGTGCGAACGCGCCGAGGGAGAGGCCGTGTGCGCCTCCCTTGGCCAGCACCGCGACGGCGAGCAGCACCAGGATCGCGGTCTCGGCCAGCAGCAGGACGCCGAGCACCTTGGCGCCGAAGTCGATCGAACGGAAGCCGCCGAACCAGATGACGGCGACGCCGATCAGGGCGAGGACCGGCCAGGGCACGTTCCAGCCCGCGAGTGACAGCAGCGTGTCGTGCGTCGCCGAGCCGAGCAGGCCGTAGACCCCGATGTTCATGGCCAGATAGCCGAGCAGGGCCAGCAGCGCCGCGCCGAATCCGGCCGGGCGGCCGAGCCCGCGCGTGATGTAGGCGTAGAAGCCGCCGCCGTGGCGGACGTGGCGGCTCATGGTGGTGAACCCGACGGCGAAGACCGCGAGCGTCACGCCTGCGGCGAGGTACGCGGCGGGCGCGCCGATGCCGCCGACCAGCAGGGCGAGCGGGGCGACCCCGGCCATCACCGTGAGCGGTGCGGCGGCGGAGACCACGAAGAAGGCGATGTCCGCGGTGCCGAGGGTGCCCCGGCGCAGAGTCGGGACAGCGGTGGAGGTGTCAGTCATGGGAGCCCTTCTGTGGCGGCCGGGTGGGGCCGGCCCGTAAACCTAAAGGCTGATGGTTTTGGCACCTTAGACCGCACGGCTACCCTCTGGGAAGACCCGATTTTCCTGATCATGCGGAGGGGGTCCGCCATGGGGCGACCCAGCAAGGCCCTGCTCGACAGGGAGCGGATCGCCGCGACCGCGCTCGACCTGGTCGACGCCGAGGGCGACTTCAGCGTCCCCAAGATCGCCCGTCGGCTCGGCGTGCAGACCGCCTCCGTCTACCACCACGTCGAGGGCCGCGCCGGCATCGTCGAGCTGCTGCGCGTGCGCATCGCCGAGGACATCGACGCCTCCACGCTCGACCTCCGCCCCTGGGACGTGGCCCTGGAGGCCTGGGCCCGCTCCTACCGCGCGGCGTTCGCGGCCCACCCGCGCGCCATCCCGCTGCTGACGACCTCCCAGATCGCCGCGCCGGAGGTGCTCGCGCAGTACGAGCGCGGTGTGGGCGCGCTGTTGGAGGCTGGTTTCGCGCTGGAGTCGGTGATGCCGGTGATCACCGCGATGGAGAACATCGTGCTGGGCTCGGCGCTGGATCTGGCCGCCCCGGAGATCATGTGGGAGCCCAACCCGGACGGGTCCACCCCCCTGCTCGCCCGGGCCCTCGCCGCGGTCCCGGCCGCGGGCCGCGCGGACCAGGCCTTCGAGATGGCCCTGGCGGCCTTCCTGGACCACGTCCGCACGACGCTCGTCCCCACCGCCACGGCCTAGTCTCCGGGAGAGACCGCATGCTCGACGCCACCGACGCCGCGCTCGTCACCGCGCTCCAGCGCGACGGGCGGGCCAGTTTCCAGGAGCTCGCGGCCGAGGTCGGGATCTCGCGGGAGGCCGCGCGGGCGCGCGTGACGCGGTTGCTGGACCGGCGGGAGGTGCGCGTCGTCGGGATCGTCGCGCCCGAGGTGGTCGGCCTCGGCGCGCTCGCGCACGTCTCCGTCGAGGTGGTGGGCGACAGTGCCGCCGCGGCGCGGGTGCTGGCCGGGCGGGACGCCGTCATGTTCCTCTCCCGCACGGCCGGACGGCGCCAGTTGGTCGCGGACGTGCGGGCCCGCGACGCCGCCGCGCTCGACGCCGAGCTCGCGGCGATCCGGGCGGCGCCGCAGGTGCGCGGCATCGAGGTGGTCCGCTGCGTGGAGCTGGTCAAGGAGGCGTACTCGTCCGCCGGGGCCGAGGCGCCCGCACGGGAGCGGGCCGCGGCCCCAGCTCCCGACGAGCGCGACCGGGCGCTGCTCGCGCTGCTGCAGCGCGACGGACGGATGAGCTACACCGGCCTCGCCGAACGCGTCGGACTCTCCCAGGCCGCCACCCGCGCCCGCGTGCTGCGCCTGATAGAGACAGGTGCGGTGCACGTCACCGGCCTGGTGGCGTCGGCCGCGGTGGGCGTGCGCGAGGCGGCCGGGATCGGCATCGGGGTCGACGCGACCGCCCGGCCGGTCGCCGCGGCCGCGGCGTCGATCGAGGGCGTCAACTTCGTCATGACCGGGCACGGGCGGTTCGACCTGGTCTGCGGCGTGGACGCACCAGACCGGGCCCGGTTGCTGGCGACCCTCGACCGGCTGCGCGCGCTGCCGGGTGTGGTCCGCTCCGAGAGCTGGGTGCACCTGGAGATCGTCAAGGAGGACTACGCGCAGATTTCGCCCGTCTGACGGGCGAATCCCCGGGCTTGGACAACACGCATAAGTGAATCGCAGGAACCTTGGCAAGAAGCCTGCAATTCCCTCCTTGGTCAGCCTTGACGCCGTCTTTTCGCCTGCCCTCTAATGGCCGGACCACCCCGTCCGCGTCCAGCAGAGAGCCGATACGGATGTCGTCCCCCACCCCCGCTCCGTTGCCCGTCGAGGCCGCCGAGCTGCCAAGATCGCTCGGCGTCCTCGGCGCGGTCATGCTGACGCTCTCCTGCGTCACCCCCGCCTCGTCGCTGTTCATCGTCGTGCCGCCGCTGCTGATGACCCTCGGCAGCGGCACCGTCCAGGCACTCCTCATCGCCGCCGCCCTCTCCCTCGGCGTGGGCCTGTGCTACGCGGAGCTCGGCACGCTGGTGCCCAGCGCGGGCGGCGAGTACTCGATCGTCGGTCAGCTGCTCGGCCGGATGACCGGCTGGCTGGTCTTCGTCATCTCGATCGTCTCGCTCGTCGTCATCCCACCGATCATCGCCCTGGGCACCGCCGACTACATCGGATCGATCGTCCACGTCGACGCCCGCTACGCCGGCGCGGTCGTGATGCTGATCGCGGTCTGCGTCGGGGTGCTCGACATCAAGTCCAACGCACTGATCACCGGGATCTTCCTCGGCATCGAGCTGCTCGCGGCGGGGCTCGTCAGCGTGCTCGGCTTCGCCCACGCCAGGCAGCCGCTCTCCAGCCTGCTGCACGCCGGCGTCCCGGACGGCCACGGTCACACCTCACCACTGACCGCCGCCCTGCTGGTCTCCGGCCTCGCCGTCGCGCTCTTCACCTACAACGGCTTCGGCACCGCGATCTACCTCTCCGAGGACCTGATCGAGCCGCGCCGCTCCGTCGCCCGGACCGTGCTGTGGTCACTGCTGGCCGGCGTCGTCGTCATCACCGTTCCGGTCACCGCGATCTGTCTGGGCGTCAGTTCGCCCGACCAGCTGGCCGCGGGGGACCTGATCGCCATCGTCGACTCCTGGGCGGGCACCGGGGTCGGCACCTTCGTCAGCCTCTGCGTCGCCGCCGCCATCCTCAACGCCGTCATCGTCATGGTGCTGCAGAACGGCCGGGTGCTGTTCGCCTCCGCCCGCGACCGCACCTGGCCCGACCCGGTCAACCGCGCGCTCGGCCGGATCCACCCGCGGTGGGGCTCGCCCTGGATCGCCACCCTCGGCATCGGCCTGCCGGGCGTCGTGCTCGCCCTCGCCGTCGACATCAACGCGCTGCTGGGCTTCACCGGTGTCGTCGTCGCGGTCATCTACCTGCTGCTCGGGATTGCCGCGCTCACCGCGCGGACCCGCCGTCACCGCGCCACCCGCGCCTGGCGGATGCCGCTGTGGCCGGTCGCGCCCGTGGTCACCGTGGCCTCGCTGGCCTACGTGCTGACGCAGCAGACCGCGCACGACCTGATCGTCACCGGCATCGTTCTGGCCGCGGGCGCGGTGTACTGGCTCTGCTACCTGCGCCCGCGTGCCGCCACCCACTGGCAGCTCAGCCTCCCGGCCGACGAGCGCCCGGACGGGCCGTCCACCGCCGGGCCCCATGCCGCCGCCGACACCACCACCGCAGCCGTCACCGCAAGCACCGCACGCTCGGAGAACCCGTGAACCGCCCCGCCGACCTGGTCATCCACAACGCCCACGTCCACACCGTCGACCCCGCCCTCCCACGCGCCGAGGCCGTCGCCGTCCGCGACGGCGAGATCGCCTGGGTCGGCGCCGAGGACGGCTGGACCGCCTGGCTCGGCCCGCACACCGAGGTCGTCGACGCCCGCGGCCGCCTGCTGCTGCCCGGCTTCATCGACGCGCACAACCACGTCCGCCTCGGCTCCGACGCCGCCTGCGTCCAACTCGCGGGCGCCCGCAGCCTGGAGGAGATCGGCGCCCGGATCTCCGGGTGGCTCGCGCAGCACCCCGACGCCGAGTGGGTCGAGGCCGAGGCCTTCGACTATTCCGCGATCCCCGACGGCCGCATGCCGACCGCGGCCGACCTCGACGCCTTCACCGGCGACCGGCCGGCTCTCGTCCTCAGCTACGACGTGCACACCGCCTGGCTCAACACCGCCGCGCTGCGCAGCCTCGGCATCGACGCGGACACCGAGCAGACCGCCTACGGCACCGTGCAGAAGGACCCGGAGACCGGCCAACCGACAGGATTCCTCACGGACTTCGCCGTCCGGGGCCTCTCCCGCGACGGCCACCGCGCGCTGCGCGCGGCGGGCGTCCCGTGGGCGCACCCGGACCGCCAGTACCGACGCCTGTGCGGCAGCCTGGACATGGCGGCCCGCTACGGCATCACGACGGTCGTCGAGCCGCAGAACTCCCTCGACGACCTGGAGTTGTTCGAGCGCGCGATCGCGGAGGGACGACTGCGCTCCCGACTCGTCGCCGCGCTCTTCCACCCGCGCGGCACCACCGAGGCCGGACTCGCCGAGTTCGCACGGGCCGCGGGCCGTCACGACGGCGACCGGATGCGGGTGGGCCCGCTGAAGCTGTACATCGACGACGTCGTCGAGCCGCACACCGCCGCCCTGTTGGAGCCGTACGCGGGCCACGCCCACCACCGCGGCGAGACCTTCTACCCGCCGGCGGAGTTCGCGACGACCGTCGCCGCGCTGGACGCTGCGGGCTTCCAGCTCTTCGTCCACGCCACCGGCGACCGCGGCATTCGCACCGTCCTGGACGCCTTCGACCACGCCCGCGCGGTCAACGGCTCCCGGGACGCCCGCCACCAGGTCGTCCACGTCGAGTGCCTCGACCCGGCCGACGTCTCCCGCTTCGCGGAGCTCGACGTCGTCGCCTGCATGCAGCCCCGCCACTGCGCCCCCGACATCGCCGGCCCCGGCCAGGACTGGGCGGAGGCCGTCGGCAAGGAGCGCTGGACCAAGGCCTGGCCGATGCGGACACTGCACGCGTCCGGCGCGCGGCTCGCCTTCTCCAGCGACTGGAACGTGGCCGAGATGGACCCCATGGTCGGCCTCTACACCGCGGTGACCCGCCAGGCCCCCTCGGGCGGCCCCGCATGGATGCCCGAGGAGACCGTCGACCTCGCGACGGCGATCCACGGCTACACGATGGGCAGTGCCTGGGCCAACCACCTGGACGAGCGCCTGGGCTCGATCACCCCCGGCAAGCAGGCGGACCTGGTCCTGCTCTCCCGCGACCTCTTCGCGGTCGCCGACCCCCGCGAGATCCTCGACACGGTCGTCGACCTCTCCACCGTGGGCGGCGAGATCGTCCGGCGCCGCTGAGGCGACACCCAGGGGGCGCGGGGCAGAGCCGCGCGCCCCCCAGCGGATCAGGCGGAGGCGCACTCCGGGTGGCCCCAGCTGGCGCCGACCTTGGTGATCTTGTCGCCCTTCGCGTACGGGCGGGAGCACGGGCACGTGCCCGGGTAGCGCGCCGCGAGGGTGCGGCCCGTGCCGCCACCGGTGCCGCTGCCGGAACGCGCCGGCTTGGAGACCTTGGCGCGGCCCGCAGGCGACACCGGGTCGGGGACGGGGAGGTCGGCCGAGGTGCCGGAGGCGTCCTGCTGGTGGCGGGCGGCGTCGCTGGCGGCCTTGTCCGCGATCGCGTTCAGCGGGTCGCCGTCGACCTGGTGCGCGGCGACGTAGACGAAGGAGACGTCCCGGTCGGCGAGCAGCGCGTCGATGTGCTGGATCAGCTCCTGGTTGGCGACGGGCTTCCCGCCCGCCGTGCGCCAGCCGTTGCGCTTCCAGTTGGCGAGCCACTTGGTGACCGCGTCCCGCGTGTACGTGGAGTCGAGGCGGACCTCCAGCGGCACCGAGGGGTCCGTGGCCTCCAGCAACTGCTCCAGTGCGGTCAGCTCACCCACGTTGTTGGTGCTGTGCCCGAGCGCGCCGGCGCGCCAGCGTTGCGGGGCGCCGGAGGAGTCGGCGATGACGTAGGCCCAGCCTGCGGGGCCGGGATTGCCTGTGGCGGCGCCGTCACAGGCGGCGATGATGCGGTCGACCATGCATCGATCATCCCAGGTCCCGCGAGTGCTTCCGCCGAACGGCGGGTTCCGGATCGCGAGCGCCGTTCGGCTGCCGTTCACTGGTCGAACCGGCCTGTACACAGTCGGGCGCCGGTTCGGTCGGAAGGGGCAGGCATGTCGGACGACGCAGGCATGTCGGATGAGCCGGGCACGCCGGACCAGCCTGGCACGCCGGAGCAACCCGGAACGCCGGGGCGCCAGGGCATGCCGGAGCAGTCGGGCACGCCGGACCAACCTGGCACGCCGGAGCAACCCGCAACGCCGGGGGGCCAGGGCATGCCAGGGCAGCCTGGCACGCCGGACCAGTCCGGCACACAGCCCGCCACCCCCCAGCAGCCTGGTACGCCCGCGCAGCCCGGCACGCCGGCCGGGGCGCGCAGGCAGGAGGACGCGGAGCTGCGGCGGCTCCAGGCCCAGGTGGCGGAGCTGCAAGCGCCCAAGCAGCGCTGGAAGTCCGCCCTCTCCGCCGTGCTGATCACGGTCGCCTGCATCATCGCGCCGCTCGCGATCGTCGCGTCCTGGGCGTCCAGCGTCATCGGCGACACCAACCGCTACGTCGCCATGGTCGGGCCGCTCACCGCGAACCCCAGCGTCCAGCAGGCCATCGCGAACCGCACCTCCCAGGCGGTCTCCCAGCACATCGACGTGAACAGCCTGCTCCAGCAGGTCGCGCCGGCGGACCGGCCGAAGCTGGACGCGGCGCTCGGCAAGCTCAGCGGGCCGATCGACAACGCGATCACCAGCTTCGTCCAGAAGCAGACGCTGAACGTCGTCTCCAGCTCCTGGTTCCAGGGCTTCTGGGTGGACGCCAACCGCCGCATCCACCAGACCATGGTGAAGGCCCTGACCGGCCAGGGCGGGGGTGCTGTGCAGCTGACGCAGAACTCCGTGGTGATCGACCTCGCCCCGGTGATCGACCAGGTCAAGCAGCGGCTGGTCAGCAACGGCATGACCATCGCCGCGAAGATCCCGGAGATCCACACCGACTTCACCGTCGTCGACAACCAGAACATCGGCAAGGCCAAGACCGGTTTCCGGCTCCTGCAGATCGTCGGCAACTGGCTCGGCGTCATCGGCGTGGTGCTCGCCGCCGTGGGTGTCTGGCTGGCCCGACGGTGGCGACGGGCCGCCGTCGCCGCGTCGTTCGGGATCGCGGCCGGGGCCCTCGTGCTCGGCATCGGCCTGACCGTGTTCCGGGCGATCTACCTCGACAAACTCCCCGCTGACGTCAACCAGGACGCGGCCAAGGCGATCTACGATCAGTTGGTGCTGTTCCTGCGAACGGCCGTCCGCTCGGTCGTGGTGCTCGGTATCGCCGTCGGCCTCGGCTTCTGGCTCACCGGCCACGGCCGCAGAGCCGCGCGCATCCGCGGCGTGGTCGACGCCGGCGTCGACGCGACGCGCGGCGCGCTGGACAACGCGGGCATGAAGCTGGGGCCGGTCGGCCCTTTCGTCCACCGCTACCACAAGTGGATCATGTGGATCGTGCTCGCGGCCGGCGGCCTGACGTTGGCGCTGTGGTCCTACCCCACCGGGTGGGTGGTTTTCTGGATCGTGGTCATCGTGGTGGTCGCGCTGCTGGTGGTGCGCTTCCTTGACGAGGAGCGGCCGGCCGCGTCGGCGACGCCCGAGGGTCTGGAGGGTTCGTGATGGTTGCGGAGAAGGCGGAGAAGCTGACGAGACCGGGGAAACCGGGAAGCTCGCAGAAGGCGAAGAAGCAGACCGGGCCGACGTCCGTGCCGCAGGTCGCACGGCTGGCCTCGGAGGAGTCGCGCGGCCGTGAGGTGCGCAAGACCGTGCCCCGCTCCGCGCAGGGGCCGTGGACGCCGCCGAAGAACCGCACCGATCCGATCTCGATCCTGGAGGCGCAGGCCGCGACCCGCGTGCCCGAGCTCGTCCCGATCCGCTACGGCCGGATGGCGGCGACCGAGTTCGCGTTCCTGCGCGGCGCCCCCGCGATCATGGCGTCCGATCTCGCGTCGACGCCCAACACGGGGCTGAACGTGCAGCTCTGCGGGGACGCGCACCTGTCGAACTTCGGCTTCTACGCCTCGCCCGAGCGCGCCCTGCTCTTCGACCTCAACGACTTCGACGAGACGCTGCCGGGCCCCTTCGAGTGGGACGTCAAGCGGCTCGCCGCGTCCGTCGCCGTGGCTTCGCGGCAGAACGGCCAGTCCGAGACCGACGCCGCCGACGCCGCCCAGGCCGCCGCCCGGGCGTACCGCGAGCACATGCGCGAGCTTGCCACCTGGACCGAACTGGACGTCTGGTACGAGCGGGTGGACACCCAGGACCTGCTCAGCGAGGTGCGCAAACGCAACCGCGCGGAGGCGCAGCAGGTGCTGACCAAGGCGCGCAGCCGCACCAGCCTCCAGGCGCTGGAGAAGCTCACCGAACCCGGTCCCGACGGCGAGCCGAGGATCAAGCACGACCCGCCGCTGATCCAGTCGATCGGGATGCGCGACCTCGGCATCGTCCAGGAGACCTTCGAGGACTTCCTGCAGAGCATGCAGGAGGACCTGCGGGTGCTGCTGGAGCGCTTCCGCGTCGTCGACGCGGCGCTGAAGGTGGTCGGCGTGGGCAGCGTCGGGACCCGCTGCTTCGTCGCACTGCTGGCGGGGACGACGGTCGGCGACCCCCTGATGCTCCAGATCAAGGAGGCGGAGCAGTCGGTGCTGGCCGCGCACCTCGCCCCCAGCAAGCACCGGCACCAGGGCCAGCGCGTGGTCGTCGGGCAGCGGCTGCTCCAGGCGGCGAGCGACATCTTCCTGGGCTGGGCCACCGGTCCCGCCGGTCGCTTCTTCTACTGGCGGCAGCTGCGCGACATGAAGGGCTCGCTGGAGATCGAGCGTCTCGACGCGCGGATGCTGCTGCGCTACGCGCAGGTCTGCGGCCGCACCCTGGCCCGCGCCCACGCGCGCTCCGGCATGCGCGCGGAGATCGCCGAGTACCTCGGTCGCAGCGACGTGTTCGACCGCGCGGTCGCCTCCTGGGCCGTCGGCTACGGCGAGCAGACCCACGTCGACCACGCGGCCCTGCTCGCTGCCATCGCCCAGGGCCGGGTCGAGGCCGTCAGCGACGTGTGAGCCGCAGGCGCGGCGCGCGCGGATCGTCGACAGCACTCGGCGGGCTGGGTGATCGGGTCGCCTGCGACCGCGCGTGCCTCGCGCAGCGGGCCCCGCAGGGCAGCCCTGGCGATGACCCGTACGGTTCCGTCGCCAAGGCAGCCCGGCCGCCGCGCGGCGGCCGAAGTCGGCTGGTGCCGGCCGAAGTCGGCCGGCACGCACCGTGACCGGCCGGTTGGGAGGGCGTGGCGGGGGTAGCCGTGTCGCTGTCGCCGCCGAACGGGTGAGTGGCGCGTTCCCGTCGAACGCCCGTCGTGTCGTCGACGGGCGTCGCGGATACCGTGACCGCACCGACAGACGCGGGAAGGCGGAGAGGACGAGGGGGAGTCGATGACGGACGCAGCGGCTCGCCGGCCGCGGGTACTGGCCCGGATCGCGCTGCTGTGCGCGGCCGGGGCCGTCGTCGCCGTGGGTTTCGCCGGTCCGCACGGGCTGCTGGTGCTGTTCTGCGCGCTGGTCGGCCTGGCGGTCACGGCCGTCGGCGGGTGGTGGATGCTCGCGCACCGCGGTGTGCCGCGCGTGGTCGGGGCGCTCGTGGCCGTCGCCGCGCCGGTCGGGGTGCTCGTGCTGGCCGTCGTCTCGGAGGTGGCGCTGATCGTCCTGCTCGCACTCGCGCTCTGGGGCGTCGGTCTCGCCTTCGCGCGCTCCGCGCTGCGCGCGGCCAGGCCGCCCGAGCCGATGCCCGTGGTGGAGACCGCGCCGCCGCGACGGCCCGTGCTGATCATGAACCCGAAGTCGGGCGGCGGCAAGGTCGAGAAGTTCGAGCTGGTCCGCCGGGCCGAGGAGCTCGGCGCGCGCGTGGTGCTGCTCGACACCTCCGTTCCGCAGGACGTCGCCCGGATCGCGCGCCAGGCCGTCGCCGAGGGTGCCGACCTGCTCGGGGTCGCCGGAGGCGACGGCACCCAGGCCCTGGTCGCCGCGGTCGCCGCCGAGCACGGCCTGCCGTTCCTGGTCATCTCCGCCGGGACCCGCAACCACTTCGCCCTCGACCTCGGCCTCGACCGGACCGACCCCGCCACCTGTCTGGACGCCCTGCGCGACGGCGTCGAACTGCGGGTCGACCTCGGCCGGGTGGGGGACCGGACCTTCGTCAACACCGTCTCCTTCGGCGCGTACGCGCAGATCGTGCAGAGCCCGGAGTACCGCGACGCGAAGGCCGCGACCGCCCTGGACACGCTGCCCGACCTGCTGCTCGGCGCTGACGGCCCGCACCTGACCGCGCTCGCCGGCGACCGGCGCCTCGACGCGCCGCAGGCGCTGCTGGTCAGCAACAACCCCTATGCCGCGCCCGACCCGATCAGCCTCGGGCGACGCCCGCGTCTGGACGGTGGCGTGCTGGGCGTCCTCGGCATCCGCGTCGACGGCGCCGCGCAGGCCGCGGACCTGGCCCTGCGCGGGGACCGGGCCGCCGGCCTGACGGTGCTGTCGGCACGTCAGGTCACCGTCGACGCGGACGCAATCGAGATCCCCGTCGCAGTGGACGGCGAGGCGCTGCTCCTGCCGACACCCGTCGTCTGCTCCCTCGCCGCCCGCGCACTGCGCGTCCGCGTCCCGCGCGACCGTCCCGGCGCGGACCCGAACCAGCAGATCCACGCCCCTCGCCTCGACTGGCGTGACGTCGCCCGCCTCGCCTTCGGGTCGAGGAACAACCGCCCGATGAACAGTCGCCCGATGGAGAGCCGCCCGTGAACGACACCGTGCCGCGCGACACCGTCCTGCACGACCTCGCCGCTCTCGACGGAGCGGTCTACGCCGCCGTGGCGGCCACGGACACGCCCGCGCTCGACGCGGGGCTGCGCAGGCTCTCGCACGCCGCCAACAACTCGAAGATCAACCTGTCGATCGCGGCCGCCCTGACGCTCCTTCCGGGGCGCTGTCGGACGGCGGGTCTGGCGGGCGCGGCGGCGGTCGGGCTGGCGTCCTTCAGCGCGAACCTGCTGGGCAAGAGCCTGGTCCGGCGCCCGCGCCCGGACCGCGAGGCGGCGCAGGTCCGGGTCGACCGGCACGTGCCGATGCCCAGCTCGGCGTCCTTCCCGTCCGGGCACACGGCGTCGGCGTTCGCGTTGGCGACGACGGTGGGGACGGTGCTGCCGGTCACCGCAGCGCCGCTGGGGCTGCTGGCGTGCGCGGTGGGGTACTCCCGCGTCCACACGGGCGTGCACTACCCGGGCGACGTGATCGCGGGGGCGTTGCTGGGGACGACGTGCGCGTCGGTCGTCCTCGGCGTGGCACGGAGGCTGACCGCGCCGCAGTAGCCGCTTGCCCGGCATGACCGCTGCCCGGCCGTCAGGCCGGCGCGTCCCCAGGGGCGGTGTCGTCCGGCGAGGGACTGCGGGGGAAAGGACCGCCGACCGAGGGGTCTCCGGGCCCGGGCGTCGGATCGAGGTAGACGCGCGCGATCTGCGGGTAGCGGGCCCGCAGCCGGCGCTCCGCCTGCTCGCAGCGGGCCTCGATCTGCACGGCCGTGGCCGCGTCGCGGAAGTTGACCTTGGCGGCGACGAGGACCTCCTGCGGGCCCTGCATGACCGCCGCCAGGTCCAGGACGGCCTCCACATCGTCCAGCTCCTCCAGGTCGCGCACGAGCTGCAGCCGCATCCCTTCGGGGAGGGACTGGCCGACGAGCATGGAGATGTTGCTGCGGCCCAGTTCGAAGGCCACCGCCGCCAGCAGCGCGCCGATCGCGAGGGAGGCGATGCCGTCCCAGACGTTGGAACCGGTCAGCTGGGCGCCGAGCAGGCCGCCCGCCGCGAGGGCCAGGCCGATGAGCGCCGCCGAGTCCTCGAAGACGACGTCCGCACGCCGTCGAAGACGGAGAAGGCCGCGCCGCAGACGAAGGTCGCCACCGAGGCGAGCAGCGCCCACACGTACACCGCGCGGCCGTAGCCGAGCGGGTGGCGGGCGTCGGGCGGCTGGTCGCCGTGCCGCAGCGCGGTGAACAGGAGCCCCTCGGTGATGGTGTCGGCGAAGGAGTGGGCGGCCTCGGAGAGCATCGCGCTGGAACCGCTGATGGTCCCGGCGATCACCTTCGCGACGGCGACGCCCAGGTTGGCCACGCCGGCGACCACCACGGTGCCGACGCTCTCCTTGTTGGCCACCCCGTTCCCCTCCCGCCTCGGGCGCGGCTCGTCGGTTCAGGCGAGCAGCTTGTCCTTCGCCTTCTGGTACTCCTCGTCCGTCAGCGCGCCGCTGCGCCGCATGTCGGCGAGCTTGGCCAGCTCGTCCACGTGGCTCGACCCGCCGCCCCCGGTGCCTCCGTCGGTCGTCCCGGCGGCCTCGCGGACGTACTGCTTGAACGCGTCGTCCGCCTGCTGCGCCTGCTGGAGGTCGCGCTGGCTCATGCCGCGGCCCCGGACGATGACGTACACGAGGACGCCGAGGAAGGGCAGCAGGACCACGAAGATGATCCACAGGGCCTTGACCCCGCCGCCCATGTCGTGGCTTCGGAAGATGTCCGTGAGGATCTTGAAGAGCAGAAAGAACCACAGGACCAGGAGGAAGAACTCCAGCATCGTCCAGAAGACGTTGAGCATCGGGTAGTTCGACATGGTGGTCCCTCCTCGGAGGAGCGGTTGGCGACCTTCGCCGTCCCGCATGCTGAAAATCAGACATACCAGGACAAGTAGCGGCTCGCACGGCGACGTGGTCACCCGTTCGGCGCAGCGTCCGTCCGTTCCTCGGGCAGCGGCGCGTTCAGCAGCTGCTGGAGCGGCGGGTGCTGGGCGAGCACCGCGCCGAGCGTGATGCCGAAGGTGATCGCGGCGGAGAGCACGATCAGCCAGGACAACAGGGTGAGCACCAACCCCAGCGAGCCGTAGTCGTGAAGCGTGCGGTTGAGTGCGTTGGGCATGTAGACGCGCGCGCTCAGGGACAGCGCGCTCGTCGCGGTCGCACACAGCACCGCGCCCGGCAGCAGCGGCAACCATGGCACGCGGCGCACCAGTAGCAGATGCTGCGTCCACCACCACAGCACCACGCTCGCGAGGAACGTCAACGGCACGCCGAGCCACAGACCCGTCCCGAATCCTCCGCGCAGCGCGCCCTGCACCAGCACGAAGCCCACCAGGCAGATGATCCAGACCAGCCAGCGCCATGCCGCAGGCCTGCTCCGCGCCTTCGGCAGCGCCCAAGCGTCCGCGCACACCCGCGCGAGGACGCGGCTGCAACTGGTGGCGGAGAGAAGCGCCATCACCAGACCGATGACGCCGACGGTCTGCTGCAGGCTCTGCGTGCCGTTGCCGGCCTGAACGACCTCCTTCACCTGCTGGGCGCTGTCCCCGGTCAGCCCGAAGGTCGTCCGCAACGAGGACAGCATCCGCTTCCGGAGGCTGTCGGGGCCGAAGGCCCCGAGCGCGAACATCAGCGGGATCGTCGTCAGGAAGAGCTGCGCGGCCAGCCGCGTCGCCGCGTCCATCAGCCCCACGTTCATGATCCGCACGAGCAGCGCCCCGACCACCGGCCACCGCTGCTGCGTCGACTCGAACCGCTCCAGCGCCGCCGCCCCGGCCGCCCCGACGCGCGCCCGTGCCCTGCGCAGCGCCTCGGAAGCGGACACGGACCCTCCCCTGCGGCCTGGTGCGGAACGACGGGTCCCTGCCATCGTGTCCGCGCCCGGCACGCGGATCACCCGCTGCTGCTCCGTTCGGGCGGTGGGGCACCGCGCTCCGGACGCGATCGTGCGGCCAAGGCTCCTCTTGGACGGCGGGGTCTACGGCTCCGGGGCCCCTGGAGGTGGGGCCGTCGGTGGAGGCGGCACGGTGCCCTCGTGGAGGGCGGCGAGGCGGCGGTGGTAGTCGTCGACCTCGATGTCCCCGCGGGCGAGCCGCTCGGCGAGGATCTGTTCCGCCGAGCCGCCGGCACCCGTGCCGGGCGCGGAGCCGGGCGGTGGGCCGTACGGGGGTGCTTGCGCGGTGTGCGCGGTGCCGCCGCGACCGGGCCATCGGTTGCGGTTGGTGAGGGCGCGGACGATCAGGATGATCACCAACACCACCAGCACCCAGAAGAGCACCATCGTGATCCCCGAGAAGACCCAGAACCAGCCGTGGTTCACGCCCCCGTGGAATCGAAGAGGTCCATAAGGTCCCATGGTCCTCGCCTGCCCTGTCCTGCCTGTCGTGGATACAGGGCTGATACCCGCCGACCGGCCCCGCCGTATGAAGACGCGATGAGAATCCGCCTCAACCGCGCAGATGCGCGCATACCGCGGCCATCGCCCGGCGCACAGCGGCGCGGGTCCCCTCCGTCGGCTCGTGCACGTCGAAGCCGTGACGGCCGTCCGGCACGTCGACGAGCTCCACCGCCGCGCCGCAGTCCCGTGCGGCTGCCAGGAACGCGTCGACGGTCTCGGCGATCTCCGGGGACTCCAGGCCCGCGCGCGTCAGCACGATCGGCAGCCGGCCGGACTCCGGCAGCACCGCGGCGGGGGCGAAGCGCGGATCGACGCCGGTCCAGCCCGGCAGCGCCGCCAGCACCGGATAGGTCGCGGCCACGCAGCGCAGCCACGGTGGTGGAGCGGCGAGGTGGTCGGCCAGCAGCAGACCCGCGCCCGAGAAGAACCACACCGCGATCCGCTCCGCGTCGACCCGCGGATCGGCGCGCAGCACCTCCAGCGCGTCCGCGACGTCCGCGGCTGCCGTCGGGTAGTCGGCCGGCGTGTGCAGCCGGTGCGCCACGACCGCGCCGACCACGCCCTCGCTCGCCGCGAGCCGGGCGTAGCCGAGGTAGAGCGGCCAGTCGCGCGGCGCGGGGACCATGTCCCGGGGCAGCGGGCCGCCGTGCACGAACAAGACGGCGGGGTACCCGGCCCCCTTCGGCGGGGTCGCCGGAAGATGCAGGTCGACCCGTCCGTTGCGCACCCGCGCCGCGTCGGGCACCTCCATCAGGAACGGACGCTCCTGGAACGGCCTTGTGACGGCCGGGCTGAGCCGGTGGCCGTCCCCGGCGGCGGCGCGCAGCAGCGTCGCCGCGAGCTCGTCCGGGCAGGAGAGCATCGGCCAGTGGCCGGTCTCCAGCTCGAACAACCCGACGCGCGGATCGGCCAGGGCCTGGAACTGCGGCATCCCGGAGGACACCAGGCCCTGCACGGCGGCGAGGGTGACCCCGCCCGCCGTGCACAGGATCCCGCTGGTCGGCACCCCCGTCAGCGCGCCGGTCAGCCGCAGCGGCTGCGTGAGGGTGCGGCCGGGCTGCGGCTCGGCGAGCGCGGACAGCAGGTCCAGCTCCCTCGCCGACAGGCCGGTGGTGTTCCCCCACTTCCGCCACGTGTCGGGCGCGGGCGCGGGCACCATCGCGTCCGGCGACTCCCGCAGCAGCGCCCGCACCTCGTTGTCCGGCACGCTCGCGACCGCCGCGTCGCCGTCCTGCGGCAGCCCGCAGTCGAGGTACACGATCCGCGCCACCCGTTCCACCCGCTGCTGCGCCGCACCGAGGACGGGATGGATGGCGTACCCGTGCCCGACGAGCACCACCTCCGGCGCCGCGACGCCGTCGATCAGCCGGACCACATCGGCGACGTGCGTGTCGAGGTCGACGTCGGCGTCCCCCTCCTCCGCGTCCCCCTCCTCCTCGTCCCGCGGGCGGGCTGCGCCACCCCGGCCCGTCCCCGTCAGGTCCGCCGCGTGCACCTCCGCACCGGCCTCGCGCAGCCGGTCGCCCACCCGCTCCCACAACAGGCCGCCGGTGAAAGGACCGGAGGCCAGGATGAACGCGGCCGTGATGTCGTGATCATTTCGCATGCGGCCACCGTAGGAACTCCCCTTACGGGAGATTCAAGCCCCGGAAGGAAATTGGCGACGGTAGGTATCGCGTCCATGGGTTTGCTGGCGACCGGCTGGAAGAACAAGGGCACGGCGCAGATCAACGTCGTGACGGCCGACGGCGTGATCAAGTCGTACAACGTCAAGCCGCAGGATCTGGGGGCGGCCAGCCGCTACGTGGTGGCGCTCAACGCCTACTCGGAGCAGCTCATGGCAGAGCAGGAGCAGGCGCCAGCCTGACGCCCGGGGCCATCGGCTCCGACCTACCCGCCGGTTCCGCCCCGCCCTGGTCCGGCCACGGCGTACATTCCCTCCACCCACACCGCCGTACCCATGGGGGGAACCATGATCGGCCTGCTCTTCTCCATCCTCCGCATGTCGTTCCGGCTCTTCGCCGCCATGATCGACATGACGATCATGCTGTGCAGCCTGGGCAAGATCGACCCCCGTCTGCGGCGAATCTTGTGATGCGTGGCTTCCGTGCACGAGCCGGTGCACAGGGGCCTGGTCATCAGCGGCAGGGGGCTACCCCTAAGACGGTCGCACCGCGCAGTCCTTTGTGGCCAGCGAGTTGTCGTTGTTGCCCATCACCGTGATATCGCCCTTGACACTCGCCACCTGCGAGAGGGGCTCCTGTACGGTCGCCGTCAGCATGCCGTGGGCGTTGTCCGCGCTGACCTCCACGTCGCCCTGGTTGACGGTGAACCAGTCCGAGCCGCCGGGGTTGTCGGCCGCCGTGCGGGAGCCGCTGCCGAAGTTCTCGGAGACGGAGTGCTGCCCGCCGCTGATGTCCGCCACGGTCATCTCGAACATCACGGTGTCGTTGGCGCTGTCGGAGACCGGGTAGGCCTGCCCTGAGTCGTCCAGCACCGAGACCGTGAACGTCGACGTCCCCGCCCCCATCTGTGCGTCCTTGAAGGTGATGACGCAGTTGCTCAGACCGTGCTGCGGGCCGTGGGCCAGGTGCGGAGCAGAGGCGGCCGTCCGCGTCGGCTTCGCGGTTGGCGTTGGCTTCGCTGTCGGCGATGCCGGACGGCTGACCGGCTGCGTGGGCGTCAGCGTGATGGTCACGCTTGGGCCCGCGGGGGAGACTGCTGTGGCAGCGCCCTTCTTCGGCCCGACGGTCAGCCCGACGACCACCAGCAGGACGAAGACGCCGAGGGCTGCACCACCGCAGCCGAGGCAGCCCTTCCTTCGCGCGCTCATCCCCGGAACCGGCGGCGCGACCTGGTGAGGAGGCGGAGTGGGCTGGCCCCAGGGTGGCGTGGTCATGGATGCGTTCCTTGCCGGTCGTGTTGAAGTTGTGGAGGTAGCGTGGCAGATATGCAAAGTGGCATGGGCCGACATTGCCATGACGTGTCGTCAGTGCGATCAGAGCTGATACCGGCGCGGTGACCACGGCCCGACCGGCGGTAGGCCCCGGCCCTGCTCCTCGCAGTCCGGACACTGCACGTTGGTCCACCCCGCACCGGAGTTGGTGTCGACCTCGTTGATCAGCCGACCGAGCTTGCGGGCTCCGCCGCAGCCGATGCAGTGGCCGAACGCCTGCGGCGCGTCGTTGGCCACGGTCACCACTCCTCCCGCCATTCGGGGTGGAGATCATGTAACTCGTCGAGGAGTGCGAACCCTTCGGGCAGCAGCAGGCCAAGGTAAGCGACACGGCGGAGGCGTTCCCAGAGGGCGCGGTCGACGGCTCGGTCAGGGGTGGGGCGGGCGGGTGGAGCGCCCGCAGCGGTGGAGGATGCGGTGGCGGCCATGTGACAGACCGTAGGGAGCCCTGATTCGCCAACGGGGCGGTGATTCTCTGTGATTCTCCTGGGCGGCGGGCTGATCCCCGGTGATGCTCTGAAAGCTCAGTTGCGCCCGAGGGAAGCCCGGACGGCGGTAATGACCCGTTGGGCCCGCTGGCCGTAGACGGCCGTCTCGGCGAGCCATGCGAACGCCTTCTCGTACCGTGCGATGTCCGCTGGATCATCCAGCCACATCTCGGCATTGATCATCTCGACGATGACCCGATCCCGGTCATAGATCCAAAAGGCGTGCGCGGGCGTCCGCCGTAGCGGTGCGGACAGCGGGATCACGCCGAACTTGATGGTGTCGAGCCCCACCAAGCCGGTGAGCCGGTCGAGCTGGGCGGCCATCACCGCCGGAGCCGCCACGCGGGCGTGGAGGGCCGATTCCCAGACGATGAACTCGAAGGCCCGGCCGGGCTCGTACAGGACCTCCTGGCGGCGCATGCGGGCGCGCACGGCCTCCTTCGTGTCCTTGGGGGAGCCGGCGAAGTCGGCAGCCATCGTCAGCAACGCCCGTGCGTAGTCCGGCGTCTGGAGCAGGCCAGGCACGCGGGCGGACTCGAACGCCCGCGTCAGAGAGGTCCTGCGGGACTGCTCGATCCCCTCGTCCTGCCGAGGCCGGTGTCCTGCGGCGAGTTGCCGCCGCCAGGAACGGTATGAGGACTCCGCGCCCAACAAGCGCGCCTTCAGCTCCGAGGCCGCGCCCGGCTTCCCGACGCCCTCCGCCCAGGCCGCCAGATCCTCCGGCGTGGCGGTCTGCTTCCCGGTCTCCAGCTTGGACACCTTGGACTGCGTCCACCCCAGCCGGGTGGCGAGCTGCCTGCCGGTGAGACCGCCCTCGGTGCGCAGCTCCAGGAGCCGGGCTCCGAGGGCGGTCCTCGCGCGCTGGAAGTCGGTGCTCATGCCCCCGACGGTAGCGCCGCAGCGAAGTCGTGCGCAGGTACGGCGAAATGCCGGGCGGCGTCCCGGATCTGACAGACCCGGAGGACCTCGGCCGGATCCGCGGTGACCTCCACCCCGAGCGTGCGGTCCTGGTCGTCGAAGATCAGTCGAGCGATCGTCTTCGAGTCGAAGATCCAGATGTCGTCGTCCGGCAGGTTCAGCTCCTTAGCCTTGGCGCGGGTCAGGATCCGGATGTCCTCCGGGCTCTCCAGGGAACTGGGGCGTCTGACCGGCGATCGCGTCCCGAAACCTGGCCGTGCACAGAAGCCCGTCAACGGCTCCCGAGCCAGTCCTCGTTCAACGGCCGGCCGGCCGCTCGACGGTGGATCTGCTCGCACGGGTCGCAGCAGCACTCGGGGTCGATGTCGCCCAGTTCGGCGACGGGCCGGGCCGCGGCCGCGGTGTCGACGGTGTGCCCGCACAGCGCGCGCAGGCGCCCGGCCTCGACGATGTGCCACAGCCCCGGAGGATCGCAGTCCTGCAGATCGATGTGCTGCCCACGCAGTTCGTATCCGACCATGGGGACCTCCTCTCGGGTTACCGGGCGGCTGCCCGGCTCCGCGGAGGTCACACGGCCGGACGACTCCTGTCCGGTCCGCAGGGCGGCGCTTCGTCGGCCTGGGCGCGCCGACGGCCATCACCGCGAGGGACACGTTCGGCCCCAGCTCCCCGGGCGCGGCCGACCGCGGGCCGAACCCGGATGTCGCTAGGCTCGGAGGGCGGATCGGCCTGACTGGGAGGGGGAGGTCTTGCTGCCGGACGACCTGCTGAGTATCGGGGAGCTCGCCGCGCGGGCCGGGGTGAGTGTGAAGGCGGTGCGCTTCTACTCCGACCAAGGGCTGCTGCCCGAGGTGGAGCGCAGCAGCGGCGGGCACCGGCGCTACGGGCCGGAGGCGCTGGAGACGTTGCGGCTGATCCGGTCGCTGCGGGCGTTGGACGTGCCGCTGTCGGAGGTCGCGCGCGTCGTTCTGGAGAAGGAACGGGAGGGAGAGCGGCTCGAGGGCGTCGTGGCACGGCAGTTGGAGGTGCTCGGTGCCGAGATGGCGGTGTTGCGCTGGAGAGAGGCGGCGTTGCGGCTGCTGCACGAGTCGGCTCCCGGCGAGCGAGCGGAACTGCTGCGTCTGGTCGGCGCGTTGGGGACGCCGCCGGGTACGGACACGCTCGTGCGGTACTGGCGTCGTCTGCTGCCGCTGCGGCTTCCCGCCCGGTTGGCGGACGCGATCGTCGACGCGGCCGTGCCTCCGCTGCCCGAACAGCCGTCCTCCGCACAGGTGCTGGCGTTCGCACAGCTGCACGAGCTGACGGGGGCGGCTGCGGACGCCTGTCTGACCGAGCACCGGCCCGCGCCGCCGCGGCCGGAGCTGCTGTACGACGGCCTGCGCGAGGCCTACGAGCTGGCCGTGCCCGACCTCCTCGACGGGTGCGACCCCGCCGCGGGCGAGGCGCTGGACTGCTTCGTCGGTGCTCACGCCCGCGCGCACGGCCGCCGTGACTCTCCGGGATACCGCCGCGAACTCGGTCGTGCCCTGGCGGCCGGCGAACACCCGGCCATGCGGCGCTACTGGGAGCTGGCGGCTGAGTTGACCCCGGCAACCCCGACCCTCGGCGCCGTGAACGACTGGCTCAGCTCCGCGCTCGCCGTGCAGCTCGCGCACGCATGACGGCGGTTCCGGCGCGTCGCCGTTCCGGCGGCGGGCGATCCGGCACCATGGCCCGTGGGGCCTCAGGGATCGAGTGACCGCAGGAGTGCACCGTGCCCGTCGACGTGCTGACCGAGACCGTGATCGCCCGCCCGAGCGACGAGGTGGCCGCATACGCGGGCAACCCCGACAACGCGCCCGAGTGGTACGAGAACATCACTTCCGTGCGGTGGAGGACCCGTCCGCCGCTCGGCGTCGGCTCGAAGCTCGACTTCGTGGCGAACTTCATGGGACGGACCCTCAGCTACACCTACGCGGTCGTCGAGTACGGCCCCGAGCGCCTGGTCATGCGCACCGAGCAGGGCCCGTTCCCGATGGAGACCACCTACACCTGGGACGCCGTCGACGCGACGCACACCCGGATGACCCTGCGCAACCGCGGCGAGCCGTCGGGGTTCGCGAAGGTGGCCGCGCCGATGATGGCCGCCGCGATGCGCCGGGCGAACACCAAGGACCTGGCCCGCCTCAAGCGGCTGCTCGAGACGGGCCGGGGCTGAACCGCGAGCCACATCGGGCGGTTGCGTTGGAAGGCGGTCGAAAAGCGACATGAGCCCGTCATGCGATCTTGCTCGGCACCAGGCCTCTTGGGTCTGCTATTGACTACGAACGGCGAAAGAGCTCATTGGCAGTACAGCCCTCGTCCCCGTCTGCGACCAGGCAGACGTTGAACCCAGCGGCGTCACGCCGGATCTCACCGGTCAGCCTGGGCAGGAGGGCGACTGGCCGGAACCCAGATCCACCGCGAAGCTCTGCCCTCGTGCCGCAGAGGCGTCGCCCCAGTAGGTGTTGCCACTCGAGTCACCTGGAAGGGGCACGACGAACTCCCACTTAGCGCCTGAGGGCAAAGAGCTGCACTGTGCGTCGAGGACGGTCAGGTCCAGGCCGGTCGCCGTGAAAGTGTGGTCCGCCGACAGGGTCATCCGGGCCCCGGAGGCTGCGCTCCAAGTGCCGAGCAGTTGGCCTTTGGTGACGAATGTCGGCGGGCTGCCTGCATTGTCGCAGGCAGTGCCGCCCCACAGGATGCCGGCCGTCAGGAGGCAGACTCCGGAGACACGCACAACCCCCGGCACGATCACGCTCCCGCAATCCGTTCGACGTCCTCAGCTGACGAGGGCTATCGTGCCGCACTATTTGAACATGTTCAGCGCTGGCTCAGTGATGCGCCGACTCGCCTATCTGCGCCGGGCTGTGGGCGCCAAGCCCCGTTTCACGACTACGTCTACCAAGGTGATGAACCCTCCCGAGCGCTGCCGTGAACTGCCCCGCAGGCGACTTCAGACTTGCGTGCAGGCGGGTTCGGAAACGGACACCTAGACTCCGTGATCATGTTCAAGGGGTGGTGGCACGTGCTGCCGGAAGAAGAGCGCCAGCAGTGGACGTCGGAACCTTTCACGCGCGTGGGCCCGCTGCGGTTCGACATGAGTCCGCTCGAGGTCAGGGACGTGATGAGCGACGTCACATCGGAAGCAGAGCGGCATACGTGGCGGACGGGCCGAACCGGGAGTGCCCGGACGGTCATCGAGGGCCGCTATCAGGAGTTCGGCCTGCACCTCTACTACCGCGATGAGCGACTTGCGGGCGTGGTGATCGACGCACTGTGCGGGCCGCAGGTCTTCGCGGACGGCACGGCGCTGGTCGGACGAGTACCGTCCGAGCTGGAGCAGTGGATGCTCGACCGTGCCGACGCCCGCCCGCCGTACACCGAGCTCACGTACATGGGCGCCGGCGTTCCCGCCTCGGAATCCCTGGGTGTGACAATCAACGTTCAGCGCAACGGCGACCGGTTGGTCACCCGACCGATGTTCTATCCCGTCGAGGCCCTCGACGATCTCTCGCACTGGCTGCCCTGGGACGCGTGGACAGTCCTCTGACCTGCCGCCCCGGGTGTCAGCCCGCCGAACTACAGTTCTGGATCATGCCGGTTGCTTCCCACCGCACCGTGGCGGAAGACGACGAACTTGTGGAGAGGCTGCGCGCACCTCGCGTGGGGCCCCCAGGGCAGGAGGCACACCCGAGGCTGCCTCCCGGAGCGGCCCTTCCTGCTGCTCACGATGACCGAGGTCGAACGCGCGGAACGCGAACTCGGTTACGCGCTACCCTCGTTGCTGAGGTGCCTCTACACCGAGATCGGCGACGGAGGGTTCGGGCTGGAAGGCGGGCTGCGTCACTGACGCCGCGTCGTATCCCGGGCTGGCACAGGCCGGACTGGCCGTGCGCGACGACCATCCACGCGGCGTGTGCGCAATGGGCACTCCCGAAATCCTGGTTCTTCCTGACCGGCGGCGGCTTGCACCATGGAGTGGTACGTCTCGCTTTCAGCCGTCGATCACCCAGTGCTGCTGTGGAATGCGGACGGCTGGGAACCGGACTGGGGCGAGGACCCCCACGACGGCCTGCGGTACGCGGCGTCCTCGCTGCGCCAGTGGCTGTGGACCTGGGCCAGTGCCACGAAGCCTAAGTTGATCTTGGTGCGCCGGGAAGGGCGCTGAGCAGGGCGAACTTGCGGCTGGGGGGACCGGTATGGCGGGTACCGGTGCCGGTCGATCTCTTCACTCGGTAGGAGTTGTGGCGGGTGCGTTTGACGACGCGCGGGTAGCTGCGGTGGCGCCGTTCGGGATTGCGGTTTCGGCGTGCTGCGAGCGTCGCCAGGATCTCGGTAGTCACGGCGTCCCAACGTTCAGCGGGGAAACGCCGCCGTGCCGGTGGCGGTGCGGCGGACGATGTTGACGGTCCTCAGGAAGCTGCCCCGGTCCGGGTCGATGTCGGCGCCGGTCGCGGCCTGACAGATCAGGGAGTTGATGGCGTAGTGGACCAGCAGGTAGGCCCAGATCTCCTGGTGGACCAGGTCCGGGCTCTTGGATCGCAGTACCTTCCCCGGCTCGCGTAGGACGCTTTTGAGCTGCCCGTTTGCCGTCTCTTCCTCCCATCTTTGGTGGTAGGCGCCGGCGATTTCGGCGGCCGAGGCGGCATCGGGATCGGTGATGTTGGTGATCAGGCAGACCCGTTCCTGCCCGTCGCGGTCCGGGACGTCGTACTCCACGACCCGCACCACGTGGGCCGCGACGGGGTCCGGCTTGACCCCCGACCTTGTTTCGTCCAGCAGCTCCTCCCGCTGTCGGCCGCGGATCGCGGGGTCGACCAGGGCCGAGAGGTACGTGCCGTCGGACAGGACCTTGAGAATCGGCAGGGACAGCTGCGTTGGCGCCCGCCAGCACAGTGCGGCCCCGGTTTGCGCGGCGGCACTGAACGCGGCGAAGCTGTAGAAGCAGCGATCGGCCAGCAGCAGCCAGTTACTGGAGATCGAGGGCAGTAGCGAGGCGGCCATCGTCTTTTCCCTGCGGCTCCACGGGCCGACCTCGGCGTCCATGAACGCGTGGGACCCACACTCAACCACGGCTACCACCCGTGCTTTGGGGAAGGCCGAGCGCGAAAGGTCGTTGCCCGCGTACCCGAACTCGGCTGCGTTCTGAGGCGAGTCGGGCACGTCCAGGTCGAAGCCGTCGATGGCCGTCAGACGCCACTGTCGCAGCCACGCGCCCCGGGTCTCGCTGTTCGCCACCGGCTCGGCCACCCGGTAGAACGTCTCACGGAGCACGTCACGGCCCAGGCGCTTACGCGCCTGGGTGATCCCAGAGGATGTCGGCGGTTCCCACGCCGCGTCCCAGACACCGAACGCCGACAGCGACCCGGTCACCTTCTGCGCGACCTCCTCGGCCGCGTCGTCGGAGAACAGGCACAGCGCCATCGTCAGGTACGCGGTGACATGCGGGGGGAGCTTTCCGCCGCGGCGTTGCTCGGCCACCCCGCATACAGCGGCGGCCTCATCGACCTTGAAGCGCGGCACCGCCGCAACCAAAACCCCCAACGACACCTGGTCTGGTCGTGCGACCGGACCATCCGATTGCACGGACCCCTGAGCCATGCGGCAACCCTAGCCGTGCGACTGACGTGGCATTGGGACCTGGGCCGACGGCGGAGATGTGTGGGACGAGGTGCTGGCGTTGCAGGAGTCCGAGCGTGAACCGGGTTGATCTGTGATCTCGGAAGAGCCCGGGGCCCACCGCTGATTTTCGTTCCGCTACTTGCCGCGCCCCTTGAGGTTCACGTCCTCACAGACGGCTCAATCGTCGTACCGGTGACAGCTGACCTGCAGCGACCCGCGAGATCGTGTGACGAGCTCAAGGCGAAAGGCGAATTAATTCTGCTCTCTGGAGTGTCGAGTGGCGTCGGCTCCCGGGCGGGGATTGGATCGGAGGCCCGCCCCTTCGGCAGATATCGAGACATCGAAAGAGGAACTGCGTTGAAGGTGATCGGAAAAATCCCTGGCGCCCCCTGCTGGGCGCAGCTGAGCGCACGCGACTCGGAAGCGGCCCAGAAGTTCTACGGTCAGCTTTTCGGCTGGACCGCCGAGACCGACCCCGACCCCCAGTACGGCGGCTACACGACTTTCTCCCTCGACGGGCGGCCCGCCGCGGCCGTGGCCCCGCTGATGAACCCGCAGCAGCCGGTCATGTGGCTGCTGTCCTTCGCCACCCCTGGCGTCGACGACGCGGCCGAGGCTGCGAAGGGTGCCGGCGCGCAGGTGTGGATGGGGCCGATGGACGTCGGCGACCTCGGCCGCTGGGCTCTGCTCAGCGACCCGACGGGGGCGCCCTTCGCGCTCTGGGAGAGCAGGAAGTTCAGCGGCTTCGGCGTGGCCGAGGAGCCCAACTCGCTCAGCTGGATCGACCTGTCCACCAAGGACCGGAGCGCCGCGGTGGAGTTCTACCGGACCTTCCTCAACTGGCAGGTGTGGCCGCACCAGGACTACCCCATGGTCGGGCTGGACGACACCATGTTCGGCGGCGTCATGGAGATGGGCGACATGTTCCCGCCCGAGGTTCCCTCGCACTGGAACCCGTTCTTCCTGGTCGGCGACGTGGACGCGACCGCGGCCAAGGCCGGGCAGCTCGGAGCCGAGGTCGTCCACGGTCCGGTGGACGTGGAGATGGACAACGGGCCGCGGCTCGCCGTCATCCGCGACCCGCAGGGCGCCACCTTCGGCGTCTTCGCCCCCCGCGGGAGCTGATCGCCCCCCGCGCGGGCTGATCGTCGCCCGCGCGGGCTGAGCCGGACCCGGGCCCACCGCCTCATTCGGCGAGACGGTGGGCCCGTTCGCGCCGGTAGGTGTAGAGGATGAACCCCTCGTGGAACCTGCCCACCCTGTCGTACAGCGCGCGAGCCGGGGCGTCCTCCAGCGTGTTCCAGTACAGCCCCGGCGCGCCGTTCTGCTCGGCGTCCCGGGCGACCCATTCGATCAGCGCCGTCGCGACACCCCGTCGGCGCGCCGTGTCGTCCACGAACAGGTCGGCCAGGTAGCACTTGTCGGAGTACCAGACCCCCGCGTGGAACAGGTAGTGCGCGATGCCGACGATCCTTCCGTCCAGCCGGGCGGCGACCCCGCGTATCCGATCGTCGTCGAGCAGGCGCCGCCAGGTCCGGTCGTAGCTGTCCGCGCCGCGTTCGACGTCGAAGTAGGCGTCCTTGCCTCGCGCCAGCACCTCCCAACGGGCTCGGTCGGACTCGGTCAGGAAGCTGATCTCCACCATGGGGCCCATCCTGCCCCTCGGCTGTGACAGTGGGTCGGGCGGACGGCCGGGGCTACCGGCGCTCCTGGTCGTCGGTCAGGGCGAGCCGCCAGTCCTCGCCGACCAGGCGACGGCCGAAGCTGTGGTGAGGCGTCTCGGCGTAGGGCTCGAAGCCCGCGCGGCGGTAGATGCGGCGGGCGGAGGTGAGGTTGCTCTGCGTCCACAGGACGAGCTCGCGGTAGCCGGTCTCGCGGGCGAAGTCCACGCAGGCGGAGACCAGTTGCTCGCCGATGCCGAGACCGCGCGCGTCGGGCTCGACGAGGAGCAGGCGCAGCCGGGCCGTGTCGGGGGCGTGGTCGCGGACGCAGAACACCGCGCCGACGGGACGGCGGCTGCCGTCGGGCTGCTCCAGTTCCGCGATCCAGCCTCGCTCGCACGCCGGGTCGTGGTCGGCGGCGTACTCGGCGACGATGCGGGCGACCAGGGCCTCGTAGGAGGCGTCGAAGCCGAACTCCCGGGCGTAGAGCGCGCCGTTGCGGGCGACCACCCAGCCCAGGTCGCCCGGCTCCGGGTCGCGCAGACGGATCACCGGCTTGTCGGGGCCGCCCGGAGACCCGGACAGCAGCGCGCGGGCGGTCCGCAGGGACCCGGTCAGCTCGCCGAGCCGGGCGGGGGAGAGGTCCGCGAGCAGCGCGGTGACGGCCTCGCGGGCGCGTGCGTCCAGGCGGGCGGCCTCGGCGCGCCCGGCCTCCGTGAGGGAGACCTGCTGGTAGCGGGCGTCCACGTCGTGCGCGGAGCGGACCACGAGCCCGTCCTGGTCGAAGCGGCTCAGCATCCGGCTGAAGTACGCGGCGCTCAGGCCGAGCTCCGCCCGCAGGTCGGCGACGGTCGCGCGCTCGCGCCGCGCGAGCTCGTACAGCACGCGGGCCTCGGCGAGGGTGAACGTCGACTCCAGCCGTCCGGCGTAGTCCAGGACCCCGAGGACCCGGGTGAAGAACCGGCTGAACTCGCGGACCTCGTCCACCGCGGCTTGCTGGGGACCCATGGCGATCACCTGCCTGCGAGAGTGCTTGCGCTGGTACATGCTCCAGATCAAGTATTCGCGCCCGGCCCGCGGCGCACAAGGGCTTGGGAGGAGACCTGGCGCGTCTCCTCGTGCAGTTGCGTGCGCGTGCACGCACATCGGTGGGGCGGGCGTTCCCCCGAGCCGCCCGCCGACCGATGCCCGCCCGCCTTCGTCGGCTCAGCCGAACCAGACGGGGCTTTCCGCGAACGCCGCCAGCTGCGCCCGGTCCAGCACCGGGGTCCTGCCCCACGGGCTGCCGAAGTCGATGCCGTGCCGCAGGCCGATGGTGTCCGAGGTGGCGATGACGGAGAACATCCGCCGGTCCGGGTAGGAGACCGACGCGCTGTTGACCTCACCCGTGCGCTCGGCGTACGAGCCCGGCGGCTCGCTGTCCGCCAGCAGGGACGCGCCACCCGGCAGTGGGGTGAAGGTGCAGTGCCACGACACCGGGTCGTCGTTGCAGAAGCTCGCCTCGTCCGGCCCGAAGGCGTACTGCGGCGGGCGGGCCTTCGGGTCGTAGGAGTTGATGACGATCGCCGCCGAACGGCCGTCCTTGGTGATGACGTAGGTGCCGTCGAAGCGCGACTTCGGGTAGACCGTCGACTTCGGCATGCCGGGCGGCATCGGCGTCGGCGGCAGGTCCTTGATCTTCGTGACCGTGCCGATGCCGGGCGGCAGCAGGCTCTTGACCACCGCCGCCGGGTCCTCCAGCGGATGCGGCGCCGCCGGCTTCGTGGTCACGCTGACCGGTCCCGGCTTCTTCGCTGCGCCGACCGCCCCGTTCGCCGTGTGCGGCAGCATCACCACCAGTCCGGCGACCAGCGCCAGGCCCGCGCTGGTCGCGACCAGCGCGCCTGCCCGCCTGCGGTGCTGGCGGCGCGTCGCCTGCGCCAGCACCGCCTCCGTGATGTCCTCGCTCGGCGGCCGGAGCCCGTCCAGAGCCTTGTCCATGAGTTCCCTCACCGTGTAGTCCGTCATCGGTTGACCCCGTGCATGTGCGTCAGTTCCTCGTCCACGACCTCGCCCACCGCGTCGCCCACCACATGGCGCAACGTCGCGCGCAGCACCTCCAGACCGCGTGCGGTCTGGCTCTTCACCGTTCCCTCGGACACGCCCAGCAGTTCGGCGGTCGCGTGCACGCTCTGGTCTTCGAAGAACCGCAGCACCAGGACCGCCCGTTGCCGCGGCGCCAGCCGCTGCAGGGCGGCTCGCACCGCCAGGCCCAGATCCGCGTCGGCGCCGCCCGGCGCGGGCGCGTCCGGCAGCTGCTCGTGCGGTCGTTCCCGGTGCCACAGCCGTCGTCGCGAGGCGATGAAGGTGTTCACCAGGGTGCGCCGGGCGTAGGCGTCCAGATGCTCGATCCGCCGCCGCCCGCGCCGGGCCATGACCACCTTGATCAGCGTCGTCTGCACGAGATCCTCGGCGGCGTGCGTGTCCCCGCACATCAGGTAGGCGCTGCGCAGCAGTGCGTGTCGCCGATGGCTGAGGAACTCCCGCAGCTCCGGATCGTCCCTGTGCACCCTTGCATCCCCCGTCAGTCGCCCTGCGCGCCTTGCTCGCTTCCACCCCTGTTGATGGGGTGGGCAGGCCGTCAGGTTGGGGGTCGGCCGGGAGATTTCAGAAATTCTCGGTGCGGTGCCGGTCCGCGTCAGCGTGCCAGGTCAGGGCCGCGTTCACGCGCCGGGTTCGCCGAGCTCGCTGAAGAGCGTCAGCTGCAGGGCGCCGGGAGCCTCCAGGCGGGAGTTGAGCGAGTTCCACGGCGTCCTGGTCGGCTCGGCCAGCACCTCCGCCCCGGCCTCGGCGAGCCGCGCCGTCACGGCGGGGGAGTCGTCGACCTGGAACGCCACCCGGATGTGGCCCGCCACGCGTCGGCCCACCTCGACGTCGTCGATGAAGGCGGCGTGCCCGGGATCCGCGATCTCCAGCGTGGCCCGCCCGGCCTCCAGAATCGTCACCCGCCCGTCGGGCGAGGAGAACGCCCCACGCTCGGGCAGCCCCAGCACGTCCCGGTAGAACCGCAGCGCGGCGTCGTAGTCCTCGGCCGTGACGACCAGCCGCAGCTCACGCACACCGGATTCCTCGGCCGTCACCCGGGTCTCTCCCTCACATCCGTCGGGGTTCGGGCACGATCATCCCACGACCCCGCCCGCCCTCGCGGGCTCGACGAGGAGGTGAACGTGGCCGTCTACGCCACCGTGAGGGGCTGGCTCGAGTGCGACAGCGTGCAACTCGCCCGGATCGCGGAGATCACCGACGCGGAGAACGGCGATTTCCTCTACGCGGGCGGCTGGACCTTCCCGGAACGCCGGTGCATGTGGACCAGCCTGGTGTTCTTCGGCGCGGACATGCGTCAGGAGAACGTCGGCGCGGTCCTCGACCGGCTCCGCGCCATCGCCCGGATACCGGTGTCCGACGAGGACGACGACCGGGTCAGGGGGCTCTTCGTGGTGAGCCACGAGACCGGGGGCACGCAGGAGTGGCGGGTCCACGGCGGTGATGTCGCGATCCTGGACCCGGGGGAGCGGTACCGGTACCTCGAGGAGTAGCGACGCCTGTCGCGTCGCGGTGAGCGCGGGGTTCCGGGAGAGGGGTTTCCGGGAGGGAAGGGGTGGGGAGTTCAAGGCCGCCTGCGCCTGTTCGTGCGGTGCCTTGCGGGGTGCCCGATTGTTCGTCAGGAGTGCGTGGATGAGCGAGTTCCGCGGAAGCGAGTTCGGGGGTCTGCGGGCCCTGGTCACCGGAGGGGCGTCCGGGATCGGGCTGGCGACGGCGCGGCTGCTGGCCGGGCGTGGGGCCGAGGTGGCCGTGCTGGACCTCGCCGTCGACAGGGTGCAGAAGCCTCTGCACGGGTTCACCGCGGACCTGCGGGACGACGCGTCCGTGCGGGCGGCGGTCGACGCGGCCGTGGCCGCGCTCGGGGGGCTGGACATCCTGGTCAACAACGCGGGCGTCGGCGCGGCCGGGACCGTGGAGGACAACGACGACGCGCAGTGGCAGCAGGTGCTCGACGTGAACGTCGTCGGCCTGGCCCGGGTCACCCGCGCCGTGCTGCCGCACCTGCGGCGCTCCGCACACGCCTCCGTGGTCAACACCTGCTCGGCCGCCGCCACCGTCGGGCTGCCGCAGCGCGCGCTCTACAGCGCCAGCAAGGGCGCGGTCCTGTCGCT
Organism: Streptacidiphilus melanogenes; assembly: GCF_000787835.1. Classification (GTDB taxonomy): domain Bacteria; phylum Actinomycetota; class Actinomycetes; order Streptomycetales; family Streptomycetaceae; genus Streptacidiphilus; species Streptacidiphilus melanogenes. Next base: position 136,089 of record NZ_BBPP01000004.1, read on the forward strand.
GACCCTGGCCATGGCCGCGGACCACGTCCGCGAGGGGATCCGGGTGAACTGCGTCAACCCCGGCACCGTCGACACCCCGTGGATCGGTCGGCTGCTCGACGCCGCCGATGATCCGGACGCCGAGCGCGCCGCGCTCCAGGCCCGGCAGCCGCACGGACGGCTGGTCGGCGCGGACGAGGTGGCCGTCGCCGTCGCCTACCTCGCCTCGCCCGCCTCGGGGTCGACCACCGGCACCGTCCTGGCCGTCGACGGCGGTATGGCCGCTCTGCGGCTGAGGCCGCTCGGGAGCTGAGGCGAGGCAACGGCCGCGCACCCGGGGGATCGGAGGCAGCCTGGTGCGGGCCGCCGCCCCGGGTGTGCGCCGAGGGCCGCCTGCCCCTGAACGCCGCAGTGTCGACCGGACCTTGATGCTTTGCATCCGGTTCGGCCTGCGTTCACCCGGCCGTTCCTTGCGCTGGAGGACGGGGCCGGGCGAAAGTTGGCTATACAACTTTTGAGCCTGACGGATCCGACCCGGTCCGACCCGAATCGAGGACCCATGCTGCCGACCGACGTCCCCGCCCTGTGGCTGCGGGACAACTGCACCTGCGCGGACTGCCGCGACCCGCTGACCGGCCAGAAGCTCTACCAGATCACCGATCTGCCCGAGCAGCTCGCGGTCGGGACCGCTCGTCCGCTCGAAGGCGGGGCGAGCGCGAACGGGTGGGAGGTGGTCTGGGCCCCCGACGGTCACGTCTCCCGCTACACGGCCCAGTGGCTCGAGCGTGCCGCTGATCCCGACCCGCGCACGGAGGACGCCAAGGACCTGTGGGGGAGTGCGGCCTCGCTGGCCGACGGCCTCCCCGAGACGACCTGGTCCGCCTACCTCGCGGACGACGCCGAGCGCCTGCGCATGCTGGAGGCCGTCGCGCGGCTCGGCTTCTGCCTGCTGCGCGGCGTCCCCGTCCGTGACGGCCAGTCGCAGCAGGTGGCCCGCACCTTCGGGTTCGTCCGCGAGACCAACTACGGCACGCAGTTCGAGGTGCGTGTCGAGGAGCGGCCGAACAACCTCGCCTTCACCAACGTCGCGATCACCCCGCACACCGACAACCCCTACCGGGACCCGGTGCCGACGCTCCAACTGCTGCACTGCCTGGTCAACGACGCCGAGGGCGGCGACTCCGGGCTGGTCGACGGCTTCGCCGCGGCGGCGGCGCTGCGTGAGTCGGACGTCGAGGCGTTCGCGGCGCTGACGGGCACGCAGGTGCCGTTCGCCTTCCGTGACGACGTCACCGAGCTCAGCGCCCACAGCCCGCTGATCGCCACCGACCCGGCGGGCCGCATCCGGGAGGTGCGGTTCAACAACCGCTCACTCGGCACGCTCCGCCTCCCGGCGGCGCAGACGGAGGCCTTCTACGCCGGCTACCGCGCCTTCGCACGCCTGCTGCTGGACCCGGAGCGCCAGCTCACCTTCAAGCTCGGGCCCGGCGACTGCCTCGTCTTCGACAACACCCGCCTGCTGCACGCCCGCACAGCCTTCGCCCGCGGCGGCGCCCGCCACCTCCAGGGCTGCTACGCGGACCTCGACGGCCTGCTCAGCACCGTCGCCGTGCTGCGCCGCAAGGAGGCGCAGCCATGCTGACGCCGCACCAGATCGTGGACACCCTGGCCGCACTCTTCGCCGGGGAGGGCGCGGACGACTACCTCGGCGAGGACGTGACCCAGGCGGAGCACATGCTCCAGGCTGCCGCCCTCGCCTCCGCCGAGGGAGCGCCGCCGGCACTGGTCGCCGCCGCGCTGCTCCACGACGTCGGGCACTTCCGCGGGGCGGTCCACGGCCGCGAACTCATGTCCGGCGCCCGCGACAACCGCCACAGCCGCCAGGGCGCCGACTGGCTCTCCCCGTGGTTCGGCGCGGCCGTCACCGAGCCGATCCGGCTCCATGTCGCCGCGAAGCGCTACCTGTGCGCTGTGGAGCCGGACTACTTCGCCCGCCTCTCACCGGCCTCGGTCCACACCCTCTCGGTCCACGGCGGCCCGATGAGCCCGGCCGAGGCGACCGCGTTCGACGCCGAGCCCTTCGCCAAGGACGCGGTCCGGCTGCGGCGCTGGGACGACGCAGCGAAGGACGCGTCCGTGGCGGTGCCGGACTTCGACCACTACCGGGAGCTGCTGACGTCACTGGCCGTACTCAGCTCGGCGGACCCAGCGGACCCAGCGGTCTCACCGGGCTCACCTGCGGACGGCGGGAACGCGTAGCGGCCGTCCGCCGACCCGGGGTCAGCCGCCGTCCGTGTCCGGGTCGGCGACCGTGCCCGCGTCGCCGGTCGGGGCGTCGCTGCCGGCGTGCCAGCCCAGCGCGAAGGCCCAGCGGCCGGTGGTGTGGCTGATCACCCGGGCGTGCACGTCGTCATGGGCTTCGAGGTAGCTGTCCTCGTTGAACTCGCCCGTAGGGTCGCCGCACTGGACGTCGTAACGGGTGAGGCCGTCGATCTCCACGGTGACGCTGCCGGTCCCGGTGCATCGCGCGAACATGCCGAGCGTGCCGGCGGCGATGTGGGGGATCTCGGGAAACCCGAGGGAGCCGGACATGTTGCCGACCTGCTGGTAGATGGTGGTGAACCCCTCGGCCCGAAGGTTCTCCGGGGTGGCGGACACCGGGGCGGGCGTGGCCGTGGCGGACGCGGTGGCGGCGACGGCCGCCCGGTGCGTCGCCGGTGCGGCCGCGCCGCCCGTCCCGGAGCAGCCCGAGGCCAGGGCTGCCACGGTGACGGCGAGCGCGGCTCCCACCGGCGATGACAAGCGGGTGCGGTGCGGCCTGGTCATGTCGCTCGTGCGGTCCAATCGAGTGGGCGGGTCGGTCGCCGGAGCCTACCGTGTACGTCCTTCGGCGAGGCGCCGGGACCGGCCCGCCCGGCGCGCTAGCGTGGGCGGATGGCGATCGACCTGTTCGCGGGGATCTACGTCCGGGACCACGACGAGGCCGTGGCCTGGTACTCGCGTGTGCTCGGGGCCGAGCCCGCCTTCCACCCCAACGAGACCGAGGCGGTCTGGGAGCTCGCCGAGCACCGCTACCTCTACATCCGCCGCAACCCGGAGCACGCCGGCCACGCCGTGCAGACGGTCCTCGTCGACGACCTGGACGCGCGCGTCGAGGCGATCGCCCGCCGCGGCGTCGAGCCGGCGTTCCGGGAGCAGTACCCAGGCGGCGCGCGCAAGGTCGTCTACCGCGACGCCGACGGCAACGAGCTCGGTTTCGGCGGCGTGCCGCAGGACTGAGACGGCGTAGGCGCCTGGGAGCGGCCCCGGGTGTGTGTGGCTACTGGAAGGCGGCCAGGCCGTTGGGCGTGCCCAGGCCGGTCGGGCCGTCCCAGCCGGGGCCGGAGATGCAGAGCACGGTGCAGCCGCTGTTCGGCGCGGCGTTCTGACCGGCCGTGATGTCGTTGAACGCCGAGGACGGTGCGGCGTAGAGGGAGTCGGGGCCTTCGACTTCCGCCACGTGGCCGCCGCGGGCGTACAGGCCGGCGACGTACGGGCTGGACTCGCTGGTCCCGCCCACCGCAAGCCAGCCCAGCTGGGATCCGCTGAAGGGGGTGTAGTCGTCGTAGACGGCCGCGCCGGTGGTCGGGTCGGCGTCGGCGGAGATGTCCGATCCACCGCGGTGGCCTGCGCAGTCGGCCGAGATGGCGGTGGGCTGGCCGAGCGCCGGCGGCAGTTCGGCGGCGCAGCCGCTGCCGGAGCCGTCCCAGGCCACCTCGCTGTAGCCGCTCGGGTCGGCGCCGGGCGTGCGGTAGAGCGCCGTGCCGCCGACGGAGGTCACGGTCGGCAGGTTCTGCGGCCACCCGGAGGGCGTGCCCTCGAAGCCGCCGTCGCCCGAGGAGGCGGTGATGGCCATGCCGGGGTGGTAGAAGTCGCGGGCTGCCTGTCCGAGGTCGAGGGTCGCGTCCGGGTCGAACTGGTAGCTGACGCTGGCCGCCGAGGCCCCCAGCGAGGCCGCGGTGTTCATCGCGACGCCGAAGTCCTCGGCCGCCTTGTCCTCACTGGTGGTGAGGTCCCGGTTGACGGTGATCTCCAGGATGTGGCAGGTCGGACAGGCAGCGGAGGCCATGTCGACGTCCAGCGCGGTCTCCAGGCCCACCTGCTCGTCAAAGTCCTTCTCGTTGGCGGTCTTCCCCGGGGCCAGCGGCGCGCCGCCGTGCTCCCCGACCTGCTTGAAGCAGCCGTCGGCCGCGGTGCACGCCGGTAACCCGTACTGCGCGCGGTAGGTGTTGAGGTCGGTCTCGAGGGTCGGGAAGGCGCCCTCGTCGAGGATCGCGATGGTGTTGGTCGAACCCACGGTCGCGGCCGGCAGGTGGTACGCGGCGGCGAAGTCCGCCGGACCGTAGCCGGCGGGGCTGCCGGTCACGAGCGCCTTGCTCGAGCCGGGGGCGGTGGTGACGACCTCCGCCATGCACCGGTCACGGGCGATCCCGGCGCAGACCCGGGTGGTGCCGCGGTTCGCGAGTTGGGGGCTGGGCAGGGTCGCGACCGAACCGATCCTCGGGCTCGGGGTGGTCTGCGCCTGCGCCACGCCCCCCGGCAGGACGAGCGGGCCGACAGCCACCGCTCCGGCCGCCAGTGTCGCCATGCCGGCCTTACGGAGGTTCATCACAGCGGTTTCCTCTCAGTGAGCGCCCGCCGCCGGACCGTAGGGGCGGCGCACGACGGGATGACGATTCGTCACTGCTTGTTGTGTCCATGACTAGGACATGGGTGCAACCGTCACACCAGGGACCGGCTACGTCAAGAGAGGTGCTGCAGTGAGCGTCCCAGGCAGGGATCGGGGCGTCCCAATCGGCAGGTCAGCGCCGTGGGAAGCCCCGAACGTCCCGGCGTGGCCGGGGACTGTCGACCAACTCGACTGCAGCGGACAAGAGTTGTCGCTGTCGAGCCCGGCAGCCAGCCGGTCGGCTCGGATTTCGTTCATGCGATCCATGGGAGACGAATCGTGTTCAAGCGAGGAATGGCCGCTCTGGCCCTCGCCGCGGGTGCGGCGCTCGGGGGCCTCGTGGCCGCCCCGGCGGCGAACGCGGCCCCGGCGGGCTGCAACTCCGGTGCGCTGTGTGCGTACTGGCTGACGAACTACACGTCCGCCTCGGGTCACGGCGTGCAGCAGGTCTACCAGAACAACGACGACCTGACGATGTACGCCAACTTCTACAACTCGGCCGGCGGCTCGCTGTTCAACAACGGCAACAGCTGCAACGTCGACGTCTACCCCGGTACCTACCACGGCGGCGGGGTCATGCACCTGGACCGCGGCACCGGCTGGACCGACGTCTCGGCGGGCAACCTGCCGCACATCGAGTCCAACTACTGGTGCACGTACTGACGCTGACGTATCGATGAAGTCCAGGATCCGCCTCGTGCTCGCCGCGTTGCTCCTGGGTCTGGGTGCTGCCGGATGCGACGCGTCCGGCAGCACCACCCAGTCCGCCGCCCCGCAAGCGCAGCCCCGCCCTTTCCACGGCGTCACCTACTACGACCCCCGGCAACGGCTCCTCCTGCACACCATGGAGGAGACCAGCATCGCGTCCTGCATGCGGGCGCGTGGATTCGTCTACCGGCCACAGCCACTGTCCGACTCGGACCACACGGCCGACGCCAACCCGTACGGCCTGCTCACCCTGCAACAGGCCCGGAACGACGGATTCGGGATCACCAGCTCGGCCCTCGACGCGCGACCGTTCGTCGACGCGAACGCCGCGGAGGACGGCAGCGCCGCATGGAAGGCGGCGCTGGACGGCACCACCGCACACCGCGTCTACCTGACGATGCCCGGCCACCGGCAGTTCTTCTACAACGCGGACGCCTGCGCGACCCGGGCGGTGGTCGAACTCTACGGCGCGCAGTACTACCGCCTCTTCAACACCCTGCAGATCCTGAGCAACCAGGTCGTCACGACCGTCCAGGCCGATCCGCGCTTTCTCGCCGCGCAGCGGCGCTGGCAGGCCTGCATGTCCGCGGCGGGTCAGCCGGCCGGCAGCCTGAGCGACCCGCTGAGCTCGGTCAGCGCGCGGCTCAGGCCGGCCCTCGCCTCGCACGACCCCGCCCGGATCCACACCATGGTCGGCTTCGAACTGAACCTGGCGGAGGCGGACGCCGAATGCCAGGCGACGGCCGGACTGGCCGACAGCGTGGCCGCGTCGCAGCAGGACGCGGAGCGGGCGGCGATCACCTCGCACGCCGGGGACCTCGCCGAGCTCCAGGCCCTGCAGCGCCGGGCCCTGGCGACCGGCACACCGGCCGGCGGCGGACGGTGACCGCCGCCCGGCAGATCAGTCGGGCTCGCCGGCTTCACGCGACAGGCAGAGCCGACCGCGCCAGCCGCGGTCGGCCGACTGCTCGTACCGCCACTCGATGACGATGCAGGGGCCCCGGCCGGGGCCGCCCAGCACGCCGGTCACACCGTCGAGCAGCCCGCGCACGGGCCGGACGATCACCCGCAGCAGCCCGGTCGTCCCGGCCTCCCCGGCCGGCTGCGCCGTCGCGACCGCCCCGGCCGCGCCGGTGGTGTCACGACTGGCGAGATCCCAAAGATCCAGGAGCAGTTCGGCGTCCCCGCCGGTCGCCCGCGCGAGGCTCTCCACCGCGGAGCGCGGTGGCAGCCGCTTGCCGTTGAGCCAGCGCTCCCACGACGACTTCGCGTAGTGCGTCCGCTGACTGATCCGGGCGTAACTCAGCCCGGAGGCGCGCTTGAGCAACTGTAATTCGCGTGCGAGCTGTAATGCGGCAGCCTGCCCGGCCCGGTCCACGGACTGGATCTCCATGTGGCTTTCCCCCTGAGCACGTCGGTGATGGCATCCTCTCTTCTCGATGCTCCGTGAACATCCTTTTGTTGCCGCCAGGCGGCGTTCATGAGAATTTCTCGCACCAGCAGGCCCGGTGACCTGCGCTTTGAGACCGTCTCACCCATGGCGTGAGACGGCGGGCGCCGACCTGGTCCCGAGGTCCGCTAGGGCTCGCTGCGGGTGCGGGCCAGGGCGGTGGCGGCGAGGGAGTTGTGGACGGTGAAGGCCACCGTGCCCGCGCGGTAGCGGTCCTCGGACCACTCGACCGGGACGCCGGTCGGATCGCTGGTGCGGCGGCGCTCGCGGAGCAGGGGAGCCTCGGGGGCGCAGCCGAGAAGGCGGGCGTCGTCGGGGTCGGCGAGGGTGAGGTCGACGGTGTGGTCCGCGTCGGCCAGGACGACGCCCGCGGCCTCCAGCAGTTCCGTGACCGAGACGGCGTCCGACGGCATCGCCTCCACCAGCGTGCCGACCGGCTCGGGGTAGACCGTGCGCTCGACCATGACCGGCTCCCCGCCGAGCGTGCGCAGGCGCAGCACCCACAGCACGCGGGCGCCCGCCGGAAGGCGCAACCGGTCCGCCTCGACGGGGTCCGCCTCGCGCCAGCGCAGGTCGAGGACCGAGCCGCCCGGATCCTCGCCCAGGGAACGCGCCCAGCGCGTGAAGCTGGACAGCTCCGCGAAGCTCTGCACACGCGGCTGTTCCAGCACCACACGCCGGGTGCCGCGCCGGGAGGTGACGACGCCCTCGGCGCGCAGCAGCGCCAGCGCCTGGCGGACCGTGCCGCGCGAGACGCTGTGGGAGGCCGCCAGGGCCTCCTCGCTCGGCAGGCGGCCGCCCTCGCCGTAGACGCCGCTCAGCACGTCCGCGCGCAGGGCCGCCGCCAACTCCCGGTACCGCGCTGTTCTCTGCGTGTTCGCCACGCGGACGATGATCCCATGCCCGGCGGTTCGGGTGCGGATCTCAACTCACGGGACAGGCGTTGACAACGGAGCGTGTGGGAAGTTTGACTGCGCGTGTCGTCGCCACACCAGGAGCACGAGGCTCCTCGGGACTAGTGACGCGAAGGACGCTCCCTCTCTTGCAGATCTTGCAGACAGCGACCGAGACCTTATTCCACGTCAGGCCTTATACGGCGCACTGCGCCCTGATCCAGGCCGAGGGCGACCACGCGGTGGTCGGGGTGTCGCCCGGAAACAGCTACTTCTCCCAGGCGCGCCTGCTGGACCTCGCCCGCTGGGGCCTCGCGAACTTCCGGCAGGTCGATCTCGTCTACACCGACCTGTTCGTCGCGGAGATGTACGAGGCACTGGGGTACGGTCCGGACGACGCCCGGCGCAAGGCCGTGAAGAACTTGCGCGGTGTGCGGGCCAAGGTGCGCGCCGCCGTCGAGGAGACCGACGACGGGCGGGGCCGGATCAGAGCCCACGCGATGTCGGACTTCCAGCACAACCGCGCCTACCGGCTTCTCCACGACGAGCTGCGGCAGCGGCTGGACACCGACGCCGAGTTCCGCGCGGTGATCGACGAGCTGGTCGGGGCCTACCTCGCCTCGAAGGTGCTGGCCGACGGGCGGGAGGCCACGGCCGAGCAGCGGGAGGTGTGCCTGCGCTACATCTGCGCGGAGGCGCCGCTGTTCCTGGACAGTCCGGCGATCCTCGACGTGCCGTCCTCGCTCAACTGCTACCACCAGCTGCTCCCGCTCGCGGAGCTGCTCTACTCGCGCGGGTCCGGCCTGCGCGCCTCACGCAACCAGGGCCACGCGATCGTGACGCCGGCCGCCGCCGAAGGGGGACACCAGAATGCCGCTTGAGACGATGCCGAGCGAGACGACCGCGGTCGATCCGGGAGACCTGGGCGAGCTTCCTGGCTTCCCGTTCTCCTGGCGCGGCGACCGGCTCCCGGACGAGGTCGAGGAGCTGCGCGCGGAGCCCGTCAGGCGGGTGCGGACCATCGCGGGCGACCCGGCCTGGCTGGTGTCCTCGCACGCGCTGTGCAAGCAGGTGCTGGAGGACCGCCGGTTCAGCCTGAAGGACACCTCCGCTCCTGGCGTGCCGCGTCAGTACGCGCTGACGATCCCACCGGAGGTCGTCAACAACATGGGCAACATCACCGGCGCGGGGCTGCGCAAGGCGGTGCTGAAGGCGATCAACCCCAAGGCCCCGGGCCTGGAGGCGTGGATGCGCGAGCAGGCCGCCTCGCTCGTCGACGGCCTGGTCGCGAGCGGTGCGCCCGCCGACCTGCGGCAGGGCTTCGCCAACCCGTACTCGGAGGCCATGCACTGCCGCATTCTGGGCATCCCGCTCGCGGACGCGCCGCGGCTCGCGGCGAGCCTGGACATCGCGTTCATGAACTCCGCCTGCCCGATCGCCGGTGCCAAGCTCAACTGGGACCGGGACATCGCCTATATGACGGAGCGTCTGGACGACCCGGCCACCACCGGGTTGATGGCGGAGCTGGCCGCGCTGCGGCTGGACCGCGACTACGACCACCTGACGGACGAGATGCTGGCGACCGTCGGGGTCACCATGTTCGGCGCGGGCGTCGTCTCCACGGCCGGGTTCCTCACCATGGCGTTCGTGACGCTGCTTCAGCACCCGGAACTGTGCGTGCGGTTGCGGGCGGAGCCGGAGCTCGTGCCGGCGGCGGTGGAGGAACTGCTGCGGGTCAACCTCTCCATCGGCGACGGCCTGCCCCGACTCGCCCTGGAGGACGTCCGGTTGGGCGACGTGCTGGTGCGCGCGGGCGAGCTGGTGCTGGTCCTGGTCGAGGGCGCCAACCACGACCCGGAGGCCTTCCCCGACCCGCTCGCGATCGACCTCACCCGGACCAACAGCTCCGCCCATCTCTCCTTCGGCGGCGGCCAGCACTACTGCCCGGCCACGGCGCTCGGCCGCAGGCACGCGGAGATCGCCGTCACCACGGTCCTGGAGCGGATGCCGGACCTGGAGCTGGCCGTGCCGATCGAGCAACTGGTGTGGCGCACCGGCTACATGAAGCGCCTGCCGGAGCGGCTCCCGGTCATGTGGTAGCTCGTCCGCTGCCGAGCGCCTGTTCCGGGCACCTGAGGGGCCCGGAACAGGCGCTCGGAAATTCGAGGTCAGAACCAGTGCAGGCAGTGCGGGGCGCGCTCGGCGCGGAACAGCACGTCGGCGAGCAGGGCCGCCTCGGGGCGGTGGGCCCGGATGTGGCCCGCACGCACGAGCGTGCTGGGCGTGGTGCCGCCCAGGTAGATCGCGCCGAGGTCGCGCACGTCGAGGGACAGGTCCGGCTCCCGGTCGGTCGGGGCGCACTCGGCCTTGCCGTCCCGGACGGTCAACAGGTAGCGGCCGTGCTCGCCGAGGAACGGGTCGTCGATGTCGAGCACGAGCTCGCCGTCGCTGAACCAGCCGCGCGCCGTCAGCGCGCGCGGCACGTCCAGCAGCCGGACCCAGAGCCACTCGGAGTCGTTGCTCACCTTCGCGGCAGTGAAGTCCGCCAACTGCCAGCGCAGCGGGTGGCCCGGCGGGAAGTGCTTGAACGCGACCTCGGTGACGAGGTCGTGGCCGAGCAGGAACCCGACCAGGGCGGTGGTGACGGCGTCTTCGGCCGCGATGGTCTCGTCGACCGTCAACGTGCCGTCGCTGAGCGCGTAGCTGGCGTAGCCGTCCGGGACGCCGTCGGCGTCGCGGTGGACGGCGACGTAGCGCCGCGCCGGAGCGATCGGGGGCTGTCCCGCGCGCAGCGCCCACCAGCGGTGCGGCCGGGACAGCGCCCCGGGCTGGGTGCGGCGGTACCGGTCGTAGACCGCTTCGAGGATCTCGCCGCACTCGGAACGCGGCATCACCTCGACCGAGCCGCTGCCCGATCCGCCGTCAGCGCCGGTGCCCGAACCCGGCGCCGGGGCGTCCGCCCGTCCACGCGCCCGCGGTGCGGCGAGCGCGCCCTGGTGGCGCGGCACGGTGATCCGTCCCGTGTAGGTGGCCGGTCCGTAGCCGAACCTGCCGTAGATCGGGGCCTCGGAGGCCAGCAGCACGGAGAGGAACTCCCCGCGCGCCCGCAGGTCGGTCAGCTGGCGCCGCATCATCGAGGTGAGCACGCCGCGCCGTCGGTGCGTGGGCGCGACGCCGACGGCGGTCACCCCGGCGGCCGGTGCGAGCATCCCGCCGGGCAGGGTCAGCTCGAAGGTGTACGCCGCGGCGGTCCCGACCGGCCGCCCGTCGTCGGTGACGGCCAGCAGCGCGCGGTCGATTTCGATCGCCGACCACCAGAGGCCGCCGCCGTCCTCGTTCGGGGTGTCCGGGTGGAGCCCGAACGGCACATGGAGGGTCTTGACGAAGACGTCGAGGTCCTCGTCGGTCGTGGCACGGATCTCCATCGCTGCGGCTGCCTCCTCGGAACGCGGCGCCACGGCCTGTGGTGCCGCGTCACAGTGCAGCGCCGACACCTCTCAGGGTCAATCGATTTTCGGCCGCTCGCGGCGCTCGGTCGCCGAGTCGGCCGCGACGCCGTCGAACAGGGAGCGGTCGATGGCCCGCTTGAGGATCTTGCCGGTCGCGCCCTTGGGGAGCGCGTCGACGAAGGCGACCAGGTGCGGCACCTTGTAGGCGGAGAGACGCTCCTTGGCCCAGGCCCGCAGGGCCGCGGCGTCGGCGACCGCGCCCGGGCGCAGCGCGATCGCCGCGGCGACCTCCTCGCCGTAGTGGTCGTGCGGGACACCGACGACGGCGGCCTCGACGACGTCGGGGTGCTCGTAGAGGACCTCCTCGACCTCGCGCGGATAGACGTTGTAGCCGCCGCGGATGACGAGGTCCTTCTTGCGGTCGACGATGTGGAGCTCTCCGGCGTCGTCGAGGACGCCGAGGTCGCCGGTGGCGAGCCAGCCGTCCCGCAGCACCTCGTCGGTGGCCTCGGGGCGGCCCCAGTAGCCCTTCATCACCACCGGCCCGCGCACGTGGACCTCCCCGATCCCGCCCGCGGGCAGCTCGGTGCCGTCCAGCGCGCGGACGGCGATCTCGCACCCCGGCAGCGCGGCGCCGACCGAGCCGACCGTGGTCGCCCGGTCGGCCACCTGCACGGTGGCCGAGCCGGTGGTCTCGGTCAGCCCGTAGCCCTCCAGGATGGTGCAGCCGAAGCGCTGCTCGAAGGCCCGCTTGACCTCGCCGGGCAGCGACGCGCCGCCGGAGGAGGCGAGACGCAGGGAGGCGAAGTCGGCCGGGTCGGCGTCGGCCGCCGCGTGCAGCAGCGCGTTCCACATGGTCGGGACGCCGGCCGTGGTGCTGAGCCGGTGCTCGCGGATCAGCGCCAGCATCTCCCGCGGGTCGAAGCGGGGGAGCAGTGAGAGCGACGCGCCGACGCGCATCGTCGTGGCGAGGACGCACGCCTGGCCGTAGACGTGGAAGAGCGGCAGCGCCGTGCCCGCGCGGTCGTCGGGTCCGAGACGGTGGACGCCTTCGAAGATGGACGCGCAGGCGTGCAGGTTGCCGTGGGTGAGCATCGCGCCCTTGGGGCGGCCGGTGGTGCCGGAGGTGTAGAGGATCGCGGCGGTGTCCTCGGCGGCGACCGCGGCGGGGGCTTCCGGCTCCGACTGCGGCTGCGACTCCGTCCCCGACGTCGGCGCGGCCAGGTCGTCGAGCTCGGGGTGCAGCGGCCAGTGGGGGACGCCGGCCGCGGCCGCGGCGGCGGCCGGCGCGGGGGAGACCGCGTGCCAGCCGAGGACCAGGGAGACCCCGGCGTCGGCGGCGATGTACTCGAGCTCCGGCGCGGTCGCCATGGTGTTGGCGGTGACCGCGATCGCCCCCAGTGAGAGCACGCCGTAGTACGCGGCGACGAACTCCGGCACCGAGGGGGCGATCAGCAGCACCCTCGCCCCGGGCCCGATCCCGGCGGCCCGCAGGCGGGAGGCGACGGCGCGGGCGCGGTCGCGCAGCGTGGCGTAGGACCAGGACTGACCTCCGGTTCCGTAGAGGGCGGTGCGGTCGGGGGCGGAGGCGGCGTGGTCCCACACGGGCTGCGCGGCGTTCGTCATGGGTCTCCTTCCGGAGGGCGGTCCGGTGCGGCTGACCCCGGTATAGATGAATCCAATGTCGAGTTCAAGACGTCGGACGGCCACCGCGGCAGGTTCTTGAATCCGACGTCAAGTTTGACTAGCCTCGGCGCCATGGCCACCGACAGCAGCGCACTCGCCGCGTGGGAGAAGCTGGCCCCGCGCCAGGTCGCCACGAACGGCATCGAGCTCCACGTCTACGAGGCGTGGGGCGCCGAGACGGGGGAGGGATCGGCGGAGCGCCCGCCTGTCGTCCTCTGCCACGGCTTCCCCGAGCTGGCGTTCTCCTGGCGTCACCAGATCACCGCGCTGGCGGACGCCGGCCACCGCGTCATCGTTCCCGACATGCGCGGCTACGGCGGCAGCTCCCGCCCCGCCGACCCAGCCGCCTACGACATGGTCACCCTCTGCGCCGACCTGGCCGGGCTCCTCGACGCGCTGGGCCTCGCCGACGCCGTCTTCGTCGGCCACGACTGGGGCGCGGCCGTGGTCTGGCACATGGCGCTGCTCCACCCGGGCCGGGTCCGCGCCGTCGCCGGGCTCAGCGTCCCGCCCGCGCCCCGCGCACCCGTCCCACCTCTGTCGATCCTCCGCTCGCGCCTCGGTGACGACTTCTACATCTGCTGGTTCCAGACCGCCGAGCCCGAGACCGCGCTCCGCGCGGACCTGCGCCGCACCCTGCTCAGCCGCGAGGCCCCCACGGCCGCCTGGGCCGCACGCGACGAGCCCGCCGCGCCGCTGCCGCGCTGGCTGACGGAGGACGAACTCGCAGTCTACGTCGCGACCTTCGAGGAGACCGGCTTCACCGGCGGCCTCAACTACTACCGCAACATCGACCGCACCTGGGAGCTGATGGAGCCGCTCGCCGGACGCACCGTCGACCAGCCCTCCTTCTTCGCGATCGGCTCCCGCGACCCGGTCGGCGCCTTCAGCGCCACCGACCGGCTGGACCGCGTCCTCACCGACCAGCGTGGGCAGCTCGTGCTCGACGGAGCCGGCCACTGGATCCAGCAGGAGCGGCCCGACGAGGTCAACGCCGCCCTGCTGGGCTTCCTCGGCTCGATCTGACCCTGCCGCAAGCGAAAGGAACCACCCCGCATGATCGACACGAGCGTCCTCCCGGTCCGCCCGACCAGCCTCGCCGAGCTGCAGCAGCTGATCGGCAAGGAGATCGGGCCGACCGAGTGGCACGACGTCACCCAGGAGCGGGTCGACGCCTTCGCCGAGGTCACCGGCGACCGGCAGTGGATCCACGTCGACCCGGAGCGCGCCGCGGCGAGCCCGCTCGGCGGGACGATCGCGCACGGCCTCTACAGCCTCGCCCTCGGCCCGGCCTTCTCCTACACGCTGCTCGCCCTGGACGGCTTCGCCCACGGGCTCAACTACGGCTACGACAAGGTGCGTTTCCCCGCGCCGCTGCCGGTCGGCTCGCGGATCAGGATGCGTCTGACGCTGCTCGCCGCCGACCCCGTCCCGGGCGGGATCCAGCTGCGCGCGCAGCACGTCGTGGAGCGCGAGGGCGGGGACAAGCCGATCGTGGTGGCGGAGTCGCTCGCCCGCGTCGTCGAGCGGGCCGACTGACCGGGCCGACTGCCGGGGTCCGGGGCGAGCCGATTGCTATCATCCCAGGCAGAGAGCCAGATCGGCGTCCGAGCAGGGCGCCCGAAGCATCCGATCGCCTCCGGAGGGACACGCGTGCCAGGTCAGGTCCCGACCGACGACGGCTCGAGCGCGAGGATCACCACGCCGCGCAGCGCACGCGGCGAACGCACCCGCGCCGCGCTGGTCGCGGGCGCCCGCGAGGTCTTCGAGCGCGACGGCTACCTGGACGCGCGGATCACCGACATCTCCAAGGCGGCCGGGGTCGCCTCCGGATCCTTCTACACGTACTTCAACAACAAGGAAGAGATCTTCGCCGCCGTCGTCGAGCAGGTGCAGGAGGAGATGCTCCATCCGCACCTGCGCGAGCGCACCGGCATCACCGACGCGCGCGAGCTGATCGACGCCTCGAACCGCGAGTACCTGCGCTCGTACAAGCAGAACGCCCGCCTGATGGCGCTCTTCGAGCAGGTGGCGCAGATCGACCCGACCTTCCGCGCGCTGCGGATCCAGCGCGGCAACGCCTTCGCCCAGCGCAACGCCAAGCTGATCCGGCAGCTCCAGGAGCGCGGCGAGGCCGACCCCTCCCTCGACCCGCTGGTGACGGCGCACGCGCTGTCCCACATGGTCAGCCGCATGGCTTACATGGTCTACGTGCTGGAGCAGCGCATCGCCTTCGAGCGGCTGGTGTCCACGCTCAACCAGATCTGGTGCAACGGCCTGCAGTTGCGCGAGCCCGGCGGGCACGCGCCGCAGTAGCCGCAGCCGAGGCGCATCCAGGGGGTCCGACGTGATGTCGGGCCCCTTTTCGCTGTCGACCTGCCCGCCGACCTGCGTGCCTTCCTGCGTTCCCGGCTGCCCGGCGGCTGATACTTGAACTTGACGTTGGATTCAACTATACAGGGAGGCATCCCCCGAACCTCCCGGCAGGAGCCCCTCATGTCCTTGTTCGAGCTGTCGGAGCGCGCCCAGAAGTACCAGGCCGAACTGCTGGACTTCATGGACACGCACGTCTACCCCGCCGAGGCCGTCTACGAGGAGCAGATGCGCGCCGCGGGCGATCCGCACGCCCAGCCGCCCGTCGTCGAGGAGCTCAAGGCCGAGGCGCGGCGGCGCGGGCTGTGGAACCTCTTCCACCCGGACCCGAAATGGGGCGCGGGTCTGAGCAACCTCGAGTACGCGCCGCTCGCGGAGATCATGGGCCGCAGTGCCCACCTCGCGCCCGAGGCGACCAACTGCGCCGCGCCCGACACCGGAAACATGGAGGTGCTGACGCTGTTCGGCACCGAGGAGCACCAGGAGAAGTACCTGAAGCCGCTCCTGGCCGGCACGATCCGCTCCGCCTTCGCCATGACCGAGCCGGCCGTCGCCAGCTCGGACGCGACCAACATCGAGCTGCGCATGGAGCGCGACGGCGACCACTACGTGCTCAACGGCCGCAAGTGGTTCGCCTCCAACGCGCTGCACGCCCACTGCACCGTCATGATCGTGATGGGGAAGACCGACCCCACCGCGGCGCGCCACCGCCAGCAGTCGATGATGGTGGTCCCGATCGACGCCCCCGGCGTCACCGTCCTGCGCGGCCTGCCCGTCTTCGGCTACCAGGACCGCGAGGGTCACGCCGAGATCACCTTCGAGGACGTCCGCGTGCCGCTCACCGACGTGCTCAAGGGGGAGGGCGAGGGCTTCGCCATCAGCCAGGCCCGCCTCGGGCCGGGCCGGATCCACCACTGCATGCGCGCCATCGGCATGGCCGAGCGGGCGCTGGAGCTGATGTGCCGCCGCGCGCTGTCGCGCACCACCTTCGGGCAGCCGATCGCCGACCGCGGCAACATCCAGGACTGGATCGCCGAGGCCCGCATCGAAATCGAGCAGATCCGGCTGCTGACCCTCAAGGCCGCCTGGATGATGGACACCGTCGGCAACAAGGCCGCCCGCACCGAGATCGCCGCGATCAAGGTCGCCGCGCCCAACGTGGCGCTGAAGATCGTCGACCGGGCCATCCAGGTCTTCGGCGCCGCCGGCGTCACCGACGACTTCCCGCTCGCCAGCGCCTACGCGCACCTGCGCACGCTGCGCATCGCCGACGGGCCCGACGAGGTCCACAAGGCGGCCATCGCCAAGCAGGAACTCGCCAAGTACCGGGACACCGCAGCCCGCCACGCCTGAGCCGAACCCGCCGTCAGGAGAAGCAACACATGGAGACTTCACTGGCCGCCGAGACGGTCCTCGCCGAGCGACGCGGGCCCGTCCTGGTGCTGACGCTCAACCGCCCCGAGCGGCTCAACGCCTGGACCTACGCCCTCGAGGACCGCTACTTCGACCTGCTCGACGTGGCCGAGGCCGACCCGGACGTCCGTGCCGTCGTGGTGACCGGCGCCGGGCGCGGCTTCTGCGCGGGCGCGGACCTGGAGGACCTGGAGGCCGCCGGGAACGCGGACGCCGAGACGCTCGCCCGGCTCCCGGCCCGCGGTCGCCCGCGCACCCGGCCGCTGGAGCTGCGCAAGCCGCTCATCGCCGCCGTCAACGGCGCGGCCGCCGGTCTCGGCCTGGTCGAGGCGCTCTACTGCGACATCCGGTTCGCCGCGCCGGACGCCAAGTTCACCACGGCGTTCGCGCGGCGCGGACTGATCGCCGAGTACGGCATCGCCTGGCTGCTGCCGCGCCTGGTCGGCGCGAGCCGGGCGATGGACCTGCTGCTGTCCAGCCGCGTCGTGCGCGGCGAGGAGGCCCTGGCCATGGGCCTGGTGGACTTCGTCGTCGAGCGCGAGGGCCTGCTCGACGCGGCCGTCGCCTACGCCACCGAGCTGGCCGAGCAGTGCTCGCCCTGGTCGATGCAGACGATCAAGCAGCAGGTGCTGCGCGGCCTGGACAGCAGCTTCGCCGCATCGGTCGCCGAGGCGGACGCGCTGATGCTGGACAGCTTCGCCCGCCCCGACGTGCGCGAGGGCGTCGCCAGCTATCTCGAACACCGCGCCCCCGCCTTCCCGCCGCTGCCCGCCCCCGGAACCTGAGGGACCGACACCCGAGATGACCCTGCCCACCCAAGAGGACCTCGAGCCGCCGAAGGCCGTGCTCACCGACTACGGCGGCGTGCTCACCACCGACATCTTCGTCTCCTTCCGGGCCTTCTCCGCGCGCGTCACCGGCGACCCGCTCACCGTCGAGCGGCTGCTGCGCGAGGACGAGGACGTGTCCCGTGCGCTCGTCGCGCACGAACGCGGCCTGCTGCCGCAGGCCGGTTTCGAGGAGCGCCTGGCGGCCGCACTGCGGGCGCTCGGCGCGGACGTGCAGTCCGACGGCCTGCTGGCCGCGCTCAGCGCGGACATCCGCCCCGACGAGGCGATGCTCGCGGCCGTCCGCCGCCTGCACGCGAGCGGCGTCCCGGTCGCGCTGGTCTCCAACGCCCTCGGCGACGACCTCTACCGGGGTGTCGACCTCGCCTCGCTCTGCGCCGTCGCGGTCATCTCCAGCCAGGTCGGCGAACGCAAGCCGAGCCGCCGCATCTACGCGCTGGCCTGCGAGCGACTCGGCGTCGCGTCCGAGGACTGCGTGATGATCGACGACCTGGAGCAGAACCTCGCCGGTGCGGCGCGCCTGGGCATCCGGGGGCTGCACCACGTCGAGAGCGGGCAGACCGTCCGCAGCCTGGAACAGCTTTTTCCGCAGGCCTTTGGTTGAACCTCTAGCGCGTCGGGCGTGGACCCGACAAGATCAGGGACCGTTGCAACGAGTTGCAGCAACAGCAGCGACCACGGTTCGGCGGGAGGGGCGGGCATGAGCACCGCGAGCGAGCAACGGCCCACGGACGTCTCGCGACGGAGGTTCCTCGGCTACGTCCTCGCCGCCTCCACGCTGACCGTCGCCGCGCAGCTCGGCGAGGGCGCGGCCGCGCCGCGGGCCGAGGCGGCCGTGCCGGGGGTGCCGGAGCCCGCGGACCTGTACGACCTGAACGACATGCTCACCGACGCCACGCTGGCGACCGCGAACCTGATCACCATCACCCTCAATCCGGACGGCACCGCCTCGTTCGCGCTGCCGCGCGCCGAGGTGGGTCAGGGGATCACCACCTCCACCGCGATGCTGATCGCGGAGGAGCTGGACCTGCCCCTCGACAAGGTGCAGGTCTCCCTCGCCGACGCCCGCCCCGAGCTGCTCTTCAACCAGCTCACCGGCGGCTCCAACACCACCATCTCCACCTACACCCCCGTCCGCGTCGCCGCCGCGACCGCCAAGCAGCAGCTGCTGGAGGCCGCGGCGGCGGAACTGGGCGTGCCGCTGTCCGCGCTGTCCGCCCTCCAGGGCGTGATCACCGCGCCGGACGGCCGTTCCCTCAGCTACGCGGAACTGGCCGTCAAGGCGGCGAGCCTGACGAACCTCCAGGTGTCGGTGACGCTCAAGCCCGCCTCCGCGTTCCGCGTCATCGGCACGCCGCAGAACCGCGTCGACGCGCTGGACGCCGTGACCGGCCGCAAGCAGTTCGCGATGGACGTGCAGGTGGCGGGCGCCATGCCCGCGATGATCTGCCGACCGCCGACGATCAACGGCACGGTGGTGTCGGTGCAGAACCAGGCCGCGGTGCAGGCCATGCCCGGGATCACCGACGTCGCCGTCGTCTCCACGGGCGTCGCGGTGCGCGGGCGCACCTTCGGCCAGTGCATCGACGCCGTGCGGGCGCTCCAGGTCACCTGGGGGCCGGGCAGCGAGGACGCCGCCACCGACGCGACCGTGCTCGCCGAGCTGCGGGCCGCGGAGAACCCGATCGTCACGCCGCCGCTGCCGCTGTTGACCAAGGCGATCGACGCCCGGTTCACCTTCCACTTCGCCAGCAACAGCGCGCTGGAGAGCAACTGCGCCGTCGCCGATGTGCGCGCGGACAGCGCCGAGATCTGGGCCTCCGTCAAGGCGCCGATCACGGCCCAGGAGGAGATCGCGGGCCGGCTGGGGCTGCCCGTCGGTGCGGTGACCGTCCACGTCACGCAGGGCGGAGGGTCCTTCGGGCGCAAGCTGTTCCACGACGCCGCGCTGGAGGCGGCGGAGGTCTCGAAGGCGATGGGCAAGCCGGTGCGGCTGATGTGGCACCGGACCGACGACTTCCGGCACGGCCGGGTCCACCCGATGTCCATCTCCCGGGTGCGGGCCACGTACTCGCTCGGGCAGGTGCTCACGCTCGACCAACGGCACACCTCCGTGGCCACGGAGTTCGGACACGGCCTGGGCGAGATCATCACCTCCTCGGTGGCCAAGCTGCCCGTCGGCGGGCTCACCTTCTCGGAGACGATCTTCTCGCTCACCCAGCAGACGCCCTACAACTTCGGCGTCACCACGCAGTTGCTGACCGAGGTGGACAACGGCTTCCACACCGGCAGCATGCGCAACATCTACTCGCCGAACGTGCGCTGCGCCCAGGAGCTGATCGTGGACCAGCTCGCCGCGGCGATGGGCCAGGATCCCTACCACTTCCGGCGGAACTTCCTGAAGGACCAGCGAGCCGTCGCCGTTCTCGACAAGGTCGCCCAAGTGGGCGACTGGGGGCGGACGATGGCGCCCGGCACGGCGCAGGGCATTGCGATCCACCCCGAGTACCACGGGTTCGTCGCCGTCCTCGTCGAGATCGACTGCACCCCGGCGACCGTCAACCGGAAGATCCCGGACGCCGTCACCGGCCCGCGCGTCACCAAGGCCGTCTGCGCGGTCGACGTCGGCCTCGCGGTCAACCCCAAGGGCCTGGAGGCCCAGATGATGGGCGGCATCATGGACGGCATCGCCGTCACGCTCACCTCCAGCCTGCACCTGGACGGCGGCCACTTCCAGGAAGGCAGCTGGGACAACTACTTCTACACCCGCCAGTGGAACACCCCGCCGGAGCTGGACATCATCGTGATGCCGCCGACCACCGGAACCCCGGGCGGCGCGGGGGAGCTGGCCGTCGCCGGTTCCATGGCCGCGGTCGCCTGCGCCTACGGGCGCGCGACCGGGATCATGCCGACGACCTTCCCGATCAACCACGACGCACCGCCGGCCTTCACCCCGCTGCCGACCGTCCCGCCGATCCCGCAGTCGCCCACCGACGGCCTCAGCCGCGCCTACTAGGCGAAAAGGAGCACACGTCTTGCCTTCGCACACCTTCGTCCTCAACGGGCAGCAGGTCACCGTCGACGTCGAGGACGACGTCCGGCTGCTCTGGGTCCTGCGCGACATCCTGGGCGTGACCGGGCCCAAGTACGGCTGCGGGCTGGGCGTCTGCCAGGCCTGCACCAGCCACGTCAACGGCAGGGCGGTCAACATCTGCTGCGTCCCCGTCTCCGACGTGCAGCCGACGGACGAGGTGACCACCATCGAGGGACTGCCCGCCACGGTCGGCCAGGAGCTGCACCCGATGCAGCAGGCCTGGCTGGACATGGACGTGCCGCAGTGCGGCTACTGCCAGCCCGGCCAGATCATGGCCGCCGTCGCCATGGTGCTCCAGGCACGTGCCGCAGGTCAGCAGCTCGGCGACGCTGACTTCGACCAGATCCGCAACATCTGCCGCTGCGGCACCTACCACAGGATCCGTGAGGCGATCCTCTCCGCGCAGACCAAGTTCTGACCGCTGCACGGTCCTTGACGCTCCATCATCAACGTGGCGACACTGTTGGCCATCCGCCGTCCCTGAGCAGAGGGGCGGAGGCGCAGTCGCAATTGTTAGCGCTCACAATCCCAACGGAGTGCGATCATCATGCTGCAACGGATGCTCCTGGCGCTCGCCGCCGTCACCGCCGCCCTCCTCGCCGCGCTCGTCGGCCCCGCGGGCGCTGCCCGCGCCGCCGCCTCCGGGCCGTGCGACATCTACGCCGCCGCCGGGACGCCCTGCGTCGCCGCGCACAGCACCACCCGCGCCCTGTACGCGAGCTACAACGGTGCGCTGTACCAGGTCAGACGGCTCTCCGACGGCGCGACCACCGACGTCCACCCGATCGGCGCCGGCGGCTACGCGAACGCCGCCACCCAGGACTCCTTCTGTGCGAGCTCTGCCTGCTTCATCACCGAGATCTACGACCAGAGCGGCCGCGGCAACAACCTGACCGTCGAGGGCTCCGGCGGCAACGGCGGCGCCGACGTGGGCGCGATCGCCGACGCGCTGCCGACCACCTTGGGCGGCGTCAAGGTCTACGGCGTCTACGTGGCCGCCGGCGTCGGCTACCGCGACGACGCCACCAGCGGCGTCCCGACCGGCAGCGCGCCCCAGGGCGCCTACATGGTCGCCAGCGGCACGCACGTCAACAGCGGCTGCTGCTTCGACTACGGCAATGCCGAGACTTCCGATGACGACACCGGCAACGGCCACATGGACGCCATCAACCTCGGCACCGAGTGCTGGTTCGCCCCCTGCTCCGGCTCCGGACCGTGGGTCCAGGCGGACCTGGAGAACGGCCTGTTCGCGGGCGCCAACGGTTCCGACACCGCCAACAAGGGGAACGCCGGTGCCTTCGTCACCGCCGTGCTGAAGAACAACGGCACCACCACCTACGCCGTCAAGGGTGGTGACGCCCAGTCAGGCGCGCTCTCCACCTGGTGGAACGGCGCGTTGCCGAACCTCGGCGGCTACACCCCCATGCACCAGGAGGGCGCGATCGTCCTCGGCACCGGCGGCGACGACAGCAACAGCTCCGTCGGCTCGTTCTTCGAGGGCGTCATCACCGCCGGCTACCCGACCGACGCCGCCGACAACGCCGTCCAGGCGAACGTCGTCGCGGCCGGCTACCACACCCGCACGCCCTCGTTCCCGGTCTCCGGCTCGACCTACCGGATGACCAACACCCACAGCGGCCTGGTCCTCGACGCCAGGAACTGCGGGACGGGCAACGGCACCGCCGTCCAGCTGTGGGCCTCGCTCGGCAACACCTGCCAGCAGTGGACGTTCACCTCGGTCGGCCCGGACGTCTACACCGTCAGGAACGTCAACAGCGGGCTCGTGCTGGACGACGACAACTGCGGCGGCGCCAACGGGAACACGCTCCAGCTGTGGACGGCCCTCGGCAACGCCTGCCAGCAGTGGTACGTCCTGCCCTACGGCAGCGCCTACGAACTGGTGAACGTCGCCAGCGGGCGCACCGTCGACGCCGAGAACTGCGGCACGGCGAACGGCACGGTGGTGCGCCAGTGGCAGACGCTGGACAACACCTGCCAGCAGTGGACCATCGCGTCCTGAACCCGCGAACGCGGGTGGGTGACCGGTCCCGCGGGTGAACGCCGAACTCGGGTGGGCGCCCCACGCGGGACCGGTCGGCTCAGCGCAGCACGGCCAGCAGGAACCGCGTCGGACTGTCCGTCGCGGCCGAGGTGGCGGTGCCGCCGTGCGCCTGTCCGGCGAGAACGGCGGGCCGCATGCCCCTCGCCGACACGATGGGGATGTCGACACGGTCCGCGTGACCGGGCTTCAGCCCCGCGGGGAAGAGGCAGTCGGCGACGTGCCCGTGGGGCTGCGGGATGCAGCCGGCCGGAAGGTTCGTGACCGACACCCCCGGCGGCAGGCTCACGCCGAGGATCAGCTGCGCGCGCTCGGGCGCGTTCCCGAGGTTCCACAGCTCCTCGTGCACCACCGAGCGCCCGCCCGAGCGGATCACCACCAGCGGCGCGGCGTCCAGGACCAGCCACGGCCTCGCGGCGGGCGGTTTCCTGGCGGCGGGTGGTTTCTTGACGACCACGGGCTTCTTGACGGCCGGTGCGGCCGCCGCGGTGGTCACCGCCGTCGCCGGTCCGATCACGCCGCCGACACCGACGGCCAGCGCGAGAACCGCGCGCCACCCACGTCTTCCGATCGCCATGCCTGCCTCCATGCCCGCCTCCGTGCCCCTACCGGCCGTGCGTCGGCCGCCTGCCCCCCAGCGTGAACGCCCCGGCGCACGATTCGGCGCGGACACAGCGGCGGTTGCGCCGAAGGGACGACGGCCTGTCGTGCCCCCGCCTCACCGCACGCACTTCCCGAAGCGCCCGTGGACGGACGCCAGCTCGCCGACCCGGCACGGCGCGTGCTCGCTCAGGACGAGGTCGTGGTCCTGCCGCAGCTGCGCCGCGATCGCGTTCTCGCGCTCGAAGCGCATGCTCAGCATGCCCGTGGTGACCGCGCTGGCCGCGAGATCCGGCTTGTCGCACCGCAGGAAGATGCCGGGCGTGCGGTCGAGCGGCTCCCAGTAGGCGGCCTGCCCTTTCGCGCACGTCAGCGTCTGCCAGTGCCCGGCCTTCTCGGCGGCGCCGGCCTGCGGCGAGAGGGCGATGGTCGTGGCGAGGACCGCGCCGGTCAGCAGCGCGTGTCCAAAGAGAGAGGGTCGCTTCATCGACCGGCCTTCCTGCTCGGTGTCGTGACGGTCCCTGCGGCCGAGTCTCGGCCGGGCCGCCGGGCCGGGAACCGACCGACGCGCGGGGCCCCTCCAGCTCGACCCGATCGGCCGAGCACGCACGGGACGTGGAAGGCGCGCATGCGGACGCGGACCGGCCCGGGGCCGTCGGGCCCCGGGCCGGTCCGTGCCACGAGGGCAGGAGGCGCGCTCAGTCCGTCGCGTGCGGCAGCTTGGACGAGATCAGGTCCATCACCGACGCGTCGGTCAGCGTTGTGGTGTCCCCGAGGGCGCGGTCCTCGGCGACGTCCTTGAGCAGCCGTCGCATGATCTTGCCAGAGCGGGTCTTCGGCAGCTCAGGAACCACCTGGATCTGCCGCGGCTTGGCGATCGGGCCGATCTCCCTGGCGACGTGTGCCTTGAGCTCCTCGCCCAGGGTGGCGACCTCCTCGTTGCCGCCGCGCAGGATGACGAAGGCGACGATGCGCTGACCCGTCGTCTCGTCCGCGGCGCCGACCACGGCCGCCTCCGCGACCGCCGGGTGCGACACCAGCGCGGACTCGACCTCGGTGGTGGAGATGTTGTGCCCGGAGACGAGCATGATGTCGTCCACCCGGCCGAGCAGCCAGATGTCGCCGTCCTCGTCCTTCTTCGCGCCGTCGCCGGCGAAGTAGTAGCCCTGGTCGGCGAAGCGCGCCCAGTAGGTCTGCCGGTAGCGCTCCTCGTCACCCCAGACGCCGCGCAGCATCGACGGCCACGGCTGGTCGAGCACCAGCAGACCGCCCGAGCCGTTCGGCACGACCTTGCCGTCGACGTCCACGACCTGCGCCGAGATGCCCGGCAGCGGCCGCATCGCCGAGCCCGGCTTGGTCGCGGTGACGCCGGGAAGCGGGCTGATCATCATGGCCCCGGTCTCGGTCTGCCACCAGGTGTCCACGATCGGGCACCGGTCGCGGCCGATGTTCTCCCGGTACCAGATCCACGCCTCGGGGTTGATCGGCTCGCCCACGCTGCCCAGGACGCGCAGTGAGGACAGGTCGTAGCGGGCGGGCACCTCGGTGCCCCACTTCATGAAGGTGCGGATCGCGGTCGGCGCCGTGTAGAGGATGGTGACGCCGTACCGGTCCACGTTCTCCCAGAAGCGTCCCTGGTTCGGGGTGTCCGGTGTGCCCTCGTAGAGCACCTCGGTGGCCCGGTTGGCCAGCGGCCCGTAGACGATGTAGGAGTGGCCGGTCACCCAGCCGACGTCGGCCGTGCACCAGAACACGTCGGTGTCCGGCTTGAGGTCGAAGACGGCGCTGTGGGTGTAGGCGACCTGGGTCAGGTAGCCGCCGGTGGTGTGCAGGATGCCCTTCGGGCGGCCGGTCGTGCCGGAGGTGTAGAGGATGAACAGTGGGTGCTCGGAGTCGAACGACTCCGGCTTGTGCTGGTCGGACTGACGCTCCGTGGCCTCGTGCCACCACACGTCCCGGCCCGAGGTCCACGGCACCTCCTGCCCGGTGCGGCGCACCACCAGCACGTGCTCGATGCTCTGCGCGCCCCCGTCGGACTGCACCGCCTCGTCGGCGTTCGGCTTGAGCTGCACGACCGAGCCGCGGCGGTGGTACCCGTCCGCGGTGATCAGCACCTTCGCCTGGGCGTCGTCGATGCGCGAGCGAAGCGCGCCGGGGGAGAACGCGGCGAAGACCACCGAGTGCGGCGCGCCGATGCGGGCGCAGGCCAGCATCGCGACGACGGCCTCGGGGATCATCGGCATGTAGATGGCGACGCGGTCACCGGCGCGCACGCCGAGCTCGGTCAGCGCGTTGGCCGCGCGGCACACCTCGCGTTGCAGCTCCGCGTAGGTGACGGAGCGTCGGTCGCCGGGCTCGCCCTCGAAGTGCAGGGCCACCTGGTCCCCGTGGCCCGACTCGACGTGCCGGTCCACGCAGTTGTAGGCGACGTTGAGCCGCCCCCCGACGAACCAGCGGGCGAAGGGCGCGCCGCTCCAGTCCAGCACCTGGTCCCACTCGCGGTCCCAGTGCAGTCGGCGGGCCTGCTCCGCCCAGAAGCCGAGCCGGTCCGCAGCGGACGCCTGGTAGGCGTCCGCGCGGACGTTCGCGGCCTCGGCGAGTGCGGCGGGCGGAGCGAAGCGGCGCCCTTCGTGCAGCAGGTTGGAGAGGGTCTCCTGGGCCCCCGCGCCGTGCGGGGCGCCCGATGCCGCCTCTTCCGCAGCCATGTCTTCCTGCTCCCTTCTGTCCGTCTCGCGGACGGAGTCGTCAGGGCTGATCAGCGGCTGGTCAGCGGCCGGGCAGCGTGGGCAGCGGCAGCAGGTCCCGCTTGTGGGTGGAGTTGACCACTACGCCGGCGGACGCGTAGAACGCGGCCGCGGCCGTGAAGATGCCGAGCCAGCCGCCCACCTTGGTCATCGTGTCCGGTGCGGGCGTGCCGTTCTGGAACGCGCCGATGGCCAGGAACAGGAAGGTGATGGTCAGCAGCACCAGGACGAGGGTCACCGCGAGGTTCGTCCGCAGCGAGGCCAGCGTCAGGTAGGCCGTGATGATGCACCAGCCGATCAGGTACAACCCGACGGCCTGGTGCACGTCCGCCCGCAGCGGCAGGTGCGTCACCAGCCACCAGTACGAGAGCCAGAACGCCCCGTACGAGCAGAAGGCCATCAATCCGAAGGTGTTGCCGCGCCGCCACTCCAGGACGCCGGCGATGAACTGCGCCAGGCCTCCGTAGAACGCGGCCAGACCGAGCACGATGATGATCGCGCCGGTCTCCTTGATGATGTTGGCGTTGACGAACGAGAGCACGAGCGTGGTCAACGCGAAGCCGGCCAGGCCTAGAGCGGCCGGATCGGCGTACGTGGGAGTGGCTGGGGTTGCCGTCGTCGCCGTGAGCGGACTGGACGGCGAGGGTGTTTCGTTGCTCATGGCCGTGATCCTTCCGAATGGCTCGATCAGGACCTCACATTTATCAACTTTACGGCGGCTTTATCCCCCCGGCCATAAGTCTGTCGTTGTACGGGGCAAGGAATCACCGGTCTGGGTGTTTATGCAGGTCATATGGGTTTTGTCGTCAGTCGGCGGGCTGGTCCGGCAGGTCCCTGGGAACGGTGAACGCCGCCAGTGTGCCGGTCCCGCGACGCAGGCCGGCCCACCCCGCGGGCAGATCGACCACGGCCGCACCCGCTGTCGGGAACTTCTCGTGCAGGCGCGCCAGGGCAGGCGTGCTGCTCGCAACCGGGCCGCCGACGAGCTCCAGGACCAGGCCCTGCACCCCCGGGAAGTGCGCGACGACCAGCACCGTCCCGACGCCGTCCGGCACCTCGCGCAGCACCTCCAGCAGCTCCTCGACCTCCGCGCCGTACACCCGCGGCTCGAACGCGACGATCGGCTCCGCGCCGAGCGTCCGCGACGTCAGCTCCCAGGTCTGACGGGTGCGCCGCGCGGGCGAGCAGATCACCAGCTCGGGCCGCAGCCCCGCCTGGCGCAGCCAGGCCCCCATCCGCGGCGCGTCCCGCAGCCCCCGCTCCGCGAGGGGCCGCTCGAGGTCGGGCACGCCCTCGGGCCACGCGGACTTCGCGTGACGCAGGACGATCAGCCGGACGGTGTCTGCGCGCGTGGGGGAGGACACAGCATCACCCTGCGGGCCCTCCGCCCCCGACGCAAGCCAGGCACCACCCGCCGCGCCCGGCGGCCACCGCGATTCGGGCAGATGGCTCGCTTCCGCTGGTGGGCCCGCCTCCCGCCGAGTGTCCCCGCGCCTGGGGCGTGAGGCAGGCGCACCCGGGCCGCACGACGGCTGCGCCGACACCTCGCGCCGTATGGAGCGGCCGCCTCCGCCGAGCGGTGCCCGCTTCGGTCGGCAAGCGGCCCCTTGCGCCGGGTGGCCTCGCCTGGGGTCGCTTCTGCCGGTGGGGCCGGCTTCGGGCGGATGGTGCCCGCTTTCGCGGAGCGGCCGCGGCGGTTGGTGGGTTGCGCTTGCCGCAGTTGGGCTCCGTCTCCGCCGAGTCGTCGCCGCTTCGGGCAAGCTGCCCCTTGCGCCGGGTGGCCTCGCCTGGGGTCGCTTCTGCCGGTGGGGCCGGCTTCGGGCGGATGGTGCCCGCGCTGCTGCCGGTCGGCTCCGCTCGGTCGGTAGGGGCCGTGCTCGGCTCCCGTCCCGGCGGGGGAGCGGTCGACCACAGCGCGGAGCAGGGCGAAAATGCCTTGCTCCGGCGTGCCGGGGCGCTGCACCATCGCCGCATGACTTCCATCTGCCTTCCGCCGCGCTCGCTGACCCTCTCCGCCGGGGCGGTCGCGGGGCAGCAGCAGACCGGGGCAGGACGGGGAGCGACCCAGACGCGCGCATGAGCGCGGTCCTCGCCGGTCTCGTGGCCGGCTACGGGATCGCGATGCCGGTCGGCGCGGTCGGGGCGCTGCTCGTGGCGCTGACCGCGCGGACCTCGTGGCGGGTGGGGGCCGGGGCCGCCCTCGGGGTGGCGACCGCGGACGGGGTGTACGCGTGCATCGCGACGCTCGGCGGTGCCGCCCTCGCGCCCGCGATCAGGCCCGTCGCGGGCCTGCTGCGCTGGGGCGCGGTGGCGGTGCTGCTCGTGCTGGCCGTCCACGGCGCCACGAGCGCCGTCCGCCGTTACCGCGAACGGGACCTCGCGCGGCGGGAGGCGGAGACGCCGACCGGCCCGGCGCGCGCGTACCTCGGGTTCCTCGGGATCACCCTGCTGAACCCGATGACCGTGGTCTACTTCGCCGCGCTGGTCCTCGCCGGAGGGGGCGGGGCCGTCTCTGACCGGGCGGCGAAGACGCTCTTCGTCCTCGCCGCCTTCGCCGCCTCGGCGAGCTGGCAACTGCTGCTGGCCGGCAGCGGCGCGCTGCTCGGACGGGTGCTGACGGGACCTCAGGGACGCCTGTGGACCTCCCTGGTCTCCAGCGCGGTGATCATCGCCCTCGCCGTCCGACTGCTCGTCGGCTGAGACCGGCGTGCCGCGCCGGACTCAGCGACTGCTCAGCAGATCGACGTTGCCGTCGAACTGCCACAGCGGGTTCGGCGCGGCCTTGCCTCCCGTGATGATCAGGAAGTAGCCGTTCACCTGCACCGGTCCGTCCCCGTCCGCGGTGTAGCGGCCGTTCGCGGTGACGTTGAGCTGGTAGACGGCCTGGGTGGCGATGTCGTAGCCGGGGACGTTCCAGGAGACCGTGCAGCGCCAGTCGTTGCCGGGCCCGGCCTGCGCGCCCAGCCCCTCACTCTTGCTGCACACCGCGGAGGTGTCCAGCTGCGCCTCGGCGACCGGAGGTTGGTGCATCTGCGCCTGCTGCAGCGGGTAGAGGTGGGCGAACGTGGCGGCCACCGACCGCTGGACCTTGTCCTGGTCGATGCCGGAGCCGCCCGCGCCGGTCGCGACGGCGGTGACGCCGACCGTGGCGGCCAGCATGCCGACCAGCGGGAGGACGCCGAACGTCAGACCCCTGCGTCCGGCGCCGTCGTTGGTGAGGTTGGTGAAGTCCCGGCGCAGGAACAGCAGATAGGCCAGCGCCGTCGCGACGACCGTCCACACCAGGCTGACCGCGACGCCGATCAGCAACGGTCCCAGCTGCTGGGGACCGGTGAAGAGACCGTTCCAGGAGACGAAGGCGTAACCCGGCAGGGCCAGCCGCACCGCGACCGGCAGCGGCAGCATCTGCGCCGTCTGCATCGCGAGCGCGGCGAGCATGGGGAGCAACAGGCCCATGGGGGACCGGCCGAGGGCGACGGACCCGAGCAGCCCGATGGCCGCCAGGGCGAGCGTCGGCGCCAGCACGCAGATCCAGGCCAGCACGACCCGGCCGGCCGCGTCCCCGCCGCCGAGCAGGCGGCCGTCCAGGCCGACCAGCGGCTCGTTCCCCTCCGCGAGCAGGCCGCCGAGGATGCTGGAGAAGGCCAGGCCGGTGACCAGCAGCAGGATCACCAGGACGCCGGCGGTCGTCTTGGCCACGAAGATCCGCCGGTGCGAGCGGACGGCGATGAGCAGATGCCGCCAGGTGCCCAACCGGTCCTCGGAGGCGAACACGTCACCCGAGACCACCGACGTGACCAGCGGCAGCACCCAGGTGCCCGCGACGCCGAGCACCACCAACGACCCGGCCCAGCCGGTCGCGTGCATCCACCGGCCGAACAGAGTGTCCGACGGCAGGGTGCTCTGCTGGTCGATCGCGAACACCAGCAGGCCAGGACCGAGCCAGCACAGCAGGACCAGCAGGCGCACCCGCCAGGCGGAGAACTGCTTGACCAGCTCCATCGTGAGGATGCGGGCGACCGGAACCGGCCGTCGGCCCGTACGGCCGCGGGTTCCGGCCCCGGCGGCCGGGGCGTCGGCGAGGGTCGTGGTCATCGGCCTGCCTCCTGGTCGGTGAGGGAGCGCTGCTCGGTCAGGGAGAGAAAGGCGGCTTCCAGCGGCGAGACGACGGGAGCCAGTTCCCGTACGGCGATGTTCGCGCGCACGATCCGCGCCAGGAGTTCGTCCAGGGCCGCCGCCCGTGCGCGGACGACGAGCACGTCGCCGTCCGGCCGGGCCGCGGCGTCGGTGCCCTCGATGACGCGTATGCCGGGTGTGTCGACCGCGACGGCGCGAGCGGCGGAGGGATCCAGGGCGCGCAACCGGTAGTCGAGTTCGCGGGTGTCGTCGGTGAGCTTGTTCAGCGGGCCGGAGAAGACCACACGCCCGGCTGCCAGGATGGTGACCTCGGAGCACAGCAGCTCCAGATCGTCCATCCGATGGCTGGACAGGATGATCGTGGCGCCTTCGGCCGCGAGCCGGCCGAGAACGCCGTGCACCTGCTTCTTGCCGGCCGGGTCCAGGCCGTTGGACGGCTCGTCGAGCACCAGTAGCCTCGGCCTGGTGAGCAGCGCCGCGGCCAGCCCCAGGCGCTGGCGCATGCCCAGGGAGAAGCCGCGGACCCTGGTGTCGGCGGCATGGGCGAGCCCGACCTGTTCCAACGCCTCGTCGACTCCCGTGGTCAGGGCGTCACGAGGGCACAGCGCGGCGACCGTGGCGAGGTTCTGCCGCGCCGTGAGCGTGGGGTAGAGGCCGGGGCCGTCGACGAAGCCGGAGACGCCTTCGGGCACCGGGAGGCCGCGTCCCACCGGAGTGCCGAGGATCGTCAGGCTTCCCTCGTCGGCGACGGCCAGGCCCAGGAGCAGGCCCAGCAGTGTGGTCTTGCCGGCCCCGTTCGGGCCGACCAGACCATGGATCTGACCCTGCGCCACGTTCACGTCGACGTGGTCGAGCGCGACGACGTCACCGAAGACCTTGGTGATGCCCTGGCCCCTGACTGAGATGGTCGTGTCCATCCGTCCCTTCCTCACTGGCGTTCGGCTGGCGGCCCCCGTCCGCCGCGGGACGGGGGACGGGGGCCGCTACGGACTGTCGCGGTTCAGTGCACGTTGAGCGCCGTGTCGTCGACCACGAACGAGGTCTGGTACTCGGAGTCCTCGGCGCCGGTGAACTTCAGCGTCACCTGCTGGCCCGCGTACGCGGCGAGGTTGAAGGTGTGCTGCGCGTACCCGGTGTTGTGGTTGAGGTTGGAGTAGGTGGCCAGGGTGCCGAGGACGCTGCCGGAGCTGCTGAGCACCTGGACCTTGAGGGTGTCGTAGGCCGTGGACGTCGTGGTCTCGGCCGTGTTGACGTGCAGCCAGAAGCTGAAGCTGTAACTGCTGCAGCCGCTGGGCAGGGTGACGCTCTGGGCGACGGTGTCGGTGGTGGTCTTGCCCCAGCCGTCGAGCCAGGCGTCGTAGGTGCCGCCGTGCGGCGGTTCGGTGCTGCTGCTGTTGATCACCTCGACCGGGCTGTGCGTCGAGGTCACCGTCCACGGAGCGGTGTTGGAGGCGCCGTTCTCGAAGCCCGGGTTGCCGAGCAGCTGCGCTGCCTGGCAGCCGCTGCTGCCGGTGGGCGTCGCCGTCGCCTCGTTGCTCGCCGGACCCTCGCCCACGCCGTTCACCGCGGTGACGGTGTAGTAGTAGGCCTGACCAGCGGTCAGGCCGGTGTCGACGCAGGAGGTCACCGCGCCCAGACCGCTGCAGCCGCCGCTGGTCAGCAGCGTCTCACCGCCGCTGGACGTGCCTCGGTAGACCTTGTACGAGGTGATGTTCTCGCCGCCGCTGCTGGCCGGGGGCGTCCAGCTGAGCGAGACCTGTCCGGTTCCGGCCGTCCCCGTCAGGCCGGTGGGCGCGCCCGGTGTCGTCGCGGCGATCGGGTCGGCCGTGACGGTCACCGTCGAGGAGGCGGAGTTGGCCGGTGAGGCGCTGTCGGTGACGGTCAGCGTCGCGGTGTAGGTGCCCGCGGTGCTGTAGGTGTGGCTCGGGTTCTGGGCCGTGCTGGTGGACCCGTCGCCGAAGTTCCAGCTGTAGTGGTACGCCGGGGTGCCACCGGTGCCGGTGCCGGTGAAGGCGACGTTCAGCGGCACCTGGCCGGAGGTCGGGGTGGCCGAGGCGGTGGCCGCCAGCGGGTTGCCGACGGCGTTGACCGTGGTGGTCACCTGCGACGTCGCGGTGTTCGCGGGGGAGGCGCTGTCGGTGACGGTCAGCGTCGCGGTGTAGGTGCCCGCCGCGCTGTAGGTGTGGCTCGGGTTCTGGGCCGTGCTGGTGGCCCCGTCACCGAAGTTCCAGCTGTACGTGTACGGGGCCGTGCCGCCGGTCGCCGAGCCGGTGAAGTTCTCCGTGAGCGGCGCGTTGCCGGTGGTCGGGGATCCCGTGGCGCTCGCGGACAGCGGGGTGGACCCCTGGACCCAGAAGTCCTCGAGCGGGTCGCCGAGCGCGGCCTGGTCCGCGGTCGTCATCGGGAAGGTGGACGAGCCGATGCTGTCGCTCGGGTTGATGACGCCCGAGTGCACGTTCTCCATCGTGCGCTCCATCGCCGCGAGCACGTTGGCGGTGGTGTACGCGACGTGCGAGACGTAGTGCTGTTTGACGTAGGTCGGGTTCCCGATGACGAGCAGCGGCACGCGGTAGGTGTTGCTGACGTGGTCCGAGCCGTTGTTGCCGTTCTGGGTGTCGTCCTCGGTGACGATGATCAGCGTGTTGTTCTTGTACGTCGGGTTGCTCATGATGGAGGTGACGATGTTGTTCGTCGCCGTGTCGTTGCCGGGGATGTCCTGGTAGGTCCCCGGGTGGTCGTTGAACAGCTCGACGTAGTTGTAGGCCGGCATCCCGTACTGGTTGACGAAGTTCAGGTAGTCGGTGGAGACCGTGCTGTCCGGGATGCTCTGGTTCTGGCAGGTGTACTCGTTGGTGTGCAGCTCCTCCGGGATGGACGTGCCCGGACGGTTCGGCGGCAGGACCTCGACCTTGCCGTCGGCCGGGTTCTTCCAGTAGCCGCTGCCGCTGTTGAGCATCCAGTAGATGTCGCCGTTCATGATGAACGTGTACGGGCTGGTGCCGCTGCTGCTGCCGGACGGGGGCGTGCAGGCGTTGGTGCCCTCGTCCGTGGGCCCGTCGTCGCTCTGCAGGAAGCGGTCGAACTCGGTGCCGCTCGACGGGTAGGACTGCTGCTGGCTGCTGGACGAGGACTGCCCCGAGAACAGGAACCAGTGGTTGGGGCCGGAGGGCGGCTGGACGCCCGTGCTGTACGAGTCGGACAGCGAGTAGGTCTTGGCCAACTGGTGCAGGTCGGGCACGGAGCTGATGTGGTTGGTGCTCTCCACCTGGCCGTTGCAGCCCGCTGCGATGGTGGTCGCACAGTCTCCGAGGTAGTCGTCGAAGGTGTGGTTCTCCCGGTAGATGATCACGAAGTGCTGGAACGGCGGGAAGTACGGCGCCAGCGGGTTCACCGCCGCGGTGGGCTTCCCCACGACCGCCTGGTGGCCGCCGACCTTCTGTACGACGCTCTTGTCGGTGATCTTGTAGTTCTTCGGCTGGGGGAACTTCGCGAACTCCACTCCGGGCGCGGCGAACACCGCGCCGGAGCAGTCGACGTCGTCCGGCTTGTAGGTCATCGGACGCTGGCCGACCGGCAGGTTCTTGGCGTTCGCCGGGCTCGTCCCCGGATTCCAGCCCCTCAGGGTGCAGGAACCGACCCCCGTCCTGGGGTGGGCGGCGTCAGCGAGCCCGACGCCGTGAGCCGCGGTCTCCAGCCCGCCGAACAGCACGGCGAGGCTGGCGACGCCGGTCAGCCATAACCTTCTGGATCTCTTCATCGGCAATCCCTTGGTCGAGGGGCGCGCACTGGTGGCGCGCGAATCTACGCGCGATGCATGGAGCCATACGGGATTGTGACGACCAGTCAAGGTCACGACAAGTGACTGGGATTGATCGACTCTGGACTTCCGCGGTCCGCCGTCCGCCGTTCGCCCGGCGTTGCCCCCGTCTCGACCCGGAGCACGAGCGTCCGGGCCCGGTCTGACGTCGGGTCACGTGATCGGTCGTACCTTGACCGCCCGCGTGCGACGATCGGTGGATGCGATCGCGGCCGCCGTTCTCACACAGACTCCGTGCGGAGCTCGGCACTCCCGGCCGGGCCCGAAGACTCGCCAGCAGCCCGCGCTCGCGGGTGTGGCAGGCGGAGTTGTCCGGCACGACGGTCGTGGTCAAGCAACTGGTGGACGCCCCCGAGGCGGACGAGCGCTACGCCCGCGAGGTCGCGGCGCTCACGCTCGCCTCTCAGGTCGCACCTCCGGTGGTACCACGGCTGCTCGGCACGGACCCGGACGAGCGCGTGCTGGTGCTGGAGCACGTGCTGCCGCAGCGGCCGGGGGAGGGCTGGCTCGTCGACTACGCCTCGGCCCTGGCCCGCCTCCACGCCACCCCGCTCGACCCCGGCCTCGCGGGCCCGCTGCCGCCATGGTCGGGTCCGACGGAGGCGGACCTCGACTCGTTCCTCCGCCTGGCGGCGACGCTCGGTGTCCCGGAACCCGCCGGAGTGCGGGACGAACTGCGGGCGCTTCTCCATCGGTTGGGCCGCCCACCGCGCCGTCCCGCCCTGCTGCACGGCGACCCGTGCCCCGGCAACGACCTCCACTCCGCCGGAGACGGTGTGCGCTTCATCGACTTCGAGCAGGCCGCCCTCGGCAACGGCATCGTCGAACTCGCCTATCTCCGCATCGGGTTCCCCACTTGCTGGTGCGTCACCGTGCCTCCCCCGGCCCTGCTCGACGCCGCCGAGTCCGCGTACCGCCTCGCCTGGCGGCAGGCCACGGGCTCCGACGCCGAAGGCGAACTCGTAGACGCCTGCGCCGGCTGGCTCGTGCGCGGCGACGCACTCGTCGAGCGCGCTCGCCGCGGCACGGCCGACCACCTCGCCGAACTCCCCACGCACGACTGGACCTGGGGCACGGGCACCGCCCGCCGCCGGCTCGCCCACCGCCTCGACGTCGTCAGCCGCCTCGCCCGCGATTCCGGCCCGCTGCGCGCGCTCGGCGCGCTGTCCGCCTCGCTGCACGCGGCGATGCGCGCGCGCTGGCCCTGCCTCGGCGCCTTCCCCGCCCAGCGGCCCGACCCCCGTTGACCGCGATGCCAGGATCACAGCAGACAGCCGACAGGCTCTGCCCGACCTCGTCCGGTGGAACGGCCGCAGCAGCGATCTCGTCGCAGCAACCCACGCAGCGGAACGTGTGGCCCCTGAGGTGGTTCTGGCTCGCGCCACGGCCGCCGCCGTCCGGCGCAGGGCTGCTGGCTGAGGAAGCGCCCCTTGCCGTTGTGGCGAACCGCAACACGACGAACAGAACCATCAGCCCCGCTGTGAGGCGTGGCGCAGCGAGCCGTGACGGAGAATTGTCGGACCCCGGGGCTAGTCTCGACTGGACGGCAATCGGACAGGAAGGCCGCGTCATGTCCCGGGTCAGGGTTCACAACTTCTCCGTCTCCCTCGATGGCTTCGCCACCGGTGAGGGGCTGAGCTTCGACGCGCCCTTCGGGCACGCCGGGACGCGGCTGCACCAGTGGTTCTTCGGGACGCGGACGTTCCGCGCCATGCAGGGCCAGCCCGGCGGGAGCGCGGGCGTCGACGACGCCATCGCCTCGCGCTGGAACGAAGGCGTCGGCGCGGAGATCATGGGCCGGGGCAAGTTCGGTCCGCAGCACGGGCCGTGGGCCGACCACGAGTGGAACGGCTGGTGGGGGGAGAACCCGCCCTTCCACACGCCCGCCTTCGTGCTGACGCACCATCCGCGGCCGTCCGTCACGATGGCCGGCGGCACGACGTTCCACTTCGTCGACGCAGCGCCCAAGGAGGTCCTGCGCCAGGCGCGCGAGGCGTCGGGCGGCCTGGACGTGCGCATCGGCGGCGGTCCGTCGACGGTCCGCGCCTTCCTCGCGGAGGACTTGGTGGACCACCTCCACATCGTCCTGGTGCCGATCGTGCTCGGGCGCGGCGTCCGGATCTGGGACGGGCTGGAGGACCTGGAGCGGCGCTTCGACGTCGAGTCCGTGACGACGCCCAGCGGCGTCACGCATCTCACCTTCACCCGGCCTCGGCAGTCATGACCGCGCACATCACCTCTCGCGACGGCACCACACTCGCCGTCGACGTGGCGGGCCACGGCCTGCCGGTGGTCCTCGTCGGCGGGGCGTTCAACGACCGCACCACCGTGGCCGCGCTCGCTGCGGAGCTCGAGCCGCACGTCACGGTGGTCAGCTACGACCGCCGCGGCCGCGGCGCGAGCGACAACCGTGCCACCGGCTACCGGGTCGCCGACGAGCTGGACGACCTCGCGGCCGTCATCGCCCACTCGGGCGGCCGGGCCTCCGTCTTCGGCCACTCCTCGGGTGCCTCGCTCGCCCTGGCGGCCGCCGCCCACGGTCTGCCCGTCGAGCGGCTCGCGGTCTACGAGCCCTCCTTCGCTGCCGACCCGAGCCTGCCCAGACCGCCCGCTGACGTCTACGACCGCCTCACGGCCCTCGTCGCCGCGGGCGACGCCGACGGCGCGGCCGAGCTGTTCCTCGGCGAGGTGATCGGCGTCCCCGGCGAGGTCGTCGCGGGGATGAAGGCGGGCGACGGCTGGCCGTTCCTGGTCGACAAGGCGCCGAGCCTGCCCTGGGACGTGCTCGTGAGCGAACCCTGGCAGCTGCTCCCGCTGCAGCGCCTCGCGGGCATCCGCGTCCCGACCCTCGCCCTCTACGGCGACGGCACCTCCCCCTGGCTCTCCGCCGCCGCCCGCGCGGTCGCGAACACCGTCCCGGACGCGGAGCTCCAAGTGCTCCCGGGCGAGGACCACTCGATCCTCCAGCGTCCGCACGCGCTGACTCCGCTGCTCCAGTCCTTCTTCGACCCCACCGCCCGCTGACGCGCCACCCGGCTGTCGGTGCCTGGTGGCATGCGAGCTGCCCGTGATCGCGGGCGACGACGGGGCGATCCGAGGCGCGGGGGCCGACGGGCCGGGGCTGCCCCCGGCACTCGATGTCAGCCGCTGACCTCGCCTATGATCGGGTGCATGGGTAGATGGGAGCCGAACGGGCGCGGCAGACTGGCGCAGGCAGCACTGGATCTGTACGTCGAGCGCGGCTTCGACCAGACCACCGTCGCGGAGATCGCGGAACGCGCGGGCCTGACCGAGCGGACCTTTTTCCGCCACTACGCGGACAAGCGCGAGGTGCTGTTCGACGGGTCCGCGATGCTGCAGCAGCTCATGGTGGACGCCGCAGCCGCCGCGCCGGATGACGCCTCGCCGCTGGAGGCGACCGCAGCCGCACTGGTCGCGGTGGGGGAGATGTTCGACGAGCGGCGCGAGTTCGCCCGGCGACGCCACTCCGTGATTGTGGCCAACCCGGAGCTTCAGGAACGCGAGCTGATCAAGCTCGCGCGGCTGACCGAGGCCATCGCCGCGACCCTGCGCGAGCGGGGCGTCGGCGAGCCCGCCGCGAGCCTGACCGCCCAGGCGGGGATCGGCGTCTTCCACGTCTCGTTCCAGCGCTGGGTGGCCCCGGGCGAGACGCGCAGGATCGGCGAGCTGATGCGCGAGGGCGTGGAGGAGCTCAGGGCCGTCATGCGGTGAGGACCGGGCCCGGCAGACCCGCCGGGCCCAGCGCTCCGCAGGAGCCTCAGCCGACCGTGAACGACGTCCCGGTCGTGGCGTCGCCGGCCAGGAGTGTGTAGCCGCCCGGTTCGACGACCTGGCCGCCCTCGCCGTCCACGTCGCCCTCGGTGTGGGCCAGCAGTGACAGCGGGACGGTGATCTGCACCGTGGTGTGCGCGCCCGCGTCCAGGTGCACACGGGTGAAGCCGACCAGCCACTTGGCCGGCGTCAGCACCTGGCTGACGGGCTGGGAGACGTACAGCGGCACCACCACGTCACCGGCCTTCGAGCCGGTGTTCGCCACCGGCACACCGACCGTCAGCGACCCGTGGGCGCCGACGCTCGTGCGGTCCGGCGTGGGCGTGCCGATCTGGTAGCTGGTGTAGGACAGGCCCGCCCCGAAGGCGAACAGGGGGCTGTAGCCGGAGTCCGTGCCGCTGTTCGTGCCGGGCAGCTGGGTGTAGAACTCGGGCTCGTTGCCGATCGCCTTGGGCCAGGAGACCGGCAGACGACCGCTCGGGTTCGCCTTGCCGTAGAGCAGGTCGGCGACGGCGTGGCCGCCCTCCGTGCCCGGCAGCCAGGCCATCAGCAGTCCGGCGGTGTTCGCGGCGCTGCCCAGCACCAGCGGCCGGTCGGCGATGACGACGACCACCACGGGCTTGCCGGTCGCCTGCAGGGCCGCCACCTCCGCCTGCTGGTCGGGCGCCAGCTCCGGGTCCGGGTGGTCGTTCGGGCCCTCCGCGCCCGGGGTGTCGCCGACGACGACCACGGCCGCGTCAGCGTTCTTCAGGTCGCCGACCGCCGCGGTGGCGTCCGCCTGGTAGTCGACGGAGGTCCCGGCGGGAGCCTCCTCGCGCAGCCCGGCGAGCACCGTCGTCCCGCCGACGTTCGTGCCGCTGGGCACGCCCTGCCAGCCGATCGTCCAGCCGCCCATCTGGTTGTCGATGTCGTCCGCGCTCGGGCCGGTCACCACGATCTTGTGCACGTCCGAGCCGAACGGCAGCACGCCGCCCTGGTTGCGCAGCAGCACCGAGGACTCCGTGGCGGCCTGTCGCGCGAGCGGCAGGTCCGCGCCGTCGACGATCGCGTCCGCCTTCGAGGCGTCGACGTACGGGTGCTCGAACAGGCCGAGGCGGAACTTCATCGTCAGGATCCGGGAGACGGCTTGGTCGATGCGGTGCTGCGAGATCAGGCCGCGCTGGACGGCCGCGAGTGCGGAGTCGGTGAAGTCGGTGGCGCTGGTGGGCTCCATCGCCATGTCGACGCCGGCGTTGACGGCCTTGGCGATCGCCTCGGGGTAGTCGGCGGCGATGTGATACGCCGTCTGCAGGTTACGCACGTCGCTCCAGTCGCTGACCACCACGCCGTCGAAGTGGTACTGGCCGCGCAGCACGGTGGTGAGCAGGTAGTGCGAGGCGGTGACCGGTACGCCGTTGACCGCTCCGGAGTCGGCCATGACGCTGAGCGCGCCCGCGCCGATCGCCTGCTTGTAGGCGGGCAGGATGGTGTCCTGCAGGTAGCGCGGCGAGTAGTCGGCGGGCACCCGGTCGTGGCCGTTGAGCGGCTGCGAGTAGCCGGCGAAGTGCTTGACGGTCGCGGCGATCCGGGTGCCGCTGGAGGCGTCCTGAAGGCCCTTCACCGCCGAGGCGGCCATGGTGCCGGTGAGCAGCGGGTCCTCGGAAAAGGTCTCGTAGTAGCGGCCCCAGCGCTGGTCCCGGGCGATCTCGGCGACCGGACCGAAGGCCCAGTTGATGCCGGTGGCCGCCACGGCGCGCTGCGTCGACTGCTCGACGCTCTGCTCCAGCGACGGGTCCCAGGTGGCGCCCATGCCGATCTGCTGCGGGAACATGGTCGCGCCGAGCACGTTGTTGTGGCCGTGGACGGCGTCGATGCCGTAGAGGATCGGGATGTGCAGGCGCGAATTGGTGATCGCGTAGCGCTGGATGGTGTTGGTCATCTCGGCCCAGTCCTGGGGCGTGTTGACCGCGGGTGGCATGCCGCCGCCGGAGAGGATCGAGCCGGCTGCGTTGTCGACCAGGACGCTGTGCAGGCAGGCGTCGTTGAGCGCGCCGCCGCTCCAGTTGCAGGTGCCCTGGACGGTGACCAGGGCCTCCTGGTCCATCTGGCCGATCTTCTCCCGCAGCGTCATCCGGTGCAGCAGGTCGGCGACGCGGTCGGGGATCGCGGCTTTGGCGTCGAGGTAGAGGGGCGTCCGGGCGGCGGCCGGTGCGGGCGCCGCGCCGACGCCGGTGAGGACCCCGCCGAGCAGGGCGAGGCCGGTGAAGGTTGCGAGGTGACGACGTGCTGGGCGCACGGGCTCTTCCAATCCGTGGGAGGGACGGGTGGGCGTCACGACACGAACTGGAAGCTGATTGAACAGCCGGTGCGATGGTGCGTCAATCTCTTGAACAGAGAGCGCTCTCAAGCGTTGCGTGTGAGCTGCGCATTCCGGTGTCCGTTTATATGTTGAACGATGGCCGTCGGGTTCTCCGGGGGCCTCGGCTGGGGAGGCTCAGAAGTAGCTCCGGACATGTCAGGGTCCAGGGAGGGCGGCCATGCGGCGAAGCGTGCGGCGAGTCGGGTTGGGCGGCGTGCGCGGGGCTCTCGCCGCGCTGACGGCGGCCCTGGTGGTGCCTGCGGCTCCGGCGGCCGACCTGGTGGTGCCCGCGGCTCCGCTGGCGGCCCGGGCCGTCCCCTCCGTCCCCGCCGCGTCCCCGGTCGCGGCGAGTGCACCGCAGGCGCAGTCACCGTCGCAGTCCCAGTCGCTCCAGTTGGGTTCGGTGCGCCTGTCCGCCTGCGAGAAGAACCCCGCCGGCTGGTGCGGCAAGGTCGCCGAGCCGTTGGACCGAGGCGACCCGACCGGCCCGACCATCGGCGTCGGCTTCGAGTGGTATCCGGCCACCGGAACCGCCCAGGGCACCGTCGTCGCCGTCGACGGCGGCCCCGGCTGGGGCTCCACCTCCTCGCGCTCCGGCTACCTCGGCCTGCTCGGCCCCCTGCGGGCCCGCCGCAACCTGCTCGTCTTCGACCTGCGCGGCACCGGCCGGTCCCAGCCGATCACCTGCAGCGGCCTGCAGAACTTCCACGGCTCCACGGACACCGACGCCTTCCGCCAGACCGTCGCCGCCTGCGGCGACCAGCTGAACCACACCTGGAAGCGCTCCGACGGCAGCTGGGCCCACGCCTCCGACCTGTTCGGCACCGCCAACGCCGCGCGCGACCTCGCCGACGTGCTGCAACGCCTGCAGCTGCCCAAGGTCGACCTCTACGGCGACTCCTACGGCACCTGGTTCGCGCAGACCTACGCCTCGCGGTACCCGCAGACCCTGCGCTCGGTCACCCTGGACGCCTCCTACGAGGTGCTGGGCCTCGATCCCTGGTACCCGAGCACCATGGCCACCGCCCGGACGGCGTTCGGCCTCGCCTGCCTCCGCTCGCCCGCCTGTGCCGCGAAAGCGCCGCAGGACCCGTGGACGGCGATCACCCGGCTGGCGACCCGGCTGCGGACGACCCCCGTCTCCGGGATCACCACCGACCTGAGCGGACACACCGTCACCGAGACGGTCACCGCCGCCACGCTCGTCGACCTGGTCGCCAACGCGGGCTTCGACCGGGCGGTCTACAAGGGCCTCGGCGCGGCCGCGGACGCCGTGCTCGACCACGGCGACACCGCTCCGCTGCTGCGCCTGGCGGCACAGTCCGTCGGCTACGACAACACCATGCCCGCGCCGCCCTCCTACTCCGACGGCCTCTACTTCGCCGTCGCCTGCACCGACTACCCGCAGCTGTTCGACATGAACGCCCCGCCCGCGCAGCGCGCCCAGCAGTTGCGGCAGGCCGAGGCGAGCGAACCGGCGGACGCCTTCGCGCCGTTCACGGCGGCCGAATGGGCCGGGGTCAACGCCTACACCGACACCTTCACCGGCTGCCTGGGCTGGCCCGCCCCCGTGCACCACGACCCGCCGATCACGGCGACGCCGCCGCTGGTCCCGGCCGACCTGCCGGTCCTGGTCCTCGGCGGCGACCTCGACTCGCTCACCCCGGCCGCCGGCGGGCAGCGTGTCGCTGAGCAGACCGGCCCCTCGGCCCGGTTCGTCGGCGTCCCCAACCTGACCCACATCACGGCGATGGCCGATCCGGCCTGGCCCGGCCCCGAGGCGTGCGGCCAGAACCTCTACCGGCAGTTCACCGCCGATCCGGGCACCCTGGCCACCCTCGACACGAGCTGCACGGCGAACACCCCGCCGATCCCGACCCTGGCCGCCTACCCCCAGCAGCTCGCCGACGTGGTCCCCGCCGCCCCGCAGCCCGGCGACCAGGCCGATCCGGCCGCCCTGGGCGCGGCCGCGGCAGGCGTCGCCACGGTCGACGACGCCGTCGGCCGCTACGGCTACCTCGACGGCGACAAGGACTCCGGCCTGCGCGGCGGCAGTTGGTCCGCCTCGGGGAACACGAAGGTCACCTTCACCTTCTCCGCGACCCGATGGGTCCCGGACGCGAGCACGGACGGCACCGCCGTCTGGGACCGCTCCGACGGCTCCGTCACCGCCGAGCTGACCGTCCATCCGGCCCAGGGCCCCGACGTCACCGTCGACGCGAGCTGGAACACCTTCGCCGCGACCCCGACGGTCACCCTCACCGGCACGGTCTCCGGAGCGTCCCTCCAGGCCACCCTGCCGATGCCGTAGCCGGGAACCGCGCCGACCGAGCCGGCGTCACAGCATCGTCGGGGCCGTCACGGGGGGTGGCATGGCTGGATGGCGGGTGGGCGACGGCGACGGCGTCGTGCTGGGGACGCTCGGCGTGCTGTTGGCGCTGCTGGCGGCCGTCGTCGCGGTGCGGCTGGTGAGCCGGTGGCTGTGGCGGGTCCGCGCGCTGACGCGCGGTCTGGCCGTGGACGGCCGCGTGCTGGACGTCGACCTGGAACCCGGTGACCAGGGGCGTGCGGCGATCGTCCGGACCGTGGTCTGGTTCTACGCCGCCGACGGCCGCGAGTTCCGGGTCGAGGACGGCATCGGACGCGCGCAGGGTCGGCGAACCGGTGCCCGTGCGCTACCTCCCCGACCGTCCGCAGTGGGCCGTCGTCGCCGACGAGGGCGAGGGCACGGGGGAGATGCTGGTGGTCCTGGCCTTCTGCGCCCTCGTCGTCCTCACCGGCGTGGTCTGCCTCTTGATCGCCCTGCGTATCCCCGCGTCGAGTTAGGGCGTGAACATAGGCTCCTCGCATGACCGTTCACCGGATGCCCGCCGCCGACGTCGACGTGTCCGTCGGGCTGGTGCGCAGGCTGCTGGAGGAGCAGCACCCCGATCTGGCGGGCCTGCGCCCGGAGGTGCTGGCCAACGGGTGGGACAACCTGGTGTGCCGACTGGGTGAGGAGTTCCTGGTCCGCCTGCCCCGGCGGGCGGTGGCGGCGGAGCTGCTCGTGCACGAGCAGCGGTGGCTGCCGCGGCTCGCGGCGCAGCTGCCGCTGCCCGTCCCCGCGCCCGTGCGGGCCGGGCGGCCGGCCGAGGCGTACCCGTGGGCGTGGAGCGTCGTTCCGTACCTGCCCGGCCGGACCGCCGCGGCGACGCCTCCCGACGACCTGAGCGCGGCCGCGACCGCACTCGGCGGCTTTCTCGCCGCCCTGCACACCGCGGCCCCGGCGGACGCCCCGGTGAGCGCGTTCCGCGGCATCCCGCTGGCGGGGCGCTCGGCGGGCGTCCGCGCCGCCTTGGCGCACGTGCCCGACGTGGCCGACCGCGAGGCCGCGCGACAGCTCTGGGAGCGCGCGCTCGCCGCACCGGCGTGGGACGGCCCGCCGTCGTGGCTGCACGGGGACCTGCACCCGGCCAACGTGCTGGTCGACCAGGGGCGTCTCAGCGCGGTGATCGACTTCGGCGACCTGACCTCCGGCGATCCCGCCACCGACCTCGCGGTCGCCTGGATGTTCCTGCCGCCCGCGGCGCGCGCCGACCTTCGC
The DNA here is from genome assembly GCF_000787835.1 of Streptacidiphilus melanogenes. GTDB lineage: Bacteria > Actinomycetota > Actinomycetes > Streptomycetales > Streptomycetaceae > Streptacidiphilus > Streptacidiphilus melanogenes. The sequence continues at coordinate 179,760 of NZ_BBPP01000004.1, forward strand.
CGGGCGTACGGCAGCGCCGACGACGCGACCTGGGAACGGGCGCGCGGGTGGGCGCTGGCGCTGGGCCTGGTCTTCCTCACGCACTCGGCGGACAACCCGCTGATGGCCGGGATCGGCGAGCGGACGTTCCGCGCCGTACTGGGGTGACGCGGCGTCATCCGACGAGAGGACGCTGACGAGTCACGGTCAGATGTGGTTCAGTTGCCTCGGCAGTCGAAGCACGGAGGTTGGCCTGTGGAGCGTCCTGAGTCCGGGGACTGGATGAACCCGTCCGAGCACGACGCGCTGCGCGCGGTCGACCTGCGGATCGACGTCGCCCACGCCGCGCGCGTCTACGACTACATGCTGGGCGGCAAGACCAACTTCGCCGCCGACCGGGCCGCCGGCGACAAGATCATCGCCGAGTGGCCGGGCTCGCGCGCCTCCGCCACGGCGGCCCGGGCCGTGATGCACCGGATGGTCCGCAGGCTGGCCGCCGTCCACGGGATCCGCCAGTTCCTCGACATCGGCACCGGCATCCCCACCGCGCCCAACCTGCACGAGATCGCCCAGGCCGTCGACCCGGCCGGCCGGATCGTGTACGTCGACAACGACCCGATCGTGCTCGCCCACGCCCGCGCCCTGCTGGCGGGCACCCCGGAGGGCCGGACCGCGTACATCGACGGCGACCTGCGCGAGCCCGGCAAGATCCTGGCCGAGCCGGTCCTGCGTCAGACCCTGGACCTGGACCGCCCGGTGGCGCTGACGCTGATCAACCTCGTGCACTTCCTCTCCGACGAGGCCGCGCTCCCGCTGGTCGCCGAGCTCGTCGACGCGCTGCCGTCGGGGAGCTACCTCGCCCTGACCGCGGGCACCGCCGACTCCTCACCCGCGCGCGCCGAGATCGCCTCGCGGCGCTACCGCGAGGCGGGCATAGAGAACCACCTGCGCACCCGCGCTCAGGTGGAGCGGTTCTTCGCCGGCCTGGAGCTGGACGACCCGGGCGTCATGCTGATCAACCACTGGCACCCGGACCCCGACGACGGCCCGATCCCGCCGGACGACGAGGTCATGGCCTACGCGGGCCTCGCCCGTAAGCCGTAGGCCCCGGGCGCCCGGTCAGAGCCCGACGGTCGGTCAGGGTCAGGTCTGGATGCGGGCCGGGAACTCCTCCCGGCCCTTCATGCGGTCCAGCTCCTCGTCGAGGGCCATGGCCGCCTCGACGAGGGCGAGGTGGGTGAAGGCCTGCGGGAAGTTGCCCAGCTGTTCGCCGGTGGGGCCGATCTCCTCGGCGAAGAGGCCGACGTGGTTGGCGTAGGTGAGCATCTTCTCGAAGGCGTAGCGCGCCAGCTCGATCCGGCCCGCCTTGGCGAGGGCGTTGACGTAGAGGAAGCTGCACAGCGAGAACGTGCCCTCGCTGCCGCGCAGCCCGTCGGGGGAGGCCTCGGGGTTGTAGCGGTAGACGAGGCTGTCGGAGACCAGCTCCTCGCCCATCGCGTTCAGTGTGGCGAGCCAGCGGCGGTCGCGAGGGGCGAGGAAGCCCGACAGCGGCATCCACAGCAGCGAGGCGTCCAGCACCTCGTCCCCGTAGGACTGGACGAAGGCCTGCCGCTTCTCGTTCCAGCCCTTGTCCATCACCTGCCGCAGGATGTCGTCGCGCGCGGCGGTCCAGCGGGCCAGGTTCGCCGGGCGGCCGAGGTGCTGCGCGGCCCGGATGGCGCGGTCGAAGGCGACCCAGCACATCAATCGGCTGTAGGTGAAGTCGCGCCGCCCGCCGCGTGTCTCCCAGATGCCCTCGTCGGCGCGGTCCCAGTTGTCGCAGAGCCAGTCCAGCAGCTCGGAGACCTTCATCCAGCCGTCGTACCCGGCTTCGTCGGCGACGTGCATGGTCTGGGTCAGGCCGTAGACGGCCTCGCCGTAGATGTCGAGCTGGAGCTGGTCCGCGGCGCCGTTGCCGATGCGGACGGGCGCGGAGCCGCGGTAGCCCTCGAAGTGGTCCAGGGTCTCCTCGACCAGGTGCGGGTCCCCGTCGATCCGGTACATGATCTGCAGCGGCTCGCCGGTCGCGGTCCGGCCCTCCTGCATTCGCAGGCCGAGCCAGTTCCGGAAGGCGTCGGCCTCCTCGCTGTAGCCGAGCCGGACCAGCGCGCCGACCGAGAGCGAGGCGTCGCGCACCCAGGTGAAGCGGTAGTCCCAGTTGCGCTCGCCGCCGATCTGTTCGGGCAGTCCCGCGGTCGCGGCCGCGAGGAACGCGCCGGTCGGCGCGTAGCTGAGCAGCTTCAGGGTGATCGCGGAGCGGTTGACCACCTGCTGCCAGCGGCCCTTGTAGCGGCACCGGCTGATCCACTCGTGCCAGAAGCGGATGGTGTCGTAGAACAGCTCACGGCCCGCCGCCTCGCCCAGCGGCTCCGGCACCGGATCGCCCGGTGCGCCGGTGGTCAGCAGGACGGCGGCGAGTTCGCCGTGGTGCAGGGTGAACCGGGTGACCACGTCGCGGTCGTCGAGGTCCAGGCTGATCGGCCCGAACGGTTGCAGGTGGGCGGTCCCGGCCTCGGAGCGGAAGGTGACCCCGTCAGGTCCGGCGACGGCGTCGTGCGACGCGCGTCCGTAGTCGAAGCGGGGCCGGCACTCCAGCCGGAAGCGGACGCTCCCGCGCACGACCCGTACGGCCCGGAAGATGCGGCGGCGGTCGTGCGCGGTCGAGGGGTCGTCGAGGGGCATGAAGTCGACGACCTCGCCGATCCCGTCCACGGTGAGGAACCGCGTGATGACGATGGCGGTGTCGGGGAGGTAGAGCTGGCGGATGGTGACGTCCGCCGGATCGTCGACGTCCGCGGTGATGGCGAAGTGGCCGCCCTTGTCGTGGTCGAGCAGGGAGGCGAACAGGCTCGGCGAGTCGAATCGCGGGGCGCAGAACCAGTCGATCACGCCCTCGGACGAGACCATCGCGGCCGTCTGGAGGTCTCCGATGAGTCCGTGGTCGGCGATCGGCGGATAGCGGCGCATGGCGGAACCTCCGGCGGCGGGGCGGTCGAGGCGGGCGGAGTGGGCTTTCCGCAACCAGCCTGGCCGGATCCCCACCCGCGCGCGTGCCGCGCTGGGCCGAACGGATGAGCCGCGGGGAGGCATCGAGGCACGGAGTCCGAGCAGCGGTCGGCCCCGGTGCGTCGGGGGGTCGCACCGGGGCTCACTGGCCGCTCAAAACCAGTCCCAGCACCATATAGCCGCAGGTCAGAACCGGGGAAGAGGTCGGCGTGCACCCCTGCGAGTGGTTTCCACCCACGGTGTCCGTCCGGTCACGCCCGGCGGCCGGAGAGCCGGGTCGCGGGCGCCTCCTTGCGGGACGCCAGGACGCGGGTCGCCGCGTGGATGGCCGCCACGTAGGGCTCGTCCTCGTCCTGGACGGCCCGGGACAGTTCGCGGAACGGGACCAGAGCGGGATGCTCCGGGTTCAGGGTCTGCTGCCACGCCGCCCAGGCGTCGTGGACGTCGGAGGCGGTCACCTGCTCGCCCTTGGCGCGCATGAGGACCGCGTAGAGCAGGAAGAGCGCGTCCGCGTCGGACGGCGGCCGAGCGTCGGAAGGGAGGTTGCCTCTGATGAGCGCCGCGTCATCGCTGAGATACGTCACCCCAGCATCCTTCCGAGCAGCAGCAGGGCGTGCAAGGCTGCGAAGATCCACGGGATGGTCCGCTCGCTGGCGCCCAACTCCGTGTAGTGGTGGCCCTTCAGGTACGGCGGGCCGGCCTCCTCCGCGGCGGCGCCCGCGGTGGCCTGGGCCGGCTTCAGCAGGGCCCACTCGTCGGAGAAGATCCGGATCGGGAGCTCCTTCTCGACCCTGTTGATGACCTGGAACTTCGCCGCGTTGAGGTCGCGGTAGCTGCGCAGTTGGAGCCACCAGGCCGCCGAGATCGCGAACCCGGCCAGGGTGATGACGGGGGCGAGCCACCCGGGTTCGCTGCGCACGCTCGCGAGGGTGACGCCCACCGCGCCGAGGAAGGCCGTCTGGATCGAGAGGAAGAACGCGTTGGCGACCGAACGCCGGGCCGAGACGCGGTCGGCCATCTCTACCGCGAGTTTGTACAGCTCGACCACGACGATGACCGACTCGTCGAGCCCGTGCACCGCCGGCTCCGTGCTGAACGCCCTGCCCTGCTGGGGAATCGCCATCGGCTGCCTCTGTCGTCGGTCGCTCGTGGTCGTCGGTCACTCGTGGAGCTCGGTGCGGCTCGGGAGACGAGGCGCCGAGCCGAGGCCGTCCAACTGCGCCAGCACCGGCTGCAGGGCGTGGTGGACCAGCCGCTCCAGCGGGCGCGGGCCCGGCAGGCGGCGCGTCGCCGGCACGAAGCGGGTGAAGGTGGCCGTCCAGTCCGGGGCGAACACGATCACGCCCTTGAGGACGAGGTCCCAGCGGGGCCGGTCGGCCCGTCCGGACCGGGTGAGCCCCGGGTAGTCCGGCAGCGGGGGCAGCGCCGGCCACGGCCGGTCCGGATGCTGCGGCTCGGTGACCAGGCGCCGCCGGTACTCCGCGGCGACGGCAGTCCGGAAGCGGTCGTACGTCTCCGCGTCGCAGTAGATCAACAGCACCAGCCGGGTGGGGTCCAGCAGTCGCACCGCCTCGGTGAACTCCCACACCGTCCCGGGGCCGGGTCCGGCGGCCATCAGCACGACGTGGGCTCCGGCGATCAGGGCGCTGACCGGGCCCTGCCAGTCGTCGCGGGGCAGTCGCCCGCGCACCTCGCCCACCGGAGGCGGTCGTTCCCCCGGCCGTCCGACCGCCACGACGCGCCCGAACCGGGCGAAGCGGCGCACCAGCGCCTCCGCCAGGGTCACGTCGTTGGTGAACGGGCGCAGGTAGAGCACGTACCGGCTGTCAGGGAGCGGGTCGAACGAGTCGATCACGTCCGCGCACCGTTGCCCGCCGCGCACGACGAGCCTGCGGCCGGTGTGCCATAAGGACCTTCGCGCCAAATCCAAGTCCGTCCCCGCGTCGCCCGGTGGTGTGGCCATGACCCACCGTAGCCGAACGAGCCGTCATGTACATGCCCTTCGGCCATCTCGGGTGGCCGGGAAGCACCGGTCCGCGACCGGCCCTCGACTAGGGCCGGTCGGGCGGGTCCGGGTGTTCCTTGGGGGTTTCGGCCTCCCTGGACTTTCCTGCGTCCCTGGTGTCCTCGGTGTTCTGGCCGTCCTGGACGGCCACGGGGGACTCGGCGGCCTCGGGTTCGTCCCGGGCGGCCTCCAGGGAGGGAGGCGGATCGGCCGGTTTGCCGGAGGCGAGTTCGGCCTTCATGGCCGCGAGTTCGGCCTCGACGCCGTCACCCGCGGTGAGCGCGTCGAGCTGCTCGCGCAGCTCGTCGTGGGCGACGGGGGAGCCGGCGTCCTCCAGCGCACCGGAGGCCATCAGCTCGTCCAGCGCTCCGGCCCGCGCCTGCAGCTCCTCGGTCCGGTCCTGGGCCCGCTGGATCGCGGTGCCGATGTCGCCCATCTCGCCCGAGATGCCGGTCGCGGCCTCGCTGATCTTCGTCTGGGCCTCGGCGGCCGTATAGGTGGCCTTGACCGTCTCCTTGCGGGTGCGGAAGTCCTCGACCTTGGCCTCCAACTGCTGGGACGCCACGGTGAGCTTCTCCTCCTGCTCCTGCAGGGTCGCCAGCTGCGTCTGCAGCTCCTGGTCCTGCTCGAGGACGGCGCCGCGGCGGCTCAGCGCCTCCCGCGCCAGATCCTCCCGGCCGCCCGCAAGCGCCTGCTGCGCCTGCGACTGGAGCGTCTCCGCCGACTGCGCGAGCTGCTTGCGCTGCAGCTCGATGCGCTTGCGACTGGTGGCCACGTCCGCCAGCCCACGCTTGACCTGCTGGAGCAGGCCCAACTGCCGCTGGTAGGCGTAGTCCAGCACCTCCCGTGGATCCTCGGCGCGGTCCAGGGCCTTGTTCGCCTTCATCCTGAAGACGTCCGTGAAGCGACGGGCGACGCCCATGCGGCTCACATCCTTCCCAGTACGGCTCTTCGGGGCCCGGCGGGATCCGGGTCGCGCCCGCGGCAGGTCGAGCGCGTGCGGTCGGCGGAGCGCCCGTGGGAGAAGCGTCCGCGGGGGAAGGGCCCGCAGGAGGGGCCCTACCTGCTTCCTGCCCCCTCCGTGCGCCGATACGCCCTGCTCACCCGGTCTGGTGAAGCAGGGCGTCGGCGGCGACCAGCCCGGCCGCGGCCGCGAAGGACGCGGCCACGACACGGATCTTCAGCTGCCGGTACCGGGCCGTGTACTCCTGCTGGAGTTCGCGCACCCGGTGGGCGATGCGGTCGAGGAAGGCCCGGGAGGTCGCCAGGCGCTCCTCCCGGTAGAGGCGGATGACGTCCTCCCGCTGGCCGCTCGTGAGCCAGGGGAGCCGGTCGGCGAAGAGCTCGGCGTCCTGCTGGGCACGGGCGGTCTCCGCCTGCCAGTAGAGGTAGCCCTCCAGCATCCGCAGGCCTGCGGCGCTGTCGGGGGTACGGTCCGGGGCTTGGATTTCGTCGTCGGCGGCCACGGGTCGGAGTTCCCGCTATCCCTCGCCGTCCGACCTGCGCCGCGCCTCGCGTTCGGCGGCGGCGGTGAGGTGGGCCGGGACCTCGCCGACGTTCTCCATGTAGTCGCGCGCCGCGATCGCGGGGTGGTGCAGTTCGAACGCCGGGGATTCGGACCGGATGCGCGGCAGGGTGAGGAAGTTGTGCCGAGGCGGCGGGCTTGAGGTCGCCCACTCCAGGGAGCGCCCGTAGCCCCACGGGTCGTCCTCGGTGTTGACGAGGCCGTACTTGCCGGTTCGCCAGACGTTGTAGAGGAACGGCAGGATCGAGAGGCCCAGCAGGAAGGAACCGCAGGAGGAGACCACGTTGAGCGTGGTGAAGCCGTCGCTGGGCAGGTAGGTCGCGTAACGACGCGGCATGCCTTCGGCGCCAAGCCAGTGCTGCACCAGGAAGGTGGTCTGGAAGCCGATGAAGAGCATCCAGAACTGGATCTTGCCCAGGCGTTCGTCGAGCATCTTCCCGGTCCACTTCGGCCACCAGAAGAAGAACCCGGCGAACATCGCGAAGACGACCGTGCCGAAGACCACGTAGTGGAAGTGGGCCACGACGAAGTACGAGTCCGAGACGTGGAAGTCGATCGGCGGGGAGGCGAGCAGAACGCCCGTCAGACCACCGAAGACGAAGGTGACCAGGAAGCCGAGCGTCCACAGCATCGGCGTCTCGAAGCTGAGCGAGCCCCGCCACATGGTGCCGATCCAGTTGAAGAACTTGACGCCGGTCGGAACGGCGATCAGGAACGTCATGAAGGAGAAGAACGGCAGCAGGACGGCGCCGGTGACGTACATGTGGTGCGCCCACACCGTCACGGACAGGCCGGCGATCGCGATGGTGGCCGCGATCAGCGAGGAGTAGCCGAACATCGGCTTGCGCGAGAAGACCGGAATGATCTCCGAGATGATGCCGAAGAACGGCAGCGCGATGATGTACACCTCGGGGTGGCCGAAGAACCAGAACAGGTGCTGCCACAGGATGGCCCCGCCGTTGGCCGGGTTGTAGACCTGGGCCCCGAACTTGCGGTCCGCCTCCAGCGCCAGCAGCGCGGCGGCGAGCACGGGGAACGCGAGCAGCACCAGTACGGCGGTCAGCAGCACGTTCCACACGAAGATCGGCATCCGGAACATCGTCATCCCGGGGCAGCGCATGCACAGGATGGTGGTGATGAAGTTGACCGAGCCGAGGATGGTGCCGAAACCGGAGAAGGCCAGGCCCATGATCCACATGTCGCCGCCGATGCCGGGGCTGTGGATCGCGTCGGACAGCGGCGTGTAGGCGAACCAGCCGAAGTCGGCCGCGCCGTCCGGGGTGAGAAAGCCGCCGACGGCGATCAGCGAGCCGAACAGGTACAGCCAGTAGGCGAACATGTTCAGACGTGGGAACGCCACGTCGGGGGCGCCGATCTGGAGCGGCATGATCCAGTTCGTGAAGCCGGCGAAGAGCGGCGTCGCGAACATCAGCAGCATGATCGTGCCGTGCATCGTGAACGCCTGGTTGAACTGCTCGTTCGACAGCACGTCGTTGTTCGGCTGGATCAGCTGAGCGCGGATCAGCAGCGCCATGACGCCGCCGACCAGGAAGAACGCGAACGACGTGACGATGTAGAGCGTGCCGATCGTCTTGTGGTCGGTCGTCGTCATCCATTTGATGATCGTTTCGCCCGCCTTGACGGGCTTGGTCTCGCGGGTCGCCTCTTCGACAGCGGCGGTGGGTTGAGCTTGCACGGGTCTCCTCGCGCCCACGGGGGGATGGCCCGCCTGCCGGTGTCGGTGATGTTCCGTATCCGCGGCGGTCTGCCGGGTGTTGGCACGCTAGCGAGAGTCGGACCCCGTGTGGGCCGACTTGCCCGCCTGGGCGCCGGAGATCAACCGAACCGGTGACACGGGCAGACCCGTTCGGCTCTGCCCGGGCCGATTGTCGTTCCGGGCTTCCGCGGAGTCGCGCCGAGGCCGTCCCCGGGGCGCGGCGGGGGCCACGCCCGGGCTACGCCGGAGGCTGGCGGACCGGGGGCCTCTCGCCCTCCGGCTGCCGGACGACGAAGTCCCTGTCGCGGATGAGCAGCATCGAGGCGGCACCGCCGACCAGCGCGAGCACGCCGGTCACCACCAGCAGGATGTCCAGCGCGCCGGTGAAGCTCGACCGGACCAGCGTCTCGAGCTCGGAGCGCAGCGGGGGCGGCAGCGCGCCTGCTCCCGTACCGACCTGGTTGCTGACCTGGCCCTGGCGGACGGCGTTCAGGATCTGCCCCGCGTGGGGTGCCAGCGCTGTGCCGGTCAGCCCCTGGGTGAGCCGGTTGTGCAGCGAGGTGGTGAAGATCGAGCCGAGCGCCGCGATGCTGGTGGCCAGGCCGATCTGACGGAAGGTGGAGTTGATGCCGGAGGCCATGCCCGCCCGTTCCGGCTCGACGACGCCGATGGCCGTGGAGGCCAGCGGCGGGTTGACGAAGCCCGCGCCGACACCGGACACGATGAAGCCCGGGACCAGGTGCGTCCACGAGCTCTGTGCGTCGAGGCCGGTCATCAGCAGCAGACCCGCTCCGACGGCCAGCAGACCCGGTCCGATCAGCCACCGCGCCGACACCCGCTCGCTCAGCCGGCCCGCCACGGTGGCGGCCACCAGCAGCGACCCGCTCGAGACCAGCAGGCGCACGCCGGTGTCCAACGCCGAGTAGCCGAGGATGTCCTGCAGATACAGGACCAGGTACAGCAGCATCGCGAACAGCGAGCCGTTCATCGCGAAGGCGGCGGCCAGCCCGCCGACGAAGGTCGGTTTGCGGAACAGGCCCAGGTCGAACATGGGGTCGGTGACGGTGCGCTCGGCAAGGACGAAGCCCGCGAGCAGCACCGCGCCCACCGCCAGGGACACGATCGCCCCGGTGTCGCTCCAGCCGGCCTCCCCCGCTCGGATCAGCCCGTAGATCAGGCCGACCAGCCCCAGGGTCAGCAGCCCGAAGCCCGGCAGGTCGAGCCGGCCCGGACGCGCCGCGCGGGACTCGTCCACCCGCCACCGGGTGACGGCCAGCGCGGCGATGCCGATCGGCACGTTGACCAGGAAGATGCCCCGCCAGCTGATGCCGGTGGTGATCACCCCGCCGAGGATCGGGCCCAGCGAGACGGCCACGCCCGTGATCGCTCCCCAGACCCCGAAGGCGACGCCGCGGTCGCGGCCACGGAAGCTGTGACCCAGCAGGGCCAGCGAGGTGGAGAACATGATCGCTCCGCCGACGCCCTGTCCCGCGCGGGACAGGATCAGCATGAGCGACGTCTGCGCCAGGCCGCACAGCAGTGATCCGGCGGTGAACACCACCAGCCCGATCAGGAAGAGCAGCCGGCGGCCGTAGCGGTCCGCCAGCACGCCGGAGGTCAGCAGGAACGAGGCCAGGGCGAGCGCGTAGGCGTCGACCACCCACTGCACGTCGCTGAAGCTCGCGTGCAGCGACCGCTGGATGTCCGGCAGCGCGACCACGACGATCGTGACGTCGAGAAGCAGCATGAAGGTGCCGACGCACACCGCGATCAGCGTCCACCACTTCTTGTCCATGCGCTTCACCTTCCGGGCGCTTCTTCCAGCCTTGCCCGTCGCCCGGCTCGTGTCGCGTTGGGAAGGGGACGACGTCGCGTCGGGAGGTGCGGAGGTCAGCGCCGCGCGGGGGCGGGGGCGGCGAGGTGCAGGCTGAGCCAGGGGAAGACCGTCGGGTACATGCGCTGCCAGGTGCCCCAGTTGTGGCCGCCCTGGGCGAGGATCAGCAGCGGGGCGACGGTGGTCGGCGGCCGGATCGCGTCCTGGAGCGAGACCAGGTTGCCGACCGGGCTGATCGGGTCCTCGGCGCTGGTGGCCAGCAGCAGCGAGACGTCCGGCCTCTGGTTCGCGAGCCACAGCGGGCTGTTGTGCAGGCGCGTGGTGGGATCGGGCAGGGCGGAGGCGTCGCCGGTGAACGGGTCCGGGTCCATGGCCGCCCCGGCGGTGAAGACCCGCGGGTACTGCATGGGCAGCTTCGCCGCGCACAGGCCGCCCGTGGAGAGGCCCGCCAACCCCCACCCCTGCGGGTTGGGCAGCACCCGGAAGTGGTCCCGGACGAGCGTGGGCACGTCCTCGGCCAGCCAGGTGGCGTTCGCGTGGCCGGGGACGTCGCTGCAGGTGGTGTCGACTCCGGCCGGGTCGATGACCGGGATCACCACGATCGAGGGCCGGACCGTGCCCTCGTCCATCATGCGCGCGAGTGCGGTGGGCATGCCCCCGTCCTCGGTCCAGGAGGTGGGCGATCCGGGGACGCCGTGCAGCAGCATGATCACCGGGAAGGCCGTGTGCTGGTAGGCCGGCTGGTCGTACTGCGGTGGGGTCCACACCAGCACCTGCCCGGACAGGTGCGACACCTCGCCGTGCACGTAGGTCTGCAGGGTGCCGTCGCTCGACTGGGTGAACACCGCCCGTCCCGCGGGCGGTCCCGGCATCGCCACCGTCGCGCCGCTCTCGTTGCCGAAGAGGTCCGCCCAGGAGGTGTAGAGCCCGTAGCTGTTGTTGATCCACGCGGCGACCAGCGCGATGGCCGTCACCTGGCAGAGCAGGATCAGCAGCACGCGCTGGAGCAGCCGCAGCAGGCGGTGCCCGCGCACCCGGTTCCACAGCGCCACGGCGGCCGCCACGGACACCACGACGCAGGCCACCAGCAGCCACACCAGACCCGTGCCGGTCAGGCTCAACACCCACGCACCTCCCGCGCCGTCCGGCAGCGCGGGGCTGCGCAGTGCACCGCATGGAAAGGATCATCCAGCTGAAACCGGACGAAATCAGCATAGATGTGGTCGATCCCCGACTCATGCGCGCGCCGCCCGTCGGCGGGTGGCCCGGGGTCTGCGCGCCGACGCGCGTGAGCCGCGCGCGTGAGCCGCGCGCTGGAGGTCCCGTACGCCTGAACACCCGGCGCGCCGGCGGCCGCGGCCGCCCGGGCCGCCTTCCGGCTCGGTCCGCTCAACCCGGGTCCGCGCGGGGTTGTCGGCGCGGGTGCCGAGGGCGATGGATCGCTCTGGGCTTGCTGTGAACCCACCCGGCCTGCCCGCGTGGGTCCCGGGGCGGGGATGGCTCTCGGCCTGGCACCGAACGTGCCCGACCCGTCCGGGCGGGCGATCAAGGCCGGGGCGACCTCGGTTCGACCCCGGACCGGCCCGTGCGCGCGGGGCCGGCGCGGGTGGGGCTACGGCGGGTGGGTGAACGAAGCCGCCCGGAGGTCCGGTGTCACGGGC
>NZ_BBPP01000004.1:191737-209330 GCF_000787835.1 Streptacidiphilus melanogenes
GGGTGGGGCTACGGGGGGTGGGTGAACGAAGCCGCCCGGAGGTCCGGTGTCACGGGCCTCCGGGCGAGCCGAGGGTGGGTGTTCGGGTGGTCCGGCGTCGGGGGCGGGTCAGCGGATCATGGACGTGACCGTGCCGTTGCTCGGGGTTGCCCCGTTGCCCGGGGTCGCCGTGTGGGTCGGGGCCTGGCTGGGCGGCATGGGGGGTGCCGTGGTCAGGACGCGGCCGTAGGCGCTCATGGCGGCCACCATGACCACCAGGATCACCAGCCAGCGCAGGCCCGCGCGCGCGGGCAGGGCCAGCGCCGAACGCATCAGGTCCCCGGCCCTGACGGGCCGGCCGCCGCGACGTCGGCGGCCGGAAGGGCCGGGGTTGTCGGAGCGGGAGATCAACGGCGCCTCCTGGAGCGGACCGCGCGTGGGCGCGGGCGGTTGTGGCCGATCTGGTCCCGGTAGGCCAGCAGCTGTACCGGCATGTCGAAGGCCACGACCCCGACCACCTGCGGTCCGTAGGGGGTGGGACGGATGTAGCGGGCGATGAACCGCTCCGAGCGCAGTGAGCCCTCGACGATCTCGACCTCGGTGCCCAGGGCGGGGCTGCCCACGGCCTGGATCCGGGTGCCGTGCTGCTCGGACCAGAACCTCGGGACGGGGGTGAACCGGTCGGTCCGGGCGGGGCCGCGCAGCAGCGCGTCCGCTGCGTGCTGGCCCATCTCCACGGCGTGGATGAGGTGTTCGACGCGGCGGGGCACCTCGTCGAAGCGCACGTTGGGCCAGCGGGCCACGTCGCCCGCGGCCACCACGTGCGGCAGCAGCCGGCCCCACCGGTCCACCACGTGGGAGGTGGGGCCGCAGAGCACCCCGTCCGAGACCTCCAGGCCGCTGTCGCGCAGCCATTCGGTCCGCGGTTCGCTGCCGAGTCCCAGGACGACGAAGTCGCAGTCGAGTTGCGTGCCGTCATCGAGGCCCAACCGTAGCGTCTCGCCATGGTCCTGCCAATCCACGATCTGTGTGTTCACGCGCACATCGACGCCGGCCCGACGCTGGATGGAGCCCACCACGGCGCCGACCTTGGCGCCGAGCACCCGGCGCAACAGCGGCGCGCTGTGCACCACCAGGGTCACGTCCATGCCGTGTTCGCGTGCGGTGCAGGCGAGTTCACAGCCGACGAAGCCTCCGCCGAGGATCACCACACGGTGGGCCCGGGCCTCGTGCATGGCGCTGCGGACGGCGGCGGCGTCCTCCAGCGTCCGGATGGTGCGCACCCGCTCGCTGAACACCGGCGCCTCGGGCAGGCGCTTGGCATCGACCCCGGTGGCGAGCACCAGTCCGTCGAAGGGCAGCCGCTCGCCGCCGCGCAGGAGCACCGCGCTGTGCGCCAGGTCGAGGCCGGTCATCGGGGTCTGCAGCAACCAGTGCGCGTCCAGCGACTCGTCCGCCCGGAAGGTGAGCTCGTCGCCCGGCAGCTCGCCCGCGAGGTACTGCTTGGACAGCGGCGGGCGGCTGTAGGGGAGATGCCGTTCCTCCCCGACGATCACGAGCTCGCCGCCGTAGCCGCGGTCCCGCAGGCGCGCGGCCGCGCTGACCCCGGCGAGCCCGCCTCCCGCGACGACGATGCGCTTGCGGCGCTCGCGCACGCTCGTCCCGCTGCGCAGCGGAGGCGCTATCGGCTTGCGGCCGGCCGCAGGGCCGCCGCCGTGGAGGCGGATCGCCTGCATCGGGCAGCACCGGGCCGCCTGGCGGGTCCTCGCGGCGAACTCCGCGGGGACGCTGCCGGTGTAGTGCAGCGACCCCTCGTTGGAGATCCGGAAGACCTCCGGCGCCTCCTGCTGGCAGATCCCGTAGATGTGGCAGCGGTTGTTGTCGACGCTGACCCGGACCGGGCGCTTCTCCGGCACCAGCACCGGCTCGCCGGAGCCGAAGGCGTTCCCGGGGACCGGCGCCTGGAGGGGTGCGGGCACCGGCGCCTGACCGGGTGCCTGGGCCGGAGGGAGCTGGGTCGGCCTGACCGGGTACTGCGGGTGCTGCGGGTACGGGTAGGGCAGCCCGGAGGGGTGCGCCGTCAGGTGTCCGGTCATGCCTCACCACCGTTCGAGCGGAACGCCCGCCCGCGCAGCCGCGACCGCGAGGGCAGCGCCCGGATCAGGAAGGCGAGCAGGCACACCCCGGCGCCGAGCGCGATGCCGACCGCCACGAGGTTGAGATGCCGCGGCTCGGGGTGGACCAGGAAGATGTGCAGCCAGATCAGCGCGAAGGAGACGTAGGCGAGCTGGTGGAATCTCAGCCATCGCTGGTAGCCGAGCCGTCGTTGCAGCCACACCGAGCAGCCGACCGCGACGGCGAGTTCGGTGCCCAGGATGCCGAAGCCCACCGGCATCCGCTGCACCGACCCCGTGAACGGCACCAGCAGCTCCACGTTCCCGATGTGCCAGATCGGCTGGTACAGGAAGGTCAGCCCGTGCAGGCAGCCGAAGATGAGCGCGCTCAGGCCCAGGGACATGTGGGCCCCGTAGATGGTGGGGCGGTTGACGTAGCGCTCGAGGAGGCGCAGGCGGAGGATCACCCCCAGCAGGAGCGTGGCGATCATGAGGGAGTAGGCGATCAGCGCGAAGAGCCGGGCGATCTGGTGCACACCCGTGTCGTACGCGATGCCGTGGTTGTACGCGTCGAGCGGCGAGCCGGGTATCGGGGCCGGCTTGCCGGACGACGAAGCGATCGTGATCATGTTCAGGACCCCTTTTCGGGCGGGCTGAACAGGGCCGGATGGCCCCTCGGAATTGCAAATGCGCACGCGGGGCCGGGAATTCGCCCCATGAAGCTGCGCTTGGCGGCAGACGTTACACCAAGTAGCGGAGCCCGGTCGACCAACTGTGAAATGCCCGCTAAGAGAAACGAAATGTGCACCGACCGTTACCATCAGAATTGGCTGTGAATCATCGCGGCGTGACCGAAGCCTTGCTGACGATTAGTCGCATTGCGTTGTTGTGCGGTCGTGCGGCGACACTCGGGCGAGACATTCTGTCAGCTGGCGACAATGCGCCGCAGCACGGCCTGAAGATCCGTCACTGTCCGTGTCCCGCACCAGGCGACGTGTCCGTCGGGCCGGACCAGGACGGCGGCCGTGGTGTCGCCCTGGCCGGTCAGACGGGTCCACCGTGCCGGGTCGGCCTCACGGTCGAGCGGTCGCGGCGTCACGGGGATGCCGGACCTCCCTGCGGACTCGGCCCGCCGCCGCCAGGCCGGGCCCTCGGCGGCGGTCAGCAGGGTGAAGCCGGGGCCGACGAGGTCGAGGCTGGAGCGTCCGTCGGCGAGGCGGACATGGGGGAGGCGGGCGCCCGGACGGCAGGCGGGCCGGTATCCGTCGACGGAGAGGGCGCTGTGCCCCGGCGTCGCGCCGGGCTCGGGGGCGACGGCGTCGGACCGGTAGACGGCGGTCAGCAGGAGCTCGTCGTCGATGCGGTAACTGCCCCGGTTGCGGGCGTTGTCAGCGGAGACGTCGATCACCTGACGGGCGATGGGGCGGCGTTCGGCCGCGTAGCTGTCCAGCAGGGCTGCGCCCGCGTGTCCGGCGGTGACGGCCGCGAGCTTCCAGGCGAGGTTGTCCGCGTCCCCGATGCCGGTGTTCATGCCGTGCCCGCCGGTCGGCGGGATGACGTGAGCCGCGTCACCCGCCAGCAGGACGCGTGAGCGGCGGTAGTCGGCGGCGAGTTGGGCGTCCATGCGCCAGGTCGAGGTGTCCCGCACCGTCACCTCCAGGTCCGGGATGCCGGCCGCGGTCCGGATCAGCTCGGCCAGGCGCGGGCGGTCCGCGGGGTCCGCGGGGCCGGCGGGGTCGCCTGCCGGTTCGGCCTCCCCGGCGGCGAGCGGATGCTGGTAGATCCAGTGGCGGTCGTTGTCCACGGCCAGGAAGCCGCCCCGGCCGGGGGTGGTGAGGAAGTACGAGGCGCTGGCGCGGTCGGCCACGACGTGCCCCAGCGGCGCCTCGAAGCGGATGCTCAGGTAGCGCCCGAGCCCCGTCGGACCCTCCATGGCGATGCCCGCGCCGGCGCGCACCGCGCTCGCGGCGCCGTCGCAGCCGACGAGCCAGTCCGCGCGGATCCGGTGCCTCTCGCCGGTGTCCACCGCCTCGACGACCGCCAGGACGCCCTCGTCGTCCTCGGCGAAGGAGAGCAGGCGCGTTCCGAACCGGATCCGACGGCCTGTCGGCTCCGTGGCGTGCCGCAGCAGCACGGGTTCCAGGGCGTCCTGGGAGCAGAGCAGCCCCGGGGACGGCGTGCGCTCGTCGCTGCTGTCTCCGTCCCCGTCCTGGTCGCCCCGGTCGTTCTCGTCGCGTTGCGGGACGAGGCCGGTGCGGACGAAGTCGGGGTCGACGAGATCGCGGCCCCGGTAGAAGGAGACGTGCTCGGCCGGCAGGCCCGCCTTCCTGACCTCCTCCTCGATCCCGATGCGCCGGAAGATCTCCATGGAGCGCGCGGAGACCCCGCGGGCCTTGGGGTGCGGTGAGGTCGCCCGGTGGGCCTCGACCAGCACGTTGTCGACCCGCTGGGCCGACAGCAGGCAGGACAGCGTCAGGCCGACGGGGCCGCCGCCGACCACCAGTACCGATGTCTCCGACGCCACCACGGCGAACCACCTTCCAGGATGTAACGGCTAAGCTTGGTTTAGACGTTACCAAGCGACGATCATGAAGGAAAGCACGGATGCAGCCGGAACTCCCCGACGACAGGCCGCGCGGCCTGTACTTCCTGGTCGATCTGGTCAACACCCTCCAGGGGGACCCCGAGGCGACGGCGGCAGGGCTGCAGGCCGTGGTGGACCTGCACGGCGGCCCGCCGCGCCGCCTTGCCGGCGCCTCGGTGCCGGAGCTGCGCGAGGCCGTCGCGCTCCTGGTCGCCGTCCTGGACCTGGACGACGTGAACCGGGCCGCCGACGCCGTCAACGCGCTGCTCGACCGGTACCCGTCCCGGCCCCGTCTGGTCCGCCTGGAGGGCCGACCCTGGGCGGTCCACGGCCAGACCCCGCAGGACGCCGGGCCGGTCCACTGGCTGCTCTCCACGGCCGCCCTCGCCCTCGCGCTCTGGCTGGGCGAACGCGGCCGCTGCGCCTGGGGCCGGTGTGCGGCGCCCGGCTGCGACCGCTACTTCGTCGACGCCGGTCGCCGGTCCCCACAGCGGTTCTGCTCCCCGCGCTGCGGTACCCGCGTGCGCGTCACCGCGCACCGCCGACAGTACGGCCGGTGACCTCTGCGGCAGGCTCGCGACCGACCTTTTGCCGAGCGTGGCGGGGAAGTCCTACCGTTGGTCTGTGGACAAACGCCACACTCTTGACATCTGGGATTTCCTGCGCACGCCGCGCCAGGAATGGCCGCTGCGGCCCGTGCCGGAACGGGTGCGGGACTGGCGCGAGGTGCACGCACCCGGGCGACTGCTACCGGTCGTCCAGGACCAGGCGAGCCGGTGCATGGACTGCGGCATCCCGTTCTGCCATCACGCCTGCCCGCTGGGCAACCTCATCCCGGAGTGGAACGGCCTCGTCGCGCGCGCCGACTGGCGCGAGGCCGCGGAGCGGCTGCACGCCACGAACAACTTCCCGGAGTTCACCGGATTCCTGTGTCCCGCCCCCTGTGAGAGCGGCTGCGTCCTCGGGATCGACGACGCGCCCGTGACGATCAAGGCCGTCGAGGCGGCGATCGCGTGCCGCGCCTGGGAGGAGGACTGGGTCCGCCCGCAGGTTCCGGAGCGGCTCTCCGGAAGGAGCGTGGGGGTCATCGGCTCCGGCCCCGCCGGCCTCGCGTGCGCGCAGCAGCTGACCCGCGCCGGCCACACCGTGGTCGTGTACGAGCGCGACGACCGCGTCGGCGGACTGCTGCGGTACGGCATACCCGAGTTCAAGATGGACAAGGACTTCCTGGACCGGCGGCTCGACCAACTCGCCGCCGAGGGAACGGTGTTCCGGACCGGCATGGACGTGGGCGGTACGGTGGACGCGGGCGGGCTGCTGCGGCGGCACGACGCCCTGGTGGTCGCGGTCGGCGCCACCGCCGCGCGCGAACTACCGGTTTCAGGGCGCGAGTTGGCCGGGGTCCACCAGGCGATGGAGTACCTGACCCAGGCCAACCGGGTGCAGGAGGGCGACTACGACCGTCCCCCGATCAGCGCGGAGGGGCACCACGTCGTGATCATCGGCGGTGGGGACACCGGCGCCGACTGTCTCGGCACCGCGCTGCGGCAGGGAGCCGCCTCCGTGGTGCAGCTGGACATCAAACCGCAGCCCGGAACGGACCGCGCCGACCACGAGCCCTGGCCGGTGCACGCACGCCTCCACCGGATGAGCCCCGCGCACCAGGAGGGACAGGAGCTGGTCCGCGACGGAGCGGTGCTGGCCGGCGACAGCAGCGGCCTGCCGCAGCAGGAGGCGCTGCGCGACGTCCGCGTGTTCTCTGCCGCGACCGTCCGCTTCCAGGGCGACGCCGAGGGGCGGGTGCGGTCCCTGAGCCTGGCCGACGCCGAGACCGGGACCCGGCGGCCGCTGGCGGGGACGGAGCGGACCATCCCGGTCGACCTGGTGCTGCTCGCCCTCGGCTTCAGCGGACCGGAGAGCCCCGAGCACGGCATCGCCGAGCAGTTGGAGCTGCGGACCGCCGACACGGGCGCCTTCGCCCGCGACGCCCACTACGCAGCTGGAAGGCCCGGCGTCTTCGTCGCGGGTGACGCGGGGCGCGGGCAGTCGCTCGTCGTCTGGGCCGTCGCCGAGGGCCGCGCCGCGGCGGCCTGCGTCGACGCCTACCTCAGCCCCACGGGCGTCACGGCGCTGCCGATGCCCGTCGTGCCGCAGGACCGGCCGCTGGCGCTGTGAGCGGAGCGGATCGTCCGACGGCATGCGGACGATGACGGTCCGTCTGTTCACCGAACTCACACCCTTGATTTCGGGCCGCCCGGCAACGCGTGGGGCGGGTGCGGCGGTCAAGGGGGTTGGGGGGCACGTGATCGCTTGACGTCCGCCTGTGCGCGGCCGCCTCCCCGCCGCGCGGGACGTCGCACGCGCAAGGGACTTCCATGAGCCACACCAACGGCCGACGCCTGCCCGTCGGACGTCGCCTGGCCGCGGCCGCGTTCGTCGGCGCGCTCGCCCTGGCCACCGGTCCGGCGCTCGCCGCGTCGGCCTCGGCCGCGCCGCGGACTGCGCCCGCGTCCGCGCACGGGCACGCGTCGACCGCCGAGTCGCCCGTCGACGCGTTGATGCGCGCCGCCGAGGTGCGCTACGCCGACGCGCACTGGAACTGGACGGCGTGGAACGACAGCACGCCCGTCGCCGGCGGCGCCGACCAGCCGAACTACCAGTGCGCCGAGTTCGTCGCCCGCTCGCTCGCGGCGGCCGGGCTGATCCCGGGCCTGAGCCCGGACGCGCCGCAGGACGACTACTTCACCTACCACGCTCCGAACGGCGAGGTCTACGACCTGCTGCTGATCTCCGACCTGCCGCAGTACCACAACCTCTACGACTACGTGCACGACAGCGGCATCGGCGTCGACCTCGGCGACCACCCCGAGCTGGCCAAGCCCGGCGACATCGTGGTCACCTACGCCGGTCCCGACAACACCAAGAGCCACACCGGCCTGGTCGCCACCGCGGCCACGGCCACCAGCGAGCCGCTGGTCGACGGGCACAACCACGCCCGACTCGACTACGGCTACCACTACTTCGCGCCCTCGCACCTGGTCCAGCTCGTGCCGAACGCGCTGGCCGAGGTGTGGACCTGGACGCTGGAGCAGGAGCTGCTGCACGGCCCGATCCCGCCGGTGCAGACGCCGCCCACCACGACGGCGCCGCTGGCGCCGCACGCACTGGTCGCCGACCCGGCCGGCCCGCAGGTCTGAGACCCGCCCCCGTACGCGCGGGGTGCCGGGCCGCCGGGCCCGGCACCCCGCGCGTGGGAGCGGTCAGAGCTGTGCCTGGGCCTCGGTCAGCAGTTCCTGCAGGCGCAGGCCGTGACGGGCGTCGAGCGGGTGGCCCTCGCCCGTGCGGACCGCCGCCGCGAACTCGGCGACCATCCGGGCGAACGGCTCCTCCAGGGCCTCCGGCCAGGCCAGCCGCGCGTGTCCGCCGGGGCCGAAGACCTCGATCCGCGGCGCGGGCAGGGAGCCGCCCGCGAACGCCGTCATCCCCGCCTGGCTCAGCGCGCCGCTCTCGTGCTCCAGCGTGAGCGCCACCCAGCCGAGCGGGTCGCCCTGTGCGCGTACCGCGACGACCCGGCCGAGGGCCGCGTCCAGCAGGTCCACCAGGTGCGGGCCGAGATCCAGCAGCGCGCCGCGCTCCAGCCGCCACGGGGTGGCGAACGGACCGTCCGCGAGGGAGCCGGTGAAGACGCCGACGCCGCCCATCGGCCGCACCGCGCGGGCCTGCGTCAGGAACTCCCGGGTGGCGGCCGCGTAGCGGGCGGTCAGCACCATCTGTGAGACCACGCCCGCCTCGGCGACCGCGTCCGCGAGGCGCCGTGCGCCGTCCAGCTCCATCGCCAGCGGCTTCTCCAGCAGCACCGCCTTGCCGGCCCGCACCGCGTGCGACGCCAACTCGGCCTGGACGTCCGGCGGTACGCAGAAGGCCACCGCTTCGCAGGCGTCGAAGAGCTCCTCCAGCCGCCCGAACGCGGGCGCGCCGAACCGCCCGCCCAGCTCCTCGGCGGCCTCCGTGCGCCGCGCCCAGACGCCGGCCAGCTCCGTGTCGGAGCCGCCCGCCAACGCGGGCGCGTGCGCCATCCGGGCCCACGGCCCGGCCCCGACCAGTCCCACCCTCAGACGATCACTCATGCGCGCAGCCTATGGTCTCGGGGAAGGGCGGCGACACGCCGCCCACGCTCACCCTTGCTCAGCCGCACCCGGCTTCGGCGCGTGATTCGATCGATCGGACAGCGGAATCGATTGCCAAAGGCTCGTTGTTCGCGTGATCGGGTTGTAGAGTGGGGATGTCAGCCACGCCGTCGAACCGTCGGGAACGCAGATGCCCATCGACTTCTTCGCCCACGAGGCGCTCCCCGCGCCGAAGGTCAGCACCGAGCAGGCGCGGTGGATCGCCGCGCTGCTGGGGCTCGACGGTCCGGTCGAGGAGCTCGGCAGCCAGCAGGACGCGAACTTCCTGGTGCGAGGTGAGGACGGCACGCCCCTCGCCGTGCTGAAGATCGCCAACCCGGCCTTCGGCCCCGCCGAGATCGAAGCCCAGGACGAGGCGGCGGACCTGATCGCCGGGGCCGACCCCGGGCTGCGCGTCGCCACCGTGCTGCGCGAGGAGGGCGGCGCCGCACGGGCCGCCGTCGTGGAGACCGCGTCCGGGCCCCTCACGGCGCGGCTGCTGCGGTACCTGCCGGGCGGGACGCTCACCGGCCCGCGCCATCTGTCGCCGCGCGCGGTCGCGGCGATGGGCCGGATCGCGGGGCGGGTCAGCGCCGCACTGCGGGACTTCCACCACCCCGGGCTCGACCGGGTGCTGCAGTGGGACCTCCAGCACGCCGACCGCGTCGTCGCCCTGCTGCTGGAGCACGTAGCCGAACCCGCCCAGCGCGCCGCCGTCGCGGCTGCCGCCGAGGACGCGTGGCGCGGGCTCGACGGCCTGCGCGAGCAACTGCCGCGCCAGGCGGTGCACATGGACCTCACCGACGACAACCTGGTCGCCGCGGTGGGCGACCCGGTACGCACGCCGGACGGCGTCATCGACTTCGGCGACGTCGCCACCAGCTGGGCCGTCGCCGAACTGGCCGTCCCGCTCTCCTCGTTGCTGCACCACGACGGGGTGGAGCCGCACGACGTGCTGCCCGCCGTCCAGGCCTTCCACGCCGAACGCCCTCTGAGTGCCGCCGAGGCGCGGGCACTGTGGCCGCTGGTGGTGCTGCGCGCCGCCACGCTCGTGGCCAGCGGCCGCCACCAGGCCGCGATCGACGGTGAGGGCAACGCCTACGCGAACGCGGCCCTGGACCGCGAATGGCGGATCTTCGAACAGGCGACGAGCGTGCCGACGTCGGTGATGACGGGCCTGGTCCTGGACCGGCTGGGCCTCGACCGGCCCTTCTCGGACCCGCTGGCCCCGTCCCGCGCGCGAGAGGCCGTAGAGACCGCCGCGCCTCTCGTCGCAGACCTGAAGCCGACCGAGGTCGCCCTGCTCGACCTGTCCACCGACTCCGACGCCATGGACCACGGCGCCTGGCTGGAGGCGGGCGTCGAGGACCGGCTCGCGGGGGCGCTGCTCGCAGAGGGCGCGGCCGTGGTCCTCGCGCCCTACGGCAGGCCCCGGTTGAGCCGCTCCCGGGTTCTCGCCGCGACCTCGCCCGCCACCGTCCCCACCGGCCTCGACCTCTGGCTCGGCCGCGACCTCGTGCTGCGGGCTCCGGCGGCCGGGCGCGTCCTGCAGGCAGAGGCGCACCAGCTCGACTTCGCTCTCGACAAGGGCGAGCTGACGCTGCGTCTGACCCACGAGGGCGGCTTCCTGGTTGCGGCCGGAGCCGACGTCCGCGCCGGAGACCCGCTCGTCGCCCTGCCCGCAGGCGCCCGCGTCCACGTCGCGCTGCACCGGGCCGGGCCGGCGGCCGTGCCGCCGCTGGTCCGGCCCGAGTACGCCGCCGGCTGGCTCGCGCTGACCGCGGACCCGACGCCGCTGCTGGGCCTGGCCGCCGCCGAAAGGCCTGCGGACGGAGACCTGTTGGCGCGGCGCGCGGCCTCCTTCGCCGCCGTGCAGGGGCACTACTACGACGACCCGCCCCGCATCGAGCGCGGCTGGCGCCACCACCTGGTCTCCGACCAGGGCCGCGTCTACCTCGACATCGTCAACAACGTCAGCGCGATCGGCCACGCCCACCCCGCAGTCGAGCGGGCCGTGGCCCGGCAGTTGCGGCGGCTGAACACCAACTCGCGCTTCCACTACGCCTCGGTGGTCGAGTTCACCGAGCGGCTCGCCGCGCTGCTGCCCGAGCCGCTGGACACCGTCTTCCTCGTCAACTCCGGCTCGGAGGCGGTGGACCTGGGCATCCGCCTGGCCATCGGCGCGACCGGGCGGCACGACGTGGTGGCGCTGCGGGAGGCCTACCACGGCTGGACCTACGCCTCCGACGCCGTCTCCACCTCCCTGCAGGACAACCCCAACGCACTGGCGACCCGGCCGGGCTGGGTACACACCGTGGACTCGCCCAACTCCTACCGGGGCCGCCACCGGGGCGCCGGGGCCGTCCGCTACGCGCCCGAGGCGGTCCGGGCGATCGACGAACTCGCCGCCTCGGGACGGGCGCCGGGGGCTTTCGTGGCGGAGACCTTCTACGGCAACGCGGGTGGCGTGGCGCTGCCGGACGGCTATCTGGAGCAGCTCTACGCGGCCGTCCGCCGCCACGGCGGCCTGGCCGTCGCCGACGAGGTCCAGGTCGGCTACGGGCGGCTCGGCCACTGGTTCTGGGGCTTCGAGCAGCAGGGCGTCGTCCCCGACATCGTCTGCGTGGCCAAGGCCATGGGCAACGGACACCCGCTCGGCGCGGTGATCACCTCCAGGGAGGTGGCCGAACGCTACCGCGACCAGGGCTACTTCTTCTCCTCCACCGGCGGCAGCCCCGTCTCCAGTGTCGTCGGCAGCACCGTCCTCGACGTGCTGCGCGACGAGGACCTCCAGGGCAACGCCGTCCGCGTCGGCGCGCGGCTCAAGGCCGGGCTGGAGGCGCTCGGCGAGCGTCATCCGCTCGTCGGCGCCGTCCACGGCTCGGGGCTCTACCTGGGGCTGGAACTGGTCCGGGACCGCGCGACGCTGGAGCCGGCCACGGAGGAGACGGCGGAGCTGTGCGACCGGATGCTCGGTCTCGGCGTGGTCGTCCAGCCCACCGGTGACCACCTCAACGTGCTGAAGATCAAGCCGCCGCTGTGCATCGACGCCGAAGCGGTCGACTTCTTCACCGCGACGCTCGACCGGGCGTTGGCCGAGCTGGGGCACTGATCCCCGCTGCGCCACTGACCGGGCCCGGGCCCGGGCCACCGGTCACGGTTCGCGGCGCATCGGGCCGCGTCGGTCACCAGGTCAGCGGGCCGCCGGAGGTGAAACAGCCGCCGGTCGGGCCGTCCCGGCCGATCGAGGCCATCCGCACGATGACCTCCGCCCCCTCCTCCACCGTCTGACGGCCGGCATGCCGGTTGAGGTCGGTCGCGGTGTGACCGGGCTCCACGGCGTTGATCCGCATGCCGGGGAAGGCCTTGGCGTACTGGATGGTGATCATGTTCACCGCCGCCTTGGACGCCGGGTAGGCGACGCCGGGGTAGTGGTACCGGGAACTGGCAGGGTCGGCCACCTCGGAGGCGAGGGCCAGACCGCTGCTGACGTTGACCACCACCGGCGCGGCCGAGCGCGCCAGCAGCGGCAGGAACGCGTGGGTGACCCGGACCAGGCCGACCACGTTGGTCTCCAGCACGTCCCGCATCACGTCGGCGGTCAGCTCCGCCGCGCCGATGACGGCGCCGTCGGCGGAGTAGAGCTCGATGCCGGCGTTGTTCACCAGCACGTCCAGTCCGCCGTCCGCCGCCACGGACTTCGCGGCCGCCTCCACCGAGGCGTCGTCGTTCACGTCCAGCTGGACGAACCGCGCACCGAGGGACTCCGCGGCGGCGCGGCCGCGCCCGGCGTCCCGGCTGCCCAGGTAGACGGTGTGGCCGTCCGCGAGGAGCCGGCGTGCGGTCTCGAAGCCGAGGCCCTTGTTGGCCCCGGTGATCAAAGTCGTCGTCATACGCACCATCGTGCCCCAGGAGCTCCGCCGCGCTCGAGGCATTTCCGGGGCGACGGACGGCCCGGCGGCCCGGCGGCCGGGCGATCGCCCGACGCGCGCCGGGCGGCGGATCTCCCGGCTAGGACAGGTAGTTCTCCACCTCCGAGGCCGGACGCACCCGCGCCTCGTCCGGGTCCTGTCCCGCGTCGAGCCGGGCGCGCCGCTGACGCAGCAGGTCCCAGCACTGGTCGAGCTGGGTCTCCACGGCGGCCAGGCGGTCGCGTTCGGTGTCGGCGTCGATCTGCTGGGCGGCGAGCTGGTCGCGCAGATCCCGCTCCTCGCCCACGAGCTCGTGGATCCGGGCGAGGACCGAGTCCTCGCCGCTGGGGCTCTGCTGGGTCATGGTGGTCTCCGTCCGCTCGGTCGGGCCGCCCCGCCCGGCGGCGGGGAGGGGCAACCTCGGGCATCAGAGCCCAGTCTCCCGCGCCCCGCTGGGATCCGCAGGGTGAGATCCGCGGGGGTGAGTCGGGCGGCCGGTCCGCTGTTCCGGAATGTTCAACGCCGAGGCATTGCCCTGTTCCTGTCAGGGACTCCACCATGTCGCTCGGGCGCCCGGCTCCGGGCGCCGCACGGGTCCGCACCTTCGGGAGGAAGTCATGGCACCGCGCTCATCCGCCCGCTCCACGCGCCACCCGCTCCGTACCACGGCCACCGCCGCCGCAGCCCTCGGCCTCGCCACCGCCCTGGCCACGGCCGTCGCGCCCGCGGCCCGCGCCGCGGGCGTCGTCGACCCCGCGCCGATCGGCCCGAACCAGTTCTTCACGGGGCTGGTCAACGGCACCGCGACCGGAGCCGCGATCCAGATGGCCTGCTTCGGTCCCGTCACCGCGGGCGAGACGGGTCACCCGCTGGCCGGGCAGACCGTCGAGGTGCTTCCCTCGCCCGCCTCCGGCACCGTCGACGTCGGCTACACCGGTTCCGCCGCCACCGGCATCGTGGCGAACTTCGGCCCCGCCTCGACGACGCTGCCGGTGACGCTCGGCTATTACGCCGTCAAGGTCGCCATCCCGACCAGTCTGGTCCTGCCCTGTGCCGGCACCGGCACGGTCGCGTTCGTCCCCGAGCCGGGCAGCGCGACCGCCCGCTCGGCGATCCTGACGGTCCGCTACGTCCCCCAGCCGTAGCCGTAGCCGTAGCCGTAGCCAGGACCGGAGCCGGGCCGTCACCACGGCGGGGTCGTGGCGCGCGCCTGAGCCCGGTCACGTGCCCGACCAGGCCCGTTCCAGCAGCGCGTCCAGCTCGGCGCGGTCGACCGGGCGCGGGTTGGCGTAGGGAGCGGCCAGGACGTCGTCGCGAACCCGGCTCAGGTCCTCGTGCCGGACGCCCAGTTCGCGCAGGGTACGGGGCGCGCCGAGCCGGTCGGCGAGGCGCGCCAGAGCCTGCGCCGGATCGTCCGCGTCCAGGGCGCGGGCCAGGGCCGCACGGGCGTCCGGCGCCGACGGCAGGTTGAAGGCCGCGACGTAGGGGAGCATCACCGCGTGCGTCTCCGCGTGCGGGAGGTCGAGCAGGCCGCCGAGCACGTGGCAGAGCTTGTGGTGCAGGCCCATGGTCGTGCTGCCGAGGCAGGCCCCGCACAGCCACGCGCCCTGCAGGGCCGCGGCGCGGGCGTCGGGGTCGCCCGGACGGTCGGTGAGCACGGGCAGCGCGGCCGCGAGGTCGCGCACGCCCTGCTCGGCCATCGCGGCGACGACGGGGGAGCCGTCGGGCGCGTAGAGCGCCTCGACGGCGTGGGCCATCGCGTTGAGGCCGCTGGTCACGGTCACCGGCACGGGCAGCCCGAGCGTCAGGTCCGGGTCGTAGAGGACGGCGCGCGGGAGCACGGCGCGGTCGCGGCCGGTCTGCTTGCGGGCGTTCTCGGTCAGGCCCCAGATCGGCGTCATCTCCGAGCCGGCGTAGGTCGTCGGCACGGCGACGACGGCCAGGCCCCGGCGCAGTGCCAGCGCCTTGGCCAGTCCGACGGTCGAGCCGCCTCCGACCGCGACGCAGCCGTCGGCCTCCGCCGCGCGGGCCGCCTCGGCCGCAGCGGCCACCGTCGCCACCGGCACGTGCATGCGGGCACCGGCGAAGACGCCGACCGCCCGCTCGCCCAGCAGCGCCGTCGCGCGGTCGGCGAGAGCGCGCTGACCGGGCGTGCACAGCACCAGCACCCGCCGCAGCCCGAGCCGGTCCGTCTCCTCCCGCAGGGAGCCCAGCGCGCCGGGCCCGAAGACGACCCGCATGGGCAGGGCCTCGTAGACGAAGGACGGCACGGTCACTCGCTCCCCTCCCCAGGATCGTCGAGCACGAGCCGCACGTCGAAGTCGGCGTGCCGGAAGGGCGCGGTGACGCCGTGCCGCGCCGCCTGCTCCGGATCGTCGATCTCGGCGAAGTCGACGACGAGAGCGGGCTTCACGGCGAAGACGGCGTCGCTGTCGAGATAAGGGCTGTCGGCGACGAACAGATGCGTCGTCAGCGTCCGGAACCCGGGCGCGGCGGCGATCAGATGGATGTGGGCGGGGCGGTAGGGATGGCGACGGGAGGCGTTCAGCAGGCGGCCGACCGGGCCGTCGGTCGGGATCGGGTAGGGGCTCGGCACGACGGTCCGGAACCGGAAGCGGCCCTCCGCGTCGGCGGTGAACAGTCCGCGCCCGTTGCCCGTCGGCTGCACCTCCGGCTGCTGCACGTCGTAGAAGCCGTGCTCGTCGCACTGCCACACGTCGACCGAGGCCCCGGACACGGGCGCGCCGTCGGGACCGGTCACCCGGCCGGTCACCACGCAGGGTGTTCCGGTGCCGACCAGGTCGATCGAGTCGCCGAGCGCCCGGACCGGCGAGTCGGTCAGGTGGAACGGCCCCAGCACCGTGCCCGCGGTGCCCTCCGGCTCGCCGTTCACCGCCTCGACCAGCGAGGAGATCCCGAGCACGTCGGAGAGCAGGACACACTCCTGACGGGTGTCGTCGCAGGCCTGCCCGACAGCGGTGAGGTGGTCGACGGCCTGCCGCCACTCCTCCCGCGTCAGCCGCAGCTCCCGCACGAGGGCGTGCGCGTGCCGCACGACGGCCTCCAGCACCTCCCGCGTCCGCGCGTCGGCGGCCCCGGCGAAGCTCGCCACCACCGCCTCCGTCAAGGCCGAAGCGGCCTGCTCGTCGCTGTCCACGTGCGGCCTCCTCTCACGCCTCACTCCGTTCCCACAGAAGCCTTCCGCCACACGCGGCCACGCTCCGTCGGGGCGGCCGGGCGCTAGGTTGACCGGGTGAACACGATCAACGACTTCGCGGACCTCTCCCCGACCACGCTGGCCGACGTTCTCGGCGCGGACCAGGTGATGGACCTGGGGATCCGCCCGCTCTACGCGCCGATGGACCGGCTGGCGGGGCCGGCCTTCACGGTCAGCTGCCAGCCGGGGGACAACCTCATGCTGCATGCCGCGATCCACCGCGCGGAGCCGGGTTCGGTCATCGTCGTGGACGCGGGCGGAGACCTGCGCTACGCGCTCGCCGGGGGCAACGTCTGCGCGGTGGCGCAGCGTCGCGGCATCGCGGGATTCGTGCTGGACGGCGTGATCCGCGACCTGGCGGAGATCCGCGCCATGGGCTTCCCGGTGCTGGCGCGCGGCGTGGTTCCCGTGCCCGGGAGCAAGGCCGTCGCCCGGCCGCTGGGGCACCCGGTCGTCTGCGGGGGCGTGACCGTGCACGCGGGCGACGTCGTGGTCGCCGACGAGGAGGGCGTCGTGGTGACCCCGGGCGCCCGTGTCGCGGAGACGCTTGCGGCCGCGCGGGCCAAGGTGGCGAAGGAAGCCGCGCAGACCCTCGACGACTGGCAGGCCGACCACCGTGCCCGCGTCGACGCCCTCCTCGCCAAGGCAGGCTTCGCCGGGTAGCCGCCCATCAGGGCGGGAGTTCGCCGGAGCCGCGGGGGATGAGGCGGGTCCGGACGAGGATGTGCTGGGGGGCGGCGGGTTCGCCGCGGAGCCGGCGGAAGAGGAGCTCGGCGGCGGTGCGGCCCATCACGGCCGGGTCCTGGGCCACCACCGTCACCGGGACGGCCAGCAGGTCGGCGAGCTCGAAGTCGTCGAACCCCACCAGGGCCGGGCGCTCCTGACGCCCGGCCAGCTCGCGCAGGACGGCGACGGTGGTGCGGTTGTTGCCGCACATCAGCGCGGTGACCGGGGCCGGGTCGGCGAGCATGCGGGCGAGCGCGAAGCGCAGACCGAGCGGATCGGGGCGTCCCATGGCGATCCATGGCTCCTCGACGGGGCAGCCCGCCTCCGCCATCGCCTGTCGGTAGCCGGCCAGGCGCTCCGCCGCGGTGAAGATGTCAGGGGCGTCGCCGAGGTAGCCGATCCGGCGGTGGCCCTGGCGCAGCAGGTGGGCGGTTCCGGCGACGGCCCCGGCGCGGTTGTCGGCGAGGACGGTGTCCACCTCCAGACCGGGCATCGGTCGGTCCACGCTGACCAGCGCCGTACCGGCGGCCGCCTCGGGGCCGAGGTAGCCGTGGTCGGCGGAGGTCGGTACGACGATCAGCCCGTCGACGCGCCGCGCGCAGAAGCCGAGCGCGAGTGCGCGCTCGCGGGCGGAGTCCTCGGCCGAGGAGCCGGTCAGCAGCAGCGAGTCGTGGGCGCGCACGACCTCCTCGACGGCCCGGCTCAGCTGCGAGTAGAACGGGTCGGCGACGTCCTCCAGCAGCAGGCCGATGCTGCCGGTCCGCGCGCCCTGGCGCAGCAGCCGGGCGCCGTCGTTGCGGCGGAAGCCGAGCTGGTCGATGACGGCGCGCACGCGCCCGGCCGTGGCCTCGCTCACCCCGGCCTCGCCGTTGACGACGCGGGAGACGGTTTTCAGG
>NZ_BBPP01000004.1:209485-257931 GCF_000787835.1 Streptacidiphilus melanogenes
GCCCGGCCGTGGCCTCGCTCACCCCGGCCTCGCCGTTGACGACGCGGGAGACGGTTTTCAGGCCGACGCCCGCCGCTGCCGCGACGTCCTTCATGGTGGGCCTGATCGGGACTCCGGGACGATCCGTGCCGGCCGGCATCTGCTTGCCACCGTCCCTTCCGGGGAACGCCTTCGGGTGCACCCGACTGCGGCACAGCATAGACAACGTTGCCGATTTCGTGGAGAGAAGCGGCAGTCTTGCAGGGGGCATTGACGTGCCGTCAGCTTGCCTGTTCAATCCTGAGCCACGACGACAACGTTGTCCTCGACGCATCGCGGGGAGGTGTGCCGTGGCGGAGCCGTTGCTGGAAGCACGCGGCGTGGTCAAGCGGTTCGGGCATGTGCAGGCGCTGCAGGGAGCCGACTTCGCGGCCTACGCCGGCGAGGTGGTGGCCCTGATCGGCGACAACGGCGCGGGCAAGTCGACACTGGTCGGCGTCCTCTCGGGCGTCCTCGCCCCGGACGGCGGCGAGATCCTGCTCGACGGAGCGCCGGTGCGCTTCGGCGGACCGCAGGACGCGCGCCGCGCCGGGGTGGAGACGGTCTATCAGGACCTTTCGCTGGCCCAGGACCTGGACGCGCCGGCCAACCTCTACCTCGGCCGTGAGCTGCTGCGCAAAGGCGTGCTCGGCAGGCTCGGCGTGCTGGACCGCCCGGCGATGCGCCGCGACGCGGTGCGCGCCTTCGCCGAACTCGGCGTCACGCTCAAGGACCCGACGGCCCCGGTGGCGGCGCTCTCCGGCGGGCAGCGCCAGTCCGTGGCCGTGGCCCGCGCGGTGGCCTTCGCCAACCGGGTCGTCTTCCTCGACGAACCCACCGCCGCGCTCGGCGTGGTGCAGCGCGCACGCGTGCTGGAGACGGTGCGCAGGGTGGCGGACCGTGGCATCGGCGTCGTGCTGATCAGCCACAACATGCCCGAAGTGCTGTCGGTCGCGGACCGGGTGGAGGTGCTGCGGCTGGGACGCCGGGTCGCCTCGCTGCGTGCGGCGGACACCTCGATCGAGGAGCTGGTCGGCGCGATGACCGGCTCCCTGGACCGTGCCGACGGGTCCGCCGCGGCGCCCGAACCGTCGCTTCAGGCGTCCGGGCGGCAACCGGAACTGGAGCCGGAACAGCAGCCGGAGCCGGACGAGGTACCGGAGCAGCAGCCGTCCGACGAGGAGGTCCGATGACGACGACCGAGACCCGGCCGCGACCGCACGCGCAGACGCTCGTCGCCCGGACGCCGCCGCTGCTGCGCCGCGCCGCCGGCATCGGTGAGCTGTGGACCTTCCTGATCCTCGCCGCGCTCGTCGTGTTCTTCACGATCGCAGCCCCCGGCAAGTTCTTCACCGCCTACGACCTCACCCAGATCGCCGTCAACGCGGCCATCTACCTGGTGCTCGGCGTCGGCATGACCTACGTGGTCATCACCGCCGGCATCGACCTGTCCATCGGCTCGGTGCTCGTCCTGGCCGCGGTCGCGGCGGGGGAGTGGAACATCCACCACGGCGGCGCCGCAGCGGGCTGGGGAACGGTCGCGATCTGCGTCGCCATCGCGCTCGCGGTCGGCGCGGCCTGGGGAGCGCTCCAGGGAGCCGTCGTCGCCACGGAGAAGGTGCCACCGCTCATCGTCACCCTCGGCGGGCTCGGGGCCGCGCTCGGCATCGCCGAACTCGCCACCGGCGGCCAGGATCCGGCCGAAGCCGCGGCGAACAACCTGCAGAACACCCTCGGCTTCGGCAAGCTGCTCGGCATCCCGTGGCTGGTGATCCTCGCGGCCGGCGTCACCCTGGTCTTCGGTCTGGTGCTGGGCCTGACCCGGTTCGGCACCCACACCTTCGCCATCGGCTCCAACCCGGCCGCGAGCCGCCGTGCGGGCATCCGGGTCGGGGCGCACCTGGTCAAGGTCTACGCCCTGATGGGCCTGCTCGCCGGGCTCGGCGCGGTGATGTGGCTGGCCTCCTACGGCACCACCTCGATCGCCGGGCACTCGACCGACAACCTCAAGGTCATCACGGCGGTGGTCCTGGGCGGCACCAGCCTCTTCGGCGGGCGCGGCTCGGTGCTCGGGACCGTCATCGGCGTCTTCATCCCGGCCGTGCTGAACACCGGACTGATCGTCATCGGCGTCCAGCAGTACTGGCAGGACGTGGCGGTGGGCGTGGTCCTGGTCGCCGCCGTCTACATCGACCAGATGCGCCGCCGTACGCGCGAGCGCAGCTGAAGCGGAGCCCGCAGCGGAGCCCACAGCCGCAAGAGAGGACACCACCATGTCGAGCACCACATCGCCGACTTCTCGCAAGCGCGCACTTCTCGCGGCCACCACGGCCGTCCTCGCCCTGGCCGCCACGGCGTCCTGCAGTTCCTCGGGCAGCCCGGGCCCGGCGGCGGGAGCCGGAGGCAAGAAGATCGCCATGATCACCGGCGTGAAGAGCGACCCCTTCTACATCACCATGACCTGCGCCGCCCAGGCCGAGGCCAAGGCCAAGGGCATCGGCTTCACCGCCGACGGCTCGGCCCAGTGGGACGTCTCCGTGCAGCGCCCGCTGATCGACTCCGTCGGCGCCGCGCACCCGGACGGCCTGATGATCTCGCCGGTGGACACTGCGGCGCTGACCCCGTCGCTGAAGCAGATCCAGGCCTCGGGGACGAAGATCGCGCTGGTGGACACGTCCGTCACCGACACCTCCGTGGGGATCACCCGGATCTCCTCCGACAACGAGAAGGGCGGCCAGGTCGCCGCCGACGCGCTGGCGAAGCAGATGGGCGAGAAGGGCTCCGTCATCGTCATCAGCGTGAAGCCCGGCATCTCCACCACGGACGCCCGGATCAAGGGATTCAGCGAGGAGATGGCCAAGTATCCGGGCATCAAGGTGCTGCCGACCCTCTACGACAACGACCTGCCGGCCACGGCGGCCTCGCAGATCCAGTCCACCCTGGCCGCCCACCCCGACCTCGGCGGGGTCTTCGCGGGGAACACCAACACCGGGCAGGGCGTGGCCACCGGCCTGGCGCAGGCGGGCAAGCAGGGCGTCGTCAAGGTGGCCGCGTTCGACGCGGAGCCGGACGAGATCACCGCGCTCAAGAACGGCACCCTGCAGGTGCTCGTCGCCCAGGACCCGGCGGCGATCGGCGTCCAGGCGGTGGACGAGCTGGCCGCGGCGTTCGCGGGCAAGCCGGTGCAGGCGTCGATCGGGACGACCATGGTGGCCATCACCAAGGACAACCTGAACGATCCGCAGATCGCCAAGTACGTGTACAAGGCGGCCTGCTGAGCGCTCCGGCGTGCGGACACGGCGCGGCGCCCCGGCTCGTGGAGAGCCGGGGCGCCACGGCGCGTCGGGCCGCGGTCAGCCGAACATGCCGGGCTGGTAGTCGCCCGCGGGCTGACGGTTGATCACGTTGATGCGGTTGTAGGCGTTGATGATCGCGATGAGACCGATCAACGCGGCCAACTGCTCGTCGTCGTAGTGCTTCGCTGCGTTCCGCCACACCTCGTCGCTCACGCCGCCGGCCGCGTCCGCGATCCGGGTGCCCTCTTCCGCGAGCTCCAGCGCGGCGCGCTCGGCCTCGGTGAAGACCGTGGCCTCACGCCAGGTCGCCACCAGGTTGAGGCGCTGGGCCGTCTCCCCGGCGGCGGTGGCGTCCTTGGTGTGCATGTCGGTGCAGAAGCCGCAGCCGTTGATCTGGCTGGCTCGGATCTTGACCAGCTCCTGTGTGGCATGGGGCAGGGACGAGTCCGAGACGACCTTGCCGGCGGAGTTCACGTACTTGAACAGGGCGGGGCCGATGCCGCTGCCGAAGAGGTTCAGACGGGCTTCCATGACGATCTCCTCACCGCTTTCGATGCTTTCACACCTATGACAAGCGGCGGCCCGCACGTGTGACAGCCCGGCCCCGGAATCCTCCGGAGACTTCCGGAGTCCGCCGTTCAGCCGCGCGCGAGCTGCTCGGACAGCACCGACGGCAGGCCGGTCCAGTCGGAGGAGACGAAGGACGCGTGGGCGGCGGCCAGCTGGGCGACCCGGGCGTCGGCGTCGGCCTGGGAGGGGGCGGTGTCGGAGATGGCGGGGTCGACGTTCTGCGCGTCGGTCATCACCAGCAGGTAGTGGTTGGTGTCGTACCAGGAGGTGTCGATGCCGCCGTCCACGAAGGCGTGGGCGTCGCCGTCGAAGACCACGAACCAGGGGCGCAGGGTCGCGTCGGAGTAGCGGGTGCGCGGGTCGCCGGAGGCGGCGCCGAGCACGGAGGGGAAGATCTGGGCCTGGCCCAGGGTGCCCGCGGCCTGGAGGGCGGCGAGGTGCTGGGCGTACTCGGTGTCGGTCCACAGGTGGTCGAAGGGGTTGTCCTGCTCGAAGGTGCCCGGGATGGCCTCGAGGATCACCTTGCCCGCGAGCGCGGAGCGCTTGGGCCAGGCGTTCGCGCGGGCCGCGGCGTCCAGGGACGGGTAGCCGGCCATCAGGTCGGCGGGCCGGTAGACGTCGGTGCCGAGGTGGGCCTGGACCAGGGAGTCCAGCTGCGTGGGGCCGAGCCCGACGGTGGCGTCGAAGCCGGCCTTCATCTCCAGCTTGATCATGATCGGCGGGTGGCCGGGGTGCGCCGCCAGCCAGATCCGGATGTCGTCCAGACAGCTGCCCAGGTCCTTGTTGGCGCCGCCCCGGTAGAGGTCCGCGGCGCTGCTCGCGTCGACGCAGTTGTTGGAGTTGCCCAGCGGGTTGGCGTGGCTGACCTTCCACTCCTTGGTGAACGGGTCCACCCAGGTGTCGAGTTCGACCAGCGAGGTGCCCGCGTCCAGCGCCTGTGCGAGGAAGGGGAAGGCGGACGTGTCGTTGTAGGTGTTGTGCAGCCCGACCGAGGTGCCCGCGGCCAGGGACAGGCCACCGGTGTCCTGCGCGGCGGCGGAGCCGCCCGGCAGGACGAACGGGATCACGCAGGCGGCTGCGGTCAGCAGGCATGAGACGAGACGACGCTGGGCGGGGCGACGCGAGGCGACCATCGGTCCTCCGGGACGGCGGAAGGGGGCCGACGGCACGCGTCGGCCGCGTGCCCACTCTTGGCATGCACGCGGCGCGATGGTAACCCTGATGGGTGGCCCGCAGGTGACACTTCGTCAAAGATCTGGATCGGCGCCGTGCGCAGGACTCTCGAAGGGCCTGGCGACGTCAGGGATCGACCTGGACGTGATCCACGCGTGGTGGTCGTTGCGAAGCCTGCTGGCGGTTCGCTGGCTGATCGAGCACGGCTTCGACCCGTTCGCACCGGGCTGTGAGGTCGACGTGCTGATATCCCGGATGTGAGGCGGCGCGGGCGCGGCCGGGGGCTCGGCTCGGCGGCCGGACGGCGGGCCGCCCGGCCCAGGACCGCGGTTCGACCGGGCCGGGCGAGGGTGCCGGAGCACGGGGCCGTCGTCAGGGGAGGGCACGGGTGAGCCAGACCAGGTCGCCGATCTCCTCCGTGGAGACGTGGTCGCGCTCGAAGCCGAGCTTCTCCAGGACCCGGAAGGAGGGGGCGTTGTCCGGGCGGACCGTGGACCACAGCCGTGCCCGGCCCGTCGCCGCCGCGGCGTCGAGCACGGCACGTGCCGCCTCGGTGGCGTAGCCGAAGCCGTGGGCGCGCTGCAGCAGCTCGTAGGCGATCTCCGGTTCCTCGACGGTTGCGCGGCCGACCAGGAGGCCGCAGTAGCCGATGAAGTCGCCTCCGTCGAGGCGCGTGACGCGCATCAGGGCCAGGCCGGTCGTCGCCGCGGTCACGCGGCCTTCAGCAAGGATCTCGCGAGCGCGCTCCACGCGAGGGGTCACGGAGGCGCCGCGTTCGGCGGCCAGGCGGCACAGGTCCTCGGCGTCGGCGTCGGTCCAGGGCTGGAGCCGCAGCCTCTCGGTCGCGAGGTGGGTCGGCATCGGTGCGTACGCGGTCGACATGCGGACACTCTGCACCACCGCACGACGCTGCCGGAAGGGCGTCCTCAGATCGTGACCGGGCCCTTGGGAGTGGCGAACTCGACGGAGACCAGGCCGGGTTCCTCGTCCTCGACCCAGGTGACGTCGATCTGGTCCAGCGGATGGTCCGCCGGTTCGCCGAGGAACTCGGAGATGGCGGCGGGATCGCCCGCGATGGAGACGCCCTGGATCCGGGACGAGGTGCGCGGATCCGCGCTCGGGCGCTCCCCGGCGGGGACCAACCACTGGAGGAAGTAGGGGAGTTGCGGATCCTCCAGCAGCTCCAGCAGGCCGATCTGCTTCCACCGCAGGTCGAAGCCGTCCGGGCGGACCCGGTGTCCCTCTGCGGAGGTGCGCCCGAGCCGCTCCTCGACCGGGGCGATGTCGTCGACCGAGACCACCCAGCCGAGCCAACCGCCGCCCTCCGCCGCCCTGCGGGCCACCGCCTGCCCGAAGGGCGCGCGGTCGGCGGCGGGGTGGTCGAGGGTGGTGACCACCTCGACGTAGGTGCCGCCGGCCAGCGGGAGGACGAAGTTGCGGGTCCCGAAGCGCGGGTGCACGCCGCCGTCCACGAACCCGGCCCCGAGGGCCGAGCCGATCCGCTGAACCGTCGAGACGAAGCTGTCGCGGGCCACCGCGTAGGAAACGTGATCAAGTCGCACCGCGCCATCATGACCCGGCGGACCGGCGCGGACGCCCACGCCACGCCCGCCGGGGCGGCCGCGTCAGCCGCGGAGCGGATCGATCATCGTCATTCCGGCGGGGGAGGCGCGGTCGAAGACCGGCAGCAGCGCGGCCGCCTCGTCCAGCCCCACGACCCGCTCGATCAGCTGCTGCGGACGCAGGGCGCCGCTCGCGATCAGGGCGAGCATCGCCGGGTAGTCGGCGGCCGCCATGCCGTGGCTGCCGAGCAGGTCCAGCTCCCAGCCGATGACCCGGGCCATCGGCACCCGGGGGTGGCCGCCGACCGGCGGCAGCAGGCCGACCTGGACGTGGCGGCCGCGACGCCGCAGGCTCAGCACCGAGTCCGCGCAGGTCTGCTCGCTGCCCACGGCGTCCACGGCGACCTGGCTGCCGCCGCCCGTCAGCTCGTGCACCCGGGCCGGGACGTCGGAGCCCGGCAGACCGTCCGGGAGCACGCCGTCGGTGGTCGGGCCGGTCGCGAGCAGGACGTGGTCCGCGCCGAGCGCGCTCGCCGCGTCGAGCGCGACCTGGTGGCGGTCGACGGCGACGACGCGCGCGCCCAGCGCCTTCGCGATCATCACCGCGCTGAGCCCCACCCCGCCCGTGCCGACCACGGTCAGCCACTCGCCGGCCTCCAGCCGGGCCCGGGCGGTCAGCGCGCGGAACGCGGTCGCGAACCGGCAGCCCAGGCTCGCGGCGGCCGCGAAGGAGACCCCCTCCGGCACCGCCACCAGGTTCGTGTCGGCGGCGTGGAGGGCGACCAGCTCGGCGAAGGAGCCCCAGTGTGTGAAGCCCGGCTGCTCCTGCTGCGGGCAGACCTGTGCGTTCCCCGAGCGGCAGTGCTCGCAGCGCCCGCACCCGCAGACGAACGGCACGGTCACCCGGTCCCCGACAGCCCAACGTTCGACGCCCGCGCCGACCTCGACGACCACCCCGGCCAGCTCGTGCCCCGGCACGTGTGGCAGCGCGACGTCGTCGTGCCCGGCCCAGGCGTGCCAGTCGCTCCGGCAGAGCCCCGTCGCGTGCACCCGCACCACGACCCCGCCCGCGGGCGGGGTCGGATCCGGCACCTCCCGCACGACGACCGGTTCCCCGATCCGGTCCATCACCACTGCGCGCAACCCGCTGCTCCCCTCGACCTCGGCCGTCCCACCCCCGTGGCCGCCCAACCTACTGCCCCTGGTTCGGTGCGGTCTTTTCCCGCCCCGCGCGCGTGAGAATGGACCCAGGACCGGTGAGTCCGTCCGGCGGCGGGCGGGAGTTCGCAGACCGGGAGTTCGCAGACGGAGAACCGAACGTCGTGTCCCCCGCCAGGGGCGTTCGCGATGGGTACAGTGCAGACACGGGGGACGCAGGTCCGCCGCCTTCCCCGGCGCGCCTGAGTGCCCTCGCTTCTTCCGCCAGCCAGACTTCGGACTTGCCCGACCAGCCCGGAAGGATTGCCATGTCCGAGAACATTGACGTCAATCTCGAAGCGAGTGAGGGGGGAGCGGGTGGTTGCCCGGTCGCGCACGGGCGCGCGCCGCACCCGACGCAGGGCGGGGGGAACCGCCAGTGGTGGCCGGAGCAGCTCAACCTGCGCATCCTGGCGAAGAACCCGGCCGTGGCGAACCCGCTGGGTGAGGACTTCGACTACGCGGCCGCGTTCTCGGCGCTGGACCTGGCGGAGGTCAAGCGCGACATCGGCACGGTGCTGACCACCTCGAAGGACTGGTGGCCGGCGGACTTCGGCAACTACGGGCCGTTCATCATCCGCATGGCCTGGCACAGCGCCGGCACCTACCGTATCCGCGACGGGCGCGGCGGTGGCGGCACCGGCCAGCAGCGCTTCGCGCCGCTCAACTCCTGGCCCGACAACGCCAGCCTGGACAAGGCGCGGCGGCTGCTGTGGCCGGTGAAGAAGAAGTACGGCAAGTCGCTGTCCTGGGCCGACCTGATCATCCTCGCGGGCAACGTGGCGCTGGAGGACATGGGCTTCGCGACCTTCGGCTTCGGCGGCGGCCGCGTCGACGCCTGGGAGCCGGACGAGGACGTGTACTGGGGGCCGGAGACCACCTGGCTCGGCGACGAGCGCTACACCGGCGACCGCCAGCTGGAGAACCCGCTCGGCGCGGTCCAGATGGGCCTGATCTACGTCAACCCCGAGGGCCCCAACGGCAACCCGGACCCGATCGCCGCCGCCCGCGACATCCGCGAGACGTTCTACCGGATGGCGATGAACGACGAGGAGACCGTCGCGCTCATCGCCGGCGGCCACACCTTCGGCAAGACCCACGGCGCGGGCCCGGCCGACAACGTGGGCCCGGACCCGGAGGACGCGCCGATCGAGCAGCAGGGCCTCGGTTGGAGGTCCACCTTCGGCACCGGCAAGGGCGCGGACGCGATCACCTCGGGCCTGGAGGGGATCTGGACGGACACCCCGACCACCTGGAACAACAGCTTCTTCGAGATCCTCTTCGGCTACGAGTGGGAGCTGTTCAAGTCCCCGGCGGGCGCCAACCAGTGGCGTCCGAAGGACGGCGGCGGCGCGGGCACCGTCCCGGACCCGTTCGACCCGGCCAAGAAGCACCAGCCGACCATGCTCACCACGGACCTGTCGCTGCGCTACGACCCGATCTACGAGCCGATCTCGCGCCGCTTCCTGGCCGACCCGGCCGCGTTCGCGGACGCCTTCGCCCGGGCCTGGTTCAAGCTGACCCACCGCGACATGGGCCCGATCGCCCGCTACCTCGGCCCCGAGGTCCCGGCCGAGCAGCTGCTGTGGCAGGACCCGGTTCCCGCCGAGTCCCGCTCGCAGCTCGACGCCTCGGACGTCACCAAGCTCAAGGCGAAGATCGCCGGGGCGGGCCTGTCCGTCGCGCAGCTGGTGTCGACGGCGTGGGCCTCCGCGGCCTCCTTCCGCGGCAGCGACAAGCGCGGCGGCGCCAACGGCGCCCGCGTGCGGCTGGAGCCGCAGGCCGGCTGGGAGGTCAACGACCCCGACCGGCTGGCCGTCGCGCTGCGCGCCCTGGAAGGCGTGCAGCAGGCGTTCAACGCCGGGCTGTCGGGCGGCAAGCAGGTCTCGCTCGCCGACGTGATCGTCCTCGCGGGCGGCGTGGGCGTCGAGCAGGCCGCGAAGGACGCAGGGGTGACGGTCGAGGTGCCGTTCACGCCGGGCCGCGGCGACGCGACCCAGGACCTGACCGACGTCGAGTCCTTCTCCGCGATGGAGCCGATCGCGGACGGCTTCCGCAACTACCTCGGCAAGGGCAACACCCTCGGTGCGGAGTACCTGCTGCTGGACAAGGCCAACCTGCTGACGCTGTCGGCACCGGAGATGACGGTCCTGGTCGGCGGCCTGCGCGTGCTGGGCGCCAACCACCAGGGTTCCTCGCTCGGGGTGTTCACCGACCGGCCGGGCACGCTGACGAACGACTTCTTCGTCCACCTGCTCGACCTGGACACCACCTGGACCCCGGTCGCCGAGGACGCGAGCGCCTTCGAGGGCCGTGACGCCTCCGGCCGGGTCCGCTGGACGGGCAGCCGCGCCGACCTGGTCTTCGGCTCCAACTCCGAGCTGCGGGCCGTGGCCGAGGTCTACGCGGGTGACGACGCGCACGAGAAGTTCGTGGCGGACTTCGTCGCCGCCTGGGCCAAGGTCATGGACCTGGACCGCTACGACGTGCGCTGACGCCGAAGCGTCGCTGTCAGCCCACTCCCGTCAGCCCGCGACGTCCGGGCCGGCCGCCTTCTCGGCCGGTCCGGACGCCGTCGCGTGGAGCTCCTTGACCGCGCTGACGGCCCGGTCAGTCCTGCCTGCGGTGAGGTGCGTCAACAGCTGTTCGCGGCAACGGTTCCGGCGCAGGACCGCGTCCGCGTCCGGTAGCGGCCGCAGCAGGCTGAGCCGGCCGAGCAGGTCCGCGGCGACCTCGCGCACCGCCGGGCCGCCGAGGGTCTCGGCCAGGTCCAGGTGGAAGCGGGTGTCCAGCTCCAGCAGCCGGTCCGGGTCCGGGCCGACCTCGCGCGTGCGGGCGGCCAGATCCCGCAGGCCCTTCAGCTGCTCGGCGGCCACCTCGCCGGAGGCGTGGGCGACCAGCCCGCACTCCAGCAGCAGCAGGAACGCGTCAACGGAGGCCGCTGCGGCCGGGTCGTGGCAGGCGGGCACGACGGCGTGCCAGTCGCCGGAGACGAAGGTGCCGCCGGTGCGGCCGCGCCGCCGGTCCAGCAGCCCGTCCTGGCACATTCCTTCCAGCGCGCGGCGTACCGTCATCTCGCCGATGCCGAGCTGCTCGGCGAGACGGCCGGTGTCCGGCAGGCGGTCCCCGGGCCGCAACGCGGAGAGCCGGACGAGCAGCGCGATGCGCGAACGGACCAGGTCGGCGCCGCTCTGCGGTCCGGCCCCGGGGAAGGCGGGGAACGGAGCCGCCTGGTTGTAGGGGCCGAACTTGCCCGCGGTGCTCACCACGCGGTCACCCTAACCCTCGCCCGCCCTCGGTCGGCCCGCTCAGCCCGCTCAGCCCGCTCAGCCCGCGTGACTGTCCGCGACGATCGAGCCGACGCGGTCGCCCAGCGTCGGGTCCCGCCGGACCAGCACCGCGGCGTAGCCGACCGCGGCGAGCAGGATGCCGAGCGCCAGGTAGGGGAACCAGTCGTACGGGCTCGGCTGTCCCGGCTTGACCAGGTAGTACAGCGGCACCAGGATCGCCGCCGCGCCGAGGCCCGGCAGCAGCGCGTGCCGCGTCCAGCGGAACTCGCTGGGCCGGTAGCGCCGGTAGTAGAACGGCAGCGCGATGTTGGACGCGAGGTACACCAGCAGCACCAGGATCGTGCCCATGGTGGACGACTCGGCGAAGAAGACCATCGGGTCCATCGCGCCCGATGAGGCGTGCCCGCCGAGCAGGTGGCCGAGGCCCCAACCGCCGATGATGAGCAGCGAGATGGTGACGAAGGTGAGGATGGCCCGGGTGGGCGTGCGCCGGGTGGGGTGCACCGCGCCGACCGCGCTCGGCAGCAGGCCCTCGCGTCCGGCGTTGAAGACCAGCCGCGCCTGGGAGTTGGTGCCCGCGATCAGCGCGCCGAGCGTCGAGGTGAGCCCGGCGAGGTAGGCGAAGAACGCCAGTACGCCCAGGGTCCCCTGGGCGACGTCGATGAACGGGACGGCGGACGCGCCGACCTTGGTGACGTCGTAGCCGAACCCGGTGAGGGTGGCGTAGGAGAAGAGCACGTAGCTGACCGACATGACGCCGATGGAGAGGAAGACCGCCCGGCCGACGTTGCGCCGCGGGTCCTGCGTCTCCTCGGCGAGCGCGGCGGAGTTCTCCCAGCCGATGAACAGGTAGACCGCCAGCGGGAAGCCCTCGGCGAGCCCCTGGAAGCCGCCGCTGATCCGGCCCGGTTCGAACGGGGCGAGCGAGAGGTGCCCGGCGTGGTCGACGATCGCCGCGACCGAGACGACGACCAGCACCAGCATCTCGACGCCGAAGAACAGCCCGGCCAGCTTGGTGGAGACGGCGATACCGCGGACCATCAGCACGACGGCGACGCCGGTCAGGATCAGCGTCCAGATGATCCAGGGGACGTTCCACGTGAGGTAGTGGTGGAGCGTCGTCTCCAGGAACCCGCCGGAGACGGCGATCACCGACGCCATGGCGATGATGTAGCCGAGGCCGGCCAGCAGCGCGGTCGTGACGGCGCTGGTCGGGCCGAAGGTCCTGCCGACGAAGGTGATGAAGCTGCCGGCCGAGGGGTGCGCCCGGGAGAACTGCGCGAGCGTGTTGCCCAGCAGCGCCACGGCGATGCCCGCGGCGATGACGGTGAGCGGGGAGGCGACCCCGGCGGTGGTGGCCAGGAAGCCGAAGCCGAAGAAGAAGCTCATCGCCGGGCCGATGTTGGCCATGGTGGCCGCGGCGATGTCGACCATGCCCAGCACACCGCCGTTCAGGCGCTGGGTTCTGACGGTGGGGGAGGCGACGGTCTGCTCGGACACGGGCATGCTCCTTCGCGCGGGGTGCGGGTGCGGGGCGCAGGTGGGTGGCGTGCCGAGAAAATAGTTCAACCCGATCAGTTGAACAAGGGTTCGCGCAGCGGAGCGGCGGAGCAGCCGATACGTCCCGCGATCCCGGGTGGGCCGGGGCATGATGGAGATCGAGATCGTCCGTAGCCGGAAGAACCGTGAGGAGCCGAAGATGCGTGCCGACATCGTGCCGGGTGGGGTCTTCCCCGACTACGAGCTGACCGACCACACCAAGGCCCGCCGCAAGCTCAGCGAACTGCAGGGCGGCGACCCGATGGTGCTGATCCTCTCCCGCGGCCACTTCTGCCCCAAGGACCACCAGCAGCACCTCCAACTCGCCGCCCACTGGGCTGAGATCGCCGTCGCGTACACCCAGGTCGTGACGATCGCGACGGACAACCTCTTCGAGCTGAACGAGTTCCGCGCCGCCGTCGGCGCACAGTGGACCTTCCTGTCCGACGTGGGCCGCAAGGTGCAGCAGGACCTGGACATCCAGGAGTACACCGACACCACCCACGACCCGATGATCCCGCACACGCTCGTGCTCAAGCCGGGCCTGGTCATCCACAGCGTCTACAACGGCTACTGGTACTGGGGCCGCCCCTCGATCGAGGACCTCCGCCGCGACCTGCGCGAGGTCACCCGCGACGTCCGCCCGGACTGGGACCCGACCGCCCCCGGCCTCCGCGCCGCCTGGGACGCGGGCGACCACTCCCAGCACTACCCGTACCGGTAGACCCCGCCCGGCACGCTCGGGTTCACTCCTCCGGTGAGGGCCCTGCGGGCCGCGGCGGCCAGGGGAACCCGTGGGCCTCCGCCGACGCCCGGCTGCCGCCCGTAAGCGGGGCCCAGCCGGTCGGGCTGCCGCTCGCGCAGCCACTCCCGTGACTCCGGTCCTGGCTGTGCACACAGGGCCTCGATCACGCTGCTCCGGTGCCCTTCGGGCGCCGGGTCGGCCAGCCAGGCCAGCTGGGCCGCGGCGTCCCCCAAGCCGGACAGCACCGCGGCGGCTCGTCTCGTGAAGCACGGGAGTAGGCCCAACAGGCGTACTGCTTCCGCGTCCTGGGGTTCGGCGCGGCCTTTTGGGAGCGCCAGTCCGGTGGCCGCGGCGGGGACGTCGGCGCCGTTGTGGAGCAGGTGGCGGCCGGTTTCGCCGGCGTGCTCCGGCAGTCGTGCGGTCTCGGGGTCCTCGAAGTGGGCCGCAAGGACGGCCCCGACGTCCTCGTCGCGGGAGCGCGCCGCCCTGGCCGGGCGAGCAAGAGCGTCCTTGGGCAGCGGGTCGTCAGGGGTCAGCTGGTGAAGGCGTTCTGCCAGCGCGAGCAGGGTCGGCCTGGGTTCGAGCGCCTTGCGCTCGTCCTGGACGCTCACCGGGCGGGGAAGGGCTCGATTCTCTTCGTCATGCGCCGGATGGTGGCAGGGCCGCGACGGTCCGGACAACCACTTTTCGCCGCCAGGTGGCCCCAGGGCGCAGCCGGTTCAGTCGTCCAGGCCCCAGCTGATGACGTGCTCCGGATGGACCCGGATCACCTCCGGGCTGAAGTGCGGGCCCAACTCATGGGGGCCGGTGAGCAGTTCGGCGGTGCCGCGGATCTCGACGCCGCGGACCCGCCAGGGGCGGATGCTCACCAGGTCGTCGACGACGAGCGAGATCCTGGGGTTGGCCTGCAGGTTGCGCCACTTCTTGGTGGCGCCCATCCGCAGCCCGCCGATCAGGATCGTGCCGTCGTCCTGCGCAAAGAACCCGACGGGATTGGCCTGCGGCTGCCCGGAGGGGTCGACCGTGGCCATCCGGCCGAGCCGTTGGCCGTCCAGGTACGCGCGCTGCGCGGCGGTGAAGGCGGTGAAGGCGGTCATGAGGGGTTCACGGCTTCAGCGCGGTGTCGCTGCTTGAGTGCGGCGTCGCAGGTGTGGCAGAGCCACGGCGTCAGGTTCGGCGGGTACCAGTGCGAGCCGGGCGCCGTCGGGTGGTAGCTGTGCTTCTCCATCGGCGCGGTGTCCAGGCCGCACAGGGTCCGCTCGGCCGGGTCGTCCGGCGTCCCGGCGTCGGACGGCGCGGCGTGGACGGCCTTCAGGCCGCCGACCACCCAGCTCTTGCCGTCGAGGTTCGGGGTGTGCCCCGCCTGCGGTTCGATCAGCACGATGATGCCCACCCCTCCACGATCCCGCGCCGCCCGGGCGCACGCATCACGACCGTGCAGGATCGGCGGACCGTCCACAGGCTGAAGCTCCGGGGTGAAAGTTTTCATTCATGCCCTTGACACCTGCCTGACTCTATACACGAAGATGTGGCCCACCCCACACCTCGCCTCACCAAAGGTGGCCTCATGGAGCAACGCGCCCTCGAGTTCGTGCCGGCCGACGAGAGATACGGCAAGGCGCGGTCGTTGTTCACCGTCTGGTTCGCGGCGAACATGCAGATCACCACCATCGTCACCGGCGCCCTGGGCGTGGTCCTCGGCCTGCCGCTGCCCTGGGCGGTCCTCGCCCTGGTGGTGGGCAACCTG
This sequence comes from Streptacidiphilus melanogenes, assembly GCF_000787835.1. Classification (GTDB taxonomy): domain Bacteria; phylum Actinomycetota; class Actinomycetes; order Streptomycetales; family Streptomycetaceae; genus Streptacidiphilus; species Streptacidiphilus melanogenes. The sequence continues at coordinate 224,623 of NZ_BBPP01000004.1, forward strand.
TTCGGCGGCGTCTTCATGGCGCTGCACTCCGCGCAGGGGCCCAAGCTCGGCATACCCCAGATGATCCAGAGCCGGGCCCAGTTCGGCGTGCTCGGCGCGGTGCTGCCGCTGCTCCTGGTCATCCTCATGTACATCGGCTTCTTTGCCAGCAGCTCCGTCCTCGGCGGCTCCGCGCTGGCCGCCTGGACCGGCCTGCCGCGCACCGCGTGCGTCATCGCCGTCTCCGCCGTCTGCGCCGTGCTGGCGCTCTACGGCTACCGGCTGATCCACCAGGTGGAGCGCTGGATCAGCCTGGTCAGCGCCGTCGGCTTCGTCTACCTGAGCTATCGGCTGCTTACGGCCCCGCAGCCGGCCGGCCTGTGGCACGCGGGCTCCCTCGACGTCGGCACCTTCCTGCTCGTCGTCTCCATCGCGGCCACCTGGCAGATCACCTATGCGCCCTACGTCGCCGACTACTCGCGCTACCTGCCCGAGAACACCAGCAGCGCGGCCGCCTTCGGCTGGACCTACGCGGGCTCGGTCGGCGCCAGCATCTGGATGATGGCCTTCGGCTGCGTCGCCGCCGCGGTCGCGCCCAAGGCGTTCGGCGCCGACTCGGTCGCCTACGTCGTGGGCCTTGCGCCCGGCTCGGTCTCCGGCGTGTTCTTCCTGGTCGTCGTGCTGGGCGTGCTCGCGGTCAACGTGCTCAACCTCTACGGCGCCTTCATGTCGACCACGACCACGCTCGGCGCGGTCCTGCGCTTCCGCGTCGGCCAGGGACTGCGCGCCGCCTTCATCCTCGGCGCGGCGGCCGTCGGCACCGGCCTGGCCCTGCTGGCGCAGGGCGACTTCCTCGGCACCTTCGAGAACTTCATCCTGTTGCTGACGTACTTCCTGGTGCCGTGGACCGCGGTCAACCTGGTCGACTTCTACCTGATCCGCCACGAGCAGTACGACATCCCGGCGCTCTTCGACCCGGCCGGCCGCTACGGCCGCGTCAACTGGCGCACCATGGCCGCCTACCTGATCGGCGTCGCAGTCGAGGTGCCCTTCGTCAGCACCAGCTACTACACCGGGCCGATGGTCGCCCACCTCGGCGGCGCGGACATCTCCTGGCTCCTCGGCCTGATCGTCTCCGCGGCCCTCTACTACGTCCTCATGCGCCCCTTCGCGATCCCGCGCACCCCCGCCCAGGCGGCTCCGACCGAGGAGCAGCTCGCGCCCCGCGCCTGAGCCGCCCTCGGACACGAATGGCCGTCGCCGCATATCGCGGCGACGGCCCCTGCCTTGATCACGCCCGAGCGGCGGCCTTTCCGTAGCGGCGCTCGAAGCGCTCGACGCGGCCGGCGCTGTCCAGAACGCGGGCGTTGCCGGTGTAGAAGGGATGGCTGGCGGATGAGATCTCCACGTCCACGACGGGGTAGCTCCGGCCGTCGGACCATTCGACGGTCCTGTCGCTGGTCAGCGTGGACCGCGTGAGGAAGGCGACGTCGGCCGCGCGGTCGCGGAAGACGACGGGCTGGTAAGTGGTGTTCATCGCGGGATGCCTCTCGGGTCGTGGGCGTGTGGTGCGGAACGGTTGCGCGGGTCAGCGCTCCTCGCGGAACTCGACGTGCCGACCGGCCGCGGGGTCGTACTTGCGCAGCACGAGGCGGTCCGGGTCGTTGCGGCGGCTCTTGCGGGTCACGTACGTGTAGCCGGTTCCGGCGGTGGAGCGGAGCTTGACGATCGGGCGCAGTTCGCTGCGGGCCATGGGTCCTCCTGTCCAGAGCGACCGCCACTCCACTCAGTGAAATGGAAGTCGTTTTCAAGCCTTCTGGCCCTCACAACGCACACCCGTCGGCACCTATTCCCCCTCGCCTCGCGGCCGCGTCGATATACTTTGGTATATGAGCGAGGAGAGCACGCGGGAGATTTGGGACATCACCAGTCGCGACGGCCGCCCGGCCTACCGCAACCGTCTCGCCTCCAGCTTCGGCGAGAAGGTCAGCGTGCGTGACTGGGTCATCGACACCGGCAAACTCTGGCGGTACAGCGCATGACGCCCGACGATCCGCTGGCCCCGTTCGCTCGAACGCTGGGTGAACACCTCGCACGCCTGCGCAAGTCGCGCGGCCTCACCCAGGCCCAGCTCGCCGACCTGGCCGGTATCACCCAGGCTGCGCTTTCCCGCGCGGAGACCGGCCGAACCCTCCCGCAGCTGCGCACCCTCATGACGATCGGACAGGTGCTCGGGCAGAACGTCGGCATCCACCTCGACGGGCAGCTGATCACCGGCCCGCAGCCTTCGGACCGTCAGTGACGGTGCCGTTCACGGCTTCGTGGGGCCTCACCACACCTCGCCGTCGCGCCAGTCGCAGGTGAGCTCGCCGGTGAGGTCGAGGCGGTACCCGTCGCGGCGGACGAAGATGTAGCCGTCCTCGTCGGGGGTCCGGATGATGCCGGAGGTGGGTGTGAGGGCGGATGTCGGCCCCTGCCAGGGGCGCCAGCCGCGGGCGGCGTAGAAGGCGAGGCCCTCCTCGGAGGCGCCGAGTGCGCCGAAGTCGTAGGCGCGGTCGATGACCCGCTCCAGCGGGGCCATCACGGCACTGCCGTAGCCGCGCCGGCGCAGGGTCGCCTCCACGGCGACGCCCTCGACGTAACCGACGCGCCAGGCCCGCCCGCTGTGCAGCAGCCGCCGTTGGACGACCGCGCCGTGCGCGACGACGAGGCCGCTGGGCTGCCGCAGCAAGGCGTGGACCCCGCCGAGGCAGTGTTCCCAGTCGTCCTCCGACATGTCGTCGAAGGTCCGGTAGAGCAGTGCTCGCGCGGCGGTGAGTTCGTCCGGCTCCAGATCCGCTGTGTGGGCGACGCGGAGGGCCGGCTGGTCTTCGCTCATGGCACAAGGATGCGCGAGTCGCAGCCCCGTCCACGGAATCTGACGGATCGACACCCGGATGGCCGACAGCGACGGCTGTCCGCCGCTCCGGGCCGACGGTGTGGAAGGCCGCGGTGCGGTCCTCGCTGCGCGGGTCGGCGGGCGGGGGAAGGTCCGGGATCGCGGCGCGGGACCGGCGCCGCCAGGGGCGTGTGTGGTCCGCGGCGGCCTCGCAGCCGCCGTCGAGGTCCACGACCACGACCGCGGGCGCACCGTCCGCGTGGCACATGCGCACCCCGAGTCCGGCGACGCCCGGTTGCGCGGCGGACAGGTCCATGAGGGCGCGAGTCCGTCAGTCCTCGACCGCCTCGCGGACGCGCCGGGAGGGCTGGAAGGCGTACAGGTCGAGGACGCCGGGCGGTTCGGCGAGGCCGGGGCCGCCCGCGCCCGTCCAGGTCGCGATGTCCGCGGTGGCGTCGCGGTCGTTGACCAGTCCGAGCCATACCGGTCGGCCGCCCGCCCGCCGACCGTCCGGCGACGGCTGCACGACGATGACATTGGCCCGCTCGCACACGTCCAGGCAGTCCACCGCCCGCACGTGCGCGCTGTCCGCCAACGCGGCGCGCAGCTCGCGCAGTTGCGCGGCATGGTCGAGGCGGGGGACCTTGGGCGTGCCGCAGCAGCAGCCACGGCAGACGGTCACCGTGGGACGGGCCGCCCGGTCGGACACGGCCCCGGCCGGGCGGTCGCGGCGGCTCTCCGGATGACGACCGGGAACAGTTGATCGTTTCTTCACCTGTCCTCGATAGCATGGACGCATGGGCCGTGCAACGAGGGCCCGTGCCACCGTGCGCGAACGCCCCGACGCCGTCGGCCTGGAGCGTTCCGCCTGCTCGCACCAGCTGCGGGCTGCCCCGTAACCTCGGGCACCTTCGTGCCCCGGTGGCCCCCGCCGCCCGGCCGTCGCATACCGTCGAGGACGACGGAGCCCGAGCCGAGCCGGAAGCACCCCACTGACGTGACGACAGCCGAAGAGCAGGACCCGGCCCTGCCGACGCCGGTGTCGCTGGCCACCATCGCCCGGGAGTGGGGCCGGATCGGCTGCATCGGTTTCGGCGGACCGCCGGCCCACATCGCGCTGCTGCGACAGCTCTGCGTCGAGCAGCGCGGCTGGATCGCCGCCTCCGAGTTCGAGGACGGCATCGCCGCCACCAACCTGCTGCCCGGCCCGGCCTCGACGCAGCTGGCGATCTACACGGCATGGCGCCTGCGCGGCGTGGCCGGGGCGATCCTTGGCGGGCTCTGTTTCATCGTTCCGGGGCTGGTCCTGATCCTGGCGCTCGCCGCACTCTTCCTCGCCTCCGGCACGCCCGGGTGGGTGCGCGGCGCAGCCGCCGGAGCGGGAGGGGCGGTCGCGGCCGTGGCCGTCCACGCGGCCTGGGGCCTGGTGCCCGGCAGTTGGAAGCGGGCCGGCTCCGCCCGCACGGCCCGTGCGCGCTGGATCGGCTACGCCCTCGCCGGAGCTGCCGCGGCGGCGACCGTCGGGCCGTGGCTCGTCCTCCTCCTCGTCGCCACGGGACTCCTCGAAGTCGCCGTCCGCGCCAGGCCGGGGGCGACGGGCGCATGGCCGCTGCCGCTCGCGGTCGCCGCTCCGGCGGCGGGCGGTCTGCTCTCCCTCGCGTGGGTCGCCTTCAAGGTCGGCGCCCTCTCCTACGGCGGCGGCTTCGTCATCATCCCGCTCATGCAGGCCGACGCGGTCCACCACTATCACTGGATGACGGCGGCTCAGTTCCTCAACGCCGTGGCCCTCGGCCAGATCACCCCGGGCCCGGTCGTCCAGACCGTCGCCGTCGTCGGCTACGCCGCCGCCGGAGTGGGCGGAGGACTGCTCGCCGCGGCCGTCGCCTTCACGCCCTCGTTCCTCTTCGTCATCCTCGGTGGCCGCCACTTCGACGCGCTCCGCGCCAACCGCCACGTCCAGGCGTTCCTCACCGGAGCGGGGCCGGCCGTCATCGGCGCCATCGCCGGCTCCGCCGTCCCCCTGGCCCTGGCTCTCACCCACGCCTGGCAGTACGCGGTCCTCGCCGCGGCCGCGGTGTGGCTCCTGGCGCTGCGACGAGGCGTCGTCAGCGCCCTCCTGGGCGCGGGCGTCCTCGGCGTCCTCGCCGCCCTGGTCGGGCTGCCCACGGGCTGAGCGTGTCGAGACCGTCGGCGCTTGAGTGGTTCTCGACCCGGTGGGGGAGCGGTGATTGAACGGCCGGTGTGGGGGCAGACACCGGTTGGATCATCCCCTGATCGAAGAGGTGACGACATGGCTGGCACGAGGGTGACCAAGCGGCCCACCCCGCCGCGCCCGCAGCCCCCGCTCGATCTGCGGACGCCTTCGGGCCGCCCGCTGCCGTACTGAAGCCGACCTGACATCGGCGGAATGCGACCGTGTCGTCAGGGCGCGTCCGTGCCCTCCCCGTTGGGGAGGCGACACGGCGCCCGACGCGAACCGTCCACCCATTCTCTGCCCTTTCTCTGCCCTATCTCCGCGCTGACCTGCGCCGTTGCCGGTGTCACGGTCCCTGCCGCCTCGGTCTCCTTTCGGGGTGCGGGGTGCGCGACGGGCGCGCACGCTGGTGGGACGGGTGTGTTCATCGACGGAATCGGGGTCGTGCGATGTACCGGGAGGCGCGTGTCTGCTTCGTCCGGACGGTTCGTGTCGACGAGGTGACCCTCGAGGGCGAGATGGACCTGTCGGTCGAGCTCGAGCACGGCTGGCTGACGCTGGAGCTCGACGGGGGCGAAGCCCCGCGGCGGGTGTCGCTGCCGTCGGAGGGCGTGGCGTGGATCCTGTGGAAAGGGTTGGAGAGATACGGCCCCACGGTCTCGCGCGGAGGAATCTGACCCGCGCGGACTTGGCCGGGCAGACGCACCGGCGTCCCGAACGGGCCCGCCCGGGACACCGCCGACTACGGTCTGACCTTGGCCGCTGACCCCGCGTAACGCAGGGCCTCAGGACGCAGGACCCTCAGGGCGCATCCCTCGAACCCAGCGTCCGGCTCGCCGCGGCGCTCGCATAGGCGACCGAGGCCGCGGCCACGTCCAGCGCCGCGTGGCCCGTCGACTTGAAGACGGTCAGCTCCGCCGCGTCGCGACGGCCCGGGTGGGAGCCCGACAGGACGGAGCCCAGCAGGGTGACCCGCGCCGCGGGCACGCCCTGCAACTCGTGGGCCCCGGCGGGTGGAGCCGCCGCTGCTGCCCCGGGCCACTCGACGAACAGCGAGGCGTCGCGGATCGTCGCGTCGTCCAGCTCCGGCCCGTCCGAACCGCCGACGGAACCGACGTGGGCGCCCGGCGCCAGCCACTCCCGGCGTATCACGGGGGAGCCCGCACCCGTGCAGCACAGCACCGCGTCCGCGCCGCGAACCGCCTGCTCGACGGAGGCGGCGGCCACGACCCCGAAGCGCCGTGCCGTCGCCGCCGTGTGTGCCGGCGTCCGCCCGGCCACCACGACCTCGACGTCGAGGTCGTGGTGCGCGCCCGCGCGCCGCGGCCGGGTGAGCAGGGCCAGCTGCGCGGCCGCCTGGGTGCCGGTGCCGATCACCGCGACGCGCCTGGCGTCGGGGCGGGCGAGGGCGCGCAGCGCCAGCGTCGCGGTGGCGGCGGTGCGCACGGCCGTCAGCGGCTCCGCGTCCAGGATCGCGAGCAGGCGGCCGTCGCGTTCGTCGAAGTGGGCGACCAGCCCGCGATGCGTGCTGCGGCCGGGGCGGCCGGGATCGGGGAAGACCGTGATCAGCTTCGCGGCCAGGCCGAGCCCCGGCACATGGCCCGGCATCGCGCCGAGCAGCCCCGCGGGCGTGCGGGCCGCGATCCGGGGCGGCGTCGACGCCTCTCCCCGCGCCACCGCGACCAGAGCGCCGGTGAGCGCCGCAGCCAGCGCATCGGCGTCGGCGAGCGCGGCCTGCGTACGCGCGTGGTCCAGGACCAGGAACGGCTCGGTGGTCACGGCTCCCCCTCCTCGCGGTCGTGCCGGTCGGTGTCAGTCACGGTGTCGGTGCCGGCGCCGGTGGCAGTCGTGCCGGTGCCGGTGCCGGTGCCGGTGCCGGTGGCGCGGCGGGCGGCGCCCGGCGCGGTCAGGCGCAGCAGTTCGTCGCCCAGGCGGTCCGTGGCGGCGCGCAGCCGCTGTTCCAGCGCGGTCAGCTGCTCGTCGTCGAACTCGCCGACCGGCCCGACGAGGGTGAGCGCGCAGAGCGGCGGGGCGTCCGGCGTCGGCGTGACCGCGCGGCTCAGCGAGCCGATAAGCCGCTCGGCGCGCCCGCGTTGGACGGCGAATCCGGTCTGCGCCGCCCGGTCGAGAGCGCCCAGGAGACCGTCGGGCCCCTCCATGACGTGGCCGTCCGCCTCGGCCGGGGCCAGGTACGGGGCCCTGTCCGGCGGCGGCAGCGCGGCCACCAGCGCCAGCGGACCGGCGAACCGGTGCACCGGCAACAGCTCGTCGCGCAGATCGCTGATCATCTCCAGCCGGTCCGGCCGCACCACGTCGACGACGCGCGCCCGATCGCCGGCCAGGACCTGGAGGTTCACCATCATCCCGGTCCCCTCGGCGAGCTCCTCCAGAACGGGCCGGGAGACGCCCGCCAGCGAGGTGGCGGCGGCCGACCGGGAGAGCCGCAGCACGGCCGTACCGGGCAGGTAGTGGTCGCCCACGCGCATCACCCAGCCGCGCCGGACCAGGTCCACCAGGACCCGGTAGGCCGTGCCGCGGTGCAGACCGACCCGCTCGGCGACCTCGGCGAGCCGCAGCGGCCGATCGGAGCCGGCGACGGTCTCGATCAGGTCGAGCGCCTTGTCGACGGCTGAGCTCGATGAGGCGGGCACGAGGGCTCCCTTCGGGGGTGTGCGTCGGGCTGTCGGGTTGTCGGTGGGGTCGGCTAGGGTGTGGCTCACGCTGGTGTTGCAAGTATTGAAGCAGATGTTTCACCTGTTGCAACACCATTCCCGAGAATCGGGGACAGCCCGGGAAGGCCGGGAGAGGACCGGAAAGGGGAGGGCACATGGAGCACGCGTACCGCGGTGCCACACTGCTGGACGGCACGGGCGCGCCTGCGCGCACGGGCGTGACGATCCTCGTCACGGACGGCACGATCCGGCGCGTCGCGCCGGACGCGGACGTCCCCGCCGCCGAGCTGGCCGGCATCGACGTTCTCGACCTCGGCGGCCGCCACGTCATCCCCGGCCTGATCGACTCCCATCAGCACATCGCCACCCCGCCCGACCGCCCGCTGGCCGAGGCGACGCTCCGGCGGGACTTCTACGGCGGCGTCACCGCCACCCGCGACATGGCCGACGACCTGCGCCAGGTCGCGGATCTCGCCCGGGCTGCCCTGGTCGGCGAGCTGGCGGCGCCCGACATCCACTACGCGGCGCTCATGGCGGGGCCCGGCTTCTTCGACGACCCGCGCACCTGGCAGGTCTCCCAGGGGGCGACCCCGGGCGAGGTTCCCTGGATGCAGGCGGTCACCGCCGGAACGGATCTCCCGCTCGCGGTGGCCATGGCCCGCGGCACCTTCGCCACCGCCGTCAAGATCTACGCCGACCTCCCCGGCGAGCTCGTCGCCGCGATCACCACCGAGGCGCACCGCCAGGGCCTCGCCGTCTGGGCGCACGCCGCCGTCTTCCCGGCCACGCCGGGCCAGGTCGTCGCGGCCGGGGTCGACTCGGTCTCGCACGCGCACCTGCTCGTCCACGAGGCGGCCGAGCGGCCGCTCACCACGTACCGGGACAAGCCCCCGGTCGACTTCGCCCGCTTCGCGGCGGGTGACGACGCCGAGCTCGGTGCCCTCTTCGCGGAGATGCGCAGCCGGGGCACGGTCCTGGACGCGACGGCGAGCCTGTGGGCGACGCTCGCCCGCGAGGCCGCCCGGGCCGGGGACCAGGAGGGCCACGCCCGCGCCCTCGCCCACGACGGGCTGAGTGCGGCGCTCACCGGCCAGGCCCTGCGTGCCGGCGTGACGGTCAGCGCCGGCACCGACCGCGATCCCGACCTCGGCGAGCCCTGGCCGCCGCTCTTCGACGAGCTCGACTACCTCGTCGACCGCTGCGGCCTCAGCCCCGCCGAGGCGCTGCGCTGCGCCTCCCACGGCGGCGCGCTCAGCCTCGGCGCCGAGCACCGCCTCGGCACCGTCGAGGCGGGCAAACAGGCGGACTTCGTGGTCCTGGAGGAGGATCCGGTGCGGTCGCTCGCCGCCCTGCGCAGCGTCGTCCACGTGGTCAAGCGCGGTCGACGCCACGACCGCGCCGAGTTCGAGGCCGAGTGCCTCGCCCCGACCGGGAGGACCGGCGGGATCGGGAGGACCGGTAGGGCCGAGACGACCGAGAACGCCGACCGGACCGGCGCGACCGGGAACGGCGAGAACGGAGCCGACCAGGCATGAGCACCACCACCAGCCCCCACCGTCCCGGCTTCCCGATCGTCAACGCCCTGGGCGCCCTCGACAACCCGAACGCCGCGCCCGAGGCCGCCGCACAGCTGCAGCAGACCAGCGCGGAGCTCGTCATTGACGCGCGCGCCCTCGCCGAGGCCAAGGCCTCGGGCCTGTCCGCCGTCAACATCACCCTCGGCTACACCCTCGGCGACCTCCCGCCCTACCGGCACACCCTGCGCGAGCTGGACGTCTGGGACGAGATCATCGCGGCGCGTCCCGAGAGCCTGCTGAAGGTGCTGCGTGCGGACGACATCAGGCGCGCGCACGCCGAGGGACGCGTAGGCGTCGTCTACGGCTTCCAGAACGCCGTCGCGGTCGGCGAGAACCACGCCGGGATCGGCGAGCGGGTCGAGCTCTTCGCCCGCCGCGGGGTCCGCGTCGTCCAGTTGACCTACAACCAGGCCAACCACCTCGGCGACGGCTCGATGGCCCCGGAGAACCGCGGCCTCACCGAGCTGGGCCGGGAGACCGTGTCCGCGCTCAACGACCACCGCCTCATGGTCGACCTCTCCCACAGCGGCGAGCGCACCTGCCTGGAGGCCGCACGCGTCTCGCGCCAGCCGGTCTCGATCAACCACACCGGCTGCCGCGCGCTGGCCGACCTCCCGCGCAACAAGACCGACGAGGAGCTGCGCCTGGTCGCGGACCGTGGGGGTTTCGTGGGCGTCTACTTCATGCCCTTCCTCACGCTGTCCGGCCACGCCCGCGCCGCCGACGTGGTCGAGCACATCGTGCACGCCGTCGACGTCTGCGGCGAGGACGCCGTGGGCATCGGCACGGACGGCCCGGTCACGGCCGTGGACGACCTCGACGCCTACCGCGCCCGTCTCGCCGACCACGTCGCCGAGCGCGCCCGCGCCGGGGTCGGCGCGGCGGGTGAGCGCAGCGACACCCTGCCGTTCGTCGAGGACCTGCGCGGCGTCGACCAGTTCCGCACCCTGATACGCATGCTGGAGGAGCGGGGCTACGGCGAGGAGCGGATCGCCAAGATCATGGGAGGCAACTTCCTCGCCTACGCGGACCGCGTCTGGGCAGGTTGACGGCCGGGCCGCCTGACGGCTGAGCCGTTGCGGCCGGGACGACCGAGGTCTGGCCTGCTGCGACGTCCGGGCCGGCCGACGGCTCGGGAGCCCGGGGTCAGTCCTTGAGCAGGTTCCGGACGACCCGCTCGGCGGCCTCGTCCTCCGCCGCGACGGGGGACACCTCGTCGAGGGTGTCGAGGTCGGTGTCCTCGGTGAGCTCCGTCTCCCAGGCGTCGGCCAGCTGCTGCTGCCGCTCGCGGGGCTGCGCGCGGACCTTCTCGCGGCTGGCGGGGCTGAGCGCGGCGAGGAAGCGGGTGAGTTCGTCTGGCACGGGAGTCTCCGGGAGAGGTGGGGGACGGGGCCCGCTCAGTCCTGCCGTTCGGCCGCGGCCTGGAGCTGTTCCACCAGCGGCCGGGCGAGACGGTGGAGCGCGGGCGGTTCGGCGCGGACGTGCCACCACTGGCAGCGGCCGGGCCAGGACAGCGCGCCGTCCGCCGGCACGGTGACGTCGAAGGCGATCTGGAGGACCTCGTTGTCGTCCGACGTCCGGTAGGTGGCGGTGGTGGCGAAGGCCGCGCGCCAGGAGGCCAGGCCCAGGTGGCGGGCGCAGAGCCAGTCGAGCGTGAGCGCGACGGTCTCGGTGGGGCGGACCCAGGCGACGGGGAGCGCCCAGACGTCGGCGTCTGCGCTCTGGTCGACGAGAAGCACGTAGTCGTGGGCGTCGCGGGGTCGGACCAGGGCCAGGATCTGGAACTGGGTGATGCCCGCGCGGCGGGCGTCGTCGATGAGGCGCTGGGTGTCGCGCGGGACATCCAGCTCGATGGGCTGAGTGCGCTGCTGGGCCATGGTCACCCCTCAAGGATGACGCCCCACGGTTGGGAGGCACCGACTGGGCTGGGCCGAACGCGGCACCCCGCCCTCCGGTGCGGGAGCCGGGGCCCGAACGGGCGAATCGGGTCGGCTGCGGGGCGGGCCCGGTGGCGACGGGATGCGGGCGGTTCGTGTGCGTTGGGTGACCGCGCTCGGCGGGCAGCGTGTGGCGGCCGTTCCTAGGGTGGGACCGCGGCTACCGGACCGGACGATTCGACCGCAGCCGAGCGGCCGAGCGGCTTCGCGAGCCGTCGTTGGGAGGTCGACGATGACCAGGGCACGTGACGTGATGCATGCGGGGGCGTTCTGCATCGGCGAGGACGATTCGCTGATGGACGCGGCGCGGATGATGCGCGACCACGGCGTGGGCGCACTGCCGATCTGCGGGCAGGACCAGAAGCTGAAGGGCATCATCACGGACCGCGACATCGTTCTGCGCTGTCTGGCCGAGGGCAAGGACCCGGCCATGATGAAGGCGCGGGAACTGGCCGGGCACCTGCACTGCGTGCGGGCCGACGACGACATCGAGACCGTGCTGCGCAGGATGGAGCGGCACCAGATCCGCCGCATCCCGGTGATCGACGGCGACCGGCTCGTCGGCGTCATCAGCGAGGTCGACCTGGCCACCGGGCACCGCGAGGGCCAGCGTCTGACGGATCAGCAGATCCTTGAGTTCATGGACAAGATGTACATGAAGGCCTGAACTTCCAGGCGGCCGATCCACGGTCCGGCCGGTGGCGGGAGACCTCCACCGGTCGGACCGAACCATGTTCGAGGCCGACCGGAGCAGGCCGAACGGCGTCCGCTCCGGGAATGTCTGTTTGAGCACACAGGACCGCTTCTCCCTTCCGCGGAATGCCTCGTTCCTGATAGGCACGTCCACGAGGACCCCACAGGACGACGCGGAGAGGCAGCGGTGTGACCATGACGTGTGACCAGGCAGGATGCGAGCACGGTGGCGAGCACGGGCTCATATCCTTCGACGTCGACCTGACGCTGGAGGAGGGTCGCCGACGCGCGCTGGTGCTGGCCGCGCTCGGGCCGGACTGGGACCCGGTGGCCGTGCTGCGCGACGAGGACGCCGCCCACGCGCTGCTGTATTCCGGGCTCGACGCCGAGCAGCAGCGCATCCATGACGAGCTGGTCGCCGCGGGCGTCCTGCCCCCCGCATCGGAGCACGGCCGTGCTGCCGATTGACCCGCAGGCGGACATCGGCCGCCGCGCGTGGGTGGACTGCCCCTCGTGCGACGACTCCGACGGCTGCTTCACCTGCGAGTCGAACCGCACCTGCGCGGACCACTGGCGCTACCTGCTGTCGCACACCGGCAGCCGGATCCACCTGCAGTGCCCGTCCTGCACGCACGTGTGGGCCCACGAGACGCGGTTCGGCGCGGGCTCCGGCCCAGGAGCCTGCTGAACGACGAGAGCGGCCCGGCCGACAGCCGGCGGGTAATGCGTGTGACCGGCCACAGCGAGCGCGTTACCCTCTGATGCATGGACGTCACAGGTCGAACCATGATCACGGCCGCGCGAGCGACGAGCTCGCCGGTCGCCCCCGCCTGACGTCTTCCCTCTTCCACGCCGGCGACCGGACACGGTCCGCCGGTCGTGCCATGGCTTCCTCCTGGTCGCGTTGATCGCGTGGACTCGTGGTCCGGCGCCTTCCGCCCGTTCGCGAAGGAGCCACCCATGCACAGCGACCAGATCGTCCGCACGTTCGTCGAGTACTTCGAGGAGCGCGGCCACCGACGGATCACCGGCTCGACCCTGCTGCCGCCGCCGGGCGACCGGGTCCTCTTCACCACCTCCGGCATGCACCCGCTCACCCCCTACCTCGAGGGACGCCCCCATCCGCTCGGCAGCCGGCTGGTCAACCTGCAGCGCTGTCTGCGCACGACGGACCTCGACGAGGTCGGCGACGACACCCACCTGACCGTCTTCGAGATGCTCGGCACCTGGTCGCTCGGCGACTACGACGGGCGGCAGAGCCTCGACTGGGGCTACGGACTGCTCACCGAGGGATTCGGCATCGATCCGGGCCTGCTCCACGCCACGGTCTTCGGCGGCGACGGCCTCACCGGCCCGGACGTCTCCTCCCTGGAGCTGTGGCAGGAACGCGGCGTGCCGGTGGAGCTGACCGTGGAGGACAACTGGTGGTCCAACGGGCCGACCGGCCCGTGCGGCCCCGACTCGGAGATCTTCCTGTGGACCGGCGAAACCGACACCCCGCCGCAGTCGACCCCGACGACCGACGACCGCTGGGTGGAGGTGTGGAACCACGTGATGATGCGTCACCGGCGGCTCGAAGACGGCACGCTGGTGCCGCTGGGCCGCCGCAACGTCGACACCGGCCTCGGCCTGGAACGGCTCGCCTGCCTGTTGCAGGGGCGGTCGTCGGTGTTCGAGTGCGACCTCTTCGAGCCCTGGCGCCGCATCCTGCCGGGCCCGTGGCCGCTGGACGAACGTTCGCTGCGGCTGGTCTGCGACCACCTGCGCTCGGCCGTGGTGGTGATCGGCGACGGCGTCCGGCCGTCCAACACGGGCCGCGGCTACGTGCTGCGGCGACTGGTCCGACGGGTGCTCACCGTCCTGCGCGGGGACGATCCTTCGCGCGGTCTCGTCGACCTGCCGGACGAGCTGGTCCGGCACACCCTGGACCGCTTCCGTCAGCAGGAGGACCCGGAAACAGTGCGGCGGGTGCTGCTCGACGAGGAGCGGCGCTTCGACCGGCTCCTGGAGCGCGGCCGTCAGGTGCTGTCCCGCCCCCGGTTCCGGGGCCCGCTCGGTGAGGAGGACCTGCACTACCTGCACGAGACCCACGGCCTGCCGCGCGAGCTGGTCCTGAGCCTGCGGGCCGGGTGACGCGTCGGCACACCTCTTCTCCTCCGGCTTCCGGCTCTTCCGTCTTCCGGCCCATCGGCCGTGATCGGCGCAGCCCGGCGGGGTAGGGATGCGGGCCATGACAGACGTGTCGACGGCTTCGAGCGTCTCGCGCCGCGTCCTGCTCTCGCTGGGCGGGCTGACGCTGATCTCCGCGTTCGCGCCTCCCGCCGCCGCGGCGGCCTCACCCGGTGCGGCGAAGGCCCCCGCGGCGGCACGGCCGCCGTCCCCGATGAGGCCGGGGGAGATGAGGCCGGGGCAGGTGCTCGGGGACTCCCACCCCGTCGGGGTGACGACGCCTCACGAAACGGGCCTGAACCGTCACCGCCCCCAGTACTACGTGCACAAGGGCTCGCACGCGATCGCGCTCACCATCGACGACGGGCCCCATCCCCGCTACACGCCGCAGGTCCTCGCGCTGCTGCAGCGCTACGGCATCACCGCCACGTTCTGCCAGATCGGCGATGAGATCGGGCGCCACCCCGCACTGGTGCGCGAGGTCGCCGACCAGGGACACCTGATCGCCAACCACACCTGGACCCACCCCGACCTCGTACGCGAGACCCGGACCGCGGTCCGCGAGGAGATCGTGCGCACCAGCGAGATCCTCGAGCGGACGACCGGCCGGACGCCGGATCTCTTCCGCGCCCCCTACGGCGCCTGGTCCAGCCGCGTCCTGGCCGAATGCCGGACCCAGGGCCTGCGGCCGCTCGACTGGTCCGTCGACCCGAGGGACTGGTCCCGGCCGGGCGTGTCCAGCATCGTCCGCACCATCCTGCGCACCACGCGCACCGGCTCGATCATCCTCGAGCACGACGGCGGCGGCGACCGCTCCCAGACCGTCGCCGCACTGCGCACCGTCCTGCCGCGACTCCTCGACGAGGGCTACCACTTCGTCACGCCCTGACGGGGCGGGCCCGGGCGGCGTCGCGGTCGGACGGGTCCGGGCCGAGGTCCGGGCCGAGGTCCGGGGCAGCGTCCGGGTCGGGATCCAGCCTGGGGTCGGGGCCGGGCCGGGACCCGTCCGACCGGCGCGCAGGACCGAATGAGCGGTGTGAGCAGATTCCGCACCGCGGTCAGAGGAGCGGCGAGCGGCCTGGGGGCCGCCGCTGCGGCCCTCGCGGCCGGTGACCTCGCCGCCGCCTTCACCGGGCCCGGGAGCGCGCCGGTGCTCGCGGTCGGATCGGCCGCGATCGACCTGACGCCGACCCCGCTCAAGGACTGGGCGGTCCGGCACTTCGGCACGCAGGACAAGACCGTGCTGCTGGCCGGGATCTACGCGACCATGGTCGTCCTCGCCGTGCTCGCCGGGCTGCTCGCGCTGCGCAGTCTCCGCGCCGGGGTCGCGGTCTTCGCGCTGTTCGCCGGGCTGGGGCTGTGGGCCGCGTCCTCTCGCGACGCGGCGCTGCTGCCCTCGGTCGTGGCCGGTCTCGCCGGTGCGGCGCTGCTGACCGTCCTGATCCGGGCGGGACGGCCCTCGGCCCCCGACGGCGCAACAACGACGGTTCCCGGGACGGGGCATGGCATGGGCGACCGCACGGGTCCCGGCGCGGGCGAGAGCGGAGGGGAGAGCGCGGGGCACGGCGCGGATCCGGGCCCGGAGCGCGGCGCGCGCCGCGACCTGGGCCGCCGCGGGTTCCTGGTGGCCCTGGCCGCCACCGCGGTGGGCGTCGCGGTGGTCGAGACGGCGGCGCGGGCCCTCACCGCCGCGCGCTACGACGTCGCCAGGGCCCGCGCCGCACTGCGGCTTCCGGCCCCCGTCCGCCCGCTGCCGCCGGTGCCCGCCTCGGCGCATCCGGTCGTGCCGGGACTGGCCCCGTTCGTGACCCCCGACTCCGCCTTCTATCGCGTCGACACCGCCCTGACGCTGCCCCAGGTGCAGCCGTCCAGCTGGACCCTGCGCATCCACGGCCTGGTGGACCACCCCGTCGAGCTCTCCTTCGACGAGCTGCTGCGGCGGCCGCTGCGCGAGGTCGACTACACGCTCTCCTGCGTCTCCAACGAGGTCGGCGGACCGTATGTCGGCACCGCTCGCTGGCTCGGCGTTTCCCTGGCCGACCTGCTGCGCGAGACGGGGGTGCGACGCGGAGCGGAGCAGCTGATCGGCCGGTCGGCCGACGGGATGACGATCGGCACCCCGGTCGAACTCGTCCTGGACGGTCGCGACGCACTGCTGGCGGTGGGGATGAACGGCGAGCCGCTGCCGGTCGCGCACGGCTTCCCCTGCCGGTCCCTGGTGCCGGGCCTGTTCGGCTACACCTCGGCGACCAAGTGGCTGGTCGACCTCGAACTGACCACGTTCGCGGGCCTCGACCCCTACTGGGTGCGCCGAGGCTGGGACCGTACGGGCCTGGTCAGGACGGCCTCACGCATCGAGGTCCCCGCGCCGTTCGCCCGCGTCGCGCCCGGGCGGGTGACGGTCGCCGGAACGGCCTGGGCGACACACCGGGGTGTTGCGGCGGTCGAGGTCCGCGTCGACGACGGCCCGTGGCACGAGGCCCGCCTTGCGACGGCGGTGAGCCCCGACGTCTGGCGCCAGTGGACCTGGAACTGGAACGCCGTCGGCTCCGGCCCGCACACCCTCGAAGTCCGCGCCACCGACGGCACCGGAACCGTGCAGCCGCAGACGCGCCACCCGCCCTTCCCGTCCGGGGCGACCGGCTGGCACAGCACGGTCGTCACGGTGACCTGACCCGCTTTCAGCACCCGGCCCCGCTCCATCACACACGGAAGTACAAGGCAAGGAAGTGATCCCGATGGCTGTCATCCTCCGTCCCACCTCCCGGCACGCGGCGCTGGGCGCCGCCGCGGCGGCGGGTCTTCTCGCGGTGACCCTGTCCGCCTGCAGCAGTGGCGGCTCCACCGGCAACGCCATGGCCAGTCCCGCCGCGGCCGGCAGCGCGTCCGCGGCCGCGTCCGATCCGGGCATGGCCGCCTCGACCGTGCCGTTCGGCTCCGCCTGCGCGGCCGTGCCCACGAGCGGCGCGGGCAGCTTCTCCGGCATGGCGCAGGACCCGGTGGCCACCGCCGCCTCGCACAACCCCGCGCTGTCCACCCTGGTCACCGCCGTGGAGAAGGCAGGGCTGACCGACACCCTCAACTCCGCCAAGGACATCACCGTGTTCGCGCCGACGAACGACGCGTTCGCGAAGATCCCGAAGGCCACCCTGGACTCCGTGCTGAACGACAAGGCGGAGCTCACCAAGATCCTCACCTACCACGTGGCTCCCGGCCGGCTCAGCCCGAGCGCGCTCGCCGGCACCCACAGGACCCTGGAGGGCAGCGACCTGACAGTCACCGGCTTCGGCGAGAAGTTCACCGTCAACGGCACCTCGACGGTCGTCTGCGGAGACGTGCGCACCGCGAACGCGACCGTGTACATCGTCGACACGGTGCTGATGCCGAAGTCCTGACCGGACCGCGGGCGGGCCCGCGGTGCGGGCCGGCGCGCTCAGCCCAGCAGCGCGGCCAGAACGCGACCGAAGACGAGCCGCGCCACGCCCGCCACCACGGGATCGAAGGCCGCCGGAAGGCCCCTGACGCGGATCTCCTCCACCCAGAGCGCCTCGGCGCGCCCGTCGTCGGCGGTCGCGGGGCGGACCCTGAACTCGGCCCAGCCGCGGACGACGCGGCCCCGCTTCTCCAGACGGCACAGACCCGCCCGGCCCGCGCCGGGCGGGTCGAACCTGACGATCTCCATCGGGTCGTCGAAACCGAACGGGCCGACGACGGTGCGCGCGAGGATCACGTCGCCCGCCGCCCGCCCGGAGCCGCGCGTCGCGGACACCCGGGTGAACGGCACCCGGTCCCCGTGACGGGACCAGTCGGTGAGCCGTTCGAAGCACTCGTCGGCGGTGAGCGGCGCGGTGCGCCGCAACAGGAAGGTCGCCACGGGCTCAGTCCAGACCGCGACGGGAGCGGAACCGGGCGAGGGCGGCGTCGAGCGCCACCAGCGGTTCGGGGTAGCCCAGTTCGGCGCGGAGCCCGGCGGGGAGTTTCCACGGCTCGTGGATCGCGGGGGCGCCGACGCGGGCCAGCTCTGGCACCCAGCGGCGCACGTAGGCGCCGTCGGGGTCGTAGCGCTTGGCCTGCGTGACGGGGTTGAGGACCCGGTTGGGCCGGGTGTCGGTGCCGGTGCCCGCGACCCACTGCCAGTTCAGCTGATTGTTCGCGACGTCGCCGTCGACGAGCAGGGAGAGGAAGTGCCGCGCGCCCGCGCGCCAGTCGAGGCCGAGGGTCTTGCAGAGGAAGCTCGCGGTGATCATGCGGGCCCGGTTGTGCATCCAGCCCTCGGCGCGCAGTTGCCGCATGCCCGCGTCCACCAGCGGGTAGCCGGTGCGGCCCTGCTCCCAGGCCTCCAGCTCGCCGGGCGCGTGCCGCCAGCGGTCGTGGCGGGAGCGGTAGTCGGACCGTGCGGCGTCCGGGCGGGCCGCCAGCACCTGGTGGTGGAAGTCGCGCCAGGCGAGCTGGCGCTCGAAGGCGGCTGCGCCCGCCGTCCCCGCCTTCCGCGCGCGGTGGACGAGCTCGGTCGCGGAGAGGCAGCCGAAGTGCAGGGCGGGGGAGAGGCGCGAGGTGAGGTCGTCGGCCAGGGCGTCGTGTTCGTCGTCGTAGGCGTCCACGTGCCGGTCGAACCAGCGCTTGCCGCGGCGGCGCGCCTCGGTCTCCCCGCCCGGCGTGAGCTCGGGCGAGAGTGCGTCCTGGTCCGGCCGCGGCGGCAGCGGGTCCGAGGCGGGCCGGTCCGGGGTGCTCAGCTGCCGCGGCGCCGGCAGCGGTCGTCGCAGCGGGGCGTCGGACCAGCGGCGCAGATAGGGCGTGAAGACGGCGTAGTGGTCCGATCCCGAGGGCACGACGGAGCCGGGCGCGACGGCGGTGACCACCGCCTCGTGCGTCACCAGCGCGACCCCGGCGTCGCCCAGCGCCGCCCGCAGCCGCTCCTCGCGGGCGCGGGCGAAGGCGCTGTGGTCGGCCGCGACGTGGACCTCCGCCGCCCCGGCGTCCGCCGCCAGGCGCGCGACCTCCTGTGCGACGGGTCCGTGCCGCACCACCAGCCGGCTGCCGAGACCGTGCAGGCCCCGGTCGAGATCGGCCAGGCAGTCGTGCAGGTAGGCGAGCCGGTTGGGTGCGGCGAACCCGGCGGCCTGGACCCCGGGGTCGTGCACGAAGACCGGAAGGACCTGGTCCCGCCCCGCCGCTGACGCCGCGTACAGGACCGGATTGTCCGTCAGCCGCAGGTCGCGGGTGAACAGACAGATGCGTACCGTCATGCCGTCGCTCTCGATGTGTCGGTGTGTCGATGGGTCGATGTCGGATGCCCGCCGGTCAGCGCCCGGCCCGCCCTCGATCATCCCGGTGCCGGGAGGTCGCGAGGCCGGTCAGTGCACCCTCTCCCGGGTATTCGTGGCCGCGGGGCCCGCGGACGGGTGCGGGGCGGAAAAATCCAGCGGCGAGCGCGGCACGAGCCGCCGCCCGAGACGCTGCGCGGGAAGCTCGACCCACCGGTGGGTCAGCGAGGCGAGGGCCACCAGCACGACCAGGAACGCGCCGCAGCAGAGCACCTGCTCGCGCAGGCCCTCGGGCCGGAGGCGGACGACGGCGAACAGCCACAGCAGGGAGTTCAGCAACGGGACGTGGAGGAGGTAGACGCTGTAGCTGATCGTGCCGAGCCCGCGCAGGGGCCGTGGCATCGGGCGGCCCCGGAGCAACCAGCCCAGCAGGAACACGGCCCAGGCCCCGGCGAAGCCGGCACACCAGCTCCCGGCGGAGGCGGTCCAGAGCAGGTTCAGACTGCGGCCGCCCTGCTCTTCGCCGGCCACGAGGCAGCCCACGAAGGCCAGGCCGCAGCAGAGCACCGCCTGTCGGCGGCCGATCTGCGCGTGTTCCGCCCGGTGGACGGTGGCGCCGGCGAACATCGTGGCGAGGATGGACATGGACTCGAACCCGGCGGTGCGGCCGTTGAGGACGACCAGGGTCAGCGCCAGTGCGCCGAGTACGGCCGCCCCGGTCCGGGTGGCCACCCGGCTGCCGGTGAGGATGCAGGCCAGCGCGAGGACCGCCGCCAGCGCCGTGGCGGCGACGACCGGCGCCTCGCCGACGGCACCGCCCGACAGCAGCCTGTGCGGCAGAGCGCTCCCCGCGAAGACCCCGACGGCGGCCAGCCCGAGCGCGACCGGCCCGCTGGAGCGGTGCCGGCCGAACGCGAACAGCGCCGTGACCAGGTAGTAGAACACCATCTCGTAGGAGAGCGTCCAGGCGACCCGCAGCGCGCCGTCGACGCCCAGCAGGTCGGACAGCATCAGCGCGTTGCCCACGCCGGTCGGCCACTGCCGGTACACGTGGGCGGCGACGGCCGCGTGTGCGGCGGGAAGCAGCGCTCCGAGGAAGGTGACCACCACGAACGGCGGATGGAGCCGGAACAGCCGACCCACCCAGAACGCCCGGAGGTCGCCCCGGCGCTCCAGGGAGGCCGGCACGATGTAACCGCTGATCAGGAAGAAGAGGAAGACGCCGAACATCCCGAGGTCCAGCCGCTGGTGTTCGACCCGGAAGGGCCCGGGCAGCAGCCACGGCCCGACGTGCTGGAAGACCACGCAGAGGGCGGCCGCGCCGCGGAGGGCGTCGAGCCAGCCCAGCCTGGGGGCGGCCGCTGGGGAGGGCGCGGGAACGGGGTGTGTCCGCACCGCTGCCGCGGATGCGGCGCGGCCGAGCCGGACCCCGTCGGTCACGGGCCGCCCACGGCCGTGGCGGCGGCCTTGGCCACCGCCTGGGCGAGGGTGATGCCGGCGGTCTCGGACACGTCCTTGTCGGACAGGACCGCGATCAGCAGCAGCCGGCCGTGACGGACGACGCCGCCGATGCTGTTGATGGTCCAGGTGCCGTCGTTGCGGGGCAGCCATCCGTTCTTGAGGGCGAAGCTCCCGTCGGCGGCCGCGCTGACGCCCCAGTTCTGGTCGGCCTCGACCTGCCCCATCAGCCGTTGGATGTAGGCGCGGGAGGAGGCGGAGAGGACCGACCGGGGGGTGAAGACCTGTTGCAGAAGCCGCAGTTGGTCGGAGGCCGTGGTAGTGGTCAGCCCCCAGTGCGGGTCGTGCACGTGGGTGTGCGTCAGGCCGAACCTGCGGTTCGCCCGGCTCAGCCCCTGGGCTCCGCCCGCCTGCCGGAAGAGCTGGTTGGCGCACCCGTTGTCGCTGGCCTCGATCATGCGCGTGGCCAGGGCCCGCTGGGCGGAGGTCAACCCCGAGGCCCCCGCGTCCTGGCGCTCGAGCAGCAGCGTCGACAGGATGTCGACCTTGGCGATGCTGGCGGTGACGAAGGCGTGCGAACCGTCGTCGCGGACCAGGGTCCGTCCGTTGCCCGGATCCAGGACGGCGACCGCCGCGTGCAGCGGCGCCTGCCCGAGGATCCGGTCCAGGGTCGCGGCGGAGTCGGCGTCGGAGGACACGGCCTGACGCGATCGCGGAGCCGCCGGACGGGTCGGGGTCGGTGCGGGGACCGCGGGCCGGGTCGGGGACGCCGCCGGGAGGGTGCGCCAGGACATCCAGGCGTCACTGTGCGGGGCGGGCCTCGGCTGCGCCTGGCAGCCCGCGAGCAGTGCGCACGCCAGCGCGGCCCCCGCCCAGCCGCGGGTCGGCCGTCGCGGGGGGCGCTCGCCCTCCCGAGCGACCGCCGCCCGGGTCGCCACCCGGGCACCAGCATGCCGGTCCATGGCGACCTTCCTGTTGACCTGCCGACGCTTCCGGCATCCCTGGTTACCGGCACGGCCGGGCGGCGTCGCCGCGACCCGCCGGTCGTTCACCGGGAAGGGTGTACACCCTCAGTCGGACGGCGCAGGGTCGTGGGCGGCCTCGGCTGACAGCCGGTCAGCGTGCGGGCGGCGGGCGGTTCGGGCCGCGCGCACCGTGCGTGCGGGACACGCCGTCGGGCGCCCCGAGGCGGTCCGCAGCTGCGTTCCGGACCTGCGCTGATGTTCGCGCGGGCGGCAATTCACCCGGCCGCTCCATTGCATCATGCACGTCTTGGAGGAAGATGTGAGGAATCTGTCCCTCCAGTCCGCCACGGGCCGGTCCGGCGGGACGTCACACCGGCATCGACCCCCAGGAGCCTCATGTCCACCTTCTCGCGTCGGGGTGTCGTCGCCGCGGTCGCCGCAGCCACCACCGCCGCGGTCACCGGCTGCGGCGGTCGCACCGTGTCGAACGGCTCGGCCCCCCATCGGAATTCGGCCGCCGACGCGGAGAAGCCCAAGGTTGCGCAGCCGCTTCGCCTGATCGGCGACGGCTCGATGGCCGACACCGGGCCGCAGCCGTTCCAGCCGGGCGTCGAGCGGATGGAGCCCGGCCGGCGTCCGCCGCAGTTCGTCGTCTTCTCGTGGGACGGGGCCGGCGAGGACAAGAAGCAGCTGTTCTCGCACTTCCGCGCCGTCGCCAAGGAGACCAACGCGACGATGTCGTTCTTCCTGTCCGGCATCTACGTGCTGCCCGAGGGCAAGAAGGACCTCTACCTGCCGCCCGGCCACCGGCCCGGCGCCTCCGACATCGGCTACCTCGCCGACGACCACGTGAAGGCGACGCTGGAGCAGGTCCGGCTGGCGTGGCTGGAGGGTCACGAGATCGGCACGCACTTCAACGGCCACTTCTGCAGCCCCACCTCCGGCGTGGGCACCTGGTCGCCCGCGCAGTGGCGCAGCGAGCTGGAGCAGGCCGTCGGCTTCGTGGCGAACTGGAAGACCAACACCGGCTACCACGACATGGACCCGCTGCCGTTCGACTACGCCAGGGAGCTGATCGGCGGCCGCACGCCGTGTCTGCTCGGCCAGAAGCAGCTGCTGCCGACGGCCGCCGCGATGGGCTGGAAGTACGACGCGAGCTCGCCCGGCGGCCTGCAGATGTGGCCGTCGAAGAAGCTGGGGCTGTGGGACTTCCCGCTGCAGTCGATCCCCTTCCCCGGGCACAGCTTCCAGGTGCTGTCGATGGACTACAACATGCTGGCCAACCAGACCGGCGGCACGCCCAACGGCGACCCGGCCATGCGGCCCTACTGGCAGCAGCAGTCGTACCTGTCGTACATGGCCGGCTTCAACCGCGCCTACAGCACCAACCGCGCGCCGTTCTTCGTCGGCAACCACTTCGAGTCGTGGAACGGCGGCATCTACATGAAGTCCGTCGAGCGGGCGCTGCGTGACATCTCGGCGCACCCGGACGTCCGCCTGGTCTCCTTCCGTCAGCTGGTGCAGTGGCTGGAGGCCCAGGATCCGGCGGTGCTGGACCGGCTGCGCACGCTCGCGCCGGGGCAGGCGCCCGGGGACTGGCGTGACTACACGGACGTGCCGGCGGCGCGCCGCCCGGTGGCGGTGCAGGGCGGCCGAGCGGTCGCCCGGACCTGAGGACCGCCCCGCGACACACCTGCCGTGCCCCTGTTTCGGCGCGAGCTCGACGACGAGCTCGCGCCGATTCTGCGTTTCTCCGAGGCCGCACCCCCGTTCGGTGAGAGTTTCTCATCTTCCGACTGTCGTGGCGGTGGTCCGGTCGACGGTCTCCTGGCTGCTGCGATTTGTGTACGTCTTATGTGCATTGGTCCATCCGTGTGAGCGGCGTGGTCACGCGTTCGGCGCAATTCCATGAGCGCCGCACAAGAACTGACGACGCGTAATCTCATGTGTCTCTCAGCGTCAGATGACCGTGTGCGGGCGTGAGTTTTGTCACGATCGTCCTGTTCCTCCAGCGAGGTGCTGGAAGCAGGAACGTAAGGAATTCCGAAAAAGGAGAAATCAGATGAGCTTCCGTTTCCCGGGAACCCGCGGCCGTGACCACGACTGGCGGGACCGCGACCGTCACGACCGTCGGCACCACTGCCGTGGCCGCCGCGGCCGCCGTCACGGCTGGTGACGATCGCTGAAGCGGTAAACGGCGACACGTAGTTCGGGGCGGGTCCGCAGCACGGGGCAGCGGACCCGCCCCTCGCTTTGGGTTCATTGGGACGAGAGGAACGCGACAGATGGGACCGACCATGCCGACGGACGCGCCGGCGCCGGCCGACGTCGAGCTGCTGCCCGGGGAGCCGGTACCGGCCGCCCCAGCGCTCGTCGAGGCCGCGCAGGAGGAGCCGGCCGGCGGCCCCGGAGGGGGGCGGCTGAACGCACTGGTCCGGTTCTGGCCGCTGACCCGGGGGGACAGGCGCTGGCTGGCCCTGGTCAGCGTGTCGATGGTGGCGACCGGTCTGGCGGAGACCGTGGCCGTGCTGTTGTTCGGGCACCTCACCGACAGCGCCCTGCAGACGGGCTCGCTGCACGCCTACTGGGGACCGGCCGGGGTCTGGCTGGCCGTCAGCGCCGCCGCCGCGCTGATCGGGTTCGGCGGCAACTGCCTGGGCGCGTGGGTCGGTGAGCGCTTCATCCTGCGCCTGCGCGCCCGCGTCTTCGCCCACCTGCAGCGACTCCCCGTCCAGTTCTTCCAGCGGCACCGGGCCGGCGACCTCGTGGAGCGGCTCACCGGGGACGTCACGGCGGTCGAGGAGCTGGCCGTGACCGGCTCGATCGGCATCGCCTCCGCGCTGGTCAACGTGGTCCTGTTCGGTGCCGCGCTGGTGTGGCTGCGCTGGGACATGGCCCTGGCCGTCCTCGCCGCCTCGCCCGTGTTCTGGCTGGCCGCACGCCGGATGACCGACCGGGTCGACGTCGCGGCCCACGCCCAGCGGGCCGCCGACGGCGCGGTGAGCGCGGTGATCGAGGAGTCCCTGCGGGGTGTGGCACTGCGGCGGATGTTCGGCCGGGCGGGGGAGGAGGAGCGGCGTCTCGACATCGAGGCGGGGCGCTGGCTGCGCGCCACGATGTCGGCGGTGCGCCTGGAGGAGTGCTACCACCAGGTGGTGGTCGTGCTGGAGTCGCTGTGCGTGCTCGGAGTCGTCGGACTGGGCACCTGGGAGGTCGGGCACCACCGGATGACGGTCGGTCAACTCCTGTCCTTCGCCGCCTTCCTCGGCTGCCTGTATCCGCCGTTGCAGTCTCTCGGCCGTACCACGCTGCTCGTCACGTCCGCCGCCGCGGCGGCCGAGCGGGTCGCGGAGATCTGGGACGCCCCCGTCGCCGAGGACGTCCTCGCTGCCGTGGACGTCCTCGCCGAACAGGACGCCGCCGACGCGGGCGAACCGCTCGACGGGCTGTGCCCGGCCCTGGAGTTCAGCGGTGTCACCCTCCGCCTCCCCGGTGCGGGGCATGCGCTGCTGCGCGACGTGACCCTCGCCCTCGGCGCCGGGCGGACCGCGGTGGTCTCCGGGCCGAGCGGCGCCGGAAAGTCCACCCTGGCGCGGCTCGCCCTCCGCCTCGTCGAGCCGACGCACGGGCAGGTGCGGTTGAACGGCCGTCGGCTGGACCGGATCCCGCCGGAGCGCCTGCACGACGGGATCACCTTCGTGCCGCAGCACACCGACCTGCTCCCCGCCTCCGCCGCCGACAACATCGGCGTGGCCAGGCCCGGAGCGACCCGCGCCGAGATCACCGCGGCGGCGCAGGAGGCGGGCCTCCACGACGCGCTGAACGACCTGCCGCAGGGTTACGACACCGTCTTCGACCCCGAGCACCCCGGGCTCTCCGGCGGGGAGTTGCGCCGCCTCGCCCTCGCCCGCGCCTGCCTGCGCGCGGCCCCGGTCTGGATCGTGGACGAGCCCGTCTCCGGCCTGGACCCGCAGGCCGCCGCCGCGACCCTGGCCGTCCTACGCCGACGTGCGGCGGACCACGCGATGCTGATCATCAGCCACGACCCGGGCGTGTACCCGTGGGCGGACTCGCATCTGGTCCTGCGCGAGGGACGCCTGTCCGGCTGAAGTCCCCTGCTGATGCCGGACACGGCCCCGTCGGCGGGCGTAGGGTCGGCCACGCGGGGACCATGAAGACGTGGTGTCGCACGGAAGGTGAGCCGGCGGATGAAGACGCGGATGGAGACGCTGTCCTTCGACAGCGACAGCCTGGAGGACACGGAGGCCTTCCTGTCGTCCGCCTACACGCCCATGCGCATCGGCGGGCCCACCGAGGACACGCGTGCGCGGATCGAGCGGCGGGCCGTCGGCACGCTGACGGTGGACCGCCTGTCGTTCGGGTACGACATGGGCTACGACGCCGGCAGCCTGGGCCGGGTGTGCCTGCTGAGCGTGCACAGCGGAACCCTGGTCGACCGCACGTCCGGGCGGGAGGAGGTCTTCGGCCCCGGGGAGACGTTCCTGCTCGCGCCCCCGGACCAGCCCTATCGGGGGGAGGTCCGCTCCGCCCGCTACACCATCGCCATGTTCGACCTCGCCGTGCTGGAGAAGGTCGCGGGCAACCCGCCCGACGCGGGACCGGTCCGCCTCACCGGCGCCCGCCCGGTGACGCCGGCCGCGGACCGGCAGCTGGCCGACGTGGTCGCCTACCTGCGCGACGGCCTGCTGGACAACCCGGCCGCCTGGCAGTCGCCGCTGGTGGTGGCAAGCGCCGTGCAGCATCTGGCCGCCGCCACCCTGGCCGCGCTGCCCAACAGCACGCAGACGCCGCCGACCCGTCGGGACAGCCGTGACGGGGGGAACGACACGCTGCGCCGGGCCACCGTCTTCGTCGACGAACACGCCCACGAGGACATCGGTCTGGACGACATCGCCCGCGCCGCGGGGGTGACCCCGCGCGCACTGCAGTACGCCTTCCGTCGACACGCCGGGACCACCCCCATGGCACACCTGCGCACGGTCCGCCTCGACCTGGCCCACAAGGACCTGCTCGCCGCCGACCCGGCGACCGCCACCGTCACCGGGATCGCCGCGCGCTGGGGCTTCTGGCACCCCGGGCACTTCGCCGACCACTACCGCCGCGCCTACGGACAGGGCCCCGGCCGCACCCTGCGCGGGTAAGGACGGGCCCCGGCACAGGTCGGGGCGGCTCTGTTTCGTTTTCGGGACGGCCGAAGGTTTCGCAGCGAAGGTAGTGACAGGCGACCGTTCGCCGGGACCCTGGAGTTGCCCTGTCCCACGAGCCGAGCCCCGACGAGGCGGTGACGTCCATGCACCCCGCGCAGCCCAGGTCCGCTGCCTCGTTCTCCTGTCACCGCCGTCCGGACGGCACCGTCGTCTGCCGGGTGCGCGGCCACGTCGACGTCGACAGCCGTACCGCCGTGCGTGACGCGTTCCGGTTCGCCCTCGACCTCGTCCCGAGCCACTGCACGCTCGTCGTCGACCTGGCCGACCTGGCTTTCTGCGACTCGACGGGGCTCAACGCCCTGCTCCGGCTGCGCCACGACGCGCAGCAGAAGCACACGCACATGGTCCTGTCCGGACCGGGGCGCCAGTTCCGGCGGCTGCTCGAGGTCACCGGCGCGGACGCGCTGTGGACCGTCCACCCGAACATCGACGCGGCGGTCCGTGCCGCCGCGTCGGCGCCTCGGCCGGGCCTGCCGCCCCACGAGCCGGAGGCCCGATGACCGTCGACCACACCGGGACGGCGGCGGCGGACGCGGCCGCGCGGTTCGACGCCGCACACGCTGCCCTTGCCCGGGCCGAGCGTGAACTCGCCCAGGACGGACGGCCGCTGACGGCGCGGGACGAAGTGGTCACCCGCCACGTCCTGGAGCCTCTCGACGCCCTCGCCGCGCTCGACCGGTCTGCCCAGGGCAGAGGCCCGGCACGGCGCAGCGATCCGGACGACGAGGCGGCGCTGCAGCGTGAGGCGCTCGCCGCCGTCGCGGTCGCCGTCCTGCACACCGAGGGCGGCCTGCGCCTGCTGTTCGCCGCCACCTGCGCGGCCCTGGAACCCCTCCTCCACCCCAGTGCCCCCGAGCCCGGCGGGCTCTTCCGGGCCCCGGGCGACGCGGACCCCCACGGCGCGGATCACCGCGCGGAGGCGGCACAGGTCCTGCGCCGCCTGCGCGACGTGCTCCACACCGCTCTCGCCGCCCACCGTCCCGACCCGGCGGCCCCGCCGGGTTAGGGCCTGTTCGAGGGTCCGGAGGATTCCGGCCGTCGGTCGGTGCGCGTGCCTCCGCGCGGCGTGTCGCGGACCCTCGTGCAGGTGTGTCACGCCGGGGACACCTCCGGCCGGGCGGGAGCTGCACCGTCCCCGGGCACCCGTCCCGCCCGGCAGGGATGGGCGGGACGGGCCGGGGCAGGCGCGGAGCATGGAGCGGAGGCCGGTCACAGGCAGCGGGGAGGGCGCCGGGGCGTCGGGCCCGTGCGCGTTCGTGCTGGCGGGGGCGGGGCGGGGGTTGGGCGCGGCCCTCGACGCCGGGCGGGTGATCCAGCGCCGAGCGCGGGTCGTCTCAGCCCTGGCCGGCGTCGGCGCCGTCGTCCGCGAAGGGGCCTTCGTCGACGAAGCGCCGCAGGCAGCGGGCGAAGACCTCGGCGTCCGTCCCGGGCCAGGCGTCGAGTGAGCGCTCGATGCGGGCGGCCAGGCGCTGCCGGGTGACCTGGATCAGCTCGCGCCCCTCGTCCGTGACGGCCAGCAGGGTGGCGCGGCCGTCGGCGGGATCGGGTTCGCGTCGCAGCAGCCCCGCACGTTCCAGGCGGTCGGCGCGGCGCGTCACGGTGGTGCGGTCCAGCTCGACGGCCCGCCCGAGGTCGGCCGCGCTGCACGGGCCGGTCCTGGTCAGGCCGCTGAGCACGGGATAGGTGAGCTCGTCCAGCGCCTCGCCGAGGCCCTCGGTGAGGTGGGCGTAGAGGCGGGCGCGCGTGGTGCGGCGCAGGAGCGTTCCGAGGGCGTCGGCGATCTCCTGGCCCGTCGTGGTCGTCACGCCCTCAGTTTAGCGTGCGCGACGCACGCTTTTGCTGGTACGGTTCAGATGCGTGCTTGAAGCACGCATCTTGCTCCGACAAACCGAGGGACTCCCATGCCCAACACCGACATCCGCAGCGCCATGACCGACCTGCTCTTCACCCCGGGCCTCTCCCTGGACGAGGCCGCGGACCGGCACTTCGCCCCCGACTACCGCCAGCGGACCGACGGCGAGTGGGCCGACCGCACGCAGTTCCTCGCCCACATCGCCCATCTGCGCGACGTCGTCGCCGGTGGCTCGGTCCGGGTGGACGACGAGCTCGTCCAGGGTGACCGGTACGCCGACCGGCACACGGTGGACGTCACCAAGAAGGACGGGTCCACCGTCCAAATGGAGGTCTACGTCTTCGCCGAGTTCGCCCCCGACGGCCGGTTCCGCCGCATCGAGGAGACCACCCTCCTGCTCCAGGGCGGCGCGGACGACCGCAACCTCGGCAGCGCCCGCTGAGCCGAGCTCCCGCAGGGGATCTGGTGCACCGTCAACAGCCGTCCGGTCCGGGCAGCGTGGGGTGGGTCGGAAGCGGCGGCACGCCGCCGTTCCCGACCTGCCCGACCGCAGCCAAGAGGCGACATATCGTCATCAAGCGGTCATTCCACCGGTGAACACCACGATCCCCTCCTGGAGGCACCACCATGCGCACAGGCCCCCGACGTCTCGGCACGGCCGTCGCCACCGCCCTGGCCACCCTCACGGCGCTCGTCGCCACCGCCCCCGCGACCTCCGCCGCGACCGGCGCCGGCGTCGCCAAGGACGCCGGCGGCTCCCACGCCGTCTTCGTCCAGACCAACGACCCTGCGGGCAACCAGATCGTCGCCTACCACCGCGAGGGGAACGGCCGGCTCATCCGGACCGGCACCTTCGACACCGGCGGCAAGGGCGGCCAGCTGCAGGGCTCGGTCGCGGACCACCTGGCCTCGCAGGGCGCGCTGACCTACGACTCCGCCCACGGCCTGCTGTTCGCCGTCAACGCGGGAAGCAACACGGTGTCGGTCTTCTCCGTGCGCGGCGACCGTCTGGAGCTGCGTCAGGTCATCCGTTCCGGCGGCCGGTTCCCCGTCAGCGTCGCGGTCCACTGCGACACCGTCTACGTGCTCAACGCCCTGGACGGCGGATCGATCCAGGGCTACACCCTCGACGGCGACCACCTGCGCAGGCACGCCGACTGGCGTCGCCGCCTGGGTCTCGACCCGCACGCCACCCCGCAGTTCACCAACACCCCCGGCCAGGT
This sequence comes from Streptacidiphilus melanogenes, assembly GCF_000787835.1. Taxonomy (GTDB): domain Bacteria; phylum Actinomycetota; class Actinomycetes; order Streptomycetales; family Streptomycetaceae; genus Streptacidiphilus; species Streptacidiphilus melanogenes. The sequence continues at coordinate 254,712 of NZ_BBPP01000004.1, forward strand.
CGGCTTCACCGGTGACGGCTCCCACCTCGTCGTGACCACCAAGGCCAACGGGAACAACCTCGAGGTCTTCGGCGTGGCGCCCTCCGGCGCGCCGTCCGACCACCCCCGGACGACCAACTTCCCCGACGCGGTCCCCTTCGGCTTCGTCCCCAACGGCCCGCACGGCATCTTCCTGACGGAGGCCGGACCGAACGCGCTGACCACCGTCGACATCCACCGCGACGGCGCCGCCGAGCAGGTCGCCTTCGCGGCGACCGGCCAGCAGGCCACCTGCTGGGTCGTCGCCATCCGCGACCTGCTGTACACCTCGAACGCCGGCAGCAACTCCGTCAGCGGCTTCCGGGCCACCGACCGCGGCCGGCACCTCACCGCCCTCGGCCAGGCGAGCACCGACCCCGGCACCATCGACGCCGCCGCGTCCGAGGGCGGCCGGTTCCTCTACGTGCTCACCGGGGTCAACGGCGTCGTGGACGAGTTCTCCGTCGCGCACGACGGCACCCTGACGCAGATCGGCTCCGCCGTCGTACCGCACGGCGCGGGCAGCGAGGGCATCGTCGCGTTCTGACCCTGACGCGCGCGCAGGGCCTGCCGACGGGCGCCGACGCCCGTCGGCAGGCCGTACCGCGTCCGGGCCAGCAGACTGGAAGGGCTGTTCCGGAACCACGCGACAGTCCTGGGTGGTGAGCCATGGCAGAGGCCGCCGACACGGTGCGGACCGTGATCATGACCGTGGACGACGATCCCGCGGTGTCCCGCGCGGTCGCCCGTGACCTGCGCCGACGCTACGGCGGCGAGTACCGGGTGGTGCGCGCCGAGTCCGGTGGGGACGCGCTGGACGCGCTGCGCGAGCTGAAGCTGCGCGGCGCCCCCGTCGCGGTGATCCTCGCCGACTACCGGATGCCGCAGATGAACGGGATCGAGCTGCTGGAGGAGGCGCTCGACCTGTTCCCCACCGCCCGACGGGTGCTGCTGACCGCCTACGCCGACACCAGCGCCGCGATCGACGCCATCAACGTCGTCGACCTCGACCACTACCTGCTCAAGCCGTGGGAGCCGCCGGAGGAGAAGCTGTACCCGGTGGTCGACGACCTGCTGGAGTCGTGGCGGGCCACCGACGGCCGGGACGTCAACATCACCAAGGTCGTCGGCCACCGGTGGTCCGCCCGGTCCTCACAGATCCGCGAGTTCCTCGCACGCAACCAGGTGCCCTACCGGTGGTACTCCGTCGAGGAGCCGGAGGGTGCGCGGCTGCTCGCCGCCGCGGGCCGGGACAAGCTGCGGCTGCCCTTGGTGGTGACCCCGGACGGCGGCACGCTCGTCGAGCCCGAGGAGCGCGAGCTGGCCGCCGCCGTCGGGCTGTCCACCACGCCCGCGGCCGACTTCTACGACCTGGTCATCGTCGGCGGCGGCCCCGCCGGTCTCGGCGCCGCCGTCTACGGCGCCTCCGAGGGACTGCGCACCGTCCTCGTCGAGCGCGAGGCGACCGGCGGCCAGGCGGGGCAGAGCTCCCGCATCGAGAACTACCTCGGCTTCCCCGACGGCGTCTCCGGCGCGCAGCTCACCGACCGGGCCCGCCGCCAGGCCACCAAGTTCGGCGCGGAACTTCTCACCGCGTCCAAGGTCACCGGCCTCGAGGTGCACGGGGCCGCCCGCACGCTGCGCTTCGCCGACGGAACGAGCATCTCCTCACACGCCGTGATCCTCGCGACCGGCGTGTCGTACCGGCAGCTCGACGCCCCCGGGGTGGTGGAGCTGACCGGGAGCGGCGTCTACTACGGCTCGGCGCTGACCGAGGCGGCGGCCTGCGCGGGCCAGGACGTGTACATCGTGGGCGGGGCGAACTCGGCCGGCCAGGCCGCGATGTTCCTCTCCCGCCGCGCCCGCAGCGTCACCCTGCTGGTCCGGGCGTCGCGGCTGGCCGCGTCCATGTCCTACTACCTGCTCCAGCGGGTCGAGGACGCCCCCACCATCTCCGTGCGCACGGACACCGTCGTGGAGGCCGTCCACGGCAAGGAGCACCTGGAGGGGATGACCCTGCGCAACCGGGTCACCGGGCAGACCGAGAGCGTCGACGCGCAGTGGCTGTACGTCTTCATCGGCGCCGCGCCGCTGACCGACTGGCTGGACGGCACAGTGCTCAGGGACCCGCGCGGCTTCGTGCTGACCGGCCCGGACCTGACCGCCGACGGGCGCCCGCCCGCCGGCTGGGCGCTCGACCGGCCCCCCTACCACCTGGAGACCAACGTGCCGGGGGTTTTCGCGGCCGGGGACGTGCGCGCGGAGTCCGCCAAGCGGGTCGCCTCCGCCGTCGGCGAGGGCGCCATGGCCGTCATGCTCGCCCACCGGTACCTGGAGCAGTCATGACCGCGGGCCCGGTGCGGTGCGACCCGGGAGAGCTGCGCTCGCTGTTCCTGTTCGAGAAGCTGTCGTCCGAACAGCTCGCCGAGCTGTGCCGGGACGGCCGCGTCGAGTGGCACGACCCCGGCCCGGTGTACCGGGAGGGCGAGCCGGCGACGAGCTTCTACGTGCTGTTCCACGGGACCGTGGTGCTCTCGCGCCGGGTCGGCGACCAGGAGGTGGACGTCACCCGCACCTCCGCGCCCGGCGTGTACGCCGGGGCCTTCCAGGCGTACCTCGGCGACCAGGTGCCGCAGGTGTACAACAACTCCCTGCGGGTGACCGAGCGGTCGCGGTTCTTCGTGCTGCCCGCCGAGGCCTTCGCGCAGATCATGCGCGCCTGGTTCCCGATGGCGGTCCACCTGCTGGAGGGCCTGTTCTTCGGGATCAAGAACGCCCAGGAGGCGATCGGCCAACGCGAGCGGCTGCTGGCCCTCGGCTCGGTGACGGCCGGGCTGACCCACGAGCTCAACAACCCGGCCGCCGCCGCGGTGCGCGCCGCCGCGGCGCTGCGCGAGCGCGCCGCGCGGGTGCGCCGCGCGTACGGTGCGCTCGCCGCCGAGCCGCACCCGGCCGAGGAGCTGGCCCGCCTGAACGACCTCCAGGACCTGACGCTCGCCGAGATCGGGCAGGCGCCGGCGCTCGGCCCCCTCCAGGCGGCGGACCGGGAGGACGAGATCGGCGACTGGCTGGAGGAGCACGACATCGCCGACGACGGGCAGCTGGCGCCCGTCCTGGTCCAGGCGGGTCTGGACACCGACTGGCTGGACCGGATCGCGGACTCGGTGCCCGGTGACGCGCTCGGCGGCACGCTGGACTGGCT
>NZ_BBPP01000004.1:258376-293787 GCF_000787835.1 Streptacidiphilus melanogenes
GCTCGGCTGTACCGTCGAGGCGGACCTGCTGCTGGGCGAGATCGAGGACGCCGCCCGCCGCATCTCCGCGCTCGTGGGCGCGGCGAAGCAGTACACGCAGCTGGACCGGGCCCCCTACCAGACCGTCGACGTGCACGAGCTGCTGGACAGCACGCTGCTGCTGCTCGCCGCGAAGATCGGCCCGGACATCGCCGTGGTCCGCGACTACGACCGCACACTGCCCGGTATCCCCGGCTACCCCGCCGAGCTGAACCAGGTCTGGACGAACCTCATCGACAACGCCGCCTACGCCATGCACGGCAGCGGAGACGGCGCCGGCACCCTCACCGTGCGGACCGCCAGGGACGGGGACCAGGTGCTCGTCGAGTTCCGCGACACCGGCCCCGGCGTGCCCGCCGAGGCGCAGAGCCGCGTCTTCGACCCGTTCTTCACCACCAAGCCGGTCGGCGAGGGCACGGGGCTCGGTCTGGACATCTCCTGGCGCATCGTCGTCACCCGGCACGGCGGCGACCTGCGCCTGACGTCCGTGCCCGGCGACACCCGCTTCCAGGTCCGCCTGCCGATCGACCCCGCAGATCCCGACAAGCCGTCCCCCGACAAGCCGGATCCCGACACCCTGCTGGAGTCCTGATGACCACCGAGAACCCGATCGACCCCACCGTGCCGCCGAGCGGGACCGGCTGCGTCGAGTGCGACGCGGCCGGCGGCTGGTGGCTGCACCTGCGCCGCTGCGCCCGCTGCGGCCACGTCGGCTGCTGCGACGACTCGCCCGCCAAGCACGCCACCGCGCACGCCAAGGCGACCGGCCATCCGGTGATCCGCAGCTTCGAACCGGGCGAGAGCTGGTTCTGGAACTACGACACCGAGGAGTTCTACGAGTCCGGTCCGCAGCTGGCCGCGCCCGAGCACCACCCCGCGGACCAGCCCGTCCCGGGCCCGGCCGGACGGGTTCCGGCCGACTGGCGCGAGCGCGTGGGGTAGCCGCCCCGGTGCAACTGGCGCCCAGCGGCTTCGGGGTCAGCGGGCGGCGGTGGGCGGGGGCAGCCGCAGGCCGGCCAGGTCCGGGGGCACGGGGGAGTCCGGGCGGAAGAACGACGGCGCGGTCTCCCCGTCCGCCGCGGTCGCGGGCGCGTCGGTCAGCCGGAACCGGTCCCGCAGCCGGCCGTAGAAGTCGGTCGGGTGCAGGCGGATCAGTCGCACGCGCTGCGGGGCCCGGTAGACGCCGATCCAGTCACCCGGATCGAGCACCCCGCGCAACTGCCCGTCGATGCTGACCGCCGCGCGGCCCGAGTGCGGCAGCATGCGCAGCGCGACCGGTTCGTCGGGGGCCGCCACGACCGTGCGGTTGAAGGTCATGTGGGCGGCGATCGGGGTGAACACGACCGCGTCCATGTGCGGGGAGAGCACCGGCCCTCCGGCCGCGAAGGAGTAGGCGGTCGAGCCGGTGGGTGTGGCGATCACCAGCGCGTCGGCCGAGTAGGCGGCCAGCAGCCGGCCGGAGACGTAGACGCCGGCGCTGACCTGGCGGTCGCGGGCGAGCTTCTCCACGACGACGTCGTTGAGGGCGTTGACGTCCAGGGCCACACCCCAGCCGTTGCCCTCGGTGCTCTCCGGCCGCACCTGCGGCGGCGGGAGGGCCGGCCCGCGCCCGAAGCAGAGGAAGGACTCCATCTCCGCCGGGATCTCCGGCGGCCGGGAGGCCCGCATGGTCAGCGTCATGCGCTCCTCCACCACGGCCCGGTCGGTGTGCACGGCGTCGAGCGCCTCCGGCACGTCGCCGACGGGGACCTCGGTGAGGAAGCCGACCTTGCCCAGGTCCACGCCCAGGACGCTGGCCCCGGTCTTCACCGCGATCCGGGCGCCGCGCAGGAACGTGCCGTCGCCGCCGAGGGTGACCACCAGGTCGGGATCCCCGGCTGCGCGGGCCTCCTCGCGGGCCGAGCGGCGCTGCTGGTCCGGCGACCAGACGTCGATCTCGGTGCAGGGGATGCCTCGCGCGTCGCACCAGGCGTGCACGGCGCGCGCCGCGTCCACGGAGGCGGTGCGGCCCTGATGGACGACCAGGCCGACGCGCTGCACGGGCATGGGGCCTCGACCTCGTCCGACGTGGGTGGTCCGGTTCCGGCCAAATCGGAACCAGCTCTTTCGGTTCCATGGTGGGGCCGCGCCTCGCGATCGGCCCGCCGGACACCCCGCCGGACGCCCGGCGCGTCGCGCCGCTGCGGAGCGCTCAGCTGCGTGCGGCGGCCAGGAAGGGCTCCAGCGACAGCAGCTCGTCCTCGCCCGGCTGGATGACGCCGCAGCTGGTCTCGGGGACCGCGTTCCAGGCGCCTTCGAGGTCGCCGAGCGGCTCGGAGACCACCACCCGGGTCTCCGGCGAGAGGTGGGTGAAGACCGGGACCTCCGGGTGCAACCGGGCCAGGGTCTCGGGGGAGGTGCTGAAGAAGAGGCTGCGCGACCGGGCCTCGGTCGAATAGCGGAACACCCAGATCCGCACGCCGTCGCTGGTCGCCACGGTCATCTGCAGCGGGTTGTCGACGCCGTGCTTCCCAGCGGTCACCTCGACCAGGTGGATCATGCGGGCGACCGCCGTGAACGGGTCGTCCTCGAGGCCGAAGGTGAGCGCCAGATAGAACATCAGCTCCGAGTCGGTGGAGCCCTGGATGTCCGGCAGCAGCGCCGGCTCGACCGTCAGCAGCAGGTCGCGCTTGAGCTCGGAGAACCGGGCGATCGCGCCGTTGTGCATCCACATCCAGCGCCCGTGCCGGAACGGGTGCACGTTGGTCTGCTGCACCGGCGTACCCGTCGAGGCGCGGATGTGGGCGAAGAACAGCGGCGAACGGACGTGACCGGCGAGGTCCTTCAGGTTCATGTCCCCCCAGGCCGGTCCGGTCGAGCGGAACAGTGCTGGGGTGACCACGCCGTCCGAGGGCGCCGAGCCCGGGAACGACCGCGTCGCGGGGGTCACCTCGGGGAACCAGCCCACCCCGACGCCGTCGCCGTTGAGGGTCTCCACACCCATGCGCGCGTGCCTGCTCTGGTCGATCAGCGAGTGCTCGGGTTTGTAGAGCAGCTCCTCGAGCAGGATCGGCGAGCCGTAGTAGGCAAGCCATCGACACATCTTCCGGACTCCTTCCCCGGGGCGGAGCGATCGCGTAGCGGGCCCGCGCGACGAGGCCGAGCCCAGTGCGACCGTACGGGCGCCGTCCCCCGGGCGGATCACCTGCACCGGGTGAACCCGGCCGGGCCGCCGGTCACCCACGACGGGTGATCCGGAACGGGCCGCGCGGGAGCTAGCTTCGAGCCAGGCAACCCCTTCACCACCGGCCGCCACGAGCGGCGATCGGGAGGACCGGATGGCGCCACAGGCATGCTCGAGTGGTCCTCGCAACGGGCCCGCCACGCCGGACGGCGATGCGGGCGGCACGTTGGGCGGCCGGGAATGACCCAGGTGACGCCTGGCCGGACCCGCGGCGGTCCGGCGATGATGAGCAGTGTGAGCCGCTACGACGACGCTGTGCTCCCCGAGGCCGGCCGGGCGCCGCGATTGGGGGTGGAGGAGGAGTTCCTGCTGCTCGACCCGGTCAACGGCGGGCTGCTCGCGCGCGCCTCGCAGGTGCGCAGCCGCTCCCAGCTGCACCTGGCGCTGGGCCTGGACGAGGTGCAGCACGAGTTGCTGCTCGCGCAGTTGGAGACCGCCACGCCCGTCTGTGAGACCCTGCCGGAACTGGGCGGGCATCTGCTGCGGCTGCGGCACACCCTCTCCGAGGTGGCGACGGGGGAGGGGTGCGTGCTGGCCGCCTGCGCGGCCTCCCCGTTCGCCGACATCGTGTGGCCGGTGCCGATCACCGACAACCCGCGTTACCAGCGGATGCACGAGGAGGCGCAGCTGCTGACGGACGAGCAGCTCATCAACGGTCTGCACGTCCACGTCGAGATCTGCGACGACGAGGCCCGGGTGGACGCCCTGAACCGGGTGCGTCCCTGGCTGCCGTTCCTGGTGGCGCTGTCGGCCAGTTCGCCGCTGTGGCGCGGCGCCGACACCGGATTCGCCAGCTGGCGTTACCTGGTCAGCCACCGCTGGCCGGTGAGCGGGGTCCCGCCGCGCTTCGAGGACGCCGAGGACTACCGCCGCCGGTCCCAGGACCTGGTCGACCGCGGCATGGTGGCCGACATCGGACAGCTGTACTGGCTGGTCCGGGCCTCGGCCAAGTACCCGACCCTGGAGGTGCGGGCCTGCGACGTGCAGATGAGGGCCGACGAGACGGTGCTGCTGGCGGGCGTGATCCGCGCCGTGATCATGACCGTGCTCGCCGAGGCGGAGGCGGGACTGCCCACCCCCGCCCCGTCGCCCGAGACCCTCGACGCCGCCGTCTGGTACTCCGCCCGGCACGGCCTCACCGGCGAGGTCCACGACCCCCGGGACCTGCGGCCCCGCCCCGCGGCGAAAGTCGTCCGCGACGTCCTCGACCACCTCGAACCCGCCCTGCGCCAGGCCGGCGACCTCCGCTACGTCCGCACCGTCGCGGACCGCGTCCTCCACGAGGGCAACGGCGCCATGCGCCTGCGCCGCGTCCTCGACGACCACGGCTGGCCGTCCGTCCTCTCCTACCTGCGGGACCAGACACAGAGTCTCTAGCGCCGGTCCGGTTCGACGATCGACGGCCGGTGCCCCTGCGGCTAGGCTTTGCGTGAACACGCAAAAGTCGGCACCGGGGGGGATGCCAACGTGATACGGCTCAGTCTGTCCACGCTCGATCTCGAGCGGCTACGGGTCGCCGACGCCCCCGACTTCGGGCAGGAACTGTCGCAGGGCGGGGATCAGCTGGCCGGTCGGGCGCCCAGCCGAAGGCTCGCAGGGTGGCGGTCGGAGGTCGCCCGCGGCTGGAACCCGAACCTCAGCGGGCTGTTCGACCTGTATGCGAGCGTCTACATCCCACCGTTCTCCGACCAGCCCGACCCGGTGGCTGCGACGGGGGGCGATCCCGAGTGGGCGCCGGCCACCGCTCATCTGCGGGACCTGGCCCGGTCCCGGGCGTTGACCGCCTTCACCCGCGCACTCGCCGACGGGCGCCCGGACGCGGTGGGCGCGCTGGACCGCATCGTCGCCGGCTTCCGCGTCGTGGGCCTGGACCCCTACCGCCGCAGGATCACCTCTGCCGTTGCCACCGCGTCCGCCACGGCGGACGTCCGCGCCGCCCTCGGCGGTACCGGGGACATGCTGAACTCCTTGCATCCGTCGATCCGCTGGGACGGTCGCAGGCTGTGCCTGAACACCGTCGTCGACGCGGAGGAGTCACTCGAAGGGCGTCCTCTGGTCTTCCAGCCCACGGCGTTGGCCAGCCGTATCTCCTTCGATCCGCGGGCGGACTCGGTGACCGTCATCTACCCGGCCTCGGTCGGCGCCGTCATGCGCGACCCGGAGCTCCACGCCCCGTCCCAGGCCCTGGTGTCGCTGCTGGGCGCGACCAGGGCGGCGGCGCTGGTCGCCGTGGTCAGGACGCCGGCCCTGACCACCGGGCAGCTCGCGGCGACACTCGGGGTCTCCGCTGCGGCCGCCTCGCGACACGCTTCGGTCCTGCGCGAGTCCGGGCTGCTCGCCACGGTCCGCAAGGGGCAGACGGTCCACCATGCACCGACCCGACTCGGTACGGACCTGGCGCTCGGATCGACCACCGACGAGTGACAGCCGGCTTGAGTCCGGCGCTCCGGTTCACGCCGGTCGCGGCGTGCCGTCGGGGACGCCGAGCGGCCTCGGACTAGGCTCGCGAGGAAGGTCGGGGGAGCACGGAGGGGGAGCACGGAGGGTGGAACGGCGACGGTGCGACGCACGCGTCTGGTGAGGACGCTGACCTTCTGGTTCCGCCCTGCTTTCGCCCTTCGTGTCGTCAGCCGCTTCCAGCGGATCGTGGGTTTCGACCGGGCCATCGCGCTGGCCTCCAGCGCGTTCACGGCCCTGATCCCGATGGCGCTGCTGGTCGGATCGATCCTCGGCAGGCTCGGCAGGCAGGACGTCGCGGGAAGCATCATCACGCGTTACGGCCTGACCGGGGGAGGGGCCGACGCGGTCAGGGCCCTGTTCTCCCTCGAGACCGGGGCGGACAGCAGCCTCGGCGTCCTGGGCTCGCTGTTCCTCGTGATCTCGGCCCTGAGCTTCGCCCGCGCGGCTCAGCGGCTCTTCGAGCAGACCTGGGAACTGCCGCCGCTGAGCGTGCGGAACACGCTGAACGGACTGCGGTGGCTCCTGGGGCTCGTCGTCTTCGCCCTGGTCTCGGGCTGGATCCACGCGGTGCTGAGCGGCGGGCGGGTGCAGGTGCTGGCGACCGTCTGCGAGGTCCCGCTGGCCGCGGCCTTCCTGGTCTGGAGCGGATGGCTGCTCACCGCCCGGCGCCGCCCCTGGCGGGACATGATCCCCTTCGGGGTGATCGGGGGCCTGCTGTCCGCGCTGTACGCCGTGGGCTCCGCGGTCTACCTGCCGCGCCTGTTCAGCTCCTACGCGACCAGGTACGGGCCGCTGGGCGCGGTCTTCGCCCTCATCGCCGCGTTGTTCGGGGCGATGCTGACGCTCGTCGGCTCCGAGGCCGTGGGCCGGGAGGTCAGCGACGAGCTCGGCCGGATCCGCCGCGGTGAGGCCCCGCCGGACGACGAGATCCGCAGGGAGTGGGCCACCGTGGTCGACCAGACGCGGGAGCGCTGGCAGACGGCGCGCGAGGACCTGGCGCGCCGACGCGCCCGCCGGTCGGACCGGCGGGCGAACCGCAAGGCGAAGCGCGGGGCGAAGGACGGATCGAAAGGCGGGCCGCGGGGCGGCGCGAGGGGCGGATCGAAGAACGGATCGGAGCCGGACTGAAGCGCCGTCAGGCGGCGCGAGGCGGCGGCGCGGCGCGTCGCCGGGACATCCGGACCACGATCGCGAGCAGCGCGTCGAGCAGCCCCATCAGGATCAGCCAGACGCCCAGCAGGCGGGTCAGCACGACGGCGCTCTGCACCGGCGAGCTGAGCAGCACCACCCCGGCGGCCACGCCGAGCGCGCCGAGGCCGAAGATCCAACCCCGGTGCGGGATCGGGCGGTCGACGGCCACGTAGACGGTGACGATGCCCGCGATCAGCCAGTACACGCCGACGAGGATCGTCAGCGCCCCCACCGTCTCCAGCTGGTGCCGCAGCACCAGCACGCCGGCCAGCACGGCCAGCAGGGCGACCAGCACCTGGAGCGCGCGGCTGCTGTCGGTGGGGTCGCGCTGCCCGAAGGCGCGGACGAAGCGGATCGCGCCGTACACCAGCAGCTGGATACCGATGACGATGGCGACCACGCGCACCGTCGCATGCGGCCAGGCCAGCAGGATGACGCCGGCGACCAGGGTGACGACGCCGCTGACGAGCCACCAGACCCAGGAGACGCCGATCTCGCCGAGCAGGTCGCCGGGGTCTTTCTCCGAGGGCGGCGCGGGGGCCGAGTAACTGGACATGACGGGTGCCCGTGCCGGTTCAGGCGCCCAGCAGCTTGGCCTTGGCGGCGGCGAACTCGGCGTCGTCGAGCAGGCCTTGCTGGCGCAGCGCGGCGAGGCGCTCCAGCGCCTCGATCGTGTCACCGGGGCCGCCGCCGGAGGCCGGCGCGGGTGCCGGTGCGGCCGGTGCCGGTGCGGGCGGCGGCGCGGCCTGGGCCTCGGCGGCCTCGGCACGCTCCTGCTGCCGCCGGGCGACCCGGCCGGACACGGCGGTCGCGGTGCCGGCGACGACGGCCGTCCGGCCCGCGGTACGGATCAGACCCGGCCGTGAGGCACGGGCGAGCGGACGTCCGATCATGGTTCCTCCTCGGTCCGCCAAGGCGTCACGCTGCTAGGCAGCCGCGTTCAGCACCTCGGCGACGATGGGAGCGGGCACGCGCTCACGGGCCACGAGCTGACCCCCGGCGCGCCGGATGGCGCTGGTGATCCCCGCCGCCCAGGTGTTCTCCCACACCAACAGGGCGGCGGAGCAGTCCGGTTCGAGCGCGTCGGCGATGATGGCCAGGTCCTCCTGGCTGAGCAGGCCGTCGATCTCGCCCTCGAGGTCGTCGAAGATCGACGCCTCGTCCGGCTCCAGGGCGGAGAGCTCCAGGTACTGGACGGCTCCGTCGGAGTCCTTCTTGATGAAGCTCAGATCGATGACCCGGACGATGCCGTCGGCCACCAGCTTCCTGAGTTCCGGCATGATCTCGCCGCTGAACCGGTTGCCCGGGAACGCGATGACCACGTACTCGACCGATCCCACGTCCATCCCGACCTCCACAACGGTCGTCTCCCGCCCGGAATCCAACGTACCGCCGGACTCCTCGCGCCGCCTGCGGGGCCGCGCCACGTCCGCGGCGTCCGCGCACGCCGACCTCGACTGGCTACGCTGTGGAGTCACACCGTTTCCCTACGTAGCAAGAGCCTTGAGGAGCACCAGTGCAGATCGCCTGTGTCGGCGGCGGCCCGGCGGGGCTTTACTTCTCGATCCTGACGAAGCTGCGGCGGCCGGAGGACGAGGTCACCGTCCACGAGCGGCTCCCGGCGGACGCGGACGTCGGGTGGGGGGTGACCTTCTGGGCCGACTTCCTCGACGATCTGCGGGTCTGCGACCCGGAGTCGGCGAGAGCCATCGCCGAGCACTCGGTCCGCTGGCGTGGCGGCGTCTGCCATGTCGGGGGTGAACAGGTCGCACGCAGCGGCGACGAGGGCTACAGCATCGCCCGCCGCACGCTGCTGGACATCCTCGGCGCGCGGGCCCAGGAGCTCGGCGTGGGCATGGTCCGCGGTCAGGAGATCAACCGGTCCGCCCAGCTGCCCGGGGCCGACCTCATCGTCGTCGCGGAGGGAGCCGGCAGCCGCCTGCGCCAGAGCCAGCAGCCGAAGTTCGGGACCCGCATCACCGAGGGCCGCAATCGCTACCTGTGGCTGGGCACGGACCGCGTGTTCGAGAGTTTCACCTTCGCCTTCCACCCGACCGGGACCGGCGGGTGGCTGTGGTGCTACGCGTATCCGTTCAGCGACGGCCTCAGCACCTTCATCGTCGAGTGCTCCGAGGCGGCCTGGCGGGCGCTGAAGCTCGAGACGCTCGACCGCGAGGACACGCTGCGGCTGCTGGAGCGCTGCTTCGCCGAACCGCTGTGCGGACACCGGCTGCAGTGCCGAGCCGAGGAGGACACCGGCGCCGGGCTGTGGAAGACCTTCCGCACCATCACCAACACCTCCTGGCACGCGCGCAACATGGTCCTGCTCGGCGACGCCGCGCACACCACCCACTACTCGATCGGCGCGGGCACCAGGCTCGCCCTCCAGGACGCCGCCGCCCTCGCCTCGGCGCTGGCCGACGCAGCCGACCGGGGCGCCGACCTGGCCGGCGCGCTCGGCGCCTACGAGCTGCGGCGCAAGCAGGAGCTGCGCCGCGCCCAGGCCGCGGCCCACTACAGCGCCCGGTGGTTCGAGGACTTCGCCCGGTACGCGGGGCTGTCGCCGCAGCGTCTCTTCGCCGTCCTCGGCCAGCGGCACTCGCCGCTGCTGCCGCACCTGCCGCCCGTCCTCGGCTACCACGTCCACCACGGCCTGGAGGCGCTTCCGGCGTTGCGCACGCTCCGCCGTTGGGCCGGGCACCGGCTCGCGACGGCGCTGCACTCCGGTGCGGCCCCGGCCTCCGGCGCCGTGCCCGCGTCGCGCGGGCCGGCGGTCACCCGCGAGGGCGCCGGCCCCAGGCGGTGATCATGCCGGGGGAGAGGTCGGCCAGCGCGGGAGAGGCGAGGTAGCCCAGTGCCCGGTCGAGCTCGCCCGGCTCCAGCGCGGTCTCCAGGGCGTCGCGCATGCTGCGCCAGGTGCCCGCCCAGAAGGCGGTGACGGGCGCGTCGACCGTCAGCGGCGGCACGACGACCTCCGCGCCGACCTCGCGCAGGCCCAACTCGTGCAGCAGGTGCGGGTACCGGGTCACCCAGGTGATGTCGGTGCCGATCCGGTCGTGCAGCACCTGCCACATCGCCGCCATGGTCCGCCGGTAAGCGACCTGCGGCGAGCCCGGCGTGGTCAGGTCGACGGCGTCGCTGACGACGAGCCAGCCCCCGGGTGCGACCCAGTCGGCCAGGCGGGCCAGCGCGTCCGCGTGACGGCGCAGGTGCATCAGCACGAAGCGGCAGTGGACCAGGTCGAACCGGCCCGGCGCGAGCGCCGGGTCGGCCGTCAGCGCCGGGTCGGTCAGGTCCGCGGTCATGGTGCGCAACCGTCCGCCCGGGCGGGCGCCCACGAAGCGCGGGTCGCGGTCCAGGGCCAGCACCTCGTCGACGCCGACCTCCTCGGCCAGCCAGCGGCTGATCGTCCCGGTCCCGGCGCCGACGTCGAGGCAGCGCCACCCCGGGCCGACGCCCAGGGCGGTCAGCCGGGCCCGGCTGGTCGCGTCGTAGGCGAGGGCGCCGTAGTCGATGCGCTCGTCCTCCCCGGTCTCGTCGGGGGAGAAGAGGTCGGTCCCGTAGTGCCCGCTCGGGACACTCGGCGCGGTGGGATCCACGGGTTGCCCGTCCATGTGCCTTCCCTTCCTTCTCCGGCCGGTCTCGACCCTGGTTGCGGCGGCCCTCGCACAGGAGGAGCGTCGTAGGCAGAAGGCTGAGAACAGCACAGAGGCGGCGACGAAATGAGCACGACGCAGAGCAGACCGATGTTCGATGTCGAAATGTTGCGCCGCGGCATCGAGGGCCGCGACGCCTCGGCCTTGCGGGGCCTGTACGCCACGGACGCGCGCATGACCATCGTGGACCACCGGGACCAGCCGAGCCACCCGATGGAGATCGCCGGCAACGCCGCCATCGGGGAGTTCCTCGACGACGTGTGCAGCCGGGAGATGGAACACCACCTGGGGCAGGTCGTCGTCTCCGCCGACGGCAGCCATGCGGCCTACCTGGAGGAGTGCCGGTATCCGGACGGCACGAGGGTGATGTCCACCTCGATGCTGGACCTGCGCGACGGGCTCGTCACCACGCAGTCCGTCCTCCAGGCCTGGGACGAGGAATCCCAGGAGAAGGGGATGTCTGCCGGGGCCGCGGCCGCGATGGCGGAGCGGTTGAACTTCTCCACCCCCGACGAGGTGCGCACCTTCCCGCACGGCCGCGTGGAGATCATCAACGCCGCCGGCGGAGCGATCGGCCGCATGACGCTGGAGCCGGGCTGGCGCTGGTCCCAGGACGTCAAGCCCCTGGCCGGCACGGAGTGGTGCGAGGCGCCGCACTTCCAGTACCACCTGTCCGGGACGATCCGCATCCACATGGCCGACGGCACGGAGTTCGACGCGAAGGCGGGCGACATCACCATGCTCCCCTCCGGCCACGACGCCTGGGTGATCGGCGACGAGCCGGTCGTGGCCATCGACTGGCAGGGGGCGATGCACTACGCGGAGGGGTCCTGAGTCCCCAGCCCCACCCCGTCCGATCCCGAGCGCCCCGGCCGAGCATCACGGCCGGGGCGCCCGTGCGGTGCGTCGTGGCGGGTTCGTTCAGCTCGCCCCGCCCGTCACACCCTGGGCCACGAAGCGGCGGTGGAGCGGCCGGAAGCCGGTCTCCGGTTGCCCTTCGATGCCCGCCTCCTTGACCGCGGCGGCGAGCCGGTCGGCGAAGAAGCGCTCGAAGTGCGCCTCCGACTCCCACACGTCGGTCACGTACAACGCGCCGCCCTCGAACGAGGCGACGTGCAGGAACGCGCCAGCGGGCGTGTCCTCCTCCCAGCCGACCGCGTTCCGCACCGAGTCGTACTGCTCGGGGGTGACGCCGGTCCAGCGCATCGTCATCACGACGGCCATGGCGGTGATCCTCCTTCCGCGTCGAGGTGCCCCCTACGACCAGCAGACATCAACCGGCGGGGCGGGGCACGCCGGGGAGCCGCGGAGCCTGTCCAAGCCAGTCCCTGGCATTCGCTGGTACTTGACACTGCCTAGTACCTGAGACAGTCTTGATCCTGTGACCTCCAGCCATGACCCCCAACTGCTCAAGGGCGTCCTGTCGCTCCTGCTGCTGCACCTGCTCGCCGAACAGGAGTCCTACGGGTACGAGGTGGCCCAGCGCCTGCAGGCCGCCGGCTTCGCCGACGTCCTGGAGGGCACGGTCTATCCCGCCCTGGCCCGGCTCGAACGCGAGGGGCGGCTGGCCACCCGGCTGGTCGCCTCCTCCAGCGGACCCGCGCGTAAGTACTACCGGCTCACCGAGGCCGGCTACGAGGCCCTGGCCGCCGGCGCCGCCGGCTGGTCCCGGCACGTCGCCGGGGTCGACGCCGTCCTGTCCCGTCCCCTGTCCGCCGCACCGCAGAAGGGCTCCTGACATGCCGAACACCGTCTCCTGGTACGACCGGCTGCGCGTCGAGTGGGTGGTCTGGTCGCTCGACCAGCGCCTCTACGACCTGCCGAGCCGCACCCGGATCGCCCACCGGCGCGAGGTCCGCGCCAACCTGCTGACGGCCGCCGCGGAGGTCGGCGTCGGCGAGGCGCTGCGCCGCGTCGGCAGCGCCCGAGAGCTGGCCGCGCAGTACCGGGACGCCGAGTTCGGCGAGGGCCCGCGGCACTCGTGGTTGGCTGCCGCGCTCTTCGCGCTGACCACCCCGCTGGTCCTCAACTTCTTCCTGAGCGAGGCGGCCAACGCCTACGAGCAGGCCCTCACTGCTACCGGTACGCACGCCGACGGCAACTACACCTGGGGCGGCGTCACCTGGCTCCAGAGCCCGCTGACGTTCTCCCTGCACCAGGGTCAGGCCACCCACGTCGGCGGGGCGTACACGCCGCTGACCTACGTCCTGCTGGTCGGCGGGGCGATCGCCTGCGGCCGCCTCTGGCGCGCCCTGCCCCGCCGCCGCTCCCCGCGCCCGACCCCCTCCGCCAACGGCCTGGCGGGCTGAACGCGAGGTCGGATCAGCAGGATGGAGACGCGCCGTAGGCGCCACCGGCTGAGGTGTCTCCTTCGGGGGTCGACCTCTGTCGCCACCCAGCACCCGCCAACCAGCGCTGGTGAACGGCCTGTCCGGGATGGGGGCGGTTCCTCCGGAGGGACGGCTGAACTCCGAGGACGCCGACTGGGGCACCCGTCAGGGCAACGGCGACAGGGCGAGGCCGTGGATCCGGGACGTTCCGGAGTCGCTGCCGCACGAAGGGCACCCGCTGACGATCCGATGTTGAGCAAGATTGCGCCCCAGGACGGGGATTCCCACCTCAGGGCGGACCACCTCGAACCTCGCGTTGCACACAAAGCACTTGTGCCGCATGAGCTCGGCGAGCACCACGCCCCTCAGATCGTCCGCCGGTTCCGCCACCTCCTCGGTCAGATCAGGAAGGACCACCTCGTCGGGCCACACCGCTACGTAGGGATCGGCCGGCCGTCCCAGCCGCAGGTGCAGGAAGTGGCGCAGAAGCGCTGGCCTGAAATTGGCGCCGAACCGCGCGGGAACCTCGGCGATGCCAATCGCCGACGAAGGAAGAGGCTCGTCCGTGAACACACGAAGATCGCCCCAGGGCCCCGAGAACAGCCGCATCCCGCACATCTCCCATTGCACTTGTCCAACGCCGCCGCAGATGCGGGCGGTGTCAGCACTTCGTGGCTCCCTCGTCAGGTACGGGCAGACTGCGCCGGGTTTCACGGTCCTTTGCCCAACTGCGTGCGCCCAGCAGGATCGCGACCGCGAGGACGGCGAGGCCGGCGTAGATCGTGGGGTTCACCCAGGAGGGCACGAGTTCGGCGGCGTGCCCGTCGGAGGCGACGCACCTGACGCTGACCGGGAGGGTCTCCCGGGTCACGATGGCGCTCGTCGGAACACCGTGCATGGCGCAGAGCTCGTCCGGCTCCTGCCAGGTGTTGCCTGCGAGGAGACCCCATCCGTAGGCGCCGTACACGGCTGCGGCGGCCATCACCGCGACCAGCGCCCACGTCATGGCACCGGGCGGCCGCCTGCGCCGCCTCCGGCCACGCGCCCAACGAACGAGCAGCGCGGCCGCCGCGGTCAGGAACACCGCAGGAGCCGCGAGCGGCGAGGACAGCAGAGCCATGAACATGAAGTCACCCACGTCAGCGTGGACAGGATCATGATCGGTTCGGTTCCCGGGCCGCCCGATGCCCGCCCGACATCTGCGAGGGCTGTGATCAGGAGATACTGGCGGCGTGACAGCTGTCCACGCTGTGCTTGCCGACGCCACCACCGTGTGGGACGAGTGCGGCATCCGTGTGCGCCGGAACTGATCTGGGTGCCGAGTACCCAACGGCGGGGGCGTACCGGCGCAGGCACCCGTCGCCCTGCCGCCCGGCAGCTGGAGGGACTACCGGCGGCGCGGGCTGGCCCGCGCGATGATGCTGCACGGGATGCGCCTGGCGCGGGCGGCGGGGGCCACGCACGCCACCGTCGTGTGCCTGGCCGCGCCGGGGCATCCCGAGGCGCGGGCTCTACTACGGCCTCGGCTTCCGGGAGCTGTCGCGCGACGCGCCGCTCGTCAAGACGGCCGGCTGACGAGTCGCCCTGCCTCAGCCGGGCTGAAGGCGGTGGGCCTGCAGCGCGGCGCCGAGGTCGGTGACCGCAGCCGGGTCGGAGAGTGAACGGCCCGTCAACTCCTCGATCCGGCGCAGGCGGTAGCGCACGGTGTTGGGGTGGACGAAGAGCCGCTGTGCCGCCTCGGCGGCGACTCCGCCCGCGGCGAACCAGTGCTCCAGGGTCTCCACCAGGCGCCTTCGGTCCAGCGGGGGCAGAGCGAGCACGGGGCCCAGGACCAGCCGTACCAGGCGGGCCGACTCGGCGGGGGCCGCGACGACCACCATGGCGAGGGGGTTGTCGTCGAAGCGGACGACCCCGGCCCCCTCGGCGGGAAGCCCGGCCAGCGCCAGCCGGGCGAAGTGCAGCGCCTGTGGGGTGTCGCGCAGCGAGTCGAACGCGGGGCTGACGCCGACGCGGGCGGCGCGACGGGCGCGCAGGGCCCGGAAGCAGACCGTCTCGGCGTCCGGCGCGGCGAGGGAGACCAGACCGATCTGCTGGTCGGGCAGCAGCCGCCAGGCGGACGGCAGGTGGGCCTCCCGCAACGCGGCCTCGATGCCCGGCAGCGGCTCCGCTCCCGGATCGGGCACGTGCGCGGCTGCCACCGCGTACGGACCCCGCTCGGGCAGGCCGAGCTGCCGGGCCGCCTCCCACAGTGTCGTGCTGCCCCCGATCGCGCCGGTCAGCAGGGCCTCCAGCAGCGCCGAACGCCGCGATTCGCGCTGCAGGACCAGTTCCGCGCTGCTCGCCCGGTGGGAGGCGGCCACCGCCTCCGCGTACCGGCCGAACAGGGCCCAGATCTCGGACGATCCCGCCACCAGGTCGGCGTCGGTGACCTCGGGGTGGCCGCCGGCCTCCTCGACCATCTCCGACCAGATGAACTCGAAGCCCACGCGGTAGGCGTGCAGCGTCTCCGAGAGCGGCACGCCCTGCTCGGCGCGCAGACGTCCGGTCCCGCGCGCGGGGTGGTCGTCCGGTGGTGTGCCGAAGGCGAAGTGCCCCAGCAGCAGGTCGGCGTTGCGCCGGCAGGACTCCTGGAGCGACGCGAAGGGGATGAGCGTCTCGTCCCGGTAGGACTCGACCTCCGCGCGGATGCGCGCCGCCATCCGCGCGCTCAGGTCGGGAAGGCGCGCGTGCAGCGCCGTTCCCACTCCGCTCAGGTCCATTCGCCGAGCTTACGCGGCCCTGGTTGTTCCTGGGAACAAGCGTGTGCGGCGTGCGCTGTGCGCACCGCCATGGACGCCCGGCATCACCCGGTACCACGATGCGATCACCACGGACGTGCGCGGAGCCGAGCGGGCGCCCGTGGGTGCAGGCGGGTGCAGGTGGATGCGAGGAGGCATCATGTCCAATCTGGCGGAGTTCCTGGTGGAGACCGCGCGACGGCAGCCCGAGCGGTCCGCGCTGCGGCTCGGCCCGGCGGCCATCGACTACGCGGAGCTGGACGAGCTGACCGCACGCGCCGCCGCGCTGCTGCGCGCCGAGGGCGTCCGACCCGGTGACCGGGTGGCCCTGATGCTGCCGAACGTGCCCGAGTTCGTCGTGCTGTACTACGGGATCCTGCGCACCGGCGCCGTCGTGGTGCCGCTGAACCCGCTGCTCAAGACCCGTGAGACGGACTATCACCTGCGCGACTCCGGAGCCGTGCTGCTCTTCGAGTGGCACGCCGCCCCCGGCGAGGGCGCCCAGGGAGCGGCGGCCGCGGGGGTGCCGCACGTCTCCGTCGAGCCGGCCGACTTCACCGCGCGGTTGGCCGCGCACGCGCCGCACGAGGAGGTCGCCGACACCGCCGGGGACGACGTGGCGGTGCTGCTCTACACCTCCGGCACGACCGGCCGCCCGAAGGGCGCCGCGCTCACCCACCACGGACTGCGGCACAACACCGAGACCGTCGCCGCGAACCTGGAGCGGCTGACCTCCGACGACGTCGTGGTGGGCTGTCTGCCGCTGTTCCACATCTTCGGCCAGACCTGCGGCATGAACGCCGCAGTGCGCGGCGGGGCCACGCTGGTGCTGGTGCCCCGGTTCGACGCGCGGACCGTCCTCGAGACCATCGCCCGGGACCGCGCCACCATCTTCCAGGGCGTCCCCACCATGTACGCCGCGCTGCTCGAGCAGCCGGATCTCGACGAGGGCGACGTCGCGGCCCTGCGGATGTGCATCTCCGGCGGGGCCTCCCTGCCGGTGGAGGTGCTGCACGGGTTCGAGCGGCGGTTCGGCTGCATGATCCTCGAGGGCTTCGGCATGTCCGAGACCAGCCCCGTGGTGACGTTCAACCACCCCGACCGACCGCGCAAGCCCGGCTCGATCGGCACCCCCGTCCGCGATGTCGAGGTGCGGCTGCTCGACGAGGAGGGCAAGCAGGTCGCCCAGGGAGAGGTCGGCGAACTCGCCGTCCGCGGACCGAACCTGATGAAGGGCTACTGGAACCGCCCCGAGGAGACGGCGGCCACCGTCCCGGACGGCTGGCTGCGCACCGGGGATCTCGCCCGTCAGGACGAGGACGGCTACCTCTACATCGTCGACCGCAAGAAGGACCTGATCATCCGGGGCGGCTACAACGTGTACCCCCGCGAGATCGAGGAGGTGCTGTACGAGCACCCCGCCGTCGCCCTGGTCGCGGTCGTCGGCACGCCCGACGAGCGCCTGGGCGAGGAGGTCGCCGCGGCCGTCGTGCTGCGTCCGGGCGCCGGAGCCACCCCGGAGGAGCTCGTCGAGTTCACCAAGGAGCGGGTGGCCGCCTACAAGTACCCCCGCCACGTGTGGGTGATGGACGCGCTGCCGATGGGCCCCAGCGGCAAGATCCTCAAGCGCGAGATCACCGCTCCGGCCTCCTGACCCGACCGCTGAGGCGGTGTCCCGCCGGCGGTGCACGGTCGCTGTCGGCAAAGGAGGTCGCGGAGGGAGTCGTGGAGGGGCGTGGCCGAGGTCACCGGCGAGGTCCCGGGCACGGCCCGCACGCTGCGCTACCGTGGCGTGACGGATCACGACGTCCATCAGGAGTGATGGCATGCCGAACGAACGTGCCGGCCAACCGGCCCGTCCCGACGACCTCGTCGACGTCGCCCGCCTGGTGACGGCGTATTACGCGCTCCACCCCGATCCGGCCGATCCCGCGCAGCGGGTGGCCTTCGGCACCTCGGGGCACCGCGGCTCGTCGCTGGCGACCGCGTTCAACGAGGACCACATCGCCGCCACCAGCCAGGCCATCTGCGAGTACCGCAAGGCCCAGGGCACCGACGGGCCGCTGTTCCTCGGGGCCGACACCCACGCCCTGTCCGAACCCGCCCGCGTCACCGCGCTGGAGGTGTTCGCGGCCAACGATGTGACCGTGCTCGTCGACAGCGCCGACGGCTACACGCCGACCCCGGCCGTCTCGCACGCCGTCCTGACGTACAACCGCGGGCGCAGCCGTGGCCTCGCCGACGGCGTGGTGGTCACCCCGTCCCACAACCCGCCGGCCGACGGCGGGTTCAAGTACAACCCGCCGAGCGGCGGCCCGGCCGGCTCCGAGGCCACCTCGTGGATCCAGGACCGCGCCAACGAGATCATCGCCGCGGGCCTGGCGGAGGTGCGGCGGGTACCCTTCGCGCGGGCGCTGACCGCCCGCGGCACCGGCCGGTACGACTTCCTCGGCGCCTACGTCGCCGACCTGCCCGCCGCCCTCGACCTGGACGCGGTCCGCGCGGCCGGGGTGCGCATCGGCGCGGACCCGCTCGGCGGGGCCTCGGTCGCGTACTGGGGTCGCATCGCCGAACAGCACAAGCTCGACCTCACGGTCGTCAACCCGCTCACCGACCCCACCTGGCGCTTCATGACGCTCGACTGGGACGGCAAGATCCGCATGGACTGCTCGTCCCCGTACGCGATGGCGTCCCTGATCGCGCAGCGCGACCGGTACGCGATCGCGACGGGCAACGACGCCGACGCCGACCGGCACGGTGTCGTCACCCCGGACGCCGGGCTGATGAACCCCAACCACTACCTGGCCGCCGCCATCGAGTACCTCTACAGCCACCGCCCGCAGTGGCCCGCGCGGGCGGGCGTCGGCAAGACCCTGGTCTCCTCCGGGATGATCGACCGCGTCGCCGCCGACCTCGGCCGCGAACTGGTCGAGGTGCCGGTGGGATTCAAGTGGTTCGTCGACGGGCTGGTCGACGGCTCGCTCGGGTTCGGCGGTGAGGAGTCGGCCGGCGCGTCCTTCCTGCGCCGCGACGGCTCGGTGTGGACCACCGACAAGGACGGCATCCTGCTGGCCCTGCTCGCCTCCGAGATCACGGCCGTCACCGGCGCGACGCCCTCGGAGCGCTACGCGGCCCTGACCGAGCGCTTCGGCGCGCCCGCCTACGCCCGCGTCGACGCCCCGGCCTCGCGCGAGCAGAAGGCGCTGCTCGCCAAGCTCTCACCGGCCCAGGTCACCGCCGACACCCTGGCGGGCGAGAAGATCTCCGCCGTCCTCACCGAGGCCCCGGGCAACGGGGCGCCCATCGGCGGCATCAAGGTCACCACCGCCAACGCCTGGTTCGCCGCCCGGCCCTCGGGCACCGAGGACGTCTACAAGATCTACGCCGAGTCCTTCCTCGGCGCGGACCATCTGGGCCAGGTCCAGCAGGAGGCCAGGGACCTGGTCACGGCGGCCCTCGACGGCTGAACCGCCGTCACCGCACCGCTGTCACCCCGCTGTCACCCCGCGGTCGCCACCCCGCGGTCGCCACCCCGCTGTCGGGCCCGTACGAGGGGCCCGACGGCGTCGGGGCGTCAGGCGTCGAGCGCGCGGGCGATCGGGACGGTGTCGGAGGTCTGCCGCAGCCGGGTGATCCGGCCGTCCCGCAGGGTGAAGAAGTGGGCGAACCGCGAGGTCACCGCCGCGCCCTTGGTGGTGACGCCGACGTAGCGGCCGAGCACGACCACATGGTCGCCGTCCTCGTAGAACTCGTCGCCGAGGCAGGCGAACTGCTCGAAGTCGGCGAGGAACCCGAAGAACTCGCCCACGATGCGGTCCAGGCCCTCGTAGACGCCGCCCCGGGGGAAGCCCTCAGCGATGTCCCACTGGGCGTCCTCGGCCACGACGGAGCGGATGACCTCGAGGTCGCCGCGGGCGTCGTAGAAGCGGCGGACGGCGTCGATCTGCGGGGAGGAGCGGTCCATGGCGAGTCTCCGTGCTCGTGACGACGGTCGGGGCTGCGGTGGATCCTTCCTCGCTCCGGTCGTGTTCATGCAGGAACGCGCCGAAGGGCCGTCAGTCGCGCGCCTCCCAGGCGG
Source organism: Streptacidiphilus melanogenes (assembly GCF_000787835.1). GTDB lineage: Bacteria > Actinomycetota > Actinomycetes > Streptomycetales > Streptomycetaceae > Streptacidiphilus > Streptacidiphilus melanogenes. Next base: position 278,131 of record NZ_BBPP01000004.1, read on the forward strand.
CCGGGTCGGCGTGGATGCGGTGGACCACCGACGTCGCCGCCCCGACCGCCGCGGCGGTCCCGCCGAGGCGCGAGCGGCGGACCGCGACGGGCGCCCAACGCGCCGACACCACGTGCTCGGTGAGGGCGGCCCGGACGAACTCCTCCAGGTCCGCCCGCTGTGCGTAGGCGCCGCCGAGGACGACCGTGTCCAGGTCGTAGAGGTTCACCGCGGCCGCGATCGCGCGGCCGAGGCCCCGTCCGGCCCGCGAGGCCGCGTCCGGGGCCGGGGCGCGCAGCGCGTCGAGCCCCGCGACGGTCTCCAGGCATCCGCGCGCCCCGCAGCGGCACGCGTCGCCGCCGGGCTCCACGGTCACGTGCCCGATCTCCCCGGCCCAGCCGCGCGAGCCGGTGAACAGGCGCCGGTCGAAGACGATCCCGGCGCCGACGCCGATCTCGCCCGACACGTACAGGAAGTCCCGCAGCCCGCGGTCGGCGGCCAGCTCCGCGAGGGCCGCGTAGTCCGCCTCGTTGCCGACGGCCGCCAGGGCGGGCGTCTCGGGCAGACGCGGCGTCAGTTCCGCGAGGACGTCCACGTCCTGCCAGCCCAGGTTGGGCGCGCGGAGCACCCGGCCGCCGTTCGCGCGCACCAGCCCCGGCACGGCCACCGCCGCTCCCGCGATCCGCAGCCCGGTGCCGGGCCCCGCCTCGGGGGAGGAGGGCGCCGCGAGGTCCTCGGTGACCCGGTTCGCCAGCTCGGCGAGGTCGGCCAGGACGGGGCCCGGCTTCCGTCCGCGCTGGTCCCCGTCGAGGGTGACCTCGTGGCGCACGGCCCCGGTCAGGTCCACCACACAGGCCGCGAGGTGGTCGACGTTGACCTCGAGGCCCAGGCCCACCCAGCCGGCGGACGCCGGGACCAGACCCGTGGCCGGGCGCCCGGCGGTGCTCGCGGGCGGCGGCGCGACCTCCTCCACCAGCCCGGCCGCCAGCAGCGCGTCGGCGAGCGCGCCGGCGGTGGCCCGGGTCATGCCGGTCGCGGCGGCGAGCGCCGCCCGGCTGACGGGGGTCGGGGCGTCGAGGACCAGGCGGTAGGCCAGCGCGAGGTTCGACGCCCGGATGGACTGCTGGCGGGCCGGGACGCGTGCGGATACCGAGGTCATGCCTTGACAATGCCATATCCGCTCCATAAGTTCATTGGCAATACAAATACCTTCGCTCCCTTCGGCTGAGGAGTCCGCCATGGCTGCTTCCGTTCCCTCGCCCACCCCGGCGGACAAGTTCACCTTCGGTCTGTGGACCGTGGGCTGGCAGGCCCGCGACCCGTTCGGCGACGCGACCCGTCCCGCGCTGGACCCGGTGGACGCCGTGCACGGGCTGGCCGAGCGCGGCGCGTACGGCGTGACCTTCCACGACGACGACCTGATCCCGTTCGGCTCCGACGAGGCCGCCCGCGACCAGCACATCGCCCGGTTCCGCAAGGCGCTGGACGAGACCGGGCTGCAGGTCCCGATGGTGACCACGAACCTGTTCACCCACCCCGTCTTCAAGGACGGCGCGTTCACCGCCAACGACCGCGACGTCCGCCGCTTCGCGCTGCGCAAGGTGATGCGCAACCTGGACCTGGCCGCCGAGCTGGGCGCGCACACCTACGTGTTCTGGGGCGGCCGTGAGGGCGCGGAGTCCGACGCCGCCAAGGACGTCCGCTCCGCCCTGGACCGCTACCGCGAGGGCCTGGACCTGCTCGCCTCCTACGTGCAGGACCGCGGCTACGACATCCGCTTCGCGATCGAGCCCAAGCCGAACGAGCCGCGCGGCGACATCCTGCTGCCGACGATCGGTCACGCCCTGGCGTTCATCGGCACCCTGGAGCACGCCGACATGGTCGGCCTGAACCCGGAGGTCGGGCACGAGCAGATGGCCGGGCTCAACTTCGTGCACGGCATCGCGCAGGCCCTGTGGCACGGCAAGCTGTTCCACATCGACCTCAACGGCCAGCGCGGCGCCAAGTTCGACCAGGACCTGGTGTTCGGCCACGGCGACCTGCTGAACGCCTTCTTCCTGGTGGACCTCCTGGAGAACGGCGCGGGCGGCGTCCCGGCCTACGACGGCCCCCGCCACTTCGACTACAAGCCCGCCCGCACCGAGGACTTCACCGGCGTGTGGGAGTCGGCGTCGGCGAACATGCGCACCTACCTGCTGCTCAAGGAGCGCGCTGCCGCCTTCCGCGCCGACCCCGAGGTCGCCGAGGCGCTCGCAGCGGCACGGGTCGGCGAGCTGGCGCGGCCCACCGTGGCCCCGGGCGAGTCCTACGCGGACCTGCTGGCGGACCGTTCGGCGTTCGAGGACTTCGACGTCGACGCGGCCGCCGAGCGCGGCGCGGGCTTCGTGCGGCTGAACCAGCTGGCCGTCGAGCACGTGCTGGGCGCGCGGTGACCCTGGTCGCCGGCGTCGACTCCTCGACGCAGTCCTGCAAGGTCGTGATCCGCGACGCGGAGACCGGAGCCCTGGTGCGCCAGGGCTCCGCCCCGCATCCGCCCGGCACCGAGGTGGACCCGGAGGCCTGGTGGACGGCCTTGGGCCGCGCCGCCGAGGCGGCGGGCGGCCTCGACGACGTCGCCGCGCTCTCGGTCGCCGGGCAGCAGCACGGCATGGTGTCCCTGGACACCGACGGCACAGTGGTGCGGCCCGCGCTGCTGTGGAACGACACCCGCTCCGCCGGGGCGGCGGACGAGCTGGTCCGCGAACTCGGGCCGAAGGTCTGGGCCGAGGCGGTCGGCAGCGTGCCCGTGGCGTCCTTCACGGTGACCAAGCTGCGCTGGCTCGCCGAGCACGAGCCGGAGCACGCCGCCAGGGTCACGGCGGTCTGCCTGCCGCACGACTGGCTCACCTGGCGCCTGCGCGGCTTCGGCGGCAGCGGCCCGAGCGGTGGCCCGGCGGCGCGCGCGGCTGCGGGTGCAGGCGCTGGAGCGACTGTGGCGTCGGGCGCTGGGTCGGGTGCCGGCTTGGACGCCCTCACCACCGACCGCAGCGACGCGTCCGGGACCGGGTACTGGTCGCCGCGCACGGGGGAGTACCGCCAGGACCTGCTGGCGCTCGCGTTCGGGCGCACGCCTCTCCTGCCGCGCGTCCTGGGGCCCGCGCAGTCGCCGGGACCCGCCGCCGCGCTGCGCGGCGACGTGCTGCTCGGCCCCGGCGCGGGTGACAACGCCGCGGCCGCCCTCGGTCTGGGCGCCCGCCCCGGGGACGTGGTGGTCTCGATCGGGACCTCCGGCACCGTCTTCGCGGTCTGCGCCGCGCCGACCGCCGATCCGGACGGTGCGATCGCCGGCTTCGCCGACGCGGCCGGGGCGTTCCTGCCGCTGGTCTGCACGTTGAACGCGGCCCGCGTGCTGGACGCGGCCGCGTCGACGCTGGACGTGAACCTGGCGGAGGTGTCCCGACTCGCGCTCTCGGCGCCGCCCGGCGCGGACGGGCTGACCCTGATCCCCTACCTGGAGGGCGAGCGCACACCGAACCTCCCCGACGCCGCCGGTTCGCTGCACGGGCTCCGCCTGGCCAATGCGAGCCCGGCGCACCTGGCGCGGGCGTACGTCGAGGGCATGCTGTGCGGACTGGCCGACGGTCTGGACGCCCTGACGGCGGCGGGAGTCCCGATCGAGCGGGTGCTGCTGGTGGGCGGTGGCGCGAGGTCCGAGGCCGTGCGCCGGATCGCCCCGGCGATCCTCGGCCGCCCGGTGGCGGTCCCGCCGCCCGGCGAGTACGTCGCCGACGGCGCCGCGGTCCAGGCGGCGTGGATGCTCGGCGGGCAGTCCGATCCGCCCCGCTGGGGCGGCGCCGAGGTGGAGGTCCACGAGGCCGCACCTGCGCGGTGGATCCGCGAGCGGTACCGTGACCACCGCGAGGGCATTAGTTCGGCTATTGTTGGAATGAAATAGCCCCGGGCCGACGCTACTAGAGTCCTCCTGCGGAGCGGGCAGCCCGTCATCGAAGGGGGAGCAACAGTCGTGGCAACCAACCGGACTGAGTCCTACCCGCGCGACCTGGCCATGGCCGGGCCGCCCGGGGCCAAGGACCGCTCCTCGACGCGCCGCGCGAACCTCAGCCTCATCCTCAACCTCCTGCACGGGGAGGGAGGCCGCTCCCGGGCACGGATCGCCGCCGACACCGGGCTGCCCAAGGCGACCGTCACCAACCTCATCGCCGAACTCGTCGAGGGCGGCCTGGTCCGCGAGGGCGAGGCCGAGCGCGAGGGCGCGATCGGGCGGCCCGGCCACGTGGTGGAGCTGGACGGCCGCTCGCTGTGCGGCATCGGCGCCGAGGTCAACGTCGACTACGTGAGCGTGACCGCGCTGAACCTGCCCGGCGACGTGGTCGCCCAGCGCCGGCTGTCCGTGAACGTCGCCGACACGCCGCCCGAGGAGGTGCTGAGCACCGTCGCGGGCCTCGTCGCGGAGACCGTCGAGGAGCTGCGCAGGCAAGGGGTCCGCACCATCGGGGTCACCCTCGCCGCGCCCGGGGTCATCGACCCCGAGCCCGGCGTGGTCAGCTACGCCTCCAACATCGGCTGGCGCGAGGTCTCCGCCGTGGACGGCCTGCGCCGCCGCCTGGGCTCCGCGGCGCCCGAGATCCACCTGGAGAACGACGCCAAGCTCGGCGCCATCGCCGAGTTCGTCACCGCCACCACCCCCGGCGTGCGCGACCTCGTCTACCTCACCGGCACCACCGGCGTCGGCGCGGGCATCATCGCCAGCGGCAAACTCCTGCGCGGCAACGCCGGGTTCGCGGGCGAGGTCGGCCATCTGCCGCTCGGGGACCCGGAGCAGCCGTGCCCCTGCGGGCGCCAGGGCTGCTGGGAGACCGCCGTCGGCCTGGCGGCGCTGCTGCGGCTCGCCGCCGATCCGGACGACGAGGTGCACGACCCCGCCACCGACCTCGACAGCCGCCTGCGCGAGCTGCGGCGGCGCGCCGACGACGGCGACCCGCGCACGCTCGCCGCGGTCGAGCGCCTCGGCGAGGCGCTGCGCAGCGGCGTCGCCCTGCTCGTGGACATCCTGAACCCCCGACTGCTGGTACTGGGCGGCCACTTCGCCGTCTTCGGCGACTACCTGGTGCCCGCGATCCGGGACCACGTCCACGAGACCGTGATCGCTCCCAACGCCGGTGGGTGCGAACTGGTCCCCTCGCAGCTCGGGTTCACCGCCCCTGCGCGCGGCGGGGCGTACCTCGCGCTGGACGCGATCTACCAGGACCCGATCGCCATCATGCAGGGGCTCCAAGCGGCGGGTTGACCGCGGGCGCGGCGCGCGGGGGCGGCCGGGCACGTGGGTCGCGCTGCGGCCGTTGCGCATCGCGGGGTGGCCGACTGCTTCCCGGCGCGTCCGACGTCAGGGTGCCGCGAGTGTCCTCGCGGGGCTCGGGCCGCCGCGGTGACGGTGAGGCCGGGTTGCGGTAGCCGCTGCTTTGCGGCGGTCCCCGAGGCCCAGCGGGCGGTCCGGTGCTGCGGATCACGGACTGCCTGACGGCCGCGCCGCCACGGCGCACGCCCATGGCCGCGCGCCGACCTCGGCCTGGGAGGCGAGGTCGGCGCGCGTCGCTCCGTGCGGCGTCAGTGCCAGTCGACGCGCAACCAGCCGCGGTATGGGAGATGTTCGATGGCGCGGAGGTGGCGGCCGTCCCAGGTGGACGTCGCCGGTTCGGGCTCGGCCAGGGGGGTCAGACGGAAGGACGTGACCCCCTCCGGTGCCCGCGGCAGGTCGACCCGCGGGCGGGCCGGGTCGGCGCTGCCGTTGGCCACCGTCAGGCTCCAGCCGTCGTCGGTGCGCAGCAGGTGGGGGAGCAGGTGCGGGCCGCCGCTGACGAGCGGGAGCGTGGGCCGGTCGGCTTCGAGGAACCGGATCGTCGCGTGCAGGAGGCGCTGGCCGTCGTCGTCGAAGGGCAGCAGTTCCGGCGCGGTGGCGGCGAGGACCGCGACCCGGCCGCCGACAGCGTTGCGAAATACGAAGCGGCCGACACCCCACGGCTCCTGGCGCGGTGTCAGGATCCGCGTCCAGACTTCGGCCTCTGCCACCGGCGTCAACCGGGCGAGAGCCGGTTGGTTGTTGACGCTGAGGTAGACCTCGGCCGTGTCGCTTCCCGCAGTCGGCGCCACCCGCTCCAGCGCGTACGGACCCGGCGCGGCGGCGTGGTCCTCGCGGGTGACGAGCCCGACCGAGGCGAGGCCGATCAGGTCGCCGAAGCCGCGCCGGACGAGGATGTCCGCGGCGACGCCGTCCAGCAGGGTTCCGCCGCGCAGGAACTCCCGGACCTCGGCGTCGTCGAACGCCCAGGCCAGCTGGCCGAACAGGACCCGTACCGGGGCCGGTCCGGCGGTGACGGGGACGCCGTAGCGCAGCAGGAGGTCGGCCGCGGGGCCCGCGTCGACGGCCAGCTCGCCGAGGTCGCCGCCGACCCGGGCGCGCACATGCGCGGCGGCCTCGGGCCGCACCGGCAGGCCGACGCCGAAGGTGTGCAGCTCCCGCGGTTGCCGGTCCGCGATCCAGTCGAGGGCCGGGCGGGAGCGGCGGAGCATCTCCGCGATGTCAGGGAAGCGCTGTGCCTGGCCGGACTGCATCGGGTGGACGTTGAGGAACATCGCGTCCGAGCCTGCGAGTTGAGCCGCCACGAGCTCGGACCAGGTCTGCGTGTCGGACTTGGACCACGCGGTGTGCGGCCAGTTCTCGATCTCCGGTTCGCTGCTGGCCCAGCGCGGACGCAGGGCGCGCTGGACCTCCAGCGTCCACAAGGAGAAGGACAGTTCGCGGCCGGGCGCGTCGCTGTAGCGGGCGAAGTGCGGACGGTGGGCCGCCTCGCCCTCGATGGCCAGGGCCTGGAACAGGGCGGGCCAGTCGCGGCCCTCGACGGAGGCGACACCGAGCTCGGAGCTCATCAGACCGAGCCGGGAACGCCCGCCGGAGGATTCGGCCACTGCTGCGGCGATCTGCGCGGCGACCTCCAACTGGGCCGTGCGCCAGACTTGTTGCAGCAGTGCGCGCCACGGGTGCGGGGTGCCGGGCGCGGTGACGGCCGCGACTGCCCGCTCGTGCGTCACCGGTTCGCCGACCAGCGCCGAGAGCCGGTCCAGCATGGGCTGTTCGAAGCCGCCGCCCCAGGTGAGCGGGGCGTGGTTGTGGTAGCGGAAGTCGTCCTCCAGCCACAGCACCCGGAAGCCGAGGGTCGCGAAGCGCGCGTAGTGCGAGGTGATCCAGGCGCGCCAGCGAGGGCAGGCGAAGGAGGCCTGCGCGGTGGCGACCACGCCGTCCGGCCCGACCATCGGGGTGAAGCCGAGCCGGTCCGCGCGGCCGCGGTCGGCGTGCCCGGCGGTGACCCACGGGTTGAGGCTGACCAGCAGCCCGGCCTCGCGCAGCTGCCTGGCCGCGGCGGCCGCCGTCTCGAACCAGAGGTCCTCGTCCGCGCCAGCGGGATGGCCGGCGTAGAGCTCCTCGGCTCCGAGCAGCAGCACGACCTCGTCCACGCCGGCCTCGCCGCAGAACTTGACCAGTTCCGTGGTGCGGTCGTGCAGGTCCGGGCCGGGGTGGAGCTGGAACCGCAGGTGGTACCGGGCGGGCACGCGGGGACTCCTCACTTGACGCTGCCGGCGGTCAGGCCGGAGCGCCAGTAGCGCTGCAGGGAAAGGAACAGGACGACCAGCGGGACCGCGGAGATCATGGCCGCGGTGATGACGATGTTGTAGGGCGGCGCGCTCGGGCCGATGGCGCGCTGCGCCTGCCAGCCGACGATGCCCTCGGTGACCGGCTGCAGCTTGTCGTTGGCGAGCATGAGGACCGGCAGCAGGTAGTTGGTCCAGATCGACACGAACTGGAACAGGAAGATGGTGACCAGCGCCGGGGCCATCACCCGCATCGAGATGGTGAAGAAGATCCGCAGCTCTCCCGCCCCGTCGATGCGGCCGGCCTCCAGCAGCTCGTCGGGCACGGAGGCGCCGGCGTAGATGCGGGCCAGGTAGACGCCGAACGGGCTGACCATGCTGGGCAGCAGGACGGCCCAGTAGGTGTTGACCAGGTGCACCTCGGAGAACAGCAGGTACAGCGGGACGGCGAGCAGCGGCTGCGGCACCAGGACCGCGGCGAGCACCACGTTGAAGGTGAACTCCCGGCCGCGGAAGGGGTACTTGGTGAGCGCGTAGCCGGCCATCGCGGAGATCAGGGTGCTGACCGTCGCGCCGCCGACCGCGTACAGGGCGCTGTTGAGCAGCCAGGTCGAGTAGATGCCGCCCTGTTCGGTGAAGACCGTGCGCACGTTGTCGAAGAAGGCGAAGTGCCCGAACCAGAACGCGTTGCCGCTGAACAGGCCGGAGTCGGTCTTGGTGGACGCGACCAGCAGCCACCACACCGGCGCGAGGAAGTAGACCGACGCGATGACCAGCACGCCGAGCACGAGCCAGCGCGAGGCGTCGAACCGGATGGGCGGTCGGTTGCCGACGGGGGCGCGGCGGGCGGCCGCGGCGGGGACTGTCTGCCGCGTGGGGCGGTCGAGCTGGGGAGCGGGGTTGCGGCTCACAGGGCGGCCCCACGGTGCTGGACGAGCCTGAGGAAACCGAAGGAGAGCACGAACGCCAGCAGCGCCAGGATCACGGACTCGGCCGCGGCGGCGTTGAAGTTGTTGGCGTTCACCGCGTCGTAGGCGGCGTAGATGGGCGTGTAGGTGCTGCTCAGGTTCGGTGCGACGTTGTGCAGGATGGCGGGCTCGTTGTAGAGCTGGGCGGTGCCGATGATGGAGAACACGGTGGTGAGCACGAGCGCGGGACGCACCAGCGGGATCTTGATCCGCCAGGCGACGCCCCAGGCCGAGCAGCCGTCCATGGTGGCGGCCTCGCTGAGCTCGGCCGGGATCGCCTGCAGGGCGGAGTAGATGATCAGCATGTTGTAGCCGGTCCAGCCCCAGGTCAGCATGTTGCCGATGGTCGGGGCCAGCATGCCGTTCGAGGTCAGGTCCAGGTGCAGGCCGAGGTGGTGTGCGGCCGCCGTGATCGGGCTGAGCCCGGGCGCGACGAGGTAGGACCACATGATGGCGCCGACGACGCCGGGCAGCGCGTAGGGCAGGAAGAAGGACAGCCGGAAGAACCGCCTGAACAGCGTCGACCTGGCGTCCAGCAGCAGGGCGAGGCCCAGCGCGAGCCCGAGCATCACCGGCACCTGCACGACGCCGATCAGCAACACCCGCAGCAGCGAGCCGCGGAAGGCCGGATCGCCCAGCGCGGTGGTGTAGTTGGCGAGCCCGGCGAACACCTGCGTGGGCGCGCTGAGGCCGAGCCCGTCGCGGTGCATCCGGAAGAGGCTCTGGTAGAGCGTGTACCCGATCGGGGCCAGGTACATGGCCGCGAAGAGCATCAGGAACGGCGCGAGGAACAGCGCGGCGGTCCGGGCGCGGCGGCGCACGTGGCGGGGCGGACGATGGGCCGCGACCGGTGGAGTCGCCGTCGCGGCCCGCCCGAGGGGAGCGGTGGTCATGCGGGTCGGTGCCTTTCGGACGGGGCGTCGTCGGGGCCCCGCACCGCCGCCGGTCAGGGCCCGGACGGCGGCGCGGGGAGCGGAGGGACGGTCCGGTCAGCCGGAGACCGTCAGGCCCTGCTGCTTCATCTCGGCCACGGTCTTGGTCTGCACCGTGCCCAGCACGCTCGGCAGGGTCGCGCCGCCGGTGCCCGCCTGGCCGAGGCCGTCGCCGAGGTCGGTGGAGGTCTGGGTCATCGTCGGGCCCCACTGCCAGGAGGTGTTGATGTGCGGGGTCTCGGCGTTGAAGACGTCGTAGATCTTCTGGCCGCCGTAGAAGGCGTCGGGTGCGGACAGGGCCGGGTTGGTGAGCCCGGAGGTGGCGGCGGGGTAGATGCCGGTGACCTTGATCAGGTTCGAGACGCTGTCGGCGTCCGTGCTCATCCAGACGGCGAACGCGGTGGCCTGCGCGGCGTGCGCGCAGCCCTTGAGGACGGCGGTGGCCGAACCGCCGTCGTTGCCGTAGACGGGGTTGCCCGCGTCCCAGACCGGCATCGGGGCGACGGCCCACTTGCCGGAGGTGCTCGCGACGCTGGAGGCGATGATCGGCGCGTCCCAGACGGCGTTGACGTCGGAGAGGATCTTTCCGTTCGCCATGTCCTTGTACAGGGACGGGTCGTAGCTCGGGTCGGTCTTCAGCAGCTTCTTGTCGAGCAGGCCCTGCCAGTAGGAGGCGACCTTCTGGTTTCCGGCGTTGTCCAGGCTCACCTGCCACTGCTGGTTCGCGGTGCCGAACCAGGGGGCGCCCGCCTGCCAGGCCAGACCGGCGTAGTTGTAGGCGTCGTTGCCGAAGTCGCCCAGGTAGACGGTGGGATCGGCGGCGTGCACCTTGGCGGCGTCGGCGGCGTACTGGTCCCAGGTGGCCGGGGGAGTGGTGATGCCGTACTTGGCGAACAGGTCCTTGCGGTACATCAGCGCCATCGGGGCGGTGTCGACCGGGATGCCGTAGGTGGCGCCGCCGATGCTGACCTGGTTCCAGGTCCAGGTCGCGAACTCGCTCTTGGCGGAGGCGGCGGAGGAGGACACGTCCTGCAGGGCGCCGGCGGCGGCGAAGCTCGGCAGCGTCTCGTAGCCGACCTGAGCCAGACACGGGGCGTTCCCGGCCTTCACCGCCGTCAGCATCTTGGTGTAGCCGCCCTTGGAGCCCGGCGCGGTCGTGTCGAACCTGACCTGGATGTCGGGGTGGGACTTGTTCCACAGTGCGACCGACTGCGCATAGCCGGGCGCCCAGCCCCAGAAGTCGAGGGTGACCGGCCCGGAGGCGGCGCTGCTGCCACCAGTGGAACCGGAGGCGGTGGAGCCGCTGCTGGAGCAGCCGGTGAGCGCCGTCGTGGCCGTAAGGGCCACGGCGACGGCCGCGAGAGAGGCGGTTCTGACCTTCACGTGCGTCTCCTCGGAAAGGGGGTCGGGCGAGGGGCTGTGATTGATTCGGCTATTGTTTGAACTAACTCTGCTGAAGTCAAGGGCGGGCGACGAGGAAAGCCGACGAGGGGAACGGGGGCGTGAGGGTGAACCGGTCGGCGCGGGTGGCGGACGTCCAGGGGCTGGCCATCGCGGGGCCGGTCGTGCGCCGGGACCGCCTGTCGGCCCGGCGGGCCAACCTCGGTGCGGTGCTGCGCCTGCTGCGCGACGAGGGCCCGCGCGCCCGCACCAGGATCGCCGACGACACCGGACTGCCGAGGACCACGGTCGTGCACCTCGTCGCCGAGCTGCTCGACGGCGGCCTGGTCGCCGAGGGCGAGCCCGAGCGCGACGGCGCGCTCGGGCGCCCGGCCCTGACGGTCGGGATCGACGGCGCCGACGTCCACGGGATCGGCGTGGAGGTCAACGTCGACTACCTCGGCCTGCTGGCCCTCAACCTCAGGGGCGAGGTCGCGCTCGAACGTCGCACGCCGTTCGACGTCCCGCGCGCGGACCCGAAGGCCACGCTCGACGAGACGGCCCGGCTCGTCGCCGCGGCCCTCCGGGCGGTCCGCGCCCGTGGCGGGCGCACGGTCGGGGTCACCCTCGCCACACCCGGTGCCGTCGACGTCGCCGCCGGGGTGGTCGGCTACGCCGCCAACATCGGCTGGCGCGGCGTGCGGGCGCTCGCCCGGCTGCGCGAGGGGCTCGCGGGCGAGCTCCCGGAGCTGTTCCTCCAGGACCGGCCTCCGGAGCCGGGTATGTACCCGGAGCTGTACCCGGAGCCGGACCTGTATCTGGAGAACGACGCGAAGCTCGGCGCGCTGGCCGAGTACGTCCCGGCCTCCGCGCGGGGCGTGCGCGACCTCGTCTACGTCACCGGGCAGACCGGGGTCGGCGTCGGCATCATCGCCGGCGGCCGGCTCGTGCGCGGCGCGGCCGGTCACGCCGGGGAGATCGGCCACCTGCCGCTCGTCCCCTCCGACCAGCGCTGCTGCTGCGGCCGACGCGACTGCTGGGAGACCACGGTCGGCCGCGGCGCGCTGCTGCGCTACGCCGCCGATCCGGCCGACGCGGTCCACGATCCGTCCGTCGACCCGGCGTACCGGCTCGCGGAGCTGCGCCGCCGCGCCCGGGCCGCCGACGCCCGCACCCTGGACGCGCTGGATCGGATCGCCGCCAATCTTGGGCCCGGCCTCGCCCTGCTCGCGGACGTCCTCAACCCGCGCCTGATGGTCCTCGGCGGCCACTTCGCCTACTTCGGCCGCTATCTGACGGACAAGGTCGCTGCGGCGGTGGGCGAGCGGGTCATCGCGCCGCGGGGCGGCGGCTGCGAGATCGTCCCCTCCGGCCTCGGCTTCGCCGCGGCGGCCCGGGGCGGCGCGCTGCTCGCGCTCGATGCCGTCTACCGGGACCCGATCCGGGCCATGGCCGGGCGCGGTGTCTGACCAGCGAACCTTGCGCGAAGTCTTGACGAGCGCGTTGTTAGTTCGGATTCTAGCGGAACTATTCTCGGTGCCTCCCGTCCCCAGGGCGGCACATCCCCCGGAGGTTCCCCATGACAGCCAGACTGACAGGGCGGTCGCGCAGAGCGATCGCGGCCGCCCTCGCCGGGTTCACTGCGCTCTGTGTGCCGCTGCTCGGCGGCGTCCCGACGGCGAGCGCCGCCGCCTCCGCCGGCCCGATCACCATCGGCGGTGCGTGTCTGGACGACGCCAACTCCGGTACCGCCAACGGCAACACCATCGACGTCCGGAGCTGCGACTCGGGCACGAACCAGAGCTTCACCTGGAACTCCGACGGCAGCGTCACCGTCCTGGGCAAGTGCCTCGACGTCACTGGCGGCTCCAATGCCAGCGGCGCGGCGATCGAGCTGTACGACTGCACCTCCGGCTCGGCCGGGCAGAAGTTCGCCGCCCTGCCCGACGGCACCGTCTACGCGCCCAAGTCCGGCAAGTGTCTGGAGGTCCAGGGCGGATCCGTGAGCAACGGCGCGACGATCGGCCTGGAACCCTGCGACCCCGCCCAGGCTCTGCAGCAGTTCTCTGCCTCCACGGCTCCCGCCGCGCCGTACACGATGGACGCGACCGCGATCACCAACGGCGGCTTCCACGGCAGCGACAGCCCCTCGCTCCCCTTCACCGACGCGGGCGGCCAGTTCTACTACCAGAACTCCTACTCCGGGTACGGCGCCACCGACGGCCACGTCTGGAGCTTCTACACCGGCGCGAACATGTCCGACGCCGCCGCCGCGTCGATCAACACCTCCGTGAACCCGGCCAACCCCGCCGACGCCAACAACAACACGGTGTGGCGCTGCAACAACGGCCCGACCGGCAAGAACGCCACCGCGGGCGGCTACGCCTACGGGGACTACTGCGACCTGGTCGGGGTGTGGGTCGACCCGGACACCGGCTGGTGGTACGGGCTGGTCCACAACGAGTTCTCGATGAGCCCCTTCGGCGACTCCGCGCACTTCGACGCCATCGACTACGCCGTCTCCAAGGACCACGGCGCCACCTGGGCCATCACCGACCACGCGATCACCTCCCCGTACTCGACCTCGCGGCCCAATAGCCAGCTGTGGACCATGGCGTCGAACGGGCAGGTGCAGACCGGCACCAGCTGTCTGGACATCAACGGGGGCGGCACCGCCGCCGGCACCGCGGTCGACACCTATGGCTGCGGCACGAACCAGTCCAACCAGAAGTGGACCGCGAGCAACGGCGAGCTGGTCAACCCCGCCTCCAACCTCTGCCTGACCGCTTCGGGCACCACCACGGGCAGCACCTTCACCATCCAGAACTGCACCGGCGCGGCCGCCCAGCAGTTCACGGCTCCCGCCTCCGGCGCCAAGGGCCAGATCAAGGTCACCGGCTCCACGTCCGAGTGCATCGACGGGACCGGCACGCTGCGGCTCAACTCCTGCGACGACCCGACCGTGGACGGGCGCACCGCGTTCCCCCACCAGACCTACTACTGGGGTGACGGCGACCCCCGCCTGTTCACCGACTACCGCTCCGGCTACTTCTACGTCTTCTACACCTCCCGCCTGGTCGACCAGGGAGGCGGCTGGGGCGCGTTCGAGGAGCACGTCGCCCGCGCGCCGATCTCCCAGAAGATGGCGCCTTCCTCCTGGCAGAAGTGGTACGACGGCTCCTGGTCCACTGCGGGTGTCGGCGGCGCCGAGTCCGACGTCATCCCGGCCGACGGCGGCGGCCTCGGTTACGTTCCCCCCGCCGACGGCTACTCGCCGAGCAGCACCGGCACGATCAGCGCCCAGGTGGCCGCGGGCACCGCGCCGGCCACGTCGCAGCTGTCGTTCATGAACGTCTCCTACGACACCTACCTCGGCCTGTACATCGCCACCCCCGAGAGCGACTACCCCTCCGGCGGCGCCCCGCAGCACATCTACGCCACCGGCGACCTGGCCACCCAGCGGTGGACCGACCTCGGTCCGATCGGCGACGCCCAGACCTCCTGGTACCGGTGGCTGATGGACCCGCAGAACCTCACCAGCGACACCACCGTGGGCAAGACCGTGCGCATGTACTGCAACATCTCGTGCGAGGACGGCTCCGGCGGCGGCTACACCGACATCACCATCGCACCGAGCGCGGCCGGCTCCCTGCCCGCCGCCCCGGTCACGGCCGGGTCCGCCTACCAGATCGCGGCCGGAAACGGCCAGTACCTGGCCCAGAGCGGCGCAGGCCTGACCACCGCCGCCGGGAGCGGCACCAGCGGGCAGTGGACCTTCACCCCCACCGGTGACGGCTTCTACACCGTCACCAACGTCGGCTCCGGCCAGCTGCTCGGTGTGGACTCCACCGGCAACGCCGGCCGCGCCTGGGGCGCCGCCGTCACCCCCGCCACCCGCGGCGCCAGCCCCACCGTCGGCCAGCAGTGGTCCGTCCAGAGCATCCTCAGCACGCCCGCCACCAGCGGCTCCTCCACCCCCACCGGCAACTACCGCCTCGTCAACCGCTACAGCGAGCTGGCCCTGAGCCTCACCAGCGGCACCACCCAGCCCGTCGCCACCTCCCCGCAGCGCACCTGGGACAACACCGGCACCAGCGGCGACACCCGCGCCGCCGCCGCGCAGACGCTCACCTTCACGGCGGCGGCCACGACCACCGACCTCAGCGGCACGCACACGCTGACCCTCGGCGGCCAGGCCCTGGACGACCCCAACTGGTCGACCACGCAGGGCACCCAGCTCGACACCTGGTCCACCAACGGCGGGAAGAACCAGAGCTGGACCTTCACCCGGCAGCCTGACGGCGACTACACCGTCGTGAACGGCAACTCCGGCCAGTGCATGGACGACGACGGCGGCGCCACCGCCGCCGGAACCCCGGTGATCCAGTGGAACTGCACCGGCGGCAGCAACCAGGAGTGGACGGTGACCCGGCTGCCCTCGGGCGCTTACACGCTCACCAACGCGCACTCCGGCCTGCTGCTCACCACCGCCTCCACCGCGAACGGCGCGCTGGTCACCCAGCAGCCGAACACCGGCTCGTCCCTCCAGCAGTGGACGCTCGGCTGACGCCGACCCGGCCACGCCGAGGTGAGGTGACCCGCCCGGTTCCGGGGCCGGCCACCTCACCACGGCGGTGCGCGGATGTGACCTGCGCCCTAGTCACCTCGTGCCTTTGTCCCGTTTAGTTCCTTGCGTCACCCGCGCGGCGTACGCGCGGGTGCCTGCCCGACCTGCCCCGCACCATGAGGGAACC
>NZ_BBPP01000004.1:293998-339021 GCF_000787835.1 Streptacidiphilus melanogenes
CTGGCGTCCCCCGCGCGGCGTACGCGCGGGTCCCTGCCCGACCTGCCCCGCACCAGGAGGAACCCCGCCGTGACCACACGAGAAGGCGTCCCGCACGACCCCTACGCCTACCTCTACGGGGACGACCGGCCCGCAGCGAGCGCCGTGCCCGACGCGGCGCCGGTGGGAGCCACCCGGGTCGTCCACCGCGCCGTCGCCAGCCACCGGGGCCCGCGACGCCGCCACCCGGTGCAGGTCGCGGCTGCGGGCGGGCTCGTCGCCGTCGCGGCCGGGATCGTGATCGCGGTGACGCTGACCGGTGCCGCGCCTGCGCCCCACCCGGCCGCCGCCCCTCCCGTCGCCGGGCGCACCAGCGGCGCGCCCGGCGGCCCCGGACCGCTGGCCGGCGCGACGAGCCCGCTCGACGCTGCGCACACGGCGTCGGCGGCCGCCTCGGCGTCGACGCGCACGGCGGGCACCGTCTTCTCCTCGACGCCGACATCGACGTCGGCCCGGCCCGCCGCCACGCACGGACTCGCCGCAGCGGCCGCGCCGTTCCTGACGCATGCCACCACGACCGGCAGCACCCCGCCCACCGCTTCCTCCGCGAGCTCCGCGCAGGCGGCGCCCGCCGCGTCGCAGCTCGGGACGGGAACTCCGACGGCGGCCCAGGCCACCACGACGAGCGCCGCTCCGGCTCCCGCCCGGACGACCACGTCGTCGCGCCCCACGAGCCCGCCCGCCACCACGTCGCCCGCGACGGAGCCGTCGTCCTCGCCGTCGCAGACCGGGTCCTCGCCGTCGTCGGAACCGACGTCACCGACGTCCACCTCGTCGGCGCCTGCGGAATCGCCGACCGGCACGACCACGCCCACGCAGGCCGCCGCCTCCCCGTCCGCGACCGGGACGGAGAGCGCCGCCCCCACCGGCAGCACCACGCCCTGACCCGGCAGGCGCTACGCCGGGCCCTCCCCGACACGGACCGTCGCGGGCGCGCTCTCACGGTTGGCGCGGTCGACCGCCGTCGCGGTGTAGACCCAGCCGTCGGGGGCAGCCGGGCCGGTCCACGCCGTGGAGAGACGCCCCGGGAGGACGGCCACCAGCGTGCCGGAGCGGGGAGCGGCCCCCTCGCCCCGTAGCCGGATCGCGTAGCGGCTCGGGGCCTCGCCTTCGCGCGAGCGCAGGCTCAGGACCGTTCCGGCGGAGCCGACCCGCCCCGTCGCGATCGGCGGGAGCGGAGGCCGACCGGCCGCCAGCCGGGGCAGCACCGGTGGCAGGGCGGGACGCGGCCAGTGCTCGGCGACCATGGTGCTGACGGCGCCGAGGCGGTCCGCGACGACGTCCGAGCAGCTGTAAAGGATCTCGCCGCAGATCTGCGGCAGTCTCGCGTCGAGGGTCAGATGCCGGCTGAGCTCGCCCGGATCCTGCCAGGCGGCGGACGGGCCGGGGACGCCCACGCGGGAGACCGCCTGCCCGATCCACAGCTGGACGTCCGTCCCGTCGACGGCCTGCGCCCACCACGGGGCCAGTACCGCGTAGTCGGCGACGGGGAGGCTGATGCTCCAGTACAGCTGGGGCGCGACGTAGTCGACCCAGCCCTTGCGGACCCACCCCAGGGTGTCGGCGGCCGACGCCCCGTAGGACTCCAGACCGTGTGTCGCCGAACCCCGTGGATCGGTCGAGGCGTTGCGCCAGATGCCGAAGGGGCTGATGCCGAACGCGGCCTCGGGGCGCACCGCGCGGACCCGGGCCTGCACCTCGCGGACCAGCAGGTCCACGTTGTGCCGCCGCCAGGCCGCCCGGTCGGTCCAGCTCCCGCCGTAGGTCCGGAACGTGTCGTCGTCGGGGAAGGGCGCGTCGCCCACGGGATACGGGTAGAAGTAGTCGTCGAAGTGGACGCCGTCGACCTCGTAGCGCTCGACCGCGTCCAGGATCGCGTCCTGGACGAAGGCGCGGGCCGCGGGCACCCCGGGGTTGTAGCAGAGCCGTCCGCCGTAGCTCACCACCCAGTCGGGATGGAGCCGGGCCGGGTGGTCGGGGACGAGCGCCCCCAGGTCGGCGCGCAGGGAGATCCGGTACGGGTTGAACCAGGCGTGGAGCGCGAGTCCGCGGGCGTGCGCCGCCTCGACCATGAAGCCCAGCGGATCGTATCCGGGGTCCCGTCCCTGCACACCCGTCAGATACTGCGACCACGGCTCGAAGCGGGACGGCCAGAACGCGTCCGCGGTCGGACGCACCTGCACGAAGACGGAGTTGAGCCCCAGCGCGTGGGCGTGGTCGAACCACGCCACCAGTTCCGCCCGCTGTGAGGCCGGGCTCAGTCCCGGCCGGGAGGGCCAGTCGGCGTTGGCGACCGACGCGATCCACTCGCCGCGCACCTCGCGGTCCGCGCCACGGGACGGCGCCGCGCTCGCCGGGGTGCCGGGGAAGGCGAGTGTCGCGGCTGCTGCGGCGGTTCGCAGCACGGCGCGCCGCGAGGGGCGGCCGGGCACCCGAGCGGGCCGGCGCTGAAGCTCCGACACGGGCGCTCCTGGGCTCACGGGACAGCTGGTGACTCCGCCCAGGCTCTCCGGCAGACGCCCCCGGCCACTGCTCCGACGCCCGAAGCGTCCTCGCTCTCACCCGATCGGCCGCCGAACGGGGGTGCCGGGCGGCCCGGCGCCGACGCCACGGCGCGGTGAACGCCACGGCGTGGTGAACGCTACGGCGCGGTGAAGTAGGTGGGGAAGCCAGGGGCCAGCCACGGCTTGCGGCCCCAGGCGAGGATCCGGCCGCGGGCGATCGCCGCCCACGGGTTGCACCGGCCGAGGGCCAGGAGCAGGAAGGTCACCGGCTCGGACACGATCGTGCAGTCCGGCCGCTGCGGCGGCGCCTCGCTCACCTCGGCGACGCCGTCGTCGATCCGGACCCCGAAGCGGAGGCCGCCGCGCACGCCGATCGTGTAGCTGGCCCGCACGCCCGCCGCCGTACGGGGCTCGACCACCCGGGGCATCGCCGTGAGCAGGAACGGCATGGAGAGGTCGACCCGCTGACGGTCGATCATGTGTGGGCGGCCGAGTGCCCGGGCGAGGTCGTAGCCGTGGCCGAGCATGTGCACGATGAGGTAGGAGCCGAGGACGCCGAGGTCCATCGGACCCATCGGCGTCGTCACCCGGTCGGTCGCCGACCGCGCGGACGCGGCCGTGACGAAGCCGCGCGCGTGCTCCACGATCGCCTCGGCCAGGACCACCGGATCACGTTCGGGGAAGGCCGCGAGCGAGGCCGTGTTCGCGTCGGCGAGCGAGTCCGGAGAGCCGTCGCCGTACGGGCGGTCGACGCCCCGGGCGAGGTCGGACATCAGCTGGTTGGCCAGCGCCAGATGGGCGGCGGCCTCCCCGACGGTCCAACGCGCGCCGGGGATCGGCACGTCGGCGTCCGGTCGTGCCTTCAGCACGGCCGCGATGTCCTCGGCCACGGTGACGACCTCGGCGAGGAGCAGCGGACTCAGGGCGGCCTGGACGGGGGACTCGGTCATGGGGCCGAAGCCTGTCCCATGGCCGCCCGCCTGTCCAGGCCTCGGAGCCGGCGAACCGGACTCGCGCGGTAAAGGTCAGAGCGACTCGGCGAGGAGGTTCAGGGTGTCGACGACGCGGTTGGAGAAGCCCCACTCGTTGTCGTACCAGGCGACGACCTTGATGTGGCGGCCGTCGACCCGGGTCAGCTCGGAGTCGAAGATCGAGGAGGCCGGGTTGCCGGTGATGTCGGCGGAGACCAGCGGGTCCTCGCTGTACTCGAGGATTCCCGCCAGCGGACCCGCCGCGGCCTCGCGGTAGGCAGCCAGCACCTCGTCGCGGGTGACGTCGCGGGAGACCGTGGTGTTGAGCTCGACGATCGAGCCGACCGGCACCGGGACCCGGATCGAGTCGCCGGACAGCTTGCCGTCCAGCTTCGGCAGGACCAGGCCGATCGCCTTGGCGGCACCCGTCGTGGTCGGCACGATGTTGACGCCGGCGGCGCGGGCCCGGCGGGGGTCGCGGTGCGGGCCGTCCTGGAGGTTCTGCTCCTGCGTGTACGCGTGGACGGTCGTCATGAAGCCGTGCTCGATGCCGGCCAGCTCGTCGAGCACGCTCGCCAGCGGCGCGAGCGCGTTGGTGGTGCAGGAGGCGTTGGAGATGACGGTGTGCCGGTCTGCGTCGTACTCGCCGGTGTTGACGCCGAAGGCGAGGGTGACGTCCGCGCCGTCGGACGGGGCGCTGACCAGGACCTTGCGCGCCCCTGCGGTCAGGTGCACGCGGGCGGCCTCGGCCGACGTGAAGCGGCCGGTCGCCTCCAGCACCACGTCGACGCCCAGCTCGGCCCAGGGCAGCTGGGCCGGGTCGCGCTCCGCCAGCACGGTGATCCGACGCCCGTCGACGACCAGCGTGTCGCCCTCGACGGTCACCGGGCGGCCGAGGCGGCCCGCGGTGGTGTCGAAGGCGAGCAGCCGGGCGAGCGCGGTCGGCTCGGTGAGGTCGTTGACGGCGACGACCTCGAGCTTGCTGTCGCGCTCCAGCAGGGCGCGCAGCACGTTGCGTCCGATCCGGCCGAATCCGTTGATCGCGATGCGGGTCATGGGTGGTGTCCCTTCCTTCTGGGTGAGCACCTCCACCCTGTCGCGCCGAGCCGGTCCACGGCCGTGGCAGGAGCGCCACGGTCCGCAAGGATCGCGCCAAGCCTCAGGGAGCTACTCGCCGCGGGTGAAGGTGCGCCGGTACTCGCTCGGGGTGGTCCCCAGGATCTGCTGGAAGTGCAGGCGGAGGTTGGCGCCCGTGCCCAGCCCCACGTCGGCGGCGATCTGCTCGACGCTGCGCTCCGAGCGCTCCAGCAGCTCCCGGGCCAGGTCGACCCGGGCGCGCAGGATCCATTGCATCGGCGTGTAGCCCGTGTCCTCCACGAACCGCCGCGAGAAGGTGCGCGGCGACACGGCCGCGTGCCGGGCCAGGCTCTGCAGGCTCAGCGCCTCCCCGAGCCGCCCGAGCGCCCACTCGCGCGTGGCGGCGAACCGCTCGCCGATCGGCTCGGGGACGCTGCGCGGCACGTACTGCGCCTGCCCGCCGCTGCGGTACGGCGCGGCGACCAGCCGCCGGGCGGCGTGGTTGGACGCGGCCACCCCGAGGTCGCCGCGCAGGACGTGGAGGCACAGGTCGATGCCCGAGGCGGCACCCGCGGAGGTCAGCACGCTGCCCTCGTCGACGAACAGCACGTTCTCGTCGACCCGCACCCGCGGATGGCGGGCGGCCAGCGCCCGGGTGTAGTGCCAGTGGGTGGTGGCGCGGCGGCCGTCGAGCAGGCCGGTGGCGGCGAGTGCGAAGGCGCCGGTGGAGATCGCCGCCAGGCGCGCGCCGCGCTCGTGGGCGGCGAGGAGGGCGGCGACGACCGCGGGTGGCGGGTCCTCCCGGTCCGGGTGGCGGTAGCCGGGGACGAAGACGATGTCGGCCCAGTCCAGCGCGTCCAGGCCGTGCGCCACGTGGTACGACAGACCGTCACCGCCGGTCACCAGCCCGGGCGACGCGCCGCAGACCCGCACCTCGTACGGCATGCTGGCCCGGGTCGTGAACACCTGCGCCGGGATGCCGACGTCGAGCGGCTTGGCGCCCTCGAGCACGAGCACGGCCACACGACGCAGGCGGGAGACGAACACAAGGTCAAGGGTATGGACTGCGCGCAGCGCGCACGTGCCGCGCCCGAACGGCGCGGACGGGTGCGGACGGGCCGACCGGTGCAGACTGAAAGCCATGCGCATCTGGTCCCCCGGGATCCCCGACGCGGCGGACAGGGACGCGGTCGAGGAGATCCTGCGGGCCCACCAGCGGCGCGCGGTCCGGGTCCAGGCGGCGCTGCGCGTCTCCGTGGTCGTGGTCGCCTTCGCCGTCATCCTGCTGATCCGGCCCCGCGAGCACCTGTGGGCCACCGTCGCGCTCACCACGCTCTACGCCGCCTGGAGCGCGGCGATGATGGCCGTCACCTGGCACGAGGAGGGCCGGGTGGGCCGTGGCCCGCTCGCCTACGCGGTGCCGCTGGTGGACCTGCCGTTGCTGACCGTGATCCTGATCGTGTCCGGCGACTTCACCGACCCGAGCTGGTCCTCGCCCTTCAGCGAGGACGCGTTCGTGTTCATCCCGCTGCTGGCCGCCTTTCAGCTGCGGCCGTGGATCACGGCCCTGTCCGGCGCCGCGGCGACCCTCACCTACGCGGTGGCCTCCGGCCTCGGGCACCTGCACGCCAACCCCGACCTGCAGTTCACCGTCGGGCACGCGCTCTTCATCGCGATGATCAGCATCGCCAGCGTCGTGCTCTCGCTGATCCAGCAGTCCCGGGTGGCCATGATCACCGAGCTGGCCCGGCAGCGTTCCGAGCTGCTGGCCCGCACGGTCGCGGCGGGCGACCGGGAGCGCCGCGATCTCGCCGAGGCGCTGCACGACGGCCCGCTGCAGAACGTGCTCGCCGCCCGACTCGACCTGGACGAGGCACGCGGCACGCCGCCGGACGGCGGCGGCCTCGCGGAGGCACTCGGCCGGGCGGAGGGCGCGCTGCGCGACGCGGCACGGCAGCTGCGCTCCTCCGTCACCGAGCTGCATCCCGCGGTGCTGGAGCGGGCCGGGGTGGCCCGGGCCCTGGAGGAGCTGGCCCAGCGCTCCGCGCGGCGCGGCGGGTTCGAGGTGCGCTTCACCAGCGACGTGACCACCGCCGGCCGCGAGGCGGACCGGGTGCTCTACCAGTGCGGTCGCGAGCTGCTCGTCAACGTCGTGCGGCACGCGGAGGCCGCGCACGTCGAGGTGCTGCTGACGCTGGCGGGGCCGGTCGCCGTGCTGGAGGTCAGGGACGACGGCGTCGGCCTGCCGAGCGGACACCTGGCGCTCGGCGACCGCCTCGCCGACGGGCACATCGGTCTGGCCGCGCAGCGTGTGCGGGTCGAGGAGGCGGGCGGCACCATGGTGCTCACGGCGAACACGCCCAAGGGCACCGCCGCCCGGATCACCCTCCCGCTGGACCGGCCCCGGTCCGGTGACGGTGCGGGATCCGGCAGCGCCGGCGCAGGAAACGGACGGTGAGGCGATGGGACGCACCGTCCTGGAGAACGCGAGGATCCGCGTCGTCGTGGCCGACGACCACCCCCTGTACCGGGAGGGGGTGTGCCGGGCGCTGGTGCAGAGCGGGCGGATCGACGTCGTCGCCGAGGCGGACAACGGCCGCGACGCGCTCGCGGCGATCCGGGAGCACCGGCCCCAGGTCGCCCTGGTGGACTACCAGATGCCCAGCCTCGACGGCATCGCCGTCGTCCACGCCGTGGTCCGCGACGAGCTGCCGACCCGGGTGCTGCTGCTGACCGCCTTCGAGGAGAGCGCGCTGGTCTTCAAGGCGGTCCAGGAGGGCGCCGCCGGCTACCTGCTCAAGGACTCCTCCCGGGACGAGATCGTGGGCGCGGTGGCCCAGGCGGCCTCCGGCGCGACCGTGCTGCCGGCCGGGCTGGCCACGGGGCTGGCCGCGGAGATCCGGTTGCGGCACGAGTCCGACGAGCCGGTGCTCTCCGAGCGCGAGCGTCAGGTGCTGGAGCTGTTCGCGGCGGGCAAGAGCGTGCCCGAGGCGGCTGCCGAGCTGTTCCTGTCGCCGAGCACGGTCAAGAGCCACGTGCAGCACCTGTACGCCAAGCTCGGCGTCTCCGACCGCGCCGCGGCCGTCGCGGAGGCGCTGCGGCGCGGCCTGCTGGAGTAGACCGGTTCATCCCCCCGATCCACCGATCGGATGACCCTGCGCGCGCCCGTGCCGAAGGACCTTGGTGGTGCGGGCCGAACGGCCTGTACGGACCGGCACGACGGTCCGGGAGCCAGCGAAGCAGGTATGTGATGAAGACCATTCTGATCTCCGGAGCCGCACTCACCCTCGGGGCCGTCGCCCTCGCCACCGCCCCGGCGTTCGCCGCCACCCCCTCTCCCTCGGCGTCCGCCTCGACGGCCCCGGGATCCGGTGGGGTCATCAGCATCACCTCGGCCAAGGACGTCTCGGCTCCGATCTATGGAGGCAGCAACGTCACCATGAGCGGCACCTGCCCCGATGACGCGGTCACGCTGAACAGCATCACCTCGCAGTTCTTCGCGGGCGGCCAGGCGACGATCGGCAAGGACGACCCGCAGGCGTTCACGGGCAGTGCCACCGTGCTGCCCGACATCCCGGCCGGTTCGCACGGCGTCACGGTCAGCTGCACCAACCAGAGCGGCCGGACCGAGTCCTTCACGGGTTCGTTCACCGTCACGCCGACCTCCACGCCGACCACGCCGGTCGCCCCCGTGACCCCGACCCACCCGACCACGCCGACGACGCCGGTCACTCCCACGCACCCCACGACGCCGACCACGCCGACGACGCCGGTCACGCCCGCGCACCCGAGCACCTCCGGGACGACGCCCGCGCACACGATCCCCTCCGGTGCCCCTGACACCGGTGCCGCCGCGGGCACCGGAGCCAACGACTCCGTCTGGCCGATCGCACTCGCGAGCGCAGGCGTGGTCGCCGGGGCCGGGATGATCTGGTGGGGCACCCGTCGTCAGGCCCGCGGCAAGTGAGCGGCGACTCGTCCCGGGATCGCGGTCCCGGGAGGCCCGCTCCGGCCTCGGCCGCGGGGAGCGCCGCACGCTCCCCGGCCGGGTCCGGCCCGGCCCGGGGCGCCGGGGGGCGTCCCGGACGGCGGGGCCGCGTCGCGGCCCTCGGCCTGGCGGTCGCGGCCCTCGCCTTGGCCGCCGGGTGCGCCGGAGGGCTGACCACCGACCATCCCGTCGCCGGAGCGCCCGCGCCGGGCACGACCGGCCGGCCGGGCGGCTCCTCCGCCCCGGCGGGCTCCCCGGCAGCCGCCCCGCTGGCGGCCTCGACGCCGGAGCGCCTGGACATCCCCGCCATCGGAGTGGACACGTCGCTGATGCGCCTCGGCCTCGCCGCGGACGGGACCGTCCAGGTCCCGCCCATCGCGGCGAACGCCCCGGCCGGCTGGTACGACGGCTCGGTCACCCCGGGCGAACGCGGGTCCTCGGTCATCCTCGGGCACGTCACCGTCGGCCGGTACGGCGACGGCGTGTTCCTGCGGCTCGGTCACCTCGCCGCCGGGGACCGCGTCGAGGTGAGCCGCGCGGACGGCACCACCGCCGACTTCACCGTCACCTCCGCGCACCGCTACACCAAGTCCTCGTTCCCCGACCAGCAGGTCTACGGCCCGAACCCGCAGCCGGTGCTGCGCCTGGTCACCTGCGCCGGGGCCCCGAACGCGGCCACCCACAGCTATCCGGACAACCTCGTCGTCACCGCCGTGCTGACCGGCTCCACCGGTCAGGGTGGCTGACCCGCCGAAAGACCCCGCCCATGCGCCACCACCGCCCGCTGCGCCCCTGCGGCACCCCCGACCCGCGTCGCCTCGCCTTCCAGGCGCGCCCCTGCCACGGCTCGCCGCGTCCCGCCTGCTGCCCGGTCCTGCACCTGGCGGGCGAGCTCGACGTCGCGGCCGCGCCGTCGCTCCTCCTCGCGGTCGCCCGCACCCTCGACCTGCCGCGCGGACGCGCGAGGCAGGGCCTGGTGCTGGACCTGAGCGCGCTCACCTTCTGCGACGCGGCCGGGCTGACGGGCCTGCTGCGGGCCCGGCGGCTGGCCGAGGCCGCCGGTGTGCCCGTCTTCCTGGCGGCGCCGCCGCGCACGCTGTCGCGCATCCTCCTGGTGTGCGAGCTGCAGCCGTCCTTTCCGCTGCACCCCTCGACGCCGGGCCGACGCCGTCCCTGCTCCACGCGCTGATCAGCCCTCCAGCACCTCGTGGAGAACGGGGAGGCAAAGGCCCTGGCGGACTCAGGCCTTGGACTCCACCCGCCCGAACGGGTGCGGGTCCGCTGACAGCGCGTCACATGCCTTCTGCCAGGCGGGGTCGGCCGGGTCGAGGGCGGTGCGCAGGTAGGCCCAGGTCAGGTGCCGGACCGCGGTGACGCGGGCGGGGTTCTCGTCCGTGGTCTCGGCCACGTCGTAGCCGGAGACGCCGCCGAGGCCGTGACCGGCGTCGAAGAGGGTGAGCAGGGTCTTGGGGGCGGGGGACAGATGGTACGGGTCCGTGTGCCAGGACGGGCCGCGGACGGTCAGGTGCGGGGAGGGGTCGTCGTCGCCCGCGACGACGAGGGCGGGCGTGGCCATGGTGGAGAAGTCGGTGGTGGCGAAGAACGAGTAGTGCTCGACCACGAACTCGGTGAGCGCGTCACCGCCCCGACCGGGTGCGGCGAGGAGCACGCCGGCCTTGATGCGTGGCTCGGTGAGGTCCACCTCCGCGCCGGTGCCGGGGTCGGTGAGCCGGGCCCCCAGGAGCAGGGCGGCGGTGTGGCCGCCCATCGAGTGGCCGGCCACGGCCACCTTGTCGCGGTCCAGGCGGCCGCGGAGCTGGGGGACGGCCGCCTCGATCGCGTCGAGCCCGTCGAGGACGCGGCTCATGTCCTCGGCGCGGGAGCGCCAGTAGAGCGGGGCCTCGGGGTCGTCGGGGTCCAACTGGAGTGTGCGCGAGCTCAGATGGGTGGGCTGGATGACGGCGAAGCCGTGCGCCGCCCAGAAGTCGGCGAGCGGGGCGTAGCCGTGCAGGGACGAGAGGTGGTTGGACGGGCCGTGGCCGTGCGAGAGGAGCACGATCGGCAGATCGTCCCCGCTCGTGGGCACGGAGACGCGGACCTGCAGGTCGACGGGCCGGCCCGGGGCGGCCAGGGTCACCGGGGCGACCGACAGGACGGGGGTGGGCGTGCCGATGGCGGCGGCCGCGTAGGTCGGTGCGGTGGTCATCAGGAGTCTTCCCTTCCGAGAGCTCCGCCGCGGGCCCGGTCGGGCGGGGGCAGGAGCGGGGGACAGGAACGCCGCGCTCGGCTAGGCTCTAAGCGGAGCGCTGTTCCGAAAAAAACTATACGGATCAGCGTTCCGTTTCGTCAACGGTCCTCGGCGCCGCGCGCCCGGGGCGTCGGAGAGGGGAGTGCGGTGTCCGCAGCAGAGCAGCCCGCGTCGGTGGCGGTACGAGGCAAGCGCGCCGATGCGCTGCGCAACCAGCAGACGCTGCTGAGCGCCGCCGCCGAGGTGTTCGTCGCCTCCGGCGTCGACGCGCCGATCCGGCAGATCGCGGCCAAGGCGGGTGTCGGCATCGGCACCATCTACCGCCACTTCCCGACCCGGGCGGACCTCGTCGTCGCCGTCTACCGCCACCAGGTCGAGGCCTGCGCCGAGGCCGGCCCCGCGCTGCTGGCCGAGGCCGGCTCCCCGCTGGCGGCGCTGGGTCGATGGGTGGACCTGTTCGTGGACTTCCTCGTGACCAAGCACGGACTCGCCAACGCGCTCCAGTCCGACAGCGGCGGCTTCGAGGCCCTGCACGCCTACTTCCTCGACCGGCTCGTCCCCGTCTGTGGCCAACTCCTCGACGCCGCCGAGAAGGCGGGCGAGATCACGCCCGGCACCCGCCCGTACGAACTCATGCGCGGCATCGGCAACCTCTGCGTCGGCCGCGACGGCGACCCGGACTACGACCCCCGCCGCCTGGTCGGGCTGCTCCTGCGGGGACTTCGGCAGGAGCAGCCCTGACGGGTCAGCAGCCCTGACGGGTCAGCTGAGCGGACGGCAGAGCAGGGCGTCGGGAACGCCCCCGTCGTTCCAGTTCCAGGTGTAGGCGACGCCGGCGACGTACTCGTTGTCGGCGCACTGGCCCTTGTAGTAGCCGGGGGCCCAGTCGCTCGCGGTGGAGCCGCCGGAGGCGGGGCGGTTGTCGCCGTGGTCGAACCAGACGTCGTGGCCGGTGGTCGGCAGCGGCGCGGCCGAGGGGGCGCAGAGCAGGGCGGCCATGGCGTTGTTGTGGACGCTGTAGCCCACCGCGAAGGTGTTGTCGGGGCACTGGAGCTTGTTGTACCCCGAGGCCCAGTCGCCTTCGGTGACGTAGCGCTCGTCGGTGACCACCGTCCAGGCGCCGGAGGCTTTGGCGGGTTCGTTCGCGTCCGTGCACAGCCCGCGGCTGTCGCTGCGGCCGAGCGCGACCAGGCGTTCGGTGTCGGGGCAGTCGCCCTTGCGGTTGCCGTAGGACCAGTCGGGCTGGGCGAGCATGGTGGCCGACACGTCGTAGTCGGCGTGGTCGAGGTCGAGCATGTTCCAGTGGTTCACCGGCGCGACCTGGCCGGTGTAGCCCGGTGCGGAGACCAGCTTGTTCCAGTCGGCGGCGCGCCAGTCGCCGCCGTCCTCGATGCCCTGGCGGACGCCGCTCGCGGAGTAGGACAGCAGGGACCAGTTGTCCTGCTGGTTGCCGCTCGCGTCGGTGTAGCCGATCAGCGGCCAGACGGCGAAGTCCGTGTCGTTCTGCTCCAGGATGTTCGTGAAGCCGTCGAACCAGGCCTGCTCCTTGGTGTCCGTCGAACCGCGCCCCGCGGCGCCGAACTCGCTGACCCACACCGGTGCGGTGAAGTGCTGGCCGGACTGGGTGACGAACAGCGCCTCGGAGTTCACGACCTGGGCGAGCTGGTCGGGCGTCATGTCCTCGTAGCGTGGGTCGCTGGTGACGCCGAGACCGCTGGTGGCACCGGAGTTGGCGGGGCCGGTGTAGGCGTAGAAGTGGGCCGAGTAGACCAGCTTGCCCGAGTCGATCAGGGTGTTGGAGAGGTTCGCGACCGGGGTCAGCATGGGACGTCCGTGCGGCAGCCCGTTGAGCGGGATGCCGTACCAGTTGATGCCCTCCATGATGACGAGCATGTCCGGATCGGCCTGGAGGATCTTGTTTCCGGCGTCCTCGAAGGCGGCGTACTCGTCGTGGTCGTCGTACCAGCCCCAGTTGGGGTCGTCGAGGGTGTCGCGGCGGACCTCGTTGCGCAGGTCCGCGCCGACCACGCGCTTGTTCGCCCGGTAGCGGTTCACCATGAACAGCCAGTCGGCCTCCCACTGGGCGGTGGTCTGGCCGCTGTTCCAGCGCTCGTTGCCGTCCAGGCCGCAGCACCAGCGGTAGCCGGTGGTGTGGTTGTTGAGGATCACCGCGAAGCCGTCGGCGGTCAGGGCCGCGACGACCGCGTCGTAGACCTGGAGCGGGGTGTCGCCGCGCAGTTGCGGGTTGGCGGCCACGGCCGCGTCCGGAACGGTGGAGGTGTCGTGGATCAGTGCGTCGGCGAACGGGAGTCGGATCGCGTTCAGGCCCAGGGAGTGGTAGTCGGCCAGGATCTGCGCGATCGGCGCCCGGTCCAGGCCCAGCGGGATGTCGTACGACACCTCGCCGTGTTCGTTGTTCGCCGGGTCCGCCGCGTCGCCGCTGCCCAGGTAGTGGCCCTGCGCACCGTCCCAGTTCCCGGCCTTGAGCTTGAACCGGTTCCCGTTCGCGTCGACGACGTACCGCCCGCGCGTGCTCAGCGGCCCCGTCCAGGACGCCGAGAGCTGCTCGCCGGTCAGCGCGACGGGCGCGGCCGTCGAGGCGGCGGCACGGGCAGCCGTGACGGAGGCCGATGCGGGTGCGGCGCCGACCAACAGGCCTGCTGTGGCCAGCGCGAGGGGCATCACCCGGGCGACCGCCCGGGTGACGGCCGACGGGCGACTGGTGGATGTCATGAAGGTGCCCTCCAAGGCTGAGGGTTGGGGAGAGGAGGGTGACAGGAGCGGTGGTGCGTGCCGGGGCGGGGCCCCGGTGTCGGAGGCTCCCGGACGGGCCATGTCCCCGTCAAGGAGCGGGCTTTGGGCGCGGCACGGGGTCGGCCGCATCGCTGGACGCGGTCGCGTCCGGTGCCGGGTGCGTCAGTCGAGCGTCCACTGCTGGTTGGCGCCGCCGTTGCAGGTCCACTCGTCGATCCGGGTGCCGTTGCCGGTGCCCTGGCTGTAGGCGTCCAGGCAGAGGCCGGAGGCCGTGTTGGTCAGGCTCCCGTCCGGGTGCGGGACCCAGCTCTGGCCGGGGCTCCCGTCGCAGCTCTCGATCTCGACCCCGGTCCCGGGCGAGGTGCCGCCCTGGGCGGCGCCGAGGCAGCTGAGGGTGCTGCCGCCGTAGACCGTCACGGCGCCGGAGGCGGTGAGGGTCCAGCGCTGGTTGCCGCCGCCGTTGCAGTCCCACAGTTCGAGCCCGGTGCCCTCGGTGGTGCTGACGTCGGGGACGTCGAGGCAGCGCCCGGACTGGGCGCCGACGAGCGCCTGGCCGGCCGGGGCGCTGCTGCCGGGCCGGCCCGCGCTGGCCAGGACGTAGGTGGTGATGCTCTGTGCGGGCAGCGTCGCGCTGAGGGTGGAGCCGGAGATGCTCGGCGCGGCGACCGGGGCGAGGTTCTCGGTGGCGCTGGTGCGGTAGCTGCCGGTCGGGGTGAGCGCGCCGCTGCCCGCGTTCAGCGAGAGGGCGGTGGCCGAGGTGTTGGTGTTGGCCGCGACGACCGTCCAGGCGTTGTTCTGCCAGAAGGCCAGCGTCTGCACGCCGCCCGGGGATCCGGCGACGGCGTAGCGGACGGCGCCGGGGCGCACGTACCTGCTGTACTGGCCGAGCGCGTAGAACCGCTTGGTCGGGTAGACGTTCTGGTTGCCGTCGCTCGCGTAGTTCGGGTCGTAGTAGATCAACCCGTCGTTCCACCCACCGGAGTTGACCGACGTCGTGCAGGAGCTGCTGGTCACCGGGTCGCAGCCGAGCTCGGGGGAGAGGGCGGTCCACCACTGGAAGGCGCTGTCGTCCCCGTAGGCCAGGTCGTCGTAGAGCGAGTCGACCATGGTGAGCGCCCCGGTGACGGTGGGGTCGTACTGCTGCCCGTAGCCGCCGCCGCTGACCTGGCAGCAGATCTCGGTGGCCCACACCGGTTTGCCGGCGGCGGCGCCGAGGGCGCCGACCTGCTCGAGCCGGCTGCCGGAGGGGAAGTCGTACGTGTGGTGGGCGATGGCACCGACATGGCCGGGAGCTTGGGCGTCGGCGAGCCAGGTCGGGGCCTCGGAGGTGAGCTGGGTGGTGAGGCTGGACTCGTCGGCGATGACGGTGGTCGGCAGCCCGGCGCTGCTGAGGGCGGAGCCGACGGCGTCGATCACCCCGGCCCGGTCCGAGGCGGAGACCGACATGCCCTCCTGGCCGCAGGTGCCGAAGGAGTCGTCGGGCTCGTTCATGGGGCTGATCTGGCCGAAGCTCTCACCCTGCGCGGCGAAGTGGGCGGCGACGGTGGCGAGGTAGCTGCCGTAGGCGGCGTCCTTGCCGGTGCTGATGGACCCGCCGCAGTTCCGTCCGTTGGTGGTGAAGGCGGCCGGGGCGCTGTTGACGAAGCCGATCAGGTCGGGAACGCCGTCGGCGGCCGCGAGCGAGAGGAACGCCCGGCCGCCCGGGTCCTTGGTCCAGTCGTACCCGCCGCCGGAGGTGAGGAAGGTCTGCGGCGCGCGGGCGGCGTTCGTGACCCCGACGCCGCCTCCTCCGATGTTGTAGCGGTACTGGCTCAGCTGGATGCCGGAGCTCGTGAAGAGCAGGTCGCCCACCTGCTTCTGGGCCGAACCGGAGAAGTTCGCGAGGTCGTCGGGCCACC
Organism: Streptacidiphilus melanogenes; assembly: GCF_000787835.1. Classification (GTDB taxonomy): domain Bacteria; phylum Actinomycetota; class Actinomycetes; order Streptomycetales; family Streptomycetaceae; genus Streptacidiphilus; species Streptacidiphilus melanogenes. Next base: position 309,478 of record NZ_BBPP01000004.1, read on the forward strand.
AGGCGCCCGAAGCGCCGAAGCCGCTGATGGTCTGCGCGGCTCCGGCGATCTGCGCGGTGCTGCCGGTGGTGGCCGCGGCGGTCGCCGACGTCTGGGATGTCGGTATCAGGACGGCGCCGACCAGGGCGCCGAGGGTGAGCGCGGTGCGGGCCGCTCCGCGCCGCCGGGCAGCGCGTATCGCAAGGAGCATGGAGTCGTTCCTCCAGGGAGGGGTGGGTGGTGGCGACGGCACGAGCCGCCACCCGGCCACCCCGAGGGGAGCCGCTTCCCTTTGTTGGTGACGGACCCGACGTCGGACGGCGCAGCCAAAATGATGTTTACGTAAACATCACTTCGCTGGCGGCGAGTCTGGGTCCCGGCGGGGTGGAAGTCAAGACCGCTGCACCAAAAGTGACGAAGCGTCAGCCTGCGTGTGGCGGCGGTGCGGTGCTGGCTCGGGCGACGAGCCGGGTGGGTACCAGGGCGGTGCCGTGCTCAGCGGTCCGGTTGCGGATCTGCCGCAGCACGCCCTCCACGCAACGGCGGCCCACCTCGCCGAAGTCCTGGTGGACCGTGGTCAGCGGCGGGATGAAGGACCCCGACTCGGGGATGTCGTCGAAGCCGACCACGCTGATGTCCTGCGGCACCCTGCGCCCGCGCTCGTGCAGGGCGCGCAGCAGCCCGAGCGCCATCTGGTCGTTGGCGGCGAAGACGGCGGTGCAGTCCTCCGGGACGAGCTTGCCGACCGTGTAGCCCGACTCCGCCGACCAGTCCCCGAACAGCAGCGGCGGCACGGGCCGGCCCGCCTCCTTGAGCGCGGCCAGCCAGGCCTCGGTGCGGCGCTGGGCCGCGAAGGAGTCCGGCGGGCCGGCCAGGTGCCACACCGTGCGGTGGCCGAGCGCGAGCAGGTGCTCGACGGCGGCGCGGGCGCCGCCGCGCTGGTCGGTGTCGACCACGGCATAGCGGTCGCCGGCGTCGGAGTCCACCACGACGACCTGCACGTGCGGCGGGAGCGAGACGGTGGAGGAGTCCAGCAGGTGGACCTCCATGATGACGATGACGCCGTCGACCGCGAGCTCGCCGAGGCGGGTGAAGGCACCGTCGACCTCCGACTGCGTGGGGATGGCGACGGGAAGCAGCGTGATGGCGTAGCCCTCGCGCGCGGCGGAGTCCGCGATCGCCTCCAGGGTGCGCACGTTGCCGGTGGTGGAGAGGTTGAACAGGATGACGCCGAGGGTGCGGAACTCGCCGTGCTTGAGTGCGCGGGCCGCGCTGTTGGGGCGGTAGCCGAGCTCCTTCATCGCCGCCAGGACGCGGCGCCGGGTGTCCTCGACGACCCCCGGGCTGCCGTTGGACACCCGCGAGACGGTCTGCGAGGACACGCCTGCCAGGCGGGCCACGTCCGCCATCGACGCGCTGCGGCGTCGCTGCGCCGCCCCGGCCTGAGCACGGCTCTCCACGCGCTTCCTCGTTCTGTCGTTCAAACCTTTGATCCAAGAGACCTCTTGACGCCTCTCGGAACCCGATGCCAGCATCAGGTTACGCGATGTTTACGTAAACATCCAGGCGTCGGAGCTGTGTCGACACGCCGGTGTTGCGCAGGCGGCACGTCCGCCGGGCGCCAGTGACGAACCCTCGAAGGAACTCCATGACGGTTGCCGCACCCCCCGCACCCCCAGGCCGGTCCGGTCGCGCCCGCTTCGCCCGGGTCCGGCGCGACTGGACCGGTCTCGGGTTCGCCGCGCCGTTCCTGGCGGTCTTCGCGCTGGTCTTCCTGGCGCCGATCGCCTACTCGGTCTACCTGAGCCTGTTCCAGGACCGGCTGATCGGCGGCACCACCTTCGTGGGCATCGCCAACTACCGTCAGGCGGTGGACGATCCGCAGTTCTGGGACGGGCTCGGCCGGGTCGGGCTGTTCCTCGCGGTGCAGGTCCCGGTGATGCTCGGCATCGCCCTGCTGGTGGCCCTGGCCCTGGACAGCGGACGGCTCTACGGGCGGGACTTCTTCCGGATCACGGTGTTCCTGCCGTACGCGGTCCCTGCGGTGGTTGCCACGCTGATGTGGGGCTTCCTGTACGGCACCCGGTTCGGCCTGGTCGCCGACCTCGACCGCAGCTTCGGCATCACGCTGCCCGACCCGCTCTCGCCGCACCTGATCCTCGGCAGCATCGGCAACATCGTGACCTGGGAGTTCATCGGCTACAACATGCTGATCTTCTACTCCGCGCTGCGCGTGATCCCGAGCTCGCTCTACGAGGCGGCGGCGATCGACGGGGCCGGCCAGTGGCGGATCGTCGCCGCGATCAAGCTGCCCGCGATCCGCGGGGCGGTGGTGATCGCCACCGTCTTCTCGATCATCGGGAGCTTCCAGCTGTTCAACGAACCGAGCATCCTGCGCCCCCTGGTGCCGGACTCCGTCACCACCTCGTACACCCCGAACCTCTACACCTACTCGCTGGCCTTCTCCGGGCGGCAGGAGGACTACGCCGCCACGGTCGCGATCGTCATGGGCGTCGTCACCATGGTCGTCGCGTACGCCTTCCAGCTGCGCGGCATGCGAAAAGAGGCGTGAGCGATGACCGCCACCACGACCCCCGCCCCCGCCAGGGCCGGGACACCCGACCGCCGTGACCGGGTGCGCACCCCGCTGCCGCGACCGCGCCGCCGGCACTCCGTGGACCGGCCCCGCCGCAGCGTCACCCTGACGCTGCTGTCGAGCCTGGTCGTGCTCTACACCCTGCTCCCGCTCGCCTGGCTGGTCGTCAGTGCGACCAAGACGCAGCCCGATCTGCTCGGCTCACCGGGCCTGTGGTTCAGCGGCCGCTTCGCCCTGTGGGACAACATCACCCAGACGCTGAGCTACGACCACCACGTCTTCCTGCGCTGGCTGCTCAACACGCTCCTCTACGTGGTCCTGGGCGCGGGCGGCGCGACGCTGCTGGCGGTGCTGGCCGGATACGGCCTGGCGAAGTTCGACTTCCGGGGCAAGAAGGCCGTGTTCGCCGTGGTGATCGGCGCCGTCGCGGTCCCCGCCACCGCGCTCGCGGTCCCCACCTTCCTGATGTTCAGCAAGATGGGCCTGACCAACACCCCCTGGGCGGTGATCATCCCCTCACTGGTCTCGCCGTTCGGCCTCTACCTGATGTGGGTCTTCTCCGCCGAGGCCGTGCCCGCCGAACTGCTGGAGGCGGCCCGCGTCGACGGCTCGGGGGAGGTGCGCACCTTCTTCCGCATCGCACTCCCACTGCTGGCCCCGGGCATTGTGACGGTCCTGCTGTTCACCGTGGTCGCGACCTGGAACAACTACTTCCTGCCGCTGATCATGATCAAGGACCCGAACTGGTACCCGCTCACCCTCGGCCTCAACGCCTGGAACGACCAGGCCGCGACGGCCGGCGGACAGCCGGTCTTCAACCTCGTCATCACCGGCTCGCTGCTCACGATCGTGCCGCTCGTCGCCGCCTTCCTGCTGCTCCAGCGCTACTGGCAGTCGGGGCTGGCCGCAGGCAGCGTCAAGGAGTAGCCGCCCTCACCCCTCAGGACCCCCTGCGGCCCCACCCGGCCGCAGGGCCGCTCCACCCTGCCCGTTCCACCCACCCTCACCCGAGTACCACGGAGCCACGACCTTGAGAGCCACCACTCCCCGCACCCTGAGCGGCCTCGCCCTGCTGTGCGCCACGGCGCTGAGCCTGACCGCCTGCGGCTCGTCCGGCACCGACGCCGGATCGGCCGCCGGTTCCGGCGACGCCGCCGTCTCCGCCTCCGCCCTCCAGTCGGCCCTGGCCAAGGGCGGCACCATCACCGTCTGGGCCTGGGAGCCCACCCTCAAGCAGGTCGTCTCCGACTTCGAGGCCACGTACCCCAAGGTGCACGTCGACCTGGTGAACGCCGGGACCGGCGACAAGCAGTACACGGCCCTGCAGAACGCCGTCCAGGCCGGCAGCGGCGGCCCCGACGTGGCGCAGATCGAGTACTACGCGCTCGGCCAGTTCGCACTCGGCAAGTCCGTCCAGGACCTGGGCAAGTACGGCGCCGCGAAGCTGTCAGGCTCCTACTCCACGGGTCCGTGGAACTCGGTCGACATCGGGGGCGGCGTCTACGCCCTGCCGATGGACTCCGGCCCGATGGCGCTGTTCTACAACAAGAAGGTCTTCGACAAGTACCACCTCACGGTGCCCACGACCTGGGCGCAGTACCTCGACGACGCCAGGAGGCTGCACGCCGCCGACCCCAACGCCTACATCACCAACGACACCGGCGACGCCGGTTTCACCACCAGCCTGATCTGGCAGGCCGGCGGCCACCCCTACAAGGTGGACGGCACCAAGGTCTCCGTCGACTTCACCGACGCGGGCAGCAACGCCTTCACCGGCACCTGGCAGCAGTTGGTCTCCGGCAAGCTCCTCGCTCCGATCAACTCCTGGAGCGACCAGTGGTACAAGGCCCTCGGCGACGGCAGCATCGCCACGCTCGCCACCGGCGCCTGGATGCCCGCCAACCTCGTCTCCGGCGTGCCCGGCGGCTCCGGCGACTGGCGGGTCGCGCCGCTGCCGCAGTGGCAGGCCGGCCAGAACGCCAGCGCAGAGAACGGCGGCAGTTCGCTGGCGGTGATGAAGGCGAGCACCCACCAGGACCTGGCCTACGCCTTCGCCCAGTTCGCCGCCGCGGGCGCGGGCGTGCAGGACCGCATCAAGGGCGGGGCCTTCCCCGCGACCACGGCGGACCTGAACTCCCCGGCCTTCCTGAACACCGCCTTCCCCTACTTCGGCGGCCAGCAAGCCAACCAGGTCTTCGCCCAGTCGGCGAAGAACGTCGTCAAGGGCTGGCAGTACCTGCCCTACCAGGTCTACGCCAACTCGATCTTCAACGACACGGTCGGCAAGGCCTACGTCTCCTCCACCACGCTCGCCGAGGGCCTGAAGAACTGGCAGGACGCCTCGCTCAACTACGGCACCCAGCAGGGCTTCACCACCGGCAAGTGACCCGTCCGGGCTGATCCGCCCCCGACCGCCCGGCGGCGGCAGGCACACCCCGCACCGCCCGCCGCCGGGCCCGGCGCCGAACCGCCCGCGCATCCGAAGGGATCACCATGACCACGAACCCGTCCGTCCAGCATCGCTGGATCCGTTGGCCCGAGGGCGCCACCCCCCGGCTGGGCTACGGCGCCGACTACAACCCGGAGCAGTGGCCACGCGAGGTGTGGCGGGAGGACGTCCGACTGATGCGCGAGGCGGGCGTGACCATCGTCTCGCTGGCGATCTTCTCCTGGGCCCGGCTCCAGCCCACGCCGGACACCTGGGACTTCGCCTGGCTCGACCAGGTCATGGACCTGCTGCACGAGCACGGGATCGCGGTCGACCTGGCCACCGCCACAGCCTCCCCGCCGCCGTGGCTGAGCACGTTGCACCCCGAGATCCTGCCCGTCACCCGCACCGGCGAGACGCTGTGGCCGGGCGCGCGCCAGCACTGGCGTCCCACCTCGCCGGTCTTCCGCAGCCACGCGCTGCGGCTCGTCGACAAGCTCGCCACCCGCTATGCGACCCACCCGGCGCTCGCCGCCTGGCACATCTCCAACGAGCTGGGCTGCCACAACGTCCACGACTACTCCGACGACGCCGCAGGCGCGTTCCGGCTGTGGCTGCGCGACCGCTACCGGAGCCTGGACACGCTCAACCACGCCTGGGGCACGTCCTTCTGGTCCCAGCACTACAGCGCCTGGGAGCAGATCCTGCCGCCCCGTCTGGCCGCCTCGCATCCCAACCCCACCCAGCAGCTCGACTTCAAGCGCTTCTCCTCGGACGCCCTGCGCGACCACCTGTGCGCCGAGCGCGAGGTGCTGCGCCGGATCACCCCGGACGTGCCCGTCACCACCAACTTCATGGTGATGGGCGAGACCAGGGGCATGGACTACGCCGGTTGGGCGGCGGAGGTCGACTTCGTCTCCAACGACCACTACGTGCACCCCGGCCCGCAGGCGCTGGACGAGCTCTCCTTCTCCGCCAACCTGGTCAGCGGCATCGCCGGGGGCCGGCCGTGGTACCTGATGGAGCACTCCACCAGCGCGGTCAACTGGCAGCCGGTCAACCGGGCCAAACTGCCCGGCGAGCTGGCCCGCGACTCGCTGCTGCACGTCGGCCACGGCGCGGACGCCGTCGCGTTCTTCCAGTGGCGCCAGTCCGCGGCCGGCGCCGAGAAGTACCACTCGGCGATGGTGCCGCACGCGGGCGCCGGCAGCGAGGTCTTCCGCGACGTCACCCGGCTGGGTGCGACGCTCGCCGCGCTCGCGCCCGTCGCCGGGAGCGTCCGCAAGGCGGCCCGTGCCGCGATCGTCTTCGACTGGGACTCCTGGTGGGCCGCCGAGCACGACTCCCACCCCAGCGAGCTGCTGCGCTACCGCCAGGAGGCGCTCGACTGGTACTCCGCCTTCCTTGCGCTCGGCGTCCGCGCGGACGTGGTGCCGGCCGGGAGCGACTTCTCCGGCCACGACGTGCTGGTCGCCCCCGTCCTGCACGTCGTCCCGGCCGAACTCGCCAAGCGCCTCACCGACTTCGTGCACGGCGGTGGCCACCTGGTGACCACCTACTTCTCCGGCATCGTCGACGAGAACGACCACGTCCACCTCGGCGGCTACCCCGGCGCCCTGCGCGAGCTGCTCGGCGTCCAGGTCGAGGAGTTCGCTCCGCTGTCCGACGGTGAGCAGGTCCGGCTCGACAACGGCGACACCGCGACGCTGTGGACCGAGGCCGTCACCGCGACCGCCCCCGAGGTGCGGGTCCTCGCCCGCTACGCGGACGGCCCGCAGGCCGGCCGACCCGCCGTCACCCGCCGCCCCGTCGCCGCCGGGTCCGCGGCCTACGTCTCCACCCGGCTCGGCCCGCGGCAGCTCGCCGGTCTGCTCGGCGGGCTGCTCGACTCGGCCGGTGTCGTGAGCGAGCTGCCCGCGGCCGCGCGCGGCCGCGTCGACCTCACCGTCCGCCGCGACGAGCGGGCCGAGTACTGGTTCCTCGCCAACCGCACCGACGAGCCCGTCGACCTCGCCGGGCTCCCCGACGGCGAGGTCCTGGCACGCTCCTGGCCGACACCGGCGGACGGTTCCGGTGCGGAGAACCTGGCGCCGCGCGGCGTCCTGGTGCTGCGCCTGTCCGACGGGGGCGCTCCGCCGCGCCCGGTCTGATGCGCGATGGGCTGATCAGGCCATAATGTTGCCCGGCCATCGTGATGACGTCCCGGAACCGCCGGATCAGGGGCGGGTGGCTCCAGGACGACACATGGGGGGCTGCTGTGGGTCTGATGGACCGCATCCGCGGTGAGTTCATCGACATCCTCGAGTGGACCGACGACAGCCGGGACACGATCGTGTGGCGCTTCCCGCGCTACGACAACGAGATCAAGATGGGCGCGCGGCTGGTCGTGCGCGAGTCCCAGGTGGCGGTCTTCGTCAACGAGGGCCGCCTCGCGGACGTCTTCCCGCCCGGGACCTACACGCTCGAGACGCAGAACATGCCGGTCCTGTCGACGCTGAAGGGCTGGAAGTTCGGCTTCCACTCGCCCTTCAAGGCGGAGGTCTACTTCGTCAACACGCGGCAGTTCACCGACTTCAAGTGGGGCACGCAGAACCCGGTGATCCTGCGGGACCCGGAGTTCGGCATGGTGCGGGTGCGCGCCTTCGGCGCCTTCGCGGCCCGGGTCGTCGACCCGGCCGCGCTGCTGCGCGAACTGGCGGGCACCGACCCGCAGTTCCGCACCGAGGAGGTGGGCGAGTACCTGCGCCAGCTGGTCGTCTCCAAGCTGGGCTCGGCGCTCGGCGCGGCGAACGTGCCGCTGCTGGACCTGGCCTCCCGGCAGGAGGGCATCGGGCAGCAGCTGGCCGGCATCCTGAGCGAGGACCTGGCCTCCGTCGGCATCGCGATCCCGAAGTTCGTCATCGAGAACATCAGCGTGCCCCCGGAGGTCGAGGCCGCCATCGACACCCGCTCGCGGATGGGCATCGCGGGCGATCTCGACGCCTACACCAGGTTCCAGGCGGCCGACGCGATCGCGACGGCCGCGGCGAACCCCGGCGGTGGCGGTGAGGGCGTCGGTCTCGGCGTCGGCATGGCGCTGGGCCAGCGCATCGCGCAGGGCCTGACGCCCCAGGCGCCCGCTCCCGCCGCTCCCGCCGCCGCGCCCGCGGCCCCGGCAGCGGCCGTGCCGCCGCCGCTGCCGACGGCCGCGCAGTGGTTCATCGCCGTCGGCGGTCAGCAGCAGGGGCCGTACGACGCCGGCGTGCTCGCCGGGCAGGTCGCCGCGGGCAACCTGACCCGTACGACGCTGGTGTGGCGCAACGGCCTGGCGAACTGGCAGCCCGCCGAACAGGTGGCGGAGCTCGCTGCGCTCTTCGCCGACGTCCCGCCGCCGCTTCCGCCGCAGTGACGGACCGGCTCGGCGCCGACGCAACCGACCACAGAGTGCCCAAGAGAGAAGGACCATGACGGAACAGGGCTTCGCGCCCGCGCCGGATCGCGCGTTCGAGTGCGAGGCGTGCGGCGCACGCTGTGAGTACGCGCCGGGGACGTACGCGCTGCGCTGCCCCTACTGCCGGCACGAGCAGGGGATCGTGCCGGTGCCGCGGCAGGTGGTCGAGCACCCGATCGCGGAGCTGGCCTACCTGCCGCAGCGCGCGGTGGTGCCCGCGGGCACGAAGGTGTACACCTGCCCCGGGTGCCATGCCGTGACCGAGAGCGACACGCTCAGCGACAAGTGCCAGTTCTGCGCCACCCCGCTGGTCGCGGACGCCGCCGCCATGGAGCGGATCGTGCCCGAGGCGGTCCTGCCGTTCGGGGTGACCAGGGACGAGGCGCGTGGGGCGCTCGGCGCGTGGACGAAGTCCCGCTGGTTCGCTCCGTCGAGCCTGAAGCAGGTCACCGAGGCGGAGACCTTCCGCGGCAGCTACCTGCCGCACTGGACCTACGACGCGCAGACCACCACGCGCTACACCGGTGAGCGCGGCGTGCACTACTGGGAGACCGAGACCTACACCGAGACCGTCGACGGCCAGCCCGTCACCCGCACCCGTCAGGTGCAGCGGACGGCCTGGTACCCGGCGTCCGGGACGGTCGGCCGGTTCTTCGACGACGTGCTGGTCCCGGCGAGCAGCCGGACCCCGGAGAAGCAGCTGGACAAGCTGACGCCGTGGCCGCTGCTGGAGGCCGTGCCCTACCAGCAGGAGTACCTCGCCGGCTTCCGCACCGTGCGCTACGACGTCGAACCGGAGGTGGGGCTGGAGTCCGCCAGGCAGCGGATGGCGCCGGTCATCCGGGCGGACTGCACCAGCGACATCGGCGGCGACGAGCAGCGGGTCCACTCGATGTCCACCGAGTACAGCGCGGTGACCTACAAGCTGCTGCTGCTCCCGGTCTGGTTCCTGACCTACCTCCACGCCGGCAAGCCGTGGCAGGTGATGGTCAACGCCCGCACCGGCGAGGTCATCGGCGAGCGTCCGTACAGCCCGATGAAGATCGTGCTGGCCTCGCTGGCCGCCGCGCTGCTGGTGGCTCTCGTGGTGGCCCTGGTGATGCTGAACACGTCGCACAACTGAGGACGGGTCAGTACTCACCCTTGATCACGAAGAAGGAGCCGCGGATCTCACCCGCGAGCTTCGACTTCTGCCGGGCGAACTTGAAGCGCGTCGCGAGCTCCTCGGGGACCTCCATGCCCTGCGAGAGCTTGAACCCCACGGCGCGCTTCTTCCCTTCCTCGACGCCGTACATCACGTTGACGGCAAGCCCGGACTCGTAGAACACGTACGCCATCCGCAGGCCGTCGACCTCGAACGAGGTCACCTCCAGCGGGCGGGAGGAGATGACGATGTCGCGCTCCTCGGCCAGGACGCGGTGTACCCACGCGAGCACCTCGGGCGCCTCGTCCGCAGCGGTGACCGTGAACACGTGGTCGTACTTGTTCCTGTAGTAGCGGGCCTCGTTGGCGCGCAGACCGGCGAGGGCCTCCGCGACCGGGGACGACTCCAGGCCGACGGTGGACACGTTCACGAAGTCGACGGCGTAGGGCATGCACTCTCCTGATGACGATGGACCGGACATCATCGCAGCCTACGGGCCCTACGCCGGGGACGCCGCGCCGTCGCTCGCGGCGAGCTTGGCAGAGATCCTGGCCTCGCCCGGGTGCCCGGTCCGCCGGAGCAGGGCGGCGGCCTGCTCCCAGGCCTCCCTGGCCTGCGCGACGCGGTCCTGGGCGGCGAGAGCGTCGCCCAGGTTCTCCTGGCCGACCGCCTCGCCCATCGTGTCGCCGATCCGGACCCGGATGCCGATGGACTCGCGGAAGAACGACACGGCCGCCTCGCCCTCGCCGAGGTCCACGGAGACCGAGCCCAGGCCGTCCAGCACTGCGGCCTCCAGGTACTCCAGACCCGAGCCGCGGCTGATCTCCAGCGCCTCGCGGTAGCAGTCCGCCGCCCGGTCGGGACTGCCGTTCGCGTGGTGGACGCAGCCCAGGTTGTTGAGGGTGGCGGCGACCCCGCTGAGATCGCCGACCTGACGCCGCAGCGGAAGCGCGCGCTCGAACCAGAGCACCGCCTCCTGCGACCGTCCCAGCAGGTGCAGCACGCTGGCCAGACTGCTCGTGTGGGTGGCCTCACCCGGTACGTCCCCCGACCGTCGGCAGACCTCCACGGCCTCCTGGCTCTCGGTCAGGGCCAGGTCGTACTGCTCCAGGACGCGGTGCGCCACGCTCAGCCCGCCCAGCATCCACGCCTCGCCGTCGGCGGAGCCGGCGCGGCGGGCGTGGGCGAGGCCGATGGTGAAGCACTCCAGCCACTCGGTGAGGTGTCCGCGCATGTTGAAGAAGTGCAGCAGGTTCGCCGGCAGCGTCCAGGCCTCGGTGTCCAGACCGGAGCCCCCGGCCAGCCGGGTGACCGCCACCAGGTTCGCGCGCTCGGTCTCGCACCAGGAAAGGGCTGCCGCGGCGGTGTCGAAGCACAGCCCGGCGGGGCCGGGAGCGGCCGGGTCCGAAGGGAACCGGCGGCGGTGGGAGTAGACCAGGTCCATCGCCTGTTCCGCGGTGCGCACGTACCAGCCCACCAGCCGCGCCACCGCGGCGTACCGCGGGCCCTCCTGCTCGTCCTGTGCCGCGCACTCGCGGGCGTAGCTGCGCAGCAGGTCGTGCATGCGGTAGCGGCCCGGCGCGGGTGACTCCAGCAGGCTCACGTCCACCAGTTGCTCCAGCAGCCGCTCCGCCTCCCTGACGCCGAGGCCGAACAGGGCGGCCGCGGCGTCGACGCCGATCTCGGTCAGGGGGGCGAGTCCGAGGAGGCGAAAGGCGCGCCCCGCATCGGAGACGCCCTGCCGTTCGGCCAGGACCAGCTGCGTGTAGCTCACCCGAAAGCTGGTGCGCACCGCCGCGTCCGCGGTGTCCAGGGTGTCCAGCCGCTCGCGCTCGTCGGCCAGTCGTGACGCGAGGTGGGCCACCGTCCATCCGGGCCTGCTGGCCAGGCGGCTCGCCGCGATCCGCACCGCCAGCGGCAGTCCGGCGCAGTGGGCGAGCACCTCGCGGACGGCCTCGGGCTCGGCGGCGACCCGCTCCCGGCCCACGACCGCGGCGAACAGCTCCGCGGCCTCGGCCTCCTCCCACACGTCCAGGTACTCCGTGGCCGCACCGGCCAGGCCCACCAGCCGGGTGCGGCAGGTGACCAGGACGCCGCAGCCGCCGTCGCCGGGGAGCAGCGGCCGCACCTGGGCGGCGTCATGGGCGTTGTCCAGCAGGAGCAGCATCCGGCGGCCCGCGAGCAGGGTCCGGAAGCTCGCGGAGCGCGCCTCCTCGCTGCGGGGGATCTCGCCGTCGGGCACCCCGAGGGCCCGCAGGGCGTCGCCGAGGACCTCGGCCGGGCTGAGCGGCGTCTCGCTCATGCCGCGCAGGTCGACGTAGAGCTGTCCGTCGGGGAAGGACGCGGCCACCTGATGGGCCGTGTGGACCGCCAGGGTGGTCTTGCCGATGCCGCCGGTGCCGGTGATGGTGGACACCACGACGGCGCGCGGCGCGGCCGCTCCGGCGACGGACGGCAGCAGCAGGTCCCGCAGGCGCTTCAGCGGGACCCGGCGGCCGGTGAAGTCGGGCAGATCGGCCGGGAGCTGGGCGGGGGAGCGGAACGTCGAAGCGGCGCCGCCCACGGGGGCGGCGTCCGGTTCCGGCCCCCTGGTCGCCTCTTCGGTGCCCGGTTCGAGGTCGAGCGAGGGGTCCAGGGCGAGGACGCGTCGGTGCAGCTGTTGCAGGGGCGGACCCGGGTCGGCCCCCAGCTCCTCGGCGAGCACCTGTCGGGCCTGTTCGTAGGCGGCGAGCGCATCGGCCTGCCGTCCACTGCGGTAGAGCGCGAGCATCAACTGGGCGTGGAACACCTCGACCAGCGGGTGCTGGGCCGTCAGTGCCCGCAGCTCGGCGAGGACCTCGGCATGGCGGCCCAGCCGCAGGTCCGCCTCGATCCGCCAGTCCAGGGCCTGCAGCCGCAGCTCCCTGAGCCCCTCCACGTCGGGGTGCTCGCCGGCATGGCGGGCCAGGTCGGGCAGGGGTTCGCCGCGCCAGAGCGCCAGCGCCTCGCCCAGTACCGCCGCGCACTGCGCCCACTCGCAAGCGGCCCGGGCCCGGCGGCCCCGCGCCGCGAGGTCGGTGAAGACCTGGAGGTCGAGTTCGCCGGGACGCACCTCCAGTCGGTAGCCGGTGCCCACCGCCCGCACGCGTCCCCCGTCGGCCGGGCCGAGGACGCGGCGCAGGCGCATCACGTAGCTGCGCAGCGTGGTGGCCGCGGCTTCGGTGGGCTTTCCCTGCCAGACGGAGTCGGCGAGTTCGTCGAGCCCCACGACCTGGTTGGCCCGGAGCAGCAGCGCGGTCAGCAGCGCGCGTTGCCGAGGCCCGGGCAGGTCGAGCGGCAGGCCGTCACGCCGGATCTCCAGTGATCCGAGCAGCCCGAACCACAGTCCCGGTTCCCCCATCGCGTCCCCCCGTCACGCCCGCGTGACGGCGACGATAGGAGCGTTGAACGAGGTTCGTCAATCGCCGACCGACGGGGTGAGCCAGCTGGGGCGGCAGCCCAGGGAGGCGATCCGCTCGGTGCGGATCTCGGCGTAGAGATCCAGGACGGTCGGCGGGTGGGCCCCCACCAGCGTCGCCCAGGACGGCTGGGCCGTCGCCGTCGCCGTCGCCGTCGCCGTCGCCGTGGAGCGTGGCGCGGCGGCCGCCGGGCCGGTGGCGGGGGAGCCGTCGGACAGGCAGCGCTGCTCGGCGCGCAGCCAGTTCAGCAGCGCGGTGTCGGTGGTCGCGTCGGCGCCCTGCGGCTGGGCGAGGAGCCGGCCCACGGCCGTGGCCGACCACCGGCGGGCGCGGGTGAGCGCGGGACTTCCCGAGGGGAAGCACACCGCGGCGTCGTGGATCGCGAACATCGACCAGAGCGGGTCGGCCGCCTGTCGCCCCCCGGATCCGGTGACACCGGAGAGCCAGGACCCGAACAACGCGGTGGTGCGCTGGTCGCAGGCTCCCAGCACGTCCGAGGCGGCGCCCAGGAACGCGAGGTCCTGCGCCGAACCGGGGGTCAGCTGCGCCTCGAAGGACCGCACCAGCGCGGGGGTGACGGCGTGGGGATCGTCCGCGAGCGCGGCGACGATCCCGGTGCGGGGGTCGCCGGTCACCGCACCCGGCTTGACGAGCGCCAGCTCCTGGCCGACGAGCTGACGGTCGGCGGCGGAGAGCGGCGCCGAGCGCAGGGCCGCGGTGCCGAAGCCCATGCTGATCGCGGACGGCGTCACCGACTCGGGCAGGCTGCCGTCCCAGCGCAGCGCACGCTGCGTGCACTGCGCCAGCGCGGCCGGGACGGGAGCTGCGTCGCCCGCGGCCGCGGCGTCCACCCCGACGGCCGCGTAGAGGTTGCTGATGGGGCAGGTCAGCGTCGGCGTCGCGGCCAACTGTTGTTCGAGGGAGGCGAAGTAGCCGCCCGCCGCGCGGGCGAACGAGGTGCCCGGGGCCAGCGTCGGATCCACGCCCTGCCGGACGAGCTCGGCGGTCACCGCCAGGTCCGCCAGGCCCGGCGCGCGGGTGCCGCGCTGCGCGGCGTCGTAGCGGGTCCGTACCTGGGCGGCCGGGAAGCAGTGCTGCGCGGGGACGGCGTCGGCGACGTCGACGAGCAGGCCGAGCAGGGCCGGGTCGCCCGCGCTGTCGGCGGTCCGCACCAGTGCGCAGGAGGCGTCCAACGTGCGGGCGAGAAAGGACGACAGACTGGCTGTCAGCGCCGTGTCCGCCGGGGTCTGGCGCGACTGCCGAAGGTCGCGGGCGGCCGCCTCCAGGGTGTTCAGCACCAGATTGAGGCTGCCGCCGCGCAGGTCGGCCGAGGCCAGGTAGCTGCCCAGGGCGCGCCGGCGCGCGGGGGTGAGCAGCCCGTCGTGTCCGCTGCGGTCCAGGTGCACGATGCCGAGGACGTCGACCAGCGGCTGGCCCGCGGCCTGCTGCCGCGGCAGGGAGTCCAGGACCGAGGCGAGGGAGCCGAGCACGGCGGCGCTCGGCCGCACGCCCGGGGCGGTGAACTGGGAGATCTGCACCGCGTCGACGAGCTCGGTCGTGTCCGCGGGGCCGGGGTCCACGAAGACCGGGAGCGGAGAGGAGGGTTGGAGCAGGTCGATCAGCGCGTCGGCGGGGGTGGCGCCCGTGGACGCTGCGGGGGCTGACGTGGGGGCGGCCGAACTGCCGCCAGCGAGCAGCCAGGTGCACAGCAGCGCCGCGCAGACGGCCGCCGAGACCAGGGCGAGGAGCGGGCGCGCCGCCCGGCGAAGCCGCCGGACGACGCGCCCCGTGCGGGAGGGCTCCACGTCACATGTACTTCGTACCGGAGGCGGACGGCGTGCAGGCGGTGCCCGGGAACTGCAGGTCGACCGAGGTCGTCTGGGCGAAGGAGGTGGCGAAGCCGCCGAACTGCACCTCGTACTCGCCGTGGTGGTAGGTGCGGACGTTGTTCTGCGACACCGTGTAGCTGATCTTGTCGCCGGAGATCGTCTTGAAGCCGCTGCCGGGACCGTTCCAGCTGGTGGCGACGCCGGAGATGCTGTAGGTGTCGGTGAGGGTCAGGGTGCTGGCGTTCGCCGGGCTCTTGCCCCACCAGTAGCCCCAGGAGTCGCCGTAGATCTGCCCGCTGGTGGCGCCGTAGGAGATCACGCCGTCGTTGAACTTCGCCTCGGCGCCACCGGCCACGCCAAGGCAGTTGAGCTTGCTGTCCTCGGCGAGCGACACCGTGGTGTCCGGGTGCATGAGGTCCGGGTGCACGCCCTGGGCGTGCGCGCCGACCGCGGCGAGCCGCGCGGCGGCGGCCTGCTGGATCGAGCCGGCCGCAGCGGCCTTGACCGGACCGGCCTGGGCGAAGGCCGGGGTGGCGCTGAGCGCCGCCAGCCCGGGGCCGAGCAGCGCGAGGGTGCCGAGGACGGCGGCGGCCTTGCGCTTACCTGCTTGTGCCATGTTGCTGCTCCTTGTGCGTGCCACGAAGTGCGGAAGGCGTCGTCCGACGTGGACCCGTCCCCCGGAGCGAGTCCGCCGGGTCCACGTCGCTGAAGACGGGACCAGCCTCCCGGCACGCGGTTGCGCCGCCGTGGCATCCGCGTGGCACCCCGCTCGGGGCGGGCCGGGCGTCGTCTCCACCTGGCCGAACAGGAGCGGGAATCAGCAGGTCAGAGGCCTGGGACGGCTGCGGGACAAATTGGGATGCGGCTGCGTACGGCGGCGGTTGAGGGCGCCTCGGCGAGCCTGGAACGATCAGGCGTGCCGCGATGCGGCGGGCCCAGCCGTCTCCCGCGGACTTCTCCCGCGCGGAGGTCGGCACTCTTCCGCCGCCTTCGGCCCCCGCACCCGCACGAGAGGTCCCCATGTTCCGCACCGTCCCGCACCGCACCGCAAAGGCGCTCGTCCTCGGCGCCTTGGGCCTGGCGGCGGCGGGCCTGTTGTCCTCCTGTTCGACCGCGCCCGGTCGGCACGGAGCCCTGACTGGGCCGCTCTCGCTGGCCGGTCGCCCCTCGCCGGTGACCACCCGGGCCGCAGGCTTCGAGCTCGACCCCTTCCTCGCGCACGAGAAGCGGCGCTGGGGCATCACCGTCACCCCGCAGCAACAGACCGAGCCCGTACGCCCGGACCTGGCCCGCCGGCTGTCCGGTTCGGCGACGGTGTCGGGCAGCCGGCTCAGCGTCAGGCTCTGGCTCGACAAGCAGCAGCAGCTGACGCAGATCCGCTGCTCCTTCAGCGAGAAGGACTCACCGGCCGCCGAGGGGTTCATCGACGACTGCGCTTCGGTGCGCCTCGCGGGCGCAAGCCCCTCCCGGGCCGTGGCGTACGTCCACAGCGAGCGCCGGGCCATCGCGGCGCGCGACGCCGCCCCGTCCTCGAAGGGCGCGGAGTTCGTCGCGCCCCCGAAGGCGTTGGCCGGTTTCACCTACGTCCTGTCGGCAGGGTCCGCCGACGAGGTGCTGAGCATCAGGGGGCAGGTGGGGAACGCCTGAGAGACCGGCTCGGCCCTCCCGGAGTGCGGAGGGCCGAGCCGTCGCTCACGGTGTGGTCGGGGCGGTGGCGTGCGCCGTGCAGGCCCGGTTGCTTCCGCCGGCCAGGGTGCCGCAGGCCCAGATCTGCAGGGGGGCCGAGGCGTTCACCATGGGCGAGTAGACGTCGTACCCCCAGTGCACCGGCATGGGCTCGGTCTCGCCGGACGAGTTGTCGACGTCCACGATCGCGCCCGTGGACGCGTAGGTGATCCGGCCCCACGCCGAGGAGCACGCCTTGCTGTAGCGCATCTCGACGACCATCTTCTGCACCGTGGTCACCTCCAGCGTCCGTGCGTCCTCGGTGCAGTGCATGGCCTGCGGATCCTTGCCCACGCACCCCTCGGCCAGGCAGCCCGGCAACGCCGTGGCGGCGGGCGACGCCGTGTGACGGGCGGCCGCGGCGCTCGCCGCGGCGGCCGGTGTGCGACCGTCGTGGGCGTGGGAGAGCTCGGGCACGAGCACGACCGCGGCAATCGAGGCCGCGACGAACAGACCGACCGGAACCAGCCTGCGCCGCCGCCTCGGACCGGTGGCGGCCTCGGCCGCCGCCGAGGGCTGCCCCGGTCGATCCGACGTCGCCACCGCGTCGGCTGCATCCGCCGCCTCACCCGCTTCTGCCTGCTGCGGTTCGACCGGGACGGCGTCGCCGCCCTCGGCGGCTCCCGCCGGACCCCCGGGCGCCGCCTCCTCGGTGGCCCGCGCGACGGACGCCTGCTCCCAGAGGACCAGCAGATCCGAGACGTCGCGTCCCAGTCCGGGCCCCAGACTCTCGACGGCGGCCCGCGGGGGGAACTGCTTCCCGTTCAGCCAGCGTTCCCAGGACGACCTTGAATAGTGGGTGCGTTGTCCCAACTGGGTGTAGCTGAGCCCCGAGATCTCCTTGACGACCCTCAATTCCGCGCGAAGCATTTCGCCGGAATCCCCCTGGGCCTGATCACCGGAGAATGTTGTGCTTTCCATCGGTTGCCGTTTCTGACCATGCAGTGTCGACACACGGCCGACGGAAACGGAATAGAAGATTCGCCCCCGTCACTCCCCATGCCCCCCTGCTCTGACGAGTGCGGAAATGATCATACAAGTCCTCAGGTGGTGCTCCGGAATGACCCTTTGACGATTTCCGGCTGCGGCGGCAGCAAACGAGCCGGGCCCCGAGGGGCCCGGCTTCTCTTGTCATGCGGGGAGGGGAACCGGCTCAGTACTGGTAGTAGCCGATGACGGTGCCGCCCGCGGAGACCGGGTCGGTGCGCACGATCGTGCCGGTCTCCAGCGCGTTGATCATCTGCCCGTTGCCGATGTAGACGCCCACGTGGTGCGTCGACGACGCGCTGCTGCCGAAGAAGACGAGGTCGCCCGGGACGGGCGAACTCACCCGGGTCATCTCGGCGATCTGGTCGCCGGTGGCGCCGGCCCCGAGGACGTCCTGACCGTAGGCCAGGTCGTAGACCCAGCGCGCGAAGCCGGAGCAGTCCAGGCCGATCGCCCCGGGGTCGGTGCAGCTGAGCGACTGCGGATCGCCGACGCAGGTGCCGGTGGACGGCCCCGGGGTGCCCTCGTGGCCGCCGCCCCAGACGTACTGGATGTTCCCGCCGTTCCAGCCCGGTTCGGCCGAACCGTTCTCGATCGCCTGGGCGTACGCGACGATCCTGGAGAGCACGTCCCCGGAGGGCGGAGGCGGCGGGGTGGTCGACTGGCCCGTGCCGTAGAGCGCGGCCTTGGTGTTCGGTCCGACGACGCCGTCGGCGGCCAGCCCCTGACTGGTCTGGTAGTTCTTGACGGCGGCGAGGGTGCCGGGGCCGAAGTCGCCGTCGACGGTGAGGCCTGCTCCGTGGGTGTTGAGGAGGTCCTGGAGCTCCGTCACGCAGCCGTCGTCCTCGCCCTGGGCGATGTCCGCGGGGCAGGCCGGGGAGGTCAGGTTGACCGGCGCCGGAACGGAGCTGCCGGAGCCCGCGAGCGAGGCCTTGGTGTTCGGGCCGACGATGCCGTCGGCGGAGAGGCCGTGGGCGCTCTGGTAGTTCTTGACGGCGGCGAGGGTGCCGGGGCCGAAGTCGCCGTCGACGGTGAGGCCTGCTCCGTGGGTGTTGAGAAGGTCCTGAAGCTCCGTCACGCAGCCGTCGATCTCGCCCTCGGCGATGTCCGTCGGGCAGGCCGACGAGGTCAGCGTGACCGGTGCCGGAACCGAGGTGGCGTCGAGCGAGGACTTCGTCAGCGGGCCGACGACGCCGTCGGCGGAGAGGCCGTGGGCGCTCTGGTAGTTCTTGACGGCGGCGAGGGTGCCGGGGCCGAAGTCGCCGTCGACGGAGAGGCCTGCTCCGTGGGTGTTGAGGAGGTCCTGAAGCTGCGTCACGCAGCCGTCGATCTCGCCCTGGGCGATGTCCGTCGGGCAGGCGGACGAGGTGAGCGCGATCGGTGCCGGAGCGGACGCCGCCGAGGCGGGCGACGCAGCGCCGAACAGGCCGAGGGCGGCCGCCGAGGCGGTGGCGGCCGCGGCGACCCAGGGCCGGAGCCGCACGAAGTACGGCGCGCGAGTAGGCATGGCCATGCCAATCCTTCTCTTGTCGGGGACGGAGGAATGGAGTTCACACACGGGCGACGCCCCCGACCGACCCGAGGCCGGATCCGACGGGCGGCGCCGGGGACAACCCTCGCGCCGCCGCGCGCATCTGTCAGCACCGCCGCCGCCTCCTGGGACACGCACAGCCGTCCCAGGGCGCTGACCAGCGATTTGGGACATCCCTGGGGACATGCCGGCAGGCGTTGACCCGCTGCTGACCACGAAGAGTGATCCGAACGTCGCCTACTTCGAAACGCCGTCGGTGACGCCGCCGTCGCCCGCGTCGGCTGAGGCGGGGGAGAGGGGCAGGCCGGGAATGCTCTCCAGGTCGGACAGGACGAGTTCGCGGTCCTCGGCCTCGGCGATGTCGTCCGCGGCGGCAAGGGCCTGCTCGGCCCAGGCGCGGGCCTGGTCCTTGTCGCCCTCGACGGCGGCGGCGCGGGCGAGCGCCTCGAACGCGAAGGCCAGGTCCCAGTCGCCGATCCCGTTCTCCCGGCAGATGTCCAGGCAGCGTCGGGCGTGGTGCAGCGCGGGTTCGGCCCGTCCGAGCACCGCGTAGACGCGGGAGCACTGCCACTCGCCGCGGCTGCGGTTGACGGCCGTGCCGACCTGTCCCCAGTGGTGGCGGGAGGCGTGGGCCATGTGGAGCATCCGGTCGTCTTCCTCGGCCGAGCGGTCCTCCTGCTCCAGGAGCCGCCACACCCCGTTGAACAGGTCGACGGCGAGCTGTCGCTCGTCCGAGGGGGCGGTCTCGGTCGTGGGCCGGGTGCCGGTCATGGTGCTGGTGGTCCCTTCGCTGATGAGGTGGTCGGTGCGGTGGAGGGCGCCTCGGATCCGGTCCAGTCGGGCCTGGAGCCGTCGGCGGTGCTGCGTCAGAACGCGTGCGGTGGCGGCTTCCTGGTCGCCGTCCGCGGCCAGGCAGGCGCGGACCTGCGCCAGCGGTACGTCCACCGCGCGCAGCGTCTGGATCAGGCGGGCCGCTGCGACCTGGTCCGGCCGGTAGTAGCGGTACCCGGTCCCGGGATCGACGACCGCCGGCTCCAGCAGACCCACCCGGTCGTAGTGCCGCAGGGCTTTCGTGGTCAGGCCGGTCTGACGGGCCAGGTGGCCGATCGTGACCAGCCGGTCCGTTCTCTCGTTCACAGCCCGAATGTAGAACCTTGCCCCGCGGCAAGCTCAAACCCTCGCCGGACACGGCCGCGCCACCACCGGGTCGCTGCGCTCCCCTGCGCCGCAGGACCCGCGCGATGGCATGCGCGATGGCATGGTGTGGTGGCTCCCGCGCCGTCCGGGGGGTTGTGCGCGGGAGCGCTCCCAAGAGGATCCCCCGCGTCCGCCCACCCTGTCCAGAGGGCGTCCCGCGCAGCCTCGAAGGCGATCTTTGCGCCGTGGTTCCCGCCGCTCGCGCCACGGGCGGAGCCGGGGCGGGGGTGGACTCGCCCGGGTGTCAGGCCCGAAGGTGGGCTACATGAGTGATCACCACGTGCCGCCGAGCGATCCCGCCGACTCTCCCGAAGCGGCCCCGACCACGAGCGCGAGTGCGGAGGCCGCCGAGGTGCGGCGCTTCTGGGGCCGGCTGGGTCTGCCGGGGCTCGTCGACGTGCACACGCACTTCATGCCCGAGCGCGTTCTGCACAAGGTCTGGGACTACTTCGACACGCAGGGCCCGCTGATCGGCGGGGCGGAGTGGCCGATCACGTATCGCGCGGAGGAGGCGGAACGAGCGGCCGTGCTGCGGGAGTTCGGCGTCCGGGCCTTCACCTCGATGCTCTACCCGCACAAGCCCGGCATGGCCCGGTGGCTGAACGGGTGGGCGGCCGACTTCGCCGCCCGGACGCCCGAGTGCCTGCACACCGCCACCCTGTACCCCGAACCGGGCGTGGAGGCCTACGTCCGCGAGGCCGTCGAGTCCGGCGCGCGCGTCTTCAAGGCGCACGTCCAGGTGGGGGCCTACGACCCGGCCGACGAACTGCTGCGACCGGCGTGGGGCCTGCTGGCCGAGGCGGGGGTTCCCGTCGTGATCCACTGCGGCTCCGGACCCGCGCCGGGCAAGCACACCGGTCCCGAGCCCGTCGCCCGGGTACTGGAGCGCCACCCGAGGCTGCGGCTGATCGTCGCCCACCTCGGCATGCCCGAGTACGAGGACTTCCTCGACCTGGCCGAGCGCTTCGGAGAGGTGCGGCTCGACACGACGATGGCTTTCACCGACTTCACCGAGCAGATCATGCCCTTCCCGCGCCGGGCCCTGCCCCGCCTCGCGGCGGTCGGGGACCGCGTGCTGCTGGGCTCCGACTTCCCCAACATCCCCTACCCCTACCTGCGGCAGCTCCAGGCCCTGGAGGGGCTCGGCCTCGGGGACACGTGGCTTCGAGCCGTGTGCCACGACAACGCGGCCGTGCTGTTCGGGCTGTGAACGCGTGAACGGGGTCAGGCGGCGCGTCTGTGCAGCAGACGCCGCAAGAGTCCGCGCGGCCGGGGGATCTCCGGCGGCGGGGCCGCAGGCTCCTGTGGCTGCCCCGGACGGTGCGCGCGCCAGTCGCGCACCACGTCCTCGACGTCGTAGGGAACCAGGTTGAGCGGGGGACCGTCGGTCGGCTCGCGCAGCGACGCGCGGATCTTCTCGTTGACGTCCAGCACGATCCGCCGCGCCTCCGCCTCGGTCGCGGCGGTGGACGCGGCGGCGAGCGCGTCCTCGGCCTCCTTGCGCAGGGCGAGCGTGGGCGGCAGGAAGGACAGCCCCTCCCGGGCGAGCTTCTGCCTGACCCACCACAGCTCGTCGTAGGGCTCGTCGACGTCCGGCAGGGGCTTGCCGGAGCCCGGCAGGTTCTCGAACTCGCCCCGTTCCTGCGCCTCCCGGATCTGCTGGTCGACCCAGGACTCGAAGCTGACGCCCGCGGGCTTGCGCTCGGTCATGCTACGAGCCTCGCATGATCTGCGCGACGGACAGCGGGTCCTCGCCGAGTTGGACCAGGCGTTCCGCGAGCCTGCGGTTCTCGGCGTCCTTGGTGTTGTCCAGCTCCGCGATGTTGGCGAGCGCGGCGTTCGCGCCCTCCTCCGCCCCGTGCTGGAACACCCGGCGCAGGAGGTCGTCCGCGGTGGCGCGGGAGAGGTCCGGCGCCAGCCGCAGCAGCTCGTCCGTGTAAAGGTCGACGGGATGCGGTTCCATGCCACCATGGTCCGCTCAGGCGGAGGGATCGTGCCAGCCGTCGCCCTCGGGGAGCAGCGCGTCCGCCTCCCTGGGGCCCCAGGTGCCGCGCGCGTAGGGGTGGACGGGGGCCACGTCGCCGAGGATCGGGTCGACGACACGCCACGCGGCCTCGACGGTGTCCTCGCGGGCGAACAGCCAGCGGTCGCCGTCGAGCGCGGCCCCGATGAGGCGGTCGTAGGGACGCATGTCGGAGCCGGGGATCTCGCTGAAGGAGAGCTCCTCGTGCTTGGCCTCCCAGGCCCCGCCGGGAACCTTGCCCGCCAGGGTGAGGCCCACCTGCGTCTCGGGCCAGATCCGGAACCGCAGACTGTTGGCGGCGGGGGTGGGCCGCAGCCCGAAGACGTCGTGCGGGGCCGGACGGAAGTGGATGGTCACCTCGGTGGCGGTGACGGGCATGCACTTGCCGGCGCGGATGAGGATCGGCACGTCCGCCCAGCGCCAGGAGTCGGCGGCGAGCCGGACGGTCGCGAAGGTCTCGGTCGTCGAGCCCGGCGCGACGCCGTCGACGTCGAGGTAGCCCTCGTACTGCCCGCGCACGATGTGGCGTGCGTCGAGCGGCCGCAGCGAGTTGACGACGTTGGACTTCGCGTCGCGCCAGGACTCCAGCCCCCGTCCGGCGGGGGGTTCGGCCAGCACGGTGGCCAGCACCTGGAGCATGTGGTTCTGCACGACGTCCCGGACGGCGCCGGTGCGGTCGTAGAACCGGCCGCGGTCGGAGACGTCGAACGCCTCCGCCATGGTGATCTGGATGCTGCGGACGTGCGTCCGGTTCAGCAGCGGCTCGATCACGGAGTTGGCGAACCGGGCGAAGAGCACGTTCTCCACCGGGTCGAGGCCGAGCCAGTGGTCGACCCGGTAGATGGCCTCCTCGGGGAAGTACTGGTGCATGGTGTCGTTGAGCGCGCGGGCGCTGGCCAGGTCGGTGCCGAACGGCTTCTCGACCATGACCCTCGCGCCCTCCGCGCAGCCGGCGCCCGCGATGCCCTGGGCGATCCGGCCGAACAGCGGCGGGGGCACCTCCAGGTAGTACAGCGCCTGCCTGCCGCCACCCATCTCGCGCGTCATGGCCGCGTAGGTCGCGTCGTCGTCGAGGTCGCCGTCGACGTAGCGCAGCAGCCCCAGCATCTTCGTCGCCGCGGGCGTGGCCGGGTCCATGCCGTTGAGCTTCAGCGACGCCTCGGCGTAGTCGCGGAACTGCGGAAGGCCCCAGCCGCTCTTGGCCACGCCGATGACCGGCTTGTCGAGCACGCCGCGCTCCACGAGACCGACCAGCGCGGGGAAGGTCTCCAGCTTGGCCAGGTCGCCGGTGGCGCCGAAGATGACCAGAGCGTCCATCTGGTTGCTTGCCATGTGCTGACCCTCCTGCTCACCCGAGGCGCTGGGCGATGTGGTCGCCGACGCGCAGGGCGTTGGCGATGGCCGTCAGCGACGGGTTCACGGCGCCGATGCTCGGGAAGAAGCTGGTGTCCACGACGTAGAGGTTGTCCAGGTCGTGGGCCTTGCAGTTGACGTCCAGGGCCGAGGAGGCGGGGTCGGCGCCGAAGCGCACGGTTCCGGCCTGGTGGGCGGTGGCCCCGATGGGCATCCCCTTGTGCAGGTAGATGCTGTGCGGGATCAGGTGGTGCTCGTGCATGCCCAGACGCCCCAGCATGCCCTGGAGTTGGTGGCGCAGCCGGTTCAGCCCGGCGATGTTGTTCTTCTCGTCCAGGGCGAGGTGGACGTTGTCGTCCTTGTCGAGCGTCACCCGGCTGCCCGCCAGCGGCAGGTCCTCGCCGCACAGCCAGAAGTCGACGGCGTGGTGGGCGAGCACCTCGAACGGCATGTCGGGGGAGGCCAGGCCGGCCCAGCGCGGGGCCTCGCCGTGGATCTGGTCGGCGTCGGACTTGCCCAGCATCTGGATGCCGCCCATGGGGAACTCCCAGTCGTCCCCGGCCAGGTACCAGTCGTGCAGGGCGAGCGTCTTCTGGAAGGCGGTCGGGTTGGGCTCCTTCGAGACCGCCATCAGCGCCAGGTTGTTGTGCCGCATGTAGTGGCGGCCCACGACGTCGGAGCTGTTCGCCAGCCCGGCGGGGTGCCGGTCGTTGGCGGAGCGCAGCAGCAGTACGGCGGAGTTCACCGCGCCGCAGGAGACCACGACGATGTCGCCGGTGAACGTGCGGGTCCCGCCGTCGTCCATGCGCGCGACCACGCCGGTGACGGTGCGGCCCGAAGGGTCGGTCTCCAGCCGGCGCACGTCCGCATGGGTGACCAGCCGCACGTTGTCGTGGCGCAGCGCCGGGTCGACGCAGACGACCTGGGCGTCGGACTTCGCGCCCAGCAGGCACGGGAACCCGTCCACGCGGTCGCAGCGGATGCACACGCTGCCGTGCGTGGCGGCCCCTCGCTCGTCCTGGGTCAGGTTCACGCCGATGGGCAGGTGGAACGGGTGTAGGCCCTGCTTCTCCAGGTCGTCGCTGAGCTGCTGGATCCGCGGCTCGTGGGCGACCGGGGGATAGGCGTACTGGGCGCTCGCCGGGCCCTCGGTCGGGTCCTCGCCGTGCCGGCCGTGGACGAGGTAGAGGTGCTCGGCCTGGGTGTAGTAGGGCTCCAGGTCCGCGTAGCCGATGGGCCAGGCGGGGGAGACCCCGTCGTGGTGGCGCAGCTCGCCGAAGTCCTCGGGGCGCAGCCGGAACAGCGCGGCGCCGTAGAACTTGGTGTTCCCGCCGACGTAGTAGTTGACCTCCGGCGGGAAGGCGTTGCCGTCCTTGTCGTACCAGTACTCCGGGGCCCGGTACTTTCCCTTGACGAAGACGGCCGTCGAATCCCAGTTGTCCCGTTCGCGGGGCAGATAGCCGCCGCGTTCCAGGATCAGGACCCGCTTACCGGTGGACGCCAGCCGGTGGGCGAGTGTGCCACCGCCCGCACCGCTGCCGATCACGATGACGTCGTAGTGCTCGTTGTCAGCCAAGAGGACTCCTCACACGCACCCGGTTTCCACGCTAGGGCGAGTGCTGTCCGGTTGCGACCGCACGGGAGTAGATCGAATGTGTGTTCGCATGCGGCCGAATGGCTGAGGCTCGGCATGTTGCCGTCTCCCCGCCCGGCCATGCGTGATTCACTCGCGGAGAAAAGTGGTCTTATGTACGAAATGCACCGACGAGGCGGCGGGGAGCACCGTGAGTCAACTCGACCTTGCACGGCTCCAGTTCGCCATGACCTCGATCTACCACTTCCTGTTCGTCCCGGTCACCATCGGCCTCGGCTTCCTCACCGCGCTGCTCCAGACCGCCTGGCACCGCACCGGCCTGGCCGACTACCTGAGGCTCACCAAGTTCTTCGGCACCCTGCTGCTGATCAACGTCGCGGTGGGCGTGGTGACCGGCCTGGTCCAGGAGTTCCAGTTCGGGATGGACTGGTCCGTCTACTCCCGCACCGTGGGGGACGTCTTCGGCGCACCGCTGGCCATGGAGGGGCTGGCCGCGTTCTTCCTGGAGTCGACCTTCCTCGGGCTGTGGGTGTTCGGCTGGGACCGGCTGCCGAAGCGCGTCCACCTCGCCACGATCTGGGCCGTCGCCCTGGGCGGAGCCCTTTCGGCGGCGTTCATCATGGCGGCCAACTCCTGGATGCAGCACCCGGTCGGATACACCGTCAACCCCACGACCGGTCGGCCGCAGCTCAACGACGTGTGGAAGCTGTTCACCAACCCCGTCTTCCTCCGCGGCTATCTGCACGTGCTGCTCGCCTCCGTGGTCACCGGGGCGGTCGTGATGCTGGCGGTCTCGGCCTGGCAGCTGCGCAAGGGGCGCGCCCCCCTGGTGTTCCACGCCTCGGCGCGGCTGTCCCTGGTGGTCCTCGTGCCCACGATCCTGGTGGCGATGCTGGTCGGCAGCGAGCTCGGCGTCACCGAGGGCAAGTACCAGCCGATGAAGATCGCCGGCGCCGAGGCCCAGTGGACCACCTGTCAGCCGTGCTCCTTCTCCCTCATCCAGGTCGGCGGCGGGAAGAACGACGAGACGCCGACGAAGATCGTCGAGATTCCGCACCTGCTCTCGCTGCTGGCCACCAACCACTGGAACGGCAAGGTCCTCGGTCTGAACACGGTGCAGAGCCAGTACGAGGCGCAGTTCGGCCCCGGGAGCTACGTGCCGAACATCTTCATCCAGTACTGGGCGATGCGGGTGATGGCCTACCTCGCGGTGGTGGTGCTGCTGGTGGGTCTGTGGGGGCTGTGGCTGCTGCTGCGCAGGAGACTCAGCGGGGCCAAGGTCTTCCAGCGGGTGGCGACCTGGGCGGTCGTCCTGCCCTTCCTGATGAACACCGCCGGCTGGCTGCTCACCGAGAGCGGCCGCCAGCCCTGGATCGTCCAGGGCCTCCAGCTCACCCGGAACGCCGTGTCGCCGTCGATCAGCACCACGACGGTCGCGATCAGCATCCTCGTCTTCTTCGTCCTGTACGCCGCGCTCGCCGTCGTGGAGATCGTCCTCATGGCCCGCTTCGCCCGCCGCGAGCCCGCCGCGCCGACCAGCGAGCTCCCGCAGCCGGCCCCCGTCTACTGACCCCTGCCGAGACCTACCGACACCGCACCAACGAGGTCGCACGATGGCGCTCGCCACCTTCTGGTACATCCTCACGGCCGTGCTGTGGACCGGCTTCTTCGTCCTGGAGGGCTTCGACCTCGGCGTCGGCCTGCTGCACACCGTGGTCGCCAGGGACGAACCCGGCAGGCGCGCCGCGATCGGCACGATCGGACCGCTGTGGGACGGCAACGAGGTGTGGCTGATCGTCGCCGCCGCGGCCATGTTCGCCGCCTTCCCCGGCTGGTACGCCACCCTGTTCTCCGGCTACTACCTGGTGCTGGTCCTGGTCCTGGTCGGCCTGATCCTGCGCGGGGTCTCCTTCGAGTTCCGCGACAAGGTCGAACGGTCCGGCTGGCGCCGCACCTGGGAGACCACGCTCACCGTGGGCAGCCTGCTCGTGCCGTTCTTCCTCGGCGTCATGCTGGGCGGGATGCTGCACGGCATCCCGATCGGTCAGGACCAGGAGTTCTCCGGCACGTTCGCCGACCTGTTCTCCGGATACGCCGTCTTCACCGGCGTGACCCTGGTGCTGCTGTGCCTCCTGCACGGCGCGGTCTTCCTCACCCTGCGGACCACCGGCACCGTCCGCGGCCGGGCCCGGTTGCTGGCCCGGCGCATCGCGCCGGTCACCGCCCTCGCCGTGCTGGCTTTCCTCCCGTGGACCCACTCCACCGCCGGCAAGGGCGTCCTGCCCAGCATCATGCAGTTGATCGCGGTCCTCCTCGTGCTCGCCGCGGCCTGGCTGGTGACGGCCGGTCACGAGGGCTGGGCCTTCACGGCGACCACGCTGACCATCGCCACCTGCGTGCTGTCGGTCTTCGTCGACCTCTACCCCCACCTCATCGTGTCCAGCACCAACCAGGCGTACGACATCACCGTCAGCAACGCCGCCTCGGGGAACTACGCGCTCAAGGTCATCTCCGTGGTGGCCATCGTCCTGCTCCCGGTCGTGCTGGCCTACCAGGGCTGGAGCTACCACGTCTTCTGGCGCCGCGTGTCACCCGAAACGTACGACGGCGGCGCCGCGCAGCCCGCGAAGTGACCTCCCTCGTCACAGCACCGCGATCGGGTTGACGGGGCAGCCGGTGCCGCCGCGCAGCCGCAGCGGAGCGATGACGCACAGGAACGACCAGCGGCCCTCGGCCGCGCACAGCGGTGCCAGCCCCTCGAAGTCGAGATAGTCCAGCAGGTGCAGCCCCAGGTCGTGGATCGCGAGCACATGGACGGGGAAGCCGACGCCGTCCACCAGGGTCGGGGCGCAGTCGTTGTTGCCGTCACCCCCGAGGACGGCGATCCGCCGCTCGGCGAGTAGCGTCACCGCCTCCGGATGCAGGCCCGCCCGGGTCTCGGCCGCCTCCCACGGGCCGAGCTCGCGCCAACGGCGGCGGTGCCCGACCCGCACGAACAGCAGGTCCCCCTCGCCGAACCGCACCCCCTGCGCCTCCTCGGCGGCCAGGAGGTCCCCGGCCGTCACGAACTCCCCCGGCTCCAGCCACGGCACGCCCCGCAGCCGTGGGATGTCCAGCAGGACCCCGCGGCCCACGATCCCGTCCGCCGCCGCGGTGACGGCCAGGGCCTCGGCCCCCGCGTCGGTCAGCGTGTCCGCGGGGACGCCCCCGTACAGCGTGCCGTCGTAGACGACGTGGCACAGGGCGTCGAGGTGGCTGTCGACGTCGCCGTGCACGTTCATCTCGACCCGGTCCCGGGCGAAGTCCAGTCCCTCGTCCGGCATCCGACCCGCGATCGCGCCGGTCATGGGATGCCGGGCCGGGTCCGGGTTCCCCGGCGTCCGCTCCGTCGCCACAGCCGCACCCAGCCCGACCTGACGTCCTGCCCGCACCTCGGCCGCGGCGGCGAGCACGTGCGCGGGGGTGACGCGCGCCAGGGCGCCGCGGGCGGGGTTCCCGGACGGGGCGAGGCCGCCGAGCCGCCGCCGCAGGTCCTCGAAGGCGGCCCGGCTCAGTCGGTCGGTCCCGGCGCCGGGCGGTGATCCGTCCATCGTCTCGTCCTTCCGGTCAGTGCAGGGCCGCGCCGCGCAGGAGCAGCAGGGCCAGGTCGAGGGCGCTGAGGCCGATGGTGAGCAGGAACGGGAGGCGGCTGTCCGGCCGCCGCGCGCCGGGGAGCGCGGCGGCCGCCGTCAGCGCGGTGGCGAGGGCGAGGCCCGTCCAGCCGACCGGGCCCGGTGGGCCTGGCGGCCCGAGAGCGAGCAGGGCGGAGGCGCAGAGCAGTGCGAGCGCGGCGAGGGCCCGGCTGCGGGTTGCGCCCAGGCGGTGGGGGAGCCCGCGGACACCCTGGGCGAGATCGGCGTCGATGTCCGGCAGCACGTTCGTCAGGTGGGCTCCCACGCCGAGCAACGCGGCGGCGGCGAGCAGCCAGCCCGGCGGCCAGGGACGGCCCGGCAGGCCGAGGGTGACGAAGGCCGGCAGCAGCCCGAAGGCGAGGGCGTAGGGGAGCCAGGACCAGAGGGTTCGCTTCAGCAGGGCGTTGTAGGCGAGCGCCGAGGCCACCCCCGTCAGGTGCGCGGCCCCCGCGGCCGCACCGGAGGCGAGGGAGAGCGGCACGCAGGCGACGCCCGCCCCGCAGGCCGCGGCCCGCGCGGTCGACGCGGCCAGCGCCCCGGCGGCCAGCGGCTTGTCGCGGCGTCCCGCCGCGATGTCCCGCCGCACGTCGATGACGTCGTTGCTCCACCCGACGCAGAGC
>NZ_BBPP01000004.1:339202-375729 GCF_000787835.1 Streptacidiphilus melanogenes
TCCCGCCGGGATGTCCCGCCGCACGTCGATGACGTCGTTGCTCCACCCGACGCAGAGCTGGCCGGCCAGCACGGCGAGGCCCACCAGCAGGCATCCACCCGGCCCCCGTCCCACGGCCGCGGCGAGCGCGGTCGCCATGCCGCTGACGGCGAACGCGGGAGCGGGATGCGCGGCCAGCACCAGCGCGACCGGCGCACCAACCCCTCGCGACACCGCTTCGGTGGGCACCCCCCGATGCTAGGGCCCAACCTCTCCCTCTCCACGCTGCCACGACGCCCGACACGCCCCCGTCCCGCCGACGGGCAGCGGGGCGTCAGCCCACGTGCGGGGAGTCGGGAGGCCGGTGCAGGGGGCGGCTCATGACGTCGGGCCCGACCCGCCAAGGTTCGACACGGGCGTTCCGCCTTCGGCGGGCCGCCTTTGGGCGACGGGGTGTCAGCCACGCGGGGGAGCCGGGTATCGCGGGATCTGGGTGGCTTGCGGCCTACGATGGCGGAATGACCCGGATTGTCGCGGTTCAGGGCGTCCTGCCGCCGTACCGGTACCCGCAGGGGGAGATCACCCGCATGGTGGGCGCGGCGTGCCGGCTGCCGCGCGGCGACCGGGAGGTCCTGGAGCGTGTCCACGCCTCCTCGGGGGTGACGGGACGTCACCTCGTGCTGCCGATCGACCGGTACGGGGAGCTGGACGGGTTCGGTGCGCGCAACGACGCCTTCGTGCGCGCCGCGCTGGAGCTCGGACGGGAGGCCGTCCGGGGCGCGCTGGACCAGGCCGGGCTGCACGCCCGGGACGTCGACCTGGTCGTCTCCACCTCGGTGACCGGCATCGCCGCGCCCTCGCTGGAGGCGCGGCTCGCGGAGAGCCTGGGGCTGCGGCCGGACGTGAAGCGGGTGCCGGTCTTCGGCCTCGGCTGCGTCGCGGGGGCCGCGGGCCTGGCGCGACTGCACGACTACCTCGTCGGCCATCCCGAGGAGACGGCGCTGCTGCTCTCGGTCGAGCTGTGCTCCCTCACGCTGCAGCGCGGCGACGCGTCCATGCAGAACCTGGTCGCGGGTGCGCTGTTCGGGGACGGCGCGGCCGCCGCCCTCGCCGTGGGCTCCAGCCGGGCCGAGGCCTCGGCGTCCGGCGGGCCCGAGATCGTCGCCACCCGCAGCCACCTGTTCCCCGGAACGGAGGAGCTGCTCGGGTGGACGATCGGCGACACCGGCTTCCACATCATGCTCGGCTCCGATCTGCCCGAGCTGGTGCGCCGTCAGCTCGGGCCGGTGGTGCACGGCTTCCTCGCCGACCACGACACCAAGGCGGGCGACGTGACCGCCTGGGTCTGCCACCCGGGCGGCCCGAAGGTCCTGGACGCCGTGCGCGAGGCCGTCGACCTGCCCGCCCGGGCCCTGGAACTGACGTGGCGCTCCCTGGCCGAGGTCGGCAACCTGTCCTCCGCCTCGGTGCTGCACATCCTGCGGGACACCCTCGCGCTGCGGCCGCCGCCCCCGGGCACGCCCGGCCTGTTGCTGGCGATGGGGCCGGGATTCTGCGTCGAACTCGTCCTCCTGCGCTGGTAGCCGCCGATGAACGCTCTGGAGGCCAGAACGCCGTGAACGCCTACACCGTCCTGATCCTGCTGGTCGCCGCGGAGCGCCTGGCGGAGCTGGTGACCGCCCAGCGGCACGCCCGCTGGAGCCGCGCCCGCGGCGGCGTCGAGCACGGCGCCGGCCACTACCCCGTCATGGTGGCCCTGCACACCGGTCTGCTGGCCGGATGCCTGCTGGAGACCGGACTGCTGCACCGCCCCTTCCTGCCCTGGCTGGGCTGGCCCGCCCTCGCCGCCGCGCTGGCGGCCCAGGCGCTGCGCTGGTGGTGCATCAGCACGCTCGGCACCCGCTGGAACACACGGGTGATCGTCGTCCCCGGTCTGCCGCTCGTCTCCCGTGGCCCCTACCGGTGGCTGCGGCACCCGAACTACCTCGCCGTGGTGCTGGAAGGGGTCGCCCTGCCCCTGGTCCACGGCAACTGGATCACCGCAGGCGTGTTCACCCTGCTCAACTGGCCGTTGCTGACGACCCGGGTGCGCTGCGAGAACGCCGCCCTCGCCCTGGCGACGGCGGGGTGATCGACCTCCTGGTCGCCGGAGGCGGCCCCGCCGGGCTCGCCACCGCGATCCACGCCGCACGCGCCGGGCTGCGCGTCGTCGTCGCCGAACCGCGCCCGGGCCCGATCGACAAGGCCTGCGGGGAGGGCCTGATGCCCGGCGGCGCGGCCGCCCTGCGCGAGCTGGGCGTCCAGCTGACGGGGCAGCCGCTGCGCGGCATCCGCTACCTCGACGACCGCAGGCAGGCCGAGGCGCGCTTCCACGGCCCGCCGGGCCTGGGCGTGCGCCGCACCGACCTGCACACCGCGCTCGCGCACCGGGCCGAGCGGTTGGGCGTCCCGGTGCTGCCCGTCCGGGTCGACGGCGTGCGCCAGGCGGGCGACCGGGTGCACGCCGCCGGGCTCGAGGCCCGCTACCTGGCCGCCGCGGACGGCCTCCACTCACCGATCCGGCGCGCACTCGGCCTGGACCGGCCGGTGCACGGGACGCCCCGGCGTCACGGGCTGCGCCGTCACTTCGCCGTCGCCCCGTGGTCCGACTGCGTCGAGGTGCACTGGTCCGAGCGGGCCGAGGCCTATGTCACCCCGCTCACGCCCGCGTTGGTCGGCGTCGCCGTGCTCACCGCCGGCCGCGGCTCCTTCGAGCAGCACCTTGCGGCGTTTCCGGTGCTCGCCGAGCGGCTGCGCGGCGCCGCCGCCGGACCGGTCCGGGGAGCCGGACCGATGCGGCAGCGGGCGCGGACCCGGGTGGCCGGCCGGGTGCTGCTGGTCGGCGACGCGGCCGGGTACGTCGACGCCCTCACGGGCGAGGGCCTCTCCCTGTCCGTGTCCGGCGCGGCCGCCCTGGTGGCATGCGTCCGCGCGGACCGGCCCGAGGCGTACGAGCGCGCCTGGCGTCGGGCCACCCGCCGCCACCGCGCGCTCACGCAGGCGCTGCTGTGGACCCGTCAGCGGTCCGTGCTCGCGCCCTACGTCGTCCCGGCCGCGTCCCGGCTGCCGCTGCTCTTCACCGGGCTGGTCAACGGGCTGTCGTGAGCCCCGGACCGGTCGGCGGCGTCAGGCCCAGCGGTAGTCGCTGACCTGGCCTTCCGTGACGTCGACGCTGCCGTGCGGGGTGTCGTCCCGCTGCCAGACGGTGTAGCGGCCGGTGGGGAGCGGGGTCAGCACGGCCGCGTACAGGGTGCGGTCGGGGAGGTGGCGCGGGCGCACGGCCGCGTGGGTCCGCTGCTCCGGCCGGTCCGCGGGGCTGGCGTGGATCTCCAGCCCGTCGTCCGCGTCGGTGGCGTGGATGACCAGGGCGCCGGTTCCCGCGCCGATGTCGAGGACGACGCTCCCCTCGTGGGAGGGCGCCGGCAGGGGCGGGTGTTCGTGCTCGTGGGGTGCGTGGGCCCCGTGGTCGTGGATCTGGGGGTGGGGCATGACCGGCTCCTTGGGGGCAGGTATGGCTCCGGCGCCCGCGGGGCGATCCCCTCGCGGGCGCCGGAGCGGTCGGGTCCGGCCGTGGGTCAGGAGGCGGGGTGGTGGTAGCCGTCGTAGGGGACGCCCAGGTAGGGGAAGTGGTGCAGGTAGGGGGTCCCCGGCGAGTGGTTGTCGAGCCCGTCGGTGATCTCCCCGGCCGCCGCGTCGGGGTGGTAGCTCGGGTCGACGAGCGCGTAGGTGAGGCCCGCGATGGCGCGCAGCTCGACGGTGACGACGTCGTCGAAGACCCGGCGACCGTTGGGGAACCCGGCCGGGTCGCCGCCGATCAGGCCGAGGATGTTCGGATGCCTGGCGGGCGGGATCGCGACGTTGAGGCGCAGCATGTCGGCCTCGGTGCTTCCGGTGAAGTTCTGGAAGCCGGGGACGACACCCTTGGGGATGCCGGTGAGCAGGATCGCGAGCAGGTCGGTCCGGGGCTTTCCTGAGGCGTCCAGCGCCGCCAGGTTCGGGAACACCCCCGGGTAGAGCACCGGCAGCAGCCCCGCGAGTTCGGGCTTGGCGACGTAGGAGGCGAATCGCTTGTCGTCCGACGGCGGCAGGGCGTTCCACTCGTCCTTGCGCGACATCGGGATGAGGACCTCGTTGACCAGCGGGTTGCCGAGCCGCGAGACCTGCACGAAGGGCCCGGACTCGCAGTCCTCGCCCTTGCCGTGCTCGATGATGCGCGAGGCGCGCCGGCTCGCGGTGGTCCACACGCCGATGACCGCGCGCGGGTCGTCAACGTCCCTGCCCGCCCAGCCGTTGCGGGTCAGCTCGTCGATGGGGACCCTCAGCGCGATGCTGTGGACGTTGAGCTCCTTGGTGGCGTTCACGCCCGGCTGGTCGGGCAGGCCCTGGGCCTTCGCGAAGACCTGGAGCGACTGGAACGGCCGCAGGTCCGCGAGGTCGAAAATGGACCCGAGGTCGACGTAGAAACCCTCGGCGCGCTGACCGGCGAAGACCCGGCGCCGGTCGCCCAGGGGGTGCACGGCCTCGCGGGCGAGCCGGGTGTAGTCGGGCGTGGACAGCGGGCCGATGTTGCACGGCGGGCACATCAGGTTCCGGCCCAGCACCGTCTCGCGGCCGTGCTCGACGCGGGTGACCGTGTAGGTCTGGAAGCGGTTCCAGTTCGGCGAGTTCAGCGAGTCGATGGGACCGGTGTTGTAGAGGAAGGTGTCCCGGTTGCGCAGGTGGGTGGTGAAGCGGAACTGGTAGGTGACGTCCGCGCGGGCGTCACCGTCGTTGTCGATGTGGATCTCGTAGAGCACGTCGTCGCCGAACTCGTAGAAGTTCGGGCCGCCCGCGGGGTTCTGCAGCGGGATGTAGTTGGCGATCAGCGTGACGGTGCGGCGGTCGTCGGGGCTGACGAAGGCGTACAGGTCGGTGCTGTCGGCGACCGGGTCCTTGGCGATCTCGGGTGCTTCACGGTGGGAGGACATGCCGAACCTCGCAGGGGGTGATGGGGCCTCAGGACAGGTGGGTTCCGGCCGGGGCCCACGGGGGGAGGCCCCGGCCGGGGCTGGGGAGGGCGCCCCCGGGTCAGCGCGCGGCGGCGCGCAGCAGCTCGGCGACGAGCTTCTGGTCGCGGACCCGGTGGTGCTGGTGGCCGTGGAAGATGTCCAGCTCGCCGGTGCGGGCGTCGACGATCCGGACCACGAAGGGCTCGTCGACCGGGTGCGAGGTCGTTCCCACCGGTGCGGGCGCGCCGGGCCGTGGCGCCCCGTGGGGTCGCGGTGCGGCGTCGGCGGGCCCGGCCAGGGCGGCGTCGAGGGCGAGCCCCGCCGCGACGGTGGCCGCACCGGCCGCGCCGGCGTGCTGGATCAGGCGTCGGCGTGACAGGGGTGACGGTGCGGCAGGCTGACCGGCATCGAGGGTCTCGGGCATGCGCAGTCCTCCGAAAGGACAGGGAGCGGGAAGCCGCGCTCGCCGGGCTCCACGCCGACCCGCCGGCATCAGGGAACAGCCGAACCCAGCGACATGGCTGGTCGGGCGGGCTAGTTGAGGGATCCCGACGAGACGGCGACGGTCGCTCGCAGTCAAGCCCGGCCATCACGGAGAGTCAAGCACCGTATACACACCGAAGGCGCACGCCGATAGCAGTTGCTTGGGCGGAAGGCCAGCTCAGAGGCCTGTGGAGCTGCCGACCGGGTGAATTGACGGACACGCGACGGGTCGCGCCGCCGTGTTCACGGCCGGGGGAAGGCCGCCGCGACGTAGTCGTTGCGGAACGCGGAGCGCGGATCGAGCTCGGTCATCAGACGGCGGAAGTCCCCGCCCCGCTCGTACAGGGCGCCGACGGCCTCGGGGGCGAGCCCGAAGAGCTTGCCCCAGTGCGGGCGGCCGCCCAGCGGCAGCAGCTCCCGCTCGATCAGCGCGATCGCCTCCCGCACCGCGTCGGACACCGGGCGCCAGGTGCAGTGGACGGCGACGGAGTCGCGGCCGTAGGCGGGGCTGAGCCACAGGTCGTCCGCCGCGACGGTGCGGATCTCGGAGGTCAGCAGCAGCGGTGCGATCCGCGGCCCGAGGGCCCGCATCTCCGCGATGGCCGCGGCCGCCGCCTCGCGCGGCAGCAGGAGTTCCGACTGGAGCTCCTCGCCGGCGCTCGGGGTGAAGTCCGGCCGGAAGTGCGGCAGTCGCTCGTGCCACGGGCCTGGCACGCCGAGCTGTCCGGTGCAGTGCACCGGCGACAGCCCCGGAACCGGGTGCCGCGGACCGTCGGCGAGGCGGCCGTCCAGCCAGCGGGCGCCCGGGTGCGCGCCGCCCTCACGATCCGGGCGGCACTTGACCCACACGCTCGCCGTGTCGCGACCCCAGTCGGTGAACGCGCTCACGCTGTAGGCGGTGCCGAACACCTCGTCGAACCGGTCGGCGATGCGGTCCAGCGGCACGTCGTCGTAGACCCACTGGGCCACCTCGAAGGCGGGCTCGACGGCGAGGGTGAGGCCGACGACGGCGCCGAGCGCGCCGAGGGCGACGACCGACCCGGCGAACCGGTCGACGTCCTTCTCGCGGCTGACGTCGAGCAGCTCTCCGTCCGCGGTGATCAACCGCATGGCCGTCACCGCCGCGGCGAGGCCCTGCAGGCCGTTCCCGGAGCCGTGGGTCCCGGTGGCGCACGAGCCGGCGACGGAGATGTGCGGCAGTGAGGCCAGGTTGGCCAGCGCGAGGCCGCGCGCGTGCAGTTCGCGGGCGAGTTCGGCGTAGCGCGGGGAGCCGCTGACGGTGACGGTGCGCCGGTCGGCGGAGACCTCCGCGCCGCGCGGCAGGCCGTCCAGCACGAGCAGGTCGCCGCTGGTGTCCGCGACGCGGTTGAAGGAGTGGCCGCTGCCCAGCACCTTGACCTGCTCGGCGGCGGCGACGATCCGGCGTGCCTCCTCGACCGTCCCCGGCCGGTGGACCCGCGCCGCCTCGAACTCGATGTTGCCTGCCCAGTTGTGCACGGTGCGCCCTTCTCGTTCAGGTCCTGGCGGGACGGTCACAGGGACGGCCCCAGCCACGGTCCCGGCGAAACACGATTCGAAAGTTGCGAAACGCTGCGTCAGGCCTTCGGCGGCGGCGCCGTGCTGCTGCGTTCGACCAGGGTGGTGGCCAGGTCCACGCGCAGGGTGGCGGGCTGGTGGCCGCGGGCCAGGTCTATCACCATGCGCGCGGCCATCTCGGCCATCTCGGTGAGCGGTTGGCGCACGGTGGTGAGCGGCGGGCCGACCCATCGGGCCACGGGCAGGTCGTCGAAGCCGACGACGCTGAGATCCTCCGGGATGCGCAGGTTCAACTCCCTTGCGGCCTCGTACAGTCCGAGTGCCTGCAGGTCGTTCCCCGTGAAGATCGCGGTGGGGCGGTCCGGCAGCCGCAGCAGCTCCAGGCCCTCGCGGTAGCCGGAGGTGTGGTGGAAGTCGCCCTCGCGGATCAGTGCGGGGTCGACCGTGATGCCGGCCGTCTCCAGTGCGGCCCGGTAGCCGTCGATCCGGGCGCGGCTGCACATCATCGGCCGCGGCCCGGCGATCATGCCGATCCGGCGGTGGCCGAGGTCGAGCAGGTGGCGCGTGGCGGCAAGACCGCCGTTCCAGTTGGTCGTCCCGACAGCCGGCACGTCCTGGCCCGGGTCCCCGGCCGGGTCCATGACCACGAAGGGGATGTCGCGGCTGGTCAGCTGCGCCTGCTGGGCCTGGTCCAGCCCGGACAGCACCAGGACCACGCCGGTGGGGCGGCGGGAGAGCACGCCCTCCATCCAGGACTGCCCGAGGCTCAGCCGCCCGGCGGACTCCGACAGGACGACGCTCAGGCCCTCCTCGCGGACGACGTTCTCGACGCCCCGGATCACCTCCATCGCCCAGGCGCTCTCGAGCTCGTGGAAGACGAGCTCCAGCAGCGGGCTGGACGGGGCGCTGCTGCCGCGTCGCCGCTGGTAGCCGTACTGGTGCAGCAGCTCCTCCACGCGCTCGCGGGTGGCGGGTGCGACGTCCGCGCGGCCGTTGAGCACCTTCGAAACAGTCGGTGTGGACACTCCTGCCTCGCGCGCGATCTCGGCGAGTGTCGCCGCTCTGGTCACGAGCCCCTCCTGTGCTGCCTGGTGTGCGAAGTCCGCTGTCTTCGGGACTGTACGCGACGGATGCTAGCCGGTCCGCGCGGCGACCGGTACGTCCGAATCCATGGGGTCCAGGCCCTTGACGAGGCTCCATACTACGCCTAGGTTTCCCAGAAAATTCGGCAACATCACCGAAACTATCGATGAGGTGGACGGGCCATGGTTTCCCTTGACGTCACTGTTCGCAGCGGTTCCTCCCGCAGAAGAGCCGCCATGGTCGCGGCGACGGCCACACTGGTGCTCGGTCTGACCACGGCATGCGGGTCGAGCGGCGGGACCGCGGCGTCCGCCGACTCGGGGACGATCCACGTCCTCGTCTACGGCGACGCCGGCAACACCGTGGAGAAGCAACTCGTCGACACCTTCAACAAGACCTCGAAGGTCAAGGCGGTGCTGGACACCATCCCCGGCGCCGACTACCAGTCCAAGCTCAACACGATCATCAACACCCCGCAGGCCCCGGACATCTTCTTCAACTGGGGCGGCGGCAGCATCGCGCCCTACGTCAAGGACAACCTGCTGCTCCCGCTGGACGGCATGATCGCCAAGGACCCGGGGCTGAAGAACAACTTCCTCCCGTCCGTCTTCAACACCGCGGTGATCGACGGCCACGCCTACGGCGTCCCAATGCGCGGCACCCAGCCGGTGCTGCTCTTCAACAACAAGCAGGTCCTCGCGAGCGCCGGGCTGAGCGCCCCGCAGACCTGGGACGACCTGGTCAACGACGTCAAGGTGCTCAAGGCCAAGGGGCTGACGCCGATCGCCCTCGGTGGCGGCGACCAGTGGCCCACCCAGATGTGGTTCGAGTACGTCTACGACCGGGTCGCCGGCCCCGGCCTGTTCGAGAAGGCCCTCGCCGGTGACAAGAGCGCGTGGTCCAGCCCGGACAGCGTCAAGGCCCTCGGCATGCTCAAGCAGCTCATCGACGCCGGGGGGTTCGGCAACAACTTCGACTCGGTGAAGTTCACCGACGGCGGCTCCCCGGCGCTGCTCGCCAAGGGCAAGGCCGCCTTCGAGCTGATGGGCTCGTGGGAGTACTCCACGCAGCAGTCCGGCAACCCCGACTTCGCCAAGAACGACCTCGGCTACAGCGCCTTCCCGAGCGTCAGCGGCGGCAAGGGCGACCCGAACGACGTCGTCGGCAACACCAACAACTTCTACTCCGTGCTGAAGAAGACCCAGCACCCCGACGCGGTCGCGGCCTTCCTCAAGCTCATGTACTCCGACGAGTTCGTGAAGGCCCAGCTGGGCATCGGCAACCTGCCGACCACCACCAACACCGCGAACTTCCTGGCCACCTCCGCCAGCCCGGCCTACTCGCAGTTCCAGTTCAACCTGGTCAAGGCGGCGCCCTCGTTCCAGCTCTCCTGGGACCAGGCCTACCCGCCGGCGGCGACCACCACCATCCACACCGCCGTCCAGGAGTTCTTCGACGGCAAGACCGACGCGAACGGCTTCATCCAGCAGATGCAGTCGCTGACCAACTCCTGAGCGGCCAGGCGATGAGTGCACTCTCCTTCACCACCGAGCTCGGCCGGCGCCGCCTCAAGGCGCGTCGGCCCGGCGTCGGGGCGACCCGCCCAGGCTTCGCCTGGGCGGTGCCCGCCACCGTCTTCTTCCTGCTGTTCGCCATCCTGCCGCTGGTGCTCGTCGCGGTGCTGTCCTTCACCAGCTGGGACGGCATCACCTCACCGCACTTCAACGGGCTGGCGAACTGGACCAAGCTGATCGACGACCCGGTGATGAGCCAGAGCATCTGGCTCACCCTGGTGCTGACCCTGCTCGGGGTTGTCACCCAGACGCCCGTCAGCATCCTGCTGGGTGTCTGGGCGGCCGGACGCCAGCGCAACCGGGCCGTGCTGTCGGCGATCTTCTTCGTCCCCCTGCTGCTCTCCGCGACCGCGGTCTCGGTACTGTGGCGCGCCCTGCTCGACCCCAACTTCGGCCTCCCGGGCCAGCTGCCCTGGCTGTTCGGCGACGGCAACCTGCTCGGCAGCCAGGCCGGTTCGATCGCGGTGCTGACCTTCGTGGGCATGTGGCAGTTCACGCCGCTGCACGCGCTGCTCTACCAGGGCGGCGCCCGCGCCATCCCGCAGGTGCTCTACCAGGCCGCGGCTATCGACGGGGCAGGCACGGTGCGGCAGTTCTTCCACATCACCCTGCCGCAGCTGCGCAACACCATGATCACCTCGGTGATCCTGATGGTGGTCGGCGGCCTGACCACCTTCGACACCGTGCTGATCCTCACCCAGGGCGGACCGGGCACCGACACCACCGTCAGCGCGTACTACATGTACGAACAGGGCTTCAAGAACTTCGACTTCGGCGCCGGCTCGGCCATCGCGCTGGTCCTGGTCGTCGTCGCCACCCTCATCTCCCTGGCCGTGGTCCGGATCTCGGGCTACGACAAGATGCGCAGCACGGCGGAGGGGATCTGATGCGCCAGCGCCCCAACTACCTCGCCGGGCTCGGCTCCCTGGTCTGGCTCGCGCTGGTCGGCCTGCCACTGTACGTGCTGCTGATCTCGACCCTGCGCACCACCTCGAACTACTCCACCCAGGGCCCGCTGAGCTTCCCCTCGCAGCTGACGCTGAGCAACTACCTCAGCGCCTTCGACAACGGGTTCGGCCAGGACTTCCTGAACACCCTCGTCGTCACCGTCAGCGTCGTCGGCATCGTGCTGCTGGTGGTCCCGCCGCTCGCCTACGCGATCGTGCGGGCCAGGGGACGGACCATCACCGTGGTGTTCCGGGTGTTCCTGCTCGGACTCGCGGTCCCCGCCCAGGCCGTGATCGTGCCGATGTTCTACGTGATCAGCCAGGCCGGGCTGTACGACCACCTGATCGGCGTCATCCTGCCGACCGCCGCGTTCTCGATGCCCGTGTGCACCCTGGTGCTCACCGGTGCGATGCGCGACATCACCCCGGACCTCTATGAGGCGATGGCCATCGACGGCGCCTCCCCGTGGCGGGTCTTCCGACAGCTGGTCCTGCCGCTGTCCAGGGGCGGGCTCTCCTCCATCGTGGTCTTCTCGGCCCTCCAGGCCTGGAACGGCTTCCTCTTCCCGCTCATCCTCACCCAGTCGGACTCCACCAAGGTCATCACCCTGGGCCTGTACAACTTCCAGACCGAGCACGGCGTCGACGTTCCCGGTCTGCTCGCCGCGGTGGTGCTGTCCATGCTCCCCATCTTCGTCGTCTACCTGTTCGCCCGTCGCGCCCTCGTCCAGGGGCTCATGGGGGTCGGAGGAAAGTGACCGTCAACATGAAGCCCATCGTCCAGGCCGAAACCGGCGCCGCCGCCTGGCAGGACGTCTCCCTCACCCCCGAGGCCCGGGCCGACGCCCTCATCGCGGCGATGACCCTGCGGGAGAAGACCGCCCAGCTCGTCG
Source organism: Streptacidiphilus melanogenes (assembly GCF_000787835.1). Classification (GTDB taxonomy): domain Bacteria; phylum Actinomycetota; class Actinomycetes; order Streptomycetales; family Streptomycetaceae; genus Streptacidiphilus; species Streptacidiphilus melanogenes. The sequence goes on from NZ_BBPP01000004.1 coordinate 350,725, forward strand.
GCGTCTGGGTGGGGGCCTCCGACGAGGGCGGTGAAGTCGCCCCGCACCAGCACGAGATGGAGGAACCCCCCGACCTGGACGAGCTGCTGCCGCAGGGCCTCGGCCAGCTGACCCGCCCCTTCGGCACCGCCCCCGTCGACGCCGCCCTCGGCGCGCTCTCCCTTGCCCGTTCCCAGCAGCGCATCGCCGCCGCCAACCGCTTCGGCATACCCGCGCTCGCCCACGAGGAGTGCCTGGCCGGTTTCGCCGCCTGGGGCGCCACCGCCTACCCCGTCCCGCTGTCGTGGGGGGCGGCCTTCAACCCCGAGCTGGTGCGCACCATGGCCGCCGCCGTCGGCGCCGACATGCGCGCCGTCGGCGTGCACCAGGGCCTCGCGCCCGTGCTCGACGTCGTGCGCGACGCCCGCTGGGGGCGCGTCGAGGAGACCATCGGCGAGGACCCGTACCTCGTCGGCACGATCGCCACCGCCTACGTGCAGGGCCTGGAGTCGGCCGGGATCGTCGCCACGCTCAAGCACTTCGCCGGGTACTCCGCCTCCCGGGCCGGCCGCAACCTCGCGCCCGTCACCATGGGCGCGCGCGAGCGCGCCGACGTGATCCTGCCGCCCTTCGAGATGGCCGTGCGCGAGGGCCGCCCCCGCTCGGTCATGCACGCCTACACCGACACCGACGGCATCCCCTCGGCCGCCGACAAGGAGCTGCTCACCGGCCTGCTGCGGGACACCTGGGGCTTCGACGGCACCGTCGTCGCCGACTACTTCGGCATCGCCTTCCTCAAGCTGCTGCACGGCGTCGCCGGAAGCTGGGAGGAGGCCGCCGGGCTCGCCCTCGCCAGCGGCGTCGACGTCGAGTTGCCGACCGTCAAGACCTTCGGTCAGCCGCTGCTCGACGCCGTGCAGTCCGGCGCGGTCCCCGAGCAGCTGATCGACCGCGCCCTGCGCCGGATCCTGGTGCAGAAGGCCCAGCTCGGACTGCTCGACCCCGACTGGAACCCCGTTCCCGAGGCTCTCGCCGGGGCGGACCTGGACGCGCCGGAGACCCTGCGTGGCAGCGTCGACCTGGACCGTCCCGCCAACCGGCGCGTCGCCCGCGAACTCGCGGAGCAGGCCGTCGTGCTGCTGCGCAACGACGGCACGCTGCCGCTGGACCGCCCCCGGCGGATCGCGTTGATCGGCCCCAACGCCGACACCCCGACGGCCGTGCTGGGTTGCTACGCCTTCCCCGTGCACGTCGGCGGACAGCATCCCGAGGTGCCGATCGGCATCGAACTGCCCACCCTGCGGGAGACCCTGGCGGCCGAGTTCCCCGACGCGGAGATCTTCTCCGCGACCGGCGCGACGGTCGACGGGGACAGCACGGCCGGATTCGCCGAGGCAGTGGCCGCCGCGCGCCTCGCCGACGTCGTGGTGCTCGCCCTGGGGGACCGGGCCGGCCTGTTCGGACGTGGCACCAGCGGCGAGGGCTGCGACGCCGAATCCCTGCAACTCCCCGGTGTTCAGCAACAGTTGCTCGACGTCGTGCTGGACGAGGGCACGCCCGTGGTGCTGGTCATGCTGGCGGGCCGCCCGTACGCGCTGGGCCGGGCCGAGACGCAGGCGGCCGCCATCGTGCAGTCCTTCTTCCCCGGCGAGGCCGGGACCGAGGCGATCGCGGGCGTGCTCGGCGGACGCGTGAACCCCTCCGGCCGTCTGCCCGTCAGCGTGCCGCGGAGCAAGGGCGTCCAACCCTCCACCTATCTGGCCGCACGGCTGGCACAGGACAGCGACGTGTCCAGCACCGACACCAGCCCCGCCTACGGCTTCGGACACGGGCTCGGCTACACGCGCTTCGCCTGGTCCGGGCTCGACCTCGCCGTCCCGGAGGCCTGCACCGACGGCACCTTCCGGCTCGCCTTCGAGGTCGCCAACACCGGCGAGCGGTCCGGCTGCGAGGTCGTGCAGTTCTATCTGCACGACCCGGTGGCCTCCGTCGTCCAGCCGGTCCAGCGCCTGGTCGGCTACCGTCGCCTGCCCCTGGAAGCCGGGGAGCGCTGCCGGGTTCTGCTGGAGCTGCCCGCGGACCTCGCCGCCTTCACCGGACGCGAGGGCCGCCGCATCGTCGAGCCGGGCGAGCTGGAGCTGCGGATCTCCGCCAGCAGCACCGACCACCGCATCACCGTCCCGCTGCGCCTGACCGGCGAGGTCCGCGAGGTCGACCACACCCGGCGTCTGCACCCCGTGATCGCCGTCGAGCGCGGCTGAGGCGCCGGGAGGCCGCCGTTGTACACCGACCTGCCCGAGGCCGAACTGCGGCGCCACCGCAGTGCCCAGACCGATCCGGACGACTTCGACGCCTTCTGGGAGCAGACGCTCGCCGAGGCCCGCTCGTTCCCCGGCGAGGTCCGGCTGACGCCGGTCAGCACCGGACTGAGCACGGTGGAAACCATGGACGTCAGCTTTCCCGGTTTCGGCGGTGAGCCGGTCAAGGCCTGGCTGCGCCTGCCGCGCGGGGCGAACGGACCGCTCCCCGCCGTCGTCCAGTACGTCGGCTACGGAGGCGGGCGCGGACACGTCCTGGAAAACCTGCTCTGGGCGTCCGCCGGCTACGCCCACCTGGTGATGGACACCCGCGGGCAGGGCTCGGGCTGGAGCCGGGGCGCGACCCCCGACTCCGGCCCGGCCGGGCCGCAGGTCCCCGGGGTCATGACCCGGGGCATCGGCTCGCCGCGCACGTACTACTACCGGCGTCTGATCACCGACGCGGTCCGGGCCGTGGACGCCGTCCGCAGCCTGGACCGCGTCGATCCCGAACGGATCGCCGTGATCGGTCAGAGCCAGGGCGGCGGCGCAGCCCTGGCCGTCGCCGCCCTGGTCCCCGACGTCACGGCACTGGTCGCGCACGTGCCGTTCCTGTGCGACTTCCCGCGCGCCGTGGTGGTCACCGACAGCGCCCCGTTCCGGGAGATCGCGGACTACCTGTCCGTCCACCGCGACCAGGAGGAGGCGGTGCACCGGACGCTCTCCTACGTCGACGGCGTCAACTTCGCCCGCAGGGCCACCGCCCCGGCGCGGTTCTCGGCGGCGCTGATGGACGCTGTCGTGCCGCCGTCCACCGTCTTCGCCGCGTACCACGCCTATGCGGGGCCGAAGGACCTCGCCGTCTGGCGCTACAACGGCCACGAGGCGGGAGGCCCCGACGACGACCGGCGTGCCCTCGACTTCCTCGCCGAGCGGCTCAGCCGGCGTTGACGGCGGTGTCGTCGAGGACGAAGGAGGTCTGGTCGACCTTGTCCTCGGCGCCGGTGAACTTCAGGGTGACGGTCTGGCCCGCGTACGGGGCCAGGCTGAAGGTGTGCTGGGTGTAGCCGGTGTTGTGGTTCAGGTTGGAGTAGGTGGCGAGCGTGGCGAGCACCGTGCCCGAGCTGTTCAGCACCTGGACCTTGAGGGTGTCGTAGGCGGTCGTGGTGCTGGTCTCGGCGGTGTCGACGTGCAGCCAGAAGGAGAGCGCGGTGTTGGTGCAGCCCGCCGGGACGGTGACGGTCTGGGCGAGGGTGTCGGTGTGGGTGGTGCCGTAGCCGTCCAGCCAGGCGTCCCAGCTGCCCGAGTGGGCGGGCTCGTTGCTGCTGTTGCTCACCACGCTGGAGCTGGCGGTCCACGGGGAGGCGCTGCCGGTCTCGAAGCCCGGGTTGCCGAGGAGCTGCGCCGAGGTGCAGCCGCCACCGCCGCCGGTGGAGTTGACGGTCCAGGTGAAGGACGCGGAACCGGATGCTCCGGTGGAGTCGGTCGCCGTGACCGTCACGTTCGAGGTGCTGGCCGAGGTGGGCGTGCCGGAGATCAGGCCGGTGGCGGAGATGCCCAGCCCCGTGGGGAGGCCGGTCGCGGTGTAGGTCAGGCCCGCACCGGCCGAGTCGGAGCCGCTGACCTGGAGCGAGGCCGCGGCGCCGACGGTGCCGGTCTGGTTGCCCGGGTTCGCCACGGTGACGGTGTTGCCCGCTCCGCCACCGCTGGTGCCGGAGGCGAGCCAGGAGGTGGCGTTCAGGGCGAGCGCGGCGTCGGTGCCCTTGGGGTCGTCCCAGCCGTCCTCGACGGTGTGGCCGGGCTCGCCGGTGCCGTCGTCGATGGCGGAGCTGTCGCCCCAGATCGCGACACGGCCGCTGCCGAAGGCGCTGGTGGTGAAGAACGCACCGGTGCTGCCGCCCGCGGTCGAACCGGTCGTGTAGACCAGGCCCTTGACGTTCGGGTTGTCGGCGGGGTGCAGCGTCTCGGTGGTGCCGTTGTAGATGACGCTGCCCGTGACGTCGCCGAAGGAGCCGTGCAGGACCGGGTCGGTGGCGTCGCTGATCGCCCTCGGGGCGTCGCTGACGATGTTCTTCAGGTCGACGCTGAAGCCGAACGGGTCGTTGTTGTCCACGCCGTTGTTGGTCAGCAGGTCGTTGACGATGGCGGGGGAGTCCCAGCCGTTGTTGTTGCGGTCGCTGCCGGTGTGGTCGACCACCAGGAACAGGCCGCCGCCGTTCTGCACGTAGTGCATCACCGCGGCCTTCTCGGCGGCGGAGAGCTGGTCCTGCGGCTCGGGCAGCACGAACGTGTCGAAGTGCGACAGGTCGAGCGGGTTGCCGGTGTCGCCGTAGGTGATGGTGTTGCCCGGAGGCAGGGTGTCCAGGCTGTAGTCGCCGGTCTTCTGCAGCGCGACGCCCCAGGCGGAGATGGCCCCGGTCCAGTCCGTCTCGGTCTGCGGGTTCGGGTTCTGCTGGAGCGGGTCGGGCTTGCTCGTGCTGATGATCCAGTCCGAGTTGCCGGCGGTCTCCGACTTGCTGTCGTCGAACAGGATGTGACGGACCGTCGACGATGCCGCCGTCGCCGCGGTCGTGGTCGTATGGGCGGAGGCGGCGGACGTCGGGGCCGCCGTGGCGCCCGGGGCCGCGGCGACCGCGGCGGCCACCGCGAGGGAGGTGCAGGAGGCGAGCAGGGCGCTTCTGCCGGCCGAGGAGGTTCTGAGCACGAGTCGAACTCCTGACTGCCGTTCCCGCTTGTGGCGAAACGGCGCTCGATGGACCGCTACGCGCGTAGGGCGGCGGTAGCCACGAGCATCGGGCCTGGCGGAGAGCCCGAACCAGCTAGATGGCATGTCCACTACATGAACGCGAGATGCCGAGTCGTTGGCGAAACGGCGGCATACGGGTGGCTGCCTGTAGAAGTGCCGAACATTACAGGATATCTGACGCAGCGGAATGTAGCCCACCCCGTCGGCAAGTTGTCACCGACCGTTGGTTTTCAGGACACCTTGGCTCGCGACAGTTCCCGCCGTGACCGCAACGACCACGGCCCGGCCGGCCCTCGCGACCGATGGCCGCACCCGCCGCCGGACCCCCGCCCGAGACTTCCGCACCACCCGTTGGGGCTGGGCCTACTCCGCCCCGGCGGTGCTGATCTTCTCCGCCTTCGTCATCGTGCCGACGGGCTACACCTTCTACGTCTCCCTGTGGAAGTGGAACGCCCTCAACCCGGCCATGTCCGTCTACCGGGGGCTGGGCAACTACCAGCGGCTGTTCGACGCCACGCAGCCGACGTTCCTGTCCAGCCTGTGGCACTCGCTCTACTTCAGCGGGGCGATGGTGGTCGGCGGGACCGCGCTCTCGCTGGCGCTCGCGCTGCTGCTGCAGCGCGGCGGGGCGCTGCTCAACGCCTCCCGCGTGGCGCTGTTCCTGCCGCACGCCACGCCGATGATCGCGACCTCCATGATCTGGGTCTGGATCTTCAACCCCCGCTTCGGCCTGGCCGACTGGATGCTGCACAGCCTGCACCTGCCGACCTCGCAGTGGCTGCAGTCCTCCACCTCCGCGATGCCGGCCGTGATCGTCTACAGCCTGTGGCACGAGGTCGGCTTCACCACGGTCGTGTTCCTGGGCGGGCTCGCCGTGCTGCCGAACGAACTCAGCGAGGCGGCCCGCATGGACGGCTGCTCGGCCTGGCAGGAGTTCTGGCACATCACCTGGCACCAACTGCGGCCGGTCACCGTCTTCGTCGTCGCCATCACCGCGATCACCTCACTCCAGGCGTTCACGCAGTTCTACCAACTCTCCGACGGCGGCCCGGTCTACGCCACGACCACGCTCAGCTACCTGGTCTACCAGGAGGCGTTCGTGCTGAGCGACACCGGCTACGGCGCCGCGCTGGCCGTCGTCCTCTTCGCCGTCACGGTCTTCTTCACCCTGGTCCGGCGCCGCACCGCCACCGGCGCGGACTCCGCGCTCACCTGAGCCGACGCCACCCACGCGTCACCCTCGCACCACCCCTCGACGTCACCCTCACCGTCCACAGCACACAAGAAAAGAAACGGAACAACCATGCGTTACCGCATCGCCGCCGTCGCCGCAGCTGCGGCCCTCAGCCTGTCCGCCTGCGCCGGCGGCGGTACGCCCGCCAGCACGACCACGGCTCCGGCCGCGGCGTCGGGCCAGGAGCTGGCCGTCCCCACCAAGCCGGTGACCATCACCTTCGAGGAGGCCATGACCATCGGCACCCTCAAGCCGGCCATGGAGAAGCTGGTCTCCGACTTCCAGGCCAAGTACCCGAACATCACGGTCAAGCTCCAGGGCGACCCGGACTACGCGACGATGTACACCAAGGAGAAGGCCGAGGTCCAGGCGGGCAACGCGCCGACCCTGGGCCAGGCCTACGAGAGCTGGGCCTCCTACTTCCAGTCCGGCGGCGCGCTCACCCCGATCAGCGAGCTGGCCGGCAGCGACACCCCCGCCGAGATGTCCACCTTCTACAAGGGCGTCCAGAAGGACCTCGCCCTGGGCGACGGCAAGACCTGGATGTGGCCGTTCAACAAGAGCGTCCTGATCCTGTTCTCCAACGCCGACATGCTCAGGGCCGACGGCCAGAACCCGCCGAAGACCTGGGACGACTACGCCTCGGTGATGAAGGCGGTCTCCAAGAACGGCGTCACCGGCTCCACCATCGACCCGGGTTCGGCCACCGCGGCCGCCTTCGGGACCCAGTGGTTCGAGATCCTGGACAAGTCCGACGGCGGCACCCTGTACGACGCCGACGGCACGCCGCACCTGAACGACGCCGGCGCGGTCAAGGCCCTCACCTACCTGAAGTCGCTCAAGGACGAGGGCGCGCTGGCCACGGGCAAGAACTACCCGGGCGAGACGGCGCTCGGCGCGAAGAAGGGCGCCTTCGACATCTCCTCCGCGGCCGGCTACGGCTTCGAGAAGGCCACCGTCGGCGGCAAGTTCAACCTCGGCATCGCCGCCCTCCCGTCCGGCCCGTCCGGCCCGGTCAACGAGCTGACCGGCACCAACATCGTGGTCTTCAAGAACGCCACCGCCGACCAGAAGGCCGCCGCCTGGGCGTTCCTGAAGTTCATCACCAGCCCCGCCGAGCAGGCCGGCTGGGCCTCCACCTCCGGCTACCTGCCGGTCACCGCGCAGGCCCTGCCGCTGATGCAGGACTTCGTCGCCAAGAACCCCTACGAGACCGCCGCCGTCTCCGAGCTCGACACCGCGTTCGCCCTGCCGCCCTACAGCTGGATCTTCAAGTGCCAGGGCTTCGAGGCCACCGCCCTCCAGGACGTGCTGGACAACGGCGCGGCACCCGCCACCGCCCTGAACACCGCCCAGACCGCCTGCACCGCCGCGAAGGCCCAGGGCTGAACAGATGACCGCCTCCTCCTCACGGGGGGTCCGGTCGCTCATCAGGGCCGGCCGCGCCGGGCGTCTCGCCCGGCGCGTGCTGGCGCTGCTGATCGGTGCCGCCTTCGTCTTCCCGTTCTACTGGACGGTCGTCATCTCGCTCGGCCGTCCCGGGGAGTTCAGCGACTTCCCGCCCGTGCTGCTGCCCCACTGGGACTGGTCCAACTGGTCCCGCGCCTGGCATGCGGCGCCCTGGGTGCGCCTGTTCGGCAACACCGTGCTGATCGCCTCCGGCACCGTCCTGCTCTGCCTGGCCACCTCGCTGCTGGCCGGCTTCGCCTTCGGGGTGCTGCGGTTCCCCGGGCGCAAGTTCCTGACCATGCTGGTGCTGGCGGTGCTGATGATGCCGGGTACCGTGCTGATCATCCCGGACTACGTACTGGCCAGTGACCTGCACCTGCTGAACACCTACTGGATCCAGATCATCCCCTGGGGCGCCAGCGTCTTCGGCATCTTCCTGGTCCGCCAGTTCTTCCTGGCGATCCCGCAGGAGATCCTCGACGCCGCCGCGCTGGACGGGGCGTCCCGGCTGCGGGTGCTCTGGTCGATCGGCATCCCGATGGTGCGTCCCGCGCTCGTCATCATCGCCGTCAACGTGTTCCTGGGCTCGTGGAACTCCTTCCTGTGGCCGGTGATCATGACCAGCAGCAGCATGGACTCCTCGAGCACGGTCCAGCCGGTCGAGGTGGGGCTCTCCACCTTCGCCTCCGCCGAGGGCACCGACTTCCCCGGGCTCGCGGCGGCGGTCACCTTCACCACCCTTCCCGTCATGGCGTTCTTCCTGGTGCTGCAACGGCAGTTCATCCGGGGCGCCCTGTCCGCAGCCGGAGGCGTCCGTGGGTGACAAGCCGACCCCGCCGACCTCGACGACCGTGCCGATCCTGGTCAGCGACTTCGACGGCACGGTGTACCGCAGTGACGACCCCGTGCGCTTCTACGCGCGCCGGGTCGCCGATTCGCTGCGGCCCGCGCAGTCGGTGGCGTTCCTCGACACCTTCGAGCGCTATCTCGCGGAGGGCGTCGCCGCCGCCGACGCGGCCGTGGATCCGGCGGAGGCGAAGGCCCTGCTGGAGGCCGAGGACGGCTGGGGCCTCGTGCAGGCGCTCGCCGCCGACCTCGGGCTCGGCCGGCCGGTGACGCAGCAGGCGTTCCTGGACAGCCGGATCCACATGCTCGACGACGCCTGCGGGCTGGAGGTCGTCGAGCCCCTGGTCGACCTCTTCGCCGAACTGCGCGGCGACGTGCGGATCGTGCTGGCCACCAACAGCCCCGCCGAGGGGCTGGCGCCGCTGCTCGACCGGATGGGCCTGACCGGCGCATTCGACGAGGTCGTCGCTGGCGCGGGCAAGCCGGCCGGCCTGCGGGCCTGGATGGCCGGCGCGCTCGAGGGCGGGCGCAGCGCCTCCGCGCTGTTCTCCCTCGGCGATCACTACCGCAACGAGATCGAACCGGCGGTCGCCCTCGGCGCCGCCACCGGATACATCGACCGTTTCGGCCGTGCCGACGGCCCCGCCACCGCCACGGCCGCACGCGTCGAGGACCTTCTGCCGGCCGTCACGTCCTGGGCCCTGTCCCGGTCCGTCGGCCGGGCACACGCACCGATCTAGACAGTGAGCACACATCAACTCATGACAACTGTGGAATTCTGGGGCGGCGTAGGCCTCATCGGCTCCAGCAAGATCCTCGTCACGGAGGGCACGCACCGGGTCCTGCTCGACTTCGGTACGGACATCCCCCGTGAGGCCGACCTGTTCCGCCCCCCGGTCAGCCTGCGGCAGGGCCGCGAGCTGGCCCACCGGCTCCGCGTCGGCGCCGCCCCCCGCATCACGGGCCTGTACGACCCGGCCCAGCTGGACGCCGGCGACCCGCTCGGGTCGGCCGGGCCCGACACCCAGGTCTTCATCACCCACGGCCACATCGACCACTGCGGCCTGGCCGGCTTCGTGGACCCGCGCATCCCCGTCCACGCGTCCCCCGCCACGATCGCCCTGCTGACCGCGCTGGCGGCGGTCGGTGACGGCCTGCCCGGCGGCGACCCTGACTGGCAGCCGCTGCCGGACGAGACGCCCGTGCAGGTCGGACCCATGACCGTGGAGCGCATCACTGTCGACCACGACACCCCCGGCGCCAGCGGCTACCTGGTGACCACCGGCGACGGGGTCCTCGCCTTCACCGGCGACATCCGCTTCCACGGCCGCAACCCCGAGCGCTCCTGGCACTTCGCCGAACGCGCCGCGGGCTGCGACATGCTCGTCACCGAGGGCACCGCCCTGGGCCTGGGCCTCCCGCCCGGCCCGCCGCGCACCGAGGACGACGTCCGCGCCGACTTCGCCACCGCGCTCGCCGCCGCCGACCGCGACCTGGTCCTGCTCGCGATGTACCCGCGCGACCTCGAACGCGTCACCGAGTTCCTCGAGGTCGCCACCGCGGCCGGCCGGCGCATCGTCTGGGGCGACCGCACCGCCGCGTTCCTGCGCGAGGCCGGCGTGCCGGACCCCCTGGCCTGGACCGCCGTCGGCCTCGACGCGCTGCGCGCCGAGCCCGGCGCCTTCGTCTACCAGCCCGACCTCGGCGACCTGCGCGGCATCGCCGACCTCGGCGATCTGCCGATCGGCCCCAAGACGGTCTGGCTGCACGCCAACGGCGAACCCCTCGGGCCCTTCGAGTCCCGCTGGCAGCTGTTCACCGAGTGGCTCACCGCCCTGAACGTCCCCCTGCAGCGCATCGGTTCCTTCGGCCACGCCACCGCGGACGACCTCCACACCTTCGTCCACCGCGTCGCCCCCAAGGTCCTCGTCCCGATCCACACCCAGGCCCCGGACCTGCTCCACCCCCTGGCCCCGACCCGCCGGATGATCCCGGACTACGCCGTCCCCTACCGGCTGGACGGCAGCAGGGCCTGACGCCGATCCCGCACAGCAGAAGGGCCTCTGACGGCGGAGGCCCTTCTGCCGCGCTCAGGCGCCCGCGCGCCGGTCCGCCTCCTCGTCCCGTTCGTACTGGGCGCACAGGTGGGTCTCCGGGACGAACTCGGCAACCGGGACCCGGTTCTCCTGGTGCTTGTCGCGCGCTGCGAGGTGCTGTTCCTTCGCGTCCCGGCAACAGCGCATGCCCATGACGTTCCAGGTGTAGATCTGGTAGCCCGACCAGCGACAGGTGAGACAGGACGTGAGCCGGATCCCGGGAGGGAAGCCCGCCTCGATCCGCTCCAGGCACTCCTCGAACGACTTGTCGACGGCCTGGTGGACGGTCCCCACCACCTCCAGGGAGACGCACAACTCGCTTGCCCGCCCTCGGCGGTAGTCGAACATGAAGTCCAGCGACACGGGCGTTCGCCTGCCCGAGACCGTGACCGTGCAGGGCATCCGCCCCGACAGGCGGCAGTCGATCACGTCGGGAGCCGGTAGGCCGGCGGCCCGGGCGGCGTCGAGATCCCCGACCTCCAGGAGATCGAAGTCGGGCCCCGAGACCGGCACGCCCCGGATGACGGCATGGATCTCGAACCCCGCCCCCCGATCACCGATCGCGGGCTTCAGACACCACTGGACGGGGTCCACCCCTCGGTCGTCCTCGTAGAGACCCGCGAAGACCAACGGCTCCAGAGTCGTCACAGTCACTCCTCCCCTTCTGCTCCTCAGTGTCCTCGAGGATCCGGGTACGGTTGTGCCGTGTCCGAACTGGAGCCGCTGGATCCCGGCCATGCCTCGGAGGTCCTGGCCTTCGAACTGGCGAACCGTGCCTACTTCGCCGCCTCGGTCTCCGACCGGGGCGACGCCTTCTACGAACGGTTCGACGACCGGTTCAGCGCCCTGCTCGCCGAGCAGGAGTCCGGCAGCCGCGCCTTCTACGTGCTGGTCAAAGAGGACCGCTCGGTTCTGGGCCGGTTCAACCTGTACGACCTCGAGGACGGCACCGCGACCCTCGGGTACCGGGTCGCGCAGCACGTCGCCGGCCGCGGCGTGGCGACCGCGGCCGTCCGCGAACTGTGCCGCCTGGCGGCGACACGGCACGGGCTGCACACCCTGCGGGCGGCCACCGCCCACGCCAACGCCGCGTCCCGGAAGGTGCTGACCAAGGCCGGATTCGCCCCCGTCGGCCCGGCGGACCCGGCCGACCTCGGCGGCAAGCCCGGCACCTGGTACCGGCGCGACCTGACGACGTGAGGTGTCACGTGGTGGTCGTGCGCCTGCGGGCCAGTGCGCGGCCCTCCTCGGGCAGGGCGTCGGCGACCAGCAGCCGCGGCAGGTGGTCCGGCTCGAGTGTCATGGCGCGGAAGACGAGCGCGACGGTCACGTCGTGGTCGGGCCGGTGCACGATCCGGACGGGGTCGCCCGCCCGGACGGCTCCCGGCTCGATCACGCGCAGGTAGGCGCCTGGTACCGCGGCCTCGGTGAACCGCTTGATCCAGCCCGCGCGCCCCAGCCACCCCTGGAACGTCGCACAGGGGATGCGGGCGCAGGACACCTCGAGGACCACGTCCGGCCCGATGCGCCAACGCTCGCCGATCAGGGCGCCGTTGACGTCGAGACCGAGGGTCGTGAGATTCTCGCCGAAGCCGCCGTCGGCGAGCGGCCTGCCCAACTCGGTCTCCCACCGGTCGAGATCCTCGCGCGCATAGGCGTAGACGGCCTGGTCGGAGCCGCCGTGGTGTTTCACGTCGTGGACGCGGTCGCCCACGAGACCCACCTCGCCGGTGCCCTTGGGGCCGGGGGCGATGACGGAAACCGGACCGTCGACCGGCCGCTTGTCGATGCCTGTCGCGCTGAGGCCCTTCCACGGGTTGGGGCGGGGGTGGCCGACATTGACCGAGAGCAACTTCATGCGCACGACGGTACGGTCCCCCGCACGCCGGGGCGACTCGTTTCACGACCTGTCAAACCCTTGGAGTCGCCGGGAGGCACACCCGGCTCTTACCCGTTATCGGCCGCTGTGGGGCGATATCCGGCGGTGGTGGCAGTGCGAACCGGAGTGCCGTCTTACATAGTTCACCGAACGCTTACCCACCGGTCCAGACCTGTTGATCGGCGGCGGGCAGCCTCGCGCAGGCCTGTCAAACGATCAACCCAACGATCTCCAGGGACGGACACACCGTGACCGAAGCGCACGCACCCCTGTGGCGCCGCACCTTCCGCCTGCCCCTCGTACTCGCCCTCGTCGTCGGCTCGGCGTTGGCCGCGGGCGCCGTCGTCGCTGGTCCGGCGCACGCGGCGGCGGCCGACGACATCCGGATCAACGAGGTGGTGACCACCGGAAGCGTCAACGACTCGATCGAGCTCTACAACAAGGGGACCGGTTCCGTCGACCTCTCGGGGTGGATCCTCAAGGACGACAACAACAGCTCGAAGTACAAGATCGCCTCGGGGACCACCCTCGCCGCAGGCGGGTACGTGGCCTTCGACGTGCACAGCTCCTTCGGTCTCGGGTCCAGCGACTCCGCGCGGCTCTACCTCGCCGACGGCGCAACCCTGGTCGACGGCTTCACCTGGACCAGCCACTCCAACCCGTCCTGGTCCCGCTGCCCCGACGGCACCGGCGCGTTCGTCCAGGCCACGGCCATCACCCTGGGCGGCCCCAACGCGTGCGGCAGCGGCTCCGGTTCCGGCGGCGGGCTGACCGCCGCGGCCTGGCCGGGCGGCAGCGCCGTCTCCACCGCGGACGCGGCAGGCGTCTTCGGGACGGACCTGAGCGGGCTGTACCAGGAGGGCTCGGTCATGTGGGCCGCGCAGAACTCCGGCAAGCTCTGGCGGCTGGTCGGCGACGGCGCCGGCGGCTGGACGCCGGACACCACCAACGGCTGGACCAAGGGCAAGGCGCTGCACTTCCCGGGCGGCAGCGGCACCCCGGACGACGAGGGTGTCACGCTGACCGGCGCCGGTTCGTCCGGCGGCGTCTACGTCTCCTCGGAGCGCAACGCCGACTCCTCCGGCACCAGCCGGCTGTCCGTGCTGCGCTACGACGTCAGCGGCACCGGGACGACCCTGAACGCCACCCAGGAGTGGAACCTCACCGCCGACCTGCCGCCGACCGGCGCCAACCTCGGCCTGGAGGGCGTCACCTGGGTGCCGGACAGCTACCTGACCGGCGCGGGCTTCAAGGACCAGTCCACCGGCGCGGCCTACGACCCGACCCGCTACGCCTCGCACAGCGACGGCGTCTTCTTCGTGGGCGTCGAGGGCAGCGGCATGGTCTACGGCTACGTCCTCCAGGACTCGGGCGCGTTCACCAAGGTCGCCACGATCTCGAGCGGCATGGCGGGCGTCATGGAGCTCCAGTGGGAGCCGCAGGCCTCCCGCCTCTGGGTCGTCTGCGACGACACCTGCAGCGGTCAGCACCGCACCATGCAGGTCGACTCGACCGGCGCGTTCGCGCTGACGGCGATCTACAACCGCCCCAGCGGCATGCCGAACTACAACAACGAGGGCTTCTTCCCGGCTCCCGCCGACGAGTGCGTGGCCGGCTCCAAGCCGGTCTACTGGTCGGACGACTCCAACGACGGCAGCCACGCAATCCGCAAGGGCACCATCGACTGCTGACGCCTTGAGCCGCGGGGCCGCTCTCCCCGGGGGCGGGGGAGCGGCCCTGCAGCCGCCATGGAGGCCGTCTGTCGGAGCGTCAGAAACGCTGCTACTCTCCCGTGGTCTAGACCCCTCTCATTGGTCTAGTCCATTGAGCTGTTCCTGCACCGCACCGCCCCACCCTTCGTGGCACCGCCTGCAGAGGAGAAAAGCAGCATGAGTCTGACCCGACGTCAGTTCGTTCTGGCAGCCGCCGGTCTCGGGGCCGTCGTGGCGAACGGTCCAGGCGCCGTTCCGGCGGCCAGGGCGGCGACCGCCGCCTCCGCGCCGCTGTGCATCCCCGCTCTCCAGCAGTGGACGTCGGCCGCGGGCTCCTACAGCTTCGGCGCGGGCTCGCGGATCGTCACCGACGCCGCCTACGTGGGGCAACTCGCGGGCGAGGCCGCGTTGTTCGCGGCCGATCTGGGCCTGCTGACCGGCCGGAGCATCGCCTCGGCCACCGGCTCGGCCGCCTCCGTCGGCACCGGCGACATCTTCCTGACGCTCGGCTCGACCGACGCCGGGCTCGGCACGGAGGGCTACACGCTCGCCGTCGGCGCGTCGGTCACCGTCCAGGCCCGGGCCGCAGCCGGTGTGTTCTACGGCACCCGCACCCTGCTCCAACTGCTGCGGCAGTCCGCCTCGATCCCCGCCGGCACCGCCCGCGACGAGCCCGACTCCGTGGAGCGCGGGCTGATGGTGGACGTCGGACGCAAGTATTTCTCCGTGGCCTGGCTGCAGAACCAGATCAAGGACATGGCCTACGCCAAGCTCAACTACCTGCACCTGCACTTCTCCGACAACCTCGGCTTCCGGCTGGAGAGCAGCAGCCACCCCGAGATCGTCTCCGCGCAGTACTACACCAAGCAGCAGATCACCGACCTGATCGGCCTCGCGGCCGCCCACCACATCACCATCGTCCCCGAGATCGACATGCCCGGGCACATGGACACGATCCTGACCGCCCACCCCGAGCTCAAGCTCAAGGCGGCCGACGGCTCCACGCCCGACGGCAGCAACATCGACCTGTCCAACCCCGCCGCGTACCAGCTGATGAAGGACCTGATCACCGAGTACCTGCCGCTCTTCCCAGCCCCCTACTGGCATCTGGGCGCGGACGAGTACGGCGCCGACTACAACTCCTTCCCGCAGCTCCAGGCCTACGCCCGGCAGCAGTACGGTGCAGGCGCCACGGCCAAGGACGTCTACTACGGCTTCGTCCGTTGGGCCGACGCGATCGTGCGGGCGGGCGGCAAGACGATGCGGATGTGGAACGACGGCATCAAGTCCGGCGACGGCACCATCCCCGTGGCCGCCGACATCACTGTCGACTACTGGTACGACTACGGCCTGACGCCGCAACAGCTCATGGACGCCGGGCACCCGGTGAACAACAGCAGCTGGACGCCGACCTACTACGTGCTCGGTGGCGCGGTCCCCGACACCACCTTCATGTACGAACAGTGGAACCCCGGGATCTTCCAGGGGAACGCCACCGTGACCGACCCCGCGCGGGTCCTCGGCTCGAAGATCCACGTCTGGTGCGACAATCCCACCGCGCAGACCGAGCAGCAGGTCGCCGGCGGCATCTTCGCCCCGCTGCGGACGCTGGCCCAGCAGACCTGGGGCTCACCCCACCCGGTGACGACCTTCGGCGACTACCAGACCGTGATCGCCACCATGGGCCGCGTGCCCGGCTGGCCCGTCGACGTCCCCGCGGGCGACCTCGCCCTGAACCGGCCCACCACCGCGTCCTCCGTCGAGACCGCCGCGTTCCCCGCCCTCTACGCCACGGACGGCTCCTACGGAACCCGCTGGTCCAGCCTCTACAGCGACCCGCAGTGGCTCCAGGTGGACCTCGGCGCGCCGTACCGCGTCACCGGGGCGAAGCTCAGCTGGGAGACCGCGTACGCGAAGGCCTACCAGGTCCAGGTCTCCGACGACGCCGCGAACTGGACCACGATCTACGCCACGACCAACGGCCCGGGCGGCACCGAGCAGATCGGCGGGCTGGACGGCGCCGGCCGCTACGTGCGCGTGCTCGGCACGCAGCGCGCCACGAGCTGGGGCTACTCGCTGTGGGAGTTCGAGGTCCACGGCACACCGGATCTGGCCCTCGGACAGCCCGCGACCGCCTCCAGTGTCGAGTCCGGCCTGAGCTGGCTGGCACCGTCCTTCGCCGTGGACGGCAGCAGCGGGACGCGGTGGTCGAGCGACTACGCGGACCCCCAGTGGCTCCAGGTCGACCTCGGGGTCGAGCGGACCGTCAACGAGGTCAGGCTGCTCTGGGAGGCCGCCTACGCGAAGGCCTACCAGATCCAGGTCTCGGGCGACGCCGTCACCTGGACCACGATCTACTCGACCACGAACGGCCCAGGCGGCGCCGAACGCCTCACCGGCCTGAACGGCGCCGGCCGCTACATCCGCGTGCTGGGCACCCAGCGCGCGACGAACTGGGGCTACTCACTGTGGGAGTTCCAGGTCTACGGCTCCTGAGAATCCCGTTCCATTCCCGCCGACCTGCGGCGACGAGTCGCCGTGGGTCGGCGGGCCACCCACAATGAGTCCCGTGACGGTCTGGCGCTTGCGCGACTTCCACGACGACGACCTCGACCAGGCCATCCAGCTCTGGGACCAGGGGCGACAGGCAGACCTGTCCCAGCCGGTGTTCCCGGTGTCCGAGGTGATGGCCGCCGCCCGTGGCAACCAGCCCGCGGTGGTGGCCGCCGTGGGGGAGGAGCTCGTCGGGATCGTGATCGCGCGGGCGGAGGGCGACCGCGCCTGGATCCTCCTGGTCGCGCTCTCGGGCGCGTGGCGCAACCGCGGCCTGGGCAGCGCGCTGATCGCCGAGGTCGAGCGGCGGCTGCGGGCCGCGGACGTGCGCCGGATCAGCGCTCTGCTGTCCCCGGGCGCGACCGGGACGGCGGCGCTGCAGCACTCGGGGTACCGGCGGCTCGACGGACTGGAGTACTACGAGAAGGTCGAGCACCTCGCCTCCGCCGACGCCGGACTGCTGGCCGAGCTGGGCGGCCGGTTCCTGCCGCGCGGTCTGTGGGAGCAGCTGGCAGGCATGCGGGAGGCCAAGGACACGATCGAGAAGCGGATCGTGCTCCCGCTCGCCGAGCCGGAGGTCGCCGAACGCTACAGCGTCCGCCCGCCCAAGGCGGTGATCCTGTTCGGGCCGCCGGGCACCGGCAAGACCAGCTTCGCCAAGGCCGTCGCCTCACGGCTCGGTTGGCCCTTCGTCGAGCTCTTCCCCTCCCGGCTGGCGGCCCGCGTCGACGGCGGTCTCGCGGCCTCCCTGCGGGACGTCTTCGCGGATCTGGCCGAGCTGGACAGCGTGCTGCTCTTCATCGACGAGGTCGAGGAGATCGCCGCCGCCCGCTCCGGCAGCGCGGTGGAGGCCGGTCACGGCGTCACCAACGAACTGCTGAAGCTGATCCCGGCGTTCCGCGACCACGACGACCGGCTGCTGGTCTGCGCGACCAACTCGCTGCGCACCCTGGACCCGGCCTTCCTGCGGCCGGGACGGTTCGACTACCTGATCCCCGTCGGGCCACCGGACGCCGACGCGCGCCTGGCCATCTGGCGCCGCTACCTCGGCGCGGCAGCCGAGACCGTCGACCTGGACCGCCTGGTCGCGGCCACGGACATGTTCACCCCGGCCGACATCGAGTACGCCGCCCGCAAGGGCGCCCAGCAGGCCTTCGAGCGCGAGCTCACGCAGCGCACCGGTGAACCGGCCGGCACCGGCGACTTCCTCGCCGCGATCGCCGAAACCCGCCCGACGCTCACCGAGCATGCGCTGACCAGCTTCCGCGAGGACATCGGCAACCACGTGCGCATCTGACCGGCAGGCGCGCACGCATCCGAACGACCGCATGCGGCCGCGCCGCGTGCGCAGTGAGGGTGCCGCGGCCCGGGGGAGTCACCTCGGCCAGCGGCTCGCGAGTTCCGCGCGGGTGCGGACGCCGAGGGTGCGGTAGATCTGGCCCAGGTGGTGTTCCACGGCCTTCTCGCTGATCAGCAGTTCGTCCGCCACCTGACTGTTGGTCAGGCCGGACACGACGAGCCTGGCCACCGCCAGCCTGCGCTCGGTCAACGCGCCGTCGGGCCACAGCGGCGAGGCTCGTCCGGCCGCGGCCGCGCGTTCCTGCGCGCACCTGCGGTCGAACGGGCGGGCGCCCAAGGCCGCGAAGGCGTCCTGGGCGCGTTCGAGCCGTCGCAGGCCGGGTGTCGTCCGCCCGAGGAGACAGAGCAGGCGTCCGTAGGCGGACTCCAGTTGCGCGCGGTGGACGGGCGGCACGTGCGCGCAGCTGTCCGCCCTGAGCAGGCCCTCCTCGTACTCACCCGCCGCCGCGGTCGGGTTGCCCCGGAGCTCGGCGGCCCGGCCCGCGAGCCGGTGGAAGGTGACCAGGAGGTACGGGACGCGCTCCGCGCAGGCCCGCAGCCTGGCCAGCGCGGCCTGGGACGCCGCGCCGGTCGCCGTCTCGACCACCGCCTCCGCCTGCGCGGGAAGCCAGAGCGGCGCGAATTTGGCGGGCGCGTCCCCCAGGGCGGTGGAGGGCGCGGTCAGCCACCGGAGCGCGGCGAGGACGTCTCCGTGGTGGCGGTGCGCCCCGAGGGCCAGGACGCGGGCGACGGTGGCGATGACGATCTGGTCGGGCTCCGCGGAACCGGGCAGCGTCGGAGCGGGCGGCAGCCACGATCCCCGCCGCGGCGCCGCACCCGTGCCGCGGAAGGCCGACAGCAGGGCGTGCAGTGCGCGTTCCGCCGTGCCGCCTTCCGCCGGGTCGATGCCGTCCGCCGCGGCCTCGGCCTCCGGCCAGTTCCCGAGCAGGAAGTGGGCGAGCGTCAGCCGTTCGAGCGCACGCCGCCGCTCCGGATGCTCGGGGGAGGCGTGGTGCCGCCGCAGGACCTCGCGGAGATCCCCGGCGCCGGCCTCCAGGTCGCCGGTCAGCACCCGGCACTCGCCCCGCACCAGCAGCAGCCGCGAGCTCCAGCGCTCGGGGGGTTCCGGGACGGACGCCCTCGCCTCGGCGGTCGCGCGGGTGTCGCCCAGGGAACGCAGGACGTGGTGCGGGCCCGTCGCGTAGACCTGCCCCGCCAGCAGCAGCCTCCGGGCCGCCCTGGCCTGCACAGGGTCGAGCAGGCCCGCGCCGAGCGCCCTGGACGCGGCCTCGACCGTCGCCCTGCCCCGGGCCATGCGGCACGCCACGGCGGCCTCGACGGTGTCGATCACCGCGGCGGCCGAGGGGATCCGATCCCGGTGGGAGGGTGCGGACGGGGAGGCCGCGTCGTCCTCCCCGGCGAACCAGAAGGCGAGCCCGCGTCGCGCCGCCCGCAGATGGTCGAGGGCTGCGCCGAGCTGGTCCTCCAGCACGGCGCGCCCCGCGCGGGCGGCGTGTCGCACGGGGGAGGGCGGCAGGCTCTCGACGCGTGCCCAGAGGTCCGGGTCCAGCGCGTTCTCGCCGCACAGGTCGTGCAGCGCGGCGAGGAGCAGCCGACGCTCCCGTTCGCCGCGGTCCGTGCTGAGATCGGCGGCCCAGACCAGCAGTTGACGTGTCGGGACCAGGCTCGCGTGCGCCGGGGCGCCGACGGCGACGGCGGCCTCCTCCAGCGCGTCGGCCAGCGTCGCGTCCGGGCGGCCGGCCGCCAACGCCCGGTGCACCAGCGCGTGTTGCTGATCGGGCGTCTCGGCTGCGGCCAGGTGCAGGGCCCGCCAACGCACCGGGTCCAGACCGGTCTGCTGCGCGTGATGTGTGGTCCGCACCCATGCCCCCTCGGTCACCGCCGATGCCCGGTTGCGCTCTGACGCCGCTTGGTTACTGAACGGTAGGAGGGTGGAGCGGGGATCGGCATCCCCCGCGTGGCGGGGACATGCCAGCCATGCGGGGGATGTGCGGGACTCGTCGCCTTCCCACCGCTGCCTTCCGCGCTGCGTCATCGCGCAGCGGAACTGCCACTTAGCCCGCCGCAGTGAGCGTATGGGCGGAGGCCCGCGCACCGAGACTGATCGATGTCGTCCTGCGGGCGACATGTCAGCGATCGGTCCCGATCGGTCCCGGCGGTTCTGAAGGAGGGGCAGAGGAACAGTGCCGACCTACCAATCCCCTGGCGTCTATGTCGAGGAAGTCTCCTCGGGCTCACGTCCCATCGAGGGTGTGGGCACCGCCATCTGCGCGTTCGTGGGCTTCACCGAACGCGGGATCCCCAACCGGCCGACGCTGGTGACCAACTGGACCCAGTACACGAAGGCCTTCGGCGGCTTCGTCGACGGCGCGCACCTCCCGCACTCCGTCTACGGCTACTTCCTCAACGGCGGCGGCCCCGCCTACGTGGTGCGCGTCGGCGCCACCGGCGACGAAGGAGAGGACGGAGCAGGCGGCGAAGGCGGTCGGCAGCAGTCCTCCGCCGACGTGCCCGCGGCCGCGTCGGGCGCCCCGGCCCGGGGCGAACTTCCCGCCGCGGCAGACGGCGACCGGCCCGCCGTGCGGGCCAGGGCGCTGGCCCCCGGGGAGGCGGGCAACGAGCTGAGCGTCGAGATCGCCGACGCGAGCGAGCCCGGCGAGGACCTGTTCAAGCTGGTCGTCCGACAGGGCGAGCGCGAGGCGGAGGTCTTCGACAACCTCTCGCTCCGGCGCGGACCGCGTCACGCCGCCACGGTCGTCAAGGAGTCCTCGACGCTCATCGTGCTGGAGGAGGTCAAGGGAGCCTCGGCGCTGGTGCCCGCAAAGGGGACGCGCGTCGCGCTGACCGGCGGCGCCGCCGGGCCGGCCGGAGCCGCAGCCGCCGCGCCGAACGGCTCCGCGAGCCAGGACCTGGCCCGGATCACCCCGGCCGACTACGTCGGCGACACCGCGGACCGGACCGGCTTCGCCGGACTGGAGGCGGTCGAGAACGTGACCATGCTCTGCGTCCCCGACCTGATGGCGGCCTACCAGCGCGGCGCGGTCGACCTCGACGGCGTCAAGGCCGTGCAGCTCGCGATGATCGCGCACTGCGAGCTGATGGCCGACCGGGTGGCGATCCTCGACGCACCGCCCGGCCTGGGCGCCCAGCAGGTCCGGGAGTGGCGTGTGGACGTCGCCGGGTACGACTCCAAGTACGCGGCGCTGTACTGGCCCTGGATCAAGGTGATGGACCCGGAGAAGGGGCGCCCGACGCTGCTGCCGCCCAGCGGACACGTCGCCGGGGTCTGGGCGCGCAGCGACGAGACCCGCGGCGTGCACAAGGCGCCCGCGAACGAGGTCCTGCGCGGCGTGATCGACCTGGAGACCACCATCACCCGCGGCGAGCACGACCAGCTCAATCCGGTGGCGGTCAACTGCATCCGGTCCTTCCCCGGCCAGGGCATCCGGGTCTGGGGCGCGCGGACGCTCTCCAGCGACCCCGAGTGGCGCTACCTGAACGTCCGACGGCTGTTCAACTTCGTGGAGAAGTCCATCCTCGACGGCACCAACTGGGTCGTGTTCGAGCCCAACGACCGCTTCCTGTGGGGCTCGGTGCGCCGCACCATCATGATGTTCCTGCGCCGGGTCTGGCGCAGCGGCGCGCTGTTCGGCAGCACGCCGGAGGAGGCCTTCTTCGTCAAGTGCGACGAGGAGAACAACCCTCCGGAGAACCGGGACGCCGGAATCCTCACCGTCGACGTGGGGATCGCGCCGGTCAAGCCGGCCGAGTTCATCGTCTTCCGGGTCTCGCAGTACTCACAGGGTGCGGCGCTGGAGGAGTGAGGCCGATGTCGTCCGAGAACCACTCGATCGTCTCCGCACCGGCCTTCGTGATCTCCTCGAACATCCAGATCATGGGGTCCCCGCACAAGCTCGAAGGCCTGAGGTTCCAGGAACTCGCCGGCATCAACAGCGAGATCGGAATCGAGCAGTACGTGTCGGCGGGCGCGGGCGGCGTCTACCACAGCAAACAGTTCGGTCTGATCAAACCACCCTCGGTCACGCTCAAGCGCGGCACGGACAGCAGCCAGCTGTTGTGGAGGTGGCACCAGATGGCCGTCCTGGGCCGTCCCGACGCCCGGGCCCAGTACCTGAGCCTGGACATCTACGCGGCCGGGGCCGACGGGCGGGGCAAACCGTTGCTCAGCTACACCCTCTTCAACG
Organism: Streptacidiphilus melanogenes; assembly: GCF_000787835.1. Taxonomy (GTDB): domain Bacteria; phylum Actinomycetota; class Actinomycetes; order Streptomycetales; family Streptomycetaceae; genus Streptacidiphilus; species Streptacidiphilus melanogenes. The sequence goes on from NZ_BBPP01000004.1 coordinate 373,080, forward strand.
CCTGGTGCGCGAAGATCAGCATCTCCTCCGCCCGTGCCGGCGAGGGCGTGGTCACCGAGGACGTCACCATCGCCTGCGACATGATCACCGCAGGCGACGGCAACAACGCGTGACGGCCCGGCAGGCCCGGCAGAACCAGCAAGTCGCTTACGTCCAGCAGAAGAAGGGGGCATCAGATGGCGACAGCGGGCGGCAATCCGACCGTCATGAGCGCGTCGACGTTCGTCATCCAGGTGGACGGCATCCAGGTCGCCACGTTCAGTGAGCTGTCCGGGATCAACACCGAGGTCGAATCGGTGGAGTACATCAGCACCGGCCGCGAGGGCATCGTGCACACCAAGCAGTACGGCAAGACCAAGCCGCCGACCGTCACCCTCAAGCGCGGCCTGGACGCGCAGACCTACATGTGGTCCTGGCACCAGGCGGTGCTCCAGGGGGACCCGGCGGCCCGCAAGACCTGCTCGCTCCAGCTGTTCGCGGCGTCCGCGTCGCCCAAGGGCGGGCAGCCGATCATCACGTACGTCCTGGAGAACGCCTGGCCGTCGAAGCTGGAGATCGGCGGGATGAAGGCGGGCGCCACCGAGGTCGTGACCGAGACCGTCGTACTGCACTGCGACCAGATCCTCATGCAGCCCGCCGGATGATCCACGGAGAGGCCATGCCCACGCACCCGCCCGCCGCCGACCAGGACGGAAGCCCGCCCGACTCGATCGGGCTGACCACCCGTTACCCGTTCGTCCTGCCCCGCGGCTATGTGGACGAGCAGGGGCGCGTGCACCGGGACGGCGTGATGCGCCTGGCCACCGCACGCGACGAGATCACCAGCCAGAGCGATCCGCGGGTCAGGCAGAACCCCGCCTACCTCAGCGTCGTGCTGCTGGCACGGACGCTGACACAGCTCGGCACCGCCCCCGGGGTGGACACCCTCGTCATCGAGAACCTGTTCGCCTCCGACCTCGCGTTCCTGCAGGACCTGTACCGGCGGATCAACCAGGACGGGCACACCGAAGCCGACGTCAGCTGCCCTGCCTGCGGACACGGATTCGCGGTGGACATCGCCGGTGATGCCCCGGGGGAATCCTGACGTACACGGCGGACCGCCTCTGGGAGGAGGCCGTGTACCTCGCTTACTACCTGCACTGGCCGCTGCGGGACATCCTCGACCTCGAACACCCGGTCCGGGCCCGGGTGATCCACGAGGTCGGCCGGATCCACGGACAGCTCGACGGCGCCGCGGCAGGACACACCCAGACCCACGAGTCCTGGCCCTGACGGAGGGGAGGAGACGCGATGCGCTGGCTGCCTCCACGGCTGCGCAGGCGGACCCGCGACGCGCGAACGGACGCCGCGAGCACGGACGTCACGCGCACGGACGTCGCGAGCACCGACGTCGCGAGCACCGACGACGCGCTGCCCGGCCTCGGCCTGCTGCCGCCCGGCCCCGGTCCGGCGCACTGGCGGCGACTGCCGCCTCTCGTCGCGACCGTCCGGTCGCCCGCGCTGACCTCCGCCGCCACGTTGGGCGTGCTGGCGGCGGAGCGGACCGCGCCGCTGATCCAGGCCCCGCGCCACCCGCGTGCTGCTCCCGCCCGGCAGGCAAGTGACAGCACGTCGGAGGCGCCGGCACCGGTCACCGGGCGGGTGACGGGACTGGTCACCGCGCTCGCAGAGACGCCGCAGCGGGAGGCGCACCCGACACCCCCGCGGGTGCGCACACCCCGGCACGCGACCCCACCGGCCCCCACCCCGGCCGAACCCCTGCTGTCGCCGCGCGTCCTGGCGTCGGCCGGGCCACGGCGCAATCTGGTCCGGGCCGTCGACGAGTACGTGGGCGACCCCACGCGCGATCCCGCGCCGTACACCTCCTCGGCCTGGCTGCGCATGCTGGAGTCCTACCGCCCGCCGTGGGCCGCCGGGGCCCCGGCCGAGACCACGGCCATGCCGGGGGACGGACTGCCGCCGCTGTCCGAGGACGGACCCTCCCGGACGACGAGCACCGCCGTCGTCGAACCGCCGCGACCCGCCGCCGACCCCCCAGCGGTGACGCCGCGAGCGCCGCGGCGCGCCTCCCTCGCCGAGAGCCGACGGCTCGGCCTGGGCAACCCCCTCCGGCCGCTTCGCCGCCCCACCGGGGACACGCAGCCGGATCCGCAGATCGGCCTTTTCGGCGACGCCGAGGACCATGCAGAGGCTCAGGACGAGCCGATCGAGCCCGGACCGCCGGTGGCGACCGCTGCCGAGCCCCCTTCGGCAACGGCAGTTGACGATGCGTCGGTGCCCGCCGCACCGCGGCAGGCAGCGACGCCGGCGCCCGGCAGCGTGTCGGCGGCGGGGCCCCGCGCCCCACGGCAGGCGCCGACCCGGGAGCGCAGCCGCGCGGCTTCGGCGGGGCAGGCCGCCGACCGGCCGATGGACCGGCCCGCGACGGAGGCGACGGCACCGTCCCAGCCACGCCCGCAGACAGCGGACGCGGCGGAGCCGCTCGCGCCGGCCCTGGTGGCCCCGCCCGAGGCGATGTACGCGCAGCCGCTGGCGCACCCCCAGGCCGACCCCCGACCGGACCGCGCGCCCACGGAACCCGAGTTGCCGTCCCGTAAGGATGCCGCCCGGGGATCGGGTGCGGCGGTCCCTCCGTCCCCCCCGTCTACCG
>NZ_BBPP01000004.1:375759-383928 GCF_000787835.1 Streptacidiphilus melanogenes
GGTCCCTGCCGTCCCTCCCGTCTACCGTTTTGTGCCCGGCGAACGAGCGGCCCGGACGACCGCGCCGCTCAGCCACCGGTCCGCGCCCACCCCGAACGCGCCCGTCGCACCCCCGCTGCTGCCCGCGGCCACGCGCAAGGCATCGCCCGCGCAGCCGCCGCTGACGCACCCGCAGGCCGCCTCCCGGCCGGACCGCGACCCTGCGGAGCCACCGTCGCCGCCTCCGTCGCCGCTTCCGTCGCTGGTCGAGCCGCCGCCTCCGCCGGTCGAGCCGGCGGTCGCACCGCAAAAGCCGCTGCCCGACCTCGCCGACGCGATGCGCCGGACCTTCGGCGTGGACGTCTCCGACGTGCCGGTCCACCGCGGCCCCGGGGCCTCGGTGGCCGCACACGCCCTGGGCGCGCACGCGTTCACCCGGGACGGCGAGGTGTTCCTGCCTGCCGACGCGGGCCCGCTCGACCAGCCGGTCGGGCGCGGCCTGCTCGCCCACGAGCTCACCCACGCCGCGCAGCAGCGCGCCCTCGGCTCCGCCCTGCCCGGCGAGGACTCCGCCGCCGGGGCCGCCCTGGAGGCCCAGGCGGTGGCGGCCGAGCGCTGGGCCCGCGGCCTCGATCCCGCCCCCGCGCAGGGCGGCATGGCTCCCGCCCCGACGGAGAGCGGGGTGCCTGCCGCCGCGTCGTGGAACGCGCCCTGGCTCGCGGACGGTTGGCCCGTGCAGGCCGGAGGGGGCGTACAGCGGGCGAAGGACGTGGCGGGCACCCCGGAGCCGCCGCGCGCGCCGGTGGTCGCCGCCGCTCCCACCGACGTGGCACGTCCCGGTGTGGCCGCCCCCGGCCTCGCGGCCACCCGTGACAGCGTGCGGCAGGCCGCACCAACCGCCGCACAGGCGGTGCGGGCCACGGAGGCGCAGCTTCCGTCCGCGTCCGACGGAGCGCTCTCCCCGGAGCGCTTCGCGGACCGTGACCGGCCCGGTGAGGCCGGCGGGCGGCGTCCGCTCGACCTCGACGATCCCGGCGACATCGAGGAGTTGGCGGCCCGGGTCTACCCGACGATCCACGGACGGCTGCGCCGCGAACTCCTCGTCGACCGGGAACGCGCGGGTCGGCTGCGCGAGACGGATCCGTTCGGATGGACGAGGTAGGCGGAGGAGGGGAAGGAAGCCATGGCCATAGTGCGACCGCTGCTCGGCGCGGCGGAAGAAGCCCAGAACCTCGGCGACAGCCTGACGATGGGCATGACCCATCGGTTCGCCGTGATGATCGACAACTACCGGTACCACTTCGGGGACTGGTCCCGGGTGACCGGTCTGTCGGTGACCTGGCAGCAGGTCGAGCACCGGGTCGGGTCCCAGGGCAACCACAGCTGGATCTTCCCGGGAACCACCCGGTACGAGCCGATCACCCTCAGCCGGTCGGCCGGTCCGGGCTCGCGGATCGTGCAGAGCTGGCTGAGCCAGACCTCCAAGGCGCCGCGCCCGCAGAGCGGCACCATCCAGCTCCTGGGCTTCGGCGGGGTGCCGCTCGTGTCCTGGCGTCTGAGCGAGTTCTTCCCGATCGCCTGGGGCATCGAGTCCTTCGACGCCGCCGGGGCCAAACCCGCGATCGAGACGCTCAAGCTCGCTCACAACGGCTTCCTCGACGACGACATGGCACTCGACAAGTCCTGACCCCCGCAACCACCTGACCTCGGGAACACCAGATCGGAAGGCACCTCGACCGTGAGCATCGCGTCCTTCGCCTCGGCCGGCGGGCAAGGCGGCCAGCAGCTCGGCCTCGCCCTCGCCCCGGTCGCGGTCTCCGCGCCGTCCCATGCGGCGTCGCTCATGCAGCCGGCCGCCACCTTCGGGAACTACGGCCTGGCCATGCGCTTCGTCGTCAAGGTCCACGGCTTCGACGGCGTGGAGACGCTCGGCTCGTGGTCCTCGTGCAAGGGGCTGAAGGTCGACTTCCGGACCCAGGCGGTCGCCGACGGCAACGCGGCCAGGGGGCTGCCGACGCAGGTGGCCTACGCCCCGGTGGTGCTGGAGCGGGCGGTGGAGAAGGGATCGTCGCAGCAGCTGCGCAAATGGCTGGCCGGGCTGATCACGGACTGGCGGAGCGCCGCGAAGAAGCCGACGGGGACGGTGGAGATCTCGCTGTACGACGCGCAGGCCACGCAGGTCGCCTCCTGGGTGCTGACGAACGCCTACCCGGTCTCGTGGAGCGGCCCGGCGCTGGACGCCGACCAGAACAAGGTGGCGGTCGAGACGCTGACCTTCGAGCACGAGGGCTTCTGGGGGGAGAACGACCTCCCCGAGCCGAGGACCGCGTCCCGGGGCGGTCAGGGGGCCGCGCTGGGCGAGGACTCCTCGAAGACCACACAGGACCTGCGGGTGGCGTCCCTCGCGCCGGCCGACCAAGGGGACGCGGGGGTCGTCTTCGCCTACACCCCGTCCACGGTCGTGCTCTCGCACACCGCGCCGGTCGTGCCGTCCGCCGCGCTGAGCCGGGGGAGGGCCGCGGACGGCGCGGACTCCCGCGACGCCCTCGCAGGGGACGTCGAACTGCCCGCCGTCGACGTCCTGGAGCGGGCCCGGGCCACCACCCGGATCACCCTGCGCGCGCTGACGCTGGAGGGCGAGAACGTCGGCCGCGACGGCAACCGCCTGCTCGGCTGGAGCCGGTTCGCGGCCGTCGCCGAGGGCGCGCCGTCGACGAAGCGGGCCGAACTGCCGCGCCTGAGGTTCCGTTGGGGCCCGCAGAGCTACCTCGTGCGGCTCACCCACGTGACGGTCACCTATTCCAGGTTCGACCCCAACGGCAAGCCCCTGCGCGCGGGCGTCGACCTGACCCTGCAGACCTTCCCCAACCCGACGCAGCCGACCAACCCCAGCTCGGGCGGCCTGCCAGGGCGGCGTACCCACCTGCTCACCGGCGCCGAGACCCTGCCGGAGCTGGCCACGCGCTGCTACGGGGGCCCCGGTCGCTGGCGCGACATCGCCACGGCGAACGGGTTCCAGGACCCGCTGCGGGTGCGGCCGGGAACGTCGGTGTACCTGCCGGGCGCCGAGGAGAACGCACGATGACGCAGTGGGACGTCCAGGGCGCGACGGTGTGGCCGGTGATCCTGGTCGGCGCGGGCTCCGGCGGACAGGGCCCGGCCGGCCGGCTCTCCGGCACGGCCGCCGACTGCCTGGTGCGCGTCGAGGTCGACACGCAGCTGCTGCTGCCGGGGATGTTCACGCTGGCGTTCGAGGACCTGACCGGGGCCGCGCTCGACGACGCCGGCCTCGACATCGGCGTGGGCGTCGAGGTGCGGGCCGGTCCCGCAGAGGAGGACCGCCTGGTCGTCGGGGAGGTCACCGCCGTCGAGGGGTACTACCAGGGCACGGTCGGACGGACCGTGGTCCGCGGCTACGACCTCTGCCACCGGCTCCAACGGGCGCGCAGGACACGGTCGTTCGACAACGTCACCGACGCCGACATCGCGCGGCGGATCGCGGAGGAGGCCGGGCTCACGCAGCTCGACATCACCCCGACGCGCACCGTCCACGAGCACGTGCTGCAGTGCAACCAGAGCGACTGGGAGTTCCTGACCCAGCGGGCCGCCGAGATCGGCTTCGAGGTCGGCATGGACGGCGGGCGCTTCCGCTTCCGCCCCGGCGCGTCGGTGTCGGCCGGGACGGACGGGACGGCCGTCGAACTGGCCATGCCCGGCGGGCTGCTGCGGTTCGAACCACGCGTCAGCGCCGGGAACCTGACACCGGACGTCGAGGTGCGGGTCTGGGACCCGCTGCGCGCCGCCCTGGCCGACGCGCCGCCCGCCCCGACGCGTGCGGCCGGCGTCTCAGCAGCGCGCCCCAGGGGTCTTGCCGAGGTCGCCGGCCTCTTCCGCCCGGAGGGCGGCGGGCTCGAGGACGCCGCGCTCGACGAGGACCGTCCGGCGCCCGGTCAGGACCGCGGCCCGGCCCCCAGCCCGACCGCCCATGTCGTGGGCACCCTGCCGGTCGCGGACGCCGAGGCCGCCGCCTCCGCCCTGGCCGCCTCTGTCGGCGGGACCTTCGCCGAGGCGGAGGGCGACGCCGTCGGCAACCCCGCGATCCGCAGCGGCGGCGCCGTCACGGTCACGGGCATCGCGGGCCGCTTCCCCCGGACCTGGCTGGTGACCCGCGCCCGGCACGTGTTCGACCTGGCGGAGCACGGCTACCACACCGAGTTCGCCGCAGGCGGCCTCCACGACCGCTCGCTCCTCGGCCTGACCTCCGCGGGCACCGGACCGATCCGCGTCCCCGGCCTGGTCTGCGCCGTCGTCGACGACATCGGCGACGACCACGCCCGGGTCCGGTTGACGCTGCCGTGGCTGTCGCCGGACGCCCGCACCGACTGGGCGCCGGTGGTGCAGTTCGGCGCGGGCCGGCGCAGCGGGGCGATGTTCCTGCCCGAGGTCGGCGACCAGGTGCTGGTCGGGTTCGAGTTCGGCGATCCCCGCCGCCCCTACGTGCTGGGCGGACTGGTCACCGAGGACAGTGCCTACAGCCTGGGCGGCGACGCCATCCAGCGCGGACCGGGCGGCGCGGACAGCTCCGTCGTGCGGCGCGGCTTCGTCTCCGCCTCCGGCAGCGGGCTGGTGTTCCACGACGAGATGGGCGAGGGCCCGGAGCCGGTGACGTCCCAGCTGACCCTCGGCAGCGGTGACGGCACGTTCGGCCTCGCCATCGACGCCGTCGCCGGAGCGGTGGAACTCGCCTGCGCCCCCGCTGATCCGGACGCACAACTCACCATCAGGTGCGGCCAGGCCGGGACGGTCAACATCCAGACGGGACCCGGCGGCTGCGTGAACATCGACGGCGGCGACACGCTGACGCTGACGTCCGCGGCGTCGCTCACCATCAAGAGCGACGGCAGCGTCTCGGTCTCCGCCCCGTCGATCACGCTGGGCGGGTGAGCGCGGCGATGACCGACTTCGTCGGCTCCGGCTGGTCGTTCCCGTTCGCCATCGAGCCCTCCGGCGCGGTGGCCATGGCGTCGGGCACCGCCAAACTGGAGCAGGCCATGCGGCTGATCCTGGAGACCTATCCCGGCGAGCGCCCGATGCGGCCGAGGTTCGGCAGCACGCTGCGCGACTACGTCTTCGACAGCGCGAGCGTCCACAAGGCCGCCGAGATCGCCGACGTGGTCAGGGACGCCATCGAGCAGTGGGAGCCGCGCGTCGACGTCGCCGAGGTGCAGGTGTACCCCGACGCGGAGCGGCCCGGCCTGCTCTACATCGACATCCACTACGTCGTGCCCGGCGCCAACAGCCCGCGCAACCTCGTGTTCCCCTTCTACACCATCCCCGAGCACGAGGAGGACGAGTACTGATGCCCCTTCCGGTCCCCAACCTCGACGACCGGCGGTTCCAGGACCTGGTCGACGAGGCCAAGCGCCTGGTGATGCAGCGCTGCCCGGAGTGGACGGACCACAACGTCTCCGACCCGGGCGTCACCTTGATCGAGACCTTCGCCCACATGACCGACCAGTTGCTGTTCCGGCTCAACCAGGTACCCGACCGGCTCTACCTGACCTTCCTGAACCTGATCGGCCTGCGCATGCTCCCGCCGACCCCGGCGCGCGCACCGGTCACCTTCTGGCTCTCCAGCCCCGCCCGCGTCCCGCTGACCGTCGCCGCCGGTACCCGCGTCGGCACCCTGCGCACCGCCACCGCCGAGTCGATCGTCTTCTGCACACGTGAGGACCTGGACCTGGTGCCCTGCTCGCTGGCCACGATCCGGACCCCGGTCGAACCGGAGTCCGACGACGCACGCGACGGCGACAGCGCCGGATTCGCCGCCGGGAACGCCGACCCGGCCGAGACCGCGGACCGCTCCCGGCTGCTCGCCGACGGCCGCCCGTTCCCGGTGTTCCGGCAGCGCCCCCGGATCGGCGACACCCTCCTGGTCGGCCTGTCCGCGCCCGTCCCCGGATGCGCCGTCCGGCTCGGCTTCCGCGGCCGCGCCGAGGGCGTCGGAGTCAACCCCGAACACCCGCCCCTGACATGGGAGGCCTGGACGGGTGACGACGGCTGGACGCAGTGCGAGGTCGGCCTGGACGAGACCGGGGGCCTGAACACCTCCGGCGCCATCGTCCTGCACGTGCCTGCGGGCCACCGCGCCGGCATCGTCGGAGGCGACCGCGCGGGGTGGATCAGGGCCCGGGTCGTCGAACCCGAGGAGGGCCAACCCCCCTACACGCACTCGCCGATCGTCGACGGGCTGACCGCCGCCACCATCGGCGGGACCGTCGAGGCCGTGCACGCCGAGGCGGTCGCCCTGGAGACCCTCGGCCAGGCCGAGGGCGTGCCGGGCCAGCAGTTCCCGCTCGGCCACAGCCCTGTGCTGGCCGGCTACGGCCCGCCCGTGGTGGAGACGAGCTCGACGGAGGGCTGGCAGGAGTGGACCGAGGTCGAGCACTTCGCCGACAGCGGCCCGGACGACCGTCACTTCGTCCTCGACGCCGTCTCCGGGCTCGTGCTGTTCGGCCCCGCCGTCCGCGAGCCCGACGGAACCCTGCGCCGGTACGGCGCCACGCCCGACAAGGGCGCCGAGGTCCGCATCCGCGGTTACGCGACCGGGGGCGGCGCGCGGGGCAACGTCCCCACGGGCGCGATCCGCCGGCTGATGTCCTCGGTCCCCTCGATCGCCGCCGTGGAGAACCGGCGCCCGGCCCACGGCGGTGTCGACGGCGAGACCCTGGAGGAGGCCAAGAGCCGCGGGCCGCTGCTGGTGCGCACCCGCAGCCGCGCCGTCACGGCCGAGGACTACGAGATCCTCGCCCGCGAGGCCGCGCCGGAGATCGCGCGCGTGCGCTGCGTCCCTGCGGGCCGCGACGCGGGGGAGGCGGGCGGCGTCCGGGTGCTGATCGTCCCCGCGGCGGCCATGGAGGACGGGCGGATCGCCTTCGAGAACCTCGTCCCGCCGGAGCAGACGCTGCGCCGCGTCGCCGCCCGCCTGGACCGGGCACGGGTCGTGGGCACGCGCGTCGCGCTGGAGCCGCCGCTGTACCGCGGCGTCACCGTGGTCGCCCGCCTGGTGGCCCGGCCCCGGGTCAACATCGAGCGGGTGCGCGAGGACGCCCTCGACGCGCTCTACCGCTACCTGGGCCCGCTGCCGGGCGGCGGCCCCGAGGGCACCGGCTGGCCCTTCGGCCGCCCGGTGCAGACCGGCGAGGTCTTCGGCCGCCTCCAGCAGGTGCAGGGCGTCGAACTGGTCGAGGACGTACGGCTGTTCACCGCCGATCCGGTGACCGGCGCGCGCGGCAAGGAGGCCGCCAGGATCGATCTCGACGTGAACAGCCTGGTCTTCTCCTACGAGCACCAGGTCAGGGTGGAGGCCCACTGATGCGACGAGCCGTGGAGGGCCTGGACACCCCCTACCCGATCGGCAGCCTGCTGCCCGCGGTCTTCCAGGACGACCCGCTGGCCATGCGGTGGACCGGCGCCCTGGACGAGGTGCTCGCCCCGGCGATCTCGGCCCTGGACTGCCTGCCCGCCTACGCCGACCCGCTGTTGGCGCCCGCCGACTTCACCCGCTGGCTCGCCGGCTGGCTCGGCACCGTCCTCGACGAGAACTGGCCGCTGCACCGGCAGCGCGGAGCGGTGGCGCAGTGCGTCCCGCTGTTCCGCCTGCGCGGCACCGCCGAGGGCCTCCGTGCCCTGGTCGAACTCGTCACCGACGGCGAGGTGGAGCTCGTCGACAGCGGCGGGGTCAGCTGGTCCCACGCCCCGGGCAGCGCGCTGCCGGGCGATCCGACGGCGCAGCTGACCGTGCGGGTGACCGTTCCTGAGGGCACGTCCGTCGACGTGGCGGCACTGGAGGAGTTGCTCGTGGCGGAGAAGCCCGCGCACGTCCCGCACCGACTGGAGGTCGTCGAGCGATGATCGTGTGTCGTACCTGCGGGTTCCACAACCGCGACGACGACGTCTTCTGCGGCTCCTGCGGGAGCTTCCTGGAATGGACCGGGGAGAAGCAGACGCCGAAGGTCGCCCGGGAGGTGGTCGAAGAGATCGAGCAGCAGCAGGAGCAGGCGGCGGCCGAGCCGCGGCCCGGCCTGCTGCAGCGGGTGATCCAGGGCACCAACAACCTCATCGCGGGCCCGCGGCAGCAGGCCGCCGGGAGCGCCGCACCGGAGCAGAAGACGCCCCCCGCCCCACGCC